>NZ_JADPIY010000016.1:0-1154006 GCF_023073095.1 Bradyrhizobium sp. 44
GCTCGGCTACAATCTGACACGCGTGCTGAACATCGTCGGGATGAAACCGCTGCTGGCGGCGGTGAGGGCGTGATACGGGCGTTGCCGCGCGGCCGTTGCGGTTCATGGGGCGCGTAAAAGAGCCCCGACATTGCCTCAGGATGAGTTCTGGTCGAGCGGCCGTAAAACTTTCCCAAATTGATCGGACCGCGATAGCCTGAGCTCAACCGCGCTGGTCCGCGTCATGCAACAGCGTTTTTACACGACCAAGACCCATTGCGGACCTCAGGTTGCTGTGGGTCGGTGGTTATCTCTACGTCATGGGGTATCCTACTCCTCCAGCTCTGCGAAGGAGCATACTTGCGTGTTTACGCTGAGCGACTCTGTCCGCCGCAGAAGCGGTGGCCCCATCATGGTAGCATCTTCTCATTGGAGCTGACTAATGCGACCGAGGATGCGTGACTGCCAAGGCTTGAGGTTTGGGTCGTTCAAATGACTTCTTGCTCGTTCGAGCACGTCGCCAGCCGGAGCCAGCCGGCCCCGAGCAAATTGTCGCTCCAACTGTTTTTCGAGAAGTGAAATCGTGGCTGGTTCCGTTATCGGAGCAAACACCAGGTCGAGCATCACATCATCTGGAAAAGTGCGCTCATCTAATCGCAAGTTGTATATGGCTTCGATGCCCATGTTGATCCGAAAGGCTTCGTGACTTTTGAGCAAACGAAGAATGCGCTCTCTCAATAGTTGAGGTTGCGTCCTCGATGCATTGGATGCGATCTGCGACCAGGTCCATCTTGCCGTTCCGAGCGCATCTGCGCCAATCGCGTCCTTTTGATCGAAGTATTTCTCAACGCCAGTCAGCACTTCGTCGAATGGGAACGGCTCGGCTGGTTTTCGGAGAGTTTCGATGTCAGTTCCGATAGCGTTAGCGAGAAAAGACAACCGGTCGATCGGCGGCCCTGCATCGATTGCTGGCGGTCGCCTTTCAAACAGAAGCAGGAATTGCGTTCGGTTCGAGAGGCCACCTTTGATATGACGAGCCAGAAAGCGATCCTTGCCGCCAATGCGTTCAAAATATTCGTCGGTTTCGCCCGTGAACCCCTTCGGAAGATCTGACTTTCGTGGCCATCTCGCGTCTGACGTTATTATACGTAACAGTAAACCGTCCTCAAATTCGGCGACTTCCCGTCGCGTCGCACACTTTCCGGGGTAGCCCGATAGAAGAAATTCAAGAGCAAGTCTGGCGTTATCTTTCCCAAGACATGTAGCGCCCTCAGCTTGGGAATAGAGCATCCAACTACGGGGAGCCCGAGTGTTAGATCGAAGCGCAACCGTGTGATTGGATGTGGCCAGAACCTTGATACAGACCTTATCGCAAAGATTATTGTTGTCGTCTTCAACCGCGAGCAGCGTATGGTTTTTTCGCTCGGGTTCGGCCGTGTAGGATGTGAGACCTATGAACAGATCCTTTTCTTCCGTTATCAGTAAGAACGAACCGCCATAGACGATGCCGGCAAGGATGATCGGTCCAAAAACAAAGCCGATTCGCTGTTTCGCAAGTCCATAGATGGGCAAAAGAATGAACGGCGCGGCATATGCAGCGAAAAAAAGAACCATTAAGCCGGGCGCGAACATGAGCACGATGCCCATCGCGACAGCCGCGCTCCAGACGCAAGCCGCCGAGAAGGCGGCAATCACAGCGGAGATGCAAGTGTCGCCAAGAATCTTAAATAGCGCTTGAGATTTCACCTGCGGTCGAGGCTCTTCGCTAGATGGTGGAACAGCCTTTGGTTGTGGCCCGCAGCACCCTAATGGTTGGTAAACCGTGGTCCTTGCGGAGCGACATCGGGGCGGCATCGCCATTTTCGGTACCGAAACCGATAGGCGCTCAGTTCAGCGAAGTCCGCTTGTTGGCCCTCAGCAGACATGCCACCAGCGCTTTTTCTGGAATCCGATAACCGCCCTTAACGGACTTCAGACCCCGACAGAGATCATGCCATCCGAGGCTGGCACGGAGCAGCACTACGGAACAATAAAAAGACTTCGCGGTTAAACTGTTTCCCCCGACACCGGAGTCGACCATTTGCAAGCCCACCAGTCAAAACTTGACGGGATCGACGATACTGCGCGCCTTCAACTGCTCATCGACGCAATCGTTGATTACGCCATCTACATGATCGACCTCGACGGCACAGTCCGCAGCTGGAACTCCGGTGCCCAGCGGTTGAAGGGCTACTCGCCTGACGAAATCATCGGCAAGTCGTTCGCATCCTTCTATACGCCAGATGATCGCGACAATGGGCTTCCAGAGCGCGCCTTGAGCGTCGCAGCACGAGAAGGCCGCTTCAGCGCCGAAGGATGGAGAGTCCGCAAGGACGGAAGCCGTTTCTGGGCATCGGTCATCATCGATGCCGTCCGCAATCAAGCCGGTGAAGTGATCGGCTTCGCCAAGGTCACGCGAGACGTTACCGAACGTCAGGAAGCCCATGAAGAGCTTCTCGATAGTGAGCGGCGCTATCGCCAGCTGGTCGAGGCCGTGGTCGATTACGCGATCTTTCAGCTCGACCCACTCGGCAACGTGACAACCTGGAATCCCGGAGCAGAGCGGATCAAGGGCTACGCGCCGCCGGAGATCATCGGTCGGCAATTCAGCGCTTTTTACACGCCTGAAGAGATAGAAGTCGGTGTGCCCAAGCGTGCGCTTTCAGAGGCGGCGGAGCATGGTCGCTTCGAAGCGGAAGGCTGGCGCCTGCGAAAAGACGGCTCCCGCTTTTGGGCGTCGGTCATCATCGATCGCATCACGGACGAGGCCGGAAACATCGTCGGGTTCGCCAAAGTCACGCGCGACGTTACGGACCGGAAGCGCGCCGAGGACGAGCTCAAGCACGTTCAGGAGCAACTCGCCGCATCCCAAAAGCTGGAGGCGGTGGGGCAACTCAGCGGCGGGATCGCGCACGACTTCAACAATCTGCTCATGATCGTCCTTGGCAATCTCGAGACAGCTGAACGGCACGCCAAGGCGCCCGGAGCCAATCTGAACCGGGCGCTCGCAAACGCCAAACGAGGCGCGCAGAGAGCCGCGGCGTTGACCAGTCGCTTGTTGGCATTTTCGCGCCGACAAGCGCTTGATCCCAAACCAATCAACATAAACAACTACGTCAATAGCCTGCAGGAATTCCTTCAGCGCACGCTCGGAGAGCGCATCGAAGTCCAGACCGTCGGAAGTGCGGGTCTTTGGGAAATCGAAGCCGACGCCAATCATCTGGAGTCAGCCATCGTCAACCTGGCAATCAACGCTCGTGACGCCATGCCCCACGGCGGAAAGCTGACTTTGGAAGCAGCCAACATCTCCGCCGACGATGATTACTGCCGGCTCAATCCTGAACTGGCGCCCGGTCAGTACGTCGCCATTTGCGTGACTGACACCGGAGGCGGAATGTCGCGGGACGTTCTCAGTCACGCCTTTGAGCCCTTCTTTACGACAAAGGAGCCGGGCCACGGCACCGGGCTTGGCCTGAGCCAGGTCTACGGCTTCGTCAAGCAATCCGGAGGCCACGCAAAAATCTACAGCGAGGTGGGGCAAGGCACCACCATCAAGATGTACTTTCCGCGCTTTTCCGGAAGCACACCGCGCGAGGAAATCGCACCCGAAGAAATTGCCGAGGGTGAGCTATCCGAGACCGTTCTCGTCGTCGAGGACGATGAAGATCTGCGCGTCTATATCTCTGACGTCCTGCGGGAGCTCAACTATCGCGTCCTCTCGGCCCGCAGCGCCCAGGCCGCTCTGACCATTCTCCTGCAAGACGACTCGAAGGTGGACCTTCTTCTCACTGACGTGGTCATGCCGGGGATCAATGGTCGCGAACTCGGCAGGCGCGCGCATCAAATTAGACCTGGACTGAAGATCCTGTACATGACCGGCTATTCGCGCAATGCCGTGGTCCATCAGGGAAGGCTTGATGAAGGCGTCAACCTGCTGGAGAAGCCAATCTCGCAAGCAAAACTAGCGCTGAAGGTGCGAGAGATTCTGGATCAGTTTGAATGACCAAGGTCTAACCAGCGGTAGTATCCTGACCGCTGGCCGGCGGCGATCACTGTAGCACCGTCCGCTCTCTGGGCCTTAGCCGTCATCCCTCCCTGTCTGCCTGGTGCCTCAACGGGCACCAAGATTCCCTTACTGCGCTCACCCTGAGGGAGTGGATCGGTAGCCGGACTTTCCCCGCTTGACCTTTTTTCGCGCCGTGAGATTTTTACGGGTCGGAGAAAAGCCGGGGGCGGCGATGAAACTGTTGACCGAATACCTGGAGCGCGCCGTCAGTCTGGAGAAACTGGCCGCGGGCGAGCAGGATTCGACCTTCAAAACTCAGCTGTTGAACCAGGCGGCGGCTTACAGAAAGCTGGCGGCAAAGCGCGCCTTGGAATACGGACTGCCGCCACCAAGCCCGCCAGAAGAACCGCCGCAGCCCTGAGAGCGTGAAAAGATCGATCTAGATCCAGGCCGCCTGCGGCCGTGCGGCTGGTGCGATGTCAGGCGCGATAAGCCGCCGGCCAAGCCAAAAGTGAAAGTCCGCGAGGGCGACTAGGCCCGGCGGCGCATCCTCCACGAGCATGTCGCGGGCCTTCGCGAATTGATCGGGAAGTCGCGCAAGAAGCTGCACTCCTGAAGTCGAGCTGACATTCGTTGGGCGGGGGACCCTTGCTCGCTGTGTTCAAAATGGAACATAACTCTTTATCGCGAGTTCCTTCCCCGATCGCACAGCGGGGTGCGCAGGGGGACAGCATGCAAGGGGCGGGAGTTACTATCCTCGTCGTCGAAGACGAACAGCTTATCCGCGACATGGTGGCCGACGCATTGTCAGATGGCGGCTTTGAAGCCGAAGTCGCCGTCAGTGGGGAGGATGCAGTTAGTCTTCTGCAGGGCAACCAAACCAAGTATCGCGCACTCGTTACCGATATAAATTTGTTCGGAAAGCTCGATGGCTGGCAAGTCGGCCATCGCGCCAGGGAGCTAAATCCGGACATCTCTGTGATTTACATGACAGGCGCGGCGGCCGATCAATGGCCCGCCCACGGCGTGCCCAACAGCATCTTGCTGACCAAGCCATTTGCACCTGCGCAAATCGTGACCGCCGTAGCTCAACTTCTGAACACCGGAGCTCCGCCCGCTCAGTCCTGAGGGGAGTGGACGAAGCCTTCGCCGACCGAGGCAGCCTTAGTTATTCGAAGGGCTTGGGCGGCTGTTCGGCCATGGCCTCGACATCGATGGCAGGAAGCTCGCCGGTGCCGTCTTTCAGGTCTGAGGCACGCTGTACGAAGCCAGCAGCGACCGTGGGATCCTTTGTGGTTTTTGCCATGCGCAGCAATTCCGCTGCGGCCTCACGGGCGAACTGGTTTAAGCGCGACCCGGTTGGACATCCGACACTCAGCCGACGTGGAATGATTCAAGGGTCGAATGTTCGTTCCGAATTCAGGCGGGGACAATCTCGAACGAGCCCCGCCATTCTAAGCGCAAGCTGCTCCAGCATGAAAAAACCCGCAGCGGATTGCTCCGCGCGGGTGAACTTTCGATGATGCCATTCTGCCAGTGTTTTGCCCGACGAGTCAAAGCCGAACAGCGCGACGGGCAGGGATGTATCGGTCCGGCAAACGCCTATTTGGTGCAACCAAAATGGCTAACGATTTCAACGCCCCCGCTACTGTGCATGGGGTTGTTTTTCGAGTTTTTGTTTTTGCGCTGCCAAAGCGGAGCCCTTCAGCGCCGGCCGCGCGGCGCCTCCGCCTTGGCCGGCGCCTCGGTCTGCGGGCCGCAACTCGCGGCCGCAAGCGAGCCTTGCGCCTGCGGCATCAGGCCGGGCTCGGGGGCGAGAGCCTTCATCACGATCAGGCCGGTGGTGCTGGGGGAATCGATGATCAGGCGGTCGGCGGCGGTGATCTCTTCGTCCTCCGGCAGTTCGTTGTGCTGCGGCTCGGTCATCAAATCGAGCTCGATCACCTTCTTGCCGGCCGAGCGGTCGTTGATGGCGTAATAGGCGATCTCGTTGCGGGTGTAGAACGACACCGAGGTGTAGGCCTGGCTGACGGGGACCGTCAGCTTGATCGGCCCGTTCGACAGATCGTAGCGGCAGATCGCCAGCGCAAAGGCCGGGTCCATGAACGGCATCGGCGAGGTGCTGGGATCGGCGAGCGGAAGCTGGGTGACGCCGTTGAGCTTCGTCATCGGCGTCAGCCGCGAATAGGCGTCCTGGGTCGCGATCCGCGGCAACGCCAGCACGCTGACGAGATGGACCACGAGGCCCAGCACCACGCCGGCAACGATTGTGAACAACAGCCGGATCATGAGCAGCCCGCCGTCGTGATGGTGGGCATCGGCGCGTCGCGCTGGGTGCGGGTGGCAACGCCGACCGGGGTGTCGTAGAGCCGCAGCATCAGCGCGTAACGCTCGATGCCGCCGGTCGGCAGCCAGTTGCCGGCGCGCGAGCGCGAGGCGATGCGGATCTCGAACGAGCCGTCGGACTGCCGCACGATCTCCTGGCTGGTGAAGCCGTAGCGCTGCAGCGAATTCGGGACGAGATGACCCTTGCGGTCATAAAGCGTCAGCGTCCAGAACCGTGCCGGCGGCGTCACGCCGGAGACCACGACGTCGCAGCGGCCGTCGAGCACCTTCTTCTTGTCGTCGGCGGTCGCGGTGAAGGCGACGCCGTCGCCGGTGCCGATCGGCAGCTCGCCGTTGCGCACGATGGTGGCGCGCGAATACGGATCGACATCGGCGGTGCCGGTGCGCGGACGCGCGGTCCAGGGGCCGATGGTCAGCGCGCCGATCTCGGTGCCGCGCGTCGTCGTCATCCAGGTCGCGCCGACGCCCACCACGGTTGCGAGCAGAAGAGCCGTCAATGTGATCAGGATCAGCCGCACTTGTTTCGATCAGTTCTTGCGCGGGGCGGATGCGTTCGCATTCTCTTCCGCATAGTTCTGCGGGAAGGCGAGCGCGCTCGTGGACGATGCCGGCTTGGCTTGCTTGGGATCGGTGGCCGCCGATTTGGTCGCGGTCCTGGCAGCGTCATCCAGCAGCTTCTCGACCCGCACCAACACGTCGGCGCCGCGCTTGGTCAATACCGGCGGCGGACCGGGCTTGGTCTCCAGCACCTTCGGCGCCGCATTGGCCTGCGCGTTGGCGATCCGCTCGGGCGGCAGCTTCTGGCCCATGCCGATGCCGGCGATTTCCCGGACCTCGACGCCCTGATGCGCCGCGAGCATGATGTCGTGCCAGGTCTGCGCCGGCAGCGAGCCGCCGGTCATGCGGTTGGTCGGCGAATAGTCGTCATTGCCGTACCAGACCGCGCAGGTGAAATTGCCGGTGTAGCCGACGAACCAGGCGTCGCGATAGGCATTGGTGGTGCCGGTCTTGCCCGCGGTCGGAATGCCGTCAAGGGCTGCGCGGCGCGCGGTGCCTTCGCTGACGACGTGGCTCATCATGCCGGCCATGTCGGCGGCCACCGAGGCGGGGATCGCCTGGCGCGGCTTCGGCCCGTCGCGGTCCCAGCGCCAGACCGGATCGCCTGCGCCGGTGCGCACTTCGAGCACGGAATGCGGCGTCACCGCCTTGCCGCGGTTGGGGAAGGTCGCATACGCCACAGCGTGCTCGAGCACGGTGACTTCGTCCGAGCCGATCGGCAGCGACGGCGTGTCGGGCAGCGGCGCCTTGAGGCCGAAGCGGCGGGCGACCTCGACGATCTTGGCGCGGCCGACCTTGGCCGGGTTCTGCGCTTTGGGCTCGTTCTTCTGGCCGATTGCGATCGACAGCTTGACCGGCACGACGTTGATCGAACGCGTGATCGCCTGTGTCAGCGTCACTGCGCCGGAATAGGAATGGCCATAGTTTTGCGGGCACCAATTGCCGATGCAGACCGGGCCGTCCACCACGATCGAATTCGGCGTGAAGCCGTTGAGGAGCGCGGTGGTGTAGACGTAAGGCTTGAACGACGAGCCCGGCTGGCGGTAGGCGTCGGTGGCGCGGTTGAACTGGCTGGCGCCGTAGTCGCGGCCGCCGACCATGGCGCGAATGCCGCCGTCGAGATCGGAGACGACGGTCGCTGCCTGGGTCGCGTGATAGTCGCGGCCGAACTGGCGGAGCTGGTTCTCGACCGCGTCCTCCGCAGCCTTCTGCACATTGGTGTCGATCGCGAGCCGGACCACGAAGACGCGCTCGGTGTAGGATTTCGGGAAGGTGTCGACCAGCTTGCGCATCTCGTCGAAGGCGTAGTCGAGATAGTAATTCGGCGAGGCCTCGTAGCGGCGGTCGACCGCGAAGGCGGGATTGCGGCGGGCGCCGAACACCTGGCCCTCGGTCATGAAGCCGGCGTCGACGAGGTTGTCGAGCACAACGTTGGCGCGGGCGCGTGCGGCGGGCAGGTTGATGTGAGGCGCGTATTTGGTCGGCGCCTTGAACAGGCCGGCGAGCATCGCGGCTTCGGCGAGCGTCACGTCACGTGCCGACTTGTTGAAGTAGAAATGCGCGGCGCCGTCGACGCCGAAGGTGCCGCCGCCCATATAGGCGCGGTCGAGATACAGCTTGAGGATCTCGTTCTTGGTCAGGCGCCATTCCAGCCAGACCGCGAGGAAGGCTTCGTTGACCTTGCGTTCGATGGTGCGCTCGTTGCTCAGGAACAGGTTCTTGGCGAGCTGCTGGGTGATCGAGGAGCCGCCCTGGCGGACGCCGCCAGCCTGGGCGTTGGTGACGAGCGCGCGCGCGGTGCCGGCGATGTCGATGCCGAAATGCTCGTAGAAGCGGCGGTCCTCGGTCGCGAGGGTCGCCTTGATCAGCACGTCCGGAAAATCTTCCAGCGGGATCGAATCGTTGTGCTTGATGCCGCGGCTGCCGATCGGGTTGCCGTAGCGGTCGAGGAAGGTCACCGCGAGGTCGGACTTCTTCAGCCAGTCCTCGTCCGCGGTCTCGCGGAAGGCCGGGATGGCGAGGGTCAGCATCACAACCAGGCCGCCGAGGCCGAGGGTCGCAGCCTCCGACAGCGGCTCGATGAACACCCAGCGCTTCCAACGCCCGACATAGAAGCGGTCCATGAAGGTCGAGTAGCGCTCGTAGAGCTCGCGGATGCCCTTGGCCGAGGAGAACAGCGAGGAGTCGATGCGCGCATCGAGATCCAGGAAGAAATTCCGGATCCGGGCCTTCCAATGCGGTGGTATGATCTGGCGCACCTAGAACCCTTGCGGCTTGGTTCGAAAGCGTTCAAGCACCCGGCCGGGGCGGCATCGAGACGTCTTGCGGGAGTGTTGCGGCAAACCCAAGGCGCCCGGCCAGCGACGGTGGGGACTTGCTGTTCCTTCTAGCCGAGCAGGGCCTATAAACCAATGGTCACGCTTGCGATTTTGAACAACAGGCCTAATTGACCCCGGTTCATTACGGGCCTCACGCGGGCGTTGCTTGCAGCCCCGCGGCCGCACGCCCTAGATGGCATCAGCCGTAGCTCTTTCGAACTTTTGTTGAGGCGCATGACCGCAGCTCCCAAACGACCTTCAGGCCAGGAAGGATTCTTCTGGAAAACCAAGACCTTGGAAGAGATGTCGGGGCCCGAATGGGAGAGCCTGTGCGACGGCTGCGGCCGCTGCTGCCTGAACAAGCTCGAGGAAGATGGCACCGGCGACATCTATTTCACCCATGTCGGCTGCAAGCTGCTCGATGGGGTGACCTGCGGCTGCAGGGACTATGCGAATCGTTCCGACAAGGTTCCGGACTGCGTCCGCCTGACCCCGGCCAATGTCCGCACCCTGAACTGGCTGCCGCCGAGCTGCGGCTACAAGCTCGTCGCGGAAGGGCGCGACCTCTATTGGTGGCATCCGCTGGTGTCAGGCGATCCCGACACCGTGCATGAGGCGGGCGTCTCCGTGCGCGGACGGGTCGAAGGCAGCGAGGTGGAGATCCCGGACGATGAGCTCGAGAACCACATCGTGCAGTGGCCGGCGCAGCTTCCGAAACGGGCCCGGCTGAAGCGACGTCCGAAGGACTGATCCGCCTGCGAGATCGACGTCGCACCGGCGCGGACGCCCAGCCTCTGGCGCAGCATATTGATACAATCTGAGATTGTGATAGACTGGCGCCGTTTTACGGATCCGTTTTTTCTCTTGCCTTCTGTTTTCAGTCCCCCACCCGGGGGCGTAAATCTTTGGAGAGGCTTATGGCAAAGTCGCAAAAGCAGGCGAAGAAATCTCCCGTGGTCAAAGGTCAGGCCCGGCCATTTTGTCAGAACGGCCCAAGAGTCCTGCCGCAGCTCAGTCCGGCTGTCATGGCCGACACCCTTCGCGCACGTGCGATTATCTCGAGCCGATCCAAGTGGGTGAACGGCACGGTCCTGCACTACTGCTTTTTCACCTCGGGTCACTTTGAAGTTCCCAGGGCCCAGGCGGACGCGGTACGCAAGGCCTTCGCGAAATGGAAGGCGGTAGGCATCGGCCTCGAATTCCAGGAGGTCTCCCAACTCGCTGAAGCCGAAGTGCGAATTGGCTATTCAGTGCCAGACGGATCGTCGGCCTCGCAGGTTGGCAGGGACGTGCTGCAGGTATCCCAGACCGAGCCGACCACCGTGTATGGTTGGGATCTGACCTCGCAATATGGCAGCGGCACTGCACTGCACGAACTCGGACACGTGCTTGGCATGGAGCACGAGCATCAAAACCCCTTCGCCGGCATCAAGTGGCATGACGAGGCTGTTTACAAGTCGCTGGGCGCCCCGCCCAACAAGTGGAGCCGCTCGACGACGTTTCACAACATCCTGGAGAAGCTCACCCCGCAGCAGGTACAGGGTTCAACATGGGACCCGGATTCCATCATGGAATACGAGTTTGAGCCGGGGCTGATTGCGGAGCCGAAGCCTTACGAGGCCAATGGTCTGGTTCCTCCGGGGACGCTCTCCGCCGGAGACAAGCAGTGGATCCGCCGTTGGTATCCGCCGCTACAGCCGGCCTTGACGACGCTTCAGCCCTTCCATCCGGCCGTGGTCGATCTCGCCGCTGGTCAGCAGATGGACTATGCGATCAAACCCAGCGCCTCACGCAAATATACCATCGAGACCAAAGGGCCGTCTGACGCAACGCTGGTCCTGTTCGAGGAGGTGAACGGAACGCCGCGGTTTCTCGTGGGCGACGATGATAGCGGCGAGGATCGAAACGCGAGGATTTCCTACAAATTGTTCGCCGGCCGAAGCTATATTGCCCGGCTGCGACTGGTGCATCCAGGCCCCTCGGGCAAGACGGCACTGATGTTTTCCTAAAGGTGCCCTGGGACGTCGCAGGGCTGCCAGCAGCGACGGGGGTCCTGCGACTCTCACCTGGGTCCGTACGCCAATCGTCGCGATGGCCCGACTTTGGGATGCACCCATGCGCCGCGGTGCCTGCCTGGGAAGAACTTTGCTGTCTACATTGGACTGCATAGAACGAATCCTTCGCGGCGTTGCGCCGCCCCATGGCTTCCGGTCGAGATGAACAAGTTCGAGCGGCAGAGCAGTTCTGCCGACACCCAGACATTGCCCGACGACATCGCCGAGGAATTGTCCCGCCTTCCGAGCGAGGTCTTGAGCGTCGATGACGCTCCCTCGCTTGCGCCGCCGGCGCCGTTGTCGCAGGACGAGGTCCGCACCATCGTCATCAGCCTGATGCTGACGATGTTCCTGGCCGCACTGGACCAGACCATCGTTGCCACCGCGCTGCCGACCATCGGACGCCAGTTCCACGATGTCTCCAATCTCTCCTGGGTCATCACCGCCTATCTGCTCGCGTCGACCGCGGTCGCGCCGGTGTTCGGCACACTCAGCGACATCTACGGCCGCCGCATGATGATCATCATCTCGCTCAGCCTGTTCGTCGCGGGCTCGGTGCTGTGCGCGATCGCGCCGAACCTGCCGATGCTGATTCTCGCACGCGGTCTCCAGGGACTGGGCGGCGGCGGCATCATGCCTGTCGTGCAGACCGTGATTTCCGACGTCGTGAGCCCACGCGAGCGCGGCCAGTACCAGGCCTATTTCTCCAGCGTGTGGATGGTCGGCGGCATTCTCGGCCCGGTCATCGGCGGCGTGTTCGCCGAGCATCTGCACTGGTCGATGATCTTCTGGATCAATGTGCCGCTCGCGGCCGCGGCGATCGCGCTGCTGTTGCCCCGGATGAAAAAGATCCCGGTGTTCCACCGCAAGCGCAAGGTCGACTGGCTCGGCGGCGTGCTGCTGATGGCCTCTGCCGTCGTCTTCATGCTGGTGCTGACCTGGGGCGGCACGCGCTTCCCGTGGCTCTCGCCGACCGTTCTTGCGATGGTGGGCGGCGCGGTCGCGCTCGCGGTCACCTTCGTTTGGCACGCGCGACGGGCGGACGAACCGTTCCTGCCGCTGCCGCTGCTCGGAGGATCGGTTGTGCCGTTCGGGCTGACGGCCGGCGGCTGCGCGCTCGGTGCGATCACGGGCCTCACCGTGCAGCTGCCGCTCTATTACGAGGCGGTCTATCACCTCAGCGCCAGCGAAGCGGGCCTTGCGCTGATTCCGCTCGCGGCGGTCTCGACCGTCGGCGCGGCCGTCGCCGGCCGCACCATGGCGCGCGCCAAGCACTACAAGCGGGTCGCCATCGTCGGAACGTCCTGGGCTGCCCTGTGCGGCCTCGGCCTGACGTTGACGACGTTGCCGCTCTGGGCACTGCTGACACTGATGGCCGCGTTTGCGCTTGGCCTCGGCACCACCTTTCCGGTCTGCGTGGTCTCGGTGCAGAATTCGGTCGCCCGTCCGCAGGTCGGCACCATCACCGGCGCCTTGAACTTCTTCCGCTCGCTGATGTCCTCGTTCACGGTCGCGGCGTTCGCGGCCATCCTGCTCATCGCCCTCGGTGCCGACGTTCCACTCGCCGGCGAGCATCACGGCGCCGTCAATGCGATCCCCGCCGAGGACATGCGGCATGCGTTCCGCTACGTGTTCGGCGCCGCCACCGCGCTGATGGCCGGCGCCGCGCTCTGCCTGATCATGATGGAGGAGCGGCCGCTGGCCGGTCCCTCCGTCACGCAGCAGGTGGAGATGGCGGAGTAAGGGTTAGCCACCGCGGTCGGGATCATCGTCGCCATTGCCCGCGCCCGTCTTCCGCGCTTTCGTCGCGAGCTGGTACTTGAGCCGTGCGAGCGCTTCGGCAGACCAATCGCCGACATCTGTGACCGCGACCCAGCCATCGACGTAGTGTTCGGGCGCGTAGACATGGCCAAAACCCATCGGCGTGTTGGTTGCGACCGCCATGTCGAGAGCGAGCTGCAGCATCGTGACGATGGGGTACCATCGCAGTTCCGACGATACGTCAGGCCCGCGCGGTGCGTCCATCCAGGCCGGCGCCTGATAGGCGTCGCCGTAGTCGAAGAATGTGATCGCGTCACTGGCATATTGCAGATAGACCACGCGCATCGGGCCCCAGGGCGTATCCGGCGGCACCGTCGGTCCGTTCTGGTTCATGAAGCGCACGAAGCGGCCGTCGCGGAATTTTGGTAGCCACGCCGGTGATCCTGGATTGCGGTTATCGGTAATCGAGCGCCAGATGCGGCTCTCGAATGGCGCTCCGCTCCATAGTGCGCCGGCGATGGGATCGCCGATTGTTTCGAACAATTCTGCGGATTTTTCCGAGTTCATGGCGCCGAGGCTGAGCCCGTGCAGATACAGCTTTGGCCGCTTGTCCTTGGGCAAGCTCGTCCAGTAGCCGTAGATTTCGGCGAACAGCGCACGCGACGCCTCCGCTCCGTATTCGGGCTGAAACAGCAGCGACAGCGGGCTGTTGAGATACGAATATTGCATCGCGACGCTCGCGACATCGCCATGGTGGAGATATTCCACCGTATCCATCGCGGATGGATCGACCCAGCCGGTGCCGGTCGGCGTAACGACGATCAGGACCTTGCGTTGAAAACCGTGCTGGCGCTTGAGCTCCTCGAGCGCAAGCTTGGCGCGCGCCTGGGCCGTGTCGCGGCTGCCGAGACCGACATAGACGCGCACGGGATCCTGCGCGGGCTGTCCGGTAACGGCGCTGATCTCTGTCGCGTTCGGGCCCGAGGCAATGAACCGGCGCCCCATGCGCCCGAGTTCCTGCCACTTCACCAGCGACGCAGAACTCCCGGTTCGATCGGGGGCGGCCGGTTGCGGCCGCTCGGGCTCTTGCAGGGCGTCGAGTTCGCGGAAGGAGGAGTCGAGCGCGTTGAACGCGGTCCGGACTAGGACGTTGCTGGCGATCGACCAGAACAGCAAGCCTGCGATCAGCACGCCGAGGACATTGGCGAGCTTCCGCGGAATGACGCGCTTTGTGCGTACGGCGAGAAAGCGGGCGACAAACGCGAACAGCCGCCCCAGCACCAGCAGAACGGCGAACGTGATCAGGGCGATGACGCAGACCTTGAGCGGATGCGCGGTCTCGACCGGCGTCATCTCCATCACTGTGCGGATCGAATTCTGCCATTCGGCGGTTCGCCGCAGGAAGATAACGACGACCAGCAGGCAACCGGCTGTGACCAGCGCATTCGCAATCGATCTCGCCCGCGGCGAAGGTTCGGGGAATTCGAGATAGTGCCATAGCCGGCGCCACAGCACGCCGGCGAAATAGCCGATCGCAAAACAGCCGCCGGCAAGCGCGCCTTGCGTGAGATAGCTCCGCGGAATCAGCGTCGGCGTCAGCGCGGCAGCAAAGAACAGAGCGCCCAGCATGAGGCCGATACCGGACAGCGAGAGCAATTGCCGTCGAACGAGCCAAGCCAGATTCGTCACGGCATCCTCCGGGCGAGTCTATCTCTTGTTCTGGTCTGAAAAGCTGCTCTGTCGCGGCAGCTGGATCGTGAATTCCGTGAACTTGCCCGGCTCCGTCGCGACGTCGATGGTGCCGCCGTGCTGCTTCACGACGATGTCGTGGCTCATCGACAATCCGAGACCGGTGCCTTCGCCGGCCGGCTTGGTGGTGAAGAACGGATCGAACATCTTTTCCTTCACGTCGTGCGGAATGCCGGTGCCATTGTCGCGGATGCGGATCTCGATGCTGTCGCCCCGGTTGCGTGTCGCGGCGATCACCACCGGCTCGTAATCGGCGGCGCCGTCATCCGACTTGCGCTTGGCGACCGCGTGGAAGCCATTCGAGATCAGGTTCAGCAGCACCCGGGTGATCTCCTGCGGAAACACTTCCGCTTGCCCGGCCGCCGGATCGAGCTCGCGCTTCAGCGTCACGTCGAACTGTGGCTTCTCGGCGCGGGCGCCGTGAAAGGCAAGGTTGAGGCTCTCTTCGACCAGCGCGTTGATGTCGCTCAGCCGATGCTCGCCGCCGCCCTCGCGGGAATGCAGCAGCATGTTCTTGACGATGGAGTCGGCGCGCCTGCCATGCTGCACGATCTTCGCGAGATTGTCCTTCAACAGTCCAGTCAGCTCGTCGACATCGCTGCGGACGTCGTCCGCGAGCGGGACAGGCGCGAGCGCCTCGTTCAGTTCGTCCGTCAGTTCGGCGGACAGGGATGCAAAATTGTTGACGAAGTTGAGCGGATTCTTGATCTCGTGCGCGATGCCGGCCGTGAGCTGGCCGAGCGACGCCAGCTTCTCGGTCTGGACCAGCCGGTCCTGGGCTGCGCGCAAATCGTCGAGCGATTTGGCGAGGTCCCGGGTGCGATCCTGCACCTCGTTGAACAGGCGCGTGTTCTCGATGGCGATCACGGCCTGGTCGGCAAAGGTCTTGAGCAGGGCGATCGCCTTGTCCGGGAAAGGACCGGCCTCCGGCCGCGTCACGCCGATGGTGCCGATCGCGACGCCGTCGCGCAGCATCGGGATCACGAGGATGCTGCGATAACCTCGCGTCCGCGCCAGCTCTCTCATGGCGTCCGTGAGGTCGGGCTCGTTCTGCATGTCGCTGCGGGATGCGAACTCTCCGCTTCTTGCCACCCGGCTGTGAATGCCGGATGCCGACAGCGGCGCCGGGAACGAGCTGAGCAGCTCTTCATTGCCGGCTTCGTTGTCGGTGCTGAAGGCGGCCAGGTGCAGCAGGCCGTCGATGACGCGCGTGACGGTGGAGGAATGTCCGCCGACCAGGGACTTGGCGCTATCGGAGATCGCCTGGAACACCGGCGTCACATCCGCGGGCGAGGCCGCGATCACCTTGAGGATGTCGGCGGTCGCGGTCTGCCGTTCCAGCGCCTCCCTCGTGGTATTGAACAGGCTGACATTCTTGATCGCGATCACCGCCTGGTCGGCGAAGGTCTGCAACAGCCGCACGTGGTGCTCGCCGAACGCGCCGGTCGCGCGTCGCGTGGCGATGATGACGCCGATGGCCTCACCGTCGCTCATCAAGGGCGCGAACAGCATGCTGCGGTAGCCGCGGGCGCGCGCGATGTCGCGGGCCGCCGGTTCGACCTCGGTGTCGGGCAATTGCGCCGCCACCCCATCGGCCACGAGCCGGTAGGGCGGGAACTGCGCGAATGGCACCGGGAACGAGGACTGCAGCACGCGATCACCGGCCGGATCGGTCGGCGTGAACGCCGCAAGGTGCGCGGCGCCGCCGATGTAGCGCAGCACCGCCGTGGAGAAGCCGCCGATCAGCCGGTTGGCGTTGGCGGCGATGGCGTCGAACACCGGCTGTACGTCGGACGGCGAGGCGGCCATCACTTTCAGGATGTCGGCGGTGGCGGTCTGGCGCTCCAGCGTCTCGCGCGTCTCGTTGAACAGCCGCGCATTCTCGATCGCGATCACCGCCTGATCGGCAAAGGTCTGGAGCAGCTGGACGAGGTCGGTTGCGAACGCGCCGGGCTCGGCGCGCGTGACGCTGATCATGCCGACTGGCGTCCCCCGGTTCATCAAGGGCATGAACAGCACGCTGCGGAAGCCGCGCAGCCGCGCGAGATTCCGGTTCAGCTCCGGGACCTCCGCGGCTTCGCTATCTGGAAACTGGATCGTCTCGCCGCCACGCACCAGCGCGAAGGTCGGAAAGTCGGCAATCTTGCGCGGGAACGACGCCTTGAGCCCTTCGTCCGCCTCGGGGCTGGTCGGTGTGAACGCCACGAGGTGGAGCTCGTCCTCGATGAACTGAAGCACGGTGGCGGAGAAGCCGCCGAGCAAGCGCCTGGAGCTGGACGCAATCGCCTCGAAGACCGGCCGGGCATCGGAGGGAGAGGCCGCGATGGTGCGCAGAATGCCGGCGCTGGCGTTCTGACGATCGCGCGCAATCGCGAGCTCGCTGCGAAGCTGCGCGTTCTCGGCTGTGGCCGCCTGTAACAGGCGCTTGAGTTCCGCGATGTCGTTGGAAGGGGCGGTCATTCGCAATCCGGCTTGATGCTGCGACAAGCGCGGCACCAGGGCGGATTATCACATCTCCTGCGGCCGGAGCCAGCGTCCGCGACAGCGAGTTTTGCTGCCTGAATCCGGCCAGCTTTATGTGCCCGGCCGAGACACCTCGGTCTCCTTGCTGGTGATGAACTCCAGCAGCACGGGAACGCCTTCCTGCGTCTTCTGGATGCCGCGCCTGATCGCGGGGATGATGTCCTCAGGTCTTGTCACCCGCTCGCCATAGCCGCCGAAGGCGCGCGCCATCGCGGCGTAGTCGCCGGAAATGTCCGTCGACCGATACTTCTCGGTCGAGACCGGCATCACCTTCAATTCGATCGCCATCGAAAAATTGTTCAGCAGGATCGACATGATCGGAATGCGCTCGCGCACCGCGGTCTCGAAATCCATGCCGGTGAAGCCGATCGCCGCGTCGCCCCAGACATTGATGCAGAGCTTGTCGGGCTTTGCGAGTTTTGCGCCCATGGCCAGCCCGAGGCCGTAGCCGAGCTGCGTCGTCTTGCCCCAGCCGAGATAGGTGAGGGGCTCGACCGACTTCCAGAACGGCGAGAGCTGGTCTCGCGGGCTGCCGGCATCGTGGGTGATTATGGTGTTGCCGATGTCGACGGTGTGCTGCAGGTCCCACAGCACGCGATAGGGACTCAAGGGCGCGTCATTGCTGGTGAGCTTCGGCATCCATTTCGCCAGCCACTCCTTGTGCGAGGCCGCGATCTCGGCCGCGACCACCGAGGCGTCGCGATCCGCGGTGACGGTCTTGTCGATCTCCTCCAGCAGCGCATCGAGCACGAGCCCGGCATCGCCGACGAGGCCGATCCTGGCTTCGACGTCCTTGTTGAGATGGTTCGGATCGAGTGTGGAGTGGATGATGGTTTTGTCTTTCGGCATCGCGATGCCGAAGCTTGTTTCGGTGAAGGAGCAGCCAATGCCGAAAATGACGTCGGCCTCGGTCAGGAACTTCGGCACCGCGCGCGGCACCGCAAGGCCGCCAGAGCCAAGCGAGAGCGGATGCGTCTCCGGGAAGGACGATTTGCCCCCAAGGCTGGTGGTGACGGGAACGGCGAGCCGTTCGGCCAGCCGTTTCAGTTGTGGCCACGCCTGCGCGTAATGCACGCCCTGGCCGGCATAGATCACCGCGCGCTTGGCGTTGACGAGCAGGTGGGCGGCCTCCTTCACATGAACAGGGTCCGCCCCATAGCGGGTGCGCAGCACAGGCGTGTAGTTCAGCGGCTCCGGTACATCTTCGTTCCACATGTCCGCCGGGATCTCGACGATGACAGGCCCGCCTCGGCCGTTCTTCAGCTTGGTGAAGGCGCGTCGAAAAATGTTGGCGACCTCGGCGGCAAGGATGATCGGTTCGGACGATTTCGAAAACGCCTTCATCGCCTCGCTGGAATTGAAGTTCGGCTCGATATGCGCAAGCCTGCGCTGATAACCCATCGGCAGCACCAGCACGGGAACGGATTCGCCGTAGCATTGCGCGACGCCGCCCATCGCGTTCTCCGCGCCGGGCCCATGCTGCATGCAGAACGCGCCAATCGAGCGTCCCGACGTCACCCGCGAGATCGCATCCGCCATGTGGATGCCGACGCGCTCCTGCCGCACCATCACGGGCCTGATATCGGCCTTGGCCGCATGCTCGATCAGATGGTTGACCGGATAGCCGCAGAGGATCTCGATCCCCTCGCGCTTCATGATTTCCGCAATCGCGGTGCCGAGCTTCATGGCGTCTCTCTCCCTGGGCAGGCCGGTTGGTCCGGCTGATTAGGGGAGAGAGGATCAGGAAATTGGCGGAGGGTAAAGCGTGAGCGCGTGAGAGCTGCGGTAGGTCTGCCATGCAGCGAGCTGCCGTAGCCCGGATGGACGCAGCGCAATCCGGGGCCGTGCCACCGGATATCCCCGCGACGAATTTCGCCGCGCTCCATCCGCTCCGTCCGCTACTTGCAGCTTTGGCAGATCCTCAGCTTGCGTTTCAACGCCTCGTCTTCTTGATCGATTAATTGCTCAGCGGCGCCTTTAGCACCCGGGTCGGCCCTGGAGCCCGTCGCCGTGCGTGACCTCACAGGCGGGACCACCTGATGCGATGTGTCGTTGTCGTCGCCAGTGCCTACGCTGAAGCCATCGTAGTCGGCGGCTGGGTTCGGCGCCGATGGAAGCCCGCCGATCACCGGCGGCGAAGCTTCTTTGATGGATGCTGCCGGCGGAGGTCTGGAATTTTTGGCGCCCGCGTGCGACGGCGATCCATTAGGCGGAGAAAGCGAAACCGGCGGTGCGGCCGAAGTCTGTCCTCTCGCGCCGTCCTGCGACCAGACGCCGACAAAGACGAGGCTGAAAGCCAAGAGCATCACGCTTCTCATCCGCATCCTTGCAGCTGTGGTTGGTCGATTGACAGTATGAAGGGTATCAGGACCCGCATGGTCGTCAAAGCGCCGCAGCCCGGATTTCGCAGCCGGGAGTATGGTTCACAAAGGGTGACCGGCCCGCCGCGCACTCCCCAGCCGCCGTGAACGTCAAAGAGGAATTTAACGCTTGGGCCCTAACTTGCGCTCGCCATGAGTGAACAGGCCGTCCACAGCGAGGTTCAACCGTTTTCGGCGCGCGCGGCGCTCCCCTGGCTGGTGAGCCTTGGCGTCTATGTCCTGCTGCTGATCCTAGGACCGCGGCTGCTCAATGATCCCGACACCTATTCGCACATCGAGGTCGGGCGCTGGATCATCGCGCACGGCACGCTGCCGGCGAGCGACCCATTTTCTTTTTCGAGGCACGGCGCCCCCTGGATCACCTTCGAATGGCTCTCGGAGATCATCTACGCCGGAGCCTACGCGCTTGCCGGCTGGCAGGGCGTCCTCGTCGTCGGCGCCGCGGCGATAGCGCTCGCCTTCGGCCTGTTCACGTTCTTCCTGCTGCGCGAGCTTTCGCCGGCCCAGACGCTGCTCATGGTGATCGCGGCCGTGATCCTGTTGGCGCCGCATATGCTGGCGCGGCCACACGTGCTGGTGCTGCCGCTGATGGTGACCTGGGCGGCTGCCCTGGTACGCTGCATGGATCGTGGAGGGCCCCCGCCGTATTGGGCCCTTCCGCTGCTGGTCGTGTGGGCCAATCTGCACGGCAGTGTGGTGCTGGCGCTTGGGCTGATCGGCCCCGCGGGGCTCGAGGCGCTGCTGCGCGAGAAGCGCAGCGAATGGCCGCGCGTATTCCTGCGTTGGCTTCCATTCACCGCGCTTGCGGTCGCTGCGTCCTGCCTGACGCCCTACGGGCCGGATCCGCTGCTGATGCCCCTGACCACGCTCGGCCTCGGCCCCGCGCTCGGTTGGATCGCGGAATGGCGGCCGCAGGATTTCAGCCACATAGGCTTCTTCGAGTTGCTGCTGCTGGCCGGCATTTTCGCGCTCTCGCGTGGCGTGACGCTGCCGGTCGTGCGGGCCTTGGTCGTGATCGGCTTGCTGCATTTCGCGCTGGCCCAGATCCGCAATGCGGATCTGCTGGCCGTGCTGGCGCCGCTCTATCTGGCGGCTCCGCTGGGGCGGAAGTTCGGCGGACCGATTGCGGAAGATGCTGCCGGCTCGTCGCGCGGCCTGAACCTGGCCACACTGGGTGTGTTGATCGTGGTGAGCGCGGCGACGCTAGCCCGTGATATACGGCCGGCTCCGGCCATTACCCCTCAGGCTGCCGTCACTGAAGCCAAGCTCGCCACGACGGGGCACGTGCTCAACGACTATTCCTTCGGTGGCTATTTGATCTTTGCCGGCATTCCCACCTTTATCGACGGTCGCGGTGAACTGTACGGGGGAGCGTTCATCAACCGCTACAATCGCGCTCTGGCGCTGGTCGACCTCGGCGACTTTCTGAAGTTGCTCGACGAATACAACATCGGCGCGACGCTGCTCGCGCCGGGGACGCCGGCGATAGCGATGCTGGACCGGCTACCCCAATGGCAACGCGTCTACAGCGACGACGTGGCGGTCGTGCACAAGCGGCGAGATATGCCGCAAAGATAGATCAAGCGGTCCCGAAGGCGGCGTATTGGCCGCCGAGCGGCACGCCGCTCAGGGTCGCTTCGAGGCGCCGCGCGGGCTTGGTGTCCCAGGGCAGCAGCAGGAAATGGCGCGCACCGATCTCGCGCAAGCCGCCGGCAGCCATCAATTTTCGGGCTTTGCCCGCCCCGAGCAAGACGGCGTCCCGATCGAACTCACAACGCGCGACGGCAAGGCGGGTCAGCGGGTTGTACGGATTGTGCTCGATGACGCAGACGAGTCCACCGGGGCGGGTCACGCGCCGCATCTCCGCGATGAATTGCGCCCATTCAGCCGGCACGACGTGGTGCATCACGCAGACGGCCGTGACCAGATCGAAGCTGGCATCGTCGAATGGAAAGGTGCGGCCGTCAAACTCACGGTAGTCGACCCTGCCATTGTCAGCGCGTGCCTGCGCCAGGCTGGCCGAAGAAACGTCGATGCCGCTCAAGCGGCCGACCATGCCGTGCAGCAGCGGATGAAGGCTGCCGACGCCGCAGCCGACGTCCAGCATGTCGGGCCTCTCCGTGTCGAGCCGCTGCGCGATCAGATTGCCCAGCAGATCGGCCTTGGCGCGCATGAAGAAATGATGCGGCAAGCCGGAGAAGTCGATCGAGGATTGGACCACGTCACGGTAGTTGTCGTGATAACCGTCGAAGAGTTCGGTCATGCGCTGGGTCACTCGTTGACGGCGTGGATCGCGGGTGCGGCTGCCGCCTCGTTGCGGTCGAAGCCGGCGCGTGTCTGCACCACATAGAGCGGACGCCGTTTCACCTCGGCATGGATGCGGCCGACGTAAAGCCCCACGATGCCCGTCATCAGCATATTCATTCCACACAGCAGGGACACGACGACGATCGTCGAGGACCAGCCGGTCACGAGATGACTGTCGTTGCTGAGCCACAACAGGATCACCCAGCCGCCATAGAGCAGTGCCAGACCCGAGACGGTCAATCCGCACCAGATTGCGAGCCGCAAGGGCAGATCGGAAAAGCCGAGCGCGGCGTTCGTCGCGAGCCGCACCATCTTGAACAGCGGATATTTGGTCTCGCCCGCTGCACGCTCGAGGCGGTGGAAGGTGACCTCGGCCTGCCGGAAGCCGAGCCATGCGATCATGCCGCGTACGAAGCGGTCCTGCTCCGGCATCTGCCGAAGCGCGTCGAGCACCTTGCGATCGATCAGGCGGAAGTCGCCGACATCGGCGGGGATGCCGACCGAGGACATCCTGCCGAGAAGCCGGTAGAACAGATGCGCAGTCGCGCGCTTGAATCGGCTTTCGCCGTCGCGCGACAGGCGGCGGGCGTGGACGATGTCGTTGCCTTCCTGCCATTTTGCGATCAATTGCTCGATCACTTCGGGCGGATCCTGCAAATCGGCATCCATGACGATGATCGCTTCACCTTGCGCGGCGTCCATGCCGGCGGTGATGGCGATCTGATGCCCGAAATTTCGCGACAGGCCGATATAGCGAAAGCGCGGGTCGCGCGTGGCGAGTGCCTGTAGCACGATCGAACTGGAATCACTGCTGCCGTCGTCGACGAAGATTGCTTCTGCCGGCCCGTCGAGCCGGGACAAGACCAGGTCGAGCCTGCGCAGCAGCACCGGCAACACGGCTTCCTCGTTGAACACGGGGATGACGAGGCTGTAGCGGATCGACTGGAAATTGGCCGCCATGCGAGAGAGTCCAACTCGTTGCAGGAGCGGAAGTCTATGCCGGTGGTGGTTAAGGTCGCCTTGCCACAACCATTAAGGATATGGGGCGCCGTGGCGGCTTCCAATGAGGCGGGTGCGGATGGTGATACCCGATTAACCACGCTGGGCAGCGCTTCGGCCTAGGACTTCGGCCTAGGACTTGCGGCGGATCTTGTAGAGAACAAATCGCTCCGAGGTGTTCAGCGCTTCCAGTAGATCCGGCAGCGGGTTTGCGACCTTCGGCCCGAGGACGTAGAGATAGTCGTAATCCTGGTGCCAGGTGCTGACGAACGGCGGAACGCCAGCCGGCGGCCGGCTTGCCGCAATCGCGGTAAGCACGCCGAGCGGCACCGGCCCCCCGTAGGGAATGGCAAGACGGCGCACGTCCTCGCGGGGCCGTACGGGCTGCTTGCCCGCTTCCGTGAATAGATTGGGCACGAACGCGTTGGCATAGTGCACGGCCAGCGTCGGCGCATAATACATCGGATACGAGGTGAGGTCGGCGAAGGGCGGGTCTCCATTGTCGTCCGTGCTGGCGACGAGGATGCGCGAACCGCGATCGATCTTGTGGAACGATGCGACGATGGCCGCATAGTCGGTGCGGTAAGGCAGCCAGACCGCGAGCACGACAGCGAGATTGATCAGTATGACGCTACTGACCGCGGCGAGCGCTGCCATTCCCCATGCCCGGCTGGGCAGCGTCAGCGAGCAGAAAGCCGGCAGGATCAGAGCTGCAGCGGGGATCACGCGCAGGTCGACGAACGAGGTTCCGAACAGCTTCGAGGGAATGACGACATAGAGCAGCGCGAAGCCGATCGCGAGCCAGCTTCCGGCTGCTTCGAGCTTGAGGACGCCGCGCCTTGCGGCGAAGAACAGCGAGATCATCAGCGTCAGTCCGGTCGCCGCCGCGACCGTCAAATTGTAGCCGTTCATGATGCGCAACGGCCAGATCGGTTTGAATCCGAAGAACCAGTTCGTTCCTTCGCTTCCGATCGATCCCGCGGTCATGCGCATGATCCCAAACAGGGCAAGCGCCGGCATGGCCAACGCGGCGAGCCGCGCGGCGGCGACACCGTAAGATATTCGTCCATGGCGGATGCGCGAGAGCTCGTAAAGGCCGAGCGTCGCGCCGTAGATGCCGAGGGAGAAGAAATGCGCCGCAAACAGCGCTGCGACGAAGACCATGTTGACGACGAAACGCAGTGGCCATCGGCGTTCCGCGAGCATCAGATAGAGCGCGATGCCGCAGAGAGCGAGGCCCAGTCCGAACTCGAAATTCACGAAACCCCAGCTGAAAGGCAGACAGTAAAGGAAAGCGAGCGCCGCAAAGCCGGCGAGATGGACCCGTCCCTTCCGGGCCCATTCGAGCAAAAGCGCGCCTCCGACGATCAGCAATTGGCTCAGGAGCAGAAACAGCCGCGTGGCATTCTCGAGGCTGATCAGCCGCGCCATTTGCGGGACCAGCAGATCCATTCCAAGGTTAGGATAGAATGCCCAGGCCACTTCGTAATACGGATTGGCATTGGGAGTGCCGTTCTGGCTCAAAATGTACATCCGGGCGAGGTGATTGGGATAGTCGACCATCGCGGGGATAGGCGTCAGCAGCACCGGAAGAAACGACAGGGCCGCCAGGACAGCAAGAACGGTGATCGCCACCGATTGGTCCGAGCCAAGACGAGCCCGGATTGTCAAGGTCGGCTTGTCGGAAGGAATCATGTCATAGGGCCGCTGGAGTTTGAGCTTACGCTCTACGACGGCGCAACCGCACGACACAACGCCATAATGTGAACTTCGCGAAAATCAAGCTGGGGTCGCCGCCGCATCGGAAGGAGGAGCCCGTCATCCGGCGCGCTGCACGCGGACTCGTGCTGATGAGATTGCGGCGCGCCGGCTATGCCGGCTACTTCACCGCCGCGCTGATCGAGTTGAATTTGCCGCTCAGGAGTGCACCGCCCGTGTTGTTCACGGCCGTGATGATCGCGAGTGCGATGCCCGTGGCGATCAGACAATACTCGATGGCGGTGGCACCATTTTCGTCGGCAAGAAATGACTTGAGCAAAGTCATCGTCAACTCCTGTTCATCCGTCCAACCTAGGCTGGTGCCGTTTTCGGAATGGTAAATTGATTCACTAATTTTTCGCGGGCGCGTCAAAACGCAGGTGGATGGTCCTCACCTGCCGTTTGATATGGTGTCATCGATTGATTTAAGGTTTCGTCACCCAATTCGGACGCATTTGGCGATTTCGTCGTGGTGTCTCAGGACGATATTTGGCGTTTCGGCGCGGCCTTGCCGGGGCGTTTCAGCACTATCGCCAGACGTCCGACCAGATAGCTGACCACGGACGGCTGCGCCCGCGCGGAGCTGCCGGCGAGGCTTTCTTCCTCGGCCGCGTCGTTGACGATGCCGATGTAGTTCTTTCTGGCGTCCTGCTGCTGCACGAGCCTGCAACCCCGAGTTCAATCGAGGGCGACCATGCTGCGCTGAGCGGGAAGCGTCGGTTAATTTTGTCTTCCGTAGGATTACGTGCCGCCCCCCGCGACTGCGGGCAGACGCTGAAAGCGCGGGCTTGGCTTAACGGATTGTTGAGCCTGTTCTCGACCGGGGTGCAAAGCTCAGTCGCGCCGAGCGTCCGCATTCAGCGCCCGCAACACCGCGATGCGGGCGAACATCATCCAGCCGCCGCCGGTCTCGGCCGCGTTGATCAGGGTTTCGATCGCGGTCTGCCAGTGGCTCGCATGCTGCGTATCCTCGGGCAGTCGCATGATGTGATCGGCAGCTTCTTGCAGCGTCCGAAGCTTGCGCCCGCCACGTAACGAAATGGGGTCGTCGAACGCGGTCGACCAGGGCATGTCAGGTCGACCGATCGACGAGGGGAGGTATCACGGCGTCGTCGCTGTGCGATGCTGCTAGCCGGCCTTCTTCGCCCGCGCCGGCGCGCGCGCTGGCTTGTCGGCCTTCTTGGGAGCGGCTTTCGCAGCAGCGTCCTTGCCGCCCTTGCCGGCGATCGGCAGCAGCATCTCGCGCTGGCCTTCGACGCGCTTCTTCGGCTTCTTGCCCTTGACGGCGTCCTTGCTCACGTCCTTGGCGACCTTCGCCGGGGGGCTTGCGTCCTTCTCGTTCGCGATGCTCTTCTTCAGCGCGTCCATGAGGTTGATAACGTTGCCGCCGGTCTTGGGCGCGGCCTTTGCTGCGATGGGCGCGCCGCTACGCTTCTTGTTGATGAGGTCGATCAGCGCGGTCTCGTAATGGTCCTCGAACAGCTCGGGCTCGAACGCGCCGGACTTCTTCTCGACGATGTGCTTAGCAAGGTCGAGCATGTCCTTGGTCAGCTTCACGTCCTGGATGTCGTCGAAATAGTCCTTCTCGCCGCGCACCTCATAAGGGTAGCGCAGCAGCGTCCCCATCAGGCCGCTTCCGAGCGGCTCCAGCGCGATGATGTGCTCGCGGTTGGTCAGCACCACGCGGCCGATCGCCACCTTGTCCATGCTCCGGATCGTCTCGCGGATCACCGCAAAGGCGTCGTGGCCGACCTTGCCATCGGGCACGAGATAATAGGGGCGGATCAGATAGCGGCTGTCGATGTCGGTCTTCGGTACGAACTCATCGATCTCGATCGTGTGGGTGGAGTCCAGCGCGATGTCGTCGAGCTCGTCCTTGGTGACCTCGATATAGGTATCGGTGTCGACCTTGTAGCCCTTGACGATGTCCTCCGAGGTCACCTCGTCACCGGTCTCGGCGTCGACCTTGAGGTACTTGATCCGGTGGCCGGTCTTGCGGTTGATCTGGTTGAACGAGACCTTCTCGGTATCCGAAGTGGCTGGATAGAGCGCGACCGGGCAGGTCACGAGCGACAAACGCAGAAAACCCTTCCAATTGGCGCGGGGGGCCATGGGCTACTCCAAACGCAACGGGGACAGAAGACGAAGATACCATCGGGGAACAACGAATCATAGCAAGGCGGATTGCTGAATCTTGCAATTGCGTTAACCGGCCGCCCGGTGCGCGGGTGCAACCTGATCAGGCCGCAAAGGCCGGAACATCATATCCCATCATGCGTTGCCACGAGACATTCCGCCGCGAGCAGTCGCGGCCATCCGACGCGACAGCCAGAATTGAGGTCACCATGGCAACCACGCGAGACCAACGTCAGATCGTGGAAACTCCGACCGAGGCGCGCCAGGGCGAGCCTGGGCCGTCGGTGGCGGCGCTGCTCGCCATATCCACCGGGCTTGCGATCCTGATCCTCGCGGTCATCTGGTTCGTGTTCTTCCGGACCTGATCGGCAGATCGACCGGACGGTTCGCACCTTCCGACTCGCCGCATAACGCGGCACATTGCGCCCGCCAGGCCGTCGGTTCGTCCGGTGGCTTGGCGGGCGCAATGCGTTTAGCGCGAACAGGTCGGATATGACCAAAAAGTAACGCGGCCGGTTCCCCGCGTTCATATTCAGTTCACGCCGGAATTGCTCATCTGTGCGGGTGTTCATGCGGCCTAATTCTGGAGAGAAGCGTGCGCCTGCTCGTCGTTGAGGACGACCCCGATCTCAATCGCCAGCTCACCAAGGCGCTGACCGACGCCGGCTATGTCGTCGATCGCGCCTTCGACGGGGAGGAGGGGCATTATCTCGGTGACAACGAGCCCTACGATGCCGTGGTGCTCGACATCGGCCTGCCGAAGAAGGACGGCATCTCGGTCCTGGAAGCCTGGCGGCGCAACGGCCGCACCATGCCGGTCCTAATCCTCACCGCGCGCGATCGCTGGAGCGACAAGGTCCAGGGCTTCGATGCCGGCGCCGACGACTACGTCGCAAAGCCGTTCCACCTGGAGGAGGTGCTGGCGCGCATCCGCGCGCTGCTGCGCCGCTCCACTGGCCACGCCCAAAGCGAGCTGAGCTGCGGCCCCGTCACGCTCGATACCAGGACCGGCCGGGTCAGCGTATCAGGCAATCCCATCAAGATGACGTCGCACGAATATCGGCTTCTGGCCTACCTGATGCATCATTCGGGGCGCGTCGTGTCCCGCACCGAGCTGGTCGAGCATCTCTACGACCAGGACTTCGACCGCGACTCCAATACCATCGAGGTCTTCGTCGGCCGCATCCGCAAGAAGCTCGACGTCGACATCATCCAGACTGTCCGCGGCCTCGGCTATCTCCTGACCCCGCCGCCCCCCGGCGCTTGAACCGTGGTGTCTCGAACGATCTTGTCTAGACGTATCTTGGCTTGACGGGCGGCCCGGCAGAGGCCTTGTTCGGGTCATGAGTTCCGACGCCATGCCACCCCGCGCCTCCGGGATCATTCCGATGCCCGCCAGCTCGCTCGCGAACCGCCTGTTCCTGTCGGCGACCGCGTGGCTCGTGGTGATCCTGGCCATCACCGGCGTGGTGCTGTCGTCGGTCTACAAGAACGCCACCGAACGCGCCTTCGACCGCCGGCTCAATCTCTATCTCCGCACACTGATCGCCGAGGTCGCCACCCCCGACGAGCCGCCGGACCGCCAGTTCCAGTCGCTCGGCGAGCCTCTGTTCGAGCTGCCGTTGTCCGGCTGGTACTGGCAGATCACGCGGACCGACCCCGAAAAGCCGGAGGTGCGCTCGTCGCGCTCGCTCTGGGACAAGAAGCTGCCGAAGCTTGAAGAGCAGGGCACCGAGCTTACCGCCGCCGGCATCCGGATCGCTTATGTCGACGGTCCGGAGGGACAGAACCTGCGCATGGTGGAGCGGCCGGTCGATCTCGGCGCGGACGGCAAATTTCTCGTCAGTGTCGCCGGCGACGACACGGAGATTTTCGACGAGACGCGCAGTTTCGACTACTATCTCGGCGGCACCTTCACCGCGCTCGGCATCGTGTTGCTGCTGACCACCGTGTTCCAGGTCCGCTTCGGTCTCGCGCCGCTCAAGCGCATCTCCGAATCCATCGCCGACATCCGGTCCGGGCGGGCGGAGCGGCTCGAGGGCGAGTTCCCGGTTGAGATCGCGCCGCTGGCGCGCGAGACCAACGCGCTGATCGACGCCAATCGCGAGATCGTCGAGCGCGCCCGCACCCATGTCGGAAACCTCGCTCACGCCATCAAGACGCCGCTCTCGGTCATCGTGAACGAGGCCGGCGCGCATCCCGCCGATCCGTTCGCGGCAAAGGTGATGGAGCAGGCGGACGTGATGCGCGACCAGGTTGCCCATCATCTCGAGCGCGCGCGCATCGCGGCGCGGGTCTCGGTCGTTGCGACGGTGACGGAGGTTGCACCGGCCATCGAGGCATTGCGGCGGACCATGGAGAAGATCCACCGCGGCCGCGGCATCGTGGTCGAGGCCGAGGCTGATCCGTCGGCGAAATTTCGCGGCGAGCGGCAGGATCTGGAGGAGATGGTCGGCAATCTCGTCGACAACGCCTGCAAATGGGCGGCCTCGCGGGTCTTCATCGAAGTTCTGGTGGAGGCGCCGCATCAGGCGAGCGCCGGTCCGCGGCTGCATATCATCGTCGACGACGACGGCCGCGGCCTGTCGGAGGCCGAGCGTACCCAGGTCTCACGGCGCGGCCAACGGCTCGACGAGTCCAAGCCCGGATCGGGGCTGGGGCTGTCGATCGTGACCGAGCTCGCTGCGCTCTACGGCGGCAGCCTCTCACTCGGTCGCGCGCCGACCGGGGGCTTGCGGGCGGAGCTGGTCCTCCCCGGAATATAATCCCTTGTTCCGACGCGACTATTTGACCTGCAGAAGCACACCGATCCGAAAGAAACCAGGGGTATTCGGAGCGACTTCCTAAACGGCTTCTTAAGCGGGCCCACCTATGATCGAGCAGGACGGATCCCACGTTCGCCATTTACCGTTCATTACCCGGGCGCATGAGCCAGACATCGATCGAGCGGCTGAGGGAATATCTCGCGCAGCTCCCGCCGCAGGCGCAGGCACTGCTGATGCGGGAGTTCGAGCGCGCGCTCGAGCGCGGCCAGGACACGGCCGTGGCGACCCTCGTGCTCGACCAGCTGCGCAAGATTGTCCGCAAGACGGAAGCCGAGGAAGCAACACCGCCGCGCACGGACGATCTGTCGCGGCTACTGTTCCAGGTACTGGAACCATTCCTGGTCGAAGCAGGCGCCCCGATCCGGGCCGGGCAGATCCGCCGCTCTTCCCTGGCTCCGATCTGGCAATGGCTCGGCCGCGACGGTGCTCCGGCCAAGCTGAGCGAATTCGAGGCGGCGCTGGCGCGCATGCCGGCCGACAGTGCAGGGCAGGTCGAAGCGCTGGCCTCGAAGCTCCAGGCGATCGCCGCGGATGCCATCTTCGAGCTGACGGGGCCGGGCGGGGGTGACAAATCGCGTGCGCTCGCCCGCGTCGGTCCGCCCAACGTGATCGAGGATCTCTATTCGACCGGGGCGGTCCTCGCGGTCCGCGAGGCTATCGGCACCCTGAACGAGAAGCTGCCGCGCTCTTTGCGCGCCTTCGGCGATGCCCAGATCGCCTCGGTGACTGCCGCGCTCAACATTCCCGTCCTCCAGACGCCGCAGATGCTGCCCTTCGCGCTCTCGATGGTCGTGCAACGGATGACCGCGCCGTGGCAGATCATCCGCCTCGCCATCAAGATTGCCGCGTCCGACGACGAGATCCGTGTCGCGGCAACGCCCTATGGAGTCGCCGTCACAATGGCGCTGCATGATCTGTCCTGCGTGGCCGCCGTCCTGCGCATGGACATCAAGCGCGGCCATTTCGACAATGTCGCCGGCAATCTCAAGACGCTGCACGACGGCGTCCGGGGCCTGCGTACCGAACTCGACCTGCGCAACGATTCCGCCTGGGGCAAGCAGTTGACCTCGATCCGGGCCGACATCTCCAACGCGCTGCAATCCGAGATCGACAGCGTTCCCGGCCGCGTCCGCCGCATCCTGCGCCAGCGCGCCGAGAAGGACATTCCGCCGGGCGCGCGGATCGACAGCACCGAGGTCGAGGAAACCGTGGCGCTGATCGATTTCGTCGCGACCTGTCGCAACTATGCGAGCGAGCTTGCGATCAACGAGGTGACACTGCGCACCTATTCCGACCTGCAGCAATATGTCGAGCGTTCAACCGAGCAGCTGGTGCAGTCGCTGCGCGGCGCCGATCACAAGGTCCGCACCTATCGGCAGCAGCAGGTGCAGGCCGCGATCCGCTTCTGCCAGGTGCTGTTCGGCGATGATTATGCTTCGCTGATGAGCCGCGCCGCGGAGAACGCGGCCACGGGCGAGCGCAAATCGTCGCGCGCGAGCTGATCCAGGCGCATATTTCAGTAGTCACAATTTCAGGTTGACGATGCCGATGTCGGGCCCTACGGTCGCCGTGCAAATTTTGATATTTCTATCTGTGGGCGCATGAAATCCGTTATCAGTTCCATCGAAATCGAGAATCGCGTCGTCGTTGCCAAATATCAAAGGCTGATGGTCGGCGCGAAGGTGGTGCTGGTCGAGAAGGCAAGCGGTCGGCAGCTTCCTGAGACGGTCACCAGGGTTGCATCGCCCGTTCCGGTCGGGGCGTTGCGCATCAGATTGCCCGACGCTATCGAGCCGGGAACATACTTCCTGAAGGCCTTCAACGGGCATGGCGAGGACGCCGCTCAAAGCGCGGACTTCGAGATCGGCTAAGCCGTTGGATTTTCACCATTTCGGGACTGTGCGCGGTCGCGCCGAATTGACAATTGTCAATTGCCGCATCGTCCGGCCGTGGTGTAAAGCCACCTGTGGGCGCGGCTTGCGCGCTGCCGGAAGCTTGCCAGATGATGCTATGGTTCGTGTTCGCGCTGATGACGGTCGCGGCGATCTTCGCCGTGCTTTTGCCGCTCGGCCGTAGCGGACGCGCGCAAAATCAGGGCAGCGAGGTCGCGGTCTACAAGGACCAACTCGCCGAGATCGAGCGTGATCTTGCCGCAGGGCTGATCGCTGCGCCCGAAGCCGAGGCCGCGCGCGTCGAGGTCAGCCGCAGGCTGCTCGCCGCAGCCGGCAGCGAGCCCGCAACGGCGCCGAAATCCAGCCTCAAATGGCGCCGCGCGGCGGCCGTGCTGGCGCTTGCCGGCCTGCCGCTGGTTGCGATCAGCGTCTATGTGCCGCTCGGCTCGCCCAGGCTTCAGGACTTTCCACTGGCGCAGCGGGAGCGCGGATCCGGGTCCGGCATGGCGCAGTCGCTCGAGAATCTGGTCGTCCAGGTCGAGCAACATCTGGAAAAGAATCCGACCGACGGGCGCGGCTGGAACGTGATCGCGCCCGTGCTGGAGCGGCTTGGCCGCTTCGACGACGCCGTGCGGGCCTATCGCAACTCGCTCACCTACAATGGCGAGAGCGCGGAGCGCCGGTCCGATCTCGGCGAAGCGATCTCGGCCGCCGCCGGCGGCGTCGTGACCGCCGAGGCCAAGACCGAGTTCGAGCGCGCGCGGGCGCTCACCGCTGACGACCCCAAGGCGAACTATTTTCTCGGTCTCGCCGCCGAGCAGGACGGTCGCAAGGACGATGCCGCCAACATCTGGCGCGCGCTGCTGGCGAAAGCGCCGGCGGATGCGCCGTGGCGCCCTCTGGTGCAGACCTCGCTCGCCCGGGTCGGCGGCGGTGGCGCTACGATGCCGGCGCTGTCGGATGAAACCCTCGCAGCTTCCAAGGACATGAAAGAGGGCGATCGCAACGCGATGGTTCGCGGCATGGTCGAACGGCTCGCCACGCGCCTCAAGCAGAACGGCGACGACGTCGAGGGTTGGCTGCGCCTGGTGCGCGCCTATCTCGTGATGGGTGATCGCGACAAGGCGGTGGGGGCATCGACCGATGCCCGCCAGGCGGTTGCCAACGATGCAGCGCGGTTGCGCCAGCTCGATGAAGGCCTCAAGACACTCGGGCTCGACGGATGATGATGTCAGGACGAGACGAGCAGGGAATAGATACGCCATGACGCGCAAGCAGCGACGTATGACCATCATCGGCGGCTCGCTTGCCGTGCTCGCGCTCGCCGCCGGGCTGGTGCTCAACGCATTGCGCGACTCCATCGTGTTCTTCTCGACGCCGACCATGGTCGCCGAGAAGCACGTTGCGCCCGGCAAGCGGTTTCGCCTCGGCGGCCTGGTGCAGCCCGGCTCGCTCCAGCGCGGCGACAATCTCGCAGTGACCTTCGAGGTCGCCGACGGCGGCGCAAAGCTTCCGGTCGCCTTCAAGGGCATTTTGCCCGATCTGTTCCGGGAAGGGCAGGGCGTCGTCGCCGAAGGCGCGCTCGACGCCGATGGCGTGTTCAAGGCCGACACCGTGCTCGCCAAGCACGACGAAACCTACATGCCCAAGGACGTCGCCGATGCCCTGAAGAAGCAGGGGCACTGGAAGGATGACTACGGCGCCAAGGCTTATGATGGCGTCAAGGCTTCCGATAGCGTCAAGCCCGCGGCCACGACAGCGCAGGGCAATCCGCAGGGAGCAGTGCGGTGATCGCGGAGTCAGGACATTACGCGCTGGTGCTGGCGCTCGGATTGGCACTGATCCAATCCATCGTGCCCCTGACCGGTGCGCGGCTGCGCGATGATGCGCTGATGAGTGTGGCGCGCTCCACTGCGCTGGCGCAGCTTCTGTTCGTCGGTGCGTCGTTCATCGCATTGGTGATGCTGCACGTAGAGTCGGATTTCTCGGTCGCGAACGTCTACGAGAATTCCCACTCCATGAAGCCGCTGCTCTACAAGATCACCGGCGTGTGGGGAAACCATGAAGGTTCGATGCTCTTGTGGGTGTCGATCCTCGCGCTGTTCGGCGGATTGGTCGCGGCCTTCGGCAACAATCTGCCGCTGTCGCTGCGCGCGCATGTGCTGGCCGTACAGGCGTGGATCGCCAGCGCCTTCTATCTCTTCATCCTGGTGACTTCCAACCCGTTCCTGCGCATCGCCAACCCGCCGATCGAGGGACGCGATCTCAATCCGGTGCTTCAGGACATCGGTCTCGCCGTGCATCCGCCAATGCTCTATCTCGGCTATGTCGGCTTCTCGATCTCGTTCTCCTTCGCGATCGCGGCGTTGCTGGAGGGGCGGATCGACGCCGCGTGGGCGCGCTGGGTGCGGCCGTGGACGCTGGTCGCCTGGATCTTCCTGACCCTCGGTATCGCCATGGGCTCGTACTGGGCCTACTACGAACTGGGTTGGGGCGGCTGGTGGTTCTGGGACCCGGTCGAGAACGCCTCGTTGATGCCGTGGCTTGCCGGAACCGCGCTGCTGCATTCGGCTCTGGTGATGGAGAAGCGCAACGCGCTGAAGGTCTGGACCATCCTCTTGTCGATCCTGACCTTCTCGCTGTCGCTGCTCGGCACCTTCCTGGTGCGCTCGGGGGTCATCACCTCGGTGCATGCCTTCGCGACCGATCCAACCCGCGGCGTGTTCATTCTCCTGATTCTCTGCCTGTTCATTGGGGGCAGCCTGTCGCTGTTCGCGGGGCGCGCGACGTCGTTGAAGCAGGGCGGCTTGTTTGCGCCGATCTCGCGCGAAGGTGCGCTGGTGCTGAACAATTTGCTGCTCACGGTCGCCTGCGCGGTGGTGCTGTTCGGCACGCTCTATCCGCTGGCGATGGAGATGCTCGCCGATTTCAAGATGTCGGTCGGTGCTCCCTTCTACAATCTCACCTTCGCTCCGCTGTTCACGCTGTTGCTGCTCGCCGTGCCGTTCGGGCCGATGCTGGCATGGAAACGCGGCGATCTGCTTGGCGTCACCCAACGTCTGCTCGCGGCCGGCGTTGCCGGGCTTGTCGCCGTTGCCATGGTTTGGGGCTGGGCGCTCGGCGGCAGCGCGCTGGCGCCATTGGCAATCGGACTTGGCGTCTTCGTCATTGCCGGCGCTGCGACGGATTTGGCCGAACGAACCGGCTTATTCCGCCTGCCGTTCGCGACGACGCTGCATCGTGCCCGCGGTCTGCCGCGCTCGGCCTGGGGCTCGGTATTTGCGCATGCCGGCCTCGGCGTCGCGCTGATCGGAATCGTCTGCGAGACCACCTGGAACAGCGAATATATCGCCACGATGAAGCAGAACGACGTCGCCCATGTCTCCGGCTATGACGTCAAGCTGGACGGCCTGTTTCAGCGCCAAGGGCCGAACTTCCACGAGATGATCGCCGAATTCAACGTCAGCCACGACGGCGAGAAGCTCAGCGTGATGACGCCGTCCAAGCGCAGCTTCACCACCCGCGGCTCCTCGACCACCGAGGCCGCGCTGCTGACGCGTGGCGCCAGCCAGCTCTACATCTCGCTCGGCGACGCCACTGCCGAGGGTGCCATTGCCGTGCGCATCTATCACAAGCCGCTGGTGCTGCTGATCTGGTGGGGGCCGGTGCTGATGGCGTTCGGCGGCGTGCTGTCGCTGTCGGACCGGCGCCTGCGGGTCGGTGCGCCAAAACCGGCGCGGGCCAAGCAGCGCCTGCAACCGGCGGAGTGATCTGATGCGTCGAATGATGGTCGCGTTCGTCGCACTGATGCTGCTGGCCTTGCCTGCGGCGCATGCCGTGCAGCCCGATGAGATCATGTCGGACCCTGTGAAGGAGTCGCGTGCACGCGACTTGTCGCGCGAGCTGCGCTGCATGGTCTGCCAGAACCAATCGATCGACGATTCCGATGCGCCGCTCGCGCGCGATTTGCGGCTCCTGGTGCGCGAGCGCATCGCGGCCGGCGACAGCAATTCGCAAGTGCTCGATTTCCTGGTCGCGCGCTACGGCGAGTTCGTGCTGCTCAAGCCGCGCTTCGAGCGCCAGAACATGCTGCTGTGGCTGCTCGCGCCGCTGCTGCTGCTTGGCGGCGGCCTGGCGCTATGGCTTCAAATCCGCCGAAGATCGCGAAATGGTGCAGACCTACCGGCTCCGCCGCTCACGCCCGACGAGGAAGCGCGGCTCGCCGCATTGATGGCGGATGAAGCCAAATCGCGCTAGCTACGTTGCTGCGCATCAGCCGGCACTGCGCGGGCGTTCCTGGAACCTCGTTAAGTTCCTGCCGGTTCAACACTTTCGGCCGCGATAAACTGCCGCATCCGCATCCGCGTTCATTACAAAAGTTTAACCCCGCCGCCAGCGCACGGTAAGGCGGCAGCCCCCATCTTCAGGTCCGTAAGGTGCCGCGTCAGGCGCCAAATGGATTTCAAGGCCCTGGAGATCTCTGCATGACCGACCGTTCCGACCTCTCGAACCTTCCGTCCTACCGGCAGCCCCGCCGATCCGTTTTCTCGGCCCGCAAGATCGCGCTGATGGCCTCGGTCGTCGCCGGCCTCGGCGCCGCCGTCTACGGCTTCGGCACGTCGACCTCGCCGGCCGACCTGTTCTCGAGCCCGGCGCATGCACAGGTCAACAACGAGGTCCGCAAGGTCGAACGCCCGATCGGTTTCGCCGACATCGTCGAGCGCGTGAAGCCGTCGGTGATCTCGGTGAAGGTCAACATCAAGGAAAAGACCGCGAGCAATGATGATGGCGATGACGCGCAGTCGCCGTTCCAGCCGGGCTCGCCGATGGAGCGGTTCTTCCGCCGCTTCGGCGGTCCGGATGGCATGCCGGGCCTGAAGGGTGGTGGCGGTCGTGGCCGCGTCGTGCAGGGCCAGGGCTCCGGCTTCTTCATCTCGGCTGATGGCTTCGCCGTGACCAACAACCACGTGGTCGACGGCGCCGACAAGGTCGAGGTCACGACCGACGACGGCAAGACCTACACCGCCAAGGTGATCGGTACCGATCAGCGCACCGACCTCGCCTTGATCAAGGTCGAGGGCAGCTCGAACTTCCCGTTCGCGAAGCTTGCCGACGGCAAGCCGCGGATCGGTGACTGGGTGCTCGCGGTCGGCAACCCGTTCGGCCTCGGCGGCACCGTGACTGCCGGCATTGTTTCGGCCAGCGGCCGCGACATCGGCAACGGCCCCTACGACGATTTCATCCAGATCGACGCGCCCGTGAACAAGGGCAATTCCGGCGGTCCGGCCTTCGACACCAACGGTGAGGTGATGGGCGTCAACACCGCGATCTACTCGCCCTCCGGCGGCAGCGTCGGCATCGCGTTCTCGATTCCCGCGAGCACAGTGAAGAGCGTGGTGGCGCAGCTCAAGGACAAGGGCTCGGTCAGCCGCGGTTGGATCGGCGTGCAGATTCAGCCGGTGACATCCGACATCGCCGACAGCCTCGGCATGAAGAAGGCCGAAGGCGCGCTGGTTGCCGAGCCGCAGGCGAATGGTCCGGCGGCCAAGGCCGGCATCGAGTCCGGTGACGTGATCACGTCGGTCAACGGCGAATCGGTCAAGGACGCCCGCGAGCTCGCCCGTACCATTGGCGGCCTGGCGCCCGGCGCGACCGTGAAGCTCAACGTGCTGCACAAGGGCCAGGACAAGGTGGTGAACCTCACCCTCGGCCAGCTGCCGAACACGATCGAGGCCAAGGCCGACATCGACAAGGACAGCGGCAAGGGCGCGAGCCGCGGCACCGACGTGCCCAAGCTCGGCATGACCGTGGCGCCCGCCGATTCCGTGGCCGGCGCCGGCAAGGAAGGCGTCGTGATCACCGAGGTCGATCCGAAGAGCGCGGCTGCCGAACGCGGCTTCAAGGAAGGCGACGTGATTCTCGAAGTCGGCGGCAAGAGCGTGAGCACCGCCGGCGAAGTCCGCGACGCCATCAACACGGCGCGGACCGACAACAAGAACAGCGTCCTGATGCGAGTGAAGAGCGGCGGCCAGTCGCGCTTCGTCGCCGTGCCCATCGCCAAGGGGTAACGAAGGGCCCGGCCTCAGGACCTCCGAGATGAAGGGTGTCGCCGGCATCAGTCGCCCCCGCCGACGGCGCCCTTCGGGGGAGCAGCGCAACGTTTGCTTCCCCTGTCTACCTTCCGGTGGAATACGCCCCCCTCCGTCGGAAGGCCTAGGGCGGTGAAGTCCCCCCAGCTTCACCGCCCGCCTTTTTCTCCATGCCAGAGTCTCTCACTCGGCTTGCATGCGATTGCCGCTCGCGCCATGTTTAGAGAAGGTTCACTCCCTTGACCGTTGCCGAACGCACGATGCGCCTCCTCATCATCGAAGACGACCGCGAATCCGCCGACTACCTCGTGAAGGCGTTTCGCGAGGTCGGGCACATTGCCGACCACGCCGGCGACGGCGAGGAAGGCCTCGCCATGGCCGAGAACGGCGACTACGACGTGCTGGTGGTCGACCGCATGCTGCCCAAGCGCGACGGCCTATCGGTGATCGGCGCGCTTCGCGACAAGGATGATTCGACACCGGTGCTGATTCTCTCCGCGCTCGGCCAGGTCGACGACCGCATCAAGGGCCTGCGCGCCGGCGGCGACGACTATCTGCCGAAACCCTATTCCTTCGCCGAGCTGTTGGCCCGGGTCGAGGTGCTGTCGCGCCGCCGCGGAGGTCCGGCCGAGGACACGTTGTACCGGGTCGGCGATCTCGAGCTCGACCGGCTCTCCCACCGCGTCGCGCGCGGCAAGGACGAGCTGACGCTGCAGCCGCGCGAATTCCGCCTGCTCGAATATTTGATGAAGCATGCGGGCCAGGTGGTGACCCGCACCATGCTGCTGGAGAACGTCTGGGACTATCATTTCGATCCGCAGACCAACGTGATCGACGTGCACATTTCACGGTTGCGTTCCAAGATCGACAAGGGTTTTGAGCGGCCGCTGCTGCACACGATCCGCGGCGCGGGATACATGATCCGTGACGGCATTCGGTAAACTCGTCCGCACCACGGCATTCCGGCTGACGCTGGTCTATTTGCTGTTGTTCGCGATGTTCGCGGCCTCGCTGCTGGCCTATTTCGCCTGGAATACGCGGCGGCTGATCACCGAGGAAATCACGCAGACGGTTAATGCCGAGACGTCTGAGATCAACGAGATCTACGGCCGCCGCGGCTTGCGCGCTCTCGTGCTCGCGATCGAGTACCGCGCGCTGCGGCCGGGCGCCAACCTCTATCTGGTGACGACGCCGACCGGCCAGTCGATCGCCGGCAATGTCGGCTCGCTCGCGCCCGGCGTGATGGCGACGCCCGGCTGGTCCGAGACCGCCTACCGGCGGATCGAGGATGCCGACGATCGGGACCATCTTGCGCTCGTCCGCGTCACCGAATTGGAAAACGGCTTCCGGCTTCTGATCGGACGCGATCTGGCCGAGCGGCGACGGCTGTTCGGCATCGTGGCGAAGGCCGCGCAGTGGTCGATCCTGATCGTCGTGGTGCTCGGCCTTGGCGGCGGCATCTTCGTGGCGCGCAGGGTGCTCAGGCGCATCGACGCGATGAGCGGCACCGCCCATCGCATCATGACGGGCGATCTCAGCGAACGCCTGCCTGTGGGGCGCAGCGGCGACGAGCTCGACCGCCTCGCCGAAAACCTCAACGCGATGCTGGAGCGGATCGAGGCGCTGATGGCGGGGCTGAAGGAGGTCTCCGACAACATCGCCCACGACCTCAAGACGCCGCTGACGCGCCTGCGCAACCGCGCCGAGGAGGCGCTGGCGAAATCCGGCGGCGAGGCCGACTACCGCGCCGCGCTGGAGCGGACCATCGAGGAATCGGACGGGCTGATCCGCACCTTCAACGCGCTGCTGATGATCGCGCGCGCCGAGTCCGGGCAGGCGCGCGGCAACATGGATGATTTCGACGCGGCCGATGTCGCCAACGGCATTCACGAGCTCTACGAGCCACTGGCCGAAGACGATGGCATGACCTTGAAGGTCAGGTGCGAGCCGACCCCGGTCCACGCCAACCGCGAATTGATCAGCCAGGCCCTCGCCAATCTTGTCGAGAATGCGATCAAATACGGCAAGCCGGCCGCGCAGCCGGCGGGAACTGTGGTCAGCATGGAGGGCAGGCAGATCACGATCGAATCGAGGCGCGAGGGCGATCAAGTGCTGCTCAGCGTCACCGATCGCGGTCCCGGCATCCCCGAAGCCGACCGCAAGCATGTGGTGGAACGATTCGTGCGGCTGGAAGCGAGCCGCACGCTGCCTGGATCCGGCCTCGGCCTCAGTCTCGCCTCCGCGGTCGCGACATTGCATGGCGGTGAGTTGAGGTTGGGTGACGCCCAGCCCGGTCTTGTCGCCACGCTGGTGCTGCCGGCGCGCGCGGGGGCTGGCGACAGGGTTGCTCCGCCAATGCAGGATGTGCCACAGAAGGTGGCATGAACCATTCCGCGCCGGGAAACGCGGACAAGCATGGTGAGAGACTTGCCGCGCGCTTTGCGGAGGCTCCCCATATTGCCGCTTCCGTCACCGACCAAGGACGTTTTGAAAGCTGGCTGGCCGAGCTCGAGCCCGCGCAATTCACTCGTCTTGAAGCGCTGCTGGCTCACCGCTTCGCGCGGGACATCCTGGCCGGCATCGCGGAATTCTCGCCTTATCTGTTTGAGCTGCTGCGCGCCGATCCGCAGCGTCTGATCCGGCTGCTGGAATGCGATCCGGATGCGCATCTCGCCACGCTGGTCGCGGAGGCGAACGGCGCGGTGCTCGCGGCATCCGACGAAGCCGAGGTGATGCGGCTGCTGCGCCGCATGAAGGCGGAGGCCGCGCTCCTGATCGCACTGTGCGACATCGGCGGGGTCTGGCCGGTGATGCGGGTGACCGCAGCGCTCACCGATGTCGCAGTGTCCTCGGTGCGGGCGGCGCTTCAATACCTGCTGCGGCAGGAAGCCGCACGCGGCAAGCTCTCGCCGCCCAATCCCGAGGCGCCGGAGGAGGGCTGCGGGCTGATCGTGCTTGCGATGGGCAAGATGGGCGCAGGCGAGCTGAACTATTCCAGCGACATTGATCTCATCGTGTTTTTCGATCCCGACAATACGACGCTCGCCGCCGATATCGAACCCCAGCCATTCTTCGTGAGGGTGACGCAGGGGATGGCACGCATTCTCCAGCAGCGCACCTATGACGGTTACGTCTTCCGCGTCGATCTGCGCCTGCGTCCCGATCCATCCTCGACGCAGGTGGCGATTTCGCGCGACGCCGCGCTGAATTATTACGAGCGGGAAGGGCGCACCTGGGAGCGCGCCGCGATGATCAAGGCGCGCGCCTCCGCCGGCGATCCCAGGGCGGGCGAGGCGCTGCTCGCGGAGATCGCGCCCTTCGTCTGGCGCAAGCATCTCGACTTCGCCGCGCTTGCCGACGTTCACGACATGAAGCGGCAGATGCAGACCTATCGCGGCCAGAGCGAGGTCGCAGTCGAAGGCCATAACGTGAAGGTCGGGCGCGGCGGAATCCGCGAGATCGAGTTCTTCGCCCAGACCCAGCAATTGATCGCCGGCGGCCGGCATCCCGAACTGCGCGTGCGGCCGACGCTCGCCGCGCTCGGCGTGCTAGCTTCCAGCAACTGGATCACGATTGCGGCGCGTGACGAGCTGACCACGGCGTACCAATTCCTGCGCCGGGTCGAGCATCGCCTCCAGATGATCGCAGACGAGCAGACCCACACTCTGCCCGAGGACAAGGAAGCGGTCGAGCGTTTCGCCTGGTTCTTCGGCTATCCGGATCGCGAGGCCTTTGCCCGCGACCTCTTGCGCCAGCTCGAGATCGTCCAGGGCCACTACGAAAAACTGTTCGAGGGCGACGATCCGACCGGCACGGCCAAGCTGCCGGCGCTCGACTACGGTGCGGGTCCCGACGATCCGCGGCTGCTTCAGTATCTGGCCACGCTCGGCTTCAAGAAGCCTGCCGCCGTCGCGCAGACCGTGCGTGACTGGATCACCGGCGAGTACCGCGTGTTCCGCGTTGAGGCGACGCGAAACGCATTCGTCGAATTCGTGCCGGCCCTGATCGACGGTCTCGCTCATGCCGAGGAGCCGGATCGAGCCGTCGTGGCGTTCGACCATTTCCTTGGAGCGCTTCAGCGCGGCGGCCGGCTGATCACGCTGCTCGGCCAGAACCGCGATCTCGTTGCGCTCGTGGCCCTGGTGCTGGGCGCGGCGCCCCGGCTCGGCGAGATGCTGGCGCGGCAGCCGCAGCTCATGGACGGCCTGATCGATCCGCGCTTCTTCGGCGCCATGCCCGACAGGCAGGAATTGTCGGGGCGGCTTGCGACCACCGTGCAGGATGCCGGCTCTTACGAAGAGTTCCTCGACCGCCTGCGCCTGTTCGGGCAGGAGAGCCTGTTCCTGATCGGCACGCGCATTCTCTCCGGCACCGTCTCGGCGCAGCAGGCGAGCACGGCCTTTGCCGACGTCGCCGAGGGCATCGTCCATACCGTGCATGGTCTCGTCGCCGACCGCTTCGCCGCCCAGCATGGCCGGATCAAGGGGCAGGAGAGCGCAATCATCGCAATGGGCCGGCTCGGCAGCCGCGAGATGACCGCGTCGTCGGATCTCGACCTGATCCTACTTTACGATTTCGACAGCGACAATCCGGACTCCGACGGTGCGAAGTCACTGCAAGGTGCGCATTACTTCGCCCGCTTCACCCAGCGCCTGATCAGCGCGTTCACGACGCGCACCAATTACGGGGTGCTTTACGAAATCGACATGCGGCTGCGCCCCTCGGGGCGTGCCGGCCCTGTGGCCTCGAGCCTCGTCTCGTTCGCGGACTACCAGGCCAACGAGGCCTGGACCTGGGAGCACATGGCGCTGACGCGCGCGCGCGTCGTGTCGGCTTCGCCCGAATTCCGGGAGCGGATCGAACACGTCATCCGCGATGTCCTGACCCGTCGCCGCGATCCCGCAATCACCGCCAACGACGTTGCCGACATGCGGCGTGCGATTGCTCAGGAGAAGGGCGAGGCCGATTGCTGGGATCTCAAATATGCCGCCGGCGGCATGGTCGACATCGACTTCATCGCGCAATATCTCCAGCTCGTGCATGCGCACGAGAAACCGGAGATTCTCGACGTCGGCACCACGCAGGTGCTGGACAATGCATGCAGGCTCGGCGCGCTCGCGCAATCGGAGACCGAGATATTGCGTGCCGCGGCGCGGCTCTATCACGACCTGACGCAGATCCTGCGGCTCTGCGTCAGCGACCGGTTCAAGCCGGAAACCGCCGGCACCGACCTCTTGCGCGTGATGGCACGCGCCGGCGACGCGCCGCATTTCTCCTCGCTGGAGGCGCGCGTGAAGGAGACGCAGAGCGAGGTGCGGCGTGTCTTCAGGGCGCTGCTGGAAGGGACGTCGTCGGCTTCAGCGAGGTGAGCGCCTCCCGCACATTCGGCTCAAGACCCACGCCGCCGGCATCGAGATGGGCGAAGATCGCGCGCTTCATCCGCGGATCCCAGAACTTCTTGATGTGGTCGGCGATCCCCGGCACGGCCTTGTCGTGGCCCTGGCTCCGAAAGAACGTGCCGATCTGGTTGGCCATGTAGATCAAGCGGTCAGGCGACATCGGCAACCTCCGTGGCATGACAGGCGACAACCCGGCCGCCATGCGAAAACACTTCGAACCCGTCCTGGCGGGCAATGGCAATCAGCGTGATGCCGGCGGCCTCCGCGGTGCGCACCGCAAGCGCGGTCGGCGCAGAGATGGCGACCATCACCGGCGCGCCGATGGCGGCGGTCTTCTGCACCATCTCGACCGAGACGCGGCTCGTCAGCAGCACGATGCCGCCACTTGCAGCCGTGCGGCTGCGCGCCAGCGAACCGGCGAGCTTGTCGAGCGCGTTGTGGCGGCCGACATCCTCGCGCAGCGCGACGATACCGCCGGCAGGCGTCCAGAACGCGGCGGCGTGAACGGCGCGGGTTTGCAAATTTATTGATTGCAGCGGTGCGATGGTCTGCATCGCCGCCATCACCTGCTCGGGCGTAAACATCTGTCCCTGCGGCACGACGGCCGCAGGCCGCACAGCTTCGGCAATCGAGTCGATGCCGCAAATGCCGCAACCGGTCGGGCCGGCGATGTGGCGGCGGCGCTCGCTGATTCGCGCAGCATTTTCCGGTGCCAGCCACATGCGCAGCTCGATGCCGTCGTCGAGGCGGACTATTTCGAGCGACTTGACGTCATCGACGGATCTGATGATGCCTTCGTCCAGGCTGAAGCCGACCGCGAAATCTTCGAGGTTCTGCGGCGTCCCCATCATGACGGCGTAGGTGCCGCCATTGTAGGTCAGCGCCAGCGGCGTCTCCTCCGGAATCAGCCGCGCTCCTTCGGACGCGACACCGTTGCGCCAGATCGCGCGGTCGATGGCCTGGACCGGTACGTGCATGCCGCTACTCCGCGGCCTCGGCCGGCGCGATACGGCGGGAATGCCGCGCCTGTGCGTCGTAGGCCTTCTGCCAGTCGGACGGGCCGTTCGACGGCGAGATCTGCACCGCCGTGACCTTGTATTCGGGGCAGTTGGTTGCCCAGTCCGAATAGTCGGTCGTGATGACATTGGCCTGCGTGTCCGGATGGTGGAACGTGGTGTAGACGACGCCAGGCGCGACGCGATCGGTGATCTCCGCACGTAGCGTGGTCTCGCCGGCGCGGCTCTTCAGCCGCACCCAGTCCCCGTCGCGCACGCCGCGCTGTTCGGCATCATGCGGATGGATCTCCAGCCGATCCTCGGCATGCCAGACTACGTTCTCGGTGCGCCGGGTTTGCGCGCCGACATTGTACTGGCTGAGGATGCGGCCTGTGGTGAGCAGCAGCGGATAGCGCGGGCCGGTGCGTTCGTCGGTCGCGACATATTCGGTCACGACGAACTTGCCCTTGCCGCGGACGAAGCCGTCGATATGCATCACCGGCGTGCCCTCGGGCGCCTTGTCGTTGCAGGGCCACTGCACCGAGCCGAGCTCGTCGAGCTTGGCATAGGAGACGCCGGCGAAGGTCGGGGTCAGCGCCGCGATCTCGTCCATGATCTCGGAAGGATGGCTGTAGGTCATCTCGAAGCCTATGGCCCTGGCGAGGCCGATGGTGACCTCCCAGTCGGCAAGCCCGTTCTTCGGCGTCATCACCTTGCGGACCCGCTGGATGCGGCGCTCGGCGTTCGTGAAGGTGCCGTCCTTCTCGAGGAAGCTCGAGCCCGGCAGGAACACGTGGGCGTAGTTCGCGGTCTCGTTCAGGAAGAGGTCGTGGACGATGACGCATTCCATCGCCGAGAGTGCTGCCACCACATGCTTGGTGTTGGGATCGGATTGCAGGATGTCCTCGCCCTGCACGTAAATCCCCATGAACGTGCCTTCGACTGCGGCGTCGAACATGTTGGGAATGCGCAGGCCCGGCTCGGGGTTGAGCTTGACGTTCCACAGCGCTTCGAACTGGTCCCGCACGGCGTCGCCCGAGATGTGGCGGTAGCCGGGCAGCTCGTGCGGGAACGAGCCCATGTCGCAGGAGCCCTGCACGTTGTTCTGGCCGCGCAGCGGGTTCACGCCGACACCCGGACGGCCGATATTGCCCGTGGCCATCGCAAGGTTGGCGATCGCGATCACGGTGGTCGAACCCTGGCTGTGCTCGGTCACGCCGAGACCGTAATAGATCGCGCCGTTGCCGCCGGTGGCGTAGACGCGCGCTGCTTCGCGCAGATCCTTCGGATCGACGCCGGTGAGGATGGCAGTGGCTTCCGGGCTGTTGTTCGGCTGGGCGACGAACGCCGCCCATTCCTCGAACTCGCTCCAGTCGCAGCGTTCGCGCACGAAGGTTTCGTCGACGAGGCCTTCGGTGACGATCACATGCGCCAGTGCCGTCATCACCGCAACGTTGGTGCCGGGCATCAGCGGCAGGTGCAGCGCCTTCACATGCGGCGATTCCACCATCTCGGTGCGGCGTGGATCGATCACGACCAGCTTGGCGCCCTGGCGCAGCCGCTTCTTCAGGCGGGAGGCGAACACCGGATGGGCCGAAGCGGGGTTGGCACCGATGATGACGACCACGTCGGTGTCCTCGACCGAGTCGAAATCCTGCGTGCCGGCGGAGGTACCGAATGTGGTCGAAAGGCCATAGCCGGTCGGGGAGTGACAGACGCGGGCGCAAGTGTCGACATTGTTGTTGCCGAAGCCGGCGCGGATCAGCTTCTGCACCAGATAGGTTTCTTCATTTGTGCAGCGGGACGATGTGATGCCGCCGATGGCGTCGCGGCCGTATTTCTTCTGGATGCCGCGCATCCTGTCGGCGGCAAACGAGAAGGCCTCGTCCCACGACACTTCGCGCCAGGGATCCTCGATCCGCTCGCGGATCATCGGGTTGAGGATGCGTTCCTTGTGGTTGGTGTAGCCCCAGGCGAAGCGGCCCTTGACGCAGGAATGGCCGCGATTGGCCTTGCCGTCCTTGTACGGCACCATGCGGACGACTTCCTCGCCGCGCATCTCGGCCTTGAAGGCGCAGCCGACGCCGCAATAGGCGCAGGTGGTGACGACCGAATGTTCGGGCTGGCCGATCTCGATCACGGATTTCTCGGTCAGCGTCGCTGTCGGGCAGGCCTGCACGCAGGCGCCGCAGGAGACGCATTCGGAGCCGAGGAAGCTCTCGCTCATGCCCGGCGACACGCGGCTGTCGAAGCCGCGGCCGGAGATCGTGAGTGCGAAGGTGCCTTGCACCTCCTCGCAGGCGCGGACGCAGCGCGAGCAGACGATGCACTTGGAGGGATCGTAGGTGAAGTACGGGTTGGACTCGTCCTTTGGCATCCAGGCGGCGTTGATCTCGCCGTGGGATTTCGCGAAGACGTGGTTCTCCCCCTCGTAGCCGTAACGCACGTCGCGAAGGCCCACGGCGCCGGCCATGTCCTGCAACTCGCAATCACCATTGGCACCGCAGGTGAGGCAGTCGAGCGGATGGTCGGAGATGTAGAGTTCCATCACGCCCTTGCGCAGCTTCTTGAGCCGTTCGCTCTGGGTGTGCACGATCAGGCCGGACATGACAGGCGTGGTACAGGACGCCGGCGTGCCGGCGCGGCCTTCGATCTCGACGACGCAAAGGCGGCACGAGCCGAACGCGTCGACCATGTCGGTCGCGCAGAGTTTCGGGATCTGATGGCCGGCGTCCATCGCCGCCCGCATGATCGAGGTGCCCTCGGGCACCGTGACCTGGTTGCCGTCGATGGTCAGCGTCACCATCGTTTCCGATTTCGAGCGCGGCGTACCGAAGTCGATTTCTTCGATCAGAGACATTGTCGTTCTCCTATTCCGCGGCTTGAAGCGTGGTCGGGGCCGGGACGAAATCCTCCCGGAAGTGCTTCAATGCGCTGAGCACGGGGTAGGGCGTGAAGCCGCCGAGCGCGCAGAGCGAGCCGAATTTCATGGTGTTGCAGAGATCTTCGACGAGTGCGAGGTTCTCGCTCACCCGCTCGCCGTTGATGATCTTCTCGATGGTCTCGACGCCGCGGGTCGAGCCGATCCGGCACGGCGTGCACTTGCCGCAGGATTCGATGGCGCAGAATTCCATGGCGAAACGCGCCTGGTTGCGCATGTCGACGCTGTCGTCGAACACGACGATACCGCCATGGCCGATCAGGCCGTCGCGCGCGGCGAAGGCCTCGTAGTCGAACGGCGTGTCGAACAGCGCGCGAGGGAAGTAGGCGCCCAGGGGGCCTCCGACCTGTACCGCGCGGATCGGGCGTCCCGTGAACGTGCCGCCGCCGATGTCGTCGACGAGCTCGCCGAGCGTCACGCCGAAGGCCGTCTCGAACAGCCCGCCGTGGCGGATGTTGCCGGCGAGCTGGATCGGCATCGTACCGCGCGAGCGACCCATGCCGAAATCGGCATAGGCCTTGGCGCCTTCGGCCAGGATGAAGGGGATGGCGGCGAACGACAGCACGTTGTTGATGACGGTCGGCTTGCCGAACAGGCCGTGATGCGCGGGCAGTGGCGGCTTTGCGCGCACGAGGCCACGACGGCCTTCGAGGCTTTCCAGCAGCGAGGTCTCTTCGCCGCAGACGTAAGCGCCGGCGCCGACGCGCACCTCGAGATCGAAGCTGTGCGTGGAATCACTGATGTTCGCGCCGAGATAGCCGCCGCGCTTCGCAGCCTGGATGGCCGTGTTCATCGCCTCGACCGCGTGCGGATATTCGCTGCGGATGTAGATGTAACCCTTGGTCGCGCCGACGGTAATGCCGGCGGTTGTCATGCCCTCGATGACGAGAAAGGGATCGCCTTCCATGATCATGCGGTCGGCGAAGGTGCCACTGTCGCCTTCGTCGGCGTTGCAGACGATAAACTTGCGATCCGCTTTCGCATGCGCGACCGTCTTCCATTTGATGCCGGTCGGAAAGCCCGCGCCGCCGCGGCCGCGCAGGCCGGACGCCGTCACTTCATTGAGGATGGCTTCCGAGCCGAGCGACAGCGCGCGTTCGAGGCCCTTGTAGCCGCCATGGGCGCGGTAGACATCGAGCGAGCGCGGATCGATCACGCCGCAGCGCGCGAAGGTGAGGCGGGTCTGGCGCTTGAGCCAGGGGATCTCGTCGGTGGCCCCGAGCCGCAGCAGATGCGGCGTGTTGCTCGCGAGCGCGTCGAGCAGGGAGGGCACATCGGTCTCGGTCACAGGGCCGAACGCGATCCGGCCCTGCGGCGTCGCGACCTCGACCAGCGGCTCGAGCCAGTACAGGCCGCGCGAGCCGGTTCTGACGATCTCGACGGCAATGCCACGCTTGGCTGCAACCTGCTCCAGCGCCAGCGCGACCTCGTCGGCGCCGACCGCAAGCGCACCCGCATCGCGAGAGACATATAGACGGATGCTCATCGCTGCGCCTCCGCCACAAGCGCGTCGATGCGCTTCTCGTCGAGCCGGCCGATGAGTCGGCCGTCGAGCATCGCGGACGGCGCGGTTGCGCACAGTCCGAGGCAGTAGATTGGCTCCAGCGTGACGCGATCATCGGCCGTGGTGCCGCCCAGCAACACGCCGAGCTTCGCCTCGACACGCGTCGCCAGCGCATCGCCACCCGCCGCCTGGCAGGCCTCCGCGCGGCAGAGCTTCAGCACATGGCGGCCGGCCGGCTTGTGGCGGAAGTCATGATAGAACGTGAACACGCCATGCACTTCGGCGCGGGACAAATTGAGCGCCTGCGCCACCATGGGAATGGCTGCCTCCGGCACGTAGCCGAACGCCTCCTGGAGCGCGTGCAGGATCACCAGCGTCGCGCCTTCCTGCTCGCTGTGTTCGGCGATGATCTCGGCGCCGCGCGTCTCGTCCCAAGGCTCAAAAACCGCTGTCATTCTTCGTTCTCGACCAGAGCGTCTGCTGATCTCAAACTATTTGGAAACGTTCGAAGATCAATAAAGCTGTCTCATGCTGCGATTGCGGATTACGATCGATTTGCGATGGCAATCACTCGATCTGAAATTGCAATTGAAGCCGGTCTCCGGGCGTTTTTACGTGTTGGAATGGGGCGAGCATGCTAGCTTGTATGCCACCACACAATTCGAGGGGATGACCGGTTGCTCGACAAGCTTGAACTGTTGCTGGCGCTGGCGAAGGAGCGGCATTTCGGACGCGCGGCGGAGGTCTGCGGCGTGACGCAACCGACGATGTCGACCGGGCTGAAGCAGCTCGAGGAGATCCTCGGCGTGATGCTGGTCCAGCGCGGCTCCCGCTTCCAGGGTTTTACGCCGGAAGGCGAGCGGGCGCTGGATTGGGCGCGCCGGATCGTCGGCGATGCCCGCGCGATGCGTGACGAGATCAACGGGCTGAAGCATCAGCTCTCCGGCGAGATACGTATTGCCGCGATCCCCACCGTGCTCGGCATGGTCGCTGCGCTGACGACGCCGTTCCGCGCCAGGCACCCCGAGGTGCGCTTCAGTATCCGCTCCACCACCTCGTCCGAGGTGCTGGGGTTGCTCGAGAATCTCGAGGTGGATGCAGGGCTGACCTATATCGAGAACGAGCCGATCGGCAAGGTGCGCACCATCCCGCTCTACAGCGAGAGCTATCGTCTGCTCACCGCGCCGGATGGAATGTTCGGCGATCGCGAGACGGTGACGTGGAAAGAGGTCGGGCAGGTGCCGCTGTGCCTGCTGACGCCCGACATGCAGAACCGCCGCATCATCGACCGTGCGTTACGTTCGGTCGGCGCGGAGGCGACGCCGACCTTGACGTCGAATTCGCTGCTCGTGCTGTTCACGCATGTGAAGACGGGGCGCTGGGCCAGCGTGATGCCGGCCAAGCTCGCCGAGACGCTCGGCCTGTCCGATACGGTGCGCTCGATCCCGATCACCGATCCCGATGTCAATTACAGCATCGGCATGGTGATCCCGCAGCGTGATCCGATGACGCCGCTGATCGCGGCGCTGGTCAACGTCGCGCGGGAAGTCGCGCCGTCGCTGCAATCGTAGGATTCAGGCCGCGGCCGATATTCCTGATGCCGACTTGATCGCGTCGCGGGGCAGGGTGACGCGCACGACGGTGCCGACCTCCAGCTTGGAGCGCAGCCGCATCGAGCCGCCATGAAGCTGCGCGAGCGAGCGGGCGATCGCGAGGCCCAGTCCCGAGCCGTGATAGGTCTTGGTGAGCTGGCTCTCGACCTGCTCGAAGGGGCGGCCGAGCCGCGCCAGTGAATGCGGCGCGATGCCGATGCCGGTGTCGGCAATCATCAGCACGATCCTGTCGTCGAGCTGCCGGCTGCGCACCACGATGCGTCCGCCGTCGGGCGTGAACTTCACGGCGTTGGAGAGCAAATTGACGATGATCTGCTTGGTGGCGCGGCGGTCGGCGACGACGGAGATGGATTTCGCGATGTCGGCGTCGAGCGTCAGGTGCTTGTCCTGCGCGCGGCCGGTGACGACCCGCAGGGATTCCGCCAGCGTCTGCGCGAGGTCGAGCTCTTCCATGTCGAGCTTCATGCGGCCGGCCTCGATCTTGGACATGTCGAGGATGTCGTTGATGACTTCGAGCAGGTAATGCCCGCTGGTCAGGATATCGTGGCAGTATTCCTGGTACTTCTCCGAGCCGAGTTCGCCGAACATGCCCGAGCCCATGATCTCGGAGAAGCCGATGATCGCGTTCAGCGGCGTGCGCAGCTCGTGGCTCATATTGGCGAGGAATTTCGACTTGGTCTGGTTGGCTTCCTCGGCGCGGGTCTTCTCGCGCTGATATTTCTCGGCGAGATCGGCGAGTTCGCCCGCCTGGCGCTCCAGGGCTGCCTGCGAGCGCTTGAGGTCGATGACGGTGGCGCGCAGGCGTAGATCGTTGTCGACCAGCTTCTGCTCGTGCTCCTTGATGCGGGTGATGTCGGTGCCGACCGAGACGTAGCCGCCGTCCTTTGTGCGGCGCTCGCTGATGTGCAGCCAGCTGCCGTCGTCGAGCTGCGCCTCGAAGGTGCGCGCGCCGGGGCCTTGGCTCGCCGTCTCGTTGTGTCGGGTGCGGACCTCGGGCATGCGGCCGACCTCGAGCACGGTCTCGTAGGAGGTGCCGGGAATGACGGCGCTGTCGGGCAGCTTGTGCAGGCGCTGGAAGTGCGAATTGCAGAGCACCAGGCGGTCGCTGGCGTCCCACAGCACGAAGGCTTCGGGAATGGTCTCGATCGCGTCGCGCAGGCGCAAATCGGCTTCGACAGTTCGCTCGGCGAGGCTCTTCTGCTCGGTGATGTCGACGGCGATCCCGATCAGGTGAACGCTGGAGTCCGTCGCGCCGCTGGTCTTTTCGCAGCGGACGCGCAGCCAGATCCAGTGGCCGTCGACATGCTGCATGCGGAAGGTCTGGTCGATGTGGTCAATCTTCTCGGAGATGAGCTGGTCGGCGATCTCGAACAGGTCGATGTCGTCGGACTTCACCAGCGCGTTGACCTCGCCGAAGGTGAGGAGCTCGTTGCGGCCGTCGAGGCCGAGCATCGAAAACATCGACTGCGACCAGAAGATGCGGCCGCGTGACAGGTCCCAGTCCCACAGTCCGCAGCGGCCGCGGTTGAGTGCGGTGTCGATCCGGCCGCGCACGGCGTCGTTGATCAGGTCGCCCTCGCGGGCACGGGTGGACTGCCAGTGGAAGGCGAAGCCGAGGATCAGGACGACGAAGCCGGTGGTGGCCGACAGCGTGACCGACAGCGCGGCGTCCGAGCCCCAGATCGGCTCGTTGCGCTCCTGGATCACGGTGACGAAGCCGGGCAGCGACTTGATCTGCCGCGAGGTCGCCATCGCGGCGTTGCCGTTCGGCAGCGTCATGTCGGAGATGTTGCCGTCGCGCGGCGGTGCCGCCAGCAGTTGCGCTGTCGTGATTGCGTCGAGCAGGCGGTCGTTGCCCGAGGGATCGCTGTCGACCGGGATGCGGGCGAGGATGCGGCGGTCGAGTCCGGCCGAGGTGACGATGACGTGCCGGCCCGAGGCGGTGCCCCACGATGGAATGAGGTCCGGCAGCAGCGCCGGCAAGCTTTCGATGTTCTTCAGCCGCTCCTGTCGCGCGGAGGTGAGGCGGTCGATGCGCTCGGCGAGCAGGTCGGCGAGCGCCGAGATGTCGTGGCGGATCACCAGACGCTTCTGGCGCGTCTGGTCGACGACCTGCACGAACGCGCCGAGGCAGATCGTGATCAGGAACGCGATGATGAGCGTCGGCACGGCACGGCGCAGCGCAGGCTCCGCGATCAGGAGCCGATGATAGGCAGGTTTCGCGATCGATTGCGCCAATCCTTTGATCGAATCGGATTGGACGCACGCGTTCGCGGCGTCTGCACGCGACATGCCTAAAGCCCCCTGGAACCTGCTTGCAACTTGATTTTGGAAGCAGCCCCACATCGCTTCCGAATCATGGCCGATTTGAATCCAGATTTCGCGGGCTGTCGAGAGTCAACGAATCGTTAACGCGAATTTATTCTTATCCAACGCGCAGTTTGTGCGTCGCGCGTCCGCAAACTTACGTGCGCGGCGAGTCCGAAACGAGAACGTGTGACTCCTCGCACATTCTCTGTCACGCACGCGGCGGTTCGGCGTGACTGATGACGCGCTTCACGCTCGGGAACGCGCGCCGCAACGCGCGCTCGATCGCGTCGACATGCTCGTGCACCCTGATCACGCTCATCGACGGCTCGGCGCGGCAGTGGAAGTTGACGATTTCGCCGGCGTCGGTGTTGCGGACGCGGACATTGTGGATGTCGTGGATCTCGCCGCCGGCGGCATACTCTGTCAGGGCGGCGGCGATGGCCTGCACCCGTTCCGACGCGGCATCGACCCCGAACGGCAGTTCCGGTTCCAGCGGCTCGATGTGGACGTCGACCTCGACGTCCGCGCCGAACTCTTCCTGGATGTTGCGTTCCAGCGTGTTGGCGACCTCATGGGCGGCGTCGAGCTGCATCCCGGCGTCGACCTCGAGGTCGATGCTGACGATCAGCTTGGCGCCGAGATCGTGCACGGTGACGTGGTGGATGGCGAGGCCCGAATTGTGGGCGATGACCATGATGCGGTCGCGCACGGTCTCGTTGTCGCGCGCCACGGGGACTGCGGTGAAGGTGAGGTCGGTATCGCCGAAGGCCTGCTCGACGGCTGCTTGCGCGTTGCGCTTGATGTCCTCGACCCGGTCGATGGGGTAAGTCCGCGGTACCTTTGCGATCGTGTCGATAAACGTGGTGGCACCGACCATGCGCACGCGGAGCCGCTCGATGTCGATCACACCCGGTACGCTGCGGATCGCGGCCGTGGCCGTCTCATGCGCGCCTTCCGGGGCGCGGTCCACCAGCGTCTGCACGGTCGAGCCGGCCATGCGTAGGCCGAGCAGGGCGATCATCACGGCCACCGCGGCGGCGGCAGCCGCGTCGCCCCACCAGAAGCCGAGACCGGCGAGGATCAGGCCCACGATCACGGCGAACGAACCCATCACGTCGGAGGCGAAATGCAGCGCATCGGCGGCGAGCGCCTGGCTCCTGGTCTCCCGTGCGGCACGGTGCAGGGCACGTGCGCGCCAGAAATTGACGGCGATGTCGATCACCAGCACGACGAAAGGGACGGCGGAGATCGTCGGCGGCGCAACTCCCTCTCGGAGATGGCTGTAGGACTGGACCAGGATTCCGCCGGCGAGCACGTAGAGCAGGGCGGTCACGCCCAATGCCGAGACACTTTCGAGTTTGCCGTGGCCGTAATGATGCTCTTCATCCGCCGGCTTGTCGGACACCCGCACCACCGCCCAGGTGATGATGGTGGCGACCAGGTCGATCGAGGAATGCAGCGCCTCGGAAATCAGCGCTAGCGAGCCGATCGCGATCCCGACCGCAAACTTCGCCGCCGCCATGCCGCCACTGGCGAAGATCGAGATCGCTGCGACCGAGGTCTTGTTGTGTTGGGAGCTCATGGCGGGGGATTTAGCAGGCCACGGGTGAACATCAAGCGACGATCCACAGGCGTAGACGCTAGTGAGTTGCAGGAGCGGGATCCCCCGGTTTGGTAGGGTGGGCAACGGCGCGGAGCGCCGCGCCCACCATCTTTCGGGGACGCTGACGCATGGTGGGCACGCTTCGCTTTGCCCACCCTACTAGACCTAGGTCTTTGGCCTCAGGAATGTTACGGCACCGTCACGACGATCTTGCCGAGATGCTTGTTGGCCTCCATGTGCTCGAATGCCTTGTCGATGTCGTCGAAGGCAAACACCTTGTCGATCGGCAGCTGCAGTTTTCGCGACTCGACCGCGCCCCAGATGTCCTTCTTGACCTCGTCGAAGATCTCGCGGACCTCCTCGATGGTGCGGGTGCGGAAGGTGACGCCGACATAGTCGATGCGGCGGGCCGCGTGCAGGTCGAAGTTGAAATCGGCATGGGTGCCGCCGAGCCGGCCGACATTGACGATTCGACCCTTGACCTTGGTCGCCGCGAGGTTCTGGTTGGCGACCTTGCCCGAGACCTGGTCGACGATGAGGTCGACACCTTCGCCGTTCGTCGCCTTCAGCACCTCGTCGATCCATGAGGGGTCGGAGGAGTCGACCGCGAGGTCGGCGCCATACTCCTTCAGTCGGCCGCGGCGGGCGGCATCGGTCGAGGAGCCGATCACGAGTCTCCCGCCCTTGAGCTTCGCAATCTGCATCGCCATCAGGCCGACGCCGGAGCTTGCGCCCTGGATCAGCACGGCCTGCCCGGGCTGCACGCCGCCGATGGTGACGACGGCGTTGTGCATGGTCGCGAGCGCGACGGGCAGGGTGGCGGCTTCCTCGAAGTTCATGTTCGAGGGCGCGCGGAACAGCCGGCCGTGATCGGCCAGCGTATATTCGGCAAACGCCGCGCCGCCCGAGCCCATGATGCGGTCGCCGACCTTGACGCCCTTGGCATCCGGTCCGAGTGCGGCGACCTCGCCGGCCCATTCCATGCCGAGCACGGTGCCGGCGCCGCCGGCCGCGCCATGGGCGTGGCCCTTGCGCATGCCGGTGTCGGCGCGATTGAGTCCACAGGCGCGGACCCGGACCAGCACCTGCGTGCCTTCAGGCTTTGGTTGAGCGACGTCGGAAATTGTAGCGCCGCCAGGGCCGTAGACATAAGCCTTCATGTATTGCTCTCGCTTCTTGCAGTGATTATTCCGCAGCCTGCGCTGTAGGATGAACGATCATGCCTTCGAGCCGGCTGCGGATGATGGCCTCGGCTTCGCGCACGATGCGGGAGATCAGCTCGGCGCAGGTCGGGATGTCCTGGATCAGGCCCTGGACCTGGCCCGCTGACCAGATGCCTTCATCCGAGTTGCCGGTCGCGTAGACCATCTTGCCGCGGGCGCCCGCGACGAGCTCGCGGATATCCTCGAACTTGGCGCCTTCCTTCTCCATCGCAACGACCTTGGTCGAGATCTCGTTCCTGGCGACGCGGGAGGTGTTGCGCATGGTGCGGAAGATCAGCTCGGTCTCGCGCTCGTCATTGGCGACGATCTTCTCCTTGATGAGCTGATGAATGGGGCTCTCTTTGGTCGCCATGAAGCGCGTGCCCATGTTGATGCCTTCGGCGCCCAGCGCCAGTGCGGCGACGAGGCCGCGGGCGTCGGCAAAGCCGCCGGAGGCGATCATCGGGATCTTGATCTTGTTGGCGGCGGCCGGGATCAGGATCAGGCCGGGGGTGTCGTCCTCGCCGGGATGACCGGCGCATTCGAACCCGTCGATTGAGATGGCGTCGACGCCCATGCGCTCGGCCGAGAGCCCGTGACGGACGCTGGTGCATTTGTGCACGACCTTGACGCCGTGCTTCCTGAACTCGTCGACGTGCTCCTGCGGCTTGTTGCCGGCGGTTTCGACCACCTTGATGCCGCTCTCGATGATGGCGGCGCGGTATTCGGCATAAGGCGGCGGCTTGATCGCGGGCAGGATGGTGAGGTTGACGCCAAACGGCTTGTCGGTGAGATCGCGGCAGCGGGCGATCTCCTTCCTGAGGTCCTCCGGTGTCGGCTGGGTCAGCGCCGTGATGAAGCCGAGCGCTCCGGCATTGGCGACGGCGGCGACCAGCTCGGCGCGCCCGACCCATTGCATGCCGCCCTGGACGATCGGGTGCTCGACACCGACGAGCTTGGTGAACCGTGTCTGCAGCATGGTCTGTTTCCTCCGCCTGTGTGGCGCTCTGTTATCGTTTGATGGCGGCAGGATGCCGCCCGGGTCGGGAAAAGTCTATTGGAAGGGCGTGCGGTGGAGGCGGGGCGATCATGCGGGGAGTGAGGGGATTCCGTGAGGCGGATAATTGAGGTGGTAGCACCGGGTGGCGCGAGGGTTTTTGTGCGCCGCTGCTTCAACACCGACGGAGGATGAGGAGCTTTCGGAGACCATCAACTTGCATTTTCTCGCAAGGCACGCCTCCGCCCTCTCGCGGCGCATTCGCCCGAGCTTTGCCCGATCGCATCGCCCTCGTCGTAACAAGGGCGCAGGGAAGGCCGAGCGCCGGCTGGCACCCGCAAGTCCGTGCGCCAAAGGAATGCACACGGGGTGGACCACAGGTTCGCCGGATCGCCCGGCCTTCCCTGCGCGATGGTTTTAACGTGTCCTTCGTGCTCTCCCCGGGGAGCGATGCACTATTGCCCCCGTCGCCATGCAGATGACTGATGCGCGCGCCCGGTTGGACCGCCACATCACCGCAGGACTTGACGCATAGACCCCGGGCGTCAGGACCACACGACTTGTTCGTCCGCGCACGTCCTCGCTGGGCCTTCGGGGCTGGCGTGTGCTCGCACCCGAAGCCATGCGAAGACGCTGTCGGCGCCGTGTCGTAGGCGCGAAAGCCTGTGCTCACGGTTTTCCGCCCGGCAAGGCTCGCCGCGCCCGACGCCGTCGCGTCCATCGCTGCCCAACCCGCGGTTCGTGACGATCGCGATCCGCCCCTTGTCCCGGGTCAGGGTATCGCGTACGTACGACAAATCCGAATTCGGTAAAGTGGAATATTTTGGCGAGCCGGGATTGACAGGCGACGCGGGAAGTTGCGCGGGTGTTTTGCCCGACGGGCAAGACGGCTTCAGCTACTCCGCCGACAACCGCACCATCTGGCGGCCGCCGTTCATTTCCTTGAGGCTGTTGACGAAGTTTTCCGGGCGCTGCCAGCGGTTGGGGACCTTCAATCCCATGTACTCGGCGATGTCGCCGATGAAGCCGGTGCAATTGGTGGTCTCGGCATTCCAGACCGGCGAGCTCGCCTGCAATTTCTTGATATAGGCAAACACACGCTTGGCGTCGGCTTCGTTCAAATAGACGCGGTAGTTCGCGGTCAGGTAATCGGGGTCGAGATCGCCGTAACTCGCGCCGGTCTCCGCCGGCACCCAGGTGAGGTGACCGAGCACATAGGCCCAGGTGTCGCCGGCGGGCGTGAGCCCTGCGACCTCGACGGCGCGCTCGCTGGTCTTGCCGTACCAGACGAAGGCGTGGCCCCAGCTCGCGGCCGTGCGGGCGCGGAAATCGACGTAGTACGGACCTTTCTCAGCGCGCGCGACTGCGCGCCGCGTCGTTTGCGGCGCTGGTCGTGATACGGCGTCGGTCGTGGCAAGCGCGTTTGCGTCAGCAACGCGCTTGTTCGCTTCGTGGGCCGAGGCCGAGGGTGTCGTGCACGCGAGCATGGCCGCGAGCGCGAATCCCGCAAGGATGCAGGGTCCCGATCGATCAGGTTTGTTCGTCACGCTATGCCCCTCGAATGTCGGCCACTCACGCAGAGTCTACGCTTGCTTCTGCGTATTTCGCTGCGCGTCAGTAGCGCGCGGCGACGGGGCCGGGCGCCTTGCCGATCGGGGCCTTTCCAACCGGGCTCTTGCCAATCGGCATCTTGCCGATCGGCGCCTGCTCGGAATAGACGGGAACGGGCTGGCGGCGCGGTAGATCCGCAGCATTCGCAACCGTCACCAGAGCAAGCGTAGCACCCACGACAAATACAATCTTCTTCACAGTCATACCCCTAGAAGGTTTGGTCCAAACACGGCACCGCCGTGCCCCCAGACACGCCTCACAGAAGGGCGGCCGAATGCGTCCACAGTGCGGCATCCGCGCGACATGTTGGCGGCATCTGCCGGGCGCGCGGAGACGTGATGTGTCTGAATGTTCGCCTTCGCGCCGCTCGTTGGTCAGTGATCGGCGCTGAGGCGGAAATGCATCTCGATCTTCGCGGGTGACGCATCGCCCGCCGCGCGCCAGGGTGAAAAGCCAGGGGTGGGATCAGGATCGGAGGGGAGATCGATCGGCCAGCTCTGCGTCGGCGAACCCGGAAGCGTCAGGCTGACGGCGCGGTGACGCGTTTTGTACGTCAACGATGTGGAGGCAATGATCGCTTTGCGCTCGCCTTCATGCGCGCGCCAGTTCGGAGGCAAATTGGCACTGACATAACCTGTCGCTTCCTCGACCTCGATGTGCACATCCTCCGCCTTGTCCGGCAGCGTCATGCCGGCGGGAAGGCGAAACTCGATGTGGAGCGTCATGTAGCCGTGACTGAGATAGGGCGAGCGGATGAGTTCGTACCAGCCCCAATAGCCAAGGATTGCCGCGATGAGCAGAACGGTCAGAGCAAAGGGCGCAGAGAGCTGCGTGGTGCGGTGAGGCGTAGTGTCGGAGGTTTCCGTGGGCGGCTGTGGCGTTGCGTTCCGGACCAGGCCGAAGCGCACGAACAGCCAGATGCCGGCGATCAGGCCAACCACACCGCCGATCGGACCGATGTCGAAGAAGGCGCCCATGGCGATGCCGCCATCGCGGTCTGGCCCGGCCAGCGCGATCACCAGTGCGGCAAGGGCGGTCCAGCCGGCGAGCGCGCCGAGCAGGGCGGAGAAGAGGCCGAGGATCAAGCGCATGTCCGGATTGGTCGCGCGGATGGGGATCGCGGTTCGAACCATCCCGAAGGATCGGGTGCCTTCACCCGATCCGGTTCAGGCTGTTCCTGATGGTCGAGAAGATGCCGCCGATGTCTTTTCGCAGGCCGTCGAGCGCGTTGAAATTGTCGAAGATGCGGGCGAGGCGGTCCTCGACCTCGCGCTTGCTCTTGGTCAGCGCGTCGACGCGCGAGGCGAGGCTGACGTCGCCGCTCGCCTCGATCTCGCTGACGGTTTTGGCGAGGAGGTCGCGCGTCGTGCCGACGTCCGCGATCATGGCCTCGATTCCGAACACGGGCGCCTTCAGTGGGACGAGGTCAGCCTGCGACTTCGACAGCTCCGTCTTGAAGGCGTTCAGCGTCGCCAGCGTTTCCTGTAAGGCGCCGAGGCGCTGGCGCGACTGGAGAACAAAATCGTTCAGCGCATTCTGGCGGTCGGCAAGCGTCTTGCCCTCGGCGTCGATCTCGACACCGGCGAGCGAGCGTTCGAGCTGGGCCCGACGCTGGCCGAGTTCTTCGAAGTCGAGCCCGATCCCTTTCAGGATGTGGAAGCTGTCGTCGATGCGGGCCAGGCGCTGCTCGATCTCGACCTTGTTCTTCGACAGCGTCTCGACGCGGGTGCCAAGCGGCGCTTCGCCGACGGTTTCGAGCTCGTCGACGCTCTTGACGAGGCGCTCATGGCTGAGGCCCAGCTCGCCAATCAAGGCATTGAGGCCGGCGTCCGAGGCGCGCAGCGGCACCAGTTCGGCGTGGGACTTCGCCAGATCTTCCTTGTACTGGTTCAGAGTCGCAAAGGTGCCCTGGACCGTGCCGACCCGGGACAGCAACGTCGATACGTCGCGCGCGATGTCCTTGAGCCGGTCGGCGAGATTGTTCTTGCGGTCGTCGGTCTCGAGGTCGTGCAGCGAGCGTTCGAGCTGGTTCTGGCGGTCGCGGATCTCGGTGAAAACCGGCTCGACCGCGCGGCGCTGCTCGGCGACCTTGCCCACCATGTCGCGCAGTTCCTGCTGGCGGCGGCGGATTTCGGCGAGCTGGTCGTGCATGTCGGTGGATTCGTTGCGGCCCCGCTGCAGCAGGGCGCGCTGCTCGGTCTCGCCCAGCTTGTCATGGAGGGCGGAGACGGCCTCCCGGGGATCGCTCTCGATCAGGTGCTGGACGGTAGCGTCGAGGTGGTTCTGCAGGGCATGAGCGACGACGACGTCCTCGCGGGTCTTCTTGAGGCGGTCGCGCAATGTGTCGAGGCGCCGGTCCTGGCGCGAGAGCCGCCAGGCGGAGGCGCCGATCAGTGCCAGCGCCAGAGCCAGGATCGCGCCGGTCGCAAACCGCTGCGGGACAGGCAGGCCTCCGAACCAGGCAGGCAGGTGGCCGACATCGTAACCGAGCGCCTGCTGGGCGAAGATCGCGATGGCGGTGAGCAGAACAAACCAGGCAACCAGGAAAAACAGCCACATCGTGACTTCCTCACGCCGGCACACATTATCGCCATAATTGCTATTGGAGAGCGGAACCGAGATCAAGGGCGGCGGGGGCTTGCCGGATAGGTCCGGTCGCACGATCCACGGCTGAATGCGTCAGCCGATCGGTGGAGGAGAAGTTGGTTGCCGGGATTTCCCGAGCTTGGATGGAGTGTTCCGTAGCCTGGATGGAGCGAAGCGCAAGCCGGGTTCTGCAAGCCTTGCCAGCCCCGGATTTCGCTTCGCTCCATCCGGGCTACCGCACCGCGTTGGTGGCTACAGCCGAAACTCGTTGGTCAGCTCGCCGATGCCGTCGATCGCGACGGTCACGATGTTCACCGGCTCTTTCATCACGCCGACGCCGACCGAGGTGCCGACGGCAATGAGGTCGCCGGGGAGCAGGGTCATGTCGTGGGAGATCCTGCTGACCAGCTCCTGCGCGGAGAAGATCATGTCCGATATCGGATAGTTCTGCCGCTCCGCGCCGTTGAGGATGGTGCGGACCACCAGCTTTGCCGGATCGAGACCGGTGGCGATGACAGGGCCGAACGGGCCGTAATCGTCGATGCCCTTGGCCCGCGCCCATTGCGGGAAAGTGGGATCGCTGGTCAGGATGTCGTTGGCAGTGATGTCGTTGACGCAGGTGTACCCGAAGATGAAGCTGTCCGCGTCCGCCGGCGACACCCGGGCGCAGGTCTTGCCGATGACGATGCCGAGCTCGCCTTCATACGTGGTCTTGCCGTCGTAATAAGAAGGACGGCGGATCACGGCGCCTGGTGTCGTAATGCTGGTGGTGGCCTTCAGGAGGTAGAGCGGCTCGGGCGGCTCGGGCTGGTTGAGCTTGGCCGCGAGCGCGTGAAAATTGTTCCAGAGCGCGACGATCTTGCTGGGCGCGCAGGGCGCGAGCAGTTCGACCTCCGGCAGCGCCAGCGTCCTGCCGGTGGCCGCATGGCGGCCGAACATCTCGCCCTCGTGCACGCTGATGCCTGACGAATTCAGCGTGCCGAACCCGGTGGCACCGCTATTGCGGAAGCGGAGCCATTGTTTGATCTCGCGAGCCATCACGCCACCGCCAGTGCGCGCGGATCCGATCGTGTCGAGATGCCGTCGTAGAGACCGGCGATGCGGGCGCGCTGGGTCACCATCGCCAGCACTGAATCGAGCGCGGGGGTGGCGATGCCGGTGAGGCGGCCCATCTCCTGCACGACGGTGACGAGCGGGTCGATCTCCATCGGGCGGCCGCGCTCGAGATCCTGGAGCATCGAGGTCTTGTGCGCGCCGACCTTGCGGGCGCCTTCGATGCGGCGCTCGACGTCGACGCGGAATTTGACGCCGAACGTCTCGGCGATGCCTTGCGTCTCCATCATGATCGCGCGCGACAGCGCGCGGGTAGCCGGATCGGTGCAGATCACGTCGAGTGTTGCATGGGTGAGTGCGCTGATCGGGTTGAAGCAGACATTGCCCCACAGCTTGAGCCAGATCTCGTCGCGGATGCGGTCGAGCACCGGCGCTTTCAGCCCGGCTGCGACGAAGAGATCGGCGAGGCGTTGCACGTCCGGGGTGGTCTCGCCGGAGGGCTCGCCGAGCGGAAAGTTGTTGCCGTAGACGTGACGGATCACGCCGGGCGCCTCGATCTCGGTGGCGGGATAGACGATGCAGCCGATGGCGCGCTCGGCGCCGATTTCGCGCCACTGCCGTCCGCCGGGGTCGATGCTCTCCAGCGTCGAATTCTCGTATTGGCCGCCGTGCTTGTAGAAGTACCAATAGGGGATGCCGTTGACGGCGGTGACGATGCGGGTGTGGGGGCCGAGCAGCGGCTGCATTGTCTCGATCACGCCGGTGATCGAGTGCGCCTTCAGCGTGATGATGATGTAGTCCTGCACGCCGAGCTCGGCCGGATCGTCGGTGCAGCGCGGATGCACGGTGTGCTTCTCCTCGCCCGCGAGCAGCGTCAGGCCGCGCTCGCGCATCGCGGCAAGGTGCGCGCCGCGTGCGACCAGGCTGACGTCGGCGCCCGCGCGCGCGAGCTGAACCCCGAGATATCCACCGATTGCGCCGGCGCCGTAGATGCAGATCTTCATGGAATCCTCGCGGAGCAGCAGTAGCCGGATTTCGGGACGAAAGATCCGGTCCGGCTCGGAAGGGTCCGAGCCGGTGCCGGTAGTCGCAGGGGAAGTGAGGCGCTTTAAGCTGCTTGCGGCGTGCCGTTGAGTGCTTCGTCGATGACGGCCGCGATGTCGCGCATGCTGATGACCGAGACGAGGCTGTAATCGTCGATGACAGGCAGGTGCCGGATGTGATTCCGGTTCATCAGATGGCGGACGTGCTCGATCGTGTCGCTCGAGGTGCAGGACACGAGTTGCTGCACCGAGACGAGCTGCGAGACCTTGACGTTGACGGCATTGGCGCCGTGCTCAGCGACCGCGCGCACGACGTCGCGTTCGGTGAACATGCCGACCGCGGTGTTACCCTCGGAGCGGACCACGTCCTTCACCACCAGTGCGCTGATGTTGTTGGCGCGCATCAGCTTGGCGGCGATACCCACCGTTTCGTTCATTCGCACCGTGACAACGCGCGGTGTCTTCTTGCGCAGAATGTCTCCGACCAGCATTGCAACCTCCCTAGGTGAATGATGTGGCAAGTGTGGTATACATAATGCCAATCGTCAAGCGTCGGTTTGGCTGATCCAAAAAATCTTGCGGCAGCAATGCTGACATTTATCGTGAGCCAAAAAGAAAGGGGCGCATCGCTGCGCCCCTTCTCATCCGTGCAAGGTGCGTGTTCGTTATGCCGTCTCGGTCTTGGCGTTCCCCGTCGCGGCGTTGGCGCTCTCGGCTTCCTTGCCGAGGATGAAGGAGCGGCGCATCGGCTTGATCACGAACAGCGCCGTCAGGGCTGCCGTCGCGTTCAGCGCGACTGCGACCACGAACACGGCCTTCCAGCCATAGGTGGCCGAGATCACGCTTGCGAGCGGAACGAGCAGGGACGCCGTCCCCTTCGCCGTGTAGAGCATGCCGTTGTTGGTGGTTGCAAACTTCGAGCCGAAGGTGTCGCCGCACGTGGCGGGGAACAACGAGTAGATCTCGCCGAACACGCCGAAATAGACCGCGGTGGCGAGCACGAAGACGACGGGCACGTGGCCATAGGCCGATAGCGTCAGCAGCATCAGCGCGGCGGTGCCGAAGGCGATGAACATGGTGTGCTCGCGGCCGATCGTGTCGGAGACGAAGCCGAAGAAGGGCCGTCCGAAACCGTCGAAGATGCGGTCGAGCGAGATCGCGAACGTCAATGCCGCCATCTGGAAGCCGGCGAGCGTGACCGGCGTGTCGGCGATCTTGAAGTCGTGCGCGATCGGGGCGATCTGCGCCGCGGTCATCAGGCCGCCGGAGGCAACCATGACGAACACAAGATACATCACCCAGAAAACAGGGGTGCGCAGCACCTCGGGCGGGGTAAAGTCGATCTTGGTCTGCGGCAGATTGAGCTGCTTCTTCTTCGGCGGGATCGAAATCCGCGGCGGCTGGATGAAGAAGGCGAGCACGAAGACGATCACGCCCTGGCCGATGCCGAAGGTGAGAAACGCGTGCTGATAGCCGCTCGTTGCGATCATGGTCGCGATCGGCACGACGGTGAGGGCGGCGCCTGCGCCGAAGCCGGCGGCGGTCGCACCGGCAGCAAGGCCGCGGCGATCGGGAAACCATTTCAGTGCGTTGCCGACGCAGGTGCCGTACACCGCGCCCGCGCCCATGCCGCCGATGATCGCGGCCGCGTAAAGCAAGGTGAGGCTATCGGCATAGGAGTTGAGAATCCAGGACAGCGCGATCATGACGCCGCCGAACATGATGACGATGCGCGGGCCGTATTTGTCGACGAACCAGGCCTCGATCGGCACCAACCAAGTTTCGGTGACGACGAAGATGGTGAAAGCGAGCTGGATCGCGGCGCGTCCCCAATGGTGCGCGTGATCGATCGGATCGACGAACAGCGTCCAGCCATATTGCAGGTTGGCGATCATCGCCATGCAGACGATGCCCATGACCAGTTGGAGCCAACGGAAACCTGTGCGAAGAGGCGCGGCCGTGACAGCGCCATCGGTGCTGGAAATCATCAAAAACCTCCCGAGCGCCTGTCTGGTTCGACACCGGTCGCAAGATGACCTGATGTCGCAATATTGTGGCTTATCGTCGCAAGCGCGATGAGGACCTTGGTATACCATATTCCAGATTGCAAGCCCTATCTTGGCGCGCCACTGACAAAAATATGCGGGGTTCCGTTTGGGAACGGCGGACTCATGAAGACGTTGCGCAAAACGAAAACGCCCGGCCGTGAGGCCGGGCGTTTTGCACGAGAAGGCGCTTTGGAGCGCGTCAGACAGTCGATTGCGCGACCACCACCTTGCGCCAGGGCTTGAGCACCGCGATCGCCAGCGCCGAGGCCAGGATGTTGGCGCCGGCTGCGATGATGAACACGTTGTCCCAACTGCCCGACGACTGCTGCATGTAGTTGCCGATCGGGACCAGCAGCGCGGCCGTACCCTTTGCGGTGTAGAGCAGGCCGGCATTGGTGGTCGCGAACTTGGCGCCGAACGTATCGGTGCAGGTCGAGGGAAACAACGAGTAGATCTCACCCCAGGCGAAGAACACGAAGCCCGAGAGCAGCACGAACCAGAGCGGATCCTGGCCCCAGAGGTAGAGCATCCAAATGCCGATACCTTCCATGCCGAAGGCGATGAACATCGTGTTCTCGCGGCCGATCATGTCGGAGATCCAGCCGAAGAACGGACGCGTCAGGCCGTTGAGCACGCGGTCAATCGTGGCCGCGAAGGTCACCGCGGTCATGGTCACCGCCATCAGCGTGACCGGCACGTTGTCGATCTTCCAGTCGGCCGCGATCGGCTTCAAATTGGCCGTCACCATCAGGCCGCCGGCGCCGACGATCACGAACATGAAGTACATCAGCCAGAAGATTGGCTGACGCAGCACTTCGGTCGGCTGATAGTTGCGGCGGGTCTGTTGCAGATTGGCGTTCGCCACCACGCTGGGCACTTGGCCTGCCTTGGGCGCCAGCAGGAAGAAGGCGAGAATGCAGATGATGATGCCTTGTCCGAGGCCGAAATAGAGGAAGGTGGTCTGAAAACCGCTGTCCTTGATCATGGCCTGGATCGGCGCGACGGTCAGCGCAGAGCCTGCACCGAAGCCCGCGGCCGTGATGCCTGCGGCAAGACCGCGCTTGTCCGGAAACCACTTCAGCGCGTTGCCGACGCAGGTGCCGTAGACGCCGCCGGCGCCGATGCCCGCGATGATCATGCCGAGATAGTAGCCGTTGAGCGTGGTCGCCTGCGCGTTGATCGCCCAGCCGGCGGCGCAGAGCACGCCGCCGACCAGGACGACGAGGCGCGGACCGTATTTGTCGACGAACCATCCTTCGATCGGCACGAGCCAGGTCTCGAACAGCACGAACAGGGTAAAGGCCCATTGGATCGACGCGCGATCCCAGCCGAACTTCTTCTGGATGTCGGGGACGAAGAACGTCCAGCCGTATTGATAGTTGGCGATCATCACCATCGCCGCGACACCGACCGCCAATTGCGTCCAGCGATACGTGTCGCTAACGCGCGCGGCTGTCGGGGCGGTTGCTTGCACCATGTCCGTCATAAAGCCTCCCGTGGCGCCTCTCATTTTTCTGCGAGCGCTGGAACGGCATTCTTGTATGCATTATGCCAAGCTTCAAGCGCTGGTCCGGTCACCGTGCGCAAATGCCGCAGGACCTTGCCCGGTTGCGGCTGTGACTCAGGACAGCACAAGTAGAAATGGCCCCGTCATCCGGGGCCATTCATCAAAAGTAGTATGCGGACTGATCTAAAACCGTCTGCCGCTGTGCGCGCAGGGGCGGGAGGCTGCCCGGGTCACAGGCCAAAGCGCGGCAGGTCGCCGTTGTGATTCGAGATCCTGGCGCTCGCCATCAGGAGGCGGTCGATCGTGGCCATCAGACGGGCGAACAGCGAGGAGGACGGCGCGAGAGCGACGGAAGCGGTCTTGGACATCGAATTCCCTTTCTTGAGACGGTCAGTAGTGCTGTCTCATTTCGAAGGGGAATTTATGTATACCAGATGCCAATGTCTATGCATGCCATTGCATAGCAGCATTTAGCTCTTCGCATTGCAGCATAACAATCCGTTAAATGGGCCGGTTTGAGCGGGATATGCCCAAGACCGGCCGAAACTGAACCATTTGACCGTCGATGTCCAAAAACGGAGCCTTGGCAGCGGTACACGAAGCCGTTAGTGGTCTGCCCCCTTCCAATCATCTGTCAGAGTGGTTCATGTCGAGCGCCTCGCCCGCCGTCTCGATCGGCATCGATTTTGGGACCAGCAACACGGTCGTGGCCCTTGCGGCGGACGACCGCCGGGTCGAGGCCATCCGCTTCGACCATGGCGGACAGCGCCACAGCGTCTTCGTGTCGGCGCTGTGCTTCTGGGAGGACCGGCCGGGCGCCGGCGCCCAGGCCGAAGGCGGCCCGTGGGCGATCGAGCAGTTCCTCGAAGGACGACATGTCTACCGCTTCCTCCAGTCGTTCAAGACCTTCGCCGCGAGCTCCAGCTTCAACACCACCCAGGTGTTCCGGCAGCGCTACAAGTTCGAGGATATTTTGGCGGCGTTCCTGCGGACGCTGGCGCGTCATGGCGGCGATAAATTCGGCTTCGAGACGTCCACCATCACGGTCGGTCGCCCCGTCCGCTTCGCCGGCGGCAATCCCGACGAGGCGCTGGCGATGCAACGTTACCGGGCCGCGTTCGAGCGCCTTGGGGCCGGCCACGCCCGCTACGTCTACGAGCCTGTCGGAGCCGCGTTCTCCTTCGCCCGCCGGCTGGAGCGCGATGCGACCGTGCTGGTCGCGGATTTCGGCGGCGGCACCAGCGATTTCTCGGTGATGCGGTTCTCGCGTGCCGGCGGGGCCTTGCGCGCCGAGCCGCTCGGCCATGCCGGCATCGGGATTGCGGGCGACACCTTCGATTACCGCATCGTCGATCACGTCGTCTCGCCGCGGCTGGGCAAGGGCTCGAGCTTCCGCTCGTTCGACAAGGTGCTACCGATCCCCACCGGCCACTACACCAATCTCGCGCGCTGGCATCAGCTCGCGATGATGAAGAGCAACGGCGACCTGCGCGAACTCCGGGAGCTTGCGCGCACCGCGGTGAAGCCGGCTCTGCTCGAGGATTTCATCACCATCGTCGATCTCGACCTCGGCTTTGCGCTGTACCGCGCGGTGTCCGACGCCAAGGTCGCACTGTCGGCGCAGGACCAGGTAGAGTTCCGCTTCAAAGGCGGTGGCGTCGACATCGGCTCGACCATCACGCGGAAGAATTTCGAAGCCTGGATTGCCGACGATATCGCGAGGCTCGGGGCTACCGTCGACAAGGTGCTTGGCGAAGCCGGCATTACCGCGCGCGAGATCGAGAAGGTGTTTTTGACCGGCGGCACGTCCTTCGTGCCAGCCGTTCGAAGACTGTTCGCCGAGCGGTTCGGCAACGAACGGCTGATGTCGGGCGACCAGTTCGAGTCGATCGCCTACGGCCTTGCTTTGATCGGACATAGCCCGGATCCCGACCGCTGGACCGCAAGTGGCGGCCTCCAGTCGAGGGCGGGCGCGTAGCCTGCGGTACGCGCGGCCGCCCCTAAGTCCCGTCCGGTCGCTACTGCTTGATCTCAGGCTCGACGAGCTTCGCCAGATTGCGCAGCGATTCCTGCCAGCCGAGATAACATGCCTCCGGCGGGATGACGTCGGGGATGCCGGCCTGCGTGATATCCAGCTCAGTGCCGACGGATACTTTCTTCAGGATCACGGTGACCTGGATCTCGCCCGGCAGATTGGGATCGTCGAACCTGTCGGTGTAGCGGAGACGTTCGCCGGGGACGAGCTCGAGATATTCGCCGCCGAAGGCGTGGCTGTTGCCCGTCGTGAAGTTGCGGAACGACATCTTGAACGTGCCCCCGACCTTCGGCTCGAAATGATGGACGGTGCAGGTGAAGCCGTTCGGCGGAAGCCATTTCGCCAGCGCATCCGCCTCCAGGAAGGCGCGATAGACTTTCTCCGGGCTGGTCGTCAAAACGCGGTGCAGGCGGACAGTGCTGGGCATGATCAGTCTTCCTCGTGAAGCGCCGGGCTCGACGTCAGCGTCTATTGCCCGTTCATGTCCAGATGACGGACGAGGTACCGCCGATCCGACGGGGCATCTCTAATTTTTTGATGGATCCACGCATGTTGCGCTCGGCAGCCCTCCCAGAGCAGCTCGCCCGGGGGCGAACGATGAGCGCCGAATAGCGCACGTCCTTGTACCTACCGCCGGGCTCCCGGGCCGTTAAATTCGGCCAAGCCTTGCAAATAGCGAGGATGTGGTATACGTTGAGGCTGTTCGTTCAGCCGCTGTGCCTTGTTGAATGCGCCCGCGGGCTCCTTTTCCATAGACATCGACGAATAGAATTTGTTCTGCGTGACGAGCACGCGGAACCTGCGCGTATGCGCTTTGGAGAAGAAAATGACGACAGGTACTGTGAAGTGGTTTAACGGCCAGAAGGGCTTTGGATTCATTCAGCCGAACGACGGCGGCAACGATGTGTTCGTTCACATTAGCGCGGTCGAGCGGGCTGGTCTTGCAGGTCTCGCTGAAGGCCAAAAGGTCAACTTCGAGCTCAAGACCGACAAGATGCGGGGCAAGGTCAGCGCCGAGAATCTCTCGCTGGCCTAAAGCCTTGGTGCCGTTTCACGGATGTGCTGAAACGGCCATGCCACCCGCTCGATCCCAGGATTGAGCGGGTTTTTGTCCGTTGCAGAGCAGGGTGAATAATGAGCGCCAAGAGACCGGCCGAACCGTCACCCGAAAGCATCGCGCGTACTAACCGTCAGCGGTTGGCCGCAGAGGAAGGCGCTCGGGCGATGGTGGATGTTGGAAAGCAAGCCGTCGATGTTCGCAAGAACATGGCGCGGCTTCGAGAACTGCGCGAAGCCAAGGAAGCGGCAGACGCCGCCCTTCAGGCATCATTGCCCGCCGCCACCCCGACGAAGCGCAAGAAGAAGGTGACGCCATAGCTGGCTTCCATTGCGCCGACGACACCTCGGAGAGGGCCGATCACATGCCAAAGAGTGCGGGTCGTGCCTAGAATCAAGTCGGATGGCGGAGGCACCATCACCTTCTTTCTCGCGCTTGGCGCGGGACGACAGATGTGCCGTCTTGCGACGACCTTCCTGACGCAGAAGCAGGCTTTCAGTTATCTTCGCAAGAACCGGACCGAGTTCGAGCGCATGGCGCGGGCGCGGCTCGCTTCTGGTGCAGTCGAAGACGGAATCGTCGTGCTATCGATGCTGTAGGGCAGGCGCAGATTTCAGTGCCGCGCCTTCAGCGCAATCCGCGATCGGAGTCTGGGACCGACGCTCTTATTCGGAGCCGCTTCCCGGCTTCGCCTCCCGGGCCAATCGCTCCGCTTTCAGCCGTTCGCGATTCTCGTTGAAGGAGTTCTGGTCCTTCGCATAGTCATTGATCGGCTTCTGCGTTGTCGCAGGCTTGAACGCCTTGTTGGCTTCACGCTTGGCGCGATCAGAGGATTGATCTTTCGACATTTAAGCCCTCAATTTGATCAACGAGCGTGGTCCTGGCGAGTGCCGGACGCGACGCCACCTGTGCCCGAACTGAAAGGCCGACTTGCCATCCTCGGAAGCGGAGGCGACCAGTTCTTCAGCGTGGGGCAGGGTCTTTGCGAGGCGTGCTGCACTCGCCGTGGAGATCGCATGCTGGCTTTTCCGGGCATGCTCGCATTTCCGGGAGCACGCCGGTCGAGGAGTAACGGCCGGCCACCGCATCTGTTCCTCGCGAAACAATCTTTAATCCAGCCTTGGCGGCGCGGCAAGCGCGCCGATCGTGCGATGCAGCCTTTGCGCGCCAACAAAAAGGCCGCCGAAGCCGGCGGCCTTTCGCGTCGTGAGATAAGCCCGCTTACTCCGCGGCCTGCTTTTGCGGCGGATCGAGCGCGCCGGACTTGTGGATATCGGCGACCTGATGGTCCGAGAAGCCAAGCACGGTGCGCAGGATCTCGTCGGTGTGCTCGCCGAGCAGCGGGGAGCGCTCCACCTCGCTCGGGGAGTCCGACAGCTTGATCGGGTTGCCGACCGAGATGTACTTGCCGCGGGTGGGGTGGTCGACCTCGACCACGGTGCCGGTCGCGCGCAGCGACTGGTCTTCGGCGATCTCCTTCATCGACAGGATCGGGCCGCAGGGGATGTCGTCCTTGTTGAGGATTTCCATCGCCTCGAACTTCGTCTTCGTCATCGTCCACTGTTCGATGCGGCCGAAGATTTCGTTGAGGCGCGGCAGGCGGACGGCCGGCTTGGCGTAGTTCGGATCGGTCTTCCAGGAGGGCTCACCGATCACGTCGCAGATCTTCTCCCAGACCGGGGCCTGGGTGATGAAGTAGATGTAGGCGTTGGGATCGGTCTCCCACCCCTTGCACTTCAGGATGCGGCCGGGCTGGCCGCCGCCGGAATCGTTGCCCGCACGCGGCACGGCATCACCGAACGGAATGCCTTCGCCGAACTGGCTGTATTCCTTGAGTGGACCATGGGCGAGGCGCTGCTGGTCGCGCAGCTTGACGCGCGCGAGGTTGAGCACGCCGTCCTGCATCGCGGCCGTCACCTTCTGGCCCTTGCCGGAATGGGTGCGCTGATAGAGTGCGGTGACGATGCCGAGCGCCAGATGCAGACCGGTGCCGCTGTCGCCGATCTGCGCGCCGGTGACCAGCGGCAGGCCGTCGCGGAAGCCGGTGGTGGAGGCGGCGCCGCCGGTGCACTGTGCGACATTCTCATAGACCTTGCAGTCTTCGTACGGTCCGGGACCGAAGCCCTTGATCGAGGCGACGATCATCTTCGGGTTGATCGCCTGGATCTTCTCCCAGGGGAAGCCCATGCGGTCGAGCACGCCGGGACCGAAGTTCTCGACCAGCACGTCGCACTTCTTGATCAGCTCGGTGAGGACTTCCTTGCCCTTGGGGTTCTTGGTGTCGAGCGTGATCGAGCGCTTGTTGTGGTTGAGCATGGTGAAATACAGGCTGTCCACGTTCGGGATGTCCTGCAGCTGGCCGCGGGTGATGTCACCGACACCTGGACGTTCCACCTTGATCACGTCGGCGCCGAACCATGCGAGCAACTGCGTGCAGGTCGGCCCGGACTGGACGTGGGTGAAGTCGAGAATGCGAACGCCCTCGAGCGCTTTTGTCATCGTGTTGCTCCGTACTCTGATCTACCCCTGCACCCGCAGGGACCTTATGGGTTGAAGGGGAGTGCTTACTTCTTCTTCTGCAGAACGCTCTGCGGATTGAGGTTGCCGATGCGACCGCTTTCGGAACCGGCGGCTGGATCGATCACGGCGTTGATGAGCGTCGGCTTGCCCGAGGCCATGGCTTCGTTGACGGCGCGCTTGAGCTCGTCCGGCGAGGTCGCGTTCACGCCGATGCCGCCGAAGGCTTCCATCATCTTGTCGTAGCGGGCGCCCTTGACGAACACAGTCGTCGCCGGATCGGCGTTGACGCTGTTGACGTCGGTACCGCGATAGATGCCGTCATTGTTGAAGATGACGACGCAGATCGGCAAATTGTAGCGGCAGATGGTCTCGACCTCCATGCCGGAGAAGCCGAAGGCCGAGTCGCCTTCGACCGCGAGCACGGGATGGCCGGTCTCGAGAGCCGCCGCGATCGCCTGACCCATGCCAATACCCATCACGCCCCAGGTGCCGACGTCGAGACGCTTGCGCGGCTTGTACATGTCGATGACGCCGCGGGCGAGGTCGAGCGTGTTGGCGCCCTCGTTGACGAGGATCGCCTCGGGATGATCCTTGATGACGTTCTTCAGCACGCCGAGCGCGCCGTGATAGTCCATCGGCGATTTGTTGTTCATGAGCTTCGGCGCCATCTTGGCGACGTTCTCTTCGCGCTTGGTCGAAATCGCCTTGGTCCATTCGGCCGGCGGGGCGGTCCAGCCCGAAGCCATCGCCTGATTGAAGGCGGAGACGACCGAGTCGATGTCGCCGACGACGGGCGCGACGATCTCGACGTTGGAGTCCATTTCCCTGGGCTCGATGTCGACCTGGATGAACTTCTTGGGCGCTTCGCCCCAGTTCTTGCCTTTGCCGTGCGAGAGCAGCCAGTTCAGCCGGGCGCCGATCAGCAGCACGACGTCGGATTCTTTCAGCACCGTCGAGCGGGCGGCGCCTGCGCACTGCGGATGCGTATCGGAGAGGAGGCCCTTGGCCATGCTCATCGGCAGGAAGGGGATGCCGCTCTTCTCGACGAAGGTTTTGATCTCCTCATCGGCCTGCGCGTAGGCCGCGCCCTTGCCGAGGACGATGAGCGGACGTTTTGCGCTCTTCAAAACATCAAGCGCGCGCTTGATCGAAGCGGGCGAGGGGATCTGCGCGGGAGCCGCGTCGATCACCTTGACCAGCGACTTTCGGCCGGCATCGGCGTTCATTACCTGACCGAACAGTTTTGCCGGAAGGTCGAGATAGACGCCGCCGGGACGGCCGGAGACGGCGGCACGGATGGCACGGGCAAGCCCGATGCCGATGTCTTGGGCGTGCAGCACGCGATAGGCTGCCTTGCACAGCGGCTTGGCGATGGCGAGCTGGTCCATCTCTTCGTAGTCGCCCTGCTGGAGGTCGACGATCTCGCGCTCGGAGGAGCCCGAGATCAGGATCATCGGGTAGCAGTTGGTGGTGGCGTGCGCGAGTGCGGTGAGACCGTTGAGGAAGCCGGGCGCGGAAACGGTCAGGCAGATGCCGGGCTTCTTGGTGAGGTAGCCGGCGATGCCCGCGGCATAACCGGCGTTCTGCTCGTGGCGGAACGAAATCATGCGAATACCGGCCGCCTGGGCCATGCGACCCAAATCCGTGATCGGGATGCCCGGCACATTGTAGATGGTGTTGATGCCGTTCAGCTTGAGCGCGTCGATGACGAGATGAAAACCATCCGTCAATTCCTGCTCGGTGCCCGGTGCTTCGGACTTGGTCGCGGTATTCAGCATGGGCCTTGTCTCCCTGGTCTCAAGATGCCGTTTCAGGCTTTTGGGGGCGATGCCTCGCCCTTCTGGTGAACGTTGCTGGCTAGAAGAGTTCCTGACCATGCGCTTCGACGTAAGCGGCAAGGCCAAGGGTGTGATCGCGGGCGCGCTTCTCGGCGAGTTCGGTATCGCGCGCCTCCAGGGCTTCGATCATGCCGAGATGCTCGGGTAACGACGTCGCGGTGCGGTCCTTGCGTCCGATGGTCAATTGCCGATAGCCACGCACGTGCAGCAGGAGGTCGTTGGTGAGATCGACCAGCACGGGTGATTCCGACAGCGAGATCAGCGCCTGGTGGAAGGCGATATTGGCGCGCGAATATTCCTCGACATGATCCTCGGGGAGGCGGTCTTTGCCAAAATCCTTGAAGTAGTCGCGCAGCGCCGTGATGTCTTTCTTGCGCGCCGTGGCGGTGATGAGACGGGCCGCCATGCTCTCCAGCGCCGCCCAGGCGCGGATCATGTCGACGATCTCGCTCTTGGTCCTTCGCACCACCATGATGCCGCGGCGCGGAACCGTCTTCACGAAGCCGTCCTGCTCGAGCATCGCGATGGCTTCGCGGATCGGCGTGCGGCTCACGCCCAGGCGTTCGGACAACGCGCGCTCGTCGAGCATCACCGGCTCGGGCGTCGAGTAGATGTCCATCTTGAGGATGGCTTCCTTCAAGGCGTCATACGCCTTGTTCTTGAAGCTCGACTCCGGGGCAATACGAACGATTGCGATATCTGCCTCGGCCATGTTCGGCAACGCCTTGGTTGGTTTCCGCAGTGACACGACGAATCTCCTCCAGTGGGAGTCGTCTTTTACAGGATTATTAACGGGAAAGTTTTTGGCATACCAAATACCAGAATGTCAAGCTGCCTATTTTTTGCAGCGTTCTAAGGTGCGCTGCAGCTTGACAAGTTGGCTTCTGGCATACCAAATGCCATCGCCAGCCATTTTTGATCCAAGCCGGCGGAGTAATCTCGGCTTTATGCCACTCCGTTCCGCGACATGGAACGGAGCGCGGCGAATGGAAAAGCATCACGGGCAGCCGCAACACGCGCGCGCTTTGAGAACGCAAGAACCAAGGTCAAGGGAGAAGCCACATGTCCAATTCCAAAGATGCCGTCCGCAAGGTGCTTGACCAGGTCAAGGCGGACAAGCGCACCAGCCTGACTGCGCCGGAAGGTAAGCTGGTCTGCGACGCCTATGGCATTGCGGTGCCGAAGGAGGGGGTGGCGAAGTCGGCCGGCGAGGCCGGCAAGATGGCCGCCTCGATGGGTTTCCCGGTGGTGATGAAGATCGTCTCGCCGGACATTCTCCACAAGACCGAAGCCGGCGGCGTCATCGTTGGCCTCAAGTCGGCCGAGGACGCCGAGAAGGCCTACGAGACCATTCTCGGCAACGCCAGGAAGTACAAGTCTGATGCCAAGATCGAGGGTGTCCAGGTGCAGCAGATGCTGGCCGGCGGCACCGAAGTGATCGTCGGGTCGATCACCGACGCCTCGTTCGGCAAGCTGGTTGCCTTCGGTCTCGGCGGCGTGCTGGTCGAAGTCCTGAAGGACATCACCTTCCGCCTCGCGCCCGCGACCAAGCAAGATGCGCTGTCGATGCTCGACGGCATCCAGGCGCACGAAATTTTGAAGGGCGTTCGCGGCGGTGAGCCGGTGAACCGCACCGCGCTCGCCGATGTCATCGTCAAGGTCTCGCAGCTCGTCACCGATTTCCCCGAGATCGTCGAGCTCGATCTCAACCCGGTGTTCGCGACGGCCAAGGACGCGATCGCGGCCGACGTCCGCATCGTCGTCGACTTCGCTTACGTGCCCAAGCCGAAGCCGCGCCCGACCGAAGAGATCGTCGCGGCGATGAGCCGCATCATGCAGCCGAAGGCGGTTGCCGTGGTCGGCGCTTCGGCCGAAGACGGCAAGATCGGCAATTCCGTGATGAAAAACCTCATCAACGGCGGCTACAAGGGTGACATCTACCCGATCCATCCCAAGGCCGCCGAGATCCTCGGCTACAAAGCCTACAAGAGCGTCAAGGACGTGCCCGGTGTGATCGACACCGCGGTGTTCGCAATTCCCGCGAAGTTCGTGGCCGCGGCGCTCACCGAATGCGGCGAGAAGAAAATTCCCGGCGCGGTTCTGATCCCGTCGGGCTTCGCGGAAGCCGGGGCGCCGGAACTCCAGGCCGAGATCGTCGAAGTCGGCAAGAAGTACGACATCCGCCTGATGGGACCGAACATCTACGGCTTCTATTATACGCCTGCCAATCTCTGCGCGACCTTCTGCACCGCCTATGACGTCAAGGGCCATGCGGCACTGTCTTCGCAATCGGGCGGCATCGGCATGGCCATCATCGGCTTCTCCCGTTCGGCCAAGATGGGCGTGTCGGCGATCGTCGGCCTCGGCAACAAGTCCGACATCGACGAGGACGATCTGCTCGCCTTCTTCGAGCAGGACCCGAACACCAACCTGATCGCGCAGCACTGCGAAGACCTCAAGGACGGCCGCGCCTTTGCGGAAGCGGCAAAGCGCGTCTCCAAGAAAAAACCGGTCATCGTGCTCAAGGCCGGCCGCACCTCCGCCGGTGCGAAGGCGGCCTCGTCGCACACCGGCGCGCTCGCCGGCAACGACAAGATCTACGAGGATGTCCTGGCGCAGTCCGGCGTGATCCGCGCCCGTAGCTTGCGGCAACTGCTCGAGTTCGCGCGCGGCGTGCCGGTGCTGCCGACGCCGAAGGGCGAGAACGTGCTGATCATCACCGGCGCCGGCGGGTCGGGCGTGCTGCTGTCGGACTCCTGCGTCGACAACGGCCTGTCGCTGATGGCGATGCCGGCGGATCTGGATGCGGCCTTCCGCAAGTTCATCCCGCCGTTTGGCGCGGCCGGAAATCCCGTGGACATCACCGGTGGCGAGCCGCCGATCACCTACGTCAATACGGTGAAGCTCGGCCTGACGGACGAGCGCATCCATTCGCTCATTCTCGGCTACTGGCACACCATCGTCACGCCGCCGATGGTGTTCGCCCGCAACATGGTCGAGGTGAAGAAGGAGATGGAGGCCAAGGGCTTCGTGAAGCCGATCGTCGCCTCGCTCGCCGGCGACGTCGAGGTCGAGGAGGCCGCCGAATATCTCTACCAGAACGGCATCCCGGCCTATGCATACTCGACCGAGCTGCCGGTGGAAGTGCTCGGCGCCAAGTACAAATGGGCGCGCGGGGCAGGGCTGCTCTGAGTCGACGATGCCGCTTCGCCTCTCCTCGCGTGCGGGAAGAGGCGAGAACAGTCAGGTCGCGATGAGCAGGAACGTGATCCGGCGCAAATCGATCGAGCCCCGATCGCCATCGGAGGCCGACCACGACGCGCGCGACGGCGGGGTGCAATCCGTCGACCGCGCGCTGTCGATCCTCGAGACATTGTCCGAGGACGACGAGGGCTATCGCCTCAGCGACCTCGCTGTTCGCACCGGGCTCTCCGCCTCGACCGTGCACCGCTTGCTCGCCACGCTGGAAAGCCGCCGCTTCGTCCAGTTCGACCGCGCCGAATCCAAATGGCATGTCGGCGTGCGCAGCTTCACGGTCGGCGCGAGCTTTGCGCGGCGGCGCAATTTCAGCGCCCAGGCCATCCCCTATTTGCGCAAGCTGCGCGATCTTACCCGCGAGACCGCTAATCTTGCCATGGTCGACGACGAGTTCATCATCGTGCTGACCCGCATGGAGAGCCGCGAGATCATGCGTTCGCTGACCCAAGTCGGCGGCCGCGTCCCCATGGTGACCTCCGGCGTCGGGAAGGCGGTACTCGCGACCTATTCCGACGAGGACGTCGGTGCCGTCATCCGCCATCACGGCATGCCACGCTTGACCGAGAAATCCATCGTGCGGCCGAGCGATCTGTTCAAGGAGCTCGAAAAGATCCGAAAGCAAGGCTACGCGCTGGATGATGAAGAAGCCTGCATGGGCCTGCGCTGCGTTGCCGCGGTGGTCTACAACGACTGCGCCGAGCCGCTCGCGGCGATTTCGGTCTCCGGCATGACGAGCCGGCTGACCGATCAGCGGTTACCGGAAATCGGGCAGATCGTCCGCGATGTTGCTGCCGAACTGACGGCCGCGCTCGGCGGGGCAGTTCCGACACCCCGCTAATCGGAAACCCGGGGTATGTCACTGGACAGTGTCGGCTGTTTTGGCTGATATGCGACCAAACGACACGATGCGGCAAACGTCCGCATGAGCCCGGAGACGTCCCATGTTTCAACTTCCCGCGCGCCTCGTCGGCGCAGCCGTCGCGCTGACCCTTGCGGCAGCGACGCCGGCCTTTGCCCAGCAGCTCGAGCTCAAGCTGATGGCACCGGCGGCGCCGGGCGGTGGCTGGGACCAGACCGCGCGCTCGATGCAGCAGGCGCTGGTCGCTGCCGGCGTCGCACGCAGCGTGCAGGTCACCAACGTTCCCGGCGCAGGCGGCAGCGTCGGCATCGCGCAGTTCGTCAACGGCGCCAAGGGTGACGGCAACCAGCTGATGGTCAACGGCTTCGTCATGGTGGGCGCGCTCGCCATGAACAAATCACCCGTCACGCTCGAACAGGTGACGCCGATCGCGCGCCTCACCGAGGAAATCCAGGTGATCGTGGTGCCGGCGAATTCACCGATCAAGACCGCGCAGGATCTGGCCGCAGCGGTGAAGGCCGACATCGCCAAGGTGACCTTCGCGGGCGGCTCGGCCGGTGGCGTCGATCATGTGATGGCGGCATTGTTCGCCGGCGCCGTTGGCGCCGACGCGAAGAAGATCAACTACATCCCGTTCTCGGGCGGCGGCGAGTCGCTCGCCGCCATTCTCGGCGCGAAGGTCACTGCCGGCATTTCCGGCCTCAGTGAATATGACGGGCAGATCAAGTCCGGCAAGCTGCGCGCGATCGGCGTGACCTCGGAGAAGCGCATTCCAGGCAGCGACATCCCGACCTTCAAGGAGCAGGGCATCGACCTCGTGATCGCCAACTGGCGTTCGGTGGTCGCGCCTCCCGGAATCACGCCGGAGCAGCGCAAGACGCTGAGCGACGCGGTCGAGAAGATGGTGAAGTCGGACGCCTGGAAGGACATCCTCAAGCAGAAGGGCTGGGAGGATGCGTATCTCGGCGGCGACGCCTTCGCCGACTTCCTGAAGAAGGAAACCGTGCGCGTCACCGACGTGCTGAGATCAGTCGGCCTGGTCAAGTCATGACCTCGGGCGATCCGGTCCAGCCGCCGCGGTGCGTTGATCGCGCCGGCGTCGTCATTGCTGCGTTGCTCGCAGGTCTTGCCGCGGTGCTGGTCTGGGACGCGCGCGGCCTGCAATCGACCACGATGTACGGGATGGGGCCGGAAGCCATGCCGGTCGTGATCGCCTCCGGCCTCGCGCTGCTCGCGATCGGCAATCTCATCGACGCGCTGCGCGGTCATTTGCCGGCGCGCGAGAGCGCCGATCCTGTGCCTGTGGTCTTGATCCTCGCTGGTCTTGCGCTGCTGATCGGCATCATTGGCTTCGGCGGCGGGTTCATCCTGGCGACGTCGGCGCTGTTCGTCACGACCTCGGCAGCATTTGGGCGCCGCGCCGTCCTGGTCGATTCCGCCATCGCCCTGGTGATGTCGATCCTTATTTACCTCGCGTTCGACCGGCTGTTGACGTTGAGCCTTCCCGCCGGCCCCCTGGAGCGACTGCTGTGATGGACACTTTTGCCGCGCTGGCGCATGGCATGGCGGTCGCCGTCCAGCCGATGAATCTCCTCTACGCCCTGATCGGCGTGTTCCTCGGCACCGCCGTGGGCGTGCTGCCCGGCATCGGCCCGGCGTTGACGGTCGCGCTGCTGCTGCCGGTGACGTACAAGCTCGATCCCGGCGGTTCGCTGATCATGTTCGCCGGCATCTACTATGGCGGCATGTATGGCGGATCGACCACGGCCATCTTGATCAACACGCCCGGCGAGAGCGCCTCGATGGCGACGGCGCTCGAAGGCAACAAGATGGCCAAGGCCGGCCGCGGCGGGCCGGCGCTCGCGACCTCCGCGATCGGGTCCTTCGTCGCGGGCACCATCGCCACCATCGGGCTTGCCTTTCTCGCGCCGTGGCTAGTCGATTTCGCCGTGCGCTTTGGCCCGGAGGATTATTTCGCGCTGATGTGCGTCGCCTTCGTCACGGTGTCGGCGACCTTCGGCGATTCCCCGATCCGCGGCCTGACCAGCCTGTTCATTGGTCTGACGTTGGGCCTCGTCGGCATCGACAAGCTGACCGGTCAGGCGCGGCTTGCGTTCGGCGTGCCCGAACTGCTCGACGGCGTCGAGGTGACGACGCTCGCGGTCGGCCTGTTCGCGGTGGGCGAGGCGCTCTACGTCGCGTCCCGCCGTCACCACACCGAGGAGAAGCTCGAGCCGGTGCGCGGCTCGCTGTGGATGACCAAGGAAGACTGGAAGCGATCGTGGAAGCCGTGGCTGCGCGGCACCATGTTCGGCTTCCCGATCGGTGCGCTGCCCGCCGGCGGCGCGGAGATCCCGACCTTTTTGTCCTATTCCTGCGAGAAGCGGCTGACCAAACATCCCGAAGAATTCGGCAAGGGCGCGATCGAAGGCGTCGCAGGACCGGAGGCCGCCAACAACGCTTCGGCTGCGGGCACGCTGGTGCCGCTCCTGACGCTGGGATTGCCGACCTCGGCGACGGCCGCGATGATGCTGGCGGGCTTCCAGCAATACGGCCTCAACCCGGGGCCGCTGCTGTTCGCCGAGCGGCCCGACCTCGTGTGGGGCCTGATCGCGAGCCTGTTCATCGCCAATTGCATGCTGCTGGTGCTCAATCTGCCGCTGGTTGGCCTGTGGGTGCGGCTGCTGGCGATCCCGCAGCCGTGGCTCTATGCCGGCATCCTCGTGTTCGCGACCATGGGCACCATCGCGGCAAAGCCGTCCGTGGTCGAACTGTCGATGCTGGCCGGCTTCGGCGTGCTCGGCTTTCTGATGCGGCGGTTCGATTTTCCGATCGCGCCCGTCGTGGTCGGCCTGATTCTCGGCCCGATCGCCGAGAGCCAGCTGCGTCGCGCGCTCGCGATCAGCCTCGGCGATCCCATGACGCTGCTCCAGAGCCCGATCTCGGCGACGCTGCTTGCGCTGGCGTTGATCGCGCTGCTGGCACCCTTCGTGCTGAAAGGGATGGGACGCTTCAAAGCGAACGAGGACTAGCCATCCCGACGCGAGCGTCTTCTAATGCTACGTTCATCTCGTGGGAAAAGTCATGCCGTCAGAGCTCCGTTCGCCCCGTCTCGCTGTCCTGATTGATGCCGACAATGCTTCGGCAAAGATCGCCGATGGACTCTTCGGGGAGATTGCCAAGATCGGCGAGGCCAGCGTTCGCCGCATCTACGGCGACTTCTCCAATGCCAGGTCGAGGGGCTGGGCCGACATCCTGTCGAAGCACGCCATCATCCCGCAGCAGCAGTTTGCCTATACGACCGGCAAGAATGCCTCGGACATCACCTTGGTCATCGACGCGATGGACCTGCTTCACAGCGGCCGTTTCGACGGCTTTTGCCTGGTGTCCTCGGACAGCGATTTTACCCGTCTCGCCGCCCGAATCCGGGAGCAGGGCATCGATGTCTTTGGGTTCGGCGAACAGAAGACGCCGGAGAGCTTCCGGCAGGCCTGTCGAAGGTTCGTCTACACGGAGAACCTGCTTCCCGCGCCGGCGAACACCCAGGACCCCGCCTCGAGATCGACGTCGCTTCAGCCGCTCGATGCCGCAACCCCCATCATCAAGAAGGTCATCACCCAGATGGAGAGCGAGGACGGCTGGGTGACGCTCGGGGAAGTCGGTCGCCAACTTGCCAATCTCGCGTCCGATTTCGATCCTAGAACGTTCGGCTTCCGCAAACTGAGCGACCTCGTGCGAAAGACCAATTCCTTTGAGATCGACGAGCAGAACGGGAGGTCGATGCGGATTCGGGTCAAGCCCGCTGCCGCACCGGCCCCGCGAAGGCGGAACTCGCGCAGACCCGCGAGGCCGGCGGCGGCAGGCGGTTCGACGCCTAAGGCGTAAGCAGGGCGTGCCGTTATATTTGCGCTTGCCCGGTCGGGCGCGGAGCGTAACCATCGCAGGGCCATAACGCCACGCGAGGGTCCTGATGACCAGACTTACCCGCTTCGCCGTCGCACCGTTGCATTCGATGACCCGGCGTCTCGCCGATGTGGCCTCGGCCCGTGTCGCGCCGGATCTCGTCGTCACCGGCGCGCGGGTGCTCTCGACCTATTCGGAGCGCATCCATCAGGGACGTGAGGTCTGGACCACCGGCGGCCGCATTGCGGCGGTGAAGCCGGCTGGAACGGCCAAGAAGGCCTGGAGCGGCGTCACAACCTACGATGCCGCTGGCGGCATTATCGCGCCGGGCCTGGTTGATCCGCACATCCACATCGAATCCTCGATGGTGACGGCCTGCGCCTATGCCGAAGCCGCATTGCTCAACGGCACCACTACGATCTTCTGCGACAGCCACGAGATCGGCAACGTCATGGACGTCGCCGGCGTCGAGGCGATGCTGGAGGACGCGCGCGAGGCGCCGTTGTCGATCTTTTTGACCGTGCCAAGCACGGTGCCGGCCACCTCGGCCGCACTCGAGACCGCGGGTGGCGATCTGACGCCCGATAAGATCGCCGGTCTGTTCGACCGCTGGCCGGAGGCTGTCGGGCTCGGCGAGAAGATGGATTTCGTGCCTGTCACCATGGGGGACGAGCGAAGCCACGCCATCCTCGCCGCCGCCCTGAAGCGCGGGCGGCCGGTATCCGGTCATGTTTATGGCCGCGAGTTCGTTGCGGCCTATGCGGCGAGCGGCGTCACCGATACGCACGAGGCGATCGACCGCGACATCGCCGACGATTTGCTCGATGCCGGCGTCTGGGTGTTCCTGCGCGGAGGACCGCCGACCACACCCTGGCACTCGCTGCCGCAGGCGATCCGCACCATCACCGAGCTCGGGGCCTCGCATAAGCGCACCGCAGTATGCACCGACGATCGCGACGCCGACGATCTCCTGCTGTTTGGGCTCGATTGGGTGGTGCGCGAAGCCGTGAAGGCGGGAATGTCGCCGGAGCAGGCCTGGTCGATGGGATCGCTGCATGGCGCCACGCGCTTCAACATGGACAGCGATATCGGCGGGCTCGGCGGCGGCCGCCGCGCCGATCTGGTGCTGATGGACGATAATCTGAAGCCGCAATGCACCTGGTACGGCGGCGAGCTGGTGGTCGAGAACCGCAAGATCACGCCGCGGCTCGATCAGGCATTGTCGCAGCGATATCAATACCCGCAGGCGGCCTACGCGACTGTGAAGCTGCCGGAGAAGCTGAAGCTGACGCCGGAACTGCCGGTGAAGGCCTGCACCGTCAACGCCATCAAGACCGCGTTGCCCGGCATCACGCTGATCCATGAGAAGATCGCGATCGAGCCCGCAAAGGACTGGCCGACGCTGTTTGCGCGCTACGGCCTGTGCTTTGTCACAGTGGTCGAGCGCCACGGCAAATCGGCCGGCAATGTCGCCTATGGCCTCTTGAAGGACTTTGGCCTCAAGCGCGGCGCGGTCGCCTCCAGCGTCGGCCACGACAGCCACAACATCATCGTTGCCGGCACCAACGAGGCCGACATGCAGGTCGCGGTCGCCGCCATCAAGGAGCAACAGGGCGCCGTCTGCCTCGTCGCTGACGGAAAGGTGAGGGCCCTGGTGCCGTTGCCGATCGCTGGGCTCTTGTCCGACAAACGCGTCACGGAGGTGGCGGAAGAGGTCAAAGTGCTGAAGAAGGAATGGGCGGAAGCCGGCTGCACCATCCCCTACATGGGCTTCAATCTGATTCCGCTGTCGGTTATTCCGGAAATTCGTATCACCGACAAGGGCCTTGTGCTGGTGCCGCAGATGCAGCTAGCGCCGCTGTTCGAGTGAGCGCTTTCACGCGAGTCTCGATCTAACCGATTGAGACCGCCGCGATTTTTCCACGGCTGCCGCATCGTGGAAAATAAAATCGATCTCGTTGAGTGCAGCCCTCGCGGGCCTGATGATCTCGCTCGAGCCAATGCAACTCAAGCGAGGTCCGATATGGCGAAGATGCGAGCCATCGATGCTGCCGTGCGAATTCTGGAGAAGGAAGGTATCTCGACTGCTTTTGGCGTTCCCGGGGCGGCGATCAATCCGCTTTACTCGGCGCTGAAGAAGCGCGGCTCAATCCGCCATATCTTGGCGCGGCATGTCGAAGGCGCCTCGCACATGGCCGAGGGCTATACGCGGGCCAAGGCCGGCAATATCGGCGTCTGCATCGGAACCTCGGGGCCGGCCGGGACCGACATGATCACCGGGCTCTATTCGGCGATCGCCGATTCCATCCCGATCCTCTGCATCACCGGGCAGGCGCCGCGCGCGCGGCTCTACAAGGAGGATTTCCAGGCCGTCGATATCGAATCGATCGCAAAGCCCGTGACCAAATGGGCGGTGACGGTGCGCGAGCCGGCGCTGGTGCCCCGCGTGTTCAGCCAGGCGTTTCACGTGATGCGCTCGGGAAGGCCCGGCCCGGTCCTGATCGACATGCCGCTCGACGTGCAGCTCGCCGAAATCGAGTTCGACGACGAGACCTACGAGCCGCTGCCGGTCTACAAGCCCAGCGCGACCCGCAAGCAGGTCGAGAAGGCGCTGGAGATGCTCAATGCGGCCGAGCGTCCGCTGATCGTCGCGGGCGGCGGTGTCATCAACGCCGACGCCTCGGATTTGCTGGTGGAATTCGCCGAGATCGCCAACGTGCCGGTTGTGCCGACGCTGATGGGCTGGGGCGCCATCCCCGACGACCACGTGCTGATGGCCGGCATGGTCGGTCTTCAGACCAGCCATCGTTACGGCAATGCCACCATGCTCGAATCCGATTTCGTGCTCGGCATCGGCAACCGCTGGGCAAACCGCCACACCGGCTCGGTCGAGACCTACACCAAGGGTCGCACCTTCGTGCATGTGGATATCGAGCCGACCCAGATCGGGCGCGTGTTCAATCCCGACCTCGGCATCGTCTCGGACGCGAAGGCGGCGCTCGAACTGTTCGTCGCCGTCGCCAGGGAGTGGCGCCGCTCAGGCAGGTTGCGCGAGCGCCAGGCGTGGCCCGCTTCCTGCCGGGACCGCAAGAAGACGATGTTGCGCAAGAGCCATTTCGACAACGTCCCGATCAAGCCCCAGCGCGTCTACGAGGAGATGACCAAGGCGTTTGGCCGCGACACCTGCTACGTCACCGTGATCGGCCTTTCGCAAATCGCCGGTGCGCAGTTCCTGGGTGTCTACAAGCCGCGCAACTGGATCAATGCCGGGCAGGCGGGGCCGCTCGGCTGGACCCTACCTGCGGCGCTCGGCGTGCGCGCGGCGTGCCCGGATCGCGATATCGTCGCGCTCTCGGGCGACTACGACTTCCAGTTCCTGATCGAGGAGCTCGCGGTCGGGGCGCAGTTCAACCTGCCCTACATCCACGTCGTCGTGAACAATTCCTATCTCGGCCTGATCCGCCAGGCCCAGCGCGGCTTCGACATGGACTATCACGTCCAGCTCTCCTTTGAGAACATCAACGCGCCCGAGCTCGGCGGCTACGGCGTCGATCACGTCGCCGTCGCCGAAGGGCTCGGCTGCAAGGCGATCCGCGTCACCGATCCCAAGGACGCGCAGGCCGCGTTCGCCACCGCACGCGAATGGATGGCGAAGTACCGCGTGCCTGTGATGGTCGAGTTCATTCTCGAGCGCGTCACCAACATCGCGATGGGCACGGAAATCGACAACGTCGTCGAGTTCGAGGAGGTGCTGGACCTGCCGCTCGACGAGGTGGCGACCGCGCGGCCGGGCGTGCTGCAGCCGGCGGAATAGGGGACCAGCATCATGCCGAAATTCGCCGCCAACCTCACCATGCTCTTCAACGAGATGCCGTTCATGGACCGTTTCGCCGCGGCCAAAGCGGCGGGCTTTTCCGGGATTGAGTACCTCTTCCCCTATGATTTCGAGAAGGCGCAGTTGCGCGAGCAGCTCGACAGCCTTGGGCTGACGCAGGTGCTGCACAATCTGCCGGCCGGCAATTGGGCCGCGAGCGAGCGCGGCATCGCGATCCTGCCGGATCGTGTCAGCGAGTTCAGGGACGGCGTGTTTCGCGCCATCGACTATGCCAAGGCGCTCGATTGCGAGCAGCTCAATTGCCTCGTCGGCATCGCGCCTGTCGATGCCGATCCGCGTGAGCTCAACGAAACGCTGGTCGGGAATCTGCGCTTTGCGGCGTCGACCCTGGCGCGGGAGAACATCAAGCTTCTGGTCGAGCCGATCAACACGCTCGACATTCCCGGCTTCTTCCTGAACGGCACCGAGCAGGCCGTGCAGCTGATCTCCGAGGTGCGCTCGAACAATCTGTTCATCCAGTACGATATCTACCACATGCAGATCATGGAGGGCGATCTCGCCCGTACCATGCAGGAATATCTCCCGCAGATCGCGCACATCCAGCTCGCCGATAATCCCGGCCGCCACGAGCCCGGCACGGGCGAGATCAACTATCCCTTCCTGTTCCGCCATCTCGACGCGATCGGGTATCGCGGCTGGATCGGTTGCGAATACAAGCCGCGCACCACGACGCTGGACGGCCTGTCCTGGCACGCGGCGCAGACTTTCGAGACCTGAGGAAACTTTGACATGATCGACATCGGCTTTATCGGACTTGGCACCATGGGACGGCCGATGGCCGGTCATCTTCTGGCCGCAGGCCATCGCGTTCTCCTGCACGATGTCGGGCCGGTCGCACCCGAGCTGATCGCCGCCGGCGGCGTTGTCTGCAAGTCAAGCAAGGAGGTTGCGGAGGAGGCGGATGCGGTCATCATCATGGTGCCGGATACCCCGCAGGTGGAGGCCGTGCTGTTTGGCAAGGACGGCGTCGCGGGCGGCATTTCCAAGGGCGAGATCGTGGTCGACATGAGCTCGATCTCCCCGCTGGCGACCAAGGAGTTTGCGAAGAAGATCGAGGCGCTCGGCGCGGACTATCTCGACGCACCGGTGTCAGGCGGGGAGGTCGGTGCCAAGGCGGCAAGCCTCACCATCATGGTCGGTGGCCCCGAGCGCGCCTTCAACACCATGAAGCCGATCTTCGACAGGATGGGAAAGAACGTCACCCGGGTCGGCGCCAATGGCGACGGCCAGACCACGAAGGTCGCCAACCAGATCATCGTCGCGTTGACGATCGAGGCGGTCAGCGAAGCGCTGCTGTTCGCGTCGAAAGCCGGTGCGGATCCGGCGCTGGTGCGGCAGGCCCTGATGGGCGGCTTTGCGTCTTCGCGGATTCTCGAAGTGCATGGCGAGCGCATGGTGAAGCGCAATTTCGATCCCGGCTTCCGCATCGAGCTGCACCAGAAGGATCTTAACCTCGCGCTTGAAGGCGCCCGCGCGCTCGGCCTGTCGCTGCCGAGCACCGCAGTGGCGCAGCAACTGTTCTCGTCCTGCGCCGCGCATGGCGGCAAGGGCTGGGACCATTCGGCGATGGTGCGCGCGCTGGAACTGATGGCGGGGCACGAGATCGCCGCGGCCTGAACTGTTACCGGGTAACAGTCTCCGTTGTGGTTCTGCCTAGATCGGGCGAGGGAACCGGAACAATGATCCGGCCCCGCGGTTGAAGGCGCACAACAATCACTGGAGACATAAGCACATGAAAACCCGTCTTGCGATTTCGTTGGCTGCCGCGTCGCTGCTGGCGTCGAGTGCAGCCTTTGCTCAGTCGACGACCGAAGAGGGCGCCAGGAACGGCGCACGCGCGGGCGGCGACATCGGCGGTCCGGTCGGTGCGATGGTCGGTGGTACCGTCGGTGCAGCCGTGGGCGCCGGCCTTGAAATTCCGAACGCGATCCTGGGCGGAATTCCGCGTGATGATTCCGTCGTGGTTCACGAGCGCGTCGTGGTCGGCGAGCCCCTGCCGCCGACCGTGGTGCTGCGGCCCGTGCCGAACTACACCGAGTATCGCTATGCGGTCGTGAACGATCGCCGCGTGATCGTGGAGCCGCGCACGCGCCGCGTCGTCAAGATCATCGACTGATCGATCGGAGCGTGAGCTTTGAAAGGCGGGCCCTGCGGAGCATCACTCCGCGGGGCCTTGGCTCGTCAGGGCCGAATTTGCGCGAAACCGCGTCAAGGCCCAATCGGCGACGGTCGCGAGGGCGAAGCCGATGCAGGTGGTGCCGGCATCGACCAGAAAGTCCTCCAGCCGCGCATGTCGTCCCGGTGCCCAGAATTGCATCAGTTCGAGCAGGCCGATCAGCACCACAGCGATGGCTGTAGCCGACAGGCGGCGGCGCGGATAGGCGAGGCCGAAGGCTAGTCCCACCAGGACGAAGGCGAGGGCGTGTTCACCGTCCTGGCCAAGGTCGGAATGGGGCCGCAGGCCGGGCGGGCCGAGGGTTGCAAAGGCGACGGCGGCGGCAAGCAGCCAGGCAGAGGAGCGAACCAAAATGGACATCCGCACCGCTTAGCATGGATTGCAGCAGCCTGCCGAGGGGCCGGGATCAGATCGCCGTGTAGTTAATGACAAAACGTTAAAGCGGCTCACGCACGCCCAGGCCGTGCATGAAGCGTTCCCGGATTTGTACGGGGTCGCGTCGGGTGGCGCCGACGCCAGACTTGTCATCGATACGAACGGCGATCAGGCTCGGCTCGCCGGCCGACATGGCTTCTTCGACCAGACGCTCGAAATCCTCCTCGTCCGCGGCCCAGGCGCTGTTGGTAAGCCCGGAGCCGGTCGCGATGGCGACGATGTCAGCCACGTTCGCGGCCGGTGTCGGCTGCGCGCCGGTGATCTGATAGATGCCGTTGTCCATTACGATCATGGTGAGGTTCTTCGGCTTCAACGCCGCAATCGTCGAGAGCGCGCCGAGCTGCATCAGCAGCGAGCCGTCGCCTTCGAGCGCGAAGACGCGCCGGTCCGGCTGCGCCAGCGCCACGCCCAGCGCGATCGGGAAGGCGAGCCCCATGCTGCCGAGCATGTAGAAATTCTGCGGACGGTGGCCGGCGGCCCAGAGGTCGAAATTGGTGTTGCCGATGCCGCCGATCACGGCTTCCTCGTGCTCGAGTTTCGCGATCAGGCGCGAGGTGACGTCGAAGCGGTTCATCACTTTGGTGTTGCGCGCGTCTGTATTCATTTGAGCCGGCCTCACTTGTCGAACACCTTGCCGCCCGTGAGCAGCGGGTTGAGGATCAGCGCGACCGGCGCCTGCGTCGTCATGGCCTGCTTGATCGAGCGGTCGGCAATGAATTCGAGCTCGTCGAGCCGGGTGATGGTGTGATGCTCCAGCGCCAGAGAATCCAGCACCGGACGCATGGTGCGGCAGACCAGTGACTGGCCGTAGTTGAATTCGCCGAGCGTGCCGCGTTCGGACACGAACATGATCAGCGGAATCTGGTAGGGCACCGCGAGCGAGGCCAGCACGTTGGCGAGCGTCGCAAAGCCCGAGGTCTGCATCAGCACCGCACCGCGCCGTCCGCCCATCCAGGCGCCCGAGACGATGCCGACGGCCTCCTCCTCGCGGGCGGTGGCAAAGGTGGTGAAGAACGGATCGGCGTGCAGGTTCTTGATCAGCGGCGTCAGCACGCGGTCGGGCACGTAAGGGACGAGGCTGATCTCGTTCCGCTTCAGGGTTTGCAGGACGATGCCGTGCCAGCTCTTGTCGCTGGAGGTCTGCGCCGCCTCGGACGAGGTCTGTTGCTCCGCAATCGCCATTGCGTTCTCCCTTCGGCCGCGCATGCTTCTTGGTGTTTTGCCTTTGTCGTGGCCATCGTCTTGGCCGTCGCGGCGGTCTGCCGAACTTGACGCAGGCAGCGGGATTGTCAACATGCCCGGGCTGCACCGTGATCTGCGCCAGACGACCTGCCGCGGCCGGTGCCGCCGTGTCATAAGCGGCAATAACAAGAGAACGGAGGAACGCATGACAGGAGCGCGCGAAGCGCTGGCCCTGCGGATCTCCTGGAGAGAGCCGGAAGGGTCCTGATGTCCGTCAACAGCAAGCGCGTCTTCTACGTCAAATATTTGGCCAACTCGATCTACATCGACATCCTGAAGGCGCGGCCCGACGTCCGGCTCGATCGCATCGAGAACGAGAGCCCCGAGGACTTTTTCGCGCCGATCATCGAAGCGGCTCATGTCTACCAGATCGGCGCCGCCCGCGACGAACTGGCCCCGCACTTCCATGTCGATGCTGCCTTCCTGAAGCGCGCGCCGAACCTGCTGCTGGTCTCCAGCAACGGCGCGGGATTCGATCCTGTCGACGTCGAGGCGTGCACCGATGCGGGCGTGCTGGTCGTCAACCAGTCCGGCGGCAATGCCCATTCCGTCGCCGAGCACGCGCTGGCGATGATGCTGACGTTGTCCAAGCGCATCATCCAGTCCGACCGCAAGCTTCGCAGGGAGGCCAACGTCAACCGCAACGAGCTCGTCGGCAACGAGGTCGAGCACAAAACGGTCGGCATCATCGGCCTCGGCAATGTCGGCCGGCGCATCGCCGCGTTGTGCCAGGGCCTGCTCGGCATGAAGGTGCTGGCCTATGATCCTTACCTCACGGCCGAGGTAATGGCCGAGCGGGGCGGCGAGAAGGTCGAGCTTGACGAGCTGCTGCGCCGCGCCGATTTCGTCTCGATCTCCTGTCCGCTCAACAAGGGCAGCCGCAACATGATCAGCGTGCGCGAGTTCGCGCTGATGCAGCCGCATGCTTATTTCGTCACCACGGCGCGCGGCTTCATCCACGATGAAGATGCGCTGCTCCAGGCGTTGCGCGAGAAGCGCATTGCGGGCGCCGGTCTCGACGTCTGGTCCAAGGAGCCGCCGCCGCCGGAGCATCCGCTGCTCCAGCTCGACAACGTGCTGGCGAGCCCGCATACCGCGGGCGTCACGGTCGAGGCACGGCAGAATATGGGTCGGATCGCCGCCGAGCAGGTGCTGCATACGCTCGACGGCAAGCGCCCGCCGCGCATCATCAATCCCGAGGTCTGGCCACGCTATGCGGAGCGATTCAAGCAGGCGTTTGGTGTGACGCCGGGGTAGTCGGAGGTCGCTTTGTCCTTCCGGTTTGCGATGCTGCTGCTGCCCGATCTGCCGGTCGCTACGACGCGCCATGGAATGACCGGCGGGCGGGAACCGCGCCCGACTTTGATCCGCGTCAAAATCTCCCTCCCGGATTCCGGCTAAATGGGATTAGAGTGAGCGCCGCCGGGGCAGGCAGGAGGTCCCATGTCAACTTATGTGGTCAGGTTCATGAAGGACGTGCTCGGCCAGTACGGCCGGCAGATCGAGGTGTGCCAGGGCACGCTCGAGGTCGACGCTTCCGACGAGGACGAAGCCAAAGAGCGGGCGAAGGCAAGGTTTTGCGCGGACCAGGCGTTGCACCACTGGTCGTTGCATGCCGACCGCATCCAGGTCAGACCGGCTGACTTTCCGTCGTGAGGGGCTTGGCGGCCGGGCGCCGTGAGGTCACGCTGGCGCCGAGCGGGACCGCTGCACCGTCTCAGTCGAGCAGCTTGTCCAGTGTGATCGGGAAGCGGCGGATGCGTTTGCCGGTGGCGTGATAGACGGCGTTTGCGATCGCCGCCGGGACGCCCACAATGCCGATTTCGCCAATGCCCTTGATGCCGAGCGCGTTGATATGCGCGTCCGGCTCGTCGACGAAGATCACGTCGATGTCGTGAACATCCGCATTCACCGGGATGTGGTACTCGGCGATGTTCGCGTTCATGATCCGGCCGAAGCGGTGATCCATCACCGTCTCCTCGTGCAGGGCCATCCCGATCCCCCAGACCACGCCGCCCATGATCTGGCTGCGGCCGGTCTTGGTGTTGAGAATCCGTCCGGCCGCGACTGCGCTCACGACCCGCGTCACGCGAATGACGTTTAGCTCTTCGTCCACCTTGACCTCGGCAAAGACGGCCGAATGGGTGTTACGCGCGTGCTTCTTGTCCTCGCCGAACTGGTTGAGCTTTTCCTTCTCGATACGCTCGACGCCGCCGTGGCGCATTGCGTCCGCGATCGAGACCGCGCGGTTGTTGTCGCTGGCCCTGGCAATGCTGCCGTCGGTCAGCACTGTATCGGCCAACTCGGCGCCGGCGAGCGGCGAGCCTGGCATCTTTCCGGCCAGATCTAACAGCTCCTTGCGCACCTCCTCGGCGGCGGCGAGCACCGCATGTGCGCTCGAGGCGGCCATCCAGGAGCCGCCCTCGACTGGCGCCTGCGGCAAGGTCGAATCAGCGAGCCTGACGCTGATGTTCTCGATCGGCAGGCCGAGTGCGTCGGCCGCGACCTGCGCCACAATGGTGTAGGTGCCGGTGCCGATGTCGGATGCCGCGCAAGACACCTCGGCATGTCCGTTCGACGTCAGCACGATACGGACGGCGACTGGCATCTGCAGTGCTTCCCACACACCAGTGGCCATGCCCCAGCCGACCAGCTCCTTGCCGTCGCGCATCGAGCGCGGCGCAGGATTGCGTCTGCTCCAGCCGAAGGCGTCCGCGCCGCGCGCGTAGCATGCCCGCAACTGCTTGCTGGTGTAGGGCAGGTTTTCGCTCTGGTCGCGGTCCGAGTAGCACTTCAGCCGCAGGTCGACCGGGTCGAGCTTGAGTGCGACGGCAAGCTCGTCCATCGCGCATTCGAGCGCGCAGACGCCCGACGCCGCGCCCGGTGCGCGCATGTCGCAGGGGGTGGAGACGTCAAGGTGGACCAGCTTGTGGGACAAGTGGCTGTTCGGGCTGCGGTAGAGCTGTTCGGCCCAGCCGGTATCGTTGCGGGCAAAATCCTCGTAGCGCGAAGTTACGGCAATGGCCTCGTGCGTGACCGCATGGAGCGTACCATCTGACTTTGCGCCGAGCCCGACGCGCTCGATTGTCATTGGCCGGTAGCCGAGCCCGTACATCTGCTGCCGTGTCAGCACGACGCGAACGGACCGTTTCAGCGCGAGCGCGCCGAGCGTTGCCAACACCACCTGATATTGCGGCCGCAGGCCGGAACCGAAGGCGCCGCCGACGTATGGCGAGATCACCCGAATGTCCTCCGGCTTCCTGTCGAACACGCCGCAGAGAAATTTGTGGACGTTCTGGACGCCCTGCGTCTTGTCATAGATCGTGAGCTTGCCATTGCTGTCCCAGACCGCCGTGGTCGCATAGAGCTCCATCGGGTTGTGATGCTCGGTCGGTATCACGTAGTCCGCCTCGTGGCGCACATCAGCTGCCGCAAGGGCGGCTGCGGCGTCGCCCCGCGGCTTGTGCGGCTTGTCCTTCTCGGCGGCGTTGCCGCGCTCGCCTTCGAGGTCGGTCGCAAAACCATGCTGCTCATAGTCGACCCGCACGAGCGTCGCGGCGAATTTCGCGGTTTCCCAGTCCTCCGCGACGACCAGTGCGATCGGCTGGCCATTGAACTTGATTTTGTCATCATAAAGCGGACGGAAAGGCGAGCCTTCCTCGGGCGCCACCTCGTCCTTCCACGCCTCGTCCTTATCGGCCAGCGGCGGACGGTTCGCATGCGTGAGCACGTCGAGCACGCCCTTGATCTGCAGCGCCGCATTGGTGTCGAGGCGGGCAATGCGCCCGCATGGAATGGTGGCCTCGACAACGAAGCCATGGAGGAGCCTGTCGGCCGGAAATTCGCCGGCGTATTTGGCGGCGCCGGTGACCTTGTCGCGGCCGTCGACACGCGACGTTGGCGTTCCGACATAAGCGTTCATGGGGTCCTCACGCGATCTTCTTGTGGGCCTGGGATTGCGGCGTGGCGTTCGCCGCCTGTGTGAGCGTCCGCACGATGGCGCGGCGTGCGAGCTCGACCTTGAAGCCGTTATGTGAGCGGGCCGTTGCTCCCTGGAGCAAGAGATCCGCGGCGTGCGAGAAGTGATCGGGCGTTGCGGCCTGGCCGCGCAACGCCGCTTCGGCTTCGAGGCTGCGCCAGGGCTTGTGCGCCACGCCGCCGAGCGCCAGGCGTGCCCCGCTGATCGCGTTGCCCTCCAATTCGAGTGCGGCGGCGACCGAGACCAGAGCGAAAGCATAAGACATCCGGTCGCGAATTTTTAGGTAGCTGTAGTTTGGTGCAAAGCCGCGCGGCGGCAGCTCGATCGCCGTGATGATCTCACCGGTGCCGAGATTGGTATCGACATGAGGCTTGTCGCCGGGCAGCCGATGGAAATCGGTCAGCGCGATGGTGCGTTCGCCGGAGGGACCCGCGACGTGCACGAGCCCGTCCAGCGCGGCAAGCGCCACGCTCATATCGGATGGATTGGTCGCGATGCAGGCGGCGCTCGTGCCCAGGATCGCATGGTTGCGGTTCAGCCCGTCCATCGCCGAGCAGCCGCTGCCGGGATGTCGCTTGTTGCAGGGCGTGGCCGTGTCATAGAAGTAGGCGCAACGCGTTCGCTGCATCAGATTGCCACCAACGGAGGCCATGTTGCGCAATTGCGCCGACGCGCCGGCTAGGATCGCGCTGGCGAGCAGGGGATAGCGCTGCTCGATCAATGGATGGTAGGCGAGGTCCGAGTTCGGCACCAGGGCGCCGATGCGCAAGGACCCGTCGGTCGTCTCCTGGACCTCCCGGAGCGGCAGGCGGGAGATGTCGATCAGCCGGGAGGGGCGCTCGACATTCTCTTTCATCAGGTCGATCAGATTGGTGCCGCCGGCAATCAGCTTGGCGCCGGGATCGGCGGCGAGCAGGCGGATCGCGTCGGCGACATCCGTGGCTCGGGCGTATTGGAAATTGTTCATGGCTGGCCCATTGCCTGCTGGATGGCGGCGACGATGTTCGGATAGGCGCCGCAGCGGCAGAGATTTCCGCTCATCAGTTCCCGGATCTCGTCGGCATTATGGGCACGGCCTTCGGCGAGCAGTCCGGCTGCCGAACATATCTGTCCCGGCGTGCAATAGCCGCACTGGAAGGCGTCATGGTCGATAAACGCCTGTTGCACGGGATGCAGTGTGGCGTCCTTGGCAAGACCTTCGACAGTCGTGATCTCCGCGCCGTCCTTCATGACGGCGAGCGTGAGGCACGAATTGACGCGCCGGCCATCCACCAGCACGGTGCAGGCGCCGCACTGACCATGGTCGCAGCCCTTCTTGGTGCCGCTCAGCGCAAGATGGTCCCGCAAGGCGTCGAGCAGCGTGGTCCATGGCACGAGATCGAGCGTGTGACTGACGCCGTTGACGACAAGATGGATCGGGATTCGTTCGGAAATCTGATGCGTGACATCGCCCATGTCCTGCTCCCTGCGACGGCGACCGTGCCGGACGTCAGCCGTGTTGACGCGGGGGCACGCCTCCGCCGGCCAATAGCGCCCAACGGACCACCGACCGGTTGGTTCCTTGCAGGCAGTTCGCCTTTCCGAGAGGTTGCGGTCAGCGCTTTGCTTCGCCGAACACCACATTCGGCACGGCGCGGTTGACGACCTCGCGCAGCGCGAAGCTCGATTGGACCCGCGCGACGCGCGGCAGGCGCGACAGCTCCATGCGGTGGATGCGCTCGAAATCCTGGATGTCGCGGGCGAGCACGATCAAAATGTAGTCGTCGGTCCCCGACATCAGGAAGCAGCGCACGACGGACGGGCATTTCACCACCTCCGCCTCGAACGCCTTCAACGCCTCATCGCTCTGGCTTTCCAGCGCGATGCGGACCAGTACCGTGGTGGTGAGGCCGAATTGCGCGAGGTCGAGCGTGGCCTGATAGCCTTGGATGTAGCCGTCGTCCTCAAGTGCCTTCTGCCGCCGCGCGAGCGCGGTGCTGGAGAGCCCAACCTTGTTGGCGAGCTCGGTGTGGCTGGCCCGCGCATTGGTCGTGAGTTCCGCGAGGATGGCGAGATCTTTCCGGTCCAGGGCCAAAGTTTCGTTTCCAGCGTGAAAGGGCGTTTGCGCGCCGGAAACCGGCGCAGGGACGCCAAAGCTAGCGGATATTTGCACGAAACCAAACCGGGCAGGTCGCTACGATCATGAGGTGAATCAAAAGGAGGCCCGGGATGCGCGTCGGTGTGCCCAAGGAAATCAAAGTGCAGGAATATCGCGTCGGGCTCACCCCGGGTGCGGTCCGCGAATATGTCGCGGCGGGGCACGAGGTGACGGTCGAGACCGGTGCGGGTGGCGGCATCGGCGCCTCCGACGAAGTCTACCGGCGGGCAGGGGCGATCATTGCCGACAGCGCACGCGACATCTTCGCGAACTCCGACATGATCGTGAAGGTGAAGGAGCCCCAGAAAAGCGAGTGGGCCCAGCTCCGCGACAGCCAGATCCTGTTCACTTATCTCCATCTCGCGCCGGATCCCGAACAGGCCAGGGGTTTGCTCGCCTCCGGCTGTACTGCGATCGCCTATGAAACCGTCACCGACGCGGCCGGTCACCTCCCCCTGCTTGCGCCGATGAGCGAAGTCGCCGGCCGCCTCGCCATCGAGGCCGCCGGCGCCGCGCTCAAGCGCTCGGCTGGGGGCCGCGGACTGCTGCTGGGCGGCGTTCCCGGCGTGCAGCCTGCGCGGGTCGTCGTACTCGGCGGCGGCGTAGTGGGAACGCAAGCCGCGCGCATGGCCGCGGGCCTTGGCGCGGAGATCACCGTGATCGACCGCTCTATTCCTCGGTTGCGGCAGCTTGATGATCTCTTCGCCGGGCGCGTACGCACCCGCTTCTCCACCATCGAATCAGTTGAGGGGGAGGTGTTCGCTGCCGACGTCGTGATCGGCGCGGTGCTGGTGCCGGGCGCGAGCGCGCCCAAGCTCGTCACGCGTGCGATGTTGACATCGATGCGACCGGGCGCCGTGCTGGTCGACGTCGCGATCGATCAGGGCGGCTGCTTCGAGACCTCGCACCCGACCACGCATGCCGATCCGACCTATCTGGTCGACGGCATCGTGCATTATTGCGTGGCCAATATGCCCGGCGCGGTGCCGGTGACGTCGAGCCAGGCGCTGAACAACGCGACGCTGCCGTTCGGCTTGATGCTTGCGAACAAGGGTTTTGCTGCAGTGCTGGAAAATCCACATCTGCGCAACGGGCTGAATGTGCATCGCGGCCGCATCACCAACAAAGCGGTGGCCGAAAGCCTCGGGCTGGAGTTTGCTCCGGTGGGGAGCGGGCTGGCGGCGTAGCGTTGCTGCTCATACCGGCTTGCGATGGCGGCTGCCGAGCGCGGCTTCGATCGTCTCAGGCTTCTCGATGCGTTCGATCAGCATGTCGATGCGGTCGCCGCCCCAGAACAGCTCGCCGTTGAATACCATGGTCGGCACGCCGAACACGCCGAGCGCTTCGGCCTCGTCGATGATGCGGTCATGCTCGGCGCGGGCGGGGCCATGGATGTAGGCTTTGAACTCACTGGCTGAACCACCGCAGGACGTGATGACGACCGTGATGGCGGCGAGATCGTCGATCTCGAGCTCATGGCTCCAGAAGCGCCGAAACACCGCATCGTGATACGGACGGAAGAAGCTGTGCTGTTGGGCGAACAGCATGCCGACGCTGGAATAGAACGCGTCGTAGATCCGCCGGGGCCCTTTCATGACGAGCCCTTGCGCATTGGCATAGCGCCGAGCGTCCATATAGGCGTAGCGCACCTTGCGCCAGAAATGCGGCGTGCGCTCTTCCACGGTCCCCATGAATTCGGCAACGCGCAGCGTATAGGGCAGCCATTCGAGCTCGACGCCGTGCGTCTCCTCGAGTTCGAACAGGCGCTTGTTGGCCACGAATGCGTAGGGGCTCTTGTAGTCGGTGTAGATGCGCACGCGGGGGTTTGGCATTGGCAGATTCCTTTCATACGCGCGGCGCTACCTGCTCGCCGTGGCTTCGGTGCTCAAATAGGCCGGAAGAAGAAAACTATTGCCCCGGGTCCGTCCGGCGGAAGGAGTTTCCTCTTCGGGAGGCAAAAAAGCCAATCGCTTCCATTGCTGTTTGGGGCCGAAACGACGACATTTCCTCCAGAAATTGATGGATTGACTGCCATGGAACGCACCAGGTTTGAGCCTTTCGGCGAGCAATTGGTGTCCGCAACGGACACCCAGCCGCGCTCGCGCGGGTCAAAGCTGCTGCTGCGGGTCGGCACCGGCCTGTTCTGGTCGCTGGTCGCCGGCATCGTGCTGGCGCGTGCGGCCTTCTTCGAGCCCGGCGTCTATGACGGCTTCAGCCGCGTCGCCTCGCTGGCCAAGAGCCTGATCTTCTAAGGCGCGCGCCTGACCTTCCAGGCCGGATTATCCCGGACTGAGGATAGAACTTCCCTGAGCCCTGATATGTCGAAAACTTATTTCCCAATCGGATGGCGCTGCGTATAAATCCTTCTCCTCGGGGAGAGATTTGTGTCGCAGAATCAAGCATCCAGTCCGGCCGACGCCAAGCCGACCACGGCCACTGGCCGCATTGTCGCGCTGATTCCCGGGATCCTCCTCTGCATCGCCGTGGCCGGTGTTTCGGCCCTGCTCGAACGGGCGGAATTGGGCGTCTTCGAACATCCCTATGTCGAGGCGCTGGTGATGGCGATCTTGCTCGGCATGGCCGTTCGCAGCTTCTGGAAGCCCGCGCCGCGCTGGCAGTCCGGCATCGCCTTCAGCGCCAAGCAGCTGCTCGAAGTCGCCGTCATGCTGCTGGGGGCCTCGATCAGCTTTGCTGCTATCGCGGCATCCGGCGTCGCGCTGTTGGCCTCGATCGCGGCCGTCGTTGTGGTCGCGCTCTGCGTTTCCTTCGGCATCAGCCGGCTGCTTGGTCTCTCGACGCGGCTCTCGATCCTGATCGCCTGCGGCAACTCGATCTGCGGCAACTCGGCGATTGCGGCGGTGGCGCCGATCATCGGCGCCAACAATGACGAGATCGCATCCTCGATCTCCTTCACCGCCATCCTCGGCGTGATGATGGTGCTCGGCCTGCCGCTGCTGATCCCGCTGCTGCAGCTATCGGCCACGCAATACGGCATCCTCGCAGGCCTCACCGTCTATGCCGTGCCGCAGGTGCTTGCGGCGACTGTGCCGGCGGGGCTCGTCTCGACGCAGATCGGCACGCTCGTCAAGCTGATGCGGGTGCTGATGCTCGGGCCGGTCGTCGTCGGCCTCTCGCTGACGGCCTCGCGCTGGCACAGCGACGCCAAGAAGACCAATGTCGGCTTTTTCCGCCTGGTCCCGTGGTTCATCCTCGGCTTCCTTGCGCTGGCGACCCTGCGATCCCTGGAGATCGTGCCAGGCACGGTGGTTGGTCCGGTGACGAAGATCACCAGCTTTCTCACGGTGGTGTCGATGGCGGCGCTGGGTCTGGGTGTCGACGTTCGTGTGCTGGCCAATGTCGGGGGCAGGGTGACGGCGGCCGTGACGCTGTCGCTGATGCTGCTGCTCGGCATCAGCATCGCACTGGTGCACTGGTTCAAGTGAAGGCGGCTGTAGCCGCGAACTCTTCTTCCTTCGCGCAAGGGGAGAAGGGAACTAAGAGGGTAAGCGTCGAGAAATCGCTAAATCACATCCGCGAGCGAATGCCCGTGCAGCTCGATGTTCAGCCCCTGCATGCCCATGTCGTTGAGCTCGCCGCCCATCGCTTTGATGCTCTCCTCGCGGATCAGCGACATCAGTCCGCGGCGCAGCGCCAAAAACTCCGATGACATCATCATCGCCTGCTGCCGCGGCCGCTCGAGCGGGATCGGAATCTCCGCCTTGATCGAGCCGGGGCGTGCGGTCATGCAGTAGACACGGTCGGACAGGAAGATCGCCTCGTCGATGTCGTGGGTGACGAACAGCACCGAAATCTTCAGCCGCTGCCACATGTTGGTGAGGATCTGCTGCATGATGACCCGGGTCTGCGCGTCGAGCGCGCCAAAGGGTTCGTCGAGCAGCAACACTTTGGGTCCCGTCGCGAGCGCGCGGACGATGCCAACGCGCTGCTTCATGCCACCTGAGAGTTTCTCGGGGTAATGCTTTTCGAAGGCTTCGAGGCCCGCGAGTCCCAGCAGCGTGCGCGCGGCGCGCTCGCGCTGCGAGCGTGGCATGCCGCGCATCTTCAGGCCGAACTCGACGTTCTCCCGCACGGTCTTCCAGGGAAACAGCGAATATTGCTGAAACACCATGCCGCGCTCCGCGCTGGGGCCGTTCACCTTCTCGCCGTCGACGGTGACGATGCCCGTGGTCGGCTTGAGGAAGCCGGCGACCGCGTTGAGCAGCGTCGACTTTCCGCAGCCGGAGGGTCCGACGATCGAGACGAACTCGCCAGGCTTCACATGAATCTGCGTATCGGTGACGGCTTCGACCGGCCCCTCGATGCTGTCGTAGCTGAGGGAGAAGTTCTTGACCTCGATATGGCCCTGCGGTGCCTTGACAACGATCTCACTCATCTTGACCTCCACGGCATCACCAATTGTCCGGCGCCTCGGATCAACATGCTCGATCCGAGGCCGAGCACGCCGATCGCGATCATGCCAAGCGCGATGTCGGCATACTGAACCAGCGAATAGGCCTCCCAGGTGAAATAGCCGATGCCGTACTGCCCCGAGATCATCTCGGCGGCGATCAGCGACACCCAGGCCACGCCCATGCCGACGGTCAGGCCGGTGAAGATGTGCGGGAGCGAGGCCGGAAAATACACATCGCGGAAGATCGAGCGCTCCCGCGCGCCGAGACATTGCGCGGCACGCACCAGCACGGGATCGACCAGCGACATGCCGTGCAGCGTGTTGACCAGGATCGGGAAGAACGAGCCGAGGAACGTGATGTAGACGATGCTCTGCTCGTTGGTCGGCCACAGCATGATCGCCATCGGCACCCAGGCGATCGCCGGGATCGGCCGCAGCACCTCCGCGACGGGGAAGATGATCTCGTGGACAAGCTTGAAGCGGCCCATGATCAGGCCGAGTGGCACGGCGACTATTGCCGCGAGCGAGAAGCCGAAGAAGATGCGCCGGCAGCTCAAGAGGACGTGCAGCAGGAATTTCGGATCGTGGATCGCCTTGGTGAAGCTCGCATAGACCGCGAGCGGCGAGGGCACGTTGGTGAAGCGCACGAATAACACGACGCGATAGGTCGTCAGCAGATGCCAGACCAGAAGAAAGGCGAGCAGCGAGATGATGCCGATCGCGGTCGCGCGCAGCCCGCCCCGGTTGAGCCGGTACCAGCGCAGTGCGAGCGTGCCGAAGGAGGGTGGAGACGCGGGTGGCGTGGAGGCGGGCATGGCGCTTGCCTCCGCGATTGCACTTGCCGGCATGCTGTCCTCGGAATGTCTGAGGAGGGCGGGACTGCTCACGTCTTGCTCCCGCTGACCGCCGCCTTCACCGCGTCGTCGAAGCCGAGCACCTTGCCGCTGATCTTGGCGGCATAGGCTTCGGCATCCTTCTTCAGCAGGAACGGCGCAACCTCGCCATTGCCGACCGCGAAGAAAGCCTGGTCTGCGAACAGCTTGATGCCGCGGGTGGTATCGAAGACGTAGGCGACGTTGATCTTCTTGCCCTTGGCCTTGTAGTCGGCATAGGCGCCGAGCGTGCAGCTGGCTGACGAGAAGGGCATGATGCCTGAATCGTCGACCCAGACCTCGCCGGCCTTGCGCGGATCGGAGATCGGTTTCTTGCAGAAGGAATCGTCGCCGGAGATCTCGTAATTCTTGGTGCTCGCAAGCTGCGAGTCATAGTCGAGCTTCATCTCGGCATAAGCTTTTCGGATGTAGCTGTCATCGACCCATTTCTTCGGGTCGAACTCCTTCATGTGGCCGAGGTTCTGCAGCACCTTGACGTCGGCCGTGGCGGCATCGATCAGCGCCGGCTTGACCGTGGGATCGGTGGTCATGTTGCCGCTGGGGCCGAGGAAGATGTAGACGACCTCCTTGCTGATGCCGGTCCATTCCTGGATCTTCTCGGCGGCGAGCTTGGGATCGTCTCGCAGCCATTGATTGGCGGCGATCACGGCCTTGAAGTAGGCGACGACGACCTCAGGGTATTTCTCGGCGAAATCGGTGCGGACCACGATGCCGTGGAAGGTCGGGAGATTGGTCTCGACGCCGTCGAAGATCTTTCGCGCAAAACCGCGGAACGGCAGCAACTCGGCGAACGGAACGAAGTCGGCATGAGCGTCGATCTTCTTCTCCTGGAGATTGGTCGAGCCGACCTCCGGGCTTTGGCTGACCAGCTGGAAGAAGTCCGACGCGTAGCCGCGGTCCTGCATCGCCTTCAGCACCATGCCGTGCGCGGCAGAGCCGAACGGCACGCTCACGAGCTTGCCCTTGAGATCGGCAAGATCGTAATAGGGCGAATCCTTGTGAACGACGATGCCGTTGCCGGAGCCCGACAGGCTGTAGGCGGCGATGCCGATCAGCCGGCTCTTGCTCTCCGGATTGCTGTCGAAAGTGAAGCCGTTCACGATCAGCGGATAGTCGCCCATCATGCCGATCTGCAGCTTGTTCGCCATCATCGCGTTGGTGACGGGCGGGCCGGAGGTGAAGTTCTGCCACTCCAGCTCGAACTTGATGTTGGCGTATTTGCCGTCCTTCGGCAGATATTTTTCGAGGAGATGGAGCTGGCGGATGACGACGCCGGCGGTCACCGTGTTGGTCGTGGTGTCCTGCGTTCCGATGCCGAGCGTGACGGTTTCCGCCGCGGCCGGCTGCGCGAGGAGAAGCGCCAGCGACGTCACCGACATCGCGATCGAGAGCGTGGGAAGATGGCGGACCATTCTCATCCTCATTCGGTTGGATGTGCTGTGGTTGCCATGATTGGGTGAGGGCGTGGGCAGGGCAAATCCGGAATGAGCGCCACAGTCGATTAGTTGCCGGGAAAAGTTGATTGCATACTCCTTGGGCAGTCCTGCACTATAAAGCTGCTTGCACGGGCACCGGCCCTAGTCAGACCCTTGCCCTCGCATCTCTTCCAGCACGTCGGGCCGGCAGACCACGATCTGCGAGCGCTTGGTCAGCACGATTCCCTTCTCCTGCATGCGTTTCAGGCTGATCGTGACCCATTGCCTGGTGGCGCCGACCATGTGGGCGATATCCGCATGGGTGAAAGCTGCGGCGATCACCCGGCCGTCGGCGTCCTCGACGCCATAGAGGTCGACGAGATGCAGCAACAGATGCGCAAGGCGCTGTGTGATCGAGCGCGTTCCCAGCATCTGGGCCAGCGCCGAATAGCACTTGCCCTTGAAGGTCAGGCCTTCGATCAGGCCGATCGCGAGGTTCGGAATCTCGACCGCAAGCGATCGCAACTCCTTTCCGGGCAGATGCACCACGCTGCAATTGCTGGATGCCACGCCGGACCATTGATGCACGGTGCCTTCGAACACTTCCGGCCCGCCGACGAAATTGCCGACATGCCAATAGGCCAGCGTGATCTCGCGGCCGAGCGGGGAGGTGTAGAACACCCGGATACGGCCGCTCTCGATCAGCCAGATACCGTCATGCTTCCCACCCTGGCTGAACAGCGTCTGGCCGCGGTTGAGCACTTTTCGGCGGCCCTGCTTCAGCACCAGCTCCCGCTCGCGCTGGCTGAGCTTGTCCATCAACGCCGGCGGTCCGCCGATCCATTGCTGGTTCTCGGTGAGCAGCAGCGAGGAACCGCCGGCAGGCCGGACCGTTGCGGGAACCGTCCCGCGAACCACATTGGCCGCTGCCTGCAACATCATCTGCCTCCGGAACGTTCAAACCGTTCTAAAGAGGAGCAATGTCCGTGCCAGATTCACTCCGCTGTCATCGCCCGGCTTGACCGGGCGATCCAGTATTCCAGAGACGTCAATGGGTTATCGAGAAGCCGCGGCGTACGGGATTCCCCGCCTGCCGCCTACGCTAAAAGCTTCGGCGCCCCTGGGCCTGAACCCCGGCGAAGCCTTGGCGTAGCCGGGTCGCGGGGAATGACAGCGGAGTTTGGAGGACGACCTGTGGCGTCTACCGCCCCGCCAGGCTCAACAAATACGGCTTCGGGTAAATCCCCCGATTGTGCCCATCCGAGAACGAGATGTTCAGCCCATAACCGAGATCGCCGATCTCGGTGATCGCGATGCCTGGAAATCGCTCGGGGAAGCGGCCGTCGAAGCGGGCGCGGGTGCAGTGGGCGCATTTGCAGGAGAGGCGGAGCGTTTCCGCCGGCAAGTCCAGCGTGTCGTCCTTAGCGGTGCGGACGCGGAGCGTCGCGAGGTCGGCGCTTGCTTCGTAATCTGCCACGGTCGGTGCCACCAAGGTCATGACGTGTCTCCGACCATTCTCTACGTTGCCGCAGCGCTGCTGCGATAGCAACTAATTGCCAGGCGCAGGTGCGCGACGCTGATCTTCGCTGCCTGCCGTTCGATCATTGCGCACGAAATGTGAAACTAATCGACCGGGAATTTCAGTTCGGCGTTGCCGGATTCCTGTCTCTCCGAAACCTTGTGCGCAATCGAGATCAGGAGAGACAATGAACGCATTTCAGAAGGAAACGGTCCTGTCGGTCAGGCACTGGACCGATAGCCTGTTCAGCTTCACCGCGACGCGCGATCCGGGCTTCCGCTTCCAGAACGGCCAGTTCGCGATGATCGGGCTGGAAGTCGAGGGCAAGCCGTTGCTGCGGGCCTACAGCATGGCGAGCGCCAATCACGAGGAGGCGCTCGAATTCTTCTCGATCAAGGTGCAGGACGGTCCGCTGACCTCGCGCCTTCAGAAGATCAGGGAGGGAGACGTCATCCTGGTCGGCCGCAAGGCCACGGGCACGCTGATCACCGGCAACCTCATTCCCGGCAAACGCCTGTTGCTGCTCTCGACCGGAACGGGGCTCGCGCCGTTCGCCAGCCTGATCAAGGACCCCGACGTCTACGAGAATTACGAGACCATCGTGCTCGCCCATGGCTGCCGCCAGGTCTCCGAGCTCTCCTATGGCGAGCACCTCGTCGAAGGCCTGCGCAATCACGAGTTCTTCGGGCCGCTGATCCGTGACAAGCTCGTTTACTATCCCACCGTTACCCGCGAGCCGTTCAGGAACCGCGGCCGCATCAGCGACCTGATCGCGTCGAACCAGCTGTTCGACGATATCGGTCTATCAGTCCTCGACATCGAGACTGACCGCATCATGCTGTGCGGTAGCCCGGCGATGCTGGAGGAACTTCCCGCGATGTTGTCCGCGCGCGGGTTTGCCGAGGGCAATCACAGCCGGCCCGGCCATTTCGTGATCGAAAAGGCCTTTGTCGAGCGCTGACGCGCAAATCGCAGCCCGGCGACAACTAATTGCTATCGCCGGGACGCCTGCTGAACAAATCTGATGCAAAGGCGCCGGATCTGCCGGCGGACCAGGAGCAAGCGATGTCACTAGATCAGATCGTCGACGGACTTTCGGAGGTTTCCTGCGACGTGCTCGTCATCGGCGGCGGCACGGCCGGCCCGATGGCGGCGTTGAAGGCGAAGCTGAAGAACCCGAAGGCCAACGTCGTCCTGCTCGAAAAGGCCAACGTCAAGCGCTCCGGAGCGATCTCGATGGGCATGGACGGCTTGAACAATGCCGTCATTCCCGGCTATGCGACGCCCGAGCAGTACACCAAGGAAATCACCATCGCCAATGACGGCATCGTCGATCAGAAGGCGGTCTACAAATACGCGCAAAATTGCTACTCGATCATCGAGGAACTCGACAGCTTCGGCATCCGCTTCCTGAAGAACGAGAACGGCGACTACTCCGTCAAGAAAGTGCACCACATCGGCACCTACGTGCTGCCGATGCCGAACGGCGAGACAGTGAAGAAGGCGCTGTATCGCCAGCTCCGCCGCGCCCGCATCCTGATCTCCAACCGCTATATGGCGACGCGCCTGCTCAAGTCCGCAGACGGCCGCATTGCTGGCGCGATCAGCGTCAATACCCGCACCGCCGAGATGCTGGTGATCAAGGCCAAGGCCGTTATCCTGTGCATGGGCGCCGCCGGCCGTCTCGGCCTGCCGACCTCCGGCTACATGTTCGGCACCTACGAGAATGCGGCCAATTCCGGTGACGGCTATTCCATGGCCTATCACGCCGGTGCGGCTCTGGCGAACCTCGAATGTTACCAGATCAATCCGCTGATCAAGGACTATAACGGGCCGGCCTGCGCCTATGTCGCCGGTCCCTTCGGCGCCTTCACCGCCAACAACGAGGGATCGCGCTTCATCGAATGCGATTACTGGTCCGGCCAGATGATGCTGGAGTTCTACAATGAGCTGCTGTCCGGCAAGGGCCCGGTGTTTCTCCAGCTCAAGCATCTCCATCCCGATACCATCTCGGAGATCGAATCGACCCTGCACAAGGTCGAGCGTCCCACGCGCGGCCTGTTCCAGCAGGGGCGCGGCGTCGACTATCGCAGCGAGTCGATCGAGATGCATATCTCCGAGATCGGCTTCTGCTCCGGCCACAGTGCGTCGGGCGTGTTCGTCGACGACAACGCGCGCACCACCGTGCCGGGCCTCTATGCCGCCGGCGACATGGCCAGCGTGCCGCACAATTACATGCTCGGCGCCTTCACCAACGGTTCGGTCGCCGGCATCGACGCGATGGAGTTCGCGGACAATCACGACTTCGCGGAATTCGACGCGGCCGATGTCGCCAGCGAACGTGACCGCGTGATGGCGCCGACCAAACGCGAGGACGGCATTCCGCCGAACCAGATCGAGTACAAGACCCGGCGTCTCGTCAATGACTATCTCCAGCCGCCGAAAGTCACGCGCAAATACGAGCTCGGCATGCGCCGGCTCGCTGAAGCGAGGGAAGACATGCAGGAGCGCATGATCGCGCGCAATGCGCACGAACTGCTCCGCGCGCTCGAAGTCCAGTCGATCATGGATTGCGCGGACATGGCCGTGCATGCCTCGCTCTACCGCGAGGAAAGCCGCTGGGGCCTCTATCACTGGCGGACGGATTTCCCGGAGAAGGACAACGAGAACTGGTTCTGCCACACGCTGCTCAGCAAGCAGGACGGCAAGATGACCAGCGAGAAGCGTGCCGTGGAGCCCTATATCGTGCCGATCGCCGACGACGAGAAGGATCTCTACGACAAGCAGCGCATCCGCGCCACCGCCTGACCCGCCGCACAAACAACAGGAGACATACGATGCCTCTCGCTTCTTATCAGACATCGGTTCCGGTGGTCGTCGACGACGCCAAATGCATCGCGGACAAGGGCTGCACCGTGTGCGTCGACGTCTGCCCGCTCGACGTGCTGCGTATCAGCGATATGACCAACAAGGCCTACATGGCCTATGACGAATGCTGGTACTGCATGCCCTGCGAGGCGGATTGCCCGACCGGCGCCGTCACCGTCAACATTCCATATCTCCTGAGGTAGTCATGTCGAGCCCGTTCGAATCCTACGACGATCTCGAAGATGCCGACGAGCGGCTCCAGGCCGCCGATCCAGGGGAGCGCCGCGTCGCCATCATCGCGCTCGGCCATTCCGGCGATCCCGCAGCGGTCGGCCATCTCGCCAAAATGGTTGCCGATCCCGATGCCGGCGTCCGCCAGCAGGTTGCGATGGCGCTCGGCGAGTTCGATGGGCCGGAGGCCGCCAGCGCGCTGGTCAAGCTGCTTGTCGACCCCGAAAGAATCGTCGCGGCCGCCGCGGCCGACAGCATGGCGGAGTTCAAAGATCCCGCCTGCGCCGAAATCATCCTGCCGCTGGTCAAGCATGCCCACGCCTTCGTCCGCATGGGGGCGTTGCGTGCGCTGAAGGAGCTGCGCTGCAAGAACACCTTGAAACCCGCGCTCGAAGCGCTCCAGGATTCCGATGCCGCCGTGCGGGTGCAGGCGATCGGCGTGATCGGGTTCCTCAAGCTGGAGGAATCGATTCCGGCGCTGACCGCGCTGATCAACGATCCGGACGCGCATGTGCGCCGTGCTGCGGTGAGCGCGCTCGCCTTCTCGCAGATGAAGCCCGCGGCCGAGATGATCACGCGCGCCTTGAAGGATTCGGACTGGATGGTGCGGGAGATGGCCGCGGAAACGCTGGGCCTCAATGTCAACGGATCGATTGCCGCCGACCAGCTCATCGCTTCGCTCAGTGACGATTTCTGGCAGGTGCGTCTGAAGGCAATCCGCAGCCTTGGCCGGATGAAGATCGAGCGCGCGGTTCGCCCGATTGGCAATTGCGTCAACCACGACCAGGCCAATTTGCGGAAAGAGGCGGCTGCTGCGCTCGGCGAAATCGCCCATCACGACGGCGAAGCCTTCCTTGCCGTCATCGCCGACGATCCCGATCCCGAGGTGCGCAAGAACGCGCGCTGGGCGCTTCAGCAGATTGCGGCGCTAAAAGCGCGGGCGGGGGCATAGAAGCGCGGCGGGCTGCCGCGCTGGACTTCCCGTCCCAGACGTTTATTGGTCTTCGCCAATGTGATAGGCCTCCGCGAGCGAGGCCGATCCGAAAAGAGCGAGGATGCGCCCATGACGACATTGACGGTTAAGGATCTTCTCCCCGAGGACGGCACGCGGGGAACGCTTGTCGGCCGCGTCTGGCTGCCGCAGGCGAATGGCCCGGCCGTGGTCGCCGTGCGTGGCGATGGTGTATTCGACGTCACCGCAAAATTCCCGACCGTCAGCGCACTCTGCGAGGAAGACAATCCGGCAAAGGCGCTTGCCGCGATCAAGGGCGAACGCATCGGCGATCTCGAGGCTATCGTCGCCAACACGCCGCCCGATCAGCGCGATGCGAAAAAGCCGTGGCTGCTCGCGCCGGTCGATCTCCAGACGCTGAAGGCGGCGGGCGTGACCTTCGCCATCTCGATGCTGGAGCGCGTGATCGAGGAGCGGGCGAAAGGCAATCCGGCCTCGGCCGAAGCGATCCGGCAAGAGGTGACGCGGCTGATCGGCGACGATCTGTCAAAGCTCAAGCCCGGTTCGGACCAGGCGATGCATCTGAAGCAGGTGCTGATCGACCAGAACGCCTGGAGCCAGTATCTCGAGGTCGGCATCGGCCCCGATGCCGAGGTCTTCACCAAGGCGCCGACCTTGTCGTCGGTCGGCACCGGCATGGATGCCGGGCTGCATCCGAAGTCGACCTGGAACAACCCCGAGCCGGAGCTGGTGCTGTTCGTCTCGAGCCGCGGCAAGATCGTGGGCGGCGCGCTCGGCAACGACGTCAATCTGCGCGACTTCGAGGGCCGTTCGGCGCTGCTGTTGTCGAAGGCCAAAGACAACAACGCCTCGTGCTCCATCGGCCCGCTGCTGCGCCTGTTCGACGACAGCTTTACCCTCGATGACGCCCGCAAGCTCGACATCAGCCTGAACGTGAAGGGGCAGGACGGTTTCGTCCTCGACGGCCATTCCTCGATCAGCATGATCAGCCGCGACCCGACTGATCTGGTCGAGCAGACCATCGGCAAGGTGCACCAATATCCTGATGGCTTCGTGCTGTTCCTCGGGACCATGTTCGCGCCGGTCAAGGATCGCGGCGCGCCGGGACAGGGGTTCACCCACAAGCGCGACGACATCGTCACGATCTCGGCACCCCAGCTCGGCAAACTCGTCAACCGCATGCGGACCAGCGACGAGTGCGAGCCCTGGACGTTCGGCATCGGTGCGCTGATGAAGAATCTGGCGCAGCGGAAGCTGATCTAGCTCACTGCCCGCCGGGTGTGGGGGACTCTCCACGAGTCGCCTTGCTCGATAGACGAAGAAGCTCTCCCCACCGTCATTGCGAGGCAAGCGAAGCAATCCAGAATCCCTCCGCGGAAAGACTCTGGATTGCTTCGCTGCGCTCGCAGTGACGGGGAGAGAGGTTGCGGGTACGTCTTTCACCGTCCTTGCAGAGGTGCCCTCATCCCAACCGCTGTACCATTTTTTCATCTCCGCGTTGCATCGCTGGAACAAAATCGCGCTGGGCGTGTCATACCCGAGCCTTCCTGCCAGCCATCGCACCGATCCAAATAGTCAGATAATATGACTAGTCGGAACCAAACTTCCGTGAAATAGTCCCTCCCGCCGGCCTCAAAGGTCGGCCTGTGGGTGCGATGCTACCAATCGGCGCCCCGGATAACATTTGGGAGATACGCCTGATGATCCTCAAAGCCCTCTTTGCGGCCAGCGCCACTGCCGCGTTGCTGCTCGCGCTGCCGGCGAACGCCGCCGAGCTCACCATCGGCTTCTCGCAGATCGGATCGGAATCCGGCTGGCGCGCGGCCGAGACCTCGGTTTCCAAGCAGGAGGCCACCAAGCGCAAGGTCAATCTCAAGATCGCCGACGCGCAGCAGAAGCAGGAGAACCAGATCAAGGCGATCCGCTCCTTCATCGCGCAGAACGTCGATGCGATCTTCCTCGCGCCCGTCGTCTCGACCGGCTGGGACTCGGTGCTGAAGGAAGCCAAGGAGGCCAAGATCCCGGTCGTGCTGCTCGACCGCGACATCGATCCCTCCGGGAAGGAGCTCTATCTCACCGCCGTGACCTCCGACAGCGTTCACGAAGGCGAGGTCGCCGGCGACTGGCTGGCGAAGACCGTCGGCGCCAAGGCCTGCAACATCGTCGAATTGCAGGGCACGGTCGGCGCCAGCGTCGCTGCCAACCGCAAGAAGGGTTTTGACACCGCCATCGCCAAGCATGCGAACCTGAAGGTGGTACGCAGCCAGACCGGCGACTTCACCCGCGCCAAGGGCAAGGAAGTGATGGAAAGCTTCATCAAGGCCGAAGGCGGCGGCAAGTCGATCTGCGCAGTTTATGCGCACAACGACGACATGATGGTCGGCGCGATCCAGGCGATGAAGGAAGCCGGCCTCAAGCCGGGCAAGGAGATCCTCACCGTCTCGATCGATGCGGTCCCCGACATCTTCAAGGCGATGGTCGCCGGCGAAGCCAATGCCACGGTCGAGCTGACGCCGAACATGGCTGGCCCCGCGCTCGATGCCATCGCCGCCTTCAAGGACAAGGGCACCGTTCCGCCGAAATGGATCCAGACCGAGTCGAAGCTCTACACGCCCGCCGATGATCCGCAGAAGATCTACAACCGCAAGAAGGGCCTCGGTTACTGAGGCCAGAGTGTCGCCGGACGGCCGTGTTTCGGCAGTCCGGCGATCCCGCTCGAAACCGCCGCGCGAACGAACAGGCTCCGTGTCCGCATCGTCAGCGGGCGCCGTTGGGAGTGAATTTGTCATGGAGAACAGCCCGGATTCCGCTGCTTCCCTGCTGGAGGTGCGTGGGATCAGCAAGAGCTTTGGCGCCGTGCGTGCGTTGCAGGAGGTCGACTTCACGCTTCGCGCCGGCGAGATCCATGCGCTGCTCGGTGAGAACGGCGCCGGCAAGTCCACGCTGATCAAGGTGATCACCGGTGTGTTCCCGCGCGATGCTGGCATCGTCAGGATCTGCGGCGAAGAGGTCGCGCCACGCTCGGCCAAGGCGGCGGTTCAGGCCGGCATTGCCACCGTCTACCAAGAGGTCAATTTGCTGCCGAATCTCTCGGTGGCGCAGAACCTATTCCTCGACCGGCAGCCGATGCGCTTCGGCATCGTGCGTGAAGGCGAGATGCGACGCCGCGCGAAGTCGCTGCTCGCGGATTTCGGTCTCGATATCGACGTATCAGCGCCGCTTGGCAATTATTCGGTGGCGATCCAGCATGTCACCGCGATCGCGCGCGCCGTCGACCTTTCGGCGCGCGTGCTGATCCTGGACGAGCCGACCGCGAGTCTCGATCGCCATGAGGTCGAGATCCTCTTTCGCATCATGCGTCAGCTTGCCAAGCGCGGCATTGGCATCGTCTTCGTCAGCCATTTCCTCGACCAGGTGTATGAGATCTCCGATCGAATCACCGTTTTGCGAAATGGTCGCCTGGTCGGCGAGCGCGAGACCGCGTCGCTGTCGCGGCTCGAGCTGATCCGGATGATGCTCGGCCGCGAGCTGGCCGAGACCACCAGCGCGCGGGCATCGGCAGGCGCACAGACGACGCGTGAAGTCTGTGCGAGCTTCGAGGGTTACGGCAAGGCCGGCTATGTCGCGCCGTTCAATCTCGAGCTGCGGCATGGCGAAGTGGTCGGTCTCGCCGGCTTGCTCGGCTCGGGCCGGACCGAGACGGCCCGGCTGGTGTTCGGCGCCGAGCGCGCCGATCGCGGACAGGCGAGGGTGGAAGGCGCGCCTGTCCGGCTTCAATCGCCGCGCGACGGCGTGCGCCACGGCTTTGGCTATTGCCCTGAGGAGCGCAAGACCGACGGCATCGTCGCCGAGCTCACCGTGCGCGAGAACATCGTGCTCGCGCTTCAGGCCAAGCGCGGTTTGCATCGGCCGCTGTCGCGGCGCGAGCAGGACGAGATCGCGAGCCGTTACGTCAAGATGCTCGACATTCGTCCGCCCGATCCGGAGCGTCCGGTCGGCCTGTTGTCCGGCGGCAATCAGCAGAAGGTGCTGCTGGCACGGTGGCTTGCGACCTCGCCGCGGCTCCTCGTGCTGGACGAGCCGACCCGCGGCATCGACGTCGGCGCGCACGCTGAGATCATCCGTCTGATCCGCGAGCTCTGCGACGACGGGCTCGCGCTGCTCGTGATCTCCTCCGAGCTCGACGAGATCGTGACCTATTCCGATCGCGTAGTGGTGCTGCGCGACCGCGCGCATGTCGAGGAGCTCGCGGGCGAGGCCATCGACGTCGGCAGCATTCTCGCCGCCATCGCCGCCGATGGCGCCAGTGTCGCGCATGAGGGCCGGGCATGACCGCGCTGTTGCCGCGCCGCGGCCTTGCCCAGATCCTCGCGTTGATCGTCATCCTGGCGGTCGATCGCGTGGTGTCGCCGCAATTCTTCGATTTGCGCCTTCAGGACGGCCGGCTGTTCGGCAGCATGATCGACGTGCTCAACCGCGGCACGCCGGTGGCGCTGCTCTCGCTCGGCATGGTGTTGGTGATCGCGACGCGCGGAATCGATCTGTCAGTCGGCGCTGTGATGGCGATCTCGGGCGCGATCGCGGCGAGCCTCGCCGACAGCCACAGTCTGGCCGTGGTGCTGGCGGCTGCGCTCGGCGCGGGCCTGATCTGCGGATTGTGGAACGGATTTCTCGTCGCGGTGCTCGGCATGCAGCCGATCGTGGCGACCTTGATCCTGATGGTGGCGGGACGCGGCATCGCTCAGCTCATCACCGAGGGACGCATCGTGACCTTCTCCTCGCCCGATCTGGTCTGGCTCGGCAACGGCTCCATCTTCGGCGTACCGGTGCCGGTCGCGATTGCGCTGGGCATGCTGATCCTCACCGGTGCGGTGGTGCGCGGCTCGGCACTCGGATTGCTGATCGAGGCAACCGGCGGCAATGCGCGAGCGAGCGAGCTTGCCGGCGTCGGCACGCGCGCGATGATCTTGGCGGTCTATGTCTGGTGCGGCGTTTGCGCTGCGCTTGCCGGCGTCATCGCAGCGGCCGACATCATGGGCGCGGATGCCAACAATGCCGGCCTCTGGCTCGAGCTCGACGCCATCCTCGCGGTGGTGATCGGCGGCACCTCGCTGTTCGGCGGCCGCTTCAGCCTCGTGCTGGCCGTACTCGGCGCGCTGATCATCCAGACCATGAACACCGGCATTCTGCTGTCGGGCTATCCGCCGGAGTTCAATTTGCTGGTCAAGGCGGTGGTGGTGCTCGCCGTGCTGCTGCTGCAATCGCCGAAGCTGTCCGGCTTTGCCGGCGTTGTGACGCGGCTGCGGGGGACCAAGGCATGAAAGGCCTGCCGCCCGTCCTCATCACGGCGATCGTGCTTGTCGCGGGATTCGTGCTCTGCGCGATGCAGTTTCCCAACATCGCCTCCACCCGCGTAGTCGGCAACCTCCTGACCGACAACGCCTTCCTCGGCATCGTCGCGACCGGCATGACCTTCGTCATCATTTCCGGCGGCATCGATCTCTCGGTCGGCTCGGTGATCGGCTTCACCACGGTGTTCGTCGCGCTGGCGATCGAGCGCTGGGGAATGCCGCCCTTGGTCGCCTTCGTCGCCATTCTCGCGCTCTCGGCCGCCTTCGGCGCGGCAATGGGCGCGGTGATCCATGTCTTCGATCTGCCGCCTTTCATCGTGACGCTCGCCGGCATGTTTTTGGCCCGGGGTGCCAGCTTCCTACTCTCGACGGAATCGGTGCCGATCACGGCACCGGTCTATTCGACCGTGTCGGACTTCGCTCTGCGACTACCCGGCGGTGGACGGCTGACGGCGGTCGCGATCATCATGCTTGCGATCGTGATCGGCGGCGCATTGCTGCTGCAGCTCACCCGGTTCGGCGCCAATGTCTATGCGCTGGGCGGCAGCCGGGCGACCGCGAGCCTGATGGGCGTTGCAGTTGGCAAGATGACGGTAAAGATCTACATGCTGTCGAGCTTGCTCGCTGGCATCGCCGGCATCGTCTTCTCCTTCTACACCAGCGCCGGCTACTCGCTGTCCGCCGTCGGCGTCGAGCTTGACAGCATCGCGGCCGTCGTGATCGGCGGCACGCTGCTCACGGGCGGGCAGGGCTCGGTGATCGGTACCTTCCTCGGCGTGTTGATCCAGGGCATGATTCAGACCTACATCAATTTCGACGGGACGCTGTCGAGCTGGTGGACAAAGATCGCGACCGGTGTGCTGCTGTTCGCCTTCATCGCCTTGCAACAGGGATTGGTTGCGCTCGCGCGCCGGCCCGTGGCAAAGCGCGCGGGAGCAGTCTGATGACCACCTCGCGTATCCTCGTCATTCCGACGCGCCGGGCGCACTCAAATCACGCGGAAGTGGCCCGCTCGATCGGCGTTGACATCATCGCCGGCCGATATGCAGAAGGGACGCGGCTGCCGGGCGATGCCGAGATGATCGCGATGTTCGGCGTGTCGCGACCGGTGCTGCGCGAGAGCGTAAAGACGCTGGTGGCCAAGGGCCTGCTTACTACCAAGGCGCGCGTCGGCACCGTCGTGCGCGAGCGCGTCGCCTGGAACATGTTCGACGCCGACGTGCTGGCCTGGCACCTGGATGCCGGGATCGACAAGCGCTTCCTCAACGACCTCGCCGAGATCCGCCTCGCGGTCGAGCCGCGCGCGGCCGCGCTGGCGGCGGCGCAGCGGTCGGAGCAGGATCTCTCCGAGCTCCGTCGCTGCATGGAACGGATGCGGCTTGAGGCCTCCGACTCCGTTGGCTTCGCCGATGCCGACCTTGCGCTCCATGTCGGTGTGGCGCGCGCCTCCGGAAATCTGTTCATGCGCTCGATCGGGCACGTCATCGAGGCTGCGTTGCGCGCCTCATTCCTGCTCAGCGCACCGGTCGAACCGGAGGACCGCGACACCGTTCTGCTCTGGCATCAGAAGATCGTCGATGCCATCGCCGCCGGCGAAGCCGCGACTGCGTCGGAAGCGATGGTCTACGTCATTCACAACGGCATGCGCCGCCACGAGGGTACAGTGATCGAGACTGTACCAACCGAAGCGCTGCCGTCCGCGGAAGCTGGAGAAAAATCGTGACTGAACTTCGCATCGCCATCGTCGGCTTCGGCAAGATCGCGCGGGACCAGCATGTCGGCGCCATCGCAGCGGTTCCCGGCGCGACGCTGGCAGCCGTCGCGAGCCGCAACGCCTCGCTGCCGGATCTGCCGCATTTCGCGACCATCGAAGAGCTGCTGGAAAAAGGTCCGCCGATCGACGCGGTCTCGCTCTGCACGCCGCCTCAAGTGCGCCGCGCCCAGGCCGTCGCAGCGCTCAGGGCCGGCAAGCATGTCATGCTGGAGAAGCCGCCGGGCGTCGGCGTTGCCGAGCTCGATCCGCTGATCGCGATGGCGAGAGAGGCCAAGCGGACGTTGTTCGCGACCTGGCATTCGCGCCATGCGCCGGCGGTCGAGCCGGCGCGCGAGTGGCTCGCCGCCCGCCGCGTCCGTTCCGTGCACATCAACTGGAAAGAGGACGTCCGCGTCTGGCATCCCGGGCAGGCCTGGATCTGGGAGCCGGGCGGGCTCGGGGTGTTCGATCCCGGCATCAATGCGCTGTCGATCCTGACCCGGATCCTGCCGAAGCCCGTGTTCGTCACCGCGGCCGAGCTCGCCTTCCCCGCCAATTGCCAGGCGCCGATCGCCGCGAACCTGACGCTGACCGACATCGACGGCCTGCCTGTGACCGCCGAGTTCGATTTCCGCCAGACCGGACCGCAGAGCTGGGATATCCTGGTCGAAACCGACCAGGGCCGGATGACGCTATCCCGCGGCGGCCGGATCATGGCGATCGATGGCAAGACCGTTGCCGAGGCGCCCGATGAGGAATATCGGGAGCTTTACCGGCGCTTCGTCACGCTCGCCGCGACAGGGGCGAGCGACGTCGATCTGGCGCCGCTTCGTCTCGTTGCGGACGCCTTCCTGCTCGGCAGGCGCACGATCGTCGAACCGTTTGTGGATTGATCATGGCTGGATCGAAAACAGAGAGAGACGTCTTCGGAACGCTGCCTGACGGCCGCAAGGTCGAGCGCATCGTGCTGCGCGGCGAGGGTGGGTTCGAGGCGCGGATCATCACCCATGGCGCGGTGATCCAGGCGCTGATCGCGCCGGACGCCAAAGGCGGCTACAACGACGTCGTGCTCGGCCATGATGGGTTCGCCGGCTATCTCGCTGAACGAAAGTTCTTCGGCGCCACCGTCGGCCGCTACGCCAATCGCATCGCCAACGGACAATTCTCGCTGGACGGCGAGACGGTGCAGCTTCCCGTCAACAACGGTCCGAATGCGCTGCATGGCGGCCTCGACGGCTTCGACCGCAAGCTCTGGGACATTGCGGAGATCGACGATGGCGCCGAGCCCGCGGTCACGCTGACCTACACGAGCCCGCATGGCGAGGAGAACTATCCCGGTCGGCTCGATGTGCGCCTGACTTATCGCGTCACCGGCCCGGCCGAGCTATCCCTGACCATGGAGGCGCGGACCGACCGTCCGACCATCGTCAACCTGACCAACCACAGCTTCTTCAATCTCGAAGGCGCGACATCAGGCACGGCCATTCTCGATCACAAGCTGACGGTCGCCGCCGGGCATTTCCTCGCGATCGCTCCCACCGCCATTCCGTTGCCCGAGCCGCCGCGCAGCGTTGCCGGCACGCCGTTCGACTTCCGCGAGCCGCGGCCGGTCGGCGAGCGCATCCGCGAGAGCGACCAGCAATTGCGCAACGGCAAGGGCTACGATCACACCTACTGTCTCGCGCGTGACGGCAAGCTTGCGCTCGCGGCGCGGCTCGAGGCGCCGCGCTCGGGCCGCATCATGGAGCTGTTCACCGATCAGCCCGGCCTCCAGGTCTATTCGGGTAATTATCTCGACGGCACGATCTCGGGCAAGGGCGGCAAGCTGTACCGGCAGTCGGACGCCATGTGCCTGGAGCCGCATATCTGGCCGGACGCACCGAACCGGCCGGATTTCCCGAGCCCGCGTCTTGCGCCCGGCGAGGTCTATCGCCACCACACGGTCTATCGCTTTGCGGTGAGGAGGCCATGATGGAACAGGTGCCGACCTCGGTTCTTTCGACCGATCCTTGCCATCTCGGCGAGGGACCGACCTATGACGTGACCACCGACACCGCCTGGTGGTTCGATATCCGCGAGGGACGACTGTTCGAGGCGCAACTCGGCAGCGGCAGCATTCGCGTTCATGCGCTGGGCCGGATGGCGAGCGCACTTGGGCGGATCGATGCCGAACGGCAGTTGATCGTCGCGGAAGACGGCCTCTATATCCGCAAAATTGCCGACGGTGCGATGGCGCTGCTCTGTCCGCTCGAAGCCGACAATCCCGCGACCCGCTCCAACGATGCCCGCGTGCATCCCTCCGGCACGTTCTGGATCGGCACCATGGGCCGCAAGGCGGAAGCAGAGGCAGGCGCGATCTACGCGTTCCATCACGGCGAGATATCGATGCTGTTTCCGCGCATCAGCATTCCCAACTCGATCTGCTTCTCGCCCGATGGCGCCACCGGCTACTTCGCCGACACTGCGCGCGCGGTGCTCTACGCGGTGCCGCTCAATCCCACGACCGGCCTGCCCCGCGGCGAGCCGCAAGTGCTGCTGCGCCAGACCGGCGTCGGCGGCCTCGACGGATCGGTGTGCGACGCGGACGGAAACATCTGGAACGCCTGCTGGGGCGCGAGCCGCGTCGACCTTTACTCTCCGCAAGGCGAGCGGCTGCGCTCGCTCAGCGTGCCGGCAAAGCAGGCGAGCTGCCCCGCTTTTGTCGGCCCTGATCTGTCGCGTCTCCTCGTCACCTCGGCCTGGCAGGACATGGATGCGGCGGCGCGTGCCGCCGATCCGCAAGCCGGCTACACCTTCCTGTTGGAGGCCTCCGCGCGCGGTCGCGCGGAGCCTGACGTCAAGCTCGCATAGGAGGCTCGAAGCCGCACACGACCAACGTTCTCGACGACACGAAAAAACAGTCTGACATCCAAGGGAGTGAAACATGTTGAAACTGAAGACGACCTTCCTCGCGCTCGCGGTGGCCGGCGCTGCGACGATCGCCGCGGGCGTCACCGCCTCGGCCCAGGACAAAGCAACAGTCGGCATCGCCATGCCGACCAAATCGTCGGCGCGCTGGATCGACGATGGCAACAACATGGTCAAGGTGCTGAAGGAGCGCGGCTACAACACCGACCTGCAATATGCCGAGGACGACATTCCGAACCAGCTCTCGCAGGTCGAGAACATGGTGACCAAGGGCGCGAAAGCGCTGGTGATCGCCGCGATCGACGGCACCACGCTGTCCGACGTGCTCAAGCAGGCGAAAGCAAAAGGCATCACCGTGATCGCCTATGACCGCCTGATCCGCGGCACGCCGAACGTCGACTATTACGCGACGTTCGACAATTTCCAGGTGGGCGTGCTCCAGGCCGAGTCGATCGTGCAGGGCCTCGGCCTCAAGGATGGCAAGGGTCCGTTCAACATCGAGCTGTTCGGCGGCTCGCCCGACGACAACAACGCCTACTTCTTCTACAACGGCGCGATGAGCGTTCTGAAGCCGTACATCGACAGCGGCAAGCTCGTTGTCGTCTCCGGTCAGATGGGCATGGACAAGGTCGCGACCTTGCGCTGGGACGGCGCCACCGCGCAGGCCCGCATGGACAATCTGCTCAGCGCCTACTACGGCAACAAGAAGGTCAACGCGGTGTTGTCGCCGTATGACGGCCTGTCGATCGGCATCATCTCCTCGCTGAAGGGCGTCGGTTATGGCAGCGCCGGCCAGCCGATGCCTGTCATCTCGGGCCAGGATGCCGAGGTGCCATCGATCAAGGCGATGCTGCGCGGCGATCAGTATTCGACCATCTTCAAGGACACCCGCGATCTCGCCAAGGTGACCGCCGACATGGTCGACGCTGCGCTTGCCGGCAAGCAGGTCACCGTCAACGACACCAAGACCTACGAGAACGGCGCCAAGACCGTGCCGTCCTATCTGCTCAAGCCGGTCGTGGTCTACAAGGACAATTGGGAGAAGGTCCTGGTCGACAGCGGCTACTACAAGAAGTCGCAGTTCCAGTAAGAGGTCTACTCCCTCTCCCGACCTGCGGAGAGGGAGTTCTTTAGGGTTAGGGCGAAGCGCATGTTTATCAACTCGTCATGCCCGGGTTTGTCCCGGGCATCCACGTCCCTCTTCGCAAGCGGCTGCACGTGGATGGCCGGGACAAGCCCGGCCATGACGATTGTGGTAGCCCCCGGGAGAATGAACCGATGACCGCAATGCTGGAGATGCGTAACGTCAGCAAGAGCTTTTCCGGCGTCCAGGCGCTGCGCGATGTCAACTTCTCGGTTGAAGCCGGGCAGATCCACGCCCTCGTCGGCGAGAACGGTGCCGGCAAGTCCACGCTGATGAAGGTGCTCAGCGGCGTCTACCCGGCCGGCAGCTACGAGGGCACCATCATCTTCGATGGCGAGGAGCGCCGCTTCCGCGACATCAACGATTCCGAGGCGCTCGGTATCATCATCATCCATCAGGAGCTGGCGCTGATCCCGCTGATGTCGATTGCCGAAAACATCTTCCTGTCGCATCCGCCGTCCAAGCTCGGCGTGATCGATCGCGACGAGGTCTATCGGCGTACCCGGGAACTCCTGGCTCAGGTCGGCCTCAAGGAATCGCCGGACACGCTGATCACCGATCTCGGCGTCGGCAAGCAGCAGCTTGTCGAGATCGCCAAGGCGCTGTCCAAGCGGGTGCGGATGCTGATCCTGGACGAGCCGACCGCCAGCCTCAACGAGGCCGACAGTGCCGCGCTGCTCGAACGTCTCATGGCCTTCCGCGAGCAGGGCATCGGCGCGATCCTGATCTCGCACAAGCTGAACGAGGTCGCCCGCGTTGCCGATCACATCACCGTCCTGCGCGACGGCCGCACCGTCGACGGCATCGACTGCCGCGCCGAGCCGATCCAGGAGGACCGCATCATCCGCAGCATGGTCAACCGCGATCTCGCCCATCGCTTTCCGGAGCGCAGCGCAAAGATCGGCGAGCCCGTCCTCACCGTCGAGAACTGGTCGGTCTACCATCCCATCCATCCCGAGCGGCAGGTGATCAAGAACGTTGATTTCAGCGTGAAACGCGGCGAGGTCGTCGGCATTGCCGGATTGATGGGCGCTGGCCGCACCGAATTCGCCATGAGCCTGTTCGGCCGTTCCTGGGGCACCACGATCAGCGGTCGCATCCGGCTCGAGGGCCATGAGATCGTGCTGCCGAATGTCGCGGCCGCGATTGACGCCGGCCTTGCCTATGTCACGGAGGACCGCAAGCAGCTCGGGCTGATCCTCGCCGACGACGTCCGCAAGAACATCACGCTCGCAAGCCTCGACCAGGTCGCTCCTCGCCGCGTGATCGACGACATCGCCGAGCTGAAGGTCGCCAGCGACTACCGCAACCGGATGCGCATCCGCTGCTCCGACGTCTATCAGGAGACCAGCCAGCTCTCCGGCGGCAACCAGCAAAAGGTCGTGCTGTCGAAATGGCTGATGACGGATCCCAAGGTCTTGATCCTGGACGAGCCGACCCGGGGCATCGACGTCGGTGCCAAGTACGAGATCTACTGTATCATCAACGAGCTTGCAGAGGCCGGCCGCGGTGTGGTGGTGATCTCCTCGGAGATGCCCGAGTTGCTCGGCGTCTGCGACCGCATCTGCGTCATGAACGACGGTGCCTTCGTCGGCGAGTTCCCCGGCACCGAAGCAACACAGGAAAAGATCATGCGCGCCATCATGCGCAACGACAGAAATTATGGAAGCCGCGCCCTGGCGGGTGCCGAGATGGGAGGATCGCAGCCATGACCGACAAGACGGTTTCGCTGCCCGAGGAGCGCCGGAACGGCAGCTTCATCAAGAACAATCTGCGCAACTACGGCATGCTGATGTCGCTGATCGCGATCATGCTGTTCTTCCAGGTCATGACCGGCGGCACGCTGCTGCAGCCGCTCAACCTGACCAATCTGGTGCTCCAGAACAGCTACATCGTCATCATGGCGCTGGGCATGCTGCTCGTCATCGTCACCGGCCATATCGACCTCTCGGTCGGCTCGGTCGCGGGTTTCGTCGGCGCGGTGGCCGCCGTGCTGATGGTGACATACAAGGTCGACTACACGCTCGCCTTCATCGCCTGCCTGCTGCTGGGCGCGGCAATCGGCGCCGCGCAGGGCTATTGGGTGGCCTATTTCAAGATCCCGTCCTTCATCGTGACGCTAGCGGGCATGTTGGTGTTCAAGGGGCTTGCGCTCGCGGTGTTGCAGGGCCAGTCGCTCGGACCGTTCCCGGCGACCTTCCAGAAACTGTCCTCCGGCTTCATTCCGGAGCTCTTGCCGGAGGCCGGCACCCTGCATCCGACATCCATGCTGATCGGTGCGGTGCTCGCGCTCGGCCTCATCTACGCCAGCGCCAGGGGAAGGTCGCGCGAGCAGTTGCACGGCATCGAAGTCGAGCCCTACGCGTTCTTCCTCGGCAAGAGCATTCTTCTGGCCTGCGCCGTGCTCTATTTCACCTATCTGATTGCCTCGCATCGCGGCCTGCCCAACGTGCTGGTGATCATGGGTGCGTTGATCGCGCTCTACGGCTTCGTCACCCGCCGCACCGTGATCGGCCGGCAAATCTATGCGGTCGGCGGCAACGCCAAGGCCGCAAGCCTGTCGGGCATCAAGACGGAACGGTTGACCTTCCTCACCTTCGTCAACATGGGCGTGCTCGCCGCGCTCGCCGGCCTCGTCTTCGCCGCGCGCCTCAACACCGCAACGCCGAAGGCGGGTCTCGGCTTCGAGCTCGACGTCATCGCCGCCTGCTTCATCGGCGGCGCCTCAGCCTATGGCGGGGTCGGCCGCGTCGGCGGTGCCGTGGTCGGCGCCATGATCATGGGTGTGATGAACAACGGCATGTCCATCCTCGGCATCGGCATCGACTATCAGCAGGTCATCAAGGGCCTGGTCCTGCTCGGGGCAGTGTGCATCGACGTTTATAATCAGCGGAGATGAGGCTGCGTAGCCGGATGGAGCGAATCGCAATACGGGACCCTGACCCGCATTCCGCTCTGCTCCATGCAGGCTGGGGCAGCCGTTACTGCGTCGTGAACAGCACCGCCGCGATCGCGACGGAGATGCTCACCGCCGACACGGTGGCCACGGTCGATAGCACGCCGATTCGCCGGAGCGCGAAGGCGAAGACGATGATGATGGGCGTCGCGGTCATCAGCCCGATTTGTGCATCGCTCATGTCATCGCTCGCAGCTCCATGGAACCTTCGGCGTTTCGTACCGCGACCCGGCAGGCTGGACGTTGTGACGGCGCAAACAAATTGATCGGCATTCCCCAAGTTTGTCCGGCAACAAACTCGGATCGGTACGGCTGAGCTAGGTCTGGCCGGTGTCCTGATCCGGAAGAGCAGATGTCGTCAGCCGATTGCGAACCACAGGGAACGGGTTGGGGAATTCTGGACGATCTTCCCGGCGATCCCATGATCTGGGTGCTGATCTTCAGCGAACTCGCCGCCTTCGGTCTGTTTCTCGGTACCTTCACGGTCGCCCGCGCGATCCATCCCGCCGTGTTCGCGGCGGGGCAGGCGGCGCTTGATCCGGGTCTCGCCGGATTGAACACTATCGTGCTGGTGACGAGCGGTTGGGCCGCGGCCCGGGCTACGAAGGCCGCGCGGGCCAGCGAGAGGCGGGCGACACGATACTGGCTGTTCACAGCCATGGGGCTTGGTGGCCTGTTCGTGGCGGTCAAGCTCGCCGAATATGCCGAAGAGATCGGACGCGGCATCGGAATTGAAACCAGCCCCTTCTTCACACTCTACTTCCTCCTGACCGGCTTCCATCTCCTGCACGTCTGCCTCGGCATCATCATCCTCGCATTGGTCTGCCGCCGCGCTGAAGCGTTCGGCGTCGAGACGGGAACGGCCTTCTGGCACATGGTCGATCTGGTCTGGATCGTGATGTTCCCGATTCTTTATCTGGTGCGGTGACGATGCCGGATCGCCTGGACATCACCTGGATCGCGCTGATCGGCCTCGCGCTCGCGACCATCCTGGTGCCGCCGCTGGTGCCGCGGCCACTGCTCGGCAACGCCCTGCTGCTGGCCTTGGCCGCCGTCAAGGGCCGCCGGATAGTACTCGACTTCCTCGATCTTCGCGCGGCGCCCGCGCTCTGGCGCGGCCTCGTCAGCGCTTGGATCCTCATCGTGGTGCTGTTTGCCTGGCTCACATCCGCCGTCGTCGCCCTGATCTGACTCACTCCTTGCGCCTTGACAAAGAACGGGCTGGGCCAATCGGCAATAAATCGCATCACCGATTTACGCGACAGGACTCAATTGAAAGGATTGGCAATGGCTGAACGCCTGACCAAGTCGGCCGCTCGAAACGTCTTCTACGGCGGCTCGGCTTTTTTCTTCGCCATCTTCATCGGGCTGACGGCGCACAGCCACTATTATATGGCCACGACCTCGACGGACGCGACGACGCTGACGTCGTCGGTCGCCCGCGGCAAGCATGTCTGGGAGAAGAACTCCTGCATCAACTGCCACACCTTGCTCGGCGAAGGCGCCTATTTCGCGCCCGAAGTCGGCAACGTCTGGGATCGATGGGGCGGCAAGGAAGACCCGGCCGGCGCGCGAGAGACGCTGAAGGCCTGGATGCAGTCGCAGCCCTCGGGCGCGGAGGGCCGGCGGCAGATGCCGCAGTTCAACCTCACCGACCAGGAGCTCAACGATCTCGCAGATTTCCTGCAATGGGTGAGCACGATCAAGCGCCAGGATTGGCCGCCGAACAAGGCCGGCTGAGCCCGCCGCTTTCCTCTTTCAAGACAGAGAGAATCCGAGATGAAATACCAAACCCAGAAAGTCGCGATGCTGTATTTCTACGGCGCGCTGACCCTGTTCCTGGCCCAGGTCCTGTTCGGCCTCCTCGCCGGGACGATCTACGTCCTGCCCAACACGCTATCGGTGCTGCTGCCGTTCAACATCGTCAGGATGATCCACACCAACGCGCTGATCGTGTGGTCGTTGATCGGCTTTATGGGCGCGACCTATTTCCTGCTGCCTGAGGAAACTGAGACCGAGCTGTACAGCCCGCTGCTCGCAAAGATCCAGTTCTGGATGTTTTTTGGCGCGGCGGGCGTCGCGGTGGTGGGCTATCTCTTCCACTACCACGAGGGCCGCGAGTTCCTTGAGCAGCCCTTCATCATCAAGGTCGGCATCGTCGTCGTCTGCCTGATGTTCCTGTTCAACGTGACCATGACTGCGCTCAAGGGGCGCAAGACCACGGTCACCAACATCCTGCTGTTCGGCCTGTGGGGCGTTGCGATCTTCTTCCTGTTCGCCTTCTACAATCCGGCGAACCTCGCCGTCGACAAGATGTACTGGTGGTACGTCGTCCATCTCTGGGTCGAGGGTGTCTGGGAGCTGATCATGGCCTCCGTGCTCGCCTATCTCATGATCAAGCTCAATGGCATCGATCGCGAGGTGGTCGAGAAGTGGCTCTACGTCATCATCGGCCTCGCGCTGTTCTCGGGGATTCTCGGCACCGGCCACCATTTCTACTGGATCGGCGCGCCCGGCTACTGGCAGTGGATTGGCTCGCTGTTCTCGACGCTCGAGGTCGCGCCGTTCTTCACGATGGTGATCTTCACGGTGCAGATGACCTGGAAGGCCGGCCGCAAGCACCCGAACCGCGCCGCGCTGCTGTGGTCGGTCGGCTGTTCGGTGATGGCGTTCCTGGGGGCCGGCGTCTGGGGTTTCCTGCACACGCTGTCCTCGGTGAACTACTACACCCACGGCACCCAGGTCACCGCCGCGCACGGCCATCTCGCCTTCTTCGGCGCTTATGTGATGCTCAATCTTGCCGTGATGGCTTACGCCATCCCGCAGATCAAGGGACGCGCGCCCTATAACCAGTGGCTCAGCATGACGAGCTTCTGGATCATGTGCACGGCCATGATGACCATGACATTCGCGCTGACCTTTGCCGGCGTGGTCCAGGTCCATCTCCAGCGCGTGCTCGGTCAGGGCTACATGGACGTGCAGGACCAGCTCGCCTTCTTCTACTGGGTGCGGCTCGGCTCCGGTGTGTTCGTCGCGATCTCCGCGCTGATGTTCGTCTGGGCCGTGCTGGTGCCCGGCCGCGAAAGGCAGGCGACCATTCCCGCCGCGCTGCAGCCGGCCGAGTAAGCGTGAAGGCGGCCGCGTTTCATCGCGGCCGCCGCTTCAGAAATTTTCGGAGAGAGATCATGAAAGCAGCTCTTCACGCCTTGGCCGCGCCGGCACCCGCGCTACCAGCCTATGTCGCAAGCGGCAACGAATGCGTGCTGTTCGAGCATGCCTGGCGGCACCGGCTTCCGGTCCTGCTGAAAGGGCCGACCGGTTGCGGCAAGACACGTTTCGTCGCGCATATGGCGGCACGGCTGGGCTTGCCGCTGCACACCGTCGCCTGCCACGACGATCTCACCGCCGCCGATCTCACCGGCCGCTATCTGCTGAGGGGCGGCGACACCGTGTGGACCGACGGTCCGTTGACGCGCGCGGTCCGCGAGGGCGGCATCTGCTATCTCGACGAGGTGGTGGAAGCCCGCAAGGACGTCACCGTCGTGCTGCATCCGCTCACCGACGACCGCCGTATTCTGCCGCTGGAGCGAACCGGCGAGGAGCTTGTTGCTCCCGCGAGCTTCATGCTCGTCGTCTCCTACAATCCCGGTTACCAGACCCTGCTCAAGGCGTTGAAGCCCTCGACGCGGCAGCGCTTCGTCGCCATCGAGTTCGCCTTCCTGCCGGCCGAGCAGGAGATTGCGGTGGTGTCGGCCGAGAGCGGGCTGCCACCGGATCGCGTACGGCCGCTGGTCGCGCTCGCCGGACGTCTGCGGGCGCTGAAGGCGCATGATCTGGAGGAGGGCGTCTCGACCCGGCTCGTGGTGTATTGCGCGACCTTGATTGCGGCGGGAGTCTCGATCGCCGATGCCGTGCTCGCCGGCATGATCGAGCCGCTGACCGACGATTCCGATGTCAAGGCGGCGCTGCTGGATGTCACGCGCGCCGTGGTTGGGTGAGGCCGATTCCATGCTCGACTTCCTCGAATTGGAGGAGACGGTCGGCCGTGCCTGGCACCGGATGGTCGGCGGCACCGCGAGCTATCCGGTTCACGATGATCACGCGGTCGCGCTCGCAGAGGTGAGAGGCCGGCTCGCGGTGATGTTCCGTGCGCTTGGGGGCGAGACGGGTGTTCAGATCGCAAGCGCAGGCGCACGCAGAGCGGGCCATCGGCTCGGCTGGCGGCAGCGCATCGGCCTTGGAGACGAACGTCTCGAACAGCCGGGCCGCGACGCCGCGACCGTCTTCCTCCCCGATCGCATCGCGATATTCGCCGACCGCGGCCTCAACGCATGCCTCTATCGCTGGCTTGGGGCGTGGTTCGCGGTCGCTCCGATCGAGACGATCACGGAGCATGATCCGCTGCGGCGGGACCTTCTCGTCCTGCGCCGGGCGAGCGAGACGGCGGTCTTTGTGCTCACGCAGTTTCCCGGGCTCGCCGCCGATTACGCGCAGTTCGCTGCAGCAATGGCCGAGGCCCGGCCGCGACGTCCGTTGCCGCGTCTCGAGCAGGAGATCGAGCAGATCGCTCTCGCCTTGCTCGGGGCCGGAAAGGCGCCCGCGGGCCGGCTGTGGCCGGCGATGATGGGAACAGGTCCGCTGCCGGACAAAGCGCCGCCGGGCTATCGCTCGGTCCTGCCGTGTCCGCTCTGGGGCGATTGCTGGACGCGCGAGCTTTCGCCCGCGCATGCGGGCGACGACGCGTGCGCGCCTGGCGCGGGGGCCGCGACCCAGGACAATCGCAAGCGCTTTGCCGTACGCGAGCGCGAAAACAACGCCAATCGCCGCGATCCCTTCGTGCTCAACCGCTTCGAAAAGATCCTCGCGATGGCCGAGATGGTCAATGTCGACCGTCCGGCCGACGACAACGAGGACGAGGACGCGCAGAAGGCCGCGGACGATCTCGAGGAGATCACGCTCAGTCGTCGCAGCGGCAAGCCGGCGAGCCGGCTCAAATTCGATCTCGACCTGCCGCCGGAAGCCCTTGATGCCTCGCCGCTGAACGCAGATCTCACCTATCCCGAATGGGACTACCGCAGCAGCTCCTACCTGCCCGATCACTGCCACGTGCTCGCGGGCGCCGCGTCCGAGACCGGCGAGACCTGGTCGCCCGACGAGTCCATGCGCCGGCATATCCGTCAGGTGCGGCGGCGCTTCGAGATCTTGCGGCCGCGCCGCGAATTGATGCGCGCCCAGGCCGATGGACACGACCTCGACCTCGACGCGCTCGTGCGCGCGCGGTGCGATCTTCGCGCCGGCAGCGGCGGCGGTCTCGATCGTATCCATGTCGCGATGCGCCCGCAGGGGCACGATCTCGCCGTCACGCTGCTTGTCGATGTCTCGCTCTCGACGGACGCCTGGGTCGAGGGCCATCGCGTGCTCGACGTCGAGAAGGAGGCACTGCTCGTGCTCGCGCACGGCCTGTCGGCCTGCGGCGACCACCACAGCATCCTGACCTTTACGTCCCGCCGACGGTCCTGGGTGCGGCTCGAAACGGTCAAAGCCTTCGGCGAGCCGATGGGCGGGGCAGTGGAGCGTCGTATCGGTGCGCTGAAGCCCGGCTACTACACGCGGATCGGCGCGGCGGTACGCCACGCCTCGGCCGAGCTCGCCCGTCAGCCGCAGCGCAAGAAGCTGCTGCTCGTCCTCACCGACGGGAAGCCGAACGATGTCGATCACTACGAAGGCCGCTTCGCGGTCGAGGACACCCGCAAATCGGTGCAGGAGGCGCGCCGGCTCGGCATCGCCGCCTTCGGCGTCACGGTGGACGCAACCGCGCAATCCTATTTCCCGACGCTGTTCGGGCGTGGCGGCTACGCCATCGTCGGTAATATCCGCCGACTGCCCGCGGCGCTGCCGGCGATCTACCGGCAGGTGGCGCACTGATCCGGGAAAGGGTGCGGCCTTCCGTCTCTGGTGAGCTATTGCCCATGCTATGGGTATATGATCGAATGGCGGGATGGACCAGGGCCGGCCGAAACCCGATCTGATCATCTTCGACTGCGACGGCGTGCTGGTCGATAGTGAGCTGTTGAGCTGTCGGTGTCTGTCCGACGTGCTGGCCGAATGCGGCCTCGCGCTGAGCCCGGAGCAGGCGCTCGAACTCTTTCTCGGACGCAGCACCAAAGCGGTCGAGCAGCATTATCGGGATCTCGGGCAGGTCGTGCCGGACGGCTTTCTGCCGCGCTTGAAGTCGCATGTGTTGAGCACGTTCGCCGGATCACTCCAGCCGATCGCGGGTGTTGCCGCCGTGGTATCGGAATTGCGGACACCATTCTGCGTGGCCTCGTCCAGCGACATCGACCGTATCGCGCTCTCCCTTGACGTCACCGGCCTGCGGGCGCATTTCGGCGACCAGATTTACACCGCGCAGATGGTCAGGCACGGCAAGCCGGCGCCCGATCTCTTTCTCCACGCGGCCGAGCAGATGGGCGCGCAACCTGCGCGCACGCTAGTGATCGAGGACAGTGCGAGCGGCGTGCTGGCGGGTAAGGCGGCCGGCATGATGGTCTGGGGATTTGCCGGCGGCAGCCATTATCGCGGACGCGACGGGCACGCTATACTGTCGGGTGCGGGGGCCGACCGGGTCTTCGCGCGCATGATCGATTTCTGGAAGGACGCCTGACGCCCGCCATGGCCGCCGAGAACGAAAAGACCAGGCTCGATGACGCCGCGCGTGCCGGCTGGCTGTATTTCATTGCCGGTCACACCCAGGACGAGATCGCGAAGATGCTCCAGGTGTCGCGCGCGTCGGCGCAGCGGCTGGTGTCGCTGTGTCTCGCCGAACGGCTCATCACCTTCCGGCTGGAACATCCTATCGCCGCGTGCATGGAATTGGCGGCGCGTCTGAAGGAGCGTTTCGAGCTTACCCATTGCGAGGTGGTGCCGGCAGATTCCGCCGCACCGCAGGCCACAGCGGGCATTGCCGAACGCTGCGCCAATCTGCTCGATTCCACCCTGCGTTCGGAGACCCCCGTCATCGTCGCGCTCGGCACGGGACGCGCCGTGCGCGCCGCAGTCGAGCGCGTCACGCCGATCGACCGGCCCAATCACCAGATCGTCTCGCTGGTCGGCAACATCTCCGCCGACGGTTCTGCGAGCTTCTACGACACCGTCGGCCGGCTCGCCGATCGCACCGGCGCACGGCACTATCCGATGCCGCTGCCGTTCCTGATGTCGTCCGAGGACGAGCGCAACAAGATGGTCCGGATCGAGCCGATCGCGAAGGTGAAGGCGGTCGCAGCCAAGGCGGATTTGCGCCTCGTCGGCATCGGCCAGATGGACCAGAAGGCGCAGGTCCATGTCGACGGCTTCGTCACCCGCGACGAATTGTTCGAGATGATGCGGCAAGGGGCAATCGGCGAGATCACCGGCTGGGCTTATGATTCCAAGGGCCGCCTGCTGAAGGCCGGCACCAACAGGCGCCTGACAAGCATCCCGCCGGAAGTACCCGCGAAGACCACGACGATCGGCGCCGCGGTCGGTGCGGCCAAGGTGCCGGCGATCGCGGCGGCGTTGAATGGACAGTTGATCAACGGGCTGATCACGGACGAGGCGACCGCAAGGGCGATTCTGGAGCGCTGAGGCAGGCTCGCTCTTCGCGTTGGCGAGGCAGGCGGTCTTTCCCCACACCACACTGTCATCGTCCGCGCAGGCGGACGATCCAGTACGCCGCGGCTCCTCTTAGGGCAAACCAATAGACGACACGGCGTACTGGATGCCCCGCTTTCGCGGGGCAAGACACTGAGTGTGAGACGAGAGCTCAGCCCATCTCCCGCACCGCAGCACTCATAAGTTGCGCGAACAGCTTTGCGCCTGCTTGACAACGGCCCGCCCTCGGTCGAACATACGCCCAAAGCGTGGGCATATGCTCAAGAGCGCGATCCTAGGGAGGTCACCGTGAAACACGTCCTCGGCGCCGTCTGCGGCGCGTCTTGCCTGTTGCTGGCCGTCCCTGCGATGGCCGAAACCACCCTGACGATCGCCACCGTGAACAACGGCGACATGATCCGCATGCAGGGGCTGACGGCTGAATTCACCAAGAAGAACCCCGATATATCGGTCAAATGGGTGACGCTTGAGGAGAACGTGCTGCGCCAGCGCGTCACCACCGACATCGCCACCAAGGGCGGCCAGTTCGACGTCCTCACCATCGGCACCTACGAGGTGCCGATCTGGGCCAAGAAGGGCTGGCTGGTGCCGCTCGCGAATCTCGGCGCCGACTACGACGTCGCCGACCTCCTGCCCAAGATCAAGGATGCGGTCTCCGTCGACGGCAAGCTCTACGCCGCGCCGTTCTACGGCGAGAGTTCGATGGTGATGTACCGCACCGACCTGTTCGACAAGGCCGGCCTCAAGATGCCGGAAAAGCCGACCTGGGATTTCGTCGTGGACGCCGCCAAGAAGCTCACCGACAAGAGCACCGGCGTCTACGGCATCTGCCTCCGCGGCAAGGCCGGCTGGGGCGAGAACATGGCGTTCCTCTCCGCCATGGCCAATTCCTATGGCGCACGCTGGTTCGACGAGAAGTGGCAGCCGCAATTCAACACCCCGGAATGGAAGGCGACACTCACGACCTATGTCGACCTGATGAAGCAGGCCGGCCCTCCTGGTGCGAGCTCGAACGGCTTCAACGAGAACCTGGCGCTGTTCAATGCCGGCAAGTGCGCCATGTGGATCGACGCCACCGTCGCGGCGTCCTTCGTCACCAACCCGAAGGACTCCAAGGTCGCCGACAAGGTCGGCTTTGCGATGGCGCCCAACACCGGGCTCGGCAAGAACGCCAACTGGCTGTGGGCCTGGAATCTCGCAATCCCCGCCGGTTCGAAGAAGGCGGAAGCCGCCGAGAAGTTCATCGCCTGGGCGACGAGCAAGGATTACACCAGGACCGTCGCCGCGAAAGAGGGCTGGGCCAACGTGCCGCCGGGCACCCGAACCTCGCTCTACCAAAATCCTGATTATCTGAAGGTCGCCCCGTTTGCGAAGCTGACGCTGGCCTCGATCGATGCCGCCGATCCGAACAAGCCTACGGTGAAGCCGGTGCCCTACGTCGGCGTGCAATATGCGGCGATCCCCGAATTCCAGGGCATCGGAACGCAGGTCGGGCAGCAGTTCTCGGCCGCGCTTGCGGGATCGATGACGGTTGATGCCGCGCTCACCGCGGCGCAATCCTCAACCGAGCGCGAGATGAAGCGCGCGGGTTACATCAAGTGAGCTCGAGCTCTCCCTCCTGAGCTCAGACTTGCGGCCATCCACCGCTAAGGATGGATGGCCGCCTTCTTCCCGCAAGCGGAGAGAAGCCAAGAATGGCAACCCGGCAGACGCAGCTTCTCGCACGGACGCTCCTGACGCCGGCCGTCGGGCTGCTGTTCATCTGGATGATTGTCCCGCTCGCGTTGACGATCTATTTCTCGACGCTGCATTACAGCCTGCTCGATCCCGGCTCGGAATCGTTCGTCGGGCTGGAAAATTTCCGCTACTTCCTCACCGATCCCGCGTTCCTCGCCTCGCTCCAGAATACGCTGGTGCTGGTCGGCTCGGTGCTGGCGCTGACTGTCCTGCTCGGAATTCCGCTGGCGCTGCTGCTCGATCAGCCCGTGATCGGCCTCAACATCGTGCGGCTGATGGTCATCGCGCCGTTCTTCGTCATGCCGACGGTGAGCGCCTTGGTCTGGAAGAACCTGTTGATGCATCCGGTGTCCGGGCTGTTTGCCTGGATCGCGTCGCTGTTCGGGTTGACGCCGATCGACTGGTTCACCGACGCGCCGCTGCTCGCGGTGATTCTGATCGTGTCTTGGCAATGGCTGCCGTTCGCGACGCTGATTTTGCTCACTGCGATGCAGTCGCTCGACGAGGAGCAGAAGGAGGCCGCCGAAATGGACGGCGCCAGCGCGGTCTCGACCTTCATCTACATTACGCTCCCGCACCTCGCGCGTCCCATCACGGTGGTGATCCTGATCGAGACGATCTTCCTGCTCACCGTCTTTGCCGAAATTTACGTCACCACGGGCGGCGGCCCGGGACTGTCGACCACCAACATCGCTTTCCTGATCTATTCGCAGGCACTGATCCAGTACGATGTCGGCACCGCCTCGGCGGGCGGCCTCGTCGCCGTCGTGATCGCCAACGTCGTAGCTTTCTTCCTGGTCCGCATCGTCGGCCGCAATCTGGAGGCTTGAGACATGGCGCGGATAGCGACGAGGCAGCGGGTGGTGGTCTCGACCATCGGGGCGTGGTTCTTCGGCTTCCTGATCTTCTTCCCAATCCTCTGGATGGTATTGGCGAGCTTCAAGACCGAACTTGAGGCCTTCGCGATTCCGCCGTCCTTCCTGTTCTTCCACTGGACCACCGAGAACTACGCAACGGTTCAGGAGCGCAGCGACTATTTCCTCCACGCAATGAACTCGATCATCATCGCCGGCGGCTCGACCTTGATCGCGCTGCTGATCGCGATCCCCGCCGCCTGGTCGATGGCGTTCTCGCCGACCAAACGCACCAAGGACATCCTGCTCTGGATGCTCTCGACCAAGATGATGCCGCCGGTCGGCGTGCTGGTGCCGATCTACCTGATCTACAAGTCCTTCGGCTTGCTCGATTCCCGCATCGGGCTCGTCTTCATCCTGTGCCTGGGAAACTTGCCGATCGTGATCTGGATGCTCTTCACCTATTTCAAGGAGATCCCGCGCGACATCCTGGAAGCCGCGCGCATGGACGGCGCCACCATCGGCCGTGAGCTGGTCTATGTCCTGACGCCGATGGCGATCCCGGGACTCGCATCGACCATGCTGCTGAACCTGATCCTGGCCTGGAACGAGGCGTTCTGGACGCTCAATCTGTCGACCTCGAACGCTGCGCCGCTCACCACGTTCATCGCGTCCTATTCGAGCCCGGAAGGGCTGTTCTGGGCAAAGCTGTCGGCGGCGTCGACGCTGGCGATCGCGCCCATTCTCGTCCTCGGTTGGTTCAGCCAGAAGCAGCTCGTGCGCGGGCTCACCTTTGGCGCGGTAAAGTAGGAAGGGCTGCCGGATCATGGGTCAGATCACACTTCAGGACGTGCAGAAATCCTTCGGCCCCGTGCACATCATCAAGGGCGCAGACCTCGAGATTGCCGACGGCTCCTTCGTGGTGTTCGTAGGTCCCTCAGGCTGCGGCAAGACCACGCTCTTGCGGCTGATCGCGGGGCTCGAGGACGTCTCGGGCGGAAAGATCCTGATCGACGGCAAGAACGTGGTCGACACGCCGCCCGCCAAGCGCGGGCTGTCAATGGTGTTCCAGTCCTATGCGCTCTATCCGCATATGAGCGTGCGCGGCAACATCGGCTTCGGCCTGAAGATGGCGGGTCTTTCCAAGGACGAGACCAACCGCAAGGTCGAGGCCGCCGCCGCGACGCTGAACCTCACGCCCTATCTCGACCGTAAGCCGCGCGAGCTCTCCGGCGGCCAGCGCCAGCGCGTCGCGATCGGGCGTGCCATCGTCCGCGAGCCCAAGGCGTTTTTATTCGACGAGCCGCTCTCCAACCTCGACGCGGCGCTGCGCGTCCAGATGCGCATCGAGGTGACGCGGCTCCAGAAGCAGCTCGGCACTACCGCGATCTATGTCACCCACGACCAGGTTGAGGCCATGACCATGGCCGACAAGATCGTGGTGCTCAACGGCGGTAAGATCGAGCAATACGGCTCGCCGCTGGAGCTCTACGAGAGGCCGGCTAATCTCTTCGTCGCCGGCTTCATCGGTTCGCCGAAGATGAACTTCGTCACCGGCGAGCACGCCCTGCAGAAGGGCGCGGCGACGATCGGGGTGCGGCCGGAGCATCTCAAGATCGAACGCGACGGTGCCGGCGGCTGGCAGGGAACGATCGCGGTGGCCGAGCACCTCGGCAGCGACACCTTCCTTTATGTCGATGCCGGACAGCTCGGCATGCTGACGGCGCGCTACATCGGTGAATTGAGCCTGCATGCCGGCGATCATGTGTCGCTGGTGCCGGAGCCCGCGCGCATCCATCGCTTCGACGCGAGCGGCAACGCCATTCGGAACTGACAAGAAACGGCAAGAAGCGGAAGAGCAACATGTACCTGGAAAAGTTCAAGCTGAACGGCAAGACCGCGTTCATCACCGGCGGCGGGCAGGGGATCGGGCTCGCCTGCGCCGAAGCGCTGGCTGAAGCCGGCGCCAGGGTCGTCATCGGCGATCGTGACAGCAAGGTCGCGGACAGCGCGAAAGCCAGCCTGAGGGCGAAGGGCTTCGACGCCGAGACGGCGATCATGGATGTCACCGACACCAAGCGCGTGGCGGAGGTGGCGAGCGACCTCGTCGCGCGCCACGGCAAGGTGGACATCCTCGTCAACAACGCCGGCATCGCCCGCAGCGAGACGCCCGCGGAGACCGTGACCGACGAGCACTGGCTCAACGTCATTGACGTCAATCTCAACGGCACCTTCTGGTGCTGCCGCGAGTTCGGCAAGCACATGCTCAATGCCAGGAGCGGCGCCATCGTTAATGTCGGATCGATGTCCGGCTTCATCGTCAACAAGCCGCAGGAGCAGTGCTTCTACAATGCGTCCAAGGCCGGCGTGCATCATCTGACGAAATCGCTCGCCGCCGAATGGGGCACGCGTGGCATCCGCGTCAACGCGGTGGCGCCGACTTATATCGAGACGCCGCTCAACGCCTTCGTGAAAAGCAATCCGAGAATGTACGACGCCTGGATCGGTGGAACCCCGATGGCACGGATGGGGCAGGTCGATGAGATCGCTTCCGTCGTGCTGTTCCTGGCCTCCGAAGCCGCGAGCCTGATGACCGGCAGCATCGTGCTGGTGGATGGCGGCTACACTTGCTGGTAGGCTTGCGTCAAAACTGACGAGAGCTTCCGGGGGCGACAATGCCGCGAGCGTATATCGGCATCGATGTAGGGACCACGAGCACGCGGGCAGGGGTGTTCGACGAGGCGGGCACCTTGCTGGCGATGGCACGGCATCCGATCAGGATATGGCACGAGGCCGGCGACATCGTCGAACAATCGTCCCAGGATATCTGGGACGCTTGCACTGCGTCGGTGCGGGCCGCGATGGCGGAAGCTGCGATCGCGCCCGACAGCGTCGGCGGTATCGGTTTCGACGCCACCTGTTCCCTCGTGGTGCTCGACCGGCAAGGCGAACCGCTCACCGTCAGCGCCTCCGGCGACAGGCAGCGCAACGTCATCGTCTGGATGGATCACCGCGCCACGGCCGAGGCGCGGCTGATCAACGAAACCGGTGATGCCGTGCTGCGCTATGTCGGCGGTTCGATCTCGCCCGAGATGGAGATGCCGAAACTGCTGTGGCTGAAGCGGCACATGCGCGCGAGCTTCGATGCTGCAGGGCACTTCTTCGATCTGGCGGATTACCTGACCTGGCGCGCAACCGGCTCGCTTCAGCGCTCGACCTGCACGGTCACCTGCAAATGGAACTATCTCGCCCACGACGGCGGCGGCTGGAGCGCGCCATTCTTCAAGCGCATCGGCCTGTCGGATTTCGTCAACGAGAAATACGCCCGGATCGGCACCGAGATCGTCGCCCCCGGTACGCGCCTGGGCGCAGGTCTCTCCCGCACTGCCGCGGCCGATCTCGGCCTGTCAGCGGGCACACCGGTCGGAGCGTCCCTGATCGACGCGCATGCAGGCGGCATCGGGGCGATCGGCGGGCGCGATGAATCGGACGGCGCGACAGATGTCTCCGACCGTCTCGCCTACATCATGGGAACGTCGGCCTGCATCATGGCGACGACGAAAGAACCGTGCTTCGTGCCGGGCGTGTGGGGTCCTTACTATTCCGGCATGGTGCCGAATTTCTGGCTCAACGAGGGCGGGCAGTCGGCTGCGGGCGCTGCGATCGACCATCTTCTCAAGTCGCATCCTGGCCACGCCGAGGCGAGCGCGGCGGCGCGCAGCGAGGGCCTCGACCTCATCGAGTTCCTCGAGCGCCGCATCATCGCGCGCGCAGGCGGCGCCAGCCGTGCCGCGCTGCTGGCCAGCGACGTCCATGTACTTCCTGAATTCATCGGCAACCGCTCGCCCTACGCCGACCCTGACACGCGCGCGGTGATCGCCGGCCTCGATCTCGACACCGGCATCGCCTCGATGGAACGGCTGTTCGTCGCCGGTCTGTGCGGGCTCGCCTATGGGCTTGCCGAGGTGATCGAGGCCTTTGCCGCGCATGGCGTCCATTCCGGCATCATGATCATGGGCGGCGGCGCCAGCCGCAGTCCGCTGGTGCGGCAGGTCATGGCGGACACCACCGGCCTCACGGTCGCGCTGCCGCAGACCAAAGAACCCGTGCTGCTCGGCGCTGCCATGCTCGGCGCAGTCGCCGGCGGCGCCTATGCCTCGATCGGCGAGACCATGGCAAAGATGTCGGCGCTGGGACGCAAGAGCGAGCCGACCACGCCCGACATCGCCGCCTTTCACGCCCGCAAGCGCGAGGTCTACAAGCTGCTGCGCGAGGTCGATCGCGGCAGCCGCGTCGCGATGCGCGACATCGCGGGAGGTTGAGACGGATGCTGATTTCCTGCGGCGATGCGCTGATCGATTTCGTTCCGACGCGAAACACCGACGGGCGCGAAGCGGTGATGCCGGCGGTCGGAGGCTCCTGCCTCAACGTCGCAATCGGCATGGCGCGGCTTGGCGCGTCGACCGGCTTTGTCGGCGGGATCTCGACGGACATGTTCGGGCGCATGATCGCCGAGCACGCCGCTGCATCCAATGTCGAGCTCGCGCTCGCCACAAGCAGCGAACACCAGACCACGCTCGCTTTCGTTCGTATCGTCGCGGGCGAGTCGCATTACGCGTTCTACGATGCCGAGACGGCGGCGCGGAACTGGGTCTACCAGCGCGGCTCCATTCCCTTCGACGCGGTCGAAGTTCTCCACGTCGGCTCGACCACACTTGTTAACGACCAGGGCGCGACCGAGACCAAGGCCCTGATCGCGGACGCGCGGTCGTCCTCGACAATCTCCTTTGATCCGAACTGCCGACCCAACCTCGTGAAGGGCAAACCGGCTTATCTCGCGCGCATGACCGCGTTTGCGGCCAGCGCCGATCTCATCAAGATGTCGGACGTCGATTTTGCCTATTTGTTCGGCGACGAGCCATATCACCAGCGTGCGAGCACGCTGCTCGCGGGGGGCGCGAGCCTGGTCGTCATCACCCGTGGCGACAGCGGCGCGATCGCGTGGCATGCGGGGGCAGGGCAGATCGAGGTCGCCGCGCCCAAAGTCGTGGTCGCCGACACCATCGGCGCGGGCGACAGTTTTCAGGCGGCGTTGTTGTTCGCCCTGCACAAGCAGGGACGTCTCCCTCGACAGCAATTGAAGGATATCGGCGCAGACGAGCTTCGCCGTGCACTGTTCTTTGCCGCCAATTGCGCCGGTCTCACCTGCACCCGTCGCGGTGCCGATCCGCCCTGGAGCCATGAGGTCACCTGGAGCTGGTAGCTAGGGCAGACCTCGCCGCACTTCCGAGTTGTTTCGGTGGCCAGCGGCCATGCGCAAGCCGAAATGGACAGGATCGGTGCACGCTGGCAAGGTCCGCGCATCCTGAAGCGAGCCGGTCCTTCCATGAACGATGATCTCTGTTTCTTGTCCGCCACCGAATTGCGCGCGAGCATCGACCGCAAGGAGGTCTCCCCCGTCGAACTCGTCAGCGCGGTGCTCGCCCGTGCCGAGGCGCTCCAGCCTGAGCTGAACTGCTTCATCACGATCTGCGGCGATGAGGCGCTTGCCGCCGCGCGCAAAGCCGAGCGCAAGGTGATGGCCGGCGAGCCGCTCGGCCAGCTGCACGGCATCCCCGTCACCGTCAAGGACATCGTCAACACCAGGGGCGTCAAGACCACTTTCGGCGCCATTCCCTACAAGGACAATGTTCCGAACGAGGATGCCGTCGCGGTTGCAAGGCTGCGCGCGCAAGGCGCGATCCTGATCGGCAAGACCACGACGCCCGAATTCGGCAGCAAGTGCCTGACCGACTCGCCGCTGTTCGGCCGCACCCGCAATGCGTGGAGCGCCGAGCGCTCGCCGGGCGGCTCCAGCGGCGGCGCGGCGGTGGCGGTGGCGAGCGGCATCGCGCCGCTTGCGATCGCGACCGATGGCGGCGGCTCGACGCGGATTCCCGCCGCCTGCAACGGCGTGGTCGGGCTGAAGCAGAGCAACGGCGTAATCCCGCACAGCCAGGCGCTGGACGCGTTCGGCAACCAGACCTATGTCACGCCGATGACGCGGACCGTCGCCGACACCGCGTTGATGATGCAGGCGATGGCCGGCGAGGATTCTTGCGATCCCTGGTCGATCGGCGTTCCCGTGCCCGACTTCATCGGCGCGGCCGCCCCGCGCGGCGATCTGCGTGGGCAGAAAATCCTGTACTGCCTGTCGCCGCCCGGACGCCCTGTCTCTGCCGATGTCGCAGCCGGCTTCAAGGCCAGCCTCGATCGGCTCGCGGGCCTGGGTGCCGAGCTCGAGGAATTTTCGGGCGAGGGGTTCGACATCGAGCCGATCTGGCGCGCCATCAATCACACGGTCTGGCGCACGCGCTTTGCCAAACTCGCGGCCGAGCATGGGGACGCGCTGAGCGAGGCCTTCCTCAAGCAGCTTGCGCTTGCCACCGACGTCAGCGGCGTCGCCTATCAGGAGGCGATGTTCGCGCGCACGGCGCTGTTCCGCCGGGTGCAATCCCTGCTTGCGCGCGGGCATCTGCTGGCGATGCCAACCATCACCCGCACCGCCCTGCCGATCGATCAGGACCTGTTCGGCACCATCGAGATCGACGGCAAGCACTTTGACAGCGTCCGGCCGCACTGGTTCCCCTGGACCATGCCGTTCAACATGACCGGACACCCCGCGATCAGCCTGCCCTGCGGCTTCGGCCGCGACGGCCTGCCGATCGGATTGCAACTCGTCGGCCGCTTCCGCGCTGATGCGGACTTGCTGCGCGTGAGCGAGCTGTTCGAGGCCTCGCAAGGCCTTCTGTCCCGCTGGCCCGGTTGAGCAGATGGGGATGCAGCAAAGCACTTGCCTCCGGTGCCCGGACATGTTGATCGTCCAACGGATGACCCCTGAATCCGAGCGCGCATGAGCGTATTTGTCCTCCGACGTCTGCTGACCTTGCTGGCGACGCTGGTCGGCGCATCCGTGATCATTTTCCTGGTGCTGGATGCTCTCCCTGGCAACGCTGCGCAGATGCTGATGGGCGCCGATGCCTCGCCAGATGCGGTCCGTGCGCTCACGGTGAAGCTCGGCCTCGACCAGCCGCTGGCGGTTCGCTATTTGCAATGGGTCAAGGGGCTGCTCGTCGGCGATCTCGGCAACTCCTATGTCTACGGTACGCCGGTTGCCGCTTTGATCGCGGAGCGGCTGGTGCTGACCATTCCGCTCGCAATAATGTCCATGCTGATCACGGTGACGCTGGCGCTGTCGGCCGGCATCTACACCGCCGCCAACCACAACAAGCTCGGCGACGTCGGCGTGATGTCGCTGACGCAGGTGGGGATCGCGTTGCCGAATTTCTGGTTCGCGATCCTGCTGGTGCTGTTGTTCTCGGTGCGGCTGCAATGGCTGTCCGCGGGCGGCTTTCCCGGTTGGGAGGACGGCATCTGGCCCGGCATCAAATCGCTGCTGCTGCCGGCAGTGTCGCTGGCGGTGGTGCAGGCCGCGATCCTCGCACGCGTCACGCGCTCGGCGGTGCTGGAAGTGCTGCGTGAAGACTTCGTCCGCACGGCGCGCGCGAAGGGCCTCGGCAAGCGCGAGGTGCTGTGGAAACACGTGCTGCGCAACGCCATGATCCCCGTGATGACCGTGATGGGCCTGCAATTCGCCAATCTGCTCGCCGGCACCATCGTGATCGAGAACGTGTTCTACCTGCCGGGGCTCGGCCGCCTGATCTTCCAGTCGATCGCCAACCGCGACCTCATCGTGGTGCGCAACTGCGTGATGCTGCTCGCGACCATGGTCGTCATCGTCAATTTCGTGGTCGACGTGCTCTATGCCTTCGTCGATCCCCGCATCAAGGTCCACGATCTGTGAGCGCGCCGCTGACCACCCTCATCGACGCGCCGGCCATGGCGCGCCCTCTGCCGGCCCGGACCTTCTGGCGCCGAGCGCTGCGTCATCGCAGCTTTGTGCTCGGTGGTGCGCTGAGCTTGCTGGTGCTCGCCTCGGCGCTGCTGTCGCTGGTGTGGACGCCCTGGTCGCCCTACGAGATCGACATCGCGTCAAAGCTCCGGCTGCCCTCGGCCGCGCACTGGCTCGGTACCGACGTCTTCGGCCGCGACATCGTCTCGCTGCTGCTCGCCGGCGCCCGCTCCACCATCATGGTCGGCATCATCGCGGTCAGCATCGGTCTCACCTTCGGCGTCTGTCTCGGCCTGATCGCGTCGGCCAGGCGCGGCTGGACCGAGGAGATCATCATGCGCTTCTCCGATTTCACCTTCGCCTTTCCGGCCGTGCTGTCCGCCATCATGCTCGCCGCGGTCGTGGGGCCCGGCATGGTGACCTCGATCGTGGCCATCGGCATCTTCCAGATCCCGACGCTGATCCGGCTGACGCGCGGCTCGGCCAACGCGATCTGGGCGCGCGAATTTGTGCTGGCCGCGCGCGCGGCAGGCAAGGGCAAGTTTCGCATCACCATCGAGCACGTGCTGCCGAACATCCTGTCGATCGTGATCGTGCAGGCGACAATCCAGTTTGCACTCGCGATTCTTGCCGAGGCCGCCTTGTCCTATCTCGGTCTCGGCACGCAGCCTCCGCAGCCGTCCTGGGGACGGATGCTGAACGACGCGCAGACGCTGCTGTTCCAGTCGCCGATGCTCGCGGTCTATCCGGGCGCTGCGATCGCGATCGCGGTGCTCGGCCTCAATCTGCTCGGCGACGGACTGCGCGATCTGCTCGATCCACGACTGGCGCGGGAGCGATGACGATGGGCGAGCGCTCGACCATGCCGTTGATCGAGGTCGAAAATCTCGGCGTGCGCCTCAACACCAGCCGCGGGCCGGCACGGGCCGTGCGCGGCGTCAGCTTCGCCCTGAAGCGCAGCGAGACGCTCGGGCTTGTCGGCGAATCCGGCTGCGGCAAGTCGGTGACGGCGTTGTCGCTGATGGGGCTGCTGCCGGACAGCGCGTCCGTCACCGGCAGCATCAAGCTGGATGGAGGCGAACTCGCTGGATTGTCGGACGCGGACTATTGTCGCTTGCGCGGCAACCGCATCAGCATGATCTTCCAGGAGCCGATGACCGCGCTCAACCCGATGCACACGATCGGCCATCAGGTCGCCGAGCCGCTGCGGCGTCACAAGAAATATTCGGCATCGCAGGCGCGCAAGGAAGCGATTGCCTTGCTCGACCGCGTCGGGCTGCCTGATCCGGCAAGGCGCGTCGACGCCTATCCGCACCAGTTTTCCGGCGGCCAGCGTCAGCGCGTCACGATTGCGATGGCGCTCGCCTGCGAGCCGGACCTTCTGATCGCGGACGAGCCGACCACGGCGCTCGACGTCACCATCCAGGGCCAGATCCTCGACCTCATCGCCGATCTCGTCGAGGAGCGCGGCATGTCGATGATCCTGATCTCGCACGATCTCGGCGTCATCGCCGAGAACGTGCAACGCATGATGGTGATGTACGGCGGCACGATCATCGAGAGCGGGCCGACCGACGAAGTGTTCCGCCGGATGGGCCATCCTTATACGCAGGGCCTGTTCCGCGCCCGACCGAAACTCGGCGCACGCAAGGGAACGCGGCTGACGACGATATCGGGCTCGGTGCCGGAGCTCGCCGATCTGCCTTCCGGTTGCACCTTTGCCGATCGCTGTCCGCTCGTGATCGAGCAGTGCCGGGCTGCGCTTCCACCGATGGTGGACGTCGGACCCGGCCACTTCGTGCGCTGCATCCGGACGGACGTCTCCATGGCCGAACGCGTCGGAGCGCTGACCGCATGAGCACGGCGCCTCTTCTCGACGTGAAGGATCTCGAGCAGCGCTACACGCTGCCGCGCGAAAGCGTGTTTCGCCCGCCGGGGCAGGTGCGCGCGCTCAACGGTGTGAGCGTGCGGGTCGACGCCGGCAAGAGCCTCGGCATCGTCGGCGAGTCCGGTTCAGGCAAGTCGACCTTTGCGCGTGTGGTGATGGCGCTGGAACGGCCGACATCGGGGCAGGTCGCGCTGCTCGGCCGCGACCTCAACCGCATCTCCGCTGGCGAGCTGCGCCGCGCCCGCCGCGATTTCCAGATGGTGTTCCAGGATCCCTACGGATCGCTGGACCCACGCCAGACCATCGCGCGCGTCGTTGCCGAACCGCTCACTGTGCTGGAAGACGCCGACCGGAATACGTTCCGCGAGCGCGTCTCCGCAGCGCTGCGGCAGGTGGGGCTGCGCGATGCCGACATGGAGAAATATCCGCACGAATTCTCCGGCGGCCAGCGCCAGCGCATCGCTATTGCGCGCGCGCTGATCACCCAGCCGAAGCTGATCGTTGCCGACGAGCCGGTCTCCGCGCTCGACGTTTCCGTGCAGGCGCAAGTCTTGAATCTGATGCAGGACCTCCAGGAACAGTTCGGCCTCAGCTACGTCCTGATCAGTCACGACCTCGCCGTCGTCGACTATCTCTGCGACGAGGTCGCGGTGATGTATCTCGGCCGCATCGTCGAGCAGGGCAGGCCAGAGGATTTGTTCGAGCGCTGCGCCCATCCCTACACGCGGGCACTGCTGGACGCCGTGCCGCGGGTGCGCGCCGGTGGCGGCCGGCGCCGGCGCGGGGCCCAGGCGATCGCCTCGCAATCGGCGGCGGCGACCGGGTGCCCCTATGTCCCGCGATGCGCGCTCGCCGACCAGCATTGCCGCGAGGTTCTGCCTGAGCTACGCAAGGTGGGCGAGACGCATCTGGCCGCCTGCCATAAGGCGGAAGCCGTGATGGCGTTGCCGCAATTGCCCGTGGAAGGTTAGCGTCCGCGGCGGGATTGGCGTAGGCTTGAGACGAGACAAGGCCGGGGAGTTACGCATGTTCAGGAAACTATCGATCGTCGCATTCGCCGCCGCGCTTGCCGCGGCTCCGTTGCCGGTGCTGGCGCAGTCCAAGAAGGACAGCGTCGTCATGGCGATGGCGCTGGAGCCGCCCGGGCTCGATCCCACCAATGCCGCCGCCGCCGCGATCGCCGAGGTCACGCTCTACAACATCTATGAGACCCTGACGAAGATCAACGAGGACGGCACCACGTCGCCCCTGCTGGCGGAGAGCTGGACCGCATCGCCCGATCTGAAGACCTATACGTTCAAGCTGCGCAAGGGCGTCAAGTTCCACAATGGCGAGCCGTTCGACTCCGCGGCCGTGAAATTCTCGTTCGAGCGCAATGCCGTCGCCACCAGCACCAACAAGGACAAGAGCCTGTTCCAGAGCTTCGAGAAGGTCGATGCGCCCGACGCCGATACGGTCGTGATCAGCCTGAAGAATTCCGAGCCGAACCTGCCGTTCCTGCTGGGGCAGGCGAGCGGCTCGATCGTCGAGCCGAAGAGCGCTGCCACCAATATCACGCAGCCGGTCGGGACCGGGCCCTTTCAGCTCGGTGCGTGGGCCAAGGGCTCCTCGATGACCCTGACCAAATGGGCCGACTATCGCAACGCCGCCGCGATCAAGCTCTCGAAGGTGACGGTCCGCTTCATCTCCGATCCGTCGGCGCAGACGGCCGCGTTGCTGTCGGGCGACGTCGACGCGTTTCCCCGGGTGTCGGCCCAGCGCACCATCGCGCAGTTCAAGGCCGATCCGCGCTTCAACGTTATGGTCGGCGGCTCCAGGGCGAAGACCATCGTCGGCATCAATCATCGCAAGAAGCCGCTCGACGATGTTCGCGTGCGCCGTGCGATCCTCGCCGCGATCGATCGCAAGGCGATGATCGACGGCGCGGTCGATGGCTTTGGCACGCCGATCGGCAGCTTCTACGTCCCGACCGCGCTCGGCTACGTCGAGACCACAGGCATCAACCCGTTCGATCCCGAGAAAGCCAAGAAGCTGCTCGCCGAGGCCGGAATCACCACGCCGCTCGAGCTGTCGCTGAAGCTGCCGCCGCCGTCCTACGCGCGGCAGGGCGGCGAGATCCTCGCAGCCCAGCTCGCCAAGGTCGGCATCATCGCCAAGATCGAGAACGTCGAATGGGCGCAATGGCTGTCGCAGGTATTCGCCGGCAATGGTCCGCACAATTTCGACCTCACCATCGTCAGCCATGTCGAGCCGTTCGATCTCGTCAAGATCACCGAGCCGGACTACTATCTCGGCTACAACAACGACGCCTTCAACGCGCTCTACAAGCAGATCGTGTCGACGCCGGATGAAGCCGCCCGTGTCAAGCTTCTCGGCGACGCCCAGCGGATGCTGGCAACCGACGCGGTCTCCGGCTATCTGTACCAGCCGCAGCTGATCACCATCACCAACAAGAAGCTGAAAGGCGTCTGGAAGGACGTGCCGCAGTACGAGAACGATTTCTCGACATGGGCGTGGGAGTAGGTCGCGCAGGTCGATTGCGCGATGTCGGTGACGATCTCTCCCACCGGCAGAGATCGTCACAACACCGGTCCAAACAAAAAACCTGAAAAACAACCCCATGCACAGTAGCCGAGGGTAGTTGTTTCAATGACTTGCGCGGCACGCCATCGAATGGCTTCGCGTAGCGCGATGCCGTTGACGCGTCGGGCAAAACACTGGCATGATGGCATCGTCGCAGAACTCGTCGGCCGCCGTCGCCACCACATGCCAGGTCTGCCCGGACGAGGTGAAGATCTGACCGGCCGTCTCGATTGCGAGCAAACCTTGCAGGCGCGTCATCGCCAAGACCTCGTGGCCAGGCAGACCAAAACCAACCTTGGTCTTCCAAGCAGCGTCTCTCGCTTCTTTCCCGCTGAATCACAACAGACCGTCTGTCTCACGTCAGTCTGAGCCGGAGCGCCGCAGTTGAACGCGCCGCCCGGCATCTGCTGCGGCAATCCCGTAGTCACACGATGGTCATCGGTTAGCTTTCGTCAACCAACTCGAACAAGGATGCAGGGCGTTTTATTAATCCTTTGCTTGCGGGAGCAAACATGCGTCTGAGCGTTAAGATTTGCCTACTTGGAATCGTTTCCCTCCTTGTGCTGCTTCTAATGGCGCAGGCATGGATGGCACTTTCCCGCGCGGCAGCGCTAAATGCGAATGCGGAAGACCTTGCCACCAATTGGTTGCCTGCGACGAAAGCGCTGGGTGACGTCAAGTATTGGTCGACACGCGGCCGGGTCGCCGGCAGCCGCCTGATCGTGACCACCGACCCGTTGCAGCGCAGAACTACAGAAGGGCAGCTCTCGCAATATATGGCTAATGCCGAGAAGGCCGCGAAGGTCTATGAGGCTACCATCGTATCGCCTCAGGAAAGGGCGCTTTGGGATAAGTTCCAGCAAAAGTCAGGTTTCTATAAGAATGAGCAGGATCGCATCCTGATGCTGGCCGCGAGTGATCCGGCCAAGGCGATAAGCGACTACAATGGCTTGGGGAGTGCAGCGTTCAGTGAGGCGCAGAACGCCATCGACGCCGTTGTCGAATTCAATGAGAAGGGTGCCGCTCAGGCCGTTTCAGAGGCACGCGGCAGCTATTCGCTCGCAAAACTGGTGACGTTCACGGTCGGGGGCGTCGCACTCTTGATGGGTCTCGTCGCTGCATGCTTTGTGTTGATGTGGGTGACTTCGCCGCTCCAGCGGCTGAACGGCACGATGCGGACTATCGCCGACGGGAACCTCGACACCGAAGTCGTATATACGACGCGCAACGACGAAATCGGCGACATGGCCAAGGCACTCCTCGTTTTCAGGGAGAACGGCCTGCGCGTGCGCCGGATGGAGGATGAGCAAAAGGCCAACGAGCAGGCGGAAGCAAGGCGTCGCAAGCTGGAAATGGAGAAGCTTGCCAACGAGTTCGAGCACGCTGTCGGCGAGATCGTGGACGCCGTGGCGTCCGCTTCTACCGAGCTGGAAGCCTCAGCCAACACGTTGACCCATTCCGCGACACGTGCTCAGGAGGTCACCACGACCGTTGCCGCCGCGTCCGAGCAGGCTTCTGCCAACGTCCAGTCGGTTGCGAGCGCAACGGAAGAACTGTCGACGTCGGTCAACGAAATCGGCCGGCAGGTTCAGGAATCGGCGCGGATGGCTGGCGAAGCCGTCGGCCAGGCCCGCAACACAATGAACCAGGTCAGCGAGCTGTCGCGGGCCTCGACCCGCATTGGCGACGTGGTTGAGCTCATCAACACGATCGCCGGACAGACCAACCTGCTGGCGCTGAATGCAACGATCGAGGCAGCGCGGGCCGGCGATGCGGGCCGCGGCTTTGCAGTGGTTGCCTCCGAGGTGAAGGCGTTGGCCGAGCAGACCGCGCGGGCAACCGGCGACATCGGACAGCAGATCACCAGCATTCAGGCCGCAACGCAGGAATCCGTCACGGCGATCAAAAGTATCAGCGGTACGATCGAACGACTTTCTGAAATTTCGTCGACCATTGCGGCAGCGGTGGAGGAACAGGGCGCCGCCACTCAGGAGATCGCGCGCAATGTCCAGCAGGCGTCCCAGGGCACTCAGCAGGTTTCCTCCAACATCGTCGACGTTCAGAGGGGGGCGACGGAGACGGGCGGGGCGTCCAGCCAGGTGCTGTCCTCGGCGCAATCACTGTCCTCCGACAGCAACAGGCTGAAAGCTCAGGTACAGCGGTTCCTCTCCACCGTACGCGCCGCCTGATCTGAAAAGCAACGGGCGCCTGGTGAACGCCAGGCGCCATCCCGTTCTCTCCAGTATCGATTGTCCAAGATGTCGAACGTCACAACCTTGCACCTTAGCGAGCCTGTGTTGAAACAGCGTCTCATCGCAGCCGATCTCATTGCGCAAAGCAAGGAGACCAGGGAAAAGAGGGCAAAATTTGCACAGTGCTTCGCCGAACTGGAATCGACCATCGAAGCGTTGAACGGTGCGAAGCGGCACGGCTATCGCATGCGCTTTCGGCGGCTTCAGAGGGAGCTGAAAGCTGCCCTCGAGGAGCTGGTGCTGTTGGAGAAGCAGCTCTGCGACGTTCGCCGATACGTCGCGCGCCAAGCCGTGGCCGAAACGAAGGGGCCGCTTTCACCGGCTTTCTTTGAGCTTTCGGAGGTCGCTAGGCAAAATTCCATAAGCTCTTTTGAATGATCGGCTGAAGTGGGTCAGGTCCGAAAATCCCCAGCCGAGAGCGATGTCACTGACTGAACGGTGTATTTGTCTCGGGTCTTCCAGCGCGTGGCGGCATCGAGCCAGTCGCTTGGTTTGGACGAGCCGCATGAGTGAGCTGCCCTGCGTTCCGAGCAATCTGTTGGCTTGGCGAACGCTAATTCCGACACGTTCGGCGATTCGCTCCGGCGTGAGGTCGGTATTCTGCAATCTCGCGTCGATGGCGCGGTGAATGTGCCAGACAAGGCGTGATTTGCTTGCCGGAAGTTGCGTTGGTCTATCGACCGCGTTCCCGAGGGAGAGCGCAATCAAGTCGATTGCCTGCGTCGAGATGGTTTCCTCGCTTGTCCTATCGAGTGTACCGCTCAGCTGTTCCAGCTTGGCTGCAAAGAATAGGGTTAGGCGCTCCTGCGGACCCAACGGAGCGATGCGGCAAGCCGCAATATCGAAGTTCTTACCGAGCCTTGCTTCAAGTTCCGTTCGCGGAACTTTGATGATGAGCGTGGACGACTGATCGAGAAAGTGCATCGTGTGGGCGAGCCGCGGGTCCACACACGCGAGTGAGCCTGCGTCCAAGGACACCCTGCGATCGCTTTGTTCCAGCAGGATTCGACCAGCGAGCAAACAGAATAACAGGACTTCGCTGGGGTCCGAGCGGGCCGCATGCCGGTTTGTGGAAGCGACCTGAATCTCGGAGTTACGTGATCTAACCAGGCCGAGCGACCCAACGCGTCCGACCGACAGCTCTGCGTTGAAACCGTCGCGAGAGGAAATCGAGGAGTCGTGGTCGGCGATCCGCTCGCGCGTGGCAGCTTGCCAATAGTCGAAACGGTCCCGCGGATGCACGTCTGCGGTGGAGAATGCGACCTCCATAAATCTCCTCCCAATTCCCCGTTGGCCGATGGATTGGACCCAACAAGCCGAGCGGATGAACCGCGCCTGTTTAAGCGTCGATGCAAAGCCTCGCTCGATTCGGCGAGCATCAGCACTGACCTTTTGGCATACAGCATATGAATCGCGCGAGACGTAATTGTACGGGTAGTCCTTCCGTTCAAGTGCCTGCCGGACCTGTTCTGGTGCTGGATGACGAACCCGCGGTCTGGCAGACGGTCTCGCTCGTGCTCACCAGGGCGGGGTTCGATGTGATCGGCTGCAACGATCCGAAGTCATTCATTGCGTTGTGCCTCGATTCCAATCCTTCTTGCGTTCTCGTCGACGTCGTTCTGAATGACACTTCGGGGTTGGAAATCCTGAGGGAACTCCGGAACCGAGGTTTTGATCGGCCCATCATCATGGTGTCCGGTTGCAGCGACGTCGTAACGGCTGTCCGCGCGATCAAGCAGGGCGCCTTTGATTTCATCGAGAAGCCATTTCGGGGCAACGACCTCGTTGCGCGGGTTGCGGCAGCTCTGAAACCTGGGGAGTCCAGGAACTCGGGGCCTGTGTTTCATTTCCCCGGACGGCCGCCGCTCACGGTTCGCGAGCGGGAAGTTCTGTCCGAGCTGATCGGCGGGAGGTCGACCAAGGAGATCGCAGACCGCATGGATCTGAGCCCACGCACCATCGAGAGCCATCGGGTCAATATCATGCAGAAGGTCGGCGCGAAAAATCCCGCCGAGCTGGTGCGCCTTGCGATTACGGCGAAGCGTTCCGGCACGTGAAGACAATTTCGACTGTACCATCGGCAGGCATGTCGAGCCGCGGTCTCTGGCACCCTGTACCAAGTCGAGCCCTGAACAGGATCGCTGCTCAAGCATGATCGCCAAGTCGTCCGGCTATCCCATTCTTGGCCGCGGATTGCTCTTGCGCCGCAATTCAATTGCCACTGTTTCCCGGTTCACGCGCGCGGAGGCGCACGCACCGGGAAAGGCTAAATACTCCGTATTGACATGGTTCCAACTCAGACGGCCTACCCTACAACTTCGGTATCATGACGGTTGTTGCCGCTTTTTCCTGCAATTTGTATTTGCTGGTTTGCCGAAAATACATGCCGATCTGCTGGCGCCAACATTTTATTTTAACGATCTGCCTCTATTTTCATCACGCCAGAAGGGCGGTGCATTGCCTCGAAGGTTTTCCAGTGTCGCGAATGACACCCTCTCGAGGGACATTGCATGCCGATGTTCGGCTCCTCACGTTATACCATCTTCGCCGCCGCAGTCGCATCGGCCGGTATTGGCGCTATCGGCTTCAGCACGATCGGTTTCGGCGCAGCCGTCATCGGTGAAAGCCGCAAGGTCGAGATCACACAGAAGGCGCCGGGCGGGCTCGACGCCCTCAAGGCCCTGTATCGCAGACCCTCGACAATCCCGTTCCCGAAAGAAAATCCGTACACGCCCGAGAAAGCCGCGCTCGGCAAGAAGCTGTATTTCGACACCCGCCTCTCGGTGACATCGGCGCAGTCCTGCGCGAGCTGCCACAGCCCCGGGTTCGGCTGGGGCGACGGGCTGGCGGTCGGCGTCGGCCACGGCATGGCGAAGCTCGGGCGTCATTCACCGACCATCGTCAACGCGGCCTGGAGCGCCATCTTCATGTGGGATGGCCGTCTTCCGACACTGGAGGAGCAGGCGCTCGGCCCGATCCAGTCCCCCGGCGAAATGAACATGAAGCTCGACGAGCTCATGCAGCGGCTTTCCGGCATTCCCGAATATAAGCCGATGTTCGAGGCCGCCTTCCCGGGCGAGGGAATCAAGGCCAAGACGCTGGGCCAGGCGATCGCGACCTATGAGCGTACCGTCGTCTCCGAACGGGCGCCGTTCGACGGCTGGATCGAGGGCGACGAGAAGGCGATCTCGGAAGATGCTAAGCGGGGCTTTGCCGTGTTCAACGGCAAGGCGCAGTGCGCGGCCTGTCACGAAGGCTGGAACTTCACCAATGAAGGTTTTCAGGACATCGGGCTGCCGAGCAGCGACGTCGGCCGTGGCGAGTACCTTCCTGGTGTCATCAAGATGAAGCACGCCTTCAAAACCCCGGGCCTTCGCGAGATCAGCCGCCGCAGCCCCTTCATGCACGACGGCTCGCTCGCAACGCTCGAAGAGGTCATCGAGCACTACGATCACGCGGGTATCGATCGACCTAGCCGCTCGGATCTCATGCGCCCTCTCGAACTGACAGCGCAGGAGAAGGCCGATCTCGTTGCGTTCCTCAAGACATTGACCAGCGAACTCGCCCCGACGGCCGTGCCGGTCCTGCCGCGCTAAATTTGAAAGGATACCCCATGCGTGCACTTGCTCTGTTCACTTGCGTCATCGTCAGCGGGCTTTCGGTAGGCGCCTATGCGGCCACCGAAGTCATCCACCAGCAGGGGCGCGTCTTCTCGGCCGAGAACATCTCGGTCAAGAAGGGCGCCGCCGTGACGTTTCTGAACGATGACACGGTGCCCCACAACATCATGTCGGCCAGCAAGGGCAACGAATTCAACCTCGGATCGCAGGCGCCCGGCACCTCGACGGACGTCAGCTTCAAGGATGCCGGCGAGGTCCTGGTAATCTGCGCCATCCATCCGCGCATGAAGATGATGGTCAAGGTAACTGACTAACGACCACGTGGCGCCGGAGATTGATGATGTCGATACGCTACAAGATATTCGGTGCCTTCAGTGTTGTGATCCTGCTGGCCTGCGGGATCGCGTTCTACGGCATACGCGCCATCGGCAATTCCGGGGACCTGGTGATCCGTCTCTACGACGGACCGCTGATGGGCATCAACCATGCGCGGGCCGCCCACGCGGCGCTGCATGAGGCCCGCCTCGTGCTCCAGCGAAACCTGCTCGCGGGCAGCTCGGGCGAACAGGTCAAGAAGTTCGAGGATCTGGTGCGCAGCAGCTTCGAAGATCTGAAAGTCGTGCGCGAACGCACCTCATCGCCGAATGTCACGAATGTCCGCGAGAAGGTCGAGGGCCAGCTCAAGGAGTGGTCCAGCGGCGCGCTGAAGATTCTCAAGTCGTCCGCCGGCGGTACAACGGAGATTCCGACCAGCTTCCTGCTCGCGCAACAGGGCGACCGGTTGATGACGTCGATCGACGATCTCGTCGAGCTTGTCGCGGCTTACGGCTATGAATATCGCACGGAGGCGGAAGCAGCGGTCAATTCGGCCCGCACCACGATGGTGTCAGTGGCGGTCGGGACGGCGCTGATCGGACTCGTCATCGCGCTCGCCTTCACTTACTCGATGAGCCGGCCGATTTCGGCCGCAGTCCGGATCGCTGAACGCGTGGCAGCCGGCAACTTCATGGACGATATATCCGTCCGTCGTCGCGACGAGCTTGGTCGGCTCCTGAAGTCTCTGGCCGTGATGCAATCCAGCCTGAAGGCCCGCGCCGATGAGGACCTGGCCTTGATCGCCGCCAAAGACCAGAGCAGCGCCGCGCAGATCGGCCGCCGGCAACGTGTGGAGGCCGAGATCGATGCGTTCCGCGCCGCCTTCAGCTCCGTGCTCAGCCACACCGACCGCATGACCGGGGAGTTGACGGCCACGGCGCAGAACCTGGCCGAGACGGCGCGCGTCGCTGGCAAACAGTCGAGCGAGGCGGCTTCGACTGCCAAAGAAACGTCGAGCAACGTCGAGACCGTTGCGACCGCCGCGAGCGAACTCGGTGAGTCCGTGCAGGCCATTAGCTCTCAGCTAGCCGACGCCTCCACAATCGTCCAGCGCGCCTCCGGTATGGCGGAGTCCGCCAACCAGACCATCGGCAGGCTTGCAAGCGCGGCACAGCAGATCGACGAAGTGGTCGGTTTCATCCGGACCATTGCCGGACAGACCAACCTGCTTGCGCTCAACGCCACCATCGAGGCCGCGCGGGCCGGCGAGGCGGGTCGGGGCTTTGCCGTCGTCGCGTCGGAGGTCAAGGCGCTTGCAACCCAGACTGCGAAGGCAACCGAGGAGATTTCGTCGCAAATCAACGAGGTGCAGTTGGCGACACGGCAGGCAGTCGACAACGTTGGAGCGATCGCCTTGATCATTGGCGACATCGACAGTTTCACAGGCCGGATCGCCGCGGCTGTCAGTCAGCAGAATGCGGCGGCGGGAGAGATCTCCAGAAGTATCGGTCAGGCCGCGACTGGTACGGCCCAGGTTGCCCGCAGCATTGCCGGAACGGCCGAAGCTACGGATAATGCCAACCATTCCGCCGACATGGTTCTGGCAACCGCCCACGATCTGTCCAGCCAGGCGGCACAGCTGCGCTCGTCGGTGGATCGCTTCCTCGCCAACGTGGCGGCTTGAGCGGTCCTTGCGTAGATTTCAGTTGGCGATCGCGGCCAGCTATTCAGCGCGGGTCTGCGCGGCAAGGCATGAACGTTTGGAACCCCCAGACGTTAGCCCGGTGGATGGCAGCCGGATGCACCATCCGGCCTGACGATGCGGCCACGGAGTTCCATTCTTGCTCAAACTGTACAGGTGGCCGTCGGACGACTGGCAGAAGATCGGCGCGCAGATGCCGTCCGAGATCATCTGGGCTGATCTTTTGGACGCGACCGCAGAAGAAAAGCAGTTCGTCGAACGATTGCTCGGGATACGCGTTCCGTCCGAGGATTCGCTCAGCGAGATCGAAGCGTCGAGCCGCCTGATCCTCGACAACGGCACGCTCTATCTCAGCTCGCCTGCGGTCCGGCTTAACGAGGACAACGAGGCCGAGATCACGCCCGTGGGATTCGTCATCGGCCCGCGCGTGCTGGTGACGGTGCGTTTCGCGCAGCTGCCGATCTTCGACGACATCGGCAAGCGCATCGGTTCCGATGACAGCCTGGAGAACGGCATGTGCGTGTTCACCAGCCTGGTCGAGGCGATGGTCGATCGCGGCGCCGATGTCCTTGAGTCTCTCGGCGCGAAGGTCGACAGGCTCTCGCGGGGCGTCTTCAAAGGCGGGCTCGTTCGCACCAAGCGGCCGGTCCGCTCCAGCCGCAGGATGCGCGAGGCGCTGGAAAACATCGGCGAGTTGGCCGATCGGCTCGCCAAGGCGCGCGATGTCCTGCTTGGTGTTGGCCGCATCGCATCATTCGCCGGCGATGTCGGCGGTGAATGGATCACTGCCGCCTCGAAGAAGCGCCTCGAAGCCGTCTCCAAGGATGTCGTCTCGCTCGGCGATTACGAGACGCGATTGTCGGACAAGATCCAGCTTCTGCTCGATGCCGTGCTCGGCTTCATCAACATCCAGCAGAACGAGCTGTTCAAGATCCTGACGATCGTCTCGGTCGTCGGCGTGCCTCCCACGATCATGGTCGGCATCTGGGGCATGAACTTCAAGCACATGCCGGAGCTGGACTGGACGTTCGGCTATCCGCTGGCGTGGCTCGCCATCATCGCCAGCGGCGTGCTGCCGCTGATCTGGTTCAAGCGGCGCGGCTGGTTCGAATGAAGCCGCGGCGCACCGTTCGAAAACGATGCGCCGCTTTTTCCGGATCAGGCGACTTCGGCGGCGAGTTTGCCGATCCAGTCGCGGGCGAGCGTCACGTCCGCTTGCGACAATTGATGGCCCGCCGGCAACACCTTGTGTTCGACCCGCGCTCCGGCTCCCGACAACAACGAGGCTAGCTTCGCGGAATTGCTCGGCGGAACGATCGGATCAGCCTGCCCTGACAGAAGCAGGACGGGCTTGCCGCCGAGCTCAGCCTTCGGCGGATCCGACAGCGGCACCATGGCGCGGAGCAGGATCGCGCCTGCCAGCACGTCCGGCTCCAGCAGCAACAGCGCGGCTGCGATGTTGGCGCCGTTGGAGAAGCCGACCGCGACCGGCGCGGCTAGGCCATATCGCTGCCGCGCCTCCGCGACGAAGCCGCCGAGTTCGTGCGCGCGGCGGCGCACGTCGTCCTCGTCGAACACGCCCTCGGCCAGGCGGCGGAAGAAACGCGGCATGCCGTGCTCGAGCACGCGGCCGCGCGGCGAGAGCAGGGCCGCGCCGGGCGAGACCATCTTGCCAAGCCCGAGCAGATCGTTCTCGTCGCCGCCGGTGCCGTGCAGCAGCAGGAGCGGAGGGGAGCCCGCGCCGGTCGCGGGCTCGAAGCGATGGACGAATGAATTCTCGGTCACGACGCCCTCTCTTCCAAATTCGGCAGAACACCCTCGATCTGCTTGCGCTGCCCTTCGAGGAAGCTCGGCAGCTTGAGGTCGCGTCCCAGCGTCGCGACGGGCTCGTCGACGGCGAAGCCGGGGATGTCGGTCGCGATCTCGAACAGCACGCCGCCAGGCTCGCGGAAGTAGATCGAGCGGAAGTAGTTGCGGTCCCTCTGCTCGGTCGGGTGCAGGCCGTGATCGCTCACGAGCCTTTGCACCATCTTCCCCTGCTCGGCGTCATCGGCCGCGCGGAAGGCGATGTGATGCACGGAGCCGCCACCTTGGTGCCCGCGCAAAAAGCCCTTGGCCTCGTAGATGTCGACGACGCTGCCTTCGACATCGCCCGGTGCCTTGAAGCGGATCACGGAGCCTTCGCGCGCCGTCTCCTTGAAGCCGAACACGTCGGTGAGGACGGCCGCCGTCTTTGCCGCGCTGTCGAGCAGCAAGGTCACCCCGTGGAAGCCGCGGATCGCATGCTCGGCCGGCACGTCGCCATTGCTCCAGCCGGGCTCGCTCTCGGCACCGGGAATGCCGACCAGCGCGAGTGCCATGCCATCAGGGTCTGTGAACGGCAGCACGGATTCGCCAAAGCGCTTCTCCAGCGCCTCGTAGGCGATGCCCTTCTCGACGAAGCGCTGCGTCCAATAGCCGAGCGAGCGTTGCGGCACGCGGAGGGCGGTCTGGTGGGTCTCGCCGACGCCGCGCCGCCCGGCTGGCACACCGGCCCAGGCAAAGAAGGTCAGGATGGTGCCGGGGCGGCCGGTCTCGTCGCCATAGTAGAAGTGATAGGTGCCGGGATCGTCGAAATTGACCGTCTTCTTGACGAAGCGCAGGCCGAGATCCCGGGTGTAGAAGCCGAAATTCCTGATCGGGTCGCCGGCGATCGCGGTCACGTGGTGCAGTCCAGACATTGTCGTCCTCCAAAGCTCGGGGAGCGGTCTTGCTCTGACCCGAAATATCGTTCCGCTTTGGATTGGAGACAATCCATGCAAATATGACGTCTATGTCTACGATTTGGAAACAATCGCCGGCGCCAGCCCATGGATAAGGTCGCCAGCCTCCGGGCCTTCGTAAAGGTGGTCGAAAGCGGCAGTTTTGCCGAGGCGGGCCGGCAGTTGCGGCTGTCACGCTCGGCGATCAGCAAATACATCGCGGACCTCGAAGAGAGCCTCGGCGTGCAGCTCCTGAACCGGACCACGCGCCATGCGAGCCCGACCGAGAATGGCCAGCGCTATTTCGAGCGCGCGGTCGTGATCCTGTCGGAGATCGAGGCCGCCGACCAGGCCGTGGCGCAAGCCCAGTCGGCGCCGCGCGGCCTGTTGCGCGTCAACGCGCCGATGTCGTTCGGTACCCTGCGGCTCGGGCCGGTGCTCGCCGATTTCATGGCGCGATATCCGGAGCTGCAGCTCCAGCTCGTGCTCAGCGACGATCTGCTCGATCCCGTCCAGGACGGTTTTGACGTGACCTTGCGGATCGCGGAATTGGAATCATCGAGTTTGATCGCGCGAAAAATCATGCCGGTGGCGCGCATGATCTGCGCTTCACCTGATTATCTCGCACGTCACGGCACACCGAAACATCCGCAGGATCTGCGCGGCCACGCCTCGCTGACCTACGGCTTCCTGCTGACGGGCAATCAGTGGAAGCTCACCGGCACCGACGGCGATCACTGGATTCAGCCGGTCTGGTCGCTCTGCGTCAACAATGCCGAAGTGCTGCGCGACGTCGCGATCAAGGGCAGGGGGCTCGCGCTGCTCCCGGAGTTCATCGCCGCCGACGCCTTGAGGAAAGGCGAACTGCGAACGGTGCTGAACGATTATTCCGCGCCGCCGCTCGCGCTCTATGCGGTCTATCCGCCGACCCGGCATCTGTCGGTGAAGGTGCGGCTGTTCATTGATTTCCTGGTTGAGCGGTTTGGCCGGGAAAACGAACCTGATGCGCGCAGACGCACTGAGGGATCAACCGGTCGATGAGATGAAGGCCGCTGGAGCTTGTTGGAGAGGAGATCGGCCCGGTGGGCCCATCGCCTTCAATAGCTGCCACTAGATTAGGCAAAAAGACTCAGTTTGCCGAAGTGTTGAGCGATGCAAGCCTGCAAATCAATCAGCCAAATGATTGATTTCAATATGCATTCCTGCACGATTGATTGCACATCTCGCCATTTTCTTTCGGGCTCCCGAAGCCAACACTTCTCGTGCTCACGGCGGAAGGCACGCAGCGAGGCGCGAAGACCACGAGGATGCCGATGCAATTGATCAATGAAGCGATATCGAATCCAAAGGTGAAGCGCGCCATCGAACTCGCGATCGGGCCGCTGCTGCTGTTCGCGTTGTGGTGGATCGCGTTCAAGGGGCAGCTGGTCAACAAGGATCTGCTGCCGTCGCCGGTCGACACGCTGCGCGACACCGCGGCCAGCATCGCCGCCGGCAAGATGACCGGCGATTTCGTCCACACCATCGCGCGCGTCGGCTATTCGACCCTGATCGCCGTGGTTGCCGGTGTCCCCATCGGTATCGTACTCGGTGCCAGGGCCGCGATCTATCGTTCGGTCGAATTCCTGGTGGACTTCTTCCGCTCCACGCCGGCGACCGCATTGTTTCCGCTGTTCCTGCTGCTCTTCGGCCTTGGCGATTTTGCCAAGATTGCAGTCGCCGCTTTCGCCGCCTGGCTCGTTATTATCTTCAACGTCGCCTACGGCGTGATGAATGCTCGTCAGACCCGCATCCTCGCAGCGCGCTCAATGGGGGCGTCGTCGCTCCGCATTTTCAAGGACGTTATCTTCTACGAAACCTTGCCGCAGACCTTCATCGGCCTGCGTACCGCGGTGTCGCTTGCGCTGGTCGTGATTATCGTCGCCGAGATGTTCATAGGCGCGACCGATGGCATCGGTCACCGCATCATCGACGCGCAGATCTCGTACTCGCTCACTGACATGTACGGCTCCATTCTGATCGCAGGCGCGATGGGATACGGGCTCAACCTCGTGCTTCTGACGATCGAACGTTCGCTCATTCACTGGTCCGGCAAATAGACCGCCTAATCAAAACGAAGAGGCCATCATGCAGATGAAGAGATTCCTTGGAGCATTCGCAGCTTCCACGTTCCTGCTCGGCGTGACCGGCGCACATGCGGCCTGCGAAAAGACCGAGAAGGTGACGGCGGTCTGGTTGCCGATCATGCAGACCACCGCCTATTACGTCGCGCTCGAAGAGAAGCTGTTCGAGAAGGCCTGCATCGAGATTGTTTCCACCAAGATGGAAGCGCCGAACCAGATCATCGACGCGCTGATCGCGGAGCGCGCGGACTTCGGTCCGCCCGGCGCGGCGGCCGGCATCGCGATGATCGCGGAGGCCAAATTTCCCGGCAAGCTGAAGGTGTTCGGGCTGCAGGGCGGGGGCATCGCCGTTGATCGCATCAATGACGGCCTGATCGTCAAGCCTGACAGCCCGATCAAGAGCTTTGCCGACTTGAAGGGGAAATCGCTCGGTCACGTTCCGGGGATTCAGTGGCGCACCATCTCCCGCCACATGGTCCGATCGGCGGGCCTCGATCCCGACACCGACGTCAAGCTGGTCGATCTCGCGGTCGCCATGCAGATTCCTGCCGTGGTCGGCGGCACGGTCGATGCGACGCTGTCGCTCGAGCCGGTCGGATCGATCGCCGTCGCTTCGGGCAAGGCGGCCCGCGCCATGACCAATCCGGTCGCGCGCGTGATTGCGGATCCGTTCTATTCCGGAGCTTCGCTCATGACCACGAAGTTCTTGAAAGAGCGGCCTGACGCGGCGCGCAAGGTGGTGGCCGTCCTCGACGAGGCGACCGACCTCGTCAACGCCAATTTCGCAAAGTACAAGCCGATCCTCACCAAATACACACCCACCAAGGAAGATCAGCTCGACTTTCTGGCGCAGCCCCTTCTACGCGGTTTCAAGGACCTCAACGAGACCGACATGAGGTCGTACCAGGCGTTGGTCGACATCTTCATCAAGGAAGGCGTGGTGGCAGGCCCAATCAACGTCAAGGACAAGATCCTTGCCAAGTCCGATCTCGGAAACTGAGTGGACATTCCGATGGGGAAAGTGACCGCGATCCGCAGCGTGGGCCAGCCAGAAACCGAGGGCCCGTCGCCGGTCCTGTCGCGCAAACCGCGGCAGGCCTATGTGACCGTGCGTGGACTGAGCAAGAGCTTTCAGGGCACGACGATCTACGACGACTTCTCGATCGACCTTCCGATGGGAAAGTTCATCTCGGTATTCGGCCCGAACGGCTGCGGCAAGAGCACCTTCATCAACATGATCTCCGGCCTGATGCCAATGGACGCGGGTGAGGTGCTTTACGACGGCCAGACCATCCGCGACACCAGGATATCGTACGTCTTCCAGAACTACAGAGAGGCGCTGTTTCCCTGGATGCGCGCGATCGACAACATCCATTATCCCCTGAAAGTGATCGGGGTGGACCGCAAGGAGCGCCGCCAGCGTGTCGAAAAGCTGCTCGCCGATTTCGACGTGCCGTTCGACCTCAACGCCTATCCCTACACGCTATCCGGAGGCCAGCAGCAGACGGTTTCGATCCTGCGCGCGCTGGTGACGGAACCCGAGGTGCTATTCCTCGACGAGCCTTTCTCTGCGCTGGATTACGAGATGACGCTGTTCATGCGCGAACGGCTCCAGCACATCTTCATGAAGCTGAAAACGACGATGCTGCTCGTATCGCACGATCTCGAGGAGGCCATACAGCTCGCTGACGAGGTCGTGCTGCTGACGCGTCGGCCGACGCGAGTGGCGGAAGTTGTTCCGGTGGATCTGCCTTGGCCGCGCGACCTCGACGTCACCACCGGCGAGGGATTCATCAAGCTGAAACGCCATTGCCTCGACCGCTTCTGGCGGGAAGTCAAACGGGACTAATTCGATCAATCTTCGAAAGATGGAGACCAACATGACGAAGCGCCGTTTCCGCGCTGCCGCCGTCCAGACGCTCGCCCGCTTGGGAGACTTTGACCACAACATCGCGTTGGCGACGCAATACGTCGAGGATGCGGTGAGGCAGGGAGCCGAGCTGGTGGTGTTCCCCGAATGCATGGACACCGGTTACCTCTTCGACTCGGTCGAGCATTGCCGTGAACTCGCCGAGACCATGAAGGACGGCCCGTTCGTGACGGCGTTGTCCGCGCTCGCCAAAAAGCACCGCATCTACATCGCCAGCGGCGTCACCGAGTGGGATCCGGACAAGGAGAAGATATTCAATACCGGCATCATGTTCGGCCGAAACGGCGAGACCGTCTGTCATTACCACAAGCAGTTCCTTGCCACGCACGATCAGAATTGGTTTGCGTTCGGCGAGCGCGGCTGCCCGGTGGTGGATACCGACCTCGGAAAGATAGGCCTGTTGATTTGCTTTGACGGACGCATTCCCGAGATCTTCCGCTCGATGGCGCTGCAGGGTGCCGAAGTAATCGTCGACATGGCGAATTTCTTCAGCATGGACCAGGCGGACATGTGGGGCCCGGCGCGCAGCTACGAGAACGGCCTGTGGCTCGTGGCCGCCACCAAGGCCGGCTATGAGCGGTCGATCTACTATCCCGGCGGCAGCATGATCGTCGATCCCAAAGGACGCGTGCTGTCGAAGGTGCCGTACGATACGCACGGTATGGCCGTCGCCGATATCGATCTCGACGCCGCGAACGACAAATCGATCTATTCGGCGAACGACAAGATCGCTGATCGCCGCCCCGAGACTTACGGCCTGATGGCGCTGCCTTATGAGAAGACGCCGGTCTACAGGATCGCGGAGCAGCCGCTGATCCCGGCGAAATCCGTTGCCAAGGTCGCGGCCGTGCAGATGCACGTCACCAAGGACAGTCCGGCCGAAGACGTGTTCGATATGGTCGATCACGCGGCCAAGCTCGGCATCAAGGTCCTCACGCTGCCGGAATACGCATTCTGTCCGACCGCCATTCCGAACGCGGCGGAGGCCGCGGTGCTGGCCGATCAAACGCCGACTTTGCTGGCGAGGATGGCCGCGATCTCGTCCCGCTACCACTGCCTGATCGCACTCCCTACGGTGGAGCGCGCCGCAGCCGGACTGTACGTGACGACGTTCCTGATCGGGCCGGACGGGAAGGACGCTGGGAAGTACCGCAAGACCCATCTGACAGCCGAGGAGCGGAAATGGGCAAGGGCGGGCGATGAATATCCGGTGTTCGAGACGCCATTCGGCCGCATCGGCATCATGTCCGGCTATGACGCGGTATTCCCGGAGGTCTCGCGCTGCCTCGGCATCGCGGCTGCCGATATCATCTTGTGGCCAGCCTCGCTGCGCGAGCCGTTCGAACGCGAACTGCTGGCCGTTCCGAGGGCCGAGGACAATCGCGTAGCGGTGGTGCTGGCGAACCGCGTCGATTCGCCCTATCCGGGCGGCAGCCTCGTGATCCCGCCGACGGGATTTCCGCTCTGGGACATCAACGTCGTAGCGCCGCGCGTTCTCAAGCTCGGCGCTGTCATGCCCAAGCACATCGATCTCGCGGTCTGCCGGCAGAAGCTGATGATCCCGAAGGTCGACATGTTCGCGAACCGGCTGGTCGAGACCTACGCCCCGATCATCGCCGCCTGACGGTTGCGGTACCGGCCGATATGCCCGAAAGTGGCGAGTGTTAGATGCCAAAGCTCGCGAACGAGAATATCAGGACGGCCGAGGTGGCAAAGGCTGCGCGAACTCTGCGTTACAATTGGGACGACGTCATCTTCTTCCTGGAGGTTGCGCGCACCCGCAATCTCGTTCGCGCGGGCCAGAAGTTGAAGGTCGACCACACGACCGTCAGCCGTCGGGTGAGAGAACTCGAACGCAGCCTCAACACCACGCTGTTCAAGCGCAGCAAGGCAGGCTTCGCCCTGACCGAAGCGGGTGTGCGGCTGCTCCAGTTTGCCGAAGGCATGGAGAACAACGCCAACGCCATCATCGAGACCGTGGTCGGTTCCGAGAACGCGGACGCCGCCGGAGCAGTGCGAATTGCGGCCATGGAAGGCATCGGCAGCATGTACCTGACGAGATGCATGGCCGCCTTCAGCAAGGCGTGGCCCTCGATCCAGGTCGAGTTAATCACCGATACCCGCCTCCTCGATATGACGCGGCGCGAGGCCGACATCTTCATCAGCTTCTTCAAGCCAAAGGGAAGGCGACTCTCGGTGAAGAAGATCGGCGAGTTCAGGAGCTTTCTCTACGCTTCCAGCGGTTACCTGCATCGCGCACAGGCACCTTCCGACCTGAAGGACCTCGACAATCACGACTTCGTCGATTTCATTGACGAGCACATCCACATCAAGGAGAACCGCTGGCTGTCCGACATCCTGCGGCCGGCCCACGTCGTCTTCCGCAGTACCAGCCTGGTCTCACAATATGTGGCCGCATCGAACGGGCTCGGCATCGCCATGCTGCCGTCCTACGTAGCCGCCCACAACAAGGATCTGCACCCGATCCTGCCCAGCTATTTTTCCGTCCGCGACATCTGGTTATCCGTCCACGAGGACCTGCTGCACATCTCCCGCATCAAGGCTTTGATGGGGTTCCTCGAGAAACGCGTCGCGGCAGATGTCGATTTCCTGATGTCGGCGAGCCATCACGCCTAGGCATAAGGCCCGTTGCCCGAAGCGCTAGTGACCGAACGCTGCTCCGCCGGCCGGAGCAGATCGTCCAGCGCGCTCATCGAGGCCTCTCGAAGCACGGCAAGCTCGCGGGCGGCGCTCTGGGATTCGGGAGAGGACATCGAGGCTGCTGCCAGCTCGACCTCGCGGCTGCGCTCGAACAGGCGGACGAGGCCGAGCGCACTCGCGCCGCTACCGAGTTGGTGTGCGGATCGCGCGAGCTGCGCGGGATCGCCAATCACTGCTGCCTTGGCGATGTCCTCGATCAGTTTTTCGCTCGTCTCTTCCAGCAGGTCGTGGAGTTTTGCGATCTGCGCTGCGCCCAGCAGCTCCTTCTGGTCATCGAGGAAATGCCGGTCGATCAAGGCGCCTGCCGCGAGCCGCGGCGCGGCGGGCTGGTTCTGGGCATCGTCCTCGATCGCCTCGCGCAGCGCGTTGATCAGGATCGGCTTGCTGACGATCCTGGCAATGCCTGCCCCCGCGAGCCGCTCGCGGGCGCGGCGCGACATGTCGGCGGTTACCGCGATGATGCGCGGCATGGTCGGCAGACCGAGCGTTCGAATCCGCGATGCCGCCTCGACGCCGTCCATGTCGGGCATGTGCAGATCCATCAGAATGATGTCGAAGGCTTGATCGCGGGCGAGTGCGATGGCCGACGCGCCGTTCGTGGCGATGGTGGCGTGGTGGCCGAGCCTCTTCAACATCGCTTCGCCGACCTCGCAATTGACGGGGTCGTCGTCGACCAGCAGCACGCGAAGCTGCCGCGATGGCGGCTGAACCGCGCCTTGCACGATGCCGTTCGCGGCGAGGCCAAGCGGTATCTCAAGCATGAACGAGCTGCCCGTACCCGGCGTGCTCGCCACGGTCAACTCGCCGCGCATCAGGCGGGTGAGGCGCCGCGCGATCGCGAGGCCCAGGCCGGTGCCGCCGAACCGCCGCGCGATGCTGTCGTCAGCCTGGACGAAATCTTCGAAAATCCGCTCGTGCATGTCGGGCGCGATGCCGATGCCGGTATCGCGAACGGTGATGCGCAGCAGCACATGATCGTCATGTTCCTCGGCGGCCGCGCTCAAGCCGATGCCGCCGCGCGGGGTGAACTTGATCGCGTTGCCGATCAGATTGAGCAGAATGCGATTGAGACGCACCGGATCGCCGTGCACGGAGGTATTGATCGTCGCATCGCAGGCGAGATCGAAGGAGAGACCCTTGTGAGAGGCCTGCGGACGCATCAGATCGGCCGCCGTTTCGACGAGCTGGTCGAGGCGGAAATCGCGGGTCTCCAGAGTCTCGGCGCTGGCCTCCAGGCGCGCATATTCGAGGATGCCGTCGACCAGCGCGATCAACGTTTCGCCCGACGCGGCCGCGGTCGTGAGGTGGCGCCGCTGCGCTTCGCCGAGGCTGCCGTCGTCGAGCAGTTGCAGCACCCCCATGACACCGTTCAGCGGCGTGCGCAGCTCGTGGCTGACGACCGCGAGAAAGCGCGATTTGGTCTCGTTGGCCGCGACCGCCGCGCTGCGCGCGCGCTCGGCGGCATCGTGCTCGGCAAGGGCCTGGTCACGGGTCTTTTCCAGTTCGGAGGTGCGCTCGATCACCTTGCGCTCGAGCGTCGCATAGGATTCGCGCAAGTGAGCGGCCATCCGGTTGAACTGATCGCCGAGCGCCTCCAGCTCGTCACCGGTCTTGATCGCGAGCCGCAGGCCGAGGTCGCCGCTGCCGATCCGCCGCGCGCCCTGCGTCAGGATCTGGATCGGCACGGTCATGCGCCGGCTCAGAAAGAGAGAGACCAGCACCGCACATGCCAGCAGGATGACCAGGAGAAAAGTCGAGCGTCCGATCGACGCGTAGATCGGCGCATAGGCTTCGGTGAGCGGCAGCTCGACGAATACCAGCCAGCCCAGCGAGGGGACCGTCGCATAGGTCGACAGCACGCGTTGACCGGACAGATCCTCCTTGACCAGGCCGCCGGAGGGCGGCCCGACGCCATCGAGCGCGGCGCGGACGTCGGCATGGCCGGAGAGATCGCTGCGACGCAGTGCCGGCCACAAATCGGGATGCGCGATCAACAACCCCATCCGATCGACCACATAGGCCTTGCCGGTGTTGCCGACCCGGATCCCGGCGACGAGGTCCCAGATGAAGCGAAGATTGACCTCGGCGACAATCACATCCGGCGTCAGGCCGGTTCCGCGCGTGGCGAGCGTCATGAACGGCTCGGTGTCGCCGAGGAAGTAGACCGGCCCGTAATAGGCGCGGCTTTCATTGGCGCCGCGGAAGGCCTGCGAAGCGGAGAGGTCGGCCTTGCTGCCGATCCTGTCCGCGACACGGCGCGACACGCGCACCTGCTCGCGGCCTTGGGCGTCGAGCTCGGCGATTTCCGCGATCGCCGGCGAGAGGCGCAGGAGGCGGATGGCGTTCAGCCGCTGGTCCTCGTTCGTGGACAGTTCCGGGGGCAGGCGCGAGAGCCATCTGATCTGGTTTTCGATCTGGCCAATGAACTGGCCGATCTGGATGGCGGCGCTTGCTGCCTGCTCGCGCTGGGTCGCCGCCAGTAGTTGCTTCTGCTCGCGATAGGAGAACCAGACGTCGAAGCCGGTGTTGATGGCGAGCGCGGCGAAAGCGAGCGCGACGATCGAGTAGAGGTATTTGCGGAACAGCCGGCCGGGAGGTGGCCGCAAATCTCCCCGGTCGATCGTCTCGTTCACTCGCGGATCTCGTCGGCGCGCGCGAGCAGCGTGAATGGTATGGTCAAATCCAGCGTGCGGGCGACCGTGCGGTTGATCAGGAGTTCGTATTTCCGCGGCGATTGCACCGGCAGATCGCCGGCCTTGGTGCCGCGCAGGATGAGATCGACATAGTCAGCCGAGCGCACTTCGAGCGTCGGCCCGTAGCTCATCAGGCCGCCCGCATCCATGAAATAATAGAACGGGTAAATCGTGGGCACGCGATATTTGGCCGCCGCGGCCACCGCAGCCTGCCGGTGGACCACCAGGAAGCTATCGACCAGCGCAATCATCGCCGCCTTGGGCGGTTCGGAGAAGGGCCTGACGGCTTCGTCGATCTCGGTTGGCGCGCTGACGGGGGCGGGGACCACAGACACGCCGGCCAGTGCTGCCTCTTGCTCGATGGAATCGAGGAAGAAGCGGCCGCCGCGAGGCGTGGTCGCCGGGTTGTACAGGATACCGACGCGCGCAAGATCCGGCACCGCCTCCCGGATGAGCTGAAGCCATTTGCCGCCCATCTCGGCGCTGCTGTTGGTGAAGCCGGTCACGTTGCCGCCGGGATGGGCGAGGCTTTCGACGAAGCCGTTGCCGACGGGATCGTTGGCGGTCGCGAACACGATCGGGATGGTTTTGGTGGCCGCCAGGACTGCTGCGGTTTCGACCGTCGAGCCGGTCAGGATCACATCCGGCTTGAGCGCCAGCAATTCCTGGACCGCGGTTTTCAGTCTGTCCGGCGCGCCGAAGGTCGAACGGAGTTCGAGGCGGAAATTGACGCCTTCGACCCAGCCTCGCTGCCTCAAGCCCACGATGAGGCCACCCAGGCGGGAGGTCGGGCTGTCGATCATGCTCCTTCTGGTCAGTTCGTCGTCGAGCGGCAACGCCGTCAGCGATGCCACGATCCTCACGCGATCAGATGTTGCGCCGAGCGCCAGCCATCCTGCGGCGGTTGTGCCCGCAAGGCGAATGAACCCGCGGCGATCGACCGCGAGCGCGGAAGGCCGTTCGGTCATGAAAGTCTTTGCATGATGCTTTGCCCCAAGCCGATGCTTAGCGCGAACGGCCGGCATCCACAATTGATGAAAAATTGCGTTTGTGACTGCTCATTCGCAGCGTTTGGCAGCCCGATACCGTATTCCTACGCCGCCAAAGAGTCGCTGTTCGAACCTTGCCTCCTCCGTGACACCTTGTAACGCACTGCGGCGTTGCAACATTTTCCGTCTCGGTCGTGATGACGGTTCGGGGAGGCCGATTTCGTAGCTGCTGATTTTTGAAGCGTTGTTTCAAATTTTTTCGAAGGTTTTCGATGCGCAAGATCTATCTCGTTCCGGCCCTCGTCGGCCTGCTCACCTCCGTTTCAGCGGGCCCCCTTGCGGCCCAGGGCGCCGTGCCAAAGCAGAAAGCTGCGACGGCACCGAGAGCCGCCGCCGGTGCCGCTCCCGCAGCAGCCGGGACGCCGGTCGCTGCCGGCGCGACGTCGGCGGCCGCGGCCGAGACAGCGGCCCCGGACGACAAGTCCAAGGCGATCGACTCCAAGGCGATCGACGGCTTCCGCTCGGCCAAGTTCGGGATGAACGAGGCCGACGTGCGCGCGGCGATAGCCAAGGATTTCGGCGCGAAGCCCGACGCCGCCAGGGCGCAGGACAATGCATCCGAGCTGACGCACAGCCTGCTCTATTCGGCGCCCGAGCTGCTGCCGAACGGCGGCACCGCGGAACTCTCCTACGTGTTCGGCTACAAGTCGAAGTCTCTGATCCAGGTCGGCGCGGTCTGGTCGAAGGGCACCGACGCGGCGATCACGCCGGAGAAGCTGTTCTCCAACGCCAACATCCTGCGCGCCCATTTCCTCAGCGAGGGCTTCAAGCCCGACTCCATCGCGGTCAACATGCCCGTCAACGGCGGCATCGTGATGTTCCGCGGCAGCGACGCCAAGGACCGCTCGGTCATTTTGCTTCTCCAGGGCACGTTCGAGAACAAGGACAACAACCAGCGAGTGCTGACGCCGACCAGCCTGCTGCTGTTCTACGTGGCCGACGCCAAGAGCCCCGACATCTTCAAGCTGCCGCCCGGCCAGTTCTGATGCGGCGCTGCCACGACATTCTCCCACCCGGTTGTGGATCGGCCCCAGTGCCGATGAAGAGGATCTGAAATGCGCCGACCATCTGCAAGGCGAGACAATGACGAGCTGACGCTGCGGGGGCTCGCGCGTTTCCGTTCGATGTCACTGCTCTGCGCGATGCAGATGGTCTTCCTGCCGGTGTTCAGCGTTCGCCTGCAGGCGCAGCCGGCGAACGTGATCACGCCGGACGGCCGCACCGGGACCAGCCTTCAGACGTCTGGCAGCGTGACCACCGTCACGACGTCGACCGTCTCCGGCACCAGTGCCTTCAACTCGTTCTCGCAGTTCAGCGTCGGGCAGGGCAACACGGTCAATCTGCAATTGCCGACCGGCACGCAAAATCTCGTCAACATCGTTCGCGACGCACCGGTCTACATCAACGGCACGCTGAACTCCTACATGAATGGCGCGATCGGCGGTAACGTCTATTTCGCCGATCCCAAGGGCTTCGTGGTCGGCCGCAGCGGCACGGTCAATGTCGGCAGCCTCAACGTCTCGACGCCGACGCGCGAGTTCACCGACAGCCTGATCGGCGCGCAGGGGCAGATCAACGGATCGGCCGTCGCCAATCTGATGGCGGGCTCGTTCCCGGTCTCGCCGGACGGCAACATCCGGATCTACGGCCGGGTCAATGCCATCGATGGCGTGCGCCTGACCGGGCAGAACGTCCTTGTCGGTGGCGCCAGCCAGCGCGACATTGCCAATCTCGATCATGCCGCGAAGTTCGCGGCCTCGGTCAATTCCAAGGGGCTGCGGAGCGCTGCCGCGATTTCCGTGCGCAACGGCTCCATTCACATCGGCGCCGTCAACAGCGCCAGCGTCAACGGACGGCTGACCGCGCGCAGCAGGACCACCACGCCAAGCAACATCACGGTCGTGGCCGGCAACCAGGCCGAACTCGGCAAGAATGCGCGGTTGAGCACGGCGAGCAGGACCGCCGATGCCGGCGGCGTCCTCGTCAAGGCCGGCAACGACGTGACCGTGAAGAGCGGCGCGAAGATCAATGCCAGCTCGAAAACCGGCAATGCGGGCCTGGTCGAGCTGAGCGGAAACGGCGTTATCGACGTCGGCAGCGGCGTTACCATCAACCTCGCCGCGCCGAACGGCCGGGCCGGCACGCTGCTGATCGACCCGACCGATGTGGTGATCGGCGATGCCAGCCAGGGCGACGTCGGCGTAACCCTCGGCAACACGTCCGTGGCCAACGCCATCGCGGCGCTCAGCGCCGGCGGCACCTATCTGGTTCAGGCCGACAATTCGGTCACGCTGGCCGCGCATGCGGTGATCGATGCCCGCAACCTCGACGCCACCAAGACTCATTCCGTCGGCAACGCCATCAATGTCGAGATCGACGCGCCGACCATCAGCATCGTCAATGGAGCGAAGATTCTCGCCCAGGCGATCAATGTTGGTGGAACGAACTACGCCAGCGGCAGTGTCACGTTGACCGCGACGGCGACTGATACCAAGCTCTCGGGCCAGGCCACCGCGACCACAGGAATCACGATCGACGGCCAGATCACCGGCGGCGACATCTCGATTGGTGCGACCTCGACGGCGACATCGAGCTTCACCAGCTCGGTGCCCGGCCTCTTCACGCTGGTCGGCACCACGCTTGCAGCCTCGCTGCTCGGCCTCAACGGCGGCTATGTGGCCGCGAGCGCCACGGCGACGGTCAACATCAACAGCCACGCCAACATCAACGGCATCGGCAACGTCGACATCAAGTCGCACGGTTCGGAAACGGCGCAGGATCCGGCGCTGGCGAGTACCTTGCTCGGCGGCTCGCCGATCGGGGCCGCCGCCGTCGTCGGCAAGCTCGACGGCAACGTCACCACCAACGTGGCCTCCGGCGCCACGATCAGCGCGGGCGGCAACCTCAACATCCACGCCATCAACGACGCCACGCTGAACGTGACTGCGGTCGCGGCGACGTCCAGCGCGCAGTTCGTGGCCACCGTTGCCTATTCCACCGGCTCGGTCACGACCACCGCCAATGTCGCGACCGGCGCGAACCTTTCCGTCGGCAACGTGATTGCATCCGGCAACGCGCTGACGGTGCGTGCGATCAACAACAACTCGTTCGCGACCAGTGCCACCGCGGTCGCGCTGAGCACACCGAATGCGAGCGGCGGCATCGGCGGGGCGCTCGCCATCAGCGACGTCACCACGTCGGCCACCGCAAAGCTCGGCGCGTCCCTGGGCACCAGCACGTCGTCCCGGATGAACGGCTCCGTGATGGTCGAGGCGACGTCGAACACCACGAGCAACTCGACCATGGCTTCGACCATCGTCGGTACGCCGGCCGTGATCGGCGCGATCCAGGATTTCATGGTCTCCACGGCCAGCCCGGGTTCGATCATCGCTCAGCATATGATCCCGCTGATGCCGGTGAATTTCAATTTGAAGGCCGCCGCCGCGCTGTCGCTGGCCAACAGCACCGAAAACGCCACCGCGTCGATCGGCCAGAATCCGAGCGGTGGCGCACCGAACCTCTATGTCAGTGGCAACGTCGCCGTCGTCAGCACCCTCGTCGACCGCGGCGTGCGCAGCAACGCCACGGCTTCCGCGATCGCCTCGGACCCGACGAGCGGCGAGGGGGTCGCGATCAGCGCCGCGGTCGCATGGGGCAATTTCAATCACAATTCGAACGCCTACGTCGGCGGCGGTACCGTGATCAATGCGGCCAACATCGCTGTCGACGCCAGCACCTGGATGCCGATCACCAACACCTGGCTGAAGTGGGACGGATTGACCGAGGTTCTCAGCCACCTCAACGGCAATCTCGGCGTCGGCGGCAACATCCTGACCAGCTATGCCAACGCCACGGCCGACGCGGGCGATACCGCCGCCGTGGCCGGCTCGGTGAACCATTTCGTCGTGAACAATGACACCACGGCGTGGGTGGCCAGCAGCGCCAGCCTGACCGCGACATGCACGACGGCTTGCGGCAGCAGCTGGTCGGCGACGGTGAACAACGGCGACGTCCACACCTACGACGCCAGCATCCAGATCGCGGCGACGACGACGACGGCGTCGATCGACGCCGCCGGCAATGTTGGTACGCTCGGCTTCCTGCCCGGCAACACCTCCGGCGGCTCCTCGGTGGGCGGATCGCTCAATTTCGTCCAGTTCAACACCAGCACGATCGCCGGCGTTTCGGAGAGTGCATCGCTGCGGGCGGCGGACGACATCGCCGTCAACGCGATCACCTCGGACCAGTTCGTCGCGGTAGCGCCGTCGTCCGGAAAGGCCGGCGGCGCGCTGGCGCTGAACGGCATCACCTCGCTCGGCTTCCTCAACAACACGACGCACGCCTCGATCTCCAGCCAGGCCAGCGTCTTTTCTCCGACGCTCAACGTCCTGGCGCAGCAGGATCTCTCGGTCGTGACGATCGCAGGCGCGGTCAATGTCGGCGGCGGTTCGGCAGTTGGATTGTCCGTTGCCTATCTGGGCGCGAATATGGATACGTCCGCCTATATCGGCGACAACCACTCCGACATCCGGCCCGGTCCGTTCAGCAGCAACGATCCGTTTGCCGGCAACGGCGGCGGAAGCGGCTCGGTCAACGCCGACAACCTTACGATCAGCGCCACCACCTCTGGCCGGATCACGTCCGCGGCCGTCGCGGCTTCGATTAGCGAGCCGTCATTGTCCAGCTTCGCCGACAAGGCGAACGCCGCCGGTGCCGCCGCGACCGGCGGGCCGGCCGGGATCGCGCTGGCTGCTAACAAGATCAGCTCGGGCTCGGGATCGAGCACGAGCGGCTTCACCATGGACCTTGCGGGCAGCTCGTCCGTGAGCGACGTCTCGCTCGGGACCAGTGCTTATATAAAGAATACGTCGGTCAACAAATTCACCACGGCGACCGCGGTGAACACGAATACGATCGTGCAGGCGCTCAACGACACGATCCTCAGCAACGGCTCCGGCTCCGCCGCGGCCAACATGTCCGGCGGATCGTCTCAGGGAGCCGCGATCGGCGCCGCCATCGCGGCGGCGATGTCCACCAATGCCACGCTCGCCTATATCTCCGGCACCACGATGCAGAACCAGATGTCTGTGACGGTGCAGGCGCTCAATGGCGGGTCGGAAACCGTCGTCGCCCTCGGCGTGGCCGGCGGAACGTCAGCCAATGCGCTCGCTCTGTCGGGATCCGTCGGCATCGTCACCGACAGTGCCAATGCCTATATCGAGAATTCGACGATCACGGGCTTCGCGACGGGGACCAATCGCGCGATCGAGGTCGATGCCTATCAGACCACGAACATCGCGATCGGTGGCGGTTCGCTCTATCTGTCGGGCGGCAAGGCCGGTGTCGGCATCGCGCTGACCTATGCGTCGATTGCCGATCCCTCGGGCGGTAATGCCACCGACGCGCATATCCGCAATACGTCGATCTCGAACTATGACAGCCTGCTGGTGCTGGCCGACAGCGCCAGCGTGATTGCGGCGGGTGCGGCCTCGGGCGGGGCAGGGAGCAACGCCAACGGACTTGCCGGGGCAATCGTCGTCGACGAGATTATGCCCACGACGACGGCGTATATCAGCAGCAGCGCGACGGTGAACATCAATGTCGGGCGCGTGACGGTGCTGGCGGACAGTGGCGCTGTGTCGGACCTCGATACGGCGCTCGGAAATCTGGTCAAGAAGTCGAATAGCGGTCATCTCGCATCGGACACGTGCACGGCCGCCGCCGGAAACGGCACGGCGAATTGCATAGATTTCAGCGCGGCGGCGCTCAACGGCGGCGCGGGTAACGGTCCGGGCGCCGGCATCGTCTCCGTTGCGGGCACCATCCAGGCCGGCAAGAACAATGTCGGCGCTTCGATGGTGTACGACACCATCGCGACGACGCATTCGGCCTATATCGCCAACGTCCGGATGTCGGCCCTCGGCACAGTCAGCGTGAATGCGGTCGACACCACGAAGATCCAGTCGGTCACGATCGGATTCGGTCTGGCGAGCGGCCAGTTTGCCGGCGTTGGCGGCATGACGATCAGCTCGATCGCCAATACTGTTTCGGCGGCTATCGGCAACAACCAGTCCGACACGACGCAATCGACCGTGACGGCCTCCAACATCTCCGTCACCGCGACCGAGAATTCCAGCATCATCGGAGCCGCCGCCGTCGCTGGGGGCTCGACGCAAGGCAGCGCCGCGGGCCTGGCGCTCGTCTACAGCAGCATTGCCAACAATGTCAGCGCCGGCGTCACCGGCTCCAAGCTGACCGCCTCGGGCAATGTCGCCGTCAACGCGAACTCGAACGCCAGCATCTCGACGGTTGCCGTGGGTATCGCGATTTCTTCGCAGATCGGCCTTGCAGGTTCGGTCGCTACCAATCTGATGGGAACCAACGTCACCGCCAGCATTGCCGGCGGGGCCGACGTCATCGCGAACAACAACGTTGCCGTGCTAGCCGGCAATAATGACAAAGCGGGTGTTTTCGCCGGCGCCGTGTCCATCAGCAAGGGCGCGGCCGGCGGCGCGGGCTCGATGGTCACGAACAAGATCACCGGCACCACCGCGGCCTATATCAGCGGGACGACGACCAAAGTGGATGCGCGCGGAACCAGCACGAGCGACGTGCTTTCGGTCAACAGCGGCACGCTCGCGCACGCGATCGATCTCGGCGGCTTCAGCGCGCCCACCGACACCACGCCCGATCTGAGCGAGACTCAGGAGAGTGTGCGCGGCCTCGCCGTCGTCGCCAGCTCGCACCAGGCCGTTGTCACCAACGTCGCCACCTTGTCCGCGGGCTCGGGCATCTCCATCATGATCAATCCGATCACCAATGTGATGAGCGGATCCACCAAGGCCTATATCGACGGCGCGGCAATCGACACGCGGCTGGCAAGTTCGACGCTGGACCCACAGATCGACGTGGCCGCCAGCAGCTTCTCCTATTCGGGCGCGTTCGGCGCCGGCGTGGTGCCGCCAACCGGGAGCGGGGGCGGCGGTGCCACCATTCTCAGCACGACGATGTCGCGTGACACCGAGGCCTACATCACCAATGCGACCGTTGGCGGCGTGCAGTCGACGAGCGCAACGGTGGGCGCCGTCACCGTGAAAGCCAATGCCGAGCAGGACGCGTCATCGATCGCGGTCGGTTTCGGCACCGGCTCGGTCGGGCTGAACGTCTTCGTCGCGACTACCGAGGCCTATGTCGACGGCGGCTCCCTCACGGCGTCGTCGCTCACGGTCAACGCCTACGACGCCACAGGTATCGCGTCGGCGAACGGCTCGGGCGCGTATGGCAGCCAGGCCGCGATCGGCGCGGCGTTCCTGGTTCAGGTCTCGGCGAACCGGACGGAGGCCTATGTCGGCGACGAGTTCCACTACCAGGGCAACGGCGCGGCGCACACGACCGCGGTCAATTTGAGCGGCGCGCTCGATGTCGAGGCAACGACGAAGAACCGCTTCCAGGCCTATTCGATCGGCGGGGCGCTTTCGACCGGCACGGCGGCGATCGCCGGCATGGCCAATATCGAGATCGCCAACAACACCACCATCGCGGGCGTCTACGACACCACGCTGCAATCGCCCACGGGCGGCGCGGCTGGCGCGGTCACCATCAACGCCACCGAAGACGTCGCGATCAAGGAGATTGCCGGCGCGCTCTCGATTGCCGCCAGCGGATCCGGCGTTGGCGTTGGCGCGGCGGCCAACGTCATCGTCTTCAAGAGCCAGACCATTGCGGAAAGCCGCAACAGCAACCTCAATTCGTCCGGCGCGATCAATGTCGGGGCGCTCAGCACCAAGGAAGTGTTGTCCTACGCGGTCACCGCCGGCATCGGCGGCAGCGTCGGCATCGGCGCAACCGTCGGCGTCATCATCGTCGGCACCAACACCGCCGATCCGGATACGCAGGGCGAGCAGACCGGCCAGCTCAACCAGGGCAACAACGGCACCCTCGCGTCGGTGAACGCTGGCACCAATTCCTCGCACGGCAGCGACGCGGTCGCGAGCGGCACCTCGGGCAATCCGGGCAACGCCAACGCAACCTCGACCTACGACGTCAGCACCGTCCTGACCGGCGGCAATGACGGCGTCACCGCCCAGATCGCGGGCGGCAATGTGACCGGCACGCAGGTCAACGTCGCCGCCACCAGCGCCAACGCGACCAAGATGTTCCTGCTCGGCGCCGGCTTTGCCAAGAATGTCGGGATCGGTGCCGGCATCGGCTACACCAGCGTCAACAGCAGCGTGCTCGCCAATCTGAGCGCGATCGTCGCGGCGCCTTCCGTGACGGTCGCGGCGCGGGTCAAGGACGCCGACACCGGCCCTTATTCGGGCAAGACCGTCGACAGCGAGGCGATCGCCGGCGGTGCAGCGCTCTACTTCGGCGCGGATGCTGCCGTGGCGGTCGGCAACGTCGCCAACACCGTGACAGCCCAGCTCGGCGGCTCCGTCACCGGCACGGGCGGCACCGGCGTCGCCGTCATGGCGATGGACAGCTCGACGCAGAGCGTGACCGCGGGCGGCGGCACCGGCGGCCTTGCGGCCATCGGGGTATCGATCGCCACCACGGGACGATCCAGTTCGGTCGCGGCAAAGGTGCTGTCGAACGCGACGGTGAACAGCTCGACCCTTGCGGTTGGCGCAGGCGAGGCTGGCGCCATGTCGGCGTCCGCGACCGCGGTCGCCGGCGGTATCGTCGCCGGTGACGGCGCAGTCGCGACGGCAAAGGAAAATTCGACTGTTCTTGCCGAGATTGGTTCCAGCGCCTCGATCACCACCTCCGCGGCCGGCGTCGGCACGCTGGTGTCGGCATCGCTCACCCCCAATCTTTCGAGCAAGGCGATTGGCGTCGCGGTCGGCGGCGGCGCCATCGGCGTATCGGTCGCGGAATCGATGGTGACGGCCACCGTCACGGCCAATGTCGGCGACAACACCACCTTCTCGGGCGGTGCGCTCGCCGTGACCGCGATGGCGCTGGTTCCGACGAGCGGCACGACGACCTACGCCTGGTCACTCGCTGGCGGCGGTGGCTCGCTGATCGGCGCACAGGGCAGCTACGCCAGGGCGTCCGAGAACGCGACGGTGAGCGCGTATGGCGGCACCGGGATTACGCTTCCCAACGCCGACGTGGTCATCACGGCCCAGAACGACAGCAGCCAATACGCCCAGGCGACCGGCCTTTCGACCGGCTTCCTGGCAGTGGGTGCGACGGTCGCCCAGACGTCGTCGAGCGCGCACACTTACGCTTATCTGGGCGCCCCCGACGATATGGATGCGACCCATCTGAATCACGCCGACTACACCGGTATCCTCCAGATCACGGCGACCGGCAAGGACATCAACGTCTCCAATGCGACGGTTGGCGCGGGTGGCACTTATGCCGGCGCTGCCGCGGTCGCGACGACCAGTTCGACCGCCGTGACCAATGCGCGGTTCGACGGCGGCGCAACGGATGACACGCTGTTCTTCGGCGGCCTCAACATCCAAGCCAAGCACACCACGAACTATGCCGCCAGCGGCGATGCCTACCAGGCGTCCACGGCCGGCGTCTCCGGAGGCAGCGCGCAGAACGTCGTCAACGCGACCACGACCGTCGACATTGGACCTCATCTGATCATCAACTCGGCCGGCGGCGACATGGTCGCCATCGCCAACGACATCGTCAACCAGGCTGGTGGCGGCGCGCGGTCGGGCTCCGGTGGCGTGTTCGCGGGTGCTGCGGCACTGAGCAACACGCATGTCACCCAGACCGTCACCACCAATATCGGCGCCGGGACGGTGCTGAGCCTCAACGGCGATCCGCGGACATCGGCGGCGGTGATCAACATCGAGGCCTACAACACGCTGAATACCAACGACACGGCGAGCCTGGCCACAGCCGCGTTCTTCGCCGGCGGCGGCGCCGAATCCAACATGACGGCGAACGCCACGCTCGCGGTCAACATCAATGCCCGCGAACTCTTCAGCGCCGGCAAGATCTATATCGGTACGGCTGCCAAGATGGCGGCGGCCAACAACGCCAATGCCAGTCTCTACGGCGCGATCGCCGGCGTCGGCGCCAGCACCAACAGCTGGGTTCATGCCAACCAGGCTGTCACCGTCGGCAACAACGCCAAGGTCGAGGCCTGGGGCCAGATCAACATCTATGCCGGCATGTCGGGCGACACCATCATCTTCAGCAGCGTTCAGGCTACCGCGACGACGGTCGTCTACAATAACACCGCCATTCCGATCTCGACGCTCTACCGCGGCACGGCCAATGCCGATGACACCACGAGCCTGACGCTCGCCAACACCTCAAGCGTGCTCGGCGTCCAGAACATTTCCCTGGGAGCGACCCAGGGTCAGGTTACGGCCTCCGGCAACGGCAGCAACTACAATCCGTATCTGGACATCTTCAGCGCCAAGAACAGCGACAACCACAGCCATACCAGCGGAACCGGCGACGTCGCACTCAATGGCCTGGTGGTAGCGGGCATCAACAACGATATCACCATTACGATCGACGTTGGTGCGGGCGCACCGACCGCGAGCACGACGAGTCCTTACTCGTCACTGCTGTCCGGCGGTTCGTCGACGCCCACCCTCGAATATGTCGCCGACGTCGATCACTTCAACCCGATGATGAGCTGGAACCACCAGGTGGTCCAGTACACCATCGTCGGCGGCTTCAATCCCTATCAGAGCGTCGTCAACCAGCTCGCCACGCTGACCGGCCTGACCGAGACGCAGATCCGCTCGCAGCTCGCGGCGGCGACGCCCGCGGCGCCCGCCACGATGTCGCCGTCCGGCACCGATCCAACCGGCGACTTCCAGCGCCAGATCAACGCGCTGATCCAGCAGGCACCGTATACCTCCGACGCCGCCGGCAATGCCTTCGCGTTCGGCGATATGCTGGTGTCCGCCGGCAACGTCTCGATCCTGGCGCAGAAGCTGACCGGAAACAGCGGCACGAACCCCGCAGCGCCGGCGGCCATCGCGCGCAGCTCGCCGATGATCAAGATCGAGAACAGGGGCCTCGACTTCATGGACCTGGCCAACCTCACGGTCACCAATATCACCGGAGGAAACATCACCTACCGCCAGATCGACCATGTCGACCCGGATTCGCACTCCAATGTGACCTTCACGGCCACGCCGAGCGCGACGCCGATCATCGACATCTCGGCCACCTACAACCGCCTGGATCCCTCCAGCGGGCTCGGCGTCGACCAGAACGGCAACCAGCTGACCCGCACGCCCGACATCTATTTCGACGGCGTCGTCAACAACGAGAACGGCCTGCTCAAGATCACCAACAATCTCGGCAGCATCGTCGCGTCGCAGTCGCTCAACGCCGCGACTGTCCAGATGGTGGCGCCCAACGGCTCGTTCGTCTTCCTCGGCGGCATCGGCAGCTTCTACACCTCCAACCACGATGTTCTCTCGCAATGGTCGGGTGTCGAATTCAAGCCGGGTGATAACGACACGCTGACGGCGGTGATGGCGGCGGCGACTTATCTCGGCGCCTATGGCGATTACGCGAACAGCCCGCATATCGGCGCGGGCGGCGGTCACCCGTATTCCTACTATTGCTGCGTCGACGGCAATAACGGCGTTCAGCAAACGGCGAGCAACAGCACCATCTTCACCGCGCGCATGCTGGATCTGTATTACGACGGCCTGTCGCTCTATTCGGCGATCTTCCTGCCGATGGGCCAGGGTGCGCCCGGCGCCGGTAACCCGAACGTCGGCGGCGTGCCTAACGCTGCTACGCTCGCGATCATGGAGGGCCCGACGGCTCAGACCATCTCCACCGCGCCGTGGGAGCGAAATACCTATACCGGGCAAGGCGTCTACAGCAACTCGACCTACGATTACACCACGACCTCGACAGACGCACAGGGCAACACCACCACCACCAACCACACGGCTACGTATTACTCGCCATTCAATTGCGCGGGGTGCTCTGCCTACTTCCAGGTCGTCAATATCCAGCCCGACGTGATCACGCCGAAGACCGCGTCTTCGAACTCAGCCGCGAACTCGAGCACGGGGACCAACCCACCGGCTAACGCGCCCTTCATCTTCGGTAAGGCGATCATCATCTCGGCGGGGGTCATCAACATCAACGGCACCATCCAGAGCGGCACGAGCAGCGATTACTCGGTCGACATCGGCGGCTCCACGTTGACCGCCATCAACGACCTCAAGAGCCGCAATGCAGGCGCGGACTTTGCCCAGGCCCAGGTCAACGCCCAGAACGGCAGCTATTACGACATCACGGCGTCTGCGACGACGGAGGCCGCCGGCGACATCAAGATCGGGGTGAAGTACAACGCTCTCACCGACCAGATCCTCGTGAACGGCGTGGTGCAGGGCTCGGGCGGCTACGTCTATCTGAACGGCAAGATCATCTCGACCTCGACCCAGGACGGTGTCTCCCAAGGCACGATCGCGGTCAAAGGTGGCGCCGGCTCGATCACGGTCAACAACACGACCGGTCTGCAGCTCGTCACCAACACCATCAATACCGGCGTCAGCGCGCCGAGCGTGATCGAGATCGTCGATCAGCTCAAGCAGCAGACGACGTGGTACGTCTACAATCCGTCCGCTGCGGGCGGCCAGCAGGTGTCGACGTATCAAACGAGCGGGGTCAATGCGAGCCACTATACCGACACGATGCTGACCGGCCTCAGCGGCACGGCAGGCATCCAGTACGCGACCAAGGCAAACATGTTCTACCAGTGGGTCGATACGGCTACGCTGGATCGTCCGACCAGCTCGACGCAGTTCGACTACGGATGGCACTACACGCCCAACTCGGCGACCGGGCAGAACTGGACCCGCACCATCAGCCTGGTTTCGGACGTGCAGCAGGCCCAGGGCGGCGGCGGCAGCACTGGCCCACAGACCTCGAACTTCCAGGAAGTCGTCACCGCAACCGGTTCCTATCACACCGGTGGCGGCAACACCCATCCCGAGAAGTGCTGCGGCACGGACAACCAATATAACTGGTACCAGAATATCTATGATCACCTGACCCTTACGCTGACCAATACGGTCAAGGCGTCGAACCCGATCAACATCTCGTTCAGCGGCGGCGGCAACAGCACGGTTCTGGTCACGTCCAACTCCGGCATCGTCGTCAACGGTCCGATCAACAACCTCTCGGGCACGACGACGGTCAGCGCCACGGGGGCCAATTCGGCTATCACCAGCGGCACGAACGCGAATAACCCGATGATATCGGGCCGGAGCGTCATTCTCTCGGCGGATGGCGGCATCGGCACGATCGGCGCGAATGGTGTTCCCGTCCAGGTGCAGGTCTATGGCGGCAGCCTGACGGCCAGTTCGATCGACCACGATATCGCGATCGCGGCCGTCGGCTCGCTTTCGATCAACCAGGTGAAGGTGAATTCGGCAGGAAGCACGCCGCAGGGCAGCGTCTTTATCTCGGCGACCGGCGACATCAACTCGGCCTCGCCCTACGACGTGGCCAACCCCGTCGTGATCGGCAAGAACGTCGAGATCAACTCCACCGCCGGCGCGATCGGCGCGACGAGCGCCGTCATCAACGGCGCGAGCACCCTGACCAATATCAATCCGCTGGTGATCCAGGCGACGGGCACGACGCAGGCCGGCGGCACCGTCGACGGCGGGGTTCTCGACAGCGCATCGGCGACCGGCACCTACATCGTGCAGTCCAAGGGCGACCTGCGTCTCGGCACGGTCCAGTCGAGCGGCGGCCCGGTGTTCCTCGAGGCGGCCGGCTCGGACGGCAACCAGGCCAGCATCCTGAACGGAAGGGGGGCGGTTGGTCTCACCCAGGCGCAGAGCCAGCATCTCCAGGACGTCTGGACCAGCCTCGACCTGCTCAGCGGCAACGCCGCCACCAACGCCGTCAACAGCTACCAGTCGATGGTGACGTCGGCCTATAACGACTACTTCCAGCTCAAGAACATCGCCTTCGCGAACGGCAGCACCTACAACCCGACTTCGGTGGGATTGACGGTGCTGCGGGCGCAGGTGGCGGCCAAGCTCGGCATCGATCCCGCAAACGTCTCGACGACGGACATGAAGGTCGAGGCCACGACGCGGTTCCTGAGGGACCAGTTCCTGCTCGGCAAGATCACGACCGACGAGCTCAAGACGTCACTGACGACATTGCTCGGCACGGCACCGACAGATCCGCTGGGGACCGTGTTCGGCAGCTCGTTGTCGTCGACGCTGTTCACGAAGCTGTTCGACGGCGTAACGACAGCCAATCAGCGCCTACCGAGCAATACGGCGCTGCAAACGGCGCTGAACACTTACAATGCGAACTACGCCTATGCGCTCGCGTCGACCGAGCGGGTCTACGGCATCATCACCGCGGGCGCGCAGTGGACGCAGAGCCAGCTCGCCTACACCGTCTCGTCGTCGGCCGTCGGCGCGGCGCCGCCGCCGATCGACGAGAACGTCGTGGCCAATGTCAGCGCCAACCAGATCATGCTCTACGCGCCGCACGGCTCGGTCGGCAATTCGGCAGCGCCTCAGACGTTCACATTCACCAGCGTCGATTCCTCGTCGCTGACGCCGGCGCAGAGGGGATTGCTCGCGACGGCCGGTCCGGGTCAGCTCACCGTCGGCGCGGTCACGGATCCGACCACCCACGTCGTGACCTATACGGTCAGCCTGTCGCAGCAGAACCTCGTCGTCGTCGACAACCCGATCGCGATCTCGGCCAAGGCGCTGACCAACATCTATCTCGGCAGCAAGAACAGCCTCACGCTCGGCGGCATCACCGCGAATTACGGCCCGATCGCGGCGGCGCAGGCCAACGGCATCGAGGTGACCGGCCGCGGCGACGTCAAGCTCGACGCCGTGACCAGCATCACCGCCGCCGCCGGCGTGACCGGTACGCCCGTGATCTCCGGCGATATCGGCAATCTGACTCTGATCGCCGAGCACGGCAATGTCGGTGCCCCCGGCGCTGCCGGAAGCAATCCCGCGACCAACGCGAACGCGATCCAGATAGCCTTTGCCGACCCGGCCAACGACCAGCTCGACCAGGTCTCGTCGGCGCAGGGCATCTATGTGAAGCAGACCACCGGCGATCTCATCCTCGGCAACATCGCCGCCGGCAATGCAATCCAGCTCGCGGCGACCGGCAGCATCTATGCCGAGTCCGGTTTCACGGATCGTACCGCGATCCATATTCTCGGCACCGATCTCGATCTGCGCGCCGGCGGCAGCATCGGCTTCAACGGCTCGACCTTCCAGCCGGTGCAGGTGAATATCTCCGGCGCCGTGACCGGCTCGGCGGGCGGCGATCTCAGCATCCTGGCGGTCACCGGCGACCTCGTGGTCGGCACCAGCGGCGCCTATGGGACGCTGACATCCGGCGGCGCACTGACGCTGAACGTTGCGCGCGGCGCGCTCACCATCAATGCCGACCTCGCCAGCGGTGGCCTGATGCAGCTCCTCGCCAACCGTGGCATGACCTTCGCGGCCGGCACCAGCGCGGCGCCGGTGGTTGCGACCAGCAGCTCCGGCGGGGTGACGCTGGTGGCCGCGACGCTGTCGATGGGAGCTTACTCCGCCATCAACGCGGCCGGCGTGATCTCCGTGACCACCACCGGCGACGCGACCATCGGCCAGCTGAATTCGTCGCTGTCCTATGCGGCGGCCTCGAATGCGCCTTCGATCATCGTCACCGCTGGCGGCGTTGCCTCGCTCGGAGCGATCATCGACAATGGCGACGGCCAGACCAAATTCGTCGCGGCCGGCTCGGGCGCCGAAGTTTCGCTGAGCGCGTCCAACGGCATCGGCAACGCGGCGAGCCGGTTCATCCTCAGTGCCGCGCGGCTGTCGGCAAGCACGAGTGCCGGCGACATCTATCTGAAGTCTCTGACCGACACCGAGGCGAGCCTGCTCTCGGCGGTCAAGGGCAGTGTGGACATCCTCGGCACCGGCGGCCTGACGCTCGACCAGGTGCTGGCAGGTACGGATGCAGGCGCGAGCGGCACCTTCAGCGCCGTCGCGAACAACGGCAGCATCGTCATCGGCACCGCCGACAGCAGCGGCTCGCAGACGGTCCACGCCACCCAGAACGTGACGTTCAAGTCGCTCGCGGCCACCGGCTACAGCGGCGACGTCGGCAACATCAATGTCACGGCCGACAACGGCTTCATCCTGGCGCAGACGGTGATGTCGGGCGGCGTGCCGACGCTGGGCTCGGTCTCGGCCAACGGCTCGGCAAGGCTGATCGCGGCGGGCACCAACACCGGTCATAACCTCACGGCCGCGACCGGCACCGCGGTCCTGAGCGGCACCGTGGTTCATTGGGATAATCTCACGGCCGGCGGCACACTCGACGTCACCGCGACTGCCGGGGGGATTACCGTTGGCACCGCTATCAGCGGCGGCACACAGACCTTGCACGCCGTCAACGACATCGTCTTCAGCCAGCTCACCACGACAGGCATCCCGGGCGACGCTGGCGACCTCAACGTCAAGTCCGACACCGGCTCGCTCCGTGGCGGATCGATCGCGGCCAGCGGAGATACGCATTTCGATGTGGCCGGATCGGTCTCGCTCGACCGGGTCAGCGGTAATGTGATCAAGCTGACTTCATCGGGCGACCTGACCATCGATTGGGTCAGCGTGGTCAAGGAGCTCGATCTCGCCGCCGATACCATCAACGTCAAGGGCGAGCAGGTCCGCTCGAACCCCTCGGTTCCGCTGATCATGAACATCACCGGCCATAACGGCGGCGTCGCGACTTCGGCCAATATCTCGATCGATCCGGACAGCATCATCATCAACCAGTTCAAGGTGGTGGACGCGAACTTCTGGACTGATGCGCACGCGGTCGCGATCCTGAACGGCTATGTCCCAGGCCAGTTGATGCTGACCACGGCAACCCAGCAGGTGCTGCTCAACAACCGTACGCCCGCGCCGTCCAACTGGCCGTCGCTCCAACTCTACCAGCCGGGTGGCGTGTTCACGATGAGCCAGGTCGGGAATGCCAATGTCAGCAACGCCTATGTGGTGTTCTACACCGGCAACGTCTCCGCGACCGTCACCAATTACGGGCCGACCCACACCTGCTGCAACGACTTCACCGGAGCCAGCATGGTGCGCAACATCTCGGTCGACGGCGAGGGCACCGAGAACATCGAGACCTGGCTCGCGAAGAGGGACGGGGGAACGTTCTACCTGCTCGGTCTCTCCGGCAAGGCGCGGCTCGATGCGCTGCTGACGCCGCGGCCGGTCGAGACCATCGGCTCTGGTCCCGCCGTCAACGTCGAGGGACTGAGCGACATGCGCAAGCTGCGCCGGCAGGGTCAGCGCGTGGGACGCGCCGGCTGGAAAGACGCGGCGATTGAGGCGGCGAAGCCGGCCATCGGCCGTCTCGCACAGGCATGGTAACGGGACTCGGGATGCGGATTTGGGGGGCAGCGTTAGGGATTGGGCTAGCAGCTAGCTGGATCGCTCCTGCGCGCGCGCAGGTGCCCTCGATCAATCCCGGCGTGATCCAGAACGACGTCGACCGGCAACGCCGGCAGCTCGAACAGCAGAGCGCGCCGCCCAAGCTCAACGGGCCGGCGGTGATTGGCGGCGAGCGGGAGAAGTCCCAGCTCCTGAAGCCGGGCGGGCCGAAATTCCGCCTGCGCAAGGTCGAGTTCGACGCCTCCAAGTTCATCACGCCGGCCGAGCTCGATGAGATCGCGAAGAAGTACGTCGGCACGAACGTCGACATCGCCTCGCTGCTGCAGCTCGTCGCCGACATCAACGCCATCTATACCGAGCGCGGCATCGTCACGGGCATCGCGACGCTGCCCGAGCAGAATGCCAAGGGCGGCATCGTCCGCGTCAAGCTGACCGAAGGCCGGCTGCAGAAGACGACCATCGAGGGCAACAAACAGACCCGCACCGAATACATCCTTCAGCGCGTGAAGGAGCCCGAAGGCGAGGTCCTCGACGTTCCCAAACTCAATCGCGACGTGATCTGGTTCAACCGAACCAACGACGTGCAGATCAAGGCGCTGCTGCAGCCCGGCACGAGCTTCGGCCTGACCGATCTCCAGTTCGCCGTGATCGAGCCTCCGGTCGACACCTTGCAGCTCTTCACCGACAACCAGGGCGCGGAAAACACCGGGCGTTGGGAGGGTGGGGCCTTCTACAAGCGCCACGGCCTGTTCGGCGTCGACGACCGCCTGACCTTCTACGGCGTTCGTTCCGACGGCAATCTCAACGGCAATGTCGCCTACAGCATCCCGGTCAATCCCTGGGGCGGCCGCGCCGGCGTCAGCTATACCGAAGGCAAGATCAAGATCATCCAGGGACCGTTCGTCGCGCTCGACGTCACCGGACGCTCGAGCCAGGCCGCGGTCAATTTCAGCCAGCCGGTCTGGGTGACGCAGAACTGGCTGGTGCTGCTCAACGCCGCGGAGACCGAGGGCAAGACGGTCAGCCGCTTCGCCACCGTCGCCGTGACTCAGGATCATTACGACAAGGCCACGGCGGGCCTCTCGGTGACCAATTCCGGCAACACCTATTCGATCACGGTCTCGCCGGCGGTGAACTACATCACGTGGCAAGACCACGTGCTCGGCAATAATCGCACGTTCAACACCTATACCGGCTCGATGTTCGCGACCAGCGCCGCAGGGCCTGCAAATTTCAGCACCAATGTGCTGGCGAGCTGGCAGTACACACAGGAGAAGCTGCTGCCGGGCGACCAGATCTTCTCGATCGGCGGTCCGACCACCGTGCGCGGTTATCCCTCCAACTCGGCGTCCGGCGACAGCGGCTATTATTTCAACGCCGAGCTGCACTACAATTGGTCGCAATGGCTCAGGGGTTTCGACACCTACATCTTCACCGACTGGGGTGCGGTGTATTCGACGTTCCCCGGGATCACCGAGTTGGGCTCGGTCGGCATCGGCTTCTCCTGGACCTACGCCTCGTTCATGACGTTCGAGGCGAACTACGCGACGCCGCTGAAGATGGCGGTCTCGACCCAGAACCATTACGAGGCTTATGGCCGTGTCATCTTCCGGCCGTTGTTGATGTTCCAGAAGCAGGAAAGCACTGCGCCTGTCGCGGCAGTGGCCGGCAGGAGCAAGTCGTAGCTGAAGCTCTCTCCGTCGTCTTTGCGAGGAGCTCTTGCGACGAAGCAATCCAGACTGCTTCGGCGGCAAGATTCTGGATTGCTTCGCTGCGCTCGCAATGACAGGCGATGGACTGCGATGCGGTCTGATTAACGCCGCAACGTAAATTCTTCCGCGCCGCGCCGCTGCTCCCACTTCGCCTGTTCCAGCTCGGGCCGGTCGCATTCGACCTCCGGATAGCCGATGCAGAGATAGGCGATGAACTTCCAGGTGTCCGGGACGTCGAGACTAGCGTGGATGCGATCTGGATGGAGGATCGATACCCAGCCAAGCCCGATGCCCTCGGCGCGCGCGGCGAGCCACATCGCGGTGATCGCCGCGACCACGGAATATTCCGTCGTCTCCGGCATTGTCGCGCGGCCGAGGCCGTGACCGATGTCGCTGGCCTTGTCCGCGAACACGGCGAGGTGGCCGGGGGCCTGTTCGAGACCCGACAGTTTCAGCGTCGCATAGCGCGCGGCGCGCTCACCGGCATAGGCATTCAACGCGTCGGCGTTGCACGCTTTGAAGTCGTCGATCACGGCGCGACGCCGTGCGGCGTCGTCAACGATGACGAAGCGCCAGGGCTGGCTGAGGCCGACCGAGGGTGAGAGACAGGCCGTCTCGATCAGGCGATCGATGGCGCCGTCCGGCAGCGGGTCGGTGCGAAAGCGGCGCACGTCGCGGCGCCACACGAACAGCTCGCGCAAGTGCTGGCGGAAGGTGTCGTCGAACTCGACCATTGCGTCAGCCTCCGATCTGGACAGCTGCGGCAACCAGCAGGATCAGGATCTCGCCGGCCTGCTCGAACGCGCCGAGGATGTCGCCGGTCTGCCCGCCGATCTGGCGGATGGCAAGTCGCGCCAGCATCAGGCCGGCGAGGGAGAGCAGGATCAGGCTCACCAGCGCCTTGCCCGGCCCAAGCGCGAGCACGAGCGCGAGGATCCCAACAGCGAATGCGATCGCAACGCTGCGGCCCGGCGGTGATCCCGCACTCGCCGACAGGCCGTCAGATCGCGCAGGCGCGACCTGCGACATGAAGGCCGGCAAGCCCGCGCGGGCCGCAGTATGCGCAGCGCACAGCGCAAGCGCGACCGCCCACGGATTGGCGATCGCCGCGAGCGCGCTCCAGCGCAGGCCGAACGACAGGATCAGCGCGCAGACGCCATAGGTGCCGATCCGGCTGTCGCGCATGATCTCGAGCTTGCGCTCGCGCGTGCGGCCGCCGCCAAGCCCGTCTGCAGTATCGGCAAGACCGTCCTCGTGCAGCGCGCCGGTGACGAGGGCCGTCGCGGCCAGCGCGAGCAGGGCGGCGAGGCTCGATGTCAGTCCGAACCGGCTGGAAATCGCATAAACCAAAGCGCCGGCAAGGCCGACCACCAGTCCCGCAACGGGAAGCGCCCAGGTCGCGCGCGCGATGGCGCCGTCGCCGGCTGGCTCCGACGATGCCACCGGCAGGATCGTGACAAAGGACGCCGCGATCCTGAGATCGGCGATGAGATCCCGCAGAAGCTCGGCGCGCGGCATCATTTCAGTTTCATCGGCAGGCCGGCGACGACGAACTCGACCTCGTCGGCGACATCAGCGATGGTCTGGTTCATGATCCCGGCGGCGTCGCGAAAGCTGCGCGCCAGCGCGTTGTCGGGCACGATACCGAGGCCGACTTCATTGGTGACAAGGACGACGGGGCTCTTCAGGCGGAGCAGGGCGGCGGCGAGCTCGCTCACCTCGCGCTCCCAGTCGCGCTCCGCATGCAAGAGGTTGGAGAGCCACAGCGTCAGGCAGTCGACCAGCCTTGCGCCGCCGCCATCAGTTGCGAGCAGCGACTCGACGAGATCGAGCGGCACTTCGCGTTCGATCCAGTCGGTTCCGCGGCGCGCGCGATGTATGGCAATACGCGTCTCCATTTCCGCATCGAGCGCCTCGGCCGTTGCGACATAGACCGGCTGCCCGGGAAAGGCGCGCGTGCGCGTTTCCGCACGTTTGCTCTTGCCGGACCGTGCTCCGCCGGTGATCAAAATGACGGCCATGAAGTCTCCTGTCGGCCAGCACTAATCACCAAACTTGGGCAAAGACAAAGCCGAAATCCGCCGGCCGGGGGCTTGCGCTCCGGCTGGGGTTTGCGCAACAGGGGCGGGACAGGAGGCGTGCGTGGGTTTTGCCGGTGCGATGGTCGTGGCGATGGCGGTGGATGCCCTGTTGGGCTGGCCGGCGTGGTTGTTCGCGCGGATCGGCCATCCCGTCACCTGGCTGGGCCAGCTGATCTCTGCCATCGACAGCGCCTGGAATCGGCCGTCCGATCCGCCGGCATTTCGCCGCGCCGCCGGCATCGCTGGCGCGCTCCTGGTGATCGCGCTCTCCGTCGCGCTCGGCTGGGCAGTTCAGTCCTTGCTTCCCTTGGGCTGGATCCAGATCGTGCTGGTCGGCGTCCTCGCCTGGCCGCTGGTCGCGCTGCGCTCCTTGCACGACCACGTTGCTGCCGTCGCAAATCCCATGCGGGCCGGTGACATTGCCGGCGCCCGAGACGCGGTCTCGCGCATCGTTGGCCGCGATCCCCTGACGCTCGACGAGGCCGGCATCGCGCGCGCGGCGATCGAGAGCCTCGCCGAGAATGCGTCCGACGGCATCGTCGCACCGGTGTTCTGGGGCGCGCTGTTCGGTCTGCCCGGCATTTTGGGCTACAAGGCGATCAACACGCTGGACTCCATGATCGGCCATCGCTCCGAACGGCACGAAGCCTTCGGCTGGGCCGCGGCGCGCATCGACGATGTCGCCAATTTCATTCCGGCGCGGCTGACCGGATTTCTGTTCGTGCTGCTGGCGCCCCAGCGATCAGAGGCGCTGTCGTGCATGACGCGGGACGCACGCCGTCATCGTTCGCCCAATGCCGGCTGGCCGGAAGCCGCCATGGCGGGTGCGCTCGGCGTGCGGCTCAGCGGTCCGCGGATCTATCACGGCAGCACCACCAACGAGCCCTGGTTGAATGAAGGTGCGCGCGATCCGCTTGCCGCCGACATCGATCGGGGATTGACGGTTTACCGTCGCGCCATGCTGCTGCTCGCCGGCCTCCTTGCGATCCTGGCCTTCGCGTGAAAGAACAGCGCATGCGCGAGCACGGTGGAAATCTCGATCAGGCCCAGCAGCGCTTCGGCGGTCGCGCAGAAGACTGGATCGATCTGTCGACCGGGATCAACCGCCTGCCTTATCCCGTGGGCGAGGTGAGCTCGCGCGCGTGGAGCGCGTTGCCGTCGCGCGCCGAGATCGAGGCTCTGCATCGGGCGGCGCGGCACGCTTACCGCACGAGCGCGGCGGTTGTCGCGCTTGGCGGCGCACAGGCCGCAATTCAATTGCTGCCGCAACTCGCACCACCCGGCCGCGCGCGCATCCTCGCGCCGACCTACAATGAATATGCCGGGGTCCTCTCGGCCGCGGGCTGGGAGGTCCAGGAGGTCGGGGAGCTCGAGGCGCTGGTCGGCGCCGACCTCGCCATTGTCGTCAATCCCAACAATCCCGACGGCCGATGCCACTCACCAAGGGATTTGCTGGCGCTGCTGCCGCGCGTGGGCCGTCTCGTCATCGACGAGAGTTTTGCCGATGTGGCCCCGCAGCTATCGCTTGCATCCGAGGACCGGCCGGGGCTGCTGATCCTGCGCTCCTTCGGAAAGTTTTACGGCCTTGCCGGCCTGCGGCTCGGCTTCGCGCTCGGCAATTCGTCCGACATCGCCAAGCTTGCGGCGATGTCGGGACCTTGGCCGGTCTCGGGAGCGGCAATCGCGATCGGTTGCCGCGCTCTGCATGACGATGCCTGGGCCGAGGCCACGTCCGTGCGGCTCGCGCGTGACTGCGCTCGCCTCGATGGCATGGTGCAGGCGGAAGCCTGGACGGTCATTGGCGGGACGCAGCTGTTTCGTCTCTACGCGACGCCTGACGCGCTTGCCGCGCAGGAGAAGCTGGCGCGTCGCCATATCTGGTCGCGCGTGTTCGCGCGAGAGCCGACATGGCTACGCCTCGGACTTCCGGGCGGCGAACCCGAATGGACGCGCCTGGCCGAGGCTCTGGCGCGCTAGCGCGAGCAGGCCTTCGACGTCGAGATGGCCTTCGATGTGATCGGCAAGGGCATCGAGCGCGCTCTCGACCCTGGCGTGATAGGGCTCGTCGCCGGCAGGAATGTCGAGCTTCGCCAAGAACGCCTTGCGGAACTCATCGGACGTGAACAGGCCATGCAGATAGCTGCCCTGCACGCGTCCGTCGCGCGAGATCGCGCCCTCCGGTTCGCCGTTCAGCTTTGCGAATGGCCGCGCGCGATCCGGACCATCGGTGCGACCGATGTGGATTTCATAAGCCTCAATCGGCTGATCTGTCGCGGCGTGCACGGCCGCAACGCGCGTCAGCGTCTTCTCCGAGCTCATCACCGTTTCCACATCCAGAAGCCCGAGACCCGGAGTGTCGCCGGCGGGGCCCTCGATTCCATCGGGATCGGTGACGCTGCGTCCCAGCATCTGATAGCCGCCGCAGAGGCCGAGCACTTGGCCGCCTCTGCGGTGATGCGCCAGAAGATCGATGTCCCAGCCTTGGGCGCGCAGAAAGGCGAGATCGCCGCGGGTGGATTTCGAGCCGGGGATGATGACGAGCCTGACGTCGCCGGGAATGGCCTCGCCCGGCCGCACCATCACGAGATCGACGCCAGGCTCGAGCTTGAGCGGATCGAGATCGTCGAAATTGGCAATCCGCGACAGCGCGAGACAGGCGATCTTGCATTGGCCCGGCTTGCGCGCATCGCTCAGGCCCAGCGCATCCTCGGCCGGCAGCTCGCCGGCGCGCGCGAACCAGGGCAGCACGCCAAAGCCGCGCCATGCGGTCTTTTTTTCGATCAGCTTATAGCCATCGTCGAACAGCGTGGGATCGCCGCGGAACTTGTTGATGACAAATCCCTGGATCATCGCGGCATCATCCGGGTCGATCACCGCCTTGATGCCGACGAGTTGCGCGATGACACCACCGCGGTCGATGTCGCCGACCAGCACGACCGGCACATCGGCCTTGCGCGCAAAACCCATATTGGCGATGTCGGCGTTGCGCAGGTTCACCTCGGCCGGACTGCCGGCGCCTTCCACCAGCACGAGATCGGCGCGCGCCTTCAGCCGCTCGAAGCTCTCCAGCACAGCGCCCATCAATGACGGTTTCATCGCCGCATATTCACGCGCACGCGCGGTCGCGATGCGTTTTCCCTGCACGATCACCTGCGCGCCGACATCCGTCTCGGGCTTGAGCAGCACCGGGTTCATGTCGGTGTGCGGCTCGACGCCGGCGGCGAGCGCCTGGAGCGCCTGGGCGCGGCCGATCTCGCCGCCGTCGACCGTGACAGCCGCATTGTTCGACATGTTCTGTGGCTTGAACGGGAGCACGCGCAGGCCGCGTCGCACAAAGGCGCGCGCGAGGCCGGCGACGATGAGCGACTTGCCCACGTCCGAGCCGGCCCCCTGGATCATCAATGCGCGCGCCATCGCGAGTTCTTAGAACTCGACGCCGGCTTGCGCCTTGATGCCGGAGCGGAAGGGATGTTTGACCAGCGTCATCTCGGTGACGAGATCGGCGATCTCGATCAGCTCGTCCTTGGCGTTGCGTCCGGTGAGCACGACATGCGTCATCGGCGGCTTCTGCGTCGTGAGGAATTCGACGACCTCCGCGATGTCGAGATAGTCGTAGCGCAGCGCGATGTTGATCTCGTCGAGCACGACCATGCGGAGATTATGGTCGAGGATCAGTTCCTTGGCCTTCTCCCAGCCGGCGCGGGCGGCGGCGATGTCGCGGGCGCGGTCCTGCGTCTCCCAGGTAAAGCCTTCGCCCATGGCGTGGAATTGGCAGAGGTCGCCGAAATGGCCCGTGAGCATGCGGCGCTCGCCGGTATCCCAGGCGCCCTTGATGAACTGCACGACCGCGCAGGGGAAGCCGTGGGCGACACAGCGGACGATCATGCCGAAGGCGGAGGAGGACTTGCCCTTGCCAGCGCCGGTGTGGACGATGATGAGGCCCTTTTCGCCGCTCTTGGTCGCCATGATCTTGTCGCGGGCGACCTTCTTCTTCGCCATTTTCGAGGCGTGACGGGCGTCGGTTTGGTCGCCCGTCTGGGTATCCGGTTCTGACGTCATCGGACGGGGTCCTTCGGCTTGACAAGAGGCGGTCGGGGGCAAATGGTGACCCGGCGTTGGTTCCTGTCCTACGACAGGCGAAGAGGGAATGCGATAGGGTCCGAATCGGCAAGATTTGGTTCCAAAATGCAGCCGCCCCCGCGACCGTGACCGGAGAGATGCCCGAAGCCACTGATCCCCTGGGGATCGGGAAGGCGGGGATCGAAGGGGAAACCCTGCTCCGGAAGCCGGGAGACCTGCCAGCGTGGACGATTTTGGACCGGCGGACGGGGTGTTCCGCGACGGGGAAACGGGCCTTCGCAAGAACGGTTCGTGGGCCTCTTCGCTTCCCGCTGTTTATTCTGGAAGAAGCGATGGCCGTCACACTTCATGTCTGCATTACCTGCCGCGCCGGCGAGACACTTGGCGAGGGCGAGACGACGCCCGGCAAACGCCTGCATGGTGCGATCCTCGAGGCCGGCGTGCCCGATGGCGTCAGCGTGGTTCCGGTCGAATGCCTGTCTGCATGCAACCAGGGTTGCTCGGTCGCGCTCAGCGCGCCCGGCCGCTGGTCCTATGTCTATGGCCGTCTGTCGGATGCGAATGCCAGCGACGTGGTCGCGGGCGCCGCGGCCTACGCGGCCGCACCCGATGGCCTCGTGGCCTGGCGCAGCCGCCCGGAGATCTTCCGCAAGCAATCGCTTGCCCGCATTCCCCCCATTCTCCCCTTGGCCGTCGTGCCGGAGGCCGCCGAATGAATTCGCTCGCAAAAGTCCCCGTCACGGTCGTCACGGGCTTTCTCGGCTCCGGCAAGACCACGCTGATCCAGCATCTGCTTGCCAACGCTAACGGCAGAAAGCTCGCGGTGCTCGTCAACGAGTTCGGCAGCGAGGGCGTCGATGGCGAGATTCTGAAATCCTGCGCCGATGCGAATTGCCCGGAAGAGAACATCATCGAGCTCGCCAATGGCTGCATCTGCTGCACCGTCGCGGACGATTTCATTCCGACCATGGAGAAGCTGCTGTCGCGGCCGGTGCGGCCCGATCATATCCTGATCGAGACTTCGGGCCTGGCACTGCCGAAGCCGCTGCTCAAGGCATTCGACTGGCCGGAGATCCGTTCGCGCATTACGGTCGATGGTGTGATCGCGCTTGCCGACGCCGAAGCTGTCGCCGCCGGCCGTTTCGCGCCCGACCCAATTGCGGTCGAGGCGCAGCGCGCGGCGGACGGCAATCTCGACCATGAGACGCCGCTGTCGGAAGTGTTCGAGGACCAGATCGCCTGCGCCGACATCGTGCTGCTGACCAAGGCCGATCTTGCGGGTGCGGCAGGGCTCGAAGCAGCCAAAGCGGCGATCACCGCCGAGATGTCGCGCCGCGTGCCGATGCTGGCGATTACCGACGGCGCGATCGACGCGCGCGTCATCCTCGGCCTCGGCGCTGCCGCCGAGAACGATCTCGCCGCGCGTCCCTCGCATCACGACGGCGAAGAGGATCATGAGCACGACGATTTTGCGTCTGTCGTGATTGACCTTCCCGAGGTCACCGACATCGACGCGCTGGTTGCATCCGTTCAGCGTCTGGCGCGCGAACAGAATGTGCTGCGCGTCAAGGGTTACATCGCGGTGGAAGGCAAGCCGATGCGCCTCTTGCTGCAGGCGGTCGGCGAGCGCGTACGCCACCAGTTCGACAAGCCCTGGGGCGCGGGCGCGAGGCAATCAAAGCTGGTCGTGATCGGCGAGCATGGCGATATCGACGAGGCCGCGATCAAAGCGGGACTTGGTGTCTGATGCACGTCGTCTTCCGCGAGAGCCGCGGTCTCGAGGAGACCGCGATACCAAGGGACATCGGCCAGGACCCGGCCGATCTCGTGGTGCTCTCGTATTCGGATTCCGATCTTGCCACATTCGCGGCCGGCTGGCGTCGTGGCCGCGACAGCCTGCCGTCGCTACGGCTCGTCAATCTCGCAGAACTCCGTCATCCGCTCTCGGTCGACACCTATATCGAGCGCACGCTTGCGCAGGCGCGCGGCATCCTCGTCCGCCTGATCGGCGGGGAATCCTACTGGTCGTATGGGCTCGGGGCCCTGCAGCAACTGGCGAAGGAGCGCGGCATCGTGCTGGCCGTGCTGCCGGCCGACGGCCGCGACGACACGCGTCTGGATGCGTATTCGACCCTGCCGGTCTCGACGCTGCGGCGGCTCAAGGTGCTCTGCGACACCGGCGGCCCCGTCGCAGCGCAAGCCGCGATCGCGCAGCTTGCGCTGGCTTCGGGCCTCTATGCCGGCCCCGTGATCGGCGAGACGACCGTGCCCGAGATGGGCTTTTACGATCCGGCGCGCGGTGTCATTGCCGCGCCGGCGTCGGGTGAGGGCAGGCCGCGAGCGCTCGTGGCCTTCTATCGCTCCTATCTCACCGCTGCCGACACTGGCCCGGTCGATGCCCTGATCGCCGCATTGCGCGAGAAGGGGTTCGACGCGCATGGTGTGTTCGTCACCTCGTTGAAAGCCGCGGGGGTCGCGGATTGGTTGCGCGAGTATCTGGCGCAAAATCCTCCGGCCGCGATCGTCAATGCGACGGCGTTCTCGGCGATGGGCGACGACGGCACGACGCCGTTCGATGCCGCATCCTGCCCGGTATTCCAGGTCGCGCTCTCCACGGCACGCCGCGAGGACTGGGCGGGTTCGCTCCGCGGCCTCTCGCCCGGCGACCTCGCGATGCATGTGGTGCTGCCCGAGGTGGACGGCCGCCTGTTTGCGGGCGTGGTGAGCTTCAAATCGGCAGCGATGCGCGATCCCGATTTGCAATTTTCGCATCTGGCACACAGGCCGGACGAGGAGCGCGTGAAGGCCGTGGCCGCGCGCGTTGCGGCCTGGCGTTGCCTTGCGGAGAAGCCGGTCGCCGAAAAGCGGATGGCACTCGTGCTCTCGAACTATCCGGGCCGTCCGCATCAGATTGCGCATGCGGTGGGTCTCGATGCGCTGGCGTCGGTCGACGCATTGGTGTCCGACCTCTCGGAGGCCGGCTTCGATGTTGCGCCGGTCCATGGACTGGGCGAGACGCTGCTCGAGCGGACCTTGAGCGGGAGCGTCGCCGATTACCGTGCTGCGCTGTCGCGCCTTCCGCAAGGCTTGCAGGATGATCTCGCGCAAGCCTGGGGCGCGCCGGAGACCGATCCCGGTTGCCGCGACGGCTCATTCCATTTCGCCGCGATTCCATGCGGCCGGTCGATCATCGCGGTTCAGCCGGAGCGTGGCGATGCGACCATGCGCGATGCGGACTATCACGATCTCGCGCGCACGCCGCGCCATGCCTATGTCGCGTTCTATCTCTGGCTCCGGCAGCAGCGCTGTGATGCCGTCGTGCACATGGGCGCGCACGGCACGCTGGAATGGCTGCCCGGAAAATCGGTGGCGCTGTCGCAGGCGTGCTGGCCGGAAGCCCTGATTGGCGATCTGCCCGTCATCTATCCCTTCATCGTCAACGATCCCGGCGAGGCCGCGCAGGCCAAGCGGCGCCTGGGTGCTGTCACGGTCGGCCATCTGCCGCCGCAGCTCGCAGCATCAGCGGTGCCGGACGGGTTGCGCAGGCTCGAACAGCTCCTCGACGAGTACTCGACGGCCGATGGCCTCGATCCGGGCCGCCGCCAGCGTTTGATCGCCGCGATCCGCGACGAGGCACGCGCGGCAGGCCTCGAAGACGATCTTGGCCTCGATGCAACGGCGGCGCCCGCTGAAGCGATCCCGCGGATCGACCGTTTCGTCTGCGATCTCAAGGAAAGCCAGTTCGGCGACGGCCTGCATGTGTTCGGCCGCGGCCCCTGCGGTGACGCGGAGCGCGACGCTTTGCGGGCCGCGCTTGCAGGACAGCGCGTCGCGCCGGGGCCGTCAGGCTCACCCTATCGCGGCCGCCAGGACGTGCTGCCCACGGGACGCAACCTTTTCGCCGTCGATCCGCGCGCGGTGCCGACGCCGTCGGCGCATGCCCAAGGCATCAAGCTCGCGGAAGAGCTGCTGCGCCGCCATCTGCAGGATCATGGCGACTGGCCGAAGAGCCTTGTCGTCGATCTCTGGGGCTCGGCGACGATGCGCACCGCAGGCGAGGAGTTTGCCATGGCGCTGCATCTGGCCGGCCTCGCACCGCGCTGGGATCATGCTTCCGGCCGTGTGACCGGCTACGACATCATCGCGCCTGCCGAGCTTGGCCGGCCCCGCATCGACGTCACCCTGCGCGTCTCGGGCCTGTTTCGCGACGTCTTCTCAAGCCTTGCGCAATTGTTCGAGGCGGCAGCCGAGGCGCTGTCGGCTCGCGAGGACGAGGGCGACGAGAATCCCTATCGCCATCGCACATCGCGCGTGTTCGCGCCGCGCCCCGGACAATACGGCGTCGGCCTCTCGGCAATCCCGGACGCCTTCACGCCCGAGACGCGCGAAGCCGCCGGCGAAGCCTGGCTCTCGGCATCGTCATGGGCGTTTTCGGCCGATGGCGAGATCAGGCTCGATCGTGCCGGTATCGAGAAGCGGCTCGCATCCGCCGATGCTTTCGTGCACGTGCAGGATTTGCCGGAAACCGATCTTCTGCTCGCGGCCGACTATGCCGCGCATGAGGCCGGCATTGCGGCCGCCGCGGCACATCTCGGTGCGGCAGGGCCATCGCTCTATCATCTCGATGCGACGCGCCCCGAGCAGCCGCATGCGCGTACGCTGACCGAGGAAATCTCCCGTGTGGTCCGCGCACGCGCGGCCAATCCGGCCTGGATCGCCGGCATGATGCGCCACGGTTTTCGCGGAGCGGCCGAGATCACCGCAACGCTCGAGCACATGGCGGCCTTCGCGCATCTGGCCGGCGCCGTGCCGCCGCATCTGTTCGACCTCTACTACGATTCGACACTCGGCACCGACGACGTCCGGGCCTTCATGGCGCGCGAAAATCCGGCGGCGCTGGCGGCGATGGAGACGTGTTTCACGCGCCTGCATGAAGCCTCGCTCTGGCGAACGCGCCGCAATTCGATCGCGGCTGCGCTGCGGGAGGCGTCATGAGCGCTTCCGTGGTCAAGGGCTGGTGTCCCGGCGCGCTGCGCCCGATGCAATCGGGCGACGGGCTCGTGGTCCGCGTGCGTCCGTTCGGCGGACGACTCGACGCGGCCCAGATCTCCGGACTGGCCCATCTTGCCGAGCGCCATGGCAACGGCCTGGTCGACGTGACCAGCCGGGCCAATCTCCAGATCAGGGGCGTCAACGAGACCAGCCACAGGCTGCTACTCGACGGGCTTGCGCAACTGGCGCTGCTCGACCCGGATGCTGAGACCGAATCCCGTCGCAACATCCTTGTGACGCCGTTCTGGCGTGCCGGCGACGCGACCCAATCGCTCGCCGCCGAGCTCGAGGAGGCGCTCGCCGACAGCTCGCTCGAACTTCCAACCAAGTTCGGCTTCGCCGTCGACGACGGCACCTCACGCGTGCTTGCGGGCGATTCCGCGGACGTGCGGATCGAGCGCGATTATTCCGGCGCACTGCTGGTCCGGGCTGATGGCGACAAACTCGGCCGCTCCGTCGCGCGTGGCGAGGCCGTGACCACCGCGCTCGCATTCGCCGACTGGTTCGTGATCTCAGGCGGCGCCAGAGGCGGGCGAGGGCGGATGGCGGCGCATCTTGCCACTGGCGCAATCCTGCCGGAGGCATTGCGCGGCGAGGCCGAGCCGGCGCCGATCATGGCGGCGGCGCGTCCCGGCCTCTATTCGCAAGGTGCGATGGTCGGCGTCGCCTTCGGGCAGATGGCGCATGCAACGCTCAACCAGTTCGCCGGTTGCGGACATGCGCTGCGCATGACGCCATGGCGGATGGTTTTGAGCGAGGGCAAGCGCGCGATGCCGGGCGTGACCGGTCTTATCACCGAGGCCTACGACCCTGCGCTGCGCGTCATCGCTTGCAGCGGTGCGCCACGCTGTCGCGAGGCGCATGCCGATACCCGCGGCCTTGCCGCGGCCCTGGCCCCGAACATCGGCGCGGCCGCACGGCTCCACGTCTCCGGCTGTGCCAAGGGTTGCGCCCATTCCGGTCCCGCCGCCATCACTCTGGTTGCGACCAGCGCCGGCTTCGACCTCGTGCGTGCCGGGTCGACGCGCGATGAGCCCATCCTGCGGGGGTTGAACCGCGACGACATCGTCAGAGATCCCTCCATCCTGATGGGAGGACACTGATGCCGCACATTTACGAGACCGACGGCGCAGCGATCTACCGGCAGTCCTTTGCGACCATCCGCGCTGAAGCTGATCTTGCGCACTTCACGCCGGACGAGGAGCAGGTGGTGGTGCGGATGATCCATGCCGCCGGCATGGTCGGCCTGGAGGCGCATATCCGCTTCACATCAGGCATGGCGGTCGCCGCCCGCGCGGCGTTGCAGAAGGGCGCACCGATCCTGTGCGACGCGCGCATGGTCTCCGAAGGAATTACGCGCGCGCGGCTTCCCGCCGCCAACGCCGTCATCTGCACGCTGGGCGACGAGACCGTTCCCGCGCTCGCGCAGTCCATGCGCAACACCCGTTCGGCTGCGGCCCTGGAGCTGTGGCGGCCGCATCTCGACGGCGCGGTCGTGGCGATCGGCAATGCGCCGACCGCGTTGTTTCATCTCCTCAACATGCTGGAGGACCGGAGCTGCCCGCGGCCCGCGGCGATCATCGGCTGTCCCGTCGGCTTTGTCGGCGCGGCCGAATCCAAGGCTGCGCTGATGGCCGATCCGAAGGTGCCGGCGCTCACGGTCGAGGGCCGCCTCGGCGGTTCCGCGATCACGGTCGCCGCCGTGAACGCGCTGGCGAGCCGGAGCGAATAGCGATGGGACGCATCATTTGCTGCGGTCTCGGCCCCGGTGATCCCGATTTGATGAGCGTGCGCGCGGACCGGACGGTGCGTGGCGCCAGGCATGTCGCCTATTTCCGCAAGAAGGGCCGGGCCGGCCAGGCGCGCCGCATCGTCGAGGGCATGTTGGCTGCCGACGTCACCGAATATCCGATGGAATATCCTGTTACGACCGAGATCGCCTTCGACACGCCTGAATATGTCCAGCTGCTTGCCGGCTTCCACGACGAATGGGCGGAGCGACTGGCGCGGCTGGCGCGCGCGGTCGACGTCGTCGTGCTCTGCGAGGGCGATCCTTACTTCTACGGCTCCTTCATGCATCTGCACACGCGCCTGCAGGGCCGCGTCGAGATCGAGGTGATCGCCGGCATTCCCGGCATGGTCGGCTGCTGGAATGGCGTGGGACAGCCGATCGCGCTCGGTGATGACGTGACGACGGTGCTCATGGGCACGCTCGCCGAGGCCGAGCTCGAGCGCCGCATGCGCGATTCCGATGCGCTCGTGATCATGAAGACCGGGCGCAATCTGGCAAAGGTCCGCCGCGCGCTCGCTGCCGCCGGACGGCTGGACGACGCCTGGCTGGTCGAGCGCGGCACCATGCCCGGCGAGCGCGTGGTGCGGCTCGCGGAGATCGATGCCGCCGACTGCCCCTATTTCGCGATCGTGCTCGTGCACGGCAAGGGCCGGCATCCGGACGCCGCCGAATGACGGGCACGCTGACCATCGCGGGCCTCGGGCCGGGCAGCGATGCGCTGGTGACGCCCGAGGTCTCCTCCGCGCTTGCCGCCGCGACCGACATTCTGGGCTACGCGCCCTATGTCGCGCGCGTGCCGCCGCGATCGGGACTCAAACTGCATCCCACCGACAATCGCGAAGAGCTGCAGCGCGCGAGCGAAGCGCTGCGGCTCGCGGCCGAAGGCGGACAAGTCGTCATCGTGTCCTCGGGCGACCCCGGCGTCTTCGCGATGGCCTCTGCCGTGTTCGAGGCGCTCGAACAGGCGCCGCAATGGCAGGAGCTGCCGATCCGCGTGCTGCCCGGCATCACTGCGATGCTGGCGGCTGCCGCGCGCGCCGGCGCGCCGCTCGGCCACGATTTCTGTGCGATCAATCTCTCCGACAATCTCAAGCCGTGGGCGGTGATCGAGAAGCGCCTGCGGCTCGCCGCGGAAGCCGATTTTGCCATTGCGATGTATAATCCGCGCTCGGCGAGCCGGCCGGAGGGTTTTGGCCGTGCGCTCGCGGTGCTGAACGAAGCCAGCTGCGGCGAACGGCTCGTGATCTTCGCGCGCGCGATCAGCGCCGCCGATGAAAAGATCGAGACCGTCAGGCTGAACGAAGCGACACCTGAAATGGCCGACATGCGCACGCTGGTGATCGTGGGCAACTCGCAGACACGCCGCGTCGGCCGCTGGGTCTATGCGCCGAGGCAGGTGCGATGACTGAGCCATTGCATGATCTCGGCCACGCCCTCGACCCGCAATCTTTCCGGCAGTTGCGGTCGTGCGATCATGATCACCGGCAGGCCGAGTACCCGCGCAGCGTCGATCTTGGCGCGCGCGCCGTCGCCGCCCGAATTGCGGGCGACGATCCGGGTGATGCTGCGTTTGCGCATCATCTCCAGCTCGCGCTCAAGCGTGAATGGCCCACGCGACACGATCACGTCCGCGGCAAAGGGCAGGGGCGCATCGGGCGGATCGACGAATCTCAGCGTGTAGGCGTGCTGCGGCTTGGTCGCGAACGGTGCGATGTGCTGGCGGCCGATCGCGAGGAACACATTTGCCGCCGCCTCGGGCAGTGCGGCGACCGCGGCGTTGACATCAGGTATTTCGATCCAGTTGTCGCCGGGCGCTTTGGTCCAGGGCGCCCGCTCCAGAGCGATCAGCGGCGTCCCGGTTTCCGCGCATGCCGCGACCGCATTGCGGCTCATCTCGGCGGCAAAGGGATGGGTCGAGTCGATCACGTGCGTGATCTCTTCCCGACGAATGTAATCGGCAAGACCGCCGACGCCGCCAAAACCGCCGATACGCGTCGGCAACGGCTGACCGGCGGGCGCGCGGGTGCGGCCGCCATAGGAATACACAGCGTCAATGCCGGCGCGCGCGATCTCCGCCGCGAGCAGGCTCGCGTCGGCCGTTCCGCCCAGAATGAGGGCGCGCGTCATGGCTGATCCCTGGCTGACCATCATCGGTATCGGCGAAGATGGCCTTGCCGGGCTGCCCGAGGCAAGCCGAAAGGCGCTCGATGTTGCCGAAACCGTGTTTGGCGGTGAACGGCATCTTGCGCTTGCCGGCGTGACCGGGCGCGGCCGTCCATGGCCGGTGCCGTTCGATGCAGATGTCGTGTTGAGCTGCCGCGGCCGCCCGACGGCGGTGCTCGCCTCCGGCGATCCGTTTTGGTACGGCGCCGGCGCGAACCTCGCCGAAAGGCTGGGCGCCGGCGAGTGGATTGCGCATTCCGCGCCGTCAACGTTTTCGTTCGCCGCCGCGCGACTGGGCTGGCGCCTCGAAGCAATTGCTTGTCTCGGTCTCCACGCCGCGCCATTCGAGCGTCTCGTGCCGCATCTGGCGCGAGGCGCACGCATCATTTGCCTCGTGCGCGACGCGAAGGCGGCAGGCGATCTCGCGAAATGGCTGACGGCGCGCGGATGGGGTGCCTCGACATTCTGGACACTCACCGCGCTTGGCGGGCCGCGAGAAATTATCAACGAGCATCGCGCCGACAGTTTTGCAGGCGATCTTGCCGGGAGCCTGGTGACGGTGGCGGTGGAGGCGAGAGGAGCGCAGGGCCTTCCCCGTAGATCGGGACTATCGGACGAACTCTTCGTCCATGACGGCCAGATCACCAAGCGTCCGATCCGTGCGCTCGCGCTCTCGGCGTTGGCGCCGCGTCCCGGTGAACGGCTGTGGGACATTGGCGCGGGCTCGGGTTCGATCTCGGTCGAGTGGACGCTGTGCGGCGGCACCGCGATCTCCGTCGAGGCGCGCGAGGATCGCGCCGCCAACATTCGCAGCAATGCAGCGGCGTTCGGGTTGGCACATCGGATCACAGTCATCACGGGAAAAGCGCCTGGAGCCCTTGCCGCGCTGGACGCACCTGATGCCGTCTTCATCGGCGGCGGTCTCGACATCGCGATGTTCGACGCGGTCTGGTCGCGGCTCTCGCCCGGTACGCGGCTGGTCGCGCATTCAGTAACGTTGGAAACGGAAGCGCTGCTGGGTGAGCTGCACCGGCGCCACGGCGGCGAACTGATGCGCGTGGAGATTGCGCACGCCGCTTCCCTCGGCCGCTACCGGTCCTGGGAGGCGGCGCGGCCCGTGGTGCAATGGAGCGCAGTCCGATGAAGGTCGCCGGGCTCGGATTCAAAAAGGATGTCACGCTGGCCTCGCTGCGCGAGGTGCTGATGGCGGCCGGTGGTCCCGAAGGCCTCGCAGCAGTGGCGACGGTCAGCGACAAGGCCGGCGCGGAGGTTCTGAAGCAGCTCGCGCGCGAATGCGGCGTGCCGATCAAGGCGGTCGCCGCCGAAATGTTGGCCGGCATCGACACGCCGACGCAGTCAAACCTCATCGCGAAAAAGTTCGGGACGGGATCAGTCGCCGAAGCGGCAGCGCTTGCGGTAGCTGGACCTGGCGCGCGATTGATCGCGACGCGGGTGGTCTCGCAGGATCGCACCGCGACCGCGGCGATCGCGGAAGGAGACGGCGCATGACGGTGCATTTCATCGGCGCGGGGCCGGGCGCCCCTGATTTGCTGACATTGCGCGGCCGCGACCTCATCGCCGCCTGTCCGGTCTGTCTCTATGCCGGCTCGCTTGTCCCCGAAGGCGTGCTGGCGCATTGCCCGCCCGGCGCGCGGATCGTCAACACCGCGCCGCTGTCGCTCGACGAGATCATCGCGGAGATCGCCGCCGCGCAAGCGGACGGCAAGGACGTTGCGCGGCTGCATTCCGGCGATCTCTCGATCTGGTCGGCGATGGGCGAGCAGCTCCGCCGCCTGCGCACGCTCGACATTCCCTACACGGTCACCCCCGGCGTTCCCTCTTTCTCAGCCGCCGCGGCTGCGCTGGAGGCCGAGCTGACGCTGCCCGGCCTTGCCCAGACGGTGGTGCTGACGCGCACGCCGGGCCGCGCCAGTGCGATGCCCGAAGGCGAGAAGCTCGCCGCCTTCGCCGCTACCGGCGCGGTTCTCGCGATCCATCTGTCGATTCATCTGCTCGACAAGGTCGTCGGCGAGCTGACGCCGCATTATGGCGCGGATTGTCCGGTCGCGATCGTCTGGCGCGCGAGCTGGCCCGACCAGCGCATCATCCGCGCCACGCTCGCAACACTCGACGTTGCCGTCGGCAGCGAGATGGAGCGCACCGCGCTCATCCTGGTCGGCAAGACGCTGGGCTCGGCGGTTTTTTCCGAGAGCCGTCTCTATGCAGCTGACTATGACCGCCGCTATCGCCCCGTGGGCGCCGAGCCGCGCTTTCCGGAGGTGTCCTGATGGCGGCAGGGCTCGTCATCTCCGCGCCGGCCTCGGGCGTCGGCAAGACCACGCTGACGCTTGCGCTCGCGCGCGCCTGGCGCAACAGCGGATTGCGGGTGCAGTGCTTCAAGAGCGGCCCCGATTACATCGATCCCGCGTTTCATGCGGCCGCTACGGGACGCGCCTCGGTCAACGTCGACAGCTGGGCGATGGGTCGCGGGACAATCTCGCATCTCGTCAGTCGCGGCATTGACGCCGATGTCGTGCTGGCCGAAGGCTCGATGGGCCTGTTCGACGGCGTTGCCGCGCGCGGCGTCTGCGGCACGGGAGCGACCGCCGATATCGCAGAGATGCTGGACTGGCCGGTGCTGCTGGTGATCGATCCCTCGGGACAGGCACAAACTGCGGCGGCAATCGCGGCGGGCCTTCGCGACTACCGTCCCGGTGTGCGCCTTGCGGGCGTCGTGCTCAATCGCGTTGCCAGCCCGCGCCATGAAGCCCTCGTGCGGCGTGCGCTGCTGGACGCCGGCATCGCCGTGTTCGGCGCGCTGCCGCGCCATGCCGAGATCAGCCTGCCGAAGCGGCATCTCGGCCTGGTGCAGGCCGAGGAGCAGGCGGAAATCGGCAAACTCATCGACGAGGCCGCACGCTTCGTCGCCGAGCATGTCGATCTCGACGCGGTGCTGCGTTCGGCTGCCACCTGGTCGCCGCAACCTGCCGCAAGCGGCGTGAACGTGACGCCGCCCGGCCAGCGCATTGCGCTTGCCCGTGACGCCGCGTTCTCCTTCGTCTATCCGCATATGCTGGAAGCGTGGCGCGCGGCGGGTGCGGAGATCTCGACATTCTCGCCACTGGCGGACGAGGGCCCTGATCCGAGCGCCGATGTGTGCTGGCTGCCTGGCGGCTATCCCGAGCTGCAGGCCGGCAAGATCGCGGCCAATGCGCGCTTCCGCAGCGGATTGCGGGCCTTCGCGGAAACGCGCCCGGTGCATGGCGAATGCGGAGGCTATATGGTGCTGGGCACCGCTTTGACCGATGCCGACGGCATCCGCCACGAGATGACGGGCCTGCTCGGCCTGGAGACGAGTTTTGCCAAGCGCCGCATGCATCTGGGCTATCGTCTGGCCGAGCTCGCCGCGCCGATGCCGGGTCATCAGGCGGGTGCACGCCTGCGTGGCCATGAATTCCACTATTCGACGATCGTCGCGCAACCCGATACGCCGCTGGCGGTCGTGCACGACGCGACAGGCGCCGTCATCGCCGAGACCGGCTCGCGGCGGGGACAAGCCACCGGCACGTTCTTCCACCTGATCGCGGAGGACCGGTGAGCGGTTTTGTGTCCTTTGTCTCCGCCGGGCCCGGCGATCCCGAGCTGCTCACGCTCAAGGGTGCCGCGCGCCTGCGCGAGGCCGACGTCGTGCTCTATGACGATCTTGCTTCGGGCGCGATCCTCGATCTGGCCCGGCCCGGCGCCAATCTCGTCGCGGTGGGAAAGCGGGCGGGACGGGCCTCGACCAAGCAGCACCACGTCAACCGCCTGCTGGTCGACTACGCCGTGACAGGCGCGCGCGTGGTGCGATTGAAGTCGGGCGATGCCGGCATCTTTGGCCGGCTCGAGGAGGAGCTCGAGACGCTGCGTGAAGCGGGCATCGGCTACGAGATCATTCCCGGCGTCACGTCGGCCTGTGTCGCCGCCGCGCAAGCCGGCATTCCGCTGACCCGGCGTCACACCTCGCGCCGCGTGCAGTTCGTGACCGGGGCAGACGTCACCGGCGAGCTGCCGCCAGACCTCAATTGGGCGGCGTTGGCCGATCCGGAGGCGACGACCGTAGTCTATATGGGCCGGCGGACGTTTCCGGCGCTTGTCGTCAAATTGATCGAGCACGGGCTCGCCCCAACCACGCCGGCGTTGTTTGCCGAATCGCTCGGCCGTCCCGATGAGCGACTGGTCCGCACCACCATTTCGGAACTTGCCGAGCAGCTTGCGCGGGGCGGAGCGGCCTCCACGGCGGCCGTCATCCTGTTCGGCGCGCTGGCGGGGGATTATCCGTCATGACGGTCTCGGCCGCCCTTCGCCCCTTGACGCCCGGCTGGCGAAAGGGGCACACAGGAGACGCATGGTGCTCGACGCGGCGCAAAGCGCCGGAGCAGAATCGGGAATGGGGATGGGCGGACCCAGTTGCGGCGCCCAAAACCCCAGCCGCCCCCGCGACTGTAAGCGGTGAGGGACTTCGATCAGCCATTGGGCCGCAAGGTTCGGGAAGGCCGGAGACTCCCAGTGAACCGCGAACCAGGAGACCGGCCGTGCACGTTTTGAGGCCAAGGCCGTCGGGTGTGACGGCAAGAAGGATCTGAGCCATGCATATCGAACCCGGACTAGTCTCGGACGCCAAGCTCGTGCTGAGTTACGCAACCGGCATCGCCGTTGGCGGCGTTGCCTTGAAGCTCGCGGTCGAGACCGTGCGCGAGCAGGGCATCACGTCGTTCGCGGCGCGCACGCTCGCCACCACCGGCCTCGTGTTCGTCTTCTTCGAGATCCTGCCGCACTTCCCGGTCGGCGTCTCCGAAGTGCACTTCATCCTCGGCTCGACCTTGTTCCTGCTGTTTGGAGCTGCGCCTGCGGCCTTCGGCCTCGCGTTCGGCCTGCTGTTCCAAGGCATCTTCTTCGAGCCGCCCGACCTGCCGCAATATGGCATGAACGTCACCACGCTGCTGGTGCCGCTGTTCGGGATCCAGGCAATCGCCACGCGGATCATTTCGAGCAACACGGCCTATGTCGATCTGAAGTACCGCCAGGCGCTGGCGCTTTCGACGACCTATCAGGCGGGTGTCATCGCCTGGGTGGCGTTCTGGGCGATTTATGGCTCCGGCTTCGGCGCGACCAACCTCGCCAACATTGCGACCTTCGCGGCATCCTATGCGCTCGTTATCGTGATCGAGCCGCTCGCCGATCTCGGCGTGCTGGCGCTGGCGAAGTCGCTGCGCGGCGTCACCGCGGCCGCCCTCGTCACTCCGCGTTTGCACAACGCGGCCTAGAGACAAGCGAATGGGCGGCCGTTATGGCCGCCCTTCGCAGCTACGATGCTCACGCTCTCCCTGATAGGCATCGGTTGCGGCGATCCCGAGCAGCTCACGCGCGCCGCGATCACGGCCATCAACGCGGCCGATCTCGTCCTGATCCCGCGCAAGGGGACCGCAAAATCCGATCTCGCCGATCTCAGGCGGACGATCTGCGCCGATGTGCTCACCAGTGACACGACGCGCATCGCCGAGTTCGATCTGCCCGTCCGCGACGCCGCTGAAGCGGACTATCGCAAGGGCGTCGACGATTGGCACGATGCCGTCGCCGCTGTCTGGTCGCAGACGATCGGGGACCATCTCGAAGGCGAGGGCAAGGTCGCGCTGTTGATCTGGGGCGATCCCTCGCTTTACGACTCCTCGCTGCGCATTGCGCGGCGGCTCAATCCCTCGCCCAAGATCGAGGTCGTGCCCGGCATCACCTCGATCCAGGCGCTGTGCGCGGCGCATGCGATGCCGCTCAACGACATCGGCGAGCCGTTTCTGGTCACGACCGGACGCCGCTTGCGCGATGGCGGTTGGCCGGCAGGTGTCGATACCGTGGTGGTGATGCTCGACGGCGGCACGGCGTTCCAGTCGCTTGATCCGGCGGGCCTGCACATCTGGTGGGGGGCCTATCTCGGCATGCCCGATCAGATCGTGATGTCCGGCGCGCTGGCCGAGATCGGCCCGCGCATCGTCGCCGTGCGGCAAGAGGCGCGCGAACGGCACGGTTGGATCATGGACAGTTACATCCTCAAGCGCGGGCTGTGAGGCAAGCGAGGCAGCATGCTCCCCGAATGGGTCACCCAACAATGCCCCGACATCTCCGCAGTCCACCGCGAGGCGGCGGTGGCGCGGCAGGCGCAACTGACGAAACCGACCGGCGCGCTCGGCCGGCTCGAGCAGCTCGCAATCGAGCTTGCGGGTCTGCAAGCGACCGAGCAACCGCGCGCGGCGCGGGTGCCGATCATCATCTTCGCCGGCGATCACGGTATCGTCGCGCAGGGCGTCTCGGCCTATCCGCAGGAAGTGACCATCGCGATGCTGGCGAACTTCGCCTCCGGCGGTGCCGCGATCTCGGTGCTCGCGCGTGAGCTGGGCTCCAGCCTGGAGGTTGTCGACGCTGGCACGCTGGCGCAGGAGGAGATGGCTGGAATCGTGACCGACAAGCCGCGCAGCGGCACGCGCGATTTCAGCATCGAAGCCGCGCTCACCCCCGCAGAGCTGGCATTTGCGTTCGAAGCCGGCCGACGTGCGGTGACGCGCGCGCAGGCCGGGCAGCCCGATCTTCTGATCTTCGGCGAGATGGGCATCGGCAACACCACGACGTCGGCTGCGATTGCGGCGAGCCTGCTCGGCGTGAGCGCTGAGGAGATCGCGGGCAGCGGTACCGGCATCGACGCGGCCGGCCGTGTGCACAAGGCGCGGGTGATCGACGCTGCGATTGCACGCCATGGCATTGCGGGCACTTCGCCGGAAAAGATCCTGTGCGCCGTCGGCGGTCTCGAAATCGCGGCCATCTGCGGTGCAATTATCGCGGCTGCCCAGCGCCGCATCCCCGTGTTGATCGACGGCTTCATCGTGTCGGTGGCGGCGCTGGCGGCGGCGCGGCTCAACCCCTCGTGCCAGCCGTTCCTGCTGGCCTCGCACCAGTCGGCGGAGCAGGGCCATCGGCTGGTGCTGCGCGCGCTGAATGTGCAACCGCTGATCAGCCTCGATCTCAGGCTCGGCGAAGGATCGGGCGCGGCCATCGCGCTGCCGCTGGTGCGCTCGGCCTGTGCGCTCCACAACGGCATGGCGACCTTTGCGCAGGCCAATGTGCCTGATCGTCCGGCCTGATCAAATCGTCCGCTGATTGACGTAGACGACGCGCCAGCCGGTCGCGAGCCGGTCGATCCTGGTCAGCGACAGCGGATCGATCACGAAGCGCAGGGCAGCTTGTGGTGTCAGATCGAGCGCGATGCACAGCGCCGCGCGGATCGTGCCGGAATGCACGACGAGCGTTGCGGTCCCGGCACCGACCCTCGACAGACCCAGCCGGACCCGCGCGACCTGATCCTCAAAGCTTTCGCCGCCCGGCGGCCGTCCGCGCGCCGGATCGCTCCAGAACTGTGCATAGGCCTCGCCGCCGGTCGCGGCGAGTTCGTCATGCCGACGGCCGGTCCAGTCGCCAAAGTCTTGCTCGCTGAATTCGTCCACCTGCAGCGGCTCGAGCCCCAGCGCGCGGGCTGTCTCGACCGTGCGCCGCGACGGGCTGGCATAGCTCGCGGCGCCGCGCGGCAGGCGCTGCCGCAGCGCCTCCAGCTGCGCGCGAGCGCCGAGATCGGCCGGTGCGTCGGCCGCATGGATCGTCCCCGTGACGCCATCGACGGGCGCGTGCCGTATCAGCCAAAGGAAGGTCTCGCCTTCCATGCTTATCTCCAAGGAAACTGGTCGTTGTGGCAATAACGCCGCAACTGGCACATTGACTCTGTCTGGATCGTAATCCTAGATGCTCGCGACGGTTTCCCCGAGAGGGGATGAAAAGGGAATGCGGTGCGGGGACATTGTCCCCAATGCCGTGGCTGCCCCCGCAACTGTAAGCGGCGAATCTTGCATCACATGCCACTGGGTATCTCGGTCCCGGGAAGGCGACGCAAGGTAGTGACCCGCGAGCCAGGAGACCTGCCGTCAGCCGTGGTCACACGCGAAGATGTCGGTCGGGGAGTACAGACATTCGGCTTCATCGGAAGGCTTATGAGCCGGAAGATGGGACCTTGGTTCGCGGTGACGTGCCACTGACGTCACACCGAGGTCCAAGACCGTGTATTCCCTTTGTATCGTAGGACCACGCCGTTTCCTACTGGCATGCGCCGCTCTCACATCTTTCATCGCCATCGACATGCCAGCGGCCTTGGCGCAGCAGGCCCGCGAGCCACTGCCGCCCGTCGAGGTGTCGGCGCCACAATCCCGCAGGCAGGCCAGCCCGGCCGGACGCGACGCGCAGAGCTCACGCCGCGCAGCAGCGCGCCGGCCGGAGACTGCATCCGCAGTGCCCAAGCCTGTCGTGCCGACTGCGGCAGCACAGACGCCGCTCAATACCAATGCCGTCGCCGAAAGCGCCTCGCGCCTTGGCCTGACCGTTCGCGAAACGCCCGCGACCGTGGAGGTGATCTCGGCCGCAACCATGCGCGAGCAGGGCTATCGCACCGTGTCCGACGTCGCGCAGGGCGCGGTGGGCGTCACAGCCGGCGACAATCCGGCGGAGCCCTCGGCTTTCTCCATGCGCGGCTTCACCAACAGCCAGATCAACACGCTCTACAACGGCATCAAGATCGGCCCGCAGAACATGACCTCGCGGATCACCGACACGGCCAATCTGGAGGCTGTCGAATTCCTGAAGGGGCCGGCCTCGCTAATGTCGGGCGAGGGCGCCGCCGGCGGCGCAATCAACTTCGTCACCAAGCAACCGCACACCGGTCCGATCCGGAACGAGGCGGATTTCTCCTGGGATTCGCTGAACTCGTTCCGGGCGCATTACGGATCGGGCGGCAGCACCAATGTGCAGGGACTCGACTACCGCTTCGACGTCAGTCGTTCCTCGCTCAACGGCTTTGCCGACGACACCAACACCAAGACGCTCGACGTCTCGGGCCAGCTCAACTACCGCATCTCCGACAGCCTCAAGGTTTGGGGCGCGATCGAATACCGCGAGGATCGCTCGAAAGCCTATTGGGGTGCGCCGCTGGTGCCGATTGCCTTCAGTGGTTCGCACGCGACGACGGGAATCGTGTCCGGCAATTATTTCAACAAGACTGATCTCGGTGCGGTCACGATCGATGACCGCACCTTCAACACGAACTACAACGTCCTCGACAATCTCAACGTCGCGCAGGAGGTGTGGTTGCGCGGCGGTTTCGAGCTGAAGCTCGCGCCAGACCTGACGCTGAAAAGCCAGGCCTATGGTTATGGCGCAGAGCGCACATGGTTCAACAATGAGGTCGAGGCGTTCAATGCCAGTTCGGGCCTCCCTAACTCGAACATGGTGGATCGCGAGCGTTTCTACGTCGCGCACAGCCAACGCTTGGTCGGAAACATCACCGACCTGATCTGGGATGCGAATATCGCCGGCTTTGTCAACCGCTTGGTCACGACGCTTTCCTCAAGCTACCTTGATTTCGTGAGGCCGGGCGCCGCAAATTTTCCCGATGATTCCGTCTCGCTGGTCAATCCCGATCGCGGCTATTACGGCTTGCTCACGACTAAGCAGCAGACCGCGCGGATCGACAACGCGGCGCTGTCGTTCGAGGACCGGTTGAAGTTGACACGGACCTTTGCGCTAGTCGGTGGCCTCCGCGTCGAGCATATCGGGCTCGACCGCAACTCGACCGACAAGACCGGGCTTGTGAACGCTGGTTTTCCGTTCTCGCAATCCTGGGTCCCGACGACGGGCCGTATCGGCTACACGTGGGAAGCCGTTCCGGGCCTGACCTTCTTCAGCCAATATGCGACCGGCGCGGAGATCGCAGCCAACAACATCTTCCTGCTCAATCCGACCGATCCGCTCAACCTGACCACCGCGCGCACCTACGAGACTGGCGTCAAGCACCTGTTCTGGGACAACCGGGCGGAGTGGTCGTTCTCGGCCTATGACATCTTGCGCAAGAACGTCTATGCGGCGGCAGGCGGCATGCAGCTCAACCTCGCCGGGCGGCAGGAGTCGAAGGGCGTCGAGCTTGCCGCCTCGGTGCGTCCGATCGAGCCGCTGCGCCTCTGGGGCAACATCGCCTATGTCGACGCCCGCTATGCCGATTACGATTTCGTCGGCGGCTCGTTCTCCGGCAATACGCCGCCGAACGTGCCGCGCGTCGTCGCCAATGCCGGCGCGTCGTACCGGTTCTTCGCGCCCTGGGCGGTCGAGCTCGGCATCACCGGCCGCCACGTCGGCGACCGCTACAACGCCGATGCCAACACCGTGACGCTGAAGGCCTATACCGTGGCCGATGTCTACGCCTTCGTCGACATCCCCAAGACCGTATTCAACGCGGTCGATCAGGCCCGCCTGACATTCCGGGTGCGCAACATCGCCGACAAGCGTTACGCGATCTGGGGCGATCCGTTCTATCCCGATCAGATCCTGCTGGGCGCGCCCAGGACCTACGAAATTTCGGCCGCGTTCAAATGGTAGGACGCTGACCGATGATGCGCGCGATCGTCCTGCTGCATCGATGGCTGGGGATCGCGTTCTGCCTGCTGTTCGCGATGTGGTTCGCGACGGGAATCGTGATGCACTTCGTTCCGTTTCCGTCCCTGACGGAAGCGGAACGCTTTGCCGGCCTCGTGCCGCTGGATCGCGTTGAGATGACGATCGCGGTCGCCGATGCCGTTGCCGCGAGCGCGATCGCGGATGCGACGCGCGTTCGCCTGATCCAGCGCAGCGACGGACCAGTCTATGTCGTTTCGGGGCCATCGCGCGCAGGCGCAGTCCTCGCCGCCCACGGGGTCGACGCGTCGGTCTCGTCTTCCGAGGTCGCGCTGGCCATCGCGCGAGACCACGCACGCAGCCGCGGGCTCGATGCCGCGCGGGCCGCGATCGTTGCGCGCTCGGACTACGACCAATGGAGCGTGCCGAACGGCTTTGACCGCCATCGGCCCTTGTTTCGTGTTGCCTTGGGCGACTCCGCTGGAACGGAAGTCTATGTCTCCTCGCTCAGCGGCGAGATCGTCCTGGATACGACGCGCAGCGAGCGGACCTGGAATCTCATCGGCAGTGTGCTGCACTGGATCTATCCAACAGTTCTGCGAAGCAATTGGTCGTTGTGGGATCGCGTGGTCTGGACCTTGTCGCTGCTGGCGCTGATCGCAGCTTTGCTTGGCGCTGTGCTCGGACTTGGGCGGATCAAACCTCGAAGCGGTCTAATCGGATCGCCCTATCGTGGCTGGCATGCCCTGCATCATCTCATCGGCCTCGCGGCCATGGTGTTCGTACTGAGCTGGATTTTCAGTGGCTGGCTCTCCATGGATCATGGGCGGCTGTTCTCGCGTGGGCAATTGACCTCGGCTGAATCCAGCGTGATGAACGCTTCACCGAACTGGGCGGCGGCTGCATCGCTCGATTGGCAGCCTGTATCGCCGTCGACCCGCGAGATCGAATGGTTTGCCTTCAACGGCACTCTCTATCGGCGGGACCGGACGGGCCTTGCCGGCCAGACCTTGATCAAGGCAGGCGACGCGCCCCGCGATGGACCAACGGGATCTCTGGATGTGCAGGAGGTCCAGGGGCTGACCGCGCGCCTTGCGGCCGGCTGCAGCGGTCCGTCCGTACTTGCCGACAACGACGACTATCCCGCGCGGTCCAATGTCCCGGGCGCCCCGGTCTACCGCTCGTACTGCGGTGACCTCTGGTTCGACATCGAAGGCGCCGATGGCAATTTGCTGCAAAGGCTGGATTCGTCGCGGCGGGCTTATCGCTGGTTCTACGGCGCGCTGCACACGCTGGATTTTCCGGTCCTGCTGACGCGTCCGTTGCTGCGCGACGGCTTGGTCGTCGGGCTCTGCACCCTCGGCCTTCTGTTCTCCATCACGGGCATCGTCATCGGCTGGCGCCGCTTGGTCGCGATGCGTTGAGCGGCAAAACCACTGCTTACTGATCGTACAATAAAGAGAGGCTGAGCCGACTGCCATGCATAGCTCGTGAGCAATCGCACGGCCCGTAGCGCCGGTCGATCGCCTGCAAATTAGACAGTCCGTGCGCGGCGTGTGGATTGCAGTGCAGCGGATGTCGCGTTTCGTTCGGGAAAACTCGTGGTGCGCCGCACTTATCTCGCGTGGAACGATCCGCACTGGCCTGCACTCCCCGCGGGCAGCGCTGCCCTAAAATGTGCCTTGGCGCGCCGCGCCGGTCGCGGGCTGCTCCAGTGCGTTGCGACAACTCTGACCTATCCCGAGCCCATCGCTCTGTCGCACGCTCGCAAGCGGTGGCATGACAGGGGATGACGATGAGCGCTCTCGGCTTGGGATTGTACTTCGCGACGGATGGGAACCACCCGCCCTCCGGTTCGAATGTCGTCCGCAGCTGACCCACACATGAGCGCTGACGAAAATCACTGGGAAGTCGGCACCGATATCGGCGGCACCTTCACCGATATCATCGCGATCCGACACTCCCCCGCGGAGGCGCGGATCGCGAAAGTGCCGTCGCGCCCGCAGGCTCCAGTTCAGGCGATGCTGGAGGCGATCGAGGCGGTGGGCCTGCGCAAGAGCGAGGTCAAGCGCTTCGTCCACGGCACCACGCGTGTGACCAACGCAATCGTCGAGGGACGGCTGCCGAAAGTGGCGCTGGTCGCGACCGAAGGCTTTGCCGACGTGCTGGAGATCGCGCGCTATCGCCGCCGCGATCTCTACCGTCTCGACATCCCGCCGAAATCGCCGCCGCTGGTGCCGCCGGAACGATGTTTTGGGCTTGCCGAGCGCCTCGACCACGAGGGGCAGGTACTGAAGGCGCTGGATGAGGCGGAGATCGAGCGCCTGGTGGCGTGGCTGAAAACAACCGGCGTGCAGAGCGTCGCGGTCGCGCTGCTTCATGCCTACGCCAATCCGGTGCACGAGAAGGTGCTCGGCGAGCGGCTCAAGGGCGTCGTTGCCCACGTCTCGCTGTCGCACGAGGTCAATCCCGAGGCGCGCGAATACGAGCGGACTTCGGCAACCGTGTTCAACGCGGCTGCCATGCCGATCGCGGTGGAATATCTCAGCGAGCTGGAGCAGCGGCTGCCGATCGGCGCCGGCCTGCAGGTGTTTCATTCGGCCGGTGCCATGGTCCCGATCTCGGCCGTGAAGCGGCGGCCGCTGGTGATGGCGATGTCCGGTCCGGCGGCCGGCGTCGCGGCATCGGTCAGCATCGCACGTCAGCTCGGCACATCGCGGATGCTGACGTTCGACATGGGCGGCACCACGACCGACGTCTGCCTGATCGTCGACGGCCAGGCCGAGATGACCGACGGCCGCATGCTCGGTGACAAGCCGCTGCGTCAGCCGATGCTTGCGGTTCATTCCATCGGGGCGGGCGGCGGATCGATCGTGCGCAATGGTCCCGGTGGCCTGACCGTCGGACCGGAAAGCGCCGGCTCCGAGCCCGGACCGGCCTGCTACGGCCGCGGCGGTACCGAGCCGACTATCACCGACGCTAACGCCGTGCTCGGCTATCTCAATCCCGAAACCAGGCTCGGCGACCGGATCGGAATCAATATCAAGGCAGCCAGTGATGTCATCGCGCCGATCGCGCGCACTCTGGGGCTGAGCCTGACCGAAACCGCGCTCGGCATCATCAAGGTCGCGAATGCGACAATGGCGCGTGCGCTCCGCCGCGTCACCGTGGAGCGCGGCATCGACGGGCGCGACTGCACGCTGCTCGCCTTTGGCGGTGGTGGCCCGATGCATGCCGCGGGCCTTGCCGATCTCTACGGGATTGCCGAGGTGGTCGTTCCCAGCGCGTCGAGTGCGTTTTCGGCACTGGGCTGTCTCACTGCCGATTTCAGCTTCCTCCAGCAGCAAACCTTGCGTGCTGCACTTGACGGCATCGACCTCGCCCGCGTGTCGGAGCGGATCGGGGTGCTGATTGATGATGCCTCGGCGCCGCTCATCGCCAACGGCGTTGCCACGACTGAAATTCGGGTCGAACTGGTGGCCTTGATGCGCTACGCGGCGCAGAACGACGCCATTCCGGTGCCGTTCGCGCGACCGCTCGACATTATCAGGCTGAAGAAGGACTTTCTGGCCCGGCACCACGAGCTGTTCGGCTATGCGACGGGCGAGAGCTGCGTCATCGAATCCGTGCGGGTGCAGGCACGCCGTCCATCGACGACCGTCGTGAGCCGGCCGGCCATCGCGGTCAGAACGGTCTCCAAAGGCGAGCGCATCTGCTCGTTCGATGGCTTTCACGACATCGCCGCAAGCATCATCGACCGTGCCTCGCTGACCGAAATCGTCAGCGGGCCGGCCATCATTGAAGACGCATGGTCGACCGTGGTGGTCCCGCCCGGCTGGCAGGCGAGGCCTGATGTTTCAGGCAATCTGTTCCTGAGGCGGGGGGCCGCATGAAGCTCGATCCGTTCGTCGTCGAGGTCATCAGGCACGGGCTCTCGGCCGCGGCCGAGGAGATGAGCCTGGTGATGACGCGCTCGGCGCGCTCGCCGCTGCTGCGTGAGGCCGGCGACCTGTCGTCGGCGATCACGGACGCCCGCGGCGACCTGGTCGGGCAGGGGCGCGACATCCCGATCCATCTCGGCGCGATGGCCTACACGGTCCTCGAATTGCTGAAGGTGGTGCCGCGCGACAGCCTGAACGACGGCGACGCACTGATCTACAATGTGGGCCCGCTCGGCGGCAATCATCTCAACGACGTCAAGGTCGTGCGGCCCGTCTTCGTCGACGGCGAGATCGTGGCGTTCGCGGTCAGCCTCGCGCATTGGCCCGATATTGGCGGCACCTGGCCCGGCAGCTATTTTGCGAAAGCCATCGACACCTTCCAGGAGGCGATGCGCATTCCGCCGGTTCTGATCGCCACGGCGGCCGGCGTCAATACGCCGATCGTGCAGCTGCTCAAGGCCAATGTTCGGGATCCCGAATCCTGCGAGGGCGATCTTCTCGCTCAGATCGCCGCAACGAAAGCCGGTGAGAAGCGCATCGTCGAGCTCTGCCGCGAGCACGGCAAGGCGGTCTTCACGGCGGCGCAGTCGCGCCTGCACGATCTCTCCGAAATCGAGATGCGTGAGGCGTTGCGCGATCTGCCGGATGGCGTCTACGAGGGCGAGGACTATCTGGACGACGGCGGCGTCAACGACGCGCCTGCGCGCATTCATGTCAAGATCACCATTGCAGGCGACGAAGCGACCTTCGACCTCTCGGGAAGCTGCGACCGCGTCTCGAATTTCTGCAACACCACGCCGTTCATGGCGCGTTCGGCGGTGGCCTATGCCGCGCGCATCATGAGCGGGCGCGACATGAACCAGAACGCGGGCGCGTTGCGGCCGCTGACCATCATCACGCGCCCGGGCTCGATCCTGGAGCCGGGCTGGAATGCCTCGGTTGCGGCCGGCAACCACGAGACCTCGATGCGCATCGTCGATGCGATTATTCGGGCCATGCAGGACACTATTCCGGAGCGCCTATCGGCCGGCGGAGCGACCACGGCGGGTGTCCTCTTCTTCGCCGAGCCGCGACAGAACGGTTCATGGAAGATGCTCTACGAGGTCCACGGCGGTGGCGAGGGCGCGCGGCATGATCGGGCCGGCATCTCGGCGACGCGGGTGCATCTGTCCAACACCTCGAACACGCCGGTCGAGGTGATCGAGGCGAATTACGCGATCCAAATCGAGCAGCAAGCCATTCGCCGGCAGTCCGGCGGCACGGGCGCCCATCGCGGCGGGGACGGCGTCATTCGTAGCTATCGCATCCTGGCGCCGTCGATGCATCTGACCACCTGCATCGAGCGCATGGTGATGGCGCCGTTCGGCATGCAGGGCGGCGAACCCGGCAAGGCCTGCCGCATCTCGCTGATCCGGCAGGGCGCGAACGTCGCGATCGACGGCAAGTCGAACCTGGTGCTGCAGCAAGGCGATCTCGTCACGATCGAGACGTGCGGCGGCGGTGGCTACGGCGTCGAGGCTGCGGAATGAAGGGATTGCGATGAGTAGATTGTTGCGAACCGGGCTGAATGCCGGCGACAGCGCGCCCATGGCCGTGGTCGGCGGCGAGGGCGTTTATTTCCATCTGTCCGATGGTCGCAAGCTCATCGACGGCAGCAACACCGGCGGCGGCCTCGGACATCGTCATTCCGCGATGGTGGAGGCGATCCGCCGCGCCGCGGATACGCCCGTCGTGAACGAGGGGTGGACCTGGGTCGGCCGTGAGCAGGCCGCTGACGATTTGATGGCCACCGCGTTCAGAGGCGAAGAGGATTGGGTCGGCGCGGTGCGCTTCTGCATCAGCGGCAGCGAGGCCAACGACATGGCGCTGTCGCTGTGCCAGGCGTTGACGCAGCGGTCCGCGCTGGCGACGCGCGAACGCGCCTATCACGGCATTACGGGCCTGTCGCGCAGCATGACGGTGCAGCCGCAATGGCATGGCGGCCTTGCGGTGCACTCAGGCGGCTCAAAGCTGCCGGCGCCGATGGCGCCGGTGCGGATATTGCCGGCGCCGCAGGGCGCGATCTACGGCGCGCCGGCCAACAATGCTCCCCCCAGCGAATATCTGGCCGATGCCACGCGCCTGCTTTCGGATACCGCAGCGACGATCATCGACTACACCCAAGGCGGCATCTACTACGACGGCGCGTATCAGGACGAGGTGGCGCGGTGCGCGCGGCAGGCTGGCTCCTACTGGATCGCCGACGAAGTGGTGACCGGCGCCGGCCGCGCCGGGCGCTGGTTCGCCTTCCAGGGCGCCGAAAGCCGTCCTGACATCGTGACACTCGGAAAATCGCTCGGTGGCGGCGCGGCGGCGGTTGCCGCGGTCGTGGTATCGAAAGACATCGTCGAACGGCTCAAGGGCACGAGCTGGCAGAATTACGGCACGCTGCGCGGGCATCCCATCAGCATGGCTGCCGTCAGCGCCTATCTGAAGGTCGTCAACGATGACAAGATTTTGGAGCACGTGAGGGGCCTCGAAAAGCTTTTCACCCGCCGCCTTCTCGCCATCGCGCAGAAACATCCGAGCGTGCGGCGCGTGGCGGGGCAGGGGCTGCACTGGACCGTGGAGCTGCACGGGCCGGACTGGCGCTCTTGGCACGCCGACACCACCGAGGTGCCAATCGCCTCGCGCGTCGCGGAGCGGGCGCTGGAGGCGGGCGCCGTGATCGGGACCAGCGGCGAGCAGACTTCGCTGTTCCTCGCGCCGCCACTGGTGATCTCCGAGCATGAGGCCGGGCAGCTTCTGGATGCACTCGACCACGGTCTCGATGTTGCGGATGACGAGCAGACATGAGGTTAGATCGTGCAACGCACACTGTGCCGATCGGCAGGCACAGGCTGGAAAGTCCGGGCGATGCTGCGTTATGCTGCTCGCGCCGGCACGTGATTGAAACTTTATCTTCACACAAGACATCACCAGGAATTCGCTGATGCGTATCGTCAATGTTGCCGCCGGCCAGATGGGCCCGATCCAGAAAGCCGACAGCCGCGAGGCCGTGGTCAAGCGCATGATCGCGCTGATGGATGAGGCCAAAAGCAAGGGCGCCGACCTGATCGTCTATCCGGAACTGGCGCTCACGACCTTCTTCCCGCGCTGGTATGCGGAGGACCGGGCTGAGTTCGACAATTGGTTCGAGCGCGAGATGCCGAACGCGGCGACGAAACCGCTGTTCGAGCGCGCGGCGCAGCACCAGATGGCGATGAATTTCGGCTATGCGGAGCTGACGCCGGACGGGCATCATTTCAACACTGCTGTTCTCACCGACAAATCCGGCAAGATCGTCGGCAAATATCGAAAGATCCATCTGCCGGGCCATGTGGAATACGACACGAAGCGCTCGCACCAGCATCTGGAGAAGCGCTATTTCGAGCCGGGTGATCTCGGCTTCAATGTCTGGCGCGAGCTCGGCGGCATCATTGGCATGGCCATCTGCAACGACCGGCGTTGGCCCGAGACCTATCGCGTCATGGGCTTGCAAGGCGTCGAGATGGTGCTGATCGGCTACAACACGCCGTCCGTTAATGCGGAGAGGAGCGATGAGGGCGTCGAGAAACGCCTTTTCCACAACCGCCTCTCGGCGCAGGCCGGCGCCTATCAGAACGCGACCTGGGTCGTCGCGGTGGCCAAGGCCGGTAACGAGGACGGACACCCGCTGTTCGGCGGCAGCCTGATCGTCGATCCCAATGGCGAAATCGTCGCCGAAGCGAAGACGGAGGAGGACGAACTGCTGGTCCATCCTTGCGACCTCGATGCCACCACCTTCGGCAAGACCACGATCTTCAATTTCGCGCAGCACCGCCGCACCGAGCATTACGGCCTGATCACCAGCCGTACCGGCGCGGTGCCGCCGCCGGAGACGTGACGTCGATGACTGGCCAGAGCACATCCGGCATATCCTTGCGCGAGCTCGATCCGCGCGACCGCTACAAGCTGCTCTGCGGCGTGGTGGTGCCGCGGCCGATTGCGCTGGTGACGACGCTCGATGCCAACGGGGCGGTCAACGCCGCGCCGTTCAGCTTCTTCAACGTGTTTTCGGAGAGTCCGGCGCTGATCGTGCTCGGTCTCCAGCACAAGCCGGATCACAGCCCGAAGGACACCACCCGCAACATCCATCGCGACGGCGAGTTCGTCGTTCACATGGTTGATGAGGCGCTCTCCGCGGCGATGAACGACTGCGCGGTCGATTTCCCGTCCGGTGACAGCGAGGTCGCCGCGGCAGGGCTGGCGACGCTTCCCTCTGTAGACGTGAAGGTGCCGCGCCTCGCCGCGGCACCCTTTGCGCTCGAATGCCGGCGCCATGTCGCGCTGACCTTCTCGCCCGATCGCGAACTGCTGGTCGGCGAGGTCCTCCGGGTTCACGCCCGCGAGGGCCTCGTCGACGAGGCCAATATGTATGTCGACCTCGACGCCTACCGGCCGATCGGTCGCATGTTCGGCAATCTCTACACGACGCAGAGGGATACGTTTGCGCTTGTCCGCGAGAGCCACGCGCAATGGCTCGCGCGGCAGGACGCCAAAGAGCTGAAGGACGCCTAGTGGTTCGAGAACTGCACGCTACCCAGCGCCATGGTGACCGCCGCCTGTGTCGGGTCGATCACGGCAATGCCGAGCGCGTCTTCGAGGGGACGACGATGGCGGGCCATGCCGGCGCAGCCCATCACGATGGCACGGGCGCCGTCCTCGTCGCGCAGCGCGCGGCCGACGTCGATCATCCTGGCCAGCGTGCCTTCGCCCGAGGCGGTTTCGGCGACGCTCATGTTGAGCGGCCGCTCGCCGGCGAGGCGTTCGGTCAGTCCCATCTGCCTGAGATAGCGCATGTGACGCGGGATCGAGCGCTGGGCGATCGCGATGACGCCAAAGGTTTCGGCTCGCGCCAGCGCGGTCAGCACGCCGCATTCGGCGATGCCGAACACCGGGCGGTCGGTGCCTTCGCGACAGACCTGAAGCCCGGGATCGCTGTAGCAGGCGATGACAAAGGCAGCCGAGCTGTTGTCGCCCTCGACCAGCCGGCGCAGCGGCATGGCGACGCCATCGACATCGGCCTGGCTCTCAATGCCGAACGGACCCTCGGCCAGCGTCTGGCAGACCACCTCCGGCCCGCCCTCGAAACCGAGCGGCTTCAGCGCGTCCTCCAGCCCCTGCGTGACCGCAGGGTTGGAGTTCGGATTGATGACGAGGATGCGCGGTCGGGACATGCTGGTCTTCCTGCAAAATTTCGATCACTTGGCTTGAGCCTATCATGGAGTGCCTCATGACTGAACCCACTTACGACCTGATCATTCGCGGTGGGCGCGTCGCGACGACGACCGACGTCTTTGAAGCCGACGTTGCCATCTCCGGCGAGACCATCGCCGCCATCGGGCGCAGGCTTCCGCCGGCGAAGCGCGAGATCGACGCGCGCGGGAAGCTCGTTCTGCCCGGCGGCGTCGACAGCCATGCCCATATCGAGCAATTGTCCGCTGCCGGCATCATGAACGCCGACACCTTTGAGAGCGCGACCGTCTCGGCCGCCTTTGGCGGTACGACCACGGTGATCCCGTTTGCCGCCCAGCATGTCGGCATGAAGCTGCCGCAGGTGGTGGAGGATTATCACGCCCTCGCCAAGAAGGGCGCCGTGATCGACTACGCTTTTCACATGATCATCGCCGACGCGACCAGGGAAACGGTCGAGGAGCACATTCCGGCGCTGGTGAAGCAGGGGCACGCGTCGATCAAGATCTTCATGACCTACGACCGGCTCAAGGTCGACGACGAGCCGCTGCTGGACATCCTACTTGCCGCGCGCCAATCCGGCGCGATGCTGTGCGCCCATGCCGAAAACCACGGCATCATCGCCTGGATGGTGAAGCGCCTGCTCGCGCGCGGCTACACGATGCCGAAATACCACGCCGTCAGCCACGCGCGGGTATCGGAGGCGGAGGCCTTTACCCGGCTGATCGGCATGGCAGCGCTGATCGATCAGCCGATCATGATCTTCCATGTCTCGACCGCCGAGGGCGCCAAGGTCATCCGCGACGCGCGCGGGCAGGGGTTGAAGGTGTTTGCCGAGACCTGTCCGCAATATCTGTTCCTGACCGCCGCCGATCTCGACAAGCCGGGTGCCGAGGGCGCCAAGTGGATGTGCAGTCCGCCGCCGCGGACGCATGCCGATCAGGAGGCGCTGTGGCAGGCTCTGTCGCTCGGCGATCTCCAGACCATCTCGTCGGATCACGCGCCTTATCGTTACGACGAGACCGGCAAGCTGCGCGCCGGACCCAATCCCAATTTCAAGCAGGTCGCGAACGGCCTGCCGGGACTGGAGCTGCGCCTGCCGCTGCTGTTCGACGCGATGGTGTCGAAAGGACGGCTGGGCCTGGAAAAGTTCGTGGAGCTGACTTCGACGGCGCCGGCCAAGATCTACAATCTGCATCCGCGCAAGGGCTCGATCGCGGTCGGCGCCAATGCCGATATCGCGATCTGGGATCCCGATCGCGAGACCGTGATCGCCGACGAGATGATGCACGACCTCGCCGGCTACACGCCGTTTGCGGGACGGAAGCTGAAGGGCTGGCCCGTGTCAGTGCTGTCGCGTGGCCGGGTGATCATCGACGGTAACAAGTGCCTCGCGAGCGCCGGCAGCGGCCAGTTCCTGGCACGCAGCGGGGGCGAGGCGGCCAAGCCGACGGGACGGCTCGTCGCCGACATGGATCCGGAGCGGAATTTCGGGGCAAAACTGCTGTGACGGCGGATCGCGCGCGATGAAGATCGTCATCTTCGGCGGCACCGGCTTTGTCGGCCTCAATGTTGCGGAGGCGCTGCTGGCGCGTGGGCACGAAGTGACGCTGTATGACCGTGCAGAGTTGCCGCCATCCGCGCGGCGGTCTCTTGCCGACTGCGGCGCACGGCTCAGAGCCGTGCAGGGCGATGTCACCGACGCAGCAGCCATCGACGCCCTCATCGCCGAAGGCGTTGATGCGATCGTGCTTGGAGCTGCGATCACCGCCGGTGACGAATTGGAGAGAGCATCGACCGCGCGCGTTCTCGAGATCAACGTGATGGCCCAGATCCCGATCCTGCTCTCCGCGATCCGGCATGGCGTGCGCCGGGTCGTCAATCTCTCCTCGGCATCGGCCTACGGCGCCACGGGTGCGCGGGTCGAGATTCTCGGCGAGGACACGCCTTGCGATCCGGTCTCGTTTTACGCCATCAGCAAGTTCACCTCGGAGCGATCGGTTGCGCGTCATGCCGAGCTCTTCGGCGGCGATTTCCTGAGCGTACGGCTGAGCGCCCTGTTCGGGCCGTGGGAGCGACCGAGCTCCGTACGCGACACGCCAAGCCTCCAGTTCCAGATTCTGGCGGCATTCGCTCGCGGCGAGCCGGCGGTCATGCCCGAAGTGGGCATGCGGGACTGGATCTACGCGCCGGATGCGGCCGAGGCCGTCGCACTGCTGATCGAAGCCGAGCGGCCGCGTCACCGGCTCTACAACATCTCCCGCGGAGGGCTTTGGCCTGCGCTGCAATGGGGCGAGGCCTATGCAGCGTTGCATCCCGGCCTGCAATGCCGGCTCGCGGCTCCCGGTGAGAAAACCGTCATCAAGCTGCATGGGGCCTATCGCGCGCCGCTGTCGGTGAACCGGATGGCGGATGAATTTGGCTGGCGGGCGAAGTTCGGCTGCGCCGAGTCGGCGGCAGCGATGAGCGCCTGGTTGACGCAGCACAAGGAGTGGATCTGAGATGCGGCTGCAGGGGCGCACGGCCATCATTACGGGCGCAGGTTCGGGTATCGGCCGCGCCAGCGCGAAGCTGTTTGCAGAGGAGGGCGCGCAGCTCGCTCTGGTCGACCGCGATGCCGCGGGCCTTCAGGAAACGGTGAGCCTGGTGGATGGAGCGACGGCGCATGTCGGTGACGTCGGCGACGCCAGCTTTGCCGAGACCGTCGTCGGAGACGTCATGGCACGGCACGGCCGGCTCGACATTCTCATGACCGCGGCTGGCTTCTCCTGCGGCGGCACGGTCCTGACCACCGATCCGGCAGACTGGGACGCGGTGTTCCGCACCAATGTCGGCGGCACCTGGCTGTGGGCGCGGGCGGCCGTGCCGCAGATGCAGCGGCAGAAGAGCGGTTCGATCATCACGCTGGCATCGCAGCTTGCGATTGCCGGCGGCAAGGGCAACAGCGCCTATATCGCGGCCAAGGGTGCGATTATCAGCCTGACGCGGACGATGGCGATGGACTTTGCGACCGACGGCATTCGCGTCAACGCGATTGCACCCGGCGCGATCGACACGCCGATGCTTCGCCGCAGCTTCGCCCGTCATACCAATTCAGACGAGGTGCGCGAGGCTTCCCGCGACCGCCATGCCATGAAGCGGTTCGGCCAGGCCGACGAGATCGCGCAGACCGCGCTGCATCTCGCCAGCGATGCGTCCTCATTTACAACCGGCACCGTGATGGTGGTCGACGGAGGCTGGCTCGCGGCATGAGTGATGCGCTGACAGAGCTGGAAGTGAACGTTCGCGCCGATCTCGCGCGGATCGCGCATCCCGGTGCCGCCTGGCTCGAACCGAAGGCGGGGCCGGGCGGCAAGCCGGCGCTGGATGTACTCGTGATCGGCGCCGGCCAATCCGGCATCGCCATCGGCTTCGGCCTGATGCGCTCCCGCGTCGGCAACATCCTGCTGCTGGACAAGGCCGAGGAGGGGATGGAAGGCCCCTGGCTCACCTATGCCCGCATGCCGACGCTGCGCAGCCCGAAAGATTATACAGGACCCGACCTCGATCTTCCGAGCCTGACCTACCAGTCCTGGCACGAAGCCCGCTTCGGCAAGGACAGCTGGCAGACGCTGAACCTGATCCTGAGAGAGCACTGGGCTGAGTATCTGCTCTGGCTACGGCGCACGATCGGCTTGCCCGTGAGCAACGGGAGCGAGCTTCTGGAAATCCGGCCAGCGGCGGGCGATTTGCTCGCCGCACGCGTGAAACGTGGCGGCGGTATCGAGACGCTCCATGCGCGCAAGATCGTGCTGGCGACCGGGCAGGAGGGAATGGGGAACTGGATGATCCCCGAGCCGCTGCGCGAACTGCCGGCCGACTCGGTCGCAACCGCCGCCGACGATATCGATTTCGAAAACCTCCGCGGCAAGCGCGTCGCCGTGATCGGCGCCGGCGCATCTGCCTTCGACAATGCGGCAACCGCACTGGAGGCGGGCGCGGCGGAGGTGCATCTGCTGTGTCGTCGGGCGCAGATCCAGCTGATCCAGCCCTATCGCTGGCTGACTTTTCGCGGCTTCCTCCGCCATCTCAGCGATCTCGACGATGCCTGGCGCTGGCGCTTCATGCGTACCATCCTCGACATGCGCGAAGGCTTTCCGCAGCCGACCTATGATCGCTGCGCGCGCCATGCCAATTTCACATTGCACGAGGGCGCGCCGCTTGAGGCCGCGCGCGAGACTGGCAAGGGCATCGAATTGCAGACGCCGCGCGGCGTCATCGCAGCGGATTTCGTCATCTGCGGCACCGGCATCGACATGGATTTTTCCGGACGTGGCGAGCTGCGCACATTTGCCGGCAATATCGCAACCTGGGCCGACCGCTACGAGCCCCCGGAGAGCGAACGCAACGCGCGGCTCGGCCGCTTTCCCTATCTCGCCGACGATTACGCCTTCACCGAACGTATCGCGGGCGAAACGCCGTGGATCTCGAATATCCATCTCTTCGCCATCGCCTCCACCATGAGTTTTGGTCCGTCGGGATCGTCGATCAACGCGATGACGACCGCAGTGCCGAAGCTGGTCAATGGCCTGACGCGCGGCATGTTCCGCGCCGATGTCGAACGGCACTGGGCCTCGCTCCGCGCCTACGACGTGCCGCAGGCCGTGGTCACGCGGCCGGCGCGAAACATGGAGGAATCGCGATGATCGTCCATGCGCCGCCGCGACAAAGCGTCCACAAGAGCGCATCATGAGACTGGCGCGCAACTTGCTTCTTTCTTAACCTGTCCTGTCGGCGTTCTTGTCGAAAATTTTTGGGGAAAACCAATGCGTTTTGTGTCTTTCAGGTCGGCATCCTCCGTGCTCGCCACCACCGCGTTGTTGCTCGTCGCCACGGCGCCGTCGCAAGCACAGACCAGGGCCGAGACGTTGCGCTATGTCACCGGCGCATCCGTCAACACGCTCGATCCCAACATCCCGGGCTCGACGCGCGAATCCTTCGCGCTGAGCATGAGCACCTATGACCGGCTGGTGGCGTTCGGCCGCAAGCAACTCAACGGCAAATGGGTGTTCGATCTCGACAAGATCACCGGCGAGCTCGCCGAATCCTACGACGTCAGTCCGGACGGACTGAAGCTGACGTTCCGTCTGCGCAAGGATGCCAAGTTCCAGGACGGCTCGCCCGTGACCGCCGAGGACGTCAAATGGTCGCTGGATCGCTGCGTCACCGCGCCAATCCTCGGCAAGGCACAATTGCTGACGGGATCGTTGACGTCGGCCGACCAGTTCAAGGTGATCGATCCCCTCACGATCGAAGTGACGCTGCCGAAGCCCGACAAGCTCGCGCTACCGAATCTCGCCACGGTCTACCCGCTGATCATCAACTCGAAGGTCGCCAAGGAGCACGCGACCCCGGAAGATCCCTGGGCCACCGCCTGGCTGAAGGAGCACACCGCCGGCAGCGGTGCCTATGTCATCGAGAGCTTCAAGCCCGGCGAGCAGGTGATCATCAAGCGCAACGAGGACTGGAACCGCGGCTCGCCCGACAAGCCGGCGTTCTTCAAGCGCGTGATCGTGCAGTCCGTGCCGGAGCCCGCGACCCGCGCCAACCTTGTCGAGCGCGGCGACGCCGATCTCGTCGTCGATCTCCAGGCCAGCGACGTGCAATCGCTCGAGGCCAAGGGCAAGCTCAAGGTGATCTCGACGCCGCAATACAATTCGATCACCTTCGTCTCGATGAACAATCAGATCCCGCCCTTCGACAACGTCAACGTGCGCCGCGCCGTCGCGTTCGCGCTGCCCTATGAGGACATGTTCAAGGCTGCCCTGTTCGGCCGCGGAGCTCCGCTGTTCGGTGCGACTTGGCCGGATGGCAAGCCGCTGAACGGCATCTATCCGTTCCAAGCGCCGGTGAAGACCGATCTCGACAAAGCGAGGGAATATTTGAAGGCCGCCGGGCTCCCGGAGGGTTTTTCGACCACCTTCAGCTTCAATGTCGGCCAGGCCTCGACTGCGGAGCCGATGGCGGCTCTCGTGAAGGAATCGCTTGCCAAGATCGGGATCAAGGTCGACATCCAGAAGCTGCCGGACGCGCAGATGTCGACGCAGATCAACGAGAAGAAGCTGCCCTTGTTCACGGAAGGCATCGTCGCCTGGCTGCCCTCGACCGATTACTTCTACCGCAACTTCTACACCGGCAATCAGCGCTGGAACTACAGCTCGATCAACAATCCGGAGCTGGCGACTATCGCGCAGGAAGCGCGCTTCGAGCCCGATAAGGCCAAGTACGAGGAAGCCGGCCGCAAGCTCAATGCGATCCATTTCAGCGAGATGCCTCAGATTCCGCTGTGGCAGCCGAACCAGGACGCTGTGATGGCCTCGTCGATCGAGGGCTACACCTACGAATTCCACCGTCAGGTCGACTATCGCGACGTCAGCCGCAAGTGATCTCGACATGCAAGGGCTCTGAAAGGTGATGACCGGTTTTGGTGCGACGGTGGTGCGGGCGGGAAGGCGGCTTCTGTCGTCGCTGCCGGCGTTGTTCGGCGTGCTGGTCTTCACCTTTCTGCTGATGCGGGTCCTCCCCGGAGATCCCGCGGTGTTCTTCGCCTCGGGGCCCAACGCCGGCAAGGAGGAGATCGAGCAGATCCGCAAGCAGATGGGGCTCGACAAGTCGGTGCCGGAGCAGCTCGTGTTCTATCTCTCCGACATCGGCCGCGGCAATCTCGGCCGCTCCATGATGACGGGGCAGCCGGTCCTGAAGGACCTTCGCGAACGGCTGCCGGCCTCGCTCGAACTGACGTTCACGGCGTTGCTGATCGCATTGATTGCGGCGGTGCCGCTCGGCGTGGTCGCAGCCTTGAAACCGGGATCGCTGGTCGATCACGGCGTGCGGCTGTTCTGCGCGCTCGGCGTCTGCGTGCCGACCTTCGTCTCGGGCCTGCTGCTGATCTATGTGTTCTACTATCTGCTCGGTCTTGCGCCTGATCCGACCGGGCGGATCGACGTCTTCACCTCGCTGCCGCCGCAGCGCACCGGGTTCCTGTCGATCGACTTCCTGCTCGCGGGAGACATCGAGGGCTGGTGGGCGACCTGCAAGCAGCTGATCCTGCCCGCGCTGAGCATGGCCCTGTTCGTCATCGCGCCGCTGGCGCGGATCACCCGTGCCTCGATGCTGGTCTCGCTCGGCAGCGATTTCGTGCGCACCGCGCGCTCGGTCGGATTGTCCTGGCAGAAGGTCGTCGTCACCTATGCGCTCCGCAATGCGATCCTGCCCGTCATCACCATTGCCGGCATCGTGTTCTCGACCATGCTTGGCGCGAATGTCCTCGTGGAGAAGGTGTTCTCCTGGCCGGGCGTTGCCTCCTACGCGCTCGATGCGCTGCTGTCGTCCGACTATGCGCCGGTGCAGGGTTTCGTGCTGCTGATGGCTGGCATCTTCGTGCTGGTCAATCTCGTCGTCGACATCTGCTACGGCATCGCCGATCCCAGGGTGTCGATCGGATGACCAGCGCAACCCTCCGCCATTCGGTCTGGATTTTGCGCGGCAATCCGCTGACCGGTGTCGCCGCGGCCGGTGTCCTGCTGTTTGTCCTGGTCGCGATCTTTGGACCGTGGCTGGTGCCCTATGATCCCATCGTCTCCAACGTCTCGGAGGCCTTGCAGCCGCCGAGCGCGGCACACCTTGCCGGCACCGACCAGCTCGGGCGCGACGTGTTCAGCCGCCTCGTCGTTGCGGCCCGCCTCGACCTTGCCATCGCAGTCTCGGCGGTCGGCATCTCCTTCGTGATCGGCGCTGTCGTCGGCTCCTTCTGCGGCTATGCCGGCGGCAGGCTCGACCGTTCGGTCGGCCGCTTCGTCGACGTTATGATGGCCTTTCCGCTGTTTGTGCTGGCGATGGCGATGGTTGCGGCTCTCGGCAACCGGATCGAGAACATCGTGATTGCAACCGCGATCATCAATCTTCCGTTCTACATCCGCTTCGCCCGTGCCGAGGTCAACGTCCGGCGCAATGTCGGCTGGGTGGAGGCGGCGCGTTCCTGCGGCGAGAGCCACTTCTCGGTGGTGCTGCGCTTCCTGCTGCCGAACATCCTGCCGGCGATGGCGGTGCAAATCTCGCTCAATCTCGGCTGGGCGATCCTGAACGCTGCCGGTCTTTCCTTCATCGGCCTTGGCGTCAAGCCGCCGACACCGGAATGGGGCATCATGGTCGCGGAGGGTGCTCGCTTCATCTCGACGGGGCGGTGGTGGCTGGTGGCCTTTCCGGGCCTCGCGTTGATGATGGCCGTGCTGTGCTTCAACCTCCTCGGTGACGGGATGCGGGACATTCTCGATCCGCGCATGCGCACATGAGCGGGGAATTGCTCAGGATCGACGATCTCCACGTCGCATTCTCGACGCGACGCGGGATGGTGGAGGCCGTGCGCGGCGTGACGCTCAAGGTTGAGGCCGGCGAGATGCTCGGCCTCGTCGGCGAAAGCGGATCGGGCAAGTCGGTCACCGGATTTGCGACGACGCGGCTGCTGGATGCGGCCGGCCGCGTCACCGCGGGCAAGATACTGTTTCGCGGCCAGGACGTGACAAAACTCAGGGGTGATGATCTCCGGCAGCTCCAGGGCGCCGCGATGTCGATGATCTTCCAGAACCCGCGGGCGGCGCTCAATCCGATCCGCGCGATCGGCCTGCAGATCGCCGACGCGATCCTCACGCACAAGCGGATATCGAAGGACGCCGCCCGCGCCGAGGCGCTGGAGCTGTTGCGCGCCGTCCAGATCCGCGACCCCGAGACGCGGATGAACGCCTATCCGCACGAACTCTCCGGCGGCATGTGCCAGCGCGTCATGATCGCGATAGCGATCTCCTGCAATCCCGCGCTCTTGATCGCCGACGAGCCGACGACCGGACTCGACGTCACCACGCAGAAGGTGGTTATGGACCTCCTGGCGGAGATTGCCGCCGCACGCGGCATGGCGACGATCCTGATCACGCACGATCTCGGACTTGCGGCGAGATATTGCCGTCGCATTGCGGTGATGGAGCGCGGCCGCATCGTCGAAGAGGCAAGCCCCAGGACGCTGTTCGGGGCGCCGCAGCATGCCTATACCAGGCGCCTGGTGGCGGCGTCGCCAACCGCGACCTCCGGGATCGCGGACCTCGTGACGGAAGAAGAGCGGGAAGGCTACGTGGCTGTCGTCAGCAGGCCCAGGCAGGAACCCGTTCACGGGACTCCGCCGCTCCTGGAAGTGCGCAAGCTCGCAAAACGCTTCGACGAGGGCGCTGCGGCGGTGGCGGACTTCTCGATGACGATGGCCGGCGGCGAGAGCGTCGGCCTCGTCGGTGAGTCCGGCTCCGGCAAGAGCACGACGTCGCGGATGATCTGCCGCCTGATCGATCCGAGCGAAGGCGAGATCGTGTTCGACGGGCAGTCGATCGGCCACGTGGCGTCGCGCGACTTTCACCGCTCGCGCTTCCGCAAAGACATCCAGATGGTGTTCCAGGACCCGAACGAGAGCCTCAACCCGCGCTTCACCGCCTTCGATTGCATCGCCCATCCCCTGATGCGGCTCGACGGCATGCGTGGGGGCGATGCGCTGCGCAAGCGGGTGGAAGACTGCGCCGTTCGTGTGGGGCTGCCGCTGGATCTGTTGCCGCGCTTTCCGCATCAGCTCTCCGGCGGCCAGAAGGCCCGCGTCGGCATCGCCCGCGCCATCGCCTGCCGGCCGCGGCTTCTGGTGCTGGACGAGCCGACCGCCGCGCTCGACGTCTCAGTGCAGGCCGTGGTGCTGCAACTGCTCGACCGCCTGCGGCGCGAGAACGACATCGCGCTGCTGTTCGTCAGCCACGATCTCAACGTGGTGCGCATGCTCTGCGACCGCACCATCGTGCTGCGCAATGGCGGCATCGTGGAGCAGGGCGAGAGCCGGGCGCTGTTCGACAATCCCAAGACCGACTACACGCGCAAGCTGGTCGAGGCGATCCCGCATATCGAGACCGGGCCGGTGCTGGCGGCTGCGCTTTGAGGTCTCGACCGGCCCAAATGGTGCGGATATCCCGCTGGCGAAGGTCCGGTTAGTGGCATACCATTTGCACGCCAATGAGCTCTGGTTTCACCTGTTCTTGGCCAACGATGGCCGGCATCACGGCACTATTGGGAGGATTTCATGGATCGCAGGACCGTATTGAAGGGACTGGCCGGCGCGGGCGGTCTGGCATTGAGCGGCCTCTCGGCCCCGGCGATCGCACAAGGCGCCTCCGCGCGCACCCTGCGCTTCGTGCCGCAAGCAAACCTCGCCAATTTCGACCCGATCTGGGGCACGCAATATGTCGTGCGCAATGCCGCCGCGCTGGTCTGGGATACGCTCTACGGCGTCGATTCCTCGCTGCAGCCGCAGCGGCAGATGGTCGAGTCCGAGGAAGTGACCGACGACGGCACCACCTGGACGTTCAAATTGCGGTCGGGGCTCAAATTCCACGACGGCGAGCCGGTGCTGAGCAAGGACGTCGTTGCGAGCCTGACGCGCTGGGCGGCACGCGACCCGATGGGGCTGATGCTCAAGGCACTGCAGCAGGAACTCACCGCTGTCGACGACCGCACCTTCAAATGGGTGCTGAAGCAGCCGTTCCCGAAGATGCTCTATGCGCTTGGCAAGAACAACTCGCCTTGCGCCTTCATCATGCCGGAGCGCATCGCGCAGACCGACCCGTTCAAGCAGATCGGCGATTATGTCGGCTCGGGGCCGATGAAGTTCGCCAAGGGCGAATGGGTCCCCGGCGCGAAAGCCGTGTTCGAAAAATTCGCCGACTATGTGCCGCGGCAGGAGAAGGCGTCGTGGCTCGCCGGCGGCAAGCAGATGCTGCTCGACCGCGTCGAATGGATCGTGATGCCCGATCCGGCGACCGCCGCGGCCGCGTTGCAGAACGGCGAGATCGACTGGTGGGAGAACCCGATCGCGGACCTCGTCCCGGTCCTGAAGAAGAACAAGAACATCAGCGTCGACATCGGCGATCCCCTCGGCAATGTCGGCTCGTTCCGCATGAACTTCCTCTATCCGCCCTTCAACGACGTGCGGGCCCGGCGCGCAGTGCTGATGGCGATGAGCCAGGAAGATTACATGCGTGCGCTCGTCGGCGACGACAATTCGCTGTGGAAGTCGCTGCCCGGCTTCTTCACGCCCGATACGCCGCTCTACACCGAGGCGGGCGGCGAGGTCCTGAAGGGCAAGCGCGATCTCGACGCTGCCAAGAAGCTGCTCGCCGAGAGCGGCTATTCCGGCCAGCCGGTGACGTGCCTGGTGGCGCAGGACCAGCCGATCACCAAGGCGTTCGGCGATGTGACCGCCGATCTCTTGAAGAAGCTCGGTATGAATGTCGACTTCGTCGCGACCGATTGGGGCACGGTCGGCTCCCGCCGCGCACAGAAGACACCGCCCGGACAGGGCGGCTGGAACATGTTCCACACCTGGCACGCGGGTTCGGACTGCATCAATCCGGCGCCCTACACCGCCATTCGCGCCAATGGCGACAAAGCCTGGTTCGGCTGGCCGAACAGCCCCGGCACCGAGAAGGAGGTTACGTCCTGGTTCGAAGCCAAGAACCTCGACGAGGAGAAGGCCGCGGTCGCCCGCCTCAACAAGGTTGCGCTCGAAGACGTCGTCTACGCGCCGACCGGGTTCTTCCTCAGCTACACGGCCTGGCGCAAGAACGTCTCCGGCATCACGAAAGGGCCGCTGCCGTTCTTCTGGGGCGTGTCGAAATCCGCATGACCCTGCGCTGAAGCCAGATGCTCTCCTACATCCTCCGGCGTATCGCCTCGACCTTGCCAGTGATGGCGATCGTCGCGCTGTTCGTGTTCAGCCTGCTCTACATCGCGCCGGGTGATCCCGCCGTGGTGATCGCAGGCGATCAGGCAAGTCCGGAGGATGTGGAGCGCATCCGTCAGAGCCTCGGCCTCGATCGACCCTTCCTGATCCAGTTCGGCAGCTGGGTCTGGCGCATTCTGCACGGCGATCTCGGCACCTCGATCTTCACCAATCTGCCGGTCTCGACGATGATCGGCCAGCGTCTCGGGCCGACGCTGTCGCTGATGATGGTCACGCTCCTGCTCACGATCGTGGTCGCGGTGCCGCTCGGCGTGCTGGCGGCCTGGAAGGCGGGAAGCCTGATCGACCGGGCCATCATGGCCTTTGCCGTGTTCGGCTTCTCCCTGCCGGTCTTCGTCGTCGGCTATGTCCTCGCCTACGTTTTCGCACTGGAGCTCGAATGGCTTCCCGTGCAGGGCTATACGCCGCTCGCCCAGGGCGTCTGGCCATGGCTGCAAAACCTGATCCTGCCCGCGATCGCACTCGGCTGTGTCTACATCGCACTGATCGCGCGTATCACGCGCGCCACCATGCTCGAAGTGTTGCAGCAGGACTATATCCGCACTGCGCGCGCCAAGGGCCTCGGGCAGGGCGGCATCCTGTTCGTCCACGCGCTGAAGAACGCGGCCGTGCCGATCGTCACGGTGATCGGGATCGGCATCGCGCTCCTGATCGGCGGCGCGGTCGTCACGGAGAGCGTGTTCGCCATTCCCGGCCTCGGCCGGCTCACGATCGACGCGATCCTGCGCCGCGATTATCCCGTCATCCAGGGCATCGTGCTGCTGTTCAGCTTCGTCTACGTCCTCGTCAATCTGATGATCGACGTCATTTATACGCTCGTTGACCCGAGGATCCGCTATTGACCGACACGACCGTCAATCCGCAAGCGCTGCCGGCGGGCTTCGTCCTCGCGCCGCAACTGCCCGAGATCCTCCGGCCAGTTACGATCCGGCGCGGCTTCGTCGGGCTGCTGCGCGGCCATCCCACCGTCGCCATCGGCGGCACGCTGCTGCTCATCCTGGTCCTGATCGCGATCTTTGCGCCTTATCTTGGAACGGTGGATCCGACCGCGCTCGCGCCCGCCAAGCGCACCCGCGCGCCGTCGGCTGCCTTCTGGTTTGGCTCCGACGTGCTCGGTCGCGACATCTATTCGCGCGTGCTGTTCGGCGCGCGGGTCTCGCTCACGGTCGGACTGTCAGTTGCGATATGCGCGTCCGCGGTCGGACTTGCCATCGGCATCGTCTCCGGCTTCATCCGCTGGGCAGACGGCATCTTGATGCGCTTCATGGACGGCCTGATGTCGATCCCGCCGATCCTGCTGGCGATCGCGCTGATGGCGCTGACACGCGGCAGCGTCGGCAACGTCATTCTCGCGATCACTGTCGCCGAAATTCCGCGGGTTTCCCGTCTTGTCCGTAGTGTCGTGCTGTCGCTGCGCGAGCAGCCCTACGTGGACGCGGCGGTGGCATGCGGCACGCGCACACCGATGATCATCCTGCGCCACATCCTGCCCAACACGCTGGCGCCGATGCTGATCCAGGCGACTTACATTTGCGCCAGCGCGATGATCACGGAGGCGATCCTGTCCTTCATCGGCGCGGGAACGCCGCCGACCATTCCGTCCTGGGGCAACATCATGGCGGAGGGGCGGGCGCTGTGGCAGGTCAAGCCCTACATCGTGTTCTTTCCGGCGGCCTTTCTGTCCGTCACCGTGCTCGCCGTCAACCTGCTCGGCGATGGCCTTCGCGATGCGCTCGATCCGCGCATGGCCAAGAGCCTCTGATGGCGAGGGGCTGATCGCGATGGCACTGCTCGAAGTCGAGAATTTGCAAACCCACTTCCGTACGCCCAGCGGCATCAACCGCGCGGTGGAAGGCGTGTCGTTCCATGTCAACGAGGGCGAGACGCTCGCCATCGTCGGCGAGTCCGGCTGCGGCAAGTCGGTGACCTCGATGTCGCTGATGCGGCTGATCCCGGAACCGCCGGGCAGGATCGCCGGCAGCATCCGTTTCGCGGGCAAGGACCTTCTGCAAATGTCGGATCGCGAGATGCGCGCGATCCGCGGCAACGACATCTCGATGATTTTTCAGGAGCCGATGACCAGCCTCAACCCGGTCCTGACCGTCGGGCGTCAAATCCGCGAAACGCTGATGATCCACCAGGGCCTGGACAAGCAAGCCGCGGAGGCACACGCGATCGAGATGTTGATTCTGGTCGGCATTCCCGAGCCGAAGCGCCGCGTGCGCGAATATCCGCATCAGCTTTCCGGCGGCATGCGCCAGCGCGTCATGATCGCCATTGCACTCGCCTGCAATCCAAAACTTCTCATTGCCGACGAGCCGACCACCGCGCTCGACGTGACGATCCAGGCGCAGATCCTGAAGCTGATGCTGGATCTCAAGCACCGGGTTGGCGCGGCGATCATCCTGATCACCCACGATCTCGGCGTGGTCGCCGAGATCGCCGAGCGCGTCATGGTCATGTATGCCGGCCGTAAGGTCGAGGAGGCGCCGGTGGCGGACCTGTTCCGTTCGCCGCGTCATCCGTACACGCAGGGCCTGCTCGGTGCAGTGCCGCGGCTCGGCTCGTCGCTGACCGGCACCGCGAGGCGGCTGGCAGAGATCCCCGAGCAGGTGCCTGATCTGCGCAAGCCCATCGTCGGCTGCGTCTTCGCCGGACGTTGCGCGCTCGCGACCGATCTGTGCCGGCAGTACGCGCCGGGGCTCGAAGAGAAGGGGCCACGTCACGTCGCGGCCTGCCACTATGCGGCCAAGGGAGCGGTCGCGGCATGAGTCCCCCGCTGCTCCAGGTCAACGACCTCAAGAAGCACTTCCCGGTCAAAAAGGGCCTGTTCAGCCGCAAGTCCGAATGGGTCTATGCGGTGGACGGCGTGTCGTTCGAGATCGCGCGCGGCGAGACGCTCTCGCTGGTCGGCGAGTCCGGCTGCGGCAAATCGACGGTCGGCCGTGCGATCCTGCGTCTGTTCGACATCACGGCGGGGCAGGTCATCCTCGACGGTCAGCGTATCGACGACGCCCATCCGAGCACGATGCGCCAGATGCGCCGCCGCGTGCAGGTGGTGTTCCAGGACCCGTTCTCGAGCCTCAATCCGCGCATGCGCGTGCGCGATATCTTGGCCGAGCCGATCCGCAATTTCGGCCTCGCCAAATCCGCGATCGATCTCGAGACCCGCGTGACGGCGCTGATGGATACCGTGCGCCTGCCGCGCGAGGCGCTGAACCGCAGGCCGCACGAATTCTCCGGCGGCCAGCGCCAGCGCATCGGAATCGCGCGGGCGCTCGCCGCCGAGCCCGACCTGATCGTCTGCGACGAGGCGGTCTCGGCGCTCGACGTCTCGGTCAAGGCGCAGATCGTCAATCTGCTGCAGGATCTCCAGCGCGAGTTCGGCCTGGCGCTGCTGTTCATCAGCCATGACCTCGCGATCGTCGAGCACATGACCCATCGCGTCGCGGTGATGTATCTCGGCAAGATCGTCGAGGTGGCGCCGCGCTACGAGATCTTCGCCGCGCCAAAGCATCCGTACACCAAGGCGCTGCTCTCGGCCGTGCCGCTGCCCGAGCCGGGGGCCCAGCGCAATCCGATCATCCTCAAGGGAGACGTGCCGAGCCCGATCAATCCGCCGAGCGGGTGCCGCTTCCACACCCGTTGCCCATACGTGTTCGACCGCTGCCGGAGCGAAGAGCCGACATTGCGCGCGGCGGGACCCGAGCAGTGGGTGGCCTGTCATCTCGAAGATGGTGCAGCGGTGGCGAGCGGCTAGCCGTTAGGCCGGCGGCAAACCTTTCGATCGAGGCTTGGGGGCGACAATCGGGTGAGGATGGCACTCTGCTCCTGTTTTGCCCGACGAGTCAAAGACGTTTGCGACGAAAATTCATGTGTAAAAACAACCTCATTCTACTGTGCATGGGGTTGTTTTCGCGTTTTTGCTTAGCCGCCTTCAACCTTGGCGGCGCAGGAAGCCCGTGATCGTGACCTTTTCCCAGATATCGGCCGCTGCAAACGGATCGGCGCGATTGAAAGCCTCGACGTCGCCACGGCCCGCTGCCTCGATCAGGAACAGGCTGCCGATCATGGTCGCGCCGTCGTCGGAGACGAGCGGCCCCGACATCACGATCTTGACGCCGAAGCGCGAGGTGTCGCTCAGGAAAGCCTTATGGGCGTCGTAATTGGCGAGCCGGGTCGGTAGCGCGCCGGCGCGGTCGAGGGCGTGAATGGCGAACAGCATGATGGTCTCCGTTTATGTCTCGTGTTCTTGGGACGGCCGCGGCTGCGGCCGTCCAGGCTTGTGGGGTTGGGTGCGCTTGGTTACTTGCCGCCGAGCTTGCTGGCTTCCTCGAAAGTCGGGCAGCTGCGCTGCTCCAGCGGCACGTCGAACGGCTGGTAATTGTCCTTGGTGATGACGGTTGGCTTCAGCACGATCTCGGCGATGACAGGCTGGTTGCGCAAGGAGCGGATCGCTATCATGGTGCCGAGGCAGCCTTGAAAAAATCCGTTGTAGTCGCCGCTCGCGAGCAGCTTGCCGGACTTGATCGCGTCGATCGCTTCCTTGGTGCCGTTGATGCCGATCACCTGCGCCTTGCGGTTGGCGCCGTCGAGCGCCTCGATCGCGCCGACCGCCATGGCGTCGTTGGCGGCGAGCACGCCGTCGATCTGCGCGTTCGACTGCATCAGATTCTCCATCACCTGCAGCGCCTGGAGCCGCTGGTAATTGCCGGGCTGCGAGGCCAGCAGTTTTGCACCGGCATTTTCCTTCAGCGCGTCGTTGAAGCCGCGGACGCGGTCGACATTGGTCAGTGAGCCCTTGACGCCCTCGATGATGACGATGTTGCCCTTGCCGCCCAACGTCTTGAGCAGGAATCGCGCGGTCTCGAGCCCGAGGCTGTAATCGTCGGCGCCGACGAAGGACAGGAATTTGCCGCCGGCGGAACGATCGGTGATGTTGACGACGGGGATCTTGGCGTCGTTGATCTTCTCGACGCCCGGTACCATCGCCTTGTAATCGACCGGCGTGAAGACGATGGCGCTCGGCTTCTTCACCACGACGTCCTCGATCTGGCTGAGCTGCTCGGGAATGCTGTCGGGCTTGGTCGGAATGTATTGCAGCGTCTTCGCGTTTAGCGTCTTGGCCATGTTGTCGGCGCCGACCCGCACCGTCTGGAAGAACGGGTTGGTCTGGTTCTTGGTGAAGACGGCGATGGTCTCGCCGTCGGCTCGCGCTGGCGTGGTGAGCGCGGCCGCCATCAGCAGCGGCAGCGCCAAATAACCCAGTGTCTGTTTCATGTTGCCTCCATCCCTCGTTTTGCTTGTTGGTCGTTCAAGAACTCATTGCGCGCGGCGGCGGGTCTTCATGTCGAGCCAGACCGCGAGAATGACGATGATGCCGGTGACCAGCGGCTGCCAGTTGGCGCTGACCGACAAGAGGTTCATGCCGTTCAGCACCAGCGTCAGGATCAATGCGCCGATGAAGGTGCCGAACACAGTACCGACGCCGCCGAACAGCGAGGTGCCGCCGATCAGCACGGCGGCGATCGCGGGCAGCGTCAGGCTTTCGCCGATGTCGGCCTCGGCCGAATTGAGCCGCGACAGGAAGATGATCGAGGCGAGCCCGGCCATGGTGCCCGAGACCGCGTAGACCAGCAGCAGGCGGCGCGCGACCGGAATGCCGGAGAGCCGTGCCGCGACCGGATTGGCACCGATCGCATAGATCTCCTGGCCCCAGACCGTTCGCTGCGCAAACAACGTTCCAATCCCGAGGAACACCAGCAGCAGATAAACCGGGATCGGCAAGCCGAACAGATAGCCGCTGCCGATCTGGCGAAAGCCGGCCGGGAAGCCGTGAAGGGTTTCGCCCGCCATGTACCAATAGGTGAGGCCGTTCAGCACCCAGAGCATGCCGTAGGTGGCGATGAAGGAGGGGATGCGCAGCGCAGTGACCATCACGCCGTTGAGCAGGCCAACGAGGCCGCCGCAGGCAAGCCCGGTGAGGATGCCGAGCGCCGGCGAGCCGGTCTTGTGGATCACTGTCCCGGCGATGCAGGCGGACAGCGCGACATTGGCGCCGACGGAGAGATCGAGGCCCGCGGTTAGCACCACCAGGGTCAGGCCGGAGGCGATGAAGAAGGTCAGGCTCGCCTGCCTGAGCACATTGAGGATGTTGCCGAGGCTCAGGAAGGAATCGCTGAGCACGGCGAGCACCGCACAGATCAGCAGCGCCGCGAGCAGGCGATAGAATACCTGGATCGCGTCCTGTGACAGGAACGAGCGGGGCGGCGCAATGGCGTCTTTGCTGATGTCGGTCATGCGCGGCTCCGCAGGCCGTCAAGGAAGAGGGCAACGATGACGAGGACGCCGACGCTCGCGACCTGCACCGAGGAGGGCAGCGAGATCAGGTTCAGCCCGTTGCGCAGCACGCCGACCGAGAGCACGCCGAGCAGCGTGCCGAGCAGCCAGCCATTGCCGCGCTCGAACGACGTGCCGCCGACGGCGACGGCCGCGATCGCATCGAATTCGAGACCGAGGCCCGCGGCTGGATGCCCGGAATTCATGCGCGCTGTCATCAGCAGGCCGGCGATGCCGGCCATGGCGCCGCCAATTGCATAGACCGCGATCAGCAGCTTGTTCGGTGAGAGGCCGGCGTAGCGCAGCGCCTCGCGGTTGCCGCCGAGCGCGAAGATATAGGTGCCGAAGCGGGTGTGATAGAGCAGGCCGTGGAAGGCAGCATAGGTCACCAGCGCCATGACGATCGGCACGGGCACGCCGAGAAGCGTCGCCGAATAGATGTCGCGCACACTGTGGGGGACGCCGACCACGCTCTGGCCGTCGCTGACGATCAGCGACAGGCCTTGCGCCATGCCGAGCGTACCGAGCGTCGCCACGAAGGGCGGGATGCCCACGATGGCGACCAGCCAGCCATTGGCGAAGCCGAAGGCTGTGCCGACGAGGAGTCCGGCACCTAAGCCCAGCAACATCGAGTGGGTTGCGAGCGAGACGATTGCGACGCAGAGCGAGGTCAGCGTCAGCACCGCGCCCATCGACAGGTCCAGCCCCTCGGTCATGATGATCAGTGTCATCGGCAGCGCGAGCATGGTTAGGATCGTCGACTGCACCAGCACATTGGAGAGGTTGGCAACCGACAGAAAGGCGGGCGCGATCGTGCTGAACAGCGCGATCAGCAGCACCAGCACGATGGCAACGCCGGGAACGCGCTGCAGCGGATTCGGTTGAGAGGCGACCGCGGCCTCACGCATGATGCATCCCCAGTCGCACGATGTTCTCCTCTGTCAGCTCATTGCGCGCGAGGTGCCCGGCGATGCGCCCCTCGCGCATCACATAGGCGCGGTCGCAGACATGGCAGATCTCGACCTGTTCGGACGAGATCATCAGCGCCGCCGCGCCTTCCGCGACAAGGCGGTCGATCAGGGCGAAGATTTCGGCCTTGGCACCGATGTCGATGCCGCGGGTCGGCTCGTCGAAGATGAAAAGTTTCGAGCCGGCGGCGAGCCACTTGCCGATCACGACCTTCTGCTGATTGCCGCCCGAGAGCAGACCGACGATCTGGCGCGCGCTGGGCGTCGCAATGCGCAATTGCCTGATCAGGCCGTCGGCGGTGCGGTGCGCGTGGCGCTGGTCGAACAGACCGCTTGGAAACAGCTTTCGCAGCGCCGACACCACCAGATTGTCGCTCACCGATCGCAGCAGCGCCAGGCCCTCGCTCTTGCGGCTCTCCGGGATCAGCGCAATGCCGCGGCGGGCGGCAAGATCAGGCTCGCCGGAGATAGTCTTGCCGTCGAAGACGATCTCGCCTGATGTCACGGGATCGGCGCCAAAGATCGCGCGTGCGACCTCGCTGCGACCGGAGCCGACCAGGCCACACAGGCCGACGATCTCGCCGCGGCGCACCTCGATGTTGATGTCCGAGATCCCGGTGGCGGCGCTCAGGCCCTTGACCTCGAGCAGCAGCTCGCCGGACTTGTCGGCAAAATTGCGCGGATAGGTCATATCGACGTTGCGACCGACCATCATGCGGACGAGTTGGTCCGGCGTGACGTCGGCCGGGCGAGCACCGTCGATGCGACGACCGTCGCGCAGCACGGTGATGCGGTCTCCGAGCGCGAATACCTCCGCCATGCGGTGCGAGATGTAGACGATGGAGACGCCGTCGGCCTTGAGCCGCGCGATCAGCGCGAACAGCAGCTCGGTCTCGCGATCGGACAGCGCCGCGGTTGGCTCGTCCATCACGAGGATGCGCGCGTTCTGGCTGATCGCCTTGGCGATCTCGACCATCTGCTGCTGCGCCACCCCCAATTTGTCGACGATGGTGGAGGGATCGATCTCGAAGCCGATCGTGCCGAGCACGCGCGCGGCGTCGGCCAGAATCCTGCGCCGGTCGATGGTGCCGGGGATACGGCCCTTCGGCTCGCGGCCGAGGAAGATGTTCTGGGCGATATCGAGATGGGGGACCAGCGAGAATTCCTGGAAGATCACGGCAATGCCGAGCTTCTGCGCGTCCGCGGCCGAGCTGATCGCGACCGGCTCGCCCTTGTAGTAGAACTCGCCGGCATCGGCGCGGTAGGCGCCGCACAGCACCTTCATCAGGCTCGACTTGCCGGCGCCGTTCTCGCCCAGCAGCATGTGGACTTCGCCGGGGAAGACGACAAAGGACACGTCATCCAGCGCCTTGACGCCGGGAAACTCCTTGCTGATACCGCGCAGCTCCAGCAGCGGCGTGGGGGCGGCGGGCTCGACGGCCAATGCGGCGGTGCTCATGCGCGCGCTCCGCCTGCAAAGATCTTTCCGGGGTTCATCAGTCCATCAGGGTCGAGCGCGGTTTTGATTGACCGCATCACATCGACGGCCTCGCCGAGTTCGTCGGTGAGATAGTCGATCTTGCCGAGCCCGATGCCGTGCTCGCCGGTGCAGGTGCCGTCCATGGCAATGGCGCGGGCGACCATGCGGGCCTGGAGCGCCTTGGCGCCCTCGACTTCTTCCGGCCTTGCCGGGTCGATCAGGATCAGCATGTGGAAATTGCCGTCGCCGACATGGCCGACGATAGGCGCCGTGAAACCGTGCTCGTCCGCATCGCGCCGGGTATCCGTGAGGCATTCCGCCAATCGCGAGATCGGCACACAGACGTCGGTGATCACGGCACGCGCGCCGGGGCGCAGGCCCAGGCCGGCATAGAGCGTGTTGTCGCGGGCGTGCCAGAGCCGGCTGCGGTCTTCCTGCGCCTTCGCCCAGGCAAAGCCATGGCCGCCATGGTCGCCGGCAATGGCTTGTGCAGCTTCAGCCTGCTCGGCGACGGAAGTCTCGGAACCGTGGAATTCGAAGAACAGGGTCGGAGCTTCGCGATAGCCGAGCTTCGCATAGGCGTTGATGCCGCGCATCATGACGTCGTCGAGCAGCTCGATACGCGCCACCGGGATCGCGGACTGGATCACGGAGATCGCGGTATCGACGGCGTCGTGCAGGGTGTCGAAGCTGCAAACCGCGGCCGAGATCGCCTGCGGCACGGGATGGACCTTCAGCGTGATCTCGGTGAGGATGCCGAGCGTGCCCTCGGCGCCGACGAACATGCGGGTCAGGTCGTAACCGGCGGCGGACTTGCGCGCGCGCCTGGCGGTCCGGATCACGCGGCCGTCGGCCAGCACCACCTCCAGCGCCAAGACATTGTCCTTCATGGTACCGTAGCGCACCGCCATGGTGCCGGAGGCACGCGTGGACGTCATGCCGCCGATCGAGGCGTCGGCGCCGGGATCGATCGGAAAGAAAAGTCCAGTGCCGCGCAGCTCCGCATTGAGCTGCTTTCGGGTGATGCCCGGCTGCACGACGACGTCCATGTCGCTGTCGTGCACCGCCAGCACCTTGTTCATGCGTGCGAAGTCGAAGCAGACGCCGCCCGCGACCGCAGCCGCATTGCCTTCGAGCGAGGTCCCAGCGCCGAAGGGCACGATGGGCATATTCGCGCCAGCGCACAGCTTGACGATCTCCGCGACCTCCTGCGTGGTTTCGGGAAAGACGACGATGTCGGGCGGCAGGTTGCGATAATGCGACTCGCTCTGCCCATGCTGATCGAGCACGCCACGCGCGACGCTCGCGCGCGGGCCGATCATGCCCATGAGGCGATCGGCCAATATGCTCGTGCTGACCCGCGGTCCCATCCTTGCTCCCTGTCTGCCTTGTTGTCGGACTCTTGTCTGGTCCGCGATGTTCAGCTTAAGCGGCTCTTGCGTTGCTAGCGACCTGCTTCAGGCCGAAATCATAGTTGAGGTGAAAATACTCGCTGTCCACCATGCGACCATCGGGCGCACGGCCGGGCGGGCACCGCACAAATTCGCGGATCAGGCTGTCCTTGACGCCGAACACCACGTCAGAGTCGAGATACTGGTCGCCGGCGACGAACACGTGGGTCACGAGTTGCTCGAAGCCGGGCGCCGAGATCATGAAATGCACGTGTGCCGGGCGCCAGGGATGGCGGCCCTGGACCTCCAGCATGTCGCCGACGGTACCGTCATGCGGGATCGGATAGGCGGCCGGCTTGATCGACCAGAAATTGAAGCGGCCATTCTGGTCGGTGTGGAAGCGCGCCCGCATCGCAAGATCGCCGATCTTGTCGAGCTGCTGGACGTCGTAATAGCCATCATCGTCGGAATGCCAGACGTCCACGACAGCGCCGGCAAGCGGCCGTCCGTCGACGGTCGACACCGAGCCGGTGACGAGCATCGGATCGCCTTCCATCGGGCCGGAGATGTCAGCGCCGTTGTCTTTCTCGGGCGACGCCTGCACGAAGAACGGACCGAGCACCGTGGTCTCGGTCGCGCCTTCCGGCACCGGATGGTTGATGGCGTCGACCAGCATGGAGACGCCAAGCGCGTCCGACAGCAGGATGAATTCCTGGCGCTTGTCGTCGCACATGTGGCCGGTGCGGGTCAGGAAGTCGATGCCGTATTCCCATTCCTTCTGGGTGGGTCGCACCTCGCGGACGAAGGCATGGAGGTGGCGCACCAGCGCTTCGCTGACTTGCTTGATGCGCGGATCGGTTGCGCCCGCGATCCGCTCCAGCACTGCATCCGTGATCGTGTTCTCGTTGAAATTGCGCATGGGTGTCTCCGCGATCAGAGTTTGGGCTCGCCAAGCCCGGACAGACGTTCCAGATGCTTGACGGTCGCGATGAAGTCGGCCTCGCCGTCGCCCTGTGCGACCAGCGAGCCATAGGTTTCGCGCACTTGCGCCGCGAGCTGCAGAGGCACGCCGACGGCGTGGCCGGCGCCGAGGATCAGGTCGAGATCCTTGGCCATCTGCCTGCAGGAGAAGGTCGAGTCGAAATCGCGGCTGCGCAGCGGCGCGGTCTTGTACTTCACCATCGGTGAGGCGACTGCGCTGTCGTCGAGAACTTTCAGAATGTCCTGCCAGCCGATGCCGCCCTTGCGCGCCAGCGCCAGGCTCTCCGCCATCATGGCGGCCGACACCGCGATCATCAGATTGACCGCAAGCTTGGCATATCGCGCTTCCTCGCCGGGCCCGAGATAGGTCTGGGCGCGGGTGAAGGCGGCGAGCAGCGCTTTTGCGTTTTCGTAGGCGTCCTTCGGGCCCGAGACGAAGCAGCTCAGCGCGCCGGTATGGACGATGCTGGCATTGCCCGAGACTGGCGCACGCAGGTAGAGGACACCGCGCGCCTGGGCGGCGGCATCGATCTCTGCGGAAGCCTCGACACTCACGGTGCTGGTCTCGATCAGGACAGATCCAGCAGCCATCGCGGCGATGAGGCCGGTGGAGCCGAGCAATGCGCCGCGCAAGGCCGCGTCATCGGGCAGGGACGTGATGATCGCGGCCTTGCCGTCCACGGCTTCGGCCGGCGAAGCGGCAGTCGAAATGCCTTGCGCGCGCGCCTCGTCGAGCCGTGCGGCACTCCGGTCGAACGCGGTCACGGCGTAACCAGCCTTGGCGACGAGCACCGACATCGGTAGGCCCATCTTGCCGATCCCGATGAAAGCGATGTTCTTTGGCGTATCAGTCATTGTTGTTGTCCTTGACGCCATCAGGCGGAATGTCCCTGTCGTTCGATGTCGTGCACCAGCCGCCGGCCTGATTGCACGAGCAGTTCCTTCTTCGCCTCCAGGCCGTCGGCCAGCAGCCGACCATTCCGCTTCTTCCACACGCCGCCGATCATCACGGCCTCGATATTCGCAAGGCTGGTCTGCATCACCACGGTGGAGACGGGATCGTGCACAGGTACGAGGTTGAGATCGCTGGCATTGATGATGACGAGGTCGGCGAGCTTGCCCGGCGTCAGCGAGCCGATCTGGCCTTCGCGACCGAGCATGCGGGCGCCTTCCGTCGTGATCCAGCGCAGCGCCCCGCGGACGGGGATCGTGGTCGTCGCCGGAATGGCGCCGCTGGTCTCGCGCGACTCCGCGTTGTCCAGTGCTCGCTGCATCGAGAGCGCAACGCGCGCGGCGGAGAAGAGGTCGCCGGCCAGCACGGATTCCAGATCGATGCCCATGGTCGGCCGCACGCCGCGCTTGAGCAGCCGTCCGGTGATCGGAAAGCCGTGGCCCTGGATCATCTCGTTCTCCGGCGTCACCGAGAAGGACACGCCGAGATCGACCATCCGGTCCAGCAGTGCGTCAGGCAGGTCGTTGCCATGAACGATGTTGGTGCTTGCGCCGACGAGACCCGCCTCGATCAGCTTCTCCCAGCCACCGGGCGTCTTGGCGGGACCGCCGCCTTGATGCATCGATGCGATCAGCTTGAACTCGCGCGCCAAACGGAAATCGTGCATGGCGACGTCCAGCGTCGAATAATGTGGGCCGAGGATCGCGAGCCCAAGCGTGACCAGGCCGTCGCGGTCGGCGAGGGGCCCCGCCAGCAGTCGCTCGATCTCACGGCGTGGATGCGGGATCTCCGAGAAATGCGGCTCGCCCGGTTTCGGTTCGGGCTTGGGCGAGCCGTGGAAGAAGGCCGCGCGGATACCGCTCTCGATCAGGCCGCGCACGGCGGCATCGGTATGATCAGGCGTCGGATTGTTGTGGCACCAGTCGACCAGCGTGGTGGTGCCTTGGTTGATCTGGTTCAGCGCGCCCACCAAGGTCGCGATGTAAATGTCCTCGGGCCTGAAGACCGTAGCGAGCCCGGCATGCATGCGGCGGAAATATTCCAGCAGCGTCCAGTTGGCGGCATAGCCGCGCAGGCCCGTCTGCCAAGTGTGCATATGGGCGTTGATCAGGCCGGGGATGACGATGCGGCCGGTACCGTCCACGATCTCGGTCTCGGCCGCACTGCCGCCGACGTCGATCGATGGACGCACGTCAACGATGCGGCTGCCCTCGATCAGCACGTCGCCGATTTCGAGGTCGCCGATCGTGTCATCCATGCTGATGATCGTGGCGGATTTGATCAGCGTGCGCCGCATTTTCAAGCCACCGCTTTGCCGGTGACAGGCGGCTCACCGGCCCAGGCGCGCGCGATCAGGTCGCGGATGGCGTCGCGTTCGAGCGGGCGCGGGTTCCAATAGGCGTTGGTGACCGCGAGATCCGCGGCCTTGTCGATGCCGCTTTCGGGCATGCCGATGTCGCGCAATGCGACCTTCGCACCCAGCCGCTTCGCCAGCTCGAAAAGCCCCTGCGATGCATCGGCGGCGCCGATGGCGCGGGAGATCCGCGCCATCGCGTCGGGCACGGCCGGCGCGTTGTAGGCCAGCGCGTGCGGCAGCACGATGGTGTGGGTCTCGGCATGCGGCAGGTCAAAGGTGCCGCCGAGCGTGTGGCAGAGCTTGTGATGCAGCGCCATGCCGACGGTGCCGAGGCAGACGCCGCACAGCCAGGCGCCATAGAGCGCTTCGGTGCGAGCCTCGCGATCGTCGCCCTTCGCGGCGATGGCGGGCAGCGCACGTGCCAACGCGCGAATGCCTTCTTCCGCCATCAGCGACGTGACGGGATTGGTGTCGCGCGCGTAGAGCGCCTCGACCGCATGCGCGATCGCGTTGATGCCTGATGTCGCGGCCAGGCTCGCCGGCAAAGTCAACGTGAGATCGACATCGTAGATCACCGTCTCCGGCAGGTTGGCGGCATCGCGCACAGTGGTCTTAAGTCCGTTCTCGGTCTGGCCGACGATCGGCGTCATCTCCGAGCCGGCATAGGTGGTGGGAATGCAGAGCTGGTTGATTCCTGTGCGCAAGGCGAGCGCCTTGCCGAGGCCGGTCGTGGATCCGCCACCGAGGGAAATGACGCAGTCGGCCTCGCAAGCCTTCATCGCCGCGAGCGCCCGCTCCGTGACCTCGACCGGCGTGTGCATGGTCGCGCCCGGAAAAATGCCGGCGTAGAGCGAACCGAGCGCCGCGCCCAAGCTCTTGCCTTGCGCCTCCTGCTGGGGCGTCGTCAGCACCAGCGCGCGCTTGCCGCCGAGCCGCTCGACCTCGGCCTTGGCGCTAGCCAATGTTCCGCTGCCGAACACGACGCGGCAGGGCAGGTTTTCAAAGGTGAACGTACCGATCATGCGCCGGTCTCTTTGATGGGATAATCGACCTGGAAGCGCCCGATCCGCAAGTCGCCCAGCGCCTCGCGCACGCGCAAATGTTCCGGGTGGGTGGCGTAGGCCTGGAGCGCAGCGTGGTCGGTGAATTCGGAGAACAGAACGACGTCGCAGGCGTAGTCGACATCGCTGACGTCGAGGCCGACTTCGATATGGGTGAGGCCGTCGATCCGGCCGCGCAAGCCCTCGAACAGGGTCTTGACCTTGACCCGGGCGGCGGCCCGCTCCGCGGGCGTCTCCCCGCGCAGCCGCCACATCACGATGTGCCTGATCCGGCCCGACATTTCCCTGTTTCCTCGCCTGCTATCCTGCTTGTGTTTGGTCCATTTTGACTTGCGGGATGTGGAAATAAAGCTCAATAATCGTAAGTCTCTTTTCCTGTTTGCGAAAAAAATGGACCGCCTGCTCCAATTGGAAGTGTTCGCCAAGACGGCCGAGCTCGGCAGCATGTCCAAAGCTGCCGAAGCCCTGCGCATGTCGAATGCTGCCGCGAGCCGCCATCTCAGCGCGCTCGAGGAGCGCCTTGCGGTCCGGCTGATCGAGCGCAACACCCGTCGGCTGTGGTTGACGGAGGCGGGGCAGGTACTGCTGGAGCGCTCGAGCCGGGTTTTGAGCGAGCTGGCGGAAGCCGAGGACATCGTCAGCGATCGCGCGCTGTCGCCGCAGGGCACGCTGCGGGTCACGAGCTCGCTGTCTTTTGCGGTGATCTATCTGGCGCCGATGCTGCCGGCCTTCCGCGCGCGCTATCCGAAGCTCAACATGCAGATCACCACCGCCAACCGCTACTCCGATTTCATCGAGGCCGGCATCGACGTGGCGATCAGGACGCGCGAGCAGGAGCCGGATTCGAACATTATCGTCCGCCGCATCGGCCAGATGCGGCGGGTGCTCGCTGCTGCGCCGTCCTATCTCGCAAGCTGCGGCGAGCCGGAGCAGCCGGTCGATCTCGCGCGCCATAACATGCTGATCTATAATCTCGCCAACGATCCCTATTCGCTGCGCCTGCGCAAAGGCAACGGCGCGCAGACTGTCCGCATCACGCCGACGCTCGACAGCAATGACGGGCAAGTCATCCGCGGCGCAGCACTGGCGGGGCTCGGCATCCTCATCCAGCCGCTCTATATCGTGCAAAGCGACATCGCGGCGGGCCGTCTCGTCCCGGTTTTGATGGACTGGGAGCTGCCGCTGCTGACGATGAACATCGCCTACCAGAACCGTGCCGGACTGCCCGCCAAGATCAGGGTCTTTTCCGACTTCCTGGTCACCCACATCCGCGAGCATTCGCAGCCGGGGATATGGATCGACGCGGCGAAGTGAGCGACATTTTCGAATTCAGGCGGCTTTGCAGAAGGCACATCCATTGAAAGCCAGGATATCCGGCACCGCATGGCGGCATGCCAACATCGGTCGGCTGCTCAACAACGCGGTGCGGCGCTTCGAAGGTCGTGTGCTCGAGCTGATGAGCGAGAAGGGGCATGACGAAACCCGGATCGCGCATGTCGGCCTCACACGCAATCTCGACGTCGAGGGGACCAGACTGACGGAACTCGCCCGCCGCGCCTCCATGAGCAAGCAAGCGATGGGCGAGCTGGTCGATCAATGCGCCGAGCTCGGCCTGGTCGATCGCATCGCCGATCCGACCGATCGGCGCGCGCGCATCGTCATGTTCACGCCGGCGGGACGCAAATGGCTCGATGCGTTCCGCGACGCCGTCGACGTTGCCGAGCAGGAGATGCGCGCCGAACTCGGCAAGGCCACGATGGACACGATCCTGAAGGGATTGGCAGTCTACGGCGCACAATTCGACACGCTCCACGAGCCCGATTAGTCAGGCTACTTGACTATATCGTCAGGCAACCTTACCATGCAGGATAATGCTGGTAGGGAGAAGCGTCTTGGAAACATGTCTGACGGCCTCGGTGCTCATCGTGGGTGGGGGGCCCTGCGGCCTGATGCTCGCCAACGAGCTCGGCCGGCGCGGCGTGTCCGCGATCCTGGTCGATGAAAAGCCGGGCACGGCATTCAATCCGCAAGCCAATGCGACGCAGGCGCGCTCGATGGAGCACTATCGGCGGCTGGGTTTTGCCGACGAGATCCGACGCGAAGGTCTGCCAGCGGATTATCCAACCGACGTTGCGTATTTCACGCGCTACACCGGCTACGAGCTGGCCCGATTTCAGTTGCCGTCGTCGTCACGCGCGGGCGAACTCGTCAAGGGCATGTCGGGCTCCTGGAGCGCGGCCGAGCTGCCGCATCGGGTATCGCAAAAATATGTCGAGGCGGTGCTGCGCCGCCATGCCGAACGGCTTCCCGGGATACGGCTCAGCTACGGTCATCGTCTGATCAGCTACGTCGAGAGCGATGACGGCGTCGTCGCCGAGATCGAATGTCTCGATGACAACAGCCGCTTTCAGGTCCGGGCCGACTTCCTGGTCGGGGCCGACGGGCCGCGCTCGATGGTCCGGCAATCGCTCGGGATCGTCTACGGCGGCGAAACCGGAGCGCAGCGCGACTTCATGGGCGGCCGCATGCTGGCGGTCTATCTCCGTTCGCCCGGATTCTACGCGAGTATCCCGCACGCCAAGGCGTGGATGTACAATTGCTTCAACGGCGACCGCCGCGCCTTCATGGCATCGGTGAATGGGCGCGACGAGTTTGCGTTTCACACGCAGCTTCGGCCCGATGAGGACGAAAGTGCGATCACGATCGACGAAGCCAAAGCAGCGTTCCAGCGCGCCTGCGGCGCGCCGATCGACTGCGAAGTGCTGTCGTTCCTGACCTGGACCGCCGGGCACGCGCTGGTCGCGAATGGAATGCAGCGGGGCAGGGTGTTCCTCGGCGGCGACGCGGCGCATCTGTTCACGCCGACCGGCGGGCTTGGCTACAACACCGCGATCGAGGATGCGGTCAATCTCGGCTGGAAGCTCGCAAGCGTCGTCAAGGGTGTGAGCCCGGCGGGGCTGCTCGACAGCTATGAGGTCGAGCGGCGTCCGGTGGCGCTGCGCAATACCGATTACGCGCGCCGCTTTGCCGACTCGCTCGGTCTGTTCGCTCCCGCGCCTGACATCGAGGACGCAACGAAAGCGGGAGGCGAGGCGCGGCGGATCGCGGGCGTCTATCTCGAACAGCACGCCCGCGCCGAATTCAACATCCCCGGCGTCACCTTCGGCGGGCGCTACGACGGCTCGCCGATCATCGTCCCTGATGGCAGCCAGCCGCCGCCCGACGCCGCGAACGTCTACGTTCCGAGCGCCTGTCCCGGCGGCCGCGCCCCGCATGCGTGGCTGGAAGACGGCGTCTCCCTGTACGACCTGTTCGGGTTCGAGTGGACGCTGCTCCAGTTTGGCGAGGTCATGTCCGCGCATGCGTCATTCGCCGAGACCATCCGGGCGATCGGGGTCGATGTGAAACTCGTCACGCTGCCGAAATCGCTGCGCGATCTCTACCAGGCGGATCTGGCTTTGATACGCCCCGACCAGATCGTGGCCTGGCGTGGCAGCGCATCACAGGCTGGCATGATCGAGCGCGTGCTCGCCCGAGCACTCGGACACAATGCGAGCGACAGCGCACGGCTGGCCAGCTGATCGACTCTTGCCGTCGCATCCGACCAGCGGCTGCGCGGCCAATAACAACAAGACAACAAAACGGCAAATAACACCGGAGGAGGAAACCGTGACGACAAGAGCATTGGAGCACTACGACGATCATGTTGCAACCGCCGCCACTGCCGGGCAGACGGCGAGCAGCCGCCGGCGTATCCTGATTGCCGGCACCATCGGCACCGCGATCGAATGGTACGACTTTTTCATCTACGGCCTGATCGCGCCGCTGGTGTTCGATCAGCTGTTCTTTCCGAAATTCGACCAGCTCACGGCGACCATTGCGGTGTTCGCGACGTTTGCCGTCGGATTTTTGGCGCGTCCGCTCGGCGGGCTTGTGTTCGGCCATTTCGGTGACCGCCTCGGCCGAAAGTCGGTCTTGCTGTGTACGCTGCTCATGATGGGACTTGCGACCATGTCGATCGGATTGTTGCCGACCTACGCCAGTGCAGGCGTGGCCGCGACCGTCGCGCTCGTGGCGTTGCGCTTCGTCCAGGGGTTTGCGCTCGGCGGCGAGTCGACCGCGGCGATCCTTATGGCGATCGAGACGGCGCCCGGGCACCGGCGCGGCTTCTCGGCCGCGGTGATCCAGGCCGCAGGACCCGTCGGTGTCGTGCTCGCCTCGTTCGCGGCGCTCACGATTTCAAGGCTGCCGGAGGCGGACCTGCTGTCATGGGGCTGGCGCGTGCCGTTCCTGATCAGTGCGGTGCTGGTCGCGCTCGGCGTCTACATGCGCCTGCGCATCGAGGAGAGCGCGACGTTCCGCGAAGCGAAGGTGACTGAAGTGGCGCCTGTGGTCGAAGCCCTGAGGGAGCACTGGCGGCCGATCCTCATCGTGTTCTTCGCCGAGATGGCGCAGACTTCCTATTTCTATCTGACCGCCATCTTCACCATCTCCTTCGCGACCCGTCAGCTCGGCGTCCAGAAGGACGTCATCACGCAGGCCGTGCTGTTTGCCAATCTCGTCGGGCTCGTTGCGATGCCCCTCATCGGCGCCTGGTCCGACCGCATCGGACGAAAGCGTCTGTTCCTGGCCGGCGTCGTGCTCGCAGCCATCTCGATGTTTGCATTCTACGGTGTGGTCGCGAGCCGTGACACGATGCTGGTAACGTGCGCGGTGATCCTCGCCGCGGGGATAATCCATCCGCTGATGTTCGGCAGCGAAGGGAGCTATTTCCCGGAGCTGTTTCCGACCCGCATTCGCTTCACCGGCGTGTCGATCGGAAAGCAACTCGGGACGGTGCTCGGCGGCGGCATTGCGCCGCTGGTCGCCACCAGCCTGTTTGCGCAAACGGGCTCCACCTACGCGATCACAGGATACTACGTTGCGCTCGCGCTCGCGGCGATGATCGCGCTCGGCTTCGCGCGTGAAACCGGCAAGTCGCGGCTGCTCGGCTGAGCTTGGCCACAACACCAGGGAGGTTTTCATGGACGTCAGTCTTCTCGTCAACGGGCAGGATCAGGCCGCTTCCAGCGGCAAGGTGTTCGAGCGGCGCAATCCGCTGTCGCAGGAGGTCGCAAGCCGCGCGGCCGCTGCCACGGCTTCCGATGCCGACGCCGCAGTGGCGGCGGCTTCTGCCGCATTGCCAGGATGGTCGGCACTTGGCCCGAATGCGAGGCGAGCCCTGTTGCTGAAGGCCGCAGATGCGCTTGAGGCCAAGCGCGACGCCTTCGTCCGAATCATGATGGCCGAGATCGGCACGACAGAGATCTGGTCGGCCTTCAACGTCAAGCTCGCGACCGGCATGCTGCGCGAAGCAGCGTCGCTCACCACGCAGATCGCGGGCGAGGTGATCCCGTCGGACAAGCCGGGATGTCTCGCCATGTCGGTTCGCCAGCCAGCCGGCGTCTGCCTCGGCATCGCGCCGTGGAACGCGCCGATCATTCTCGGCGTTCGCGCCGTGGCGACGGCGCTCGCCTGCGGCAATACGGTCGTGCTCAAGGCGTCCGAGATCTGCCCGGGAACACACCGGCTGATCGGCGAGGTTTTCAAGGACGCAGGCTTTCCGCCCGGCGTCGTGAATGTCCTGACCAACGCACCGGCCGATGCGCCCGCGCTGGTCGAGCGCCTCATCGCCAATCCTTCCGTGCGGCGGGTTAACTTCACCGGCTCGACCCGGGTCGGTCGAGTCATCGCCGAACTCGCCGGTCGCCACCTCAAGCCGGTGCTGCTCGAGCTTGGCGGCAAGGCGCCTCTGGTTGTGCTCGACGATGCCGACCTCGATGCCGCCGTCGCGGCGGTCGCGTTCGGCGCCTTCATCAATCAGGGCCAGGTTTGCATGTCGACCGAGCGAGTGATCGTCGACGAGGCGGTGGCGGCCGCCTTTGTCGAGAAGCTTGCGAAGAAAACGGCTGCGCTTCCGGCCGGCGACCCGCGCCACGGTCCGGTGGTGGTCGGCTCGATGATCGACGAGGCGCCGGCCAAGCATGTCATTGCACTGATCGACGACGCGATCGCCAAAGGGGCCGTCAAGCTCGCGGGCGGCGACCGGATTGGCACGGTCGTCCCGGCCACCGTGCTCGACCGCGTGGTGCCCGGCATGCGCATCTACACCGAGGAGAGCTTTGGTCCCGTCGTCTCGGTGGTCCGCGCGCGTGGCGCGGACGAGGCCGTGCGGCTCGCCAACGACACGGAGTATGGCCTTTCGGCTGCCGTGTTCGGCCGCGACGTCGCGCGTGCACTGACGGTGGCGCAGCGGATCGAAAGCGGCATCTGCCACGTCAACGGCCCGACCGTGCATGACGAGGCGCAGATGCCGTTCGGCGGCGTGAAGGGATCGGGCTACGGCCGCTTCGGCGGCCAGGCCGGCATCGCCGAGTTCACCGATCTGCGCTGGATTACCATCGAGACGCAGCCGCAGCACTATCCCTTCTAACCGCGCCGCAAGCGAAGCTCACCAGGACGTCCATTCATGAATTCGAAAGTTCTCACGGTTCGGGAAGCGACCCTCGGTGTGCTTCGCTCCTTTGGCGTCGATCGCGTTTTCGGCAATCCCGGCTCGACCGAGCTTGCCTTCCTGGGCGACTGGCCCGACGACATCGACTACGTGCTCGGTCTGCAGGAAGCCTGTGTCGTCGGCATGGCCGACGGCTATGCGCAGGCGACGGGGCGTCCGGCTTTCGTCAATTTGCACTCGGCGGCCGGGCTCGGTCATGCCCTCGGCAATCTCTTCACCGCGTTCCGCAACAAGACGCCGATGGTCGTGACAGCCGGGCAGCAGGCGCGCAGCCTGTTGCGGATGCGACCCTATCTCTTCGCCGAGGACGCCGCACAATTTCCAAAGCCCTATGTGAAATGGAGCGCTGAACCGGCGCGCGCCGAAGATGTTCCAGCGGCGATTGCGCAGGCCTTCCTCACTGCCATGCAGCATCCGCGCGGTCCGACGTTCGTGTCGGTCCCGTCGGATGATTGGGCGCGGCCCGCAGCTGCTCCGCCGGTCCGCCACATCGCGACGGAATTTGCGCCGGATCCGGCGGCGATCGTCCGGCTCGGCGCGGCGATCCGCGCCGCCAAGAGACCTATCTTCGTTGTCGGACCCGAAATCGATCGCAGCGGCTGCGTCGAGGCGATGGTCGCTGTGGCCGAGCAGGCGAGCGCGGCCGTTTGGGCAAGTCCGATGTCGAGCCGTTCGAGCTTTCCGGAATTGCATCCGCTGTTCGCCGGCTTCCTTCCGGCAGCGCCGGGAGGTCTCGCCCGCGCCCTGCGCGGCGCCGATCTGATCGTTGTGGTCGGCGCGCCGGTGTTTACTTTCCATGTCGAAGGACAATGCGAATTGCTCGACGACGGAACGTCGGTATGGCAGATCACGGATGATCCGACAGAAGCCGCATCCGCTTCTGTCGGTGACACCATCATCAGCACGCTCCCGAAGGCGCTGGCTGGGCTGCTGTCGGCGATGCCTGACATCGCGGAGCGCGAAGTGCCGGCCGCGCGGTTGCGGCCTGCCGCTCCTGCCGCGCAAAATCCGATTCCGCCAGGCTATGCGCTCGCCCGTCTCTCGGCGTTGATGCCGGGCGATGCGATCGTGGTCGAGGAGGCGCCGTCGCATCGCCCCGCCATTCAGCAATTCCTGCCTCGGCCGGGCGCGGACAGCTTCTACACGATGGCGAGCGGGGGACTTGGTTACAGCCTGCCGGCCTCCGTCGGCGTGGCGCTGGCGCGGCCGGGTCGCCGCATCGTCGCCTTGATCGGTGACGGATCGGCGATGTATTGCATCCAGGCGATCTGGACCGCGGTGCAACGCCGCTTGCCGATCACCTTCGTGATCATGAACAATTCAGGCTATGGCGCGATGCGCGCCTTCAGCGAGCTGATGCAGGCGCACCGCCCGCCCGGGATCGACCTGCCCGGGCTCGACTTCGTGGCGCTCGCAAGGGGAATGGGTTGTCCGGGGCAGCGCGTGACCGATGTCGGCGACGTCGACGCCATCTTGACCGAAGCGTTGGCATCGAGCGGTCCCGCGCTGGTCGATATCGCCGTCGACGACGCCACGACCGACCTGTTCAGCCATCCGCGCTAGCTGGCGGTAGAGGGACTGGTCCGCGGCGACAAGACGCCCGATGGCAATTTGCTCGTGAGGGCGCGGGTCTTGGGTTGGACACGCGATCCGTCGATCACCTCGAGGCGGCCGCAGCGGTTCAAGGTGTGCAACTTCCTGCCGGGCCATGCTGGCCCTGGCCGCAGAGAGTGGCGGATGATCTGCTTGAACGTCGTCGGCGAGAGTTCGATGATTTCCGCCAGGGCAAGCGCTGCCCCGTATCCGCCGGCACAGTCCTGGACCGGGCGCCACAATTTGTCATTGATGGTGACGAAATTCCCCGCAGGCCGCGTGGTCGCGCGATCGATCAGCACGGGGTTGCTGGCATGCGGCAACCACGGGCCCATGAGGTGCTCGGCGTAATAGATCGCCAGCGAATCCGAATAGCCGCCGGTGCCGTCGCGCCAAGCCCCGAACAGATAGTTCAGGCCGTTGTGCCGCGTGATCGTGGCATCGGCCAGCTCGACGCCCGAAAGCAGCGTCGCATGCCGCTCCCATTTGTCCGGAAACCGAACGCATTTGTAGATGGCGACGTCCCCATTGGTCGAGCTCTCCGGGATCATCCACAACGCGCCATCGTCCTCGATCAAGAACGGATAGGAGAGGTGCCAAGGCTCGTTCAGCACGGGCACAACCTCTCCGACGGGACCGGCATCGTCGAACTCGATTGCCGAAATGATTCCTTTTCCAACCCGGTGATCGAGGTCTTCAAAGAAGACGAATGTTCGCCCCTGCCAGGTGATGGGGAAAGGATCGGCGTAGAAGTGGTTTCCGGGATCGGCAAGGACGTTCCAGCGGGACCCCGACAGATCTCCGGTCTGCCAGACGCCGGCGCCATCATTGAAGCGCCATCCGACATGCCAGTGCGGGGCATAGCAGCAGAGGCGATAGATCTCCTTGGCGATCGATGTCGCCAGGCCGCGCGCGACGTACGCCGCCGGCGGGCGGCCGTTACCAATTCGGGCGGGTCGTGCCATCAGCGGCACGATGCGCGGCCGTCCCGACAGGATGGCCGCCACCATGGTCAGCGTTCGCGCCATGACGGTTTCCAGTCCGCCGCTCAGACCGGCCGCGATTTCGGCGGAGGGGTGGCCGCGATCGAGGACGGCACCGTCGACCTCGTCGACGATTTCGATCACCGGCAGATCTCCGGCGAGAATGGCGGCAAGAGCTGCGTTTTCGCCTGCGACTCCATTGAACAGCGGGCGGAGATACTGCCGGGCGGAGCAGTTCGGATCCCGCGCGCCACCGGTGAAATCGACGATGACTTCTGCCGTGCCGGCGCGAGCCTGCATTCGTTCGGGATTGATCTTCAGCCTGTTGGCGCCGCTGTGTTTGCCCTTGTGCAACACCAAACGTTCGAGCTCGAACAGCATGTCGAGACCGGTCGGCCGCGGCTCCGCCGTTGCGGTCCATGCGATCTGGACCGGTACATCCCGGCCGTCGATCGACAGCATGTCGCGGCCCATCCACTGCCGCGCATACTCAATTTCACAGCGAAACTCGATGGTCATGTCGAGCCGATCCGTTTCAATGCGTCCCGATCAGATGACCTGGCCGAGAATTCGAACGTATTCCTCCACCATGGCGTCCACTGAATAGCGCAGCTTCAGGCCCTTGGCGTTTTGCCGCAGTTCGTCGCTCAGTTTTTGGTCCGTCAGGAGCCTGGAGACCGCGGCCGACAGCTTGGTATGATCGGCGGCATCGACGAACAGCGCTGTCGGCTTTCCCTCGACGGACAAGACCTCGCGCAAGACCGGGAGATCGGTGACGACCGAGGGAACGCCGGCGTTTGCGGCCTCCACAGCGGCGAGGCCGAAGGTCTCCGCCTGCGTCGGAAATACGAACACGTCGAGAGCGGCGAGAAACTCCGCCATCTGGCGCGGGGTGATTTCGCCGAGCAGATGCAGCCTGTCCGATACTCTCAACTCATCCGCCAACTGCCTCAGCCGGGCCTCGTCGGCTCCCTGGCCCGCCAGCGCGAGATGCCAGGAGGGTTGATCCGGCAACAGACGTATCGCCGCGTCGAGCCGCTTGTGCGGGTGCAATCTTGCTGCGCAGCCGAGCAGGGTGCTTTCCGGTGGCAGATTGAATTTCTGTCGCGCGGCTTGCTTCGTCAGGGTGAGCGCCTTGTCGTCGAAGCCGTGCGGGACGTGCACCATGCGCGCGCGATAAGCTTTGGGGTAGCGCGAATACTCGCGCTGCATGTCCTGCGAGTTGAGCGTGATGCGGTCGAAGAAGCCGAGGCTGCCCATGACGATGTCGGCGGTGCGGACCGGCCAGCTCATCGACAGCGCGGATGAAACCTGATTGGCGATGACAGGCACGCGGCAGATCAGGCGCGCCACACCGGCGCCGATGACATTGCCGAAGTGCTGAAAGGTCAGAACGGCGTCGGGCCTGTTGGCCCTGAGATGGCCGCCCAGCGTCCACAGCATTTGCAGCAGCGCCAGCGGATTTCCCGGCCGGCTCGACGCGCAATAGATGGTGTCGGGCGGCTCATCGAACGAATCGGACTTGCGGAAGAAGAACAGATGGGTGACGCGATAGCCGCGGGAGGTCAGCCCGGCGCCAAGCAGGCGCGAGATCTCCTGCGCGCCGGCGTTCTCGGCCTGGGTCTGTACGAGGAGCACGTGCGGCTTTTGTGCGCTACCGTTAGGCGGCGGGAGTGCTGTCGCAGTCGTCTCGCCCAACGCCTTCTTTGGCTGGTAATGGAGCACGGATCCCGCCCACTGAAGAAAAGAATTTTTCAACTTCTTAACCCCGTATCTACCATGCGGGGATCGAGCGGACACCGACTAGCAATAAACGGAGTTAATGCCCGGCCTGCCGCAACGGCATCGTTCGCGAGGGAATTCCGCTGGTTCCTAACCAAGTGAAGAGGACGGGGGTAATCGTCGATTAACCATCGATATTCAGGTTGGAGCGGGGCACTAAAGCATACGAAAACGATGCACATTCCGCTGGTGCGCTCAAGCCGCGGATGCGCTCTCCTTCATGCGGCACAAGTGACGTATCCTGACGCTCTATTCGCCGGAGTCCGCGCCACGGACCGCGTAGGCGCTAGGCTTCGATGGCGAGAAGCGCAGAAGCCCCAGAATCGAAGGATCGACCCCGGTTCGCCGGCGACAGAGGATGTTGAGGGCGATCGTCGCGAGCGCCAGCGACACAGTGGCCGAGATCGCCGCGCCAAGAACGCCGAGCCAGGGAATCAGGACGAGAAATCCGACCAGCCGCAGCGCTACGTTTCCGGCAATCACGGGGACATACTCGCGCTCATAGCCGGTCAGCTGCAAGATCGCCGCAGAAGGACCGCCCGCCGCCTGGAACGCCGTTCCGATCGCGAGCACGATCAGGACCCAGTGCTGCGCAGCGAAATGCGGCCCGAACAGGTTGAGCAGATGGGGACCGCCAATCCAGATCAGGAGAAGTCCGCTGACCACGCACACCGCGGTCACTTCCGCCATCAGCCGCAACGTTCGCTCGAATTCCTGATGGTTCTTGCTGAAGTACAGCGAGGGGAGCCGACGTGCGCCAAAACTGTACAGTGCCGCCGACAGCATGGCGAAGATGTTGGCCAGGCGCGAAGCGGCGAAGTAAATTCCGGCGGTTGCCGGGTCCAGCATCCAGTAGACCAGGATGACGTCGAAATATTGGTTCGCGGCTTCGAGGATGGATGCGATCCAGAAATGAAGCGCGCTCGATCTCCAGCGCGACGTCTCGGACCTCACCGCCGTGCCGCGGAAATCCGGCAGAGTTCGCGCAATCGCGATGATCTGTGCAATCAGTCCGACCGACATGGCAATCGTCATCACGGCGATCAATTCCGCGGGATCGAGCTGGCGATGGCCGAACATGATTGCGAGCAGGAACAGCACGACGCTGACGCGCCAGAAGAACTCCCTGTTTCCTTCGCCCATGAGAATGCTGACCAGCGAGCGTGCGATCTGGCTGCCAAGCATCAGCCCCGCATTCACGGCCGTGTAGGCCGACACCGCGATGACCAGCAACCACGAGGCGCCTTTGATGTTCGCGCCGATCGCCATTGCGCCGATCGCGATCAGCATCGCGACGGAGGAAATCTTCAGGCTCGACAGCAGCACGCCTTTGGTGAGATCGGGCTGATTTCCCACCCGATACTCGTTCAGAAATCGCACCAGCAGCGATTCCTGGCCGACCAGACCGACGACCGCTGCCATCTGGGCCACCGAAAGCCAGGTCGCAAAGATGCCGAACCCATCGGGCGACATCGTTCGTGCCGCAAGCGAGAACAACGCGAACGCAAGCGCGCCGCTACCAACCTTGAGAAGGATGGTTCCGGCAACACCGCGCGTCACGTCGCGCCGCATGAACTGGACGATGGATTCGATCATGGAAATTTAAGAGGCAACTTCCCCTGAAGAGACATTGTTCCGATTACCTGCAAAAGCCTAGCATGCCGAAAAACCGCGAGTGTTAATGAGCGGCCTCCATGATCCCGCCGACCGCGGCGACGTCGCGGCCATGCCTGTTGCTTCACTATGGAACATCGTTGAGCCCATTGTCCCAGATAGAGCAAACTGCAGCCTGATCGCGTGGCGGCATAGCGCCGCATCGACGGCCAATGAGGCGAGATGAACCGCTGGAATGCGGACCGGCTCGCCGGGAATGGCCATCCCGAGCAAGGCGCGTGCCGGATCTCATGGGGCCGCGCAGGTCTCCGCTGCATTAACCGAGATATCGAGAAATGATCGCGTTTGGTCCTGCGATGCTAGATCAGGCGAGAGAATTGCACGGGTAATCATCATTGACCGTGGGAGCACCGGACCATGACGGCGGATAGCAATGTGCCCGAGCCGATTGCCGCAGCCGGCCCTTGGGCGATCGTCGCCGACATCGCGATCGTTGGCGGCGGCCTCGCGGGCTCGCTGGCGGCGGCCGTGCTCGCGCGGGCAGGGCATCGTGTCGCTCTCGTCGACAAGCGCGCGGTCCATCCGGACGAGTTCCGGGTTGAGAAAATCGGCGGCTACCAGCTGGAGATGCTGCGCAAGCTTGGCTTCCTCGACGCGCTCGACAGCGTCGCCTGCCGATATGATCAGGTGCTTAATATCAGGGACGGCAAGGTAGTCGATGTCAGCGTCGGACGGGCTTACGGACTAGCCTATGCCGATCTCGTCGCCATGGCGCGCAGTCAACTGCCTGATCCGTCCAGCCTGATCGTCGACGAGGTCACGGCCGTCAATTGCAGCGACGATATCCAGCATATCGAGTTCGCGTCCGGGAGGCGCATGACAGCGCGCCTCGTCGTGCTGGCCACGGGCATGGCGGGCGTTCTCGGCTACAAGCTCGGTATCAAGCGGCGGGTGCTGGCCGAGCGCCATTCGGTCACGTTTGGATTCACGATCGCGCGCCGGGACGATGTGCCGTTCGATTTCGAGGCGCTGACCTGTTACGGAGAGCGCACGGCGGACGGCATCGATTATCTCAGCCTGTTTCCAGTGCGTGGCGGCATGCGGGCAAACCTCTTCATGTTCCGCGACCCGGCCGATCCTGTTATGCGCGAGCTGCGCCGCGAACCGGAAGCGACGGTGTTGCGCCTGCTGCCGGGATTGCGGCCTTACCTTGGCGATTTCCACGTGACCGACCGGGTGCAGAATTGGGTGATGGACCTATCCGTCGTGGAAGGACATCTTCAGCCCGGCGTCGTGCTCATAGGCGATGCCTTCCAAACCAATTGCCCTGCCGCCGGCACCGGCGTTGCCCGCCTGTTGGTCGACGTCGACCGCCTCTGCACTGAATATGCGCCGCGTTGGCTGGTGACCGAGGGCATGAGCCGGGAGAAGATTGCAGAATTCTATTCCGATCCTGACAAGGTCATGGCGGATCAGCAGTCGCTGAAGATGGCGCGCTTCCGGCAGGCCCTGACGTCCCGCAACGACATCGGCTGGGACGTGCGGCGGCGGCTGCACTTCCTGCGACGCAATATCACTCACCGGGTCGATCAAATGCGGCCAGGCTGGCTCGCGCATGTTCGAAGCGTGCTACGCGCCTGAAAGCCGTCGTATCGTCCGGGGCCTCGCGCGGGTCAGCGCGTGGGCGTTGACGTCCGCGTCGGCAGAAGCCTGAACTCCGACATTCGCTTGGCGGCCAGTTTGAGCCAGGGAGCCTGTTTCAGTGCGAACAAGGAAATGGCGCCCACGGTGCTGCCGGCCTGCGTGACCGCCCACATCGGCGAGGGCTGCGCGCCGAACAATTTCTTGTAGGGCTCGTCACCGATGGTGAAATCGAGCATCTGATCCCCGCGCTCGATACAGTCCTTCGCGACCTGCTCGAACATCAGCGCGCCGAGGGACTGGCTCTTGTATCCCGCAATGTCGAAGGCGCCCATGATGACGAGGAAGCTGCTTTGATGGCAGAGCCCGAGCACGGCGGCGATCACCTCGCCATCCATCTTCATGGTATAGAGCCGGACAAAGGAGCCGAGGCCGCGCTGCGCCATCTCGGAATAGAAGCCGTAATATTCGGGGCGCTGGAGCAGATCTCCGTCGCCTTGCGCCTGAAAGCGCGGACCGCGGAATTTGCGCATTACGTCCAGCGCCTCAATCACGGAGGCGCTGTCGCCGCAGCATGAAAAACTCAGATTGCCCTTCTTCTGGAGCTGCCGGGATTTCTTTGCGAGCTCCTTCTGGTAGGAACGGTCGATCGCGCTGGCGCGCCATTGCTCGAACGGCGCGACAAGGACGGTCGCGTAAGCGTTGGAGTCCATCGCGACGCGGCGGGGCGTAGCCAGGAGGTTCTCGATCGGAAGCCGTCCGTCCGGCAGCTTGGTCATTCGGAGCAGATCGAACGGACGGACGAGGTACCTGATTTCTGCGCAAGCACTCTCGTCCTTGAGCAGCTCGGAAAATACGTGCGGGCTGCACACCGGCGCCAGGTAGTCGGAGACGCGGAGATCCGCGAATTCGACGGTCCGTATCGGGCCGCGCCGGATCCGTAGCAAGGGCAGCACCATCGCAAGGGCGCCCGTCGCGCGGTGGCGGACCACGACAACCAGAGGCGTTGCGCCTGCATGAGACGCGAGCCTGGTATAGAGGGTGTCGAGCCAGAGCGGATGCTGGAACGCGGTGGCAGCCGAGTTGTCAAACAGCTCCGCGTAATCAGGCGACAGGAAGTCGAATCCCTGCTCGATGGCGATGTTGAACGTGCTGCTAGGTCTGTTCATGATACCAGGGAAACCGGATAGCTCGGGACGGTCGAGCCGGACCTGCGCTTTATAGCAGGGTCGTTACGGGCGAGACACCGGCGGCGTGCAGTTTGCATTAATGCGTCGCGCAAGGCTCATATCGTTACCAAACCGTTAATTTCGCAACGGCGTCGCGTCGCAGCGATCGAGATCGACCTGCGCTAGCAAATTATTAACCGCGCTTAAGGAAGGTCATCTCATGGCCAGCCTGCAGACCGAGGTGGATTCCGGAGCACCCGGGAGCGCGATCTGGACGACGCGCAGCGTTGGCGTCGAGAAGATAGCCAGGTTCGCGATCACCTGTTCGATCACCATCAACGTGGTCGCATCGATGGGCATCTTCAACGCCGCGCTACTGCCGGCGGAGCTGAGCTTTCTGCAACAGGCCATAGCCCTTCTGATGTGGGCTGTCCTGATCTACCGCAAGTGCATTCGTGCAGCCGCGCCTGCGGTTGCAGGTCAACCCCGATATGGCGGCGCTGGTCGCATTCTACGCCTTCGCAATTGTCTCGGTGTTCTGGTCCAGCCTGAGCGTCGCGGCGATCATGAAGAGCGCGGCGCTTGCGATGACAACGTTCGGTGCATTTTGCCTCGTCACGCGCGTCGACCTGGACGAAATCGTGAAAGCCACGGCCTTTGGGCTCTTCATATTGGTCGCCGCGTCGGCTGTCTGTGCGTTGGCCGTGCCCGACATCGGGATCGACCATAGCTGGATGCACAACGGTCAATGGCAGGGCGTCTACGAATCGAAGCAGACGCTCGGCTTCGTCGGCGCGTATCTGATGTTCTTGGCCTGCTATCGAAAGATGACGGGGCAGGGGTGGCTGGCCTTCCTCGCCGTGTTCCTGCTGGCGTCAACCTGTGTCTTCGCGTCGGAATCGCGCGGCGCCGGCGCTGTCGCTCTGGCCGCCTGCGCCATGCTCGTGACCTCGATGTGGTCGGTCGGCTGCATGAGGCTCTATGCGCTCCTGCCGTTCGTCATGTGCGTTCTGGCCGGATTTCTGATCCTGTATTTCTACGCGACGGGATACGACGCCATCCATATCGGCGATTCCAGTATCGATTTCACCGAGCGGACCTTCATCTGGCACTACGCGATAAGTCATTTCAACGATGCGCCGCTGCTCGGCTTCGGCATCAACGGCTTCTGGACAATCCCCTCGATCTACGATTATTTCGAACAGAACCACGGCTGGGTGCTCGACAATTATCATAGCGGCTACATCGCGATCCTGATGGAAACCGGATTCCTGGGGTACATGCTCTTTGCCGCGAGCGTCCTCCTGTTCTCGCACAAGATCCTCCATCTGATTTCCGCTCGCACGATCGACCGATCGCATTGTGCCCTCATCATCGGATTTGTCGTCCTCAGCTTTCAGACCAATTTTACGGAGACGACGTTCCTTCGTTCGACGATGTTCACATCGGTGCTCCTGGTGGGCTTTTTCTTTGCGACGTGCAGGCCGGTGCGACCGACGGAATTCCAGGCTTCAGGAATGGAAGCAGTATGACCGCCATGCGCTCGCGTTGGCCGAGAAGCTTCAATCTTGCGGCTATGGTGGTTTTCCTTGCATCGCTGTCCTCCCACGCCCAGGGGGCCGAGCAGGCCGCCTCCCGTGACACGCCAAAACTGGGTCGCGGTATCAATATTCTCGGCTACGATGGAATCTGGGAAGGCGGCCAAAACGCGCCATTTCGCCTGGACAATTTGACCGCGATCAAGAAGGCCGGGTTCGCGCATGTCAGGATCAATTTCTTCGGCTTCAAGTTCATGGGCCCGGGGAATGTCCTGGACGAGATCGTCCTGAGGCGGCTTGACGCCGTCATCGAGGAGGTTCTCGCGAGGAAGCTCGTTCCCATCGTCGACGAGCACGACACCCACCTTTGCCAGCGCGATGTTTCCGAATGCGCCGAGAAGCTCAAGGCGTTCTGGCGGCAGATCGCCGAGCGCTATGCCGGCAGATATCCGGCACTCGTCTTCGAGGTGTTGAACGAGCCTGGTGGAGAAATGACGTCCGCCAGCTGGAATTCGCTCCTCAATGAATGTCTCGGCATTATCCGCCGCACCAATCCCGAACGGCCGGTCATCGCCGCCGTTCTCAACACCGATGAGATCCCTGTCGACGAGCTGGTTCTGCCGGCCGAGGACAGGCATCTCATCGTCGCGTTTCATTATTACGCGCCGATACGGTTCACCCATCAAGGCGCGCCGTGGTCTCCGACGTTTTCGCGGATCGGGCCCCTGGACTGGGGCAGCCCGGAGGATGAAGCCAAGGCTGCCGCCGACTTCAGGAAGATGAGCCTCTGGGGGAGAAAGAGCAGCGCCCGGTTTATGTCGGCGAGTTCGGAGTGTACGAGCGTGCGCCATCCGACAGCCGGCAGAGATATTTGTCATTCGTGGCGAGAAGCGCCGACAGGCTCGGCTGGTCATGGGCCTACTGGCAGTTCGATCATGACTTCGCGGCGTTCGACAGTGCGCGTCAGGCCTGGAAGCCGGGTATCCTGCGTGCGTTGATGCCGCCGACGCGTTGAAATCGCGTCCCGAGTCCGCTCATTTCGCGGAAGGGGTGCCGGGGCCGGACCCGTCGGGCAAAACACCCGCCATCCCGTCAACCCCATCCCATAAAAAAATGCCGCTTTACCGAAATTCGGTTTTGGCGTATGTGTTGCCCATCCTGGCTCATCCTTGAGGGGCGATCTTGTGGTCGTCATGTTCGCGAGCCGGGCTTGCGGTGGACGCGGCAGCGTTCGGGTACGAGAGGCTAAGGGCAGGGCGGATTGCTCTCCGTGAGCCCGAGGCTTCGTTCCGACGAGCGGCGCTGCTAGGCTTCGTCTCGTCTGTAAGTTTCCGGCTTTGTCGACAGGGCTGGGAAAACTGCGGCGAAATGGCGGGCCGTGCGTACGGCAAAACCGTGTGGTCCTGGCCGTCGTTGCTACGGTCAAGCTCTTGCGGATGCGGCACTTGCGTCAACCGGCGCGGCGCCGGTGACTTTCGCGAAGGCGAGGGAGGCCAAAAGGAACTCGGCTCCCGGGAGAGCACGGCATAAGCCGTCCAACCATCGCGCAGGGAAGGCCGAGTGATCGGCACCACCTGTATGCTGCTGTGCGGTTTTCCTGCGTGTGCTTTTCGCGCAGCGGACCGCGGGTGCCAGCCGGCACCCGGCCTTCCCTGCGCCCTCTTGGACACGAGGGTGAAGTGACGAAGCAAAGCTCGGGCGAAACGCGCCGCGAGAACGCGGCTGTGCGTCCGCCCACCCCAATATTCCGGTTCGGGCACCGATGACTTGTCCCTAACGCTAGGGACAGACACGTTGCTGGGATCCGCTTAGCATGGCCCGTCCCGGTTGCTCGGGACCGCAGGAGGAAACGCGTATGTCGGACGACATGCCTCTTGAGCGGCGACCATGTCCTGGGGAGCACTGCAAGCTCGAGTCGGGGCGCCTGATGCAGCCGGCGGAGTCATCGAAGCGGACAGGGAGGAACAGGACATGAAGATCGGTTTCGCGCGAGCCTCGCTTCTTGTGGCATGCGTCCTTTATGGACATGCTGCTCACGCGGACATCAAAATTGGAATCGTGATTTCGGCAAGCGGCCCGGGATCCGCACTGGGCCAACCGCAGCTCAAGACGGTTGCCGCTCTTCCGAAAGAGATCGGTGGAGAGAAGGTGACCTATATCGTCCTGGACGACGAGTCGGATTCGACCAAAGGGGTCCAGAACGCGCGCCGGCTGGTGATCCAGGACAAGGTCGACGTGCTGGTCGGTTCCTCTCTGACCCCGGTGACCATGCCGATGCTGGATGTCGCGCTCGAATCAAAGACGCCGCTGCTGTCGCTCGCCGCCGCTACCGCCATCGTCCAACCGATGGATGAGAAGCGCGCCTGGGCTTTCAAGGTCGTTCCCAATGATGACCTCATGGCGGCCGCCATCCTCAAGCATATCGCGACATCAGGCGTGAAGACGCTCGGCTATATCGGCGTTTCTGATGGATACGGCGAGGGCTACTACAAGGAGGTGAGCCGCCTCGCGCCCGCGTTGGGGCTGACCGTGACCACACACGAGGTCTATGCACGCGCCGACACCAGCGTCACGGGTCAGGCGCTCAAGGTGATGTCGACCAATCCGGACGCCGTCTTCATTGCTTCCGCAGGAACTCCGGCGGTCTTGCCGCAGCAGGCGCTCCGAGAGCGCGGATACGCTGGGAAGATATTTCAGACACACGGCGTGGCCAGTGAGGAGTTCATCAAGCTCGGTGGCGCGAATGTCGAAGGTGCCGTATTCGCGGGCGAGGCTTTTACCATTGCCGCCGATCTTCCCACGGGGGATCCGTTCCGTCGCTCGACGGAGGAGTTCGTGACCGCGTATGAAGCGGCGAACGGGCAAAAGCCCAACATGTTTGCTGCTCACCTCTGGGATGTCGTCGCGCTGATCGGAAAAGCTGCACCGGATGCGCTGAAGATGGCAAAGCCTGGCACAACCGAATTTCGCGCGGCTCTGCGGGACGCACTCGAGCGAGGGCAGAACATCTATCTCAACAATGGGCTGTCGAACATGAGCAAGGCCGATCACAACGGCTATGATGAGCGCTCGGCCTTCCTGATCAAGGTCGAAGGCGGGAAGTTCCGCCTGGCAAAGTAGCGGCGCGCCAATCAGTCTTGTACGAGGGGCGCGGAAAACCACGACTACGCTGATCCTGGTTGATGGTCCGTTTGGATCCAGAGATGGTTGATCGGGGATAGGGGCGTACCATTCCCGGGCGTTCAGCAGAAAAATCGATTTTCGATTTTCTATTGACCCCTCCGCGTTGCCTTGCCATCATTCGACCCATGGGTCCGCTTCAGTTTCATATGACCGGAAGCCCCGGAGATGGTCCGCGCAGCCTGACATCTGCGTTGCACGAGCGCCTGCGCGCCGACATCCTGGCGACGCGGCTGCTTCCGGGGCAGAAGCTGCATATCGCCGGCCTCGCCAAGCAGTTTTCCGTGAGCCTTGCCGCCGTACGTGAGGCACTTTCCCGACTGGTCGCCGACGGGCTCGTGCTGGCGTCCGACCAGCGTGGCTTCCGGGTGAGCCCGGTGTCACTCGCCGATCTCGCCGACGTGACGCAGACCCGGATCGACATCGAGGGCCTTGCGCTCCGTCGCTCGATCGGGCGGGGCGACGATGCCTGGCTTGCCTCCGTGAAATCCGCCTGGGCGGACCTGAAGGCGGTTCCCTATCGCTACCCCGACGATCCGACAGTGCATTATGAGGAGTGGGTGGTCCGCCATCGCATCTTCCATCGTGCACTGGTTAATGCCTGCGGCTCGCCGTGGCTGCTCGGCTTCCGCGACGTGCTGCACGAACAAAGCGAGCGATATCGCCGCCTCTCGATCCGCAGGGAGGTCGGCAAGCCGCGCGACGTCGAGGCTGAACACAAGGCGATTGTCGCTGCCGTCGTCAAACGCGACGCGGATGCGGCGGTTCGCGCATTGGCAAAGCACTTCGGCATCACCAAAGAGTTTGTCGAGCTCGCCTCGCCTCGCATTGCGGAGGTGAACGGCGCGAACTGACGATCCGGAAAATTCCGGCAAAGAAAAACAGAGACCGGGAGGAAACAGATCATGAAAATAACTCGCCGCAAGGCGCTATTGGCGTCGCTCTTCGCAGCCGGCGTGCTCGCCGGCCCTGCCACCGCCGCCGAAACCATTCGCGTCGGCCTGCCGACCAAGACCTACTGGCCGACGACGATCGCCGAGACGGCCGTGCGGCAGAAATTGTTCGAGAAGGAAGGCATCCAGGCCGAGCTGACGATCTACCGCAGCGGTGCAGAGACGTTCGAAGGCATGGCTGCGGGCGCGGCCGATATCATCCTCGATCCGCCCTCGCTGGTCTCCGCGGGACGCAAGAAGGGTGTGATGTCACGGATCGTGGCCAATGCCGCGATGGGAAATTTTGGCTGGCAGTTGATGGTCCCGGCCAAGTCGACGCTCGACGTCAAGGGCCTCAACGGCAAGAAGGTCGCAATCACCGCCGCCGGCTCCGGTTCCGACCTGCTCGCACTGTGGACACTCCAGGACAAGAAAATCGATTTCACGCGCGTCCCGGTTGGGGGCGGCGGTCTGGTGCCGAACCTCTTGGCAGGCAACGTCGAGGCCGCCGTGGTCTATTCGCCGCTGAGCTTCCAGATCTCGAAGTCGGGCGAAGCCAAGTCGATCCTCGACTACGCCACGGCGGTGCCGCCGAACCTCACGGCAGGCTGGATCGTGCTCGACAAATTGGCGGAGACAAAGCCTCAGCTGGTTCAGAAGGCGGTGAACGCTCTCTATGGCGCGGTTGCGTTCATGCGTGCCAATCGCGATGTGACCGTCAAGCTGATCGCCGAGCTCTACGAAATGCCGGCCGAGATCGCCGCCCTGGAATACGACAACACGATCATGAAGCTCGAGACCAGCGGCGACATGGGCGCGCCTGACGTGAACGCGGCCGTGCAGCTGTCGCTGGACCTCGCCAAGCTCGGCGGGCTCAAGGACATCGTGCCGGTCGAGGACGTGATCTCGACCAGGTTCAAGCCGGTTCCAACCAAGCCGTAACGATGCAGAACTCGCTCGCCATCAAGCTCGCACGGATCGCGATCGTCATCGCGGTCCTGGCGCTATGGGAGTTGCTGTCGCGCACCGGCATCGTCAATCCGCGCCTGCTGCCCTCGGCGTCCGACACGTTTGCGACGCTAGGCGACCTCCTGCAGCGCGCGGCCGTGCGGAAAGACCTGATGGTGACGGCGACCGAAGTGCTGGCTGCGTTCGCGCTAGCCGTCCCCTTCGGTGCCGTGATCGGCTTCCTGGTTGCGGAGAACCGCTACTTCGCCGACGTGGCCAAGCCGCTGCTGTTCTTCGCGTTCAGTATCCCGAAGTCGATCTTCCTGCCGATGTTCATCCTCGTATTCGGCGTCGGCTTCGCCCAGAAGGTCGGCTTTGGGTTCTTCTCCACGATCTTCATCGTGATCATGTCGACGACCACGGCGGTGGAGTCGGTCAAGGTCGAGCATCTCACGGTGGCGCGCTCCTATGGCGCAACTCCGATGCAGACTGCGTTCCGGGTCTATCTGCCGAGCATGCTGCCGGTGCTGCTGGAGGCCCTGCGGATCTCCATGATCTTCAACCTCACCGGCGTGATCCTTGCCGAGATGTACGCCTCGCGCGACGGCATCGGCCACCAGATCGCGACCTGGGGCGAGAACTTCCAGATGAAGCAGCTCCTCGCCGGCGTCGTAATGGTCGCCGCGATCGCCATGACCTTCAACGAACTTGTCAGATGGGTGGAAACGCGATGCAGCCATTGGCGAACGTGACCCCGTTGAAGCCTCCCGCGCGCGCCGGCGCGATCGAGGTGAAGAATGTCGGCCAGGTCTTCAAGACCAGGTCCCAGGACGTGGTCGCCCTCGAAGACGTTTCGCTCGATATCAAGCCGGGTCGCTTCGTCGTGCTGGTCGGCCCGAGCGGTTGCGGCAAGTCGACGCTTTTGATGATGATGGCGGGCCTGCGTCAGCAGACCTCGGGCACGATCACCATCAGTGGCGCGCCGATTCCGCAGCCCGACCCGGACAGGGTCGGCGTGGTCTTCCAGGAGGCGAGCCTGTTTCCCTGGCTGACCGCCGAAGACAATGTCGAGTTTCCGCTGGCCCTGCGTGGCGTGCCCAAGGCGGAGCGCCGCGCCAAGGCGCAGGATGCGCTCACGCTGGTCGGCCTCGACGGATTCGGCAGGCGCCATCCGCACGAGCTCTCGGGCGGCATGAAGCAACGCGTCTCGATCGCGCGCGGGCTGGTGCAGGACCCGCCGGTGCTGCTGATGGACGAGCCGTTTGCTGCGCTCGACGAGCAGACCCGCATGACAATGGGTGACGAGCTGCTGCGCATCTGGGCGGCGACAGGCAAGACCGTCGTCTTCGTCACGCACAGCCTCACCGAAGCGGTCTATCTCGCCGACGAGGTGATCGTGATGTCGGCGCGGCCCGGCCGCATCGTCGATCATCTCCAGGTCCAGCTGCCGCGGCCCCGCACCTACGAGATGCTGAGCGGCGATGCCTTCGGCAGCTTGCGGGACCGCATCTGGCGGCATATCCGCAAATCGGCGTGAGGCGGAGATGAGCGCCAAGATGACCGGGAAGATAAGTGCGAAGACACTGCGATATCTGATCGTGATCGGCCTGATTGCGCTGTGGGAGCTGCTGCCGCGCACCGGTCTCGTTCCCGAGCTGTTCCTGCCGTCCCTGTCATCGACGCTGATGGCCGGATGGACCGAGGCACCCGAATACGGTCATGCGCTCGCGGTGACGCTCTACGAAGTCGTGGTCTCCATGGCCTTCGCCTGCGGCGGCGGCATCCTGCTTGGCGCTATCGTCGGCAGCCTGCCGGGTCCGCGCGTCCTGATCATGCCGATGGTGTCGAGCCTCTATGCAGTGCCGCTCGTGATCCTCTATCCCGTTTTCACGGTGTGGCTCGGCATCGGCTCGGAATCCAAGATCGCCTTCGCCTCGATTTACGGTTTCCTGCCAACGATGCTGGCCACCGCCGCCGGCATCCAGACCATCGACCCTCAGCTCCTGCTCGCGGCACGTAGCATGGGCGCCACGCTGAGCCAGCGGTTGGTTCGCGTCATCATTCCCGCGGCGATTCCGACCGTGCTGTCGGGGCTCCGCGTGGGAGGCGCGCTGGTCATCGTTGGCGTCGTCGTCTCGGAGATGCTGATTTCCTCAGCCGGCATCGGTTATCTGATCTCGCGCTACCGCACGATCCTCGACAGTCCGCACGTGTTCGCCGGCGTCCTCCTCGTGCTCTTCATGGCGATCGCCTTCAACGCCGCGATCCGGTGGATCGAGCGCAAGGCGGCGATCTGGCAGACCGGCACGCGCGCTGGTCTGGCCAACGAAGACATCGCATCGGGCGCGATGCAGCCGGCGACCTGAGGGAATTTCGCGTGTTCGATCTGACCCTGTCATTCGACAACGGCCCCGATCCCAACGTGACGCCGCGCGTGATCGACATTCTCGGAGAGCGCGGCATCAAGACCACGTTCTTCGTCATCGGCGAGAAGCTCGCCGATCCCGCGCGGCATGGCCTTGCGATGCGCGCGCACGGGGAGGGACACTGGATCGGCAATCACACCTTCACCCACAGCGTCCCGCTCGGTGAGCAGCCGGATCGCGATACAGCGAAGAGCGAAATTGGCCGCACACAGGCCGCGATCGGTGATCTCGTCCATCCACAGCGCTGGTTCCGGCCGTTCGGTGGCGGCGGCAATCTCGATACGCGGCTGCTGAAGCCATCCGTCGTCGACTATCTCACCCGCCACAAGCACAGCTGCGTGCTCTGGAACGCGATCCCCCGCGACTGGGACGATCCCGACGGCTGGACCGAGCGCGCCATTGTCCAGTGCAGCCGGCAGCCCTGGACGCTGATGGTTCTGCACGATCTTCCAACCGGGGCGATGGACCATCTTGAGCGGTTCCTCGACCGCGCCGAGGCGGCCGGTGCCCGCTTCCGCCAGGATTTCCCGCCGCAATGCGTTCCGATCCGCAACGACGCGATAGCACTTCCGATCAACGACTATGTTTCCTCCATCGAAGAGAGCGTTTGACTGATGAAAATCGCAAGTTTCACGATCGCCGGCACAGCGAGCTTTGGCATTGTCACCGACAACGGCGTCATCGATGCCGGCAAGCGTCTCAAGACCTGTCCGACGCTGAAGACGCTGCTTGCCAAGGGATCGCTCGACGAACTGAAAAAGCTTGCGGGCGAGAAGCCCGACTACGCGCTGCAGGACGTCACGCTGCTGCCGACGGTCCCTGATCCCGACAAAATCTTCTGCATTGGCGTCAATTACGCCACCCATCTGGCCGAAAGCGGCCATCCCACTCCGCCACACCCGATGATCTTCACCCGCTTCGCCAACAGCCAGGTCGGGCATGGCCAGCCGATGATCCGGCCGCTCGAATCCGAGCGCTTCGACTATGAGGGCGAGATGGCGGTTGTCATTGGCAAGGCCGGCCGCCGCATCTCGCGCGAAGCCGCATTGAGCCATGTCGCCGGTTATGCCTGCTACAATGACGGTAGCATCCGCGACTGGCAGCGCCACACCTCGCAATTCGCGCCTGGCAAGAATTTCGCCGGCACAGGCGGCTTTGGGCCATGGATGGTCACGACCGACGAATTGACCGACGTCAGCAAACAGACCTTGATTACCCGGCTCAACGGCGTCGAGGTACAGAAGGCCCCGATCTCCGATCTCGTCTTCGACGTGCCGGCGCTGATTGCTTATTGCTCGACCTTCACCGAGCTCGCGCCAGGCGACGTCATCGTCACAGGCACGACCGGCGGCGTCGGCGCTTATCGCAATCCGCCGCTGTGGATGAAGGGCGGCGACATCGTGGAGATCGAGATTTCCGGGATCGGGATTCTCCGCAATCCCGTCAAGGACGAAGAGCCGGCTAAGGCGACGCGCGCAGCCTGATTGGCTGCGCTCGACAACAACAAGAAGGAGACCCTCATGCCGATGCCAACGCATATCCTTCCGACCACGGTGGTCGGAAGTTATCCGCAGCCGGAATGGCTCGTGAATCGCGCCATGCTGTCGAAGGTGGTGCCGCGCACCCGCCTGCACGACATGTGGCGGCTGCCAGCGGAACATCTGGAGGAGGCCCAGGACGATGCGACGATCGTCGCGATCCGCGACATGGAGCGTGCCGGCATCGACATCGTGACCGATGGCGAAATCCGCCGCGAGAGCTATTCTAACCGCTTCGCCACGGCGCTCGACGGGATCGACGGAGACAATCCCGCGATGATCGTGGCGCGCACCGGTAACACCCAGACCCCGGTGCCGCGCGTCGTCGGCCCCGTGAAACGCAAGGGACCGGTCGAGCTGCACGACATGCAGTTCCTGCGCAGGAATACCGATCGTGCAGCGAAGATCACCCTGCCGGGTCCGTTCACCATGAGCCAGCAGGCCAAGAACGAGTTCTACAAGGACGACGAAGAGCTCGCGATGGCCCTTGCGGAGGCCGTCAATGCCGAGGCGCTCGATCTGCAAAGAGCAGGCGCAGACGTGATCCAGCTCGACGAGCCCTGGGTGCGGAACAATCCGGATTCTGCCAAGCGCTACGCCGTCAAGGCAATCAACCGCGCGCTGAAGGGCATCACAGTGCCGACCGTCGTGCATCTCTGTTTCGGCTATGCGGCGGTCGTGCCGGGCTCGAACAAGCCGGCCGGCTATTCGTTCCTCGCCGAGCTCGACGATACGACTGCCGACCAGATCTCGATCGAGGCGGCGCAGCCAAAACTCGACCTCGGCGTTCTGAAGGACCTCTCCTCAAAGAAAATCATGCTCGGTGTGCTCGACCTCGCAGACCCCCAGATCGAGAGCGTCGATACCGTCGCCGACCGCATTCGCAACGGCCTGAAATATGTGTCGCCCGATCGTCTCGTTCCCGCGCCCGATTGCGGCATGAAATACATGCCACGCGTCGTCGCGTTTGGAAAATTGAAGGCGATGTGCGATGCGGCGGCCAAGGTTCGGCAGGAGCTTGGTTGACGAGGTTCGAGCCGTTCGCCAGCGATTGCACGATCTGGGTCTGGTCCGCCTTAGACCCAGCCGCCATCGACGATGTAGTGCTGAGCTGTGCAGGCGGAGGCCTCGTCGGAAGCGAGGAAGATGGTGAACTTCGCGACCTCGTCCGGCACGAGCTTGCGCTTCAGGCATTGTCGTTGCATCAGCTCGACTTCGCCCTGTGGCGTCATCCATTTATCGAGCTGGCGCTCGGTCATGATCCATCCCGGCGCGATTGCGTTCACGCGGATGTTGTAGGCGCCGTAATCGCGCGCCAGAGAGCGCGTGAGACCGATCACGCCTGATTTGCTGGCGGTGTAGGCGGCCATGCCGCCCTGTCCGGCGATCCACGACACCGAGCCGAAATTGACGATGGCGCCGGCGTTCGCCGCCTTCATGTCCGGCAACACGGCCTGCGCAGCAAAGAACTGGTGCTTCAAGTTGACCGCGATACGGTTGTCCCAATATTCCGGTGTCATTTCCTCGGTGCTGTGCCGCTCGTCATGTGCGGCATTATTGACGAGGATGTTGATCGCGCCGTGCATGTTGCGCGCCTCCGTAACGCCGGCACGTAACGCGGCGATATCGGTCAAGTCGACACGCATGAAACGCGCGCCAAGACCTTGATCCGACAGCTCGCGTGCCAGGGATTGGCCCTCGTCGACTTTGATGTCGAAGAACACGACATTGGATTTCTGCTGGGCGAAGCGCCGCACGATCGCAGCGCCAATTCCAGATGCGCCCCCGGTGACGAGAACGACCTTGCCGGCGAGGTCGGAATAAACGGCAGCCATGGATATCCCTCGATTTGCGTTGGGGCAGCGCGACGCGCCGCCCGACTCTCCCGCGCACCTTAGCGATCTCCTTCGTGAGGTGCATAGATCAGAATTTCAGTTGCGTACCTCAAAAATCGAAGGCAGGATTGCACCAAGAATAAGAGCCGTTGGGAGGAATGTGATGAGACTGCTCGGGAAACTGGGACTGGCCGTTGTCGCATGCCTGTTCGGAGCGAAACTCGCTGCGGCCGATACGACGGTGAAATGGCTGCACATCGAGGCCAACCCGGCCCAGGTCAAAATCTGGGAGGAGGTCGCGCGCGCCTATGAGGGGGCGCATCCGGGCGTCAAGGTCGAGATGCAGTTCCTCGAGAACGAGGCCTACAAGGCCAAGCTGCCGACCATCCTGCAATCCAAAGACCGGCCCAATATCATCTACAGTTGGGCCGGCGGTGTCCTGAAGACGCAGATCGAGGCCGGCGTGCTCGACGACATCACCGATTCTGTGAAGGACTACAGCGACAATCTTACACCCGCGGCACTCGCCGCCTTCACCAGCAACGGCCGGGTTTATGGTCTGCCCACGGCGCTCTCGCAGGTCGGCTTCCTCTGCAACAAGGAGCTGATGGCCAAGGCGAAGGTCGATCCTGCCGGGATCAAGAGCTGGGACGATCTGCTTGCTGCCGTGAAGGCGTTGAAATCCGCCGGCGTGACCCCGATCGTGGTCGGCGGCGCCGACAAATGGCCGCTGCACTTCTACTGGACGCATCTTGCGGTGCGCATCGGCGGCAAGGTGGCGTTCGATGCGGCGCTGCGCGGCGAGAACGGCGGCTTTGCCGGGGAAACCTTCCAGAAATCCGGCGAGCTGTTCAAGCAGCTCGTGGATCTCCAGCCGTTCCAGAATGGCTTCCTGGGTTTCAAGAACCCGCAGGCGGTCGGCTATTTCGGGGACGGCAAGGCGGCGATGACGCTGGCGATCAGCACAGTCTATCATCTGCAGCGCGCTCTCGCCGCCGACAAGGTCGGATTGACCGAGGACAAGATGTGCTGGTTCGACTTCCCGGTCGTGACCGGCGGCAAGGGTGCGCCCACCGATACGCTCGGCGGCATCACCGGTTGGCTGATTACGAAAGGCTCGCCGAAGGAGGCTGTCGATTTCCTGAAATACTTCGTCTCCAAAGAGGTGCAGACGCGGCTTGCCGCCGGCAACTTCATCATCCCAGTGGTGCAGGGCGCGGACGCAGGGCTGAACAACAGCTTCATGAAGCTGATCGCCGCCAATCTGGCGAAGTCGAACTACCACCAGAACTTTTATGACCAGAGCCTGGGTCCGTCGGTCGGCCGCGTCGTCAACGACGTCACGGCCGAGATCGCCGGCGGCAGCATGAGCCCGCAAGAGGCTGCCAAGGCGATCGAGATGGCGTGGAAGCAGGGCAACTGACGGTGGCGCGGCGGACCGCGAGCGTGTCGACGATCGGCGCTGCTGGCGAGATGGTGCCCCAGGTCACGGTCCGTGGCCCGAGTTGGGACGGCAGGCTGACGGTGCTCATCCTGTTCCTGCCGCCGGCGCTGCTATTGTTCACGTTGTTCGTTGTGCTGCCGATCGGCGAAGCAGCCTGGTATTCGGGCTTCAACTGGAACGGGTTCGGCAGGCCGACCAACTGGATCGGCTTGGACAATTACCGCTTCGTGCTGGAGACCCGCGCCTTCTGGCTCACGCTGCGTAACAACGGGCTGATCATCGCTGTTTCGCTCTCCATCCAGCTGCCGCTTGCGCTCACGCTGGCCTTGATGCTCGCCGAGCGCTTTCGCGGGGCAGTGGCGCTGCGCATGCTGTTCTTCATGCCCTATATCCTGGCGGAGATCGCGACCGGGCTGATCTTCAGCTTCGTCTATGATGGCGACTACGGCCTTGTGGCTTCGATCTGGCGCAGCTTCGGCGCCGAGCCTCCGCATCTGCTTGCCTCGACCGATACGGCCATGCTGGCGGTGCTGATCGTGATCGTCTGGAAGTACTTTGGCTTCCACATGATGCTGTTCATCGCAGCGCTCCAGGGCCTCGACAAGAGCCTGGTCGAGGCGGCGCGTATCGACGGCGCGACCCGATCGCAAGCCCTGCGACATGTGGTCATCCCGTTGCTCTATCCGACGATAAGGCTCTCCGTGTTCTTCGCTATCGTCGGCTCGCTGCAGCTGTTCGACCTCGTTATGCCCCTGACGCGCGGCGGGCCAGCGGACTCCTCGAACACGATGGTGAGCTTCCTCTACAACAACGGCATCTCGCGCATGCGGGTCGGCTACGGCAGCGCCATCGGGGTCATCCTGTTTGCGATCTGCGTGACCTTTGCTTTCACGTACAAGCGATGGTTCATGCGCGATGAGTAACGCCAGGACCTTCCATGCGCCGTTCGAGCTCTCAATGCTGTTCAAGCTGGTGTTCCTGGCCGTCATTGCCATCATCGTAATGGTACCGCTGCTTGCGACCTTGTTCGGTGGCTTCAAATCGCTCGGCGAACTGCGCGTCAATCCGTTCGGCCTGCCACGTCACTGGGAGTGGCAGAACTATGCTGATATCCTGTTCTCTGCACGCTTACTGGCAGCTCTTGCGCAACTCGCTGATCATCTCGACCCTCACGGTGGCACTGACCCTGATCGTCGCCTCAATGGCGGCGTTCACCTTCGCCCATATCAGGTTCTACGGCAGCTCGATGCTGCTGAGCTACCTGACGCTGGGCCTGCTGTTTCCGGCCGCGACGGCGGTGCTGCCGCTCTTCATCAAGGTGCGCGACCTCGGGTTGCTCGATACATATCTCGGGGTAGCCCTGCCGCAGGCGGCCTTCGGTCTTGCGATGAGCGTGCTGCTGCTGCGGCGTTTCTTCAAGGACATCCCCTACGAACTGCTGGAGGCCGCGCTGGTCGACGGCTGCAGCTATGTCAAATTCTTCCGCTATGTAACGTTGCCGTTATCGCGGCCGATCCTGGCGACCGTCGGTACCATCACCTTCGTCAACAGCTGGAACGCCTATCTGCTGCCGCTGGTGATGCTCAACACCGACGCGCTCTATCCCTGGCCGCTCGGCATCATGGTTTATCAGGGCGAGTATTCGTCCGAGTGGCATCTGATCCTGGCCTTCATCACGCTTACCATCCTGCCGACGATCATTCTATTTCTTCTGGCGCAGAAACACATCGTCGCAGGCCTCACCGCCGGTGCGGTCAAGGGATGAACGGTACCTCACGGAGATCACAATGAGAAAAGTAGGCATCGGCATCATCGGCTGCGGCAATATCAGCACCGCTTATCTGAAGGCGGCCCAGCGCTTCGCAGTCATGGAAATCAAGGCGCTCGCCGATATGCGCAGCGATGCGGCAGAGCGGCAGGGCGCCGCCTTCGGGCTGCCGGCAATGCGGGTTGATCAGCTGCTCAAGCGAGACGACGTCGAGATCGTCATCAATCTCACTGTGCCACTCGCCCACACTGACGTCAGCCTCGCGGTGCTGAACGCCGGCAAGCACGTTCATTCCGAGAAGCCGCTCGGCATCAACGTCACGGAAGCCCGCAAGGTGATGGACCTCGCCGCGCAGAAGAGCCTTCGCGTCGGCTGCGCGCCCGATACGTTCCTTGGCGGTGGGCATCAGACCGCGCGCAAGCTGATCGACGGTGGCGCGATCGGCACGCCTGTGGCCGGCAGCGCGTTCTTCGGCTGCCCCGGCCACGAGCGTTGGCATCCGGCGCCGGGTTTCTACTATTTGCGCGGCGGCGGGCCTATGCTTGACATGGGTCCGTACTACATCACCGATCTCGTGCAGCTGCTCGGCCCCGTGGCGAGCGTGATGGGCTCGACCGCGCGTCCGAAATCCGAGCGGCTGGTCACCAGCCAGCCGATGAACGGGACGTTGATTCCGGTCGAAGTTGCGACCCATGTCGCCGGCACGCTCGAATTCGAGAGCGGGGCGGTCGTCTCGATCGCGATGAGCTTTGATGTCCCCAAGCACCGGCACGCGTCAATCGAGATCTATGGCGACAAGGGCAGCATGCTCGTGCCCGACCCGAACCGCTTCGGCGGCGAAGTACAAGTCGCCAAGACCGGCGGCGACTGGGAGCCGGTGCCGCTGACCCACGGTCATGTCGATGGCGAGTTCCGTTCCATTGGCGTCGCGGACATGGCCTCCGCGATCCTGAACAACCGGCCGCATCGCGCCAGCGGCGCGCTCGCGTTCCACGTGCTGGAGGTGATGGAAGCGTTCCAGACCTCTGCCGACGAAGGGCGACGCGTCAAGATCGAGAGCTGCGTCGAGCGGCCGGCGATGCTGCCGGCCGGGCGTGAAACCGGACAGATCGACTAAGGACAGAAACATGCGCAAGGCAATGATTGTATGGGGCGGTTGGCCGGGGCACGATCCCGATCTCTGTGCTTCGATGATCCGTGGTTGGCTGAAGGCGGAAGGCTTCGAGGTGCGGACCGAAACCACCACCGCCGCGTTCGCCGATCCCGCGATTCACGACCTGTCGCTGATCATCCCGATCTATACCATGTCGACAATCGAGAAGGCGGAAGCGCTCAATCTCTGCGCTGCGGTCCGCAGCGGCGTCGGGTTCGCCGGCCATCATGGCGGCATGGTCGACGCATTCCGCGATTCCGTCGATTACCAGTTCCTGTGCGGCGGGCAGTGGGTTGCGCATCCCGGCAACATCATCGACTACAAGGTCGACTTGACGAAGCCGGATGATCCCATCATGAAGGGCCTGAAGAGTTTCGAGCATCGTTCCGAGCAATACTACATGCATGTCGACCCCGCCAACGAGGTGTTGGCGACGACGACCTTCACCGGCGAGCACGCGCCCTGGATCGAGGGCGTGGTGATGCCCGTGGTCTGGAAGAAGCGATACGGCGCGGGCAGGGTGTTCTATTCCTCGCTCGGCCACCGCGCTTACGAGCTCGACGTACCGGAGATCCGGACGTTGATGACCCGTGGCATGTTGTGGGCGGCGCGCGAATGACAGCCGTTGCGACCCAGTCGGTGGTTCGTGCCACGCTTGAGGACGTCGCACGCACGGCGGGTGTTTCGCTCGCTACGGTCGACCGCGTCGTCAACCGGCGCGAGGGCGTGCGCGCCAAGACCGTGGCGCGGGTCGAGGCCGCGGTGGCAAAACTCGGCTATCGAGCCGACGTCGCGGCCGCTCGGCTTGCCCGGGGGCAGACGTTCCGCTTTGCCTTCGTGCTGCCGACCGGTAGCAACAGCTTCATGACCAACCTGACCGAGCAGGTCCAGCGCACCGCGGACTGGCTCGCCGGCCAGCGCGGCTTCATTGATATCCTGCATGTCGACGTGTTCGATCCGGATGTTCTCGCCGCCGCGCTGGAAAATCTCTCGCCTGCCTATCAAGGCGTCGCCGTCATCGCGCTCGATCATCCCAGGGTGCGTGCCGCGATCGACGAACTCACCGCGCGCGGGGTCGCTGTGGTGACCCTTGTGTCGGACGCGCCGAGTTCGCGCCGGCTGCACTATGTCGGCATCGACAACCCGGCGGCAGGCCGGACCGCTGCAACGCTGATGGGACGGTTCCTCACTGGTCGCGAGGGGACGGTGGCCGTGATCGCAGGATCGTTGTCGCTGCGCGATCACACCGAGCGGCAGTTCGGCTTCCACCAAATCCTGTCCAGCGAGTATCCGAACCTGCTCGCGCTGCCGGTGATCGAGGGCCGCGATGACAGCGAGCGGACGCGGGAGCTCACTGCGGCACTGCTCGCGCGCCAGCCAGATCTGCGCGGCATATACTGCTGTGGCGCCGGGAACCGTGGCATCGCCGATGCGCTCGAGGCCTCGGGACGGGCACGTGAGGTGGTCTGGATTGCCCACGAGCTGACTCAGTACACGCGGCGTTTCCTGGTCCGTGGCACCCTCGATGCCATCATCAACCAGGATCCCGGCCACGAGGCCCGGTCCGCAGCGCGAGTCCTGCTCGCGCATTGTTCGGGTGAGCCCATCAGCCCCGACCAGGAGCGCATCCGCATCGACATTTTTCTGCGGGACAATTTGCCGTAACCTTTGAATGGCCTGCGGGGCGCATCAGAAGCTCGCGGCCATTACGGCCAGACGTTGGTGGGCTCTTTCGCGGGCCGCCTCAATGGGCTGTTGCGGTCCGGTGGTTGGCCCGATCGGAATGAAACGAACATTGTTGATACCGACAAAACGCAGCATTTCGCGCAGGTAAGGCGTCGCCATGTCGATGCGCCCGCGGTTCATTCCGGTGGCGAAATCGCTGCCACTGGCAATGATGACGACGGTCGGCCGGTCTTTCAGCAACGGGATGTATCCAAGGGATGGGTCGAACCGAAAGGTGAGCCCGGGCTGGACGATGACGTCGAAGAATTGCTTGAGCTTATAGGGAATGCTGAAGTTCCACATCGGCGTCGAAATCAGCACCCGCTCGGCGAGCGTTAAGCGTAGCGCCATCCGCTCGGCTTCCGCGAAGCTGTCCCGCTGCGCGTCGTTGAAGGCTTGCGCCTTCATCCGTGCATATTTGGCTTCGACAATGGGGCCTGAAAACTCCGGCAGGCGCTCGCGCCAGAGATCCATGACGTCCACGTCCCAATCGGGCCGAGCTCGGCGAAAGCCGTCGAGGAAAACGCGTGCGCCGGCGCTTGACCAGGAGTCGTCGCGGGGCGAGCAGGACAGGTGCAGGAGCTTCGCCACCGCTCATCCCAGCGCTTTGACGACCGCATCGGCCTTGGTCACGACGGCGACATTCTGCATGGCGAAGTTGATCGAGGCAGCGTGCCAGTCGGCATTCATGGTCGAGCAGCAATCCTCAGGAACGATCATGAAGTAGCCCTTGTCGGCACCGGTCCGCGCCGTGTGCTCGACCGACATGTTGGTCCAGGCGCCGGTGTTGATGATCATGTCGCGGCCGGAGGCTTTCAGGATCGTTTCGAGCCTCGTGCCTTCCCAGGCGCTCATTCGCACCTTCTCGACCACGAAATCGCCGGGCCTCGGCTCGAGACCTGACACCGGTGCTGCCCCCCAGCTTCCGCGCACCATCGCCTTACTGTCGACGAGACCCTCGAACAGCGGCGCATTCAGCGTCACGCCGGGCGCGCCGGGCTCGACGACGAACCAGACATGGATGATGGCGACGCCGCGCGCCCGGGCGGTTTCAGCCAGGCGGCGGACATTCTCGACGATGTGCTGCTGCTTCGCGTGACCTGGTGCGCCGGAATCGGCGAATGCGCCCCCATCCATGATGACGTCGTTCTGGAGATCCTGGATGATCATGGCACAGCGTCGCGGGTCGAGCTGCATCTCGCCCTCGGCGAGGACGGGTGCAGCGGAAGCAGAGCCGGCGGCTGCTGTGCCGCCGCCTCGCTTGCCGCTCACATAGGGCTCGTGGCGCGGTCCGACCTTGGTGGGAATGGCATAGACCGAGTGCGTCGAAGTCAGGTACAGCGTACGGAAATCCGGACCGCCCCAGGTAAGGTTCGCCACGAGCTCAGGAAGGCGGAGCTTGCCCAGCAGCTCGCTCCGCGGCGAATAGACCCAGACCCCGCCGGGTGCCGTAACCCAGACGTTGCCGTGCTGGTCGCACTTCATGCCGTCGGGCAAGCCGGGCTCGAGCTCGGAGCGGATGCCGCTCGCGAACACACGCGCACTCGACAGCGAGCCGTCGCCGTTGACGTCGAATACGCGGATCAGTGCCTGCACGGTGTCGTTGACATAGAGCAGTTTCTCGTCGGGCGAGAAGCACAGCCCATTCGGCTGATCGAACAGATTGCGCTCGACGACGAGCTTCGGCTCGGCGCCGGGCACGACGCGATAGACGCCCTGGAAGCCGAGCTGCCTCGGCCGCTCGACGCCATAGACCGGCATGCGGCCGTACCAGGGATCCGAGAAATAGATCGCGCCGGAGGAGTGCACGCAGACGTCGTTGGGGCTGTTGAGCTCCTGTCCCCCAAAGTGCGAGGCCAGCACCTCGCGCCGCCCGTCCGGCCGCTCGCGGATCAACGACGATGTCGCGTGCTCGCAAACGATTAAATTGAGCTCGGCGTCATAGGTCATGCCGTTGCATTTGTTCGAGGGACGCTTGACCTCGGCGACGCCGCGCCGCGCATCCCAGCGCCGGCGCACGTCGCCCGGCATGTCCGAGAAGAGCAGATAATGATCGACCGGATGCCAGATCGGTCCCTCCGTGAAGTCAAAACCGGTGCCGATCTGCGCGACTGGTGCGTAAGGATCGATCAGGGTCTCGAATTCGGAGCGTAAGGTGACGTGCGTCATCGGTCGATCCTCTGGCGTCTAGGCCGGAAACCAGTTGCGCTGAGGCAGGGACTGCACGATCGGTCCGGGGACCTGGTCGTGCAGCCGGCCGACGACGTTGCCGCCTTCGATCTTGGCGGGACGGTCGTGGACCGGCAGCAGATAGCGCGAATTGCTGAGCAGCTTCTTGATGGCGGCCTTCTCGGCGCGTTTGGTAGTGCCGTGGTTGCCCGTGGTGCGTGGCTCCCAGTCGTGGATCTCGTTGAAGGGCGTCACGATCTGGTCGTTGAAATCATAGATCACGTCGCCGCAGATCGTGGCGATGCCGTCGGCGGTTTCGACGATGATGTTCATCGAGCCCTCGGTATGCGCATTCGCTGCGTCGCAGTAGACGCCCGGCATCAACTCGATCGGACCTGTGATCTCGAGGTCGAGAAAGCGCAGCGCGCTCTTGGTGTGCAGACGGTCGATCAGATGCTTGATATCCGGCGCCGGATATTGCGGATGCATCAGGCCGGACACGGAATACTCGAGCTCCCGGCGGTTGAGAACGACGGTCGTGTTCATCGGAAACAGATCGTCCTTGCCGGCGTGGTCGATATGCAGATGGGTGTGGCAGACGAAGCGCACATCGCCCATCCGCACGCCGTGCCGCGCAAGCTGGTTCTCGATCATGTGCTCGTGATACTGCAGGCCGCGCATCCCCAGCGTTTCCATGATCTGGTTGGAGCGATAACCCGTATCGACCACGACAGGGTATTTGCCGCCGAGGATCAGGAAGCCGAGGGTGAGGACACGGCGGGTGCGGCCGCAGTCGTGGCCGAGAACCAGAAAACTCGATTCCAGCTCGATGTCGCCATAGTCCAGGATCTTGATCTCCAGCGGCATTCCGTCCCTCCCTGTATCCGTTTTTGTTCGTTTCCTCAGCCCTCAAAGCCGATAGACGCGCATGGCAGTGGTTCTGAAAATGGCTTCGCGCTGATCATCGCGCAGCGGCGCCGCGGCGGCACGGAAGGCATCGATCAGCTCGCGGTAACTGGTCCACAATTTCTCGATTGGGAAATTCGAACCGAACAGGCAGCGTTCGGCGCCGAAGATCGCGATCGTGTCGATCAGGACGGATGCGATATGCGCGGGGTCGTTGGCGTGGATGAAGGTTCCGAGCCCCGACAGTTTTGACACGACGTTCGGGCATGCGGCGAGGCGGGCCATCCCGGCGCGCCACGCGGCGCGGCCTGAGGGTGAAAGGTCCTCCAGCATGCCAGCGTGCTGCAGGATAAAGGTCACCTTCGGGCAGGCTTCCGCAAGGTGTGCGGCGTCCGGCATCTGCGGCGTGAACACCTGAAGGTCAAAGCTCCAGCCATAGTCCGCAAGCCGGGCAATGTTGCGCTGGATCACGGGATCGGTGCAGAGATCCGGCCGCGCGGCAAAGCGATAAAGCGGGTTCTCGTGCCAATGAAGTTGCATGCGGACGCCGCGCACGAGGGCATAGCGCTTCAGGCGGTCGAGTTGTGGACGCACGTCGTCGACTGAAAAATCGGCGTAAGCCACGATGGCATGCGGCCAGCCGTGCTCCTCGGCCGTCTGCTGCACCCAGGCGGCCTCGTCCTCGTAGCGGTCATTGGCCCAGTTGGTCTGGACATAGACCGAGCGGGTGACGCCGCTGCCTTCGAGGTCGCGGAGATATTCCTCTATCGGGTAATCGCGCCGGATCGGCTCGTACGGACCGAAGATGCGCGGCTGCATCGGACCCACCAGCCAGGGCAGGTCGGCCTGGCGCCAGATATGATGGTGCCCATCGACGATGTCGGTCACGCAACTCTCCTTTGTCCCAGCGCCAGCACATGCGCGACGATCGACGCGCTCGATCCTCCATCGACGAGGTCGTCGACGAAGCGCTCGATCGCGACCAGCGCTTCGGTCTGCGGGCGAAAACCGGGGCCGGACGCGAGCGGCGTCAGCCAGCTCACGCGCCACGCGCGGCGCGATAGTTTCGCGACCGCATCGCGCAACGCATCGGGTTCGCCCCGCTCAAGGCCGTCGGAAACGATGATCACGGCGGCGCCCCGCGCGTATCCGCCGAAGCGGGGCACGGCGAGAAAGGCCTGCAGCGCGTCGCCGATTCGGGTGCCGCCGTCCCAGTCGCTGACTGCATAGGCCGCGGCGTTGAGCGCTTGCTCGCGCCGCTTGAGACGCAACGGCCGGGTGATGCGGGTCAGCCGCGTGCCGAAGGTGAAGACCTCGACGTTGGGCGCCGCCTGCACCAGGGTGTGCGCGAACTTCATATTCTCTTCGGTGCGGGTCTTCATCGAGCCAGAGACGTCAATCAGTAGCAACACCTTGCGTGGACGCTGCCGCCGCTTCAAACGTCCCAGCCGGAGAATTTCGCCGTCGCTGCGAACGGAGTCGCGTAGGGTGCGGCGCAAATCCGCGTAGGGCCCGCTGCGAGCCCGCATGCGGCGATGGCCGCGCCGCTTCGGCAGGCGCCTCGGCGCCTCGCGGGCAAGCCGGCGCAGCGCATCGGTGGTCGAGAGCTGCGCAAAGCGGCGCTCGACCAGGGCTTCGGCGCGCGCAGCTGCGAGACCGGACTCGTTGGCCTCGTCCGACAACAGCGGCTCGTCGTTTCCACGAGCCTCCTCTTGCAGCCGAACTGTCTCGTCGTCCTCACCGTCATCGACGCGCTCGATTGCCTCGTTTCCGCGAAAGTGCAGATCGAACAGCCGGTCGAACGTTGCGCGACGCTCCGGTGGAGGGGCCAGTGTTGCGAGGGCTGCGTGCCGAATGTCTTCCAGGCTACGCGGGCCGAGCAACTGGATCGCGGCCAGGAACGAGGTCGTCTGTTCCGGTGCGACGGCAAATCTGTTCGTTCGCAACAACCCGACGAACGAGATGAAAACACGCGCAGCGCGCGGCAGTTCGGGTTCGGCGCTCATGCAGAGGCCTCCGCCAGCAGGGCGTCGAGGCGCGGCGAAATGAAGTGCAGATCTTCCTCGTCTTTCAGGGCAACGCCGATCGAGCGCCTGAAGGCATCGGGCCAGCGCGCGCCGCCCTTGTGCAGCAGTGTGGCAGCCTCAGCCCAGTCGACGGCTTCGGCGATCCCGGGCGCCTTGCTGAGCGGCTCGCGTCGCAGCTTCTCAACGGCCGCGACGACAGCCCGCGCGGTTCCCTCGGCGACGCTGGAGGCCCGCATCATCACGATGCGTGCTTCGCGCTCGGCGGAGGGATAGCCGATCCAGTGATAGACGCACCGCCTCCGCAAGGCTTCATGAAGATCCCGCGTGCGGTTTGAGGTCAGCACGACGACCGGGCGCTCCGAGGCACGCACCGTACCGCGCTCCGGGATCGAGATTTGGAAGTCGGACAGAAACTCGAGCAGGAAAGCTTCGAACTCCTGGTCGGCGCGATCGATTTCGTCGATCAGCAGCACGGTTGAGTCAGGCGCGCGCAACGTCGCCAGCATCGGTCGCTCGATCAGAAACGTTTCGCCGTAGATATCGATGCTCTCATCGCCGGCCTGGCGGATTGCGAGCATCTGGCGCGGATAGTTCCATTCATAGAGTGCGGCGGATGCGTCGATGCCTTCGTAGCATTGCAGGCGGATCAGGCGGCGGCCGAGGGCAGCGGCAATGGCTTTGGCGGCCTCGGTCTTGCCGACACCCGGCGCACCCTCGAGCAGCAATGGCTTGCCGAGTGCCAGCCCGAGATAGGCTGCGGTCGCCAGTCCCTCGTCGGCGAGGTAATAGGCCGCCCGAAGCGCCTTCTCCAGTGCCTCGGGGCTGTCGATGCCGACGATGTTGCTGCGGACGGCCATCGAGACCTCAGCGCCGCGTCTGAGGGCGCGCGCCGCCCTCGGCCTTGATCGCGCGCAACACCTTCTCCGGCGTAATCGGCAGGTCGTCGATGCGGACGCCGACGGCATTGAAGATGGCGTTCGCAACGGCCGGCAATACGGGATTCGCGCACATTTCCCCGGGGCCCTTGGCGCCGAAGGGGCCATCGGGAGCGGGGCGTTCCAACACGGCGATGTCGTGCGGGCAGATGTCGCCAGGACCGGGCATGACATATTCGACGAAGTCGCGAGGGCCGTGGACAGGATCGGGATAATAGGGCTCAGGCGTCTCGTAGAGCGCGTGACTGACGCCCATCCAGGCGCCGCCGACGAGCTGTTGCTCGACCAGGCGTGGGTTGAGCGCGCGGCCGAGCTCATAGGCAGAGTCCATGCGGATCATCGTGACCTCGCCGGTCTCGTCGTCGACCTCGACCTCGGCGACGAGACAGGCATGGGCGTAGCAGGTCGCCGGCGACATCTCGCCGGTTTCCGGATCGACATTGGACAGAGGAACCAGGAAGATGCCACGGCCGGCGATGGTCTTGCCCTGTTTGAACTGGGCGGCGATGGCGACGTCCTTGGTGGAGATCGAGCGGTGCGGCGCGCCCTTGATGTGGATGTTGCCACGTCCGTCGGTTTCGAGATCGGCGGCGTTGACCTCGAGTTCCTCCGCGGCGGCCTCCATCATCACGCCGCGCGCCTCGCGCGCCGCCGCCATCACGGCATTGCCGACCCGATGGGTGCCGCGCGAGGCGAACGAGCCCATGCAATGCGGGCCGGTGTCGGAATCGGCGGTGTCGACATAAACGTCCTCGACGGGTACGCCGAGCGTCTCTGCGCAAATCTGCCGCGTTACCGACTTCATGCCCTGGCCGAGATCGATCGAGGATAGCGCCACAGTGAACTTGCCGCTTGGATTGGAATGAACCAGGGCCTGGCTGGGATCGCCGCCGAGGTTCATGCCGATAGGATAATTGACCGAGGCGATGCCGCGTCCGCGATGTCGGGTCATCTCAACGTCTCCTGGTGCCGAACACGGATGAGAAGCGGCCCGCCCCATGCGAGGGCGATGCTGGTCGCGGTGGTTGCGGTGCGGGTGGTGGGGGCTCGCGCGGTGGTTCGCGCAACGCGGCCGTCGGCAGCCGATCATAGCTCGTGCGCTGCTGCGCTGGGGTGGTCGTCCTCGCCGGGGTCTCGGCAGGCGTCCGCGGAATGGCGGCGCGGCTGCCGCCGCCGTCCTTGCGGGAGGAGGCGCGCTTGAACTCGTCGCGGATCGGCCATTTGGCTTTCTCCGCGGCGACCTGGACGCACTCGATCAGCGCCGTGTTCTTGGCCTCGCGCCGATGCGCCTTCATGTCACCGTCGCGATAGGCATTGAGAATGCGGAACTCCATCGGATCCATGCCGACGAGGTTCGCGAGCTTGTCCATCTGGCACTCGATCGCAAAATCCATTGCGGTGACGCCGAAGCCGCGCATCGCGGTTGCCGGCGTACGGTTGGTGAAGACGCAGTAGACGTCGCCATAGACGTTGGGGATGGTGTAGGGCCCTGGCAGATGGGCCGCGCATTTCACCGCTGCATAGCTCGAGAGCCGCGTATATGCGCCGCTGTCGAAATATGCGCGGATCTTTCGCGCGACGACGCGGCCGTCGCGCATCACGCCGTCCTTGATGTAGATGCGCTCGGCGCCGCGTGGTGGGCCGTATTGCATCTCTTCTTCGCGTCCGAACACGTAGCGCACGGGACGTCCCGTCAGCATCGCACCGAGGATGCATAAAGGTTCGGTCAGCGTATCCACCTTGCCGCCAAAGCCGCCGCCGACGGTGCCGCCGATGAAATGGAAGGTGTTCGAGGGGACGTCGAGAATCTTGGCGCAGGTGTCGACCGAGAAGAACAGCGCCTGCGTCGACGTATAGACGACAAAGCGCCCGTTGGTGTCGGGCGCCGCGATCGACCCGTTGGTTTCGGTCGGCGCGTGCTCGATAGGCGACATCTGGTAGCGCTGTTCGAGCACGTGATCGGCGGTCGCGAGTGCGGCATCGGCATCGCCGAAGCGGAGTTTCTGGTGATCATATGTGTCGTGATAAATGAAGGCATTCTTCGGATAGGTGTCGTTGACGACGGGTGCGCCGGCCTTCAGCGCATCTTCGACGTCGAACACGGTTGGCAACGGCTCGTAGTCGATGCGGACTTTCGAGATAGCTTCAAAGGCCTCGCGCTCGCTGTCGGCGACGATGGCCAGGATCGGCTCCCCCTTGTAGCGGACCTTGTCGACGGCGAGCGAGGGCTCGTCGTCCTTGCCGAAATTGATCAGGCTCAAGAGCGTATTGAGGTTGCGGGGTACGTCGGAGCCGCGGATGATCCGGCGCACGCCGGCTGAGCGCTCAGCGTCCGTGGTGTCGATCCGCCGGATCCTTGCATGCGAATGGATCGAGCGGACGACTTTCAGGTGCAGCATCCCCTGGAGCTTGTGGTCGTTGAAATAGCTCGATGTGCCTGTGACATGGCCGAGCATGTCCTGGCGCTGCGTGCCCTTGCCGATCTCCTTGAGATTGTCGTCGCGCTCGTCGGCGAAAATATCTTTGCGCAGTTCCAGCATGATGTGGTCCTTCAGGCGCTCACCCGGCCGCCGGAGGCGGCGAGGATGGCGTTGATGATCGGCTCGTAGCCGGTGCAGCGGCAGATGTTGCCGGAGATCGCCTCGACGATCTCGGCGCGGCTCGGGGAGGGATTGTGATCGAGTAGTGCCTTGGCGGCCATCAGCATGCCCGGCGTGCAATAGCCGCACTGGGCAGCAAAATTCTCGGCAAAGGCGCGTTGCAGCGGGTGGAGGTTGGGTCCTTGCTTCAGGCTATCCAGCGTCTCGACGGAGCGGCCGGCGACGGTCTCGGCCAGCGTCAGACAGGAGAGATGGAGCTCGCCGTCGATCAGGACGCTGCAGGTGCCGCAGCCGCCCTGGCCGCAGCCGAATTTCGGCGTCATGTCGCCGATGAATTCGCGAAGCGCGACGAGCAAGTTGGTGCCGCCGTCAACGAAAATGGCAACATCGCTGCCGTTGTGACGAAATTGCAGGGCAGTCTTGGCCATACGATCTATTCCTGACCCAAAAGAAGACGACGCAGATGGACGCCGACGATCTCGCGGCGATACCAGGCGCTGCCGAGCGCGTTGTCGGACGGCGATGTTCCTTCCGCGGCTGCAGACGCTGCGGCCGCGACGGTCGCGGCATCGAGCGCGCGGCCTTCGAGAGCGCGTTCGGCCGCCCGCGCACGTATTTGCGTCGGCGCCATCGATCCCAATGCAATTCGTGCACCGGCGATCCGTCCGCCACTGATAGGCAGATGTGCAGCGAGCGTGATGACGGAGCCGCCTTTAGGCTTGATCCGGGCGACCTTGCGGTAGCGAAAAGCCTCCGCGCTGGTCGGTCGCGTGCACGACACCGACAGCACGAGCGTCCCCGCCTGCCTTTCGCGCGACTGCAAAAACTCCTCAATTGGAATGTCGCGCGATCCAAAGCCGCCTTGCAGGGCCACGGTGGCATCGAGCGCAAGCAGGGCGACGGTGAAATCGCCATAGGGACTGGGCGCGAACAGATTGCCGCCCACCGTACCCATGTTGCGCACCGCCGGGCCACCGATCGAGCGGGCGGGAGCGTGCAGGAAAGCAAGGTCGCGCTCGCCCAGAATCTGGGCGAAAGTGACGCCAGCACCCAGGGTGATCCGCGGGCCGGAGGGGGCGATGCGCGTCAAGGCATGGTCATTTGCTCGCACGACGGTCGAGATCGAGATGTCGCCTTCGTTCAGTGCGCGCATCACCAGCGTGCCGCCGCCGAGATAGCGCGCGTTACGATCGGACGACAGCGCGGCGGCGGCCTCGCTCGAGCTCATGAAGGTCTTCACCGTCACGGTCATGTTGACACAGCCTCCTTGAGGTGCCGGCGGATCGCGTCGAATCCTGCCTGGTAGATGTCTTCCGCGACCATGTGGGTGATCCGATCCTTGTCCTCCGGCCGTGTCGAGAAGCGGGATTCCCAGTGCCAGAAGGTGCGGTCGCCGTCCGTCACGGGCAGCAGGCGGACGTGGGCTACGTAGTTGAACATCGGGACCGGCGTATCGAGCAGGCAATAGCTGAAGGTCTGCTCCAGATCCGACAGCGTCAGCAATTGCTCGCGCAGCTCGGAGCCGTCCTGCAGCTTGAACCGCCTGACACAGCCGATCTTGTCCGAAGCCTGCGCGCGCTCGATCGTGGAGGTCGCAACCGCCGGATGCCAGCGATCGTGCCCGTTGAAGTCGCGCAGTACGGGCCACACGGAGCCGGTCGGCGCGTCCAGGATCGTGCTCTTGACGATGTGCGGCACGGCGCTCAGCCTCCGAACTGGCGTTTGAGGGCGTCGAAGCCGCCCTGGAACACGCCGCCGCCGATATTCGCGACGAGCTCCGCCTCCCGCTCGGGTGCGCAGTCGAACTCGGCGGTCCATTCCATGAAGGTCTGGTCGCCATCCGTGACCGGCGTCAGCCGAAGCGTCGCGACGTAGTCCTCGACCCCCATCGGGGATTCGAGGATCGAATAGGTGCAGAACATGTCGTAATCGGACAGGCCAAGCAGCTTTTCCCGGATACGATCGCCATTGCGCAGGCGAAAATCCCTGACGCAGCCGATCTTGTCGGATGGCTCGCCGCCCTCGATGCGGCTTTCCGCAATCGCGGGATGCCAGTTCGGCAGACCGTTGAAGTCGCGCACCCGCGCCCAGACGCGATCGTTGCGTGCGTTGACGACGGTTGAGACGTAGACCCGGGCCATGGTGCCACCTCAGCTCTTCTTCCGGGGGCTGCGCTCGGGGGGCGGCTCCCCGTCGGGCGAGGGCGCAGCAGCTGGCTTCTCGCCACCGCCACTGTCGCTGCCCTTGCGTGCGGAGTCCTTGATGCCCTGCATGTCGCGAGCTTCCCGGATCAGGCCTGGCATCTTGGCGAGGCTGCCACCTTCGACGCCGATGTCCGCCAGAAGCGAGTCGATCAGCGGCGCCTGGACGCGGTAGCGCAGCGCCGAGTCGATCACCTCGTCGGTGGCGCTACGGCCGCCATTGCCACCATGGCCGTTGCCGTTGAGGCCATCGACCTGAAGGATGCGGATGCCCTCGATCTTCTCCATCGGCTTGACGCTCTCGCGGACGATACCCTCGATGCGGTCGAGCAGCTTTCTACGGAACAGCGAGTAGCGTGCCTGGTCGGTCAGCACGTTCTCGGCCTCGTTGAGCATACGCTGCGCCTCGGCCTCGACTGCAGCGCGGATCCGTTCGGCTTCCGCGGCAATTCGCGTTTCCTCGGCCTGCTTCTCGGCGATCAGGATCTCAACGGTCTTACGGCGCTTCGCGATCTCGCTCTCGCGTGCGGTAATGACGCGCTCGGTGGCTTCAGTGGCATGCACCCGCGCTTCCTCGGCCGAGGCCTTGGCCGCAGATTCTTCGAGCGACTTCAGGTGAATGGCAATCGCCTTCTCCATCAGAACGGTCTCGACCTCCTTCTCGCGATTGATTTCAAGCTTGCGCAGCTCGCGCTCGCGGCCGATGCGGGCCTCGTCGAGGCCGCGATCGGAGGCAATGCGGGCGCGGTCGACCTCTTCGCGCGCGGCAATCTCGGCTTCCTGAAGCGACTGGACACGGGCGACTTCGAGTTGTTCGATCGAACGTCGCCGTTCGATTCGCGCCGCCTCCAGCGCTTGTTCGCGCGAGACGTCCGTGGTCTCGATCTCCTTGCGCGCGACAATCTCGGCCTGCCTGACCTGGCGGTCGGCGTCGATGCGCTCGGATTTCTTGGTCGAGAGCGCAATGACGCGGTCCTCGTCCGCGATCTCGATCGCCTTCTTATGCTCGATGTTGAGGACTTCGCGCTTTCTGGAGGAGGTGATGCGCTCGGCTTCTAGCGCGAGATCGACGCCGATGCGCTGGCGCTCGATGGTGTCGCGACGCTTCAGCTCGGCGGCCTCGAGCACGGCTGTGCGCTCGATCTCGAGCGCACGTGTGTCACGCTCGGCCTGGATACGCTCGGCTGCAACGGACTTCTCCTGCGCGATCCGGGCGGCTTCGATGGCTTCGCGTGAGGCGATGTCGGCTTCCTCGACGGCGCGGTTGCCGGCGATCTCCAGGGAGCGCACGCGTTCTTGCTGAGTGATGCGGGCAGCTTCCGTGGCTTCGCGCGCGGTGACCTCTGCGACTTCCAGCGTCTGGTCGCGTTCGATCTCCAACTGCCGCGTATTCTGCTCGACTGCGATGCGCTCGACAGCGAGCCTGTGCTCGCGGGCGATGCGCGCCGCCTCGACCGCGCGCTGCGCCTCGATCTCGGCTTCCTGGATGTTACGCACCTGCTGGATCTCCAGCGCACGGGTGCGCTCATCGGATGCGATGCGCTCGACATTGACAATCATAGTCTGGGCGATGCGGGCCTTTTCGGTCGTCTCGCGGGCAGCGATCTCGGCTTCGTCCACGGCGCGGGTCCGGTCGATCTCGCGGCGCCGGGTCTCCTCTTCGTTGGCGATGCGGGCGTCGGTCACGACGCGGTCCTGCTGGATACGCGCTTTCTCGATCGCCTCGCGGGCGGTGATCTCGGCTTCCTCGACGGTCTGCATCCGCTCGATTTCGCGCTGGCGCACCTCGCGCTCGGAAGCGATGCGGCTGGTATCGATCGAGCGCTGGTTGGCGATCCGGGCCTTCTCGATTTCTTCCCGTGCGAGCAGTTCCTTCTCCTCGATGGTGCGGGTGCGCTCGATCTCCCGCTGGCGGGTCTCGCGCTCCGAGGCGATACGGGCTTCGGCGATCGCCTGGTCGTTGGCGATTCGCGCCTTCTCGATGGTTTCGCGGGCGGAAATCTGCGCCTGCTCCGCTTCGGTCTCGCGCAGGGCCCGCTCGCGCGCGACCTCGGTGCGTTGCAGGGCGCGGCGCATCTCGATGTCACGCTCTTGTTCGAGGCGCGCCGTCTCGCTTTCGCGCTCGATCTCGAGCGCCTGCCGCTCGGCCTCCAGGTTGCGAGAGCGGATCTTGATCATCGAATCCTGCTCGATGTCGTTGCGCAGCTTGCGCTTGGCCTCGATATCCTCCATCAGGCGGGTCAGACCTTCGGCGTCGAAACGGTTCGAGGGGTTGAAGAATTCGAGATCGGTCTGGTCAAGATCGGTGATCGCGACTGACTCCAGCTCGAGTCCGTTCTGGGCAAGTGCCTCGGCCGCGTTCGCCTTGAGGCGGGCGACGTACTCTCCGCGTTGCTCATGCATCTGCTCGAGGGTCATCTCCGAGGCAACGGACCGAATGGCCGAGATGAATTTGCCGGCGAGGAGGGCGTGGAGCTGTTCGGGCTCCATGGTACGGCGGCCGAGCGTGGCAGCCGCGATGGACACGGCTTCCCGGGTCGCCTGCACTCGGACATAGAAATCGGCTTCGATGTCCACGCGCATGCGGTCACGGGTGATCACGGCGTCCTGGCGCGAGCGCACGATGCCCATCGGCTGCACGTTCATGTTGACCGGCGTGTAGTCGTGGATGAACGGCAGCACGAAGGCGCCGCCGTTGATCACAACGCGCTCGCCGAGCAGGCCGGTCCGAACGAATGAGGTCTCCTTGGACGAGCGATGATAGAGCCAGTTCACGATGTAGACGCCGACCACGATCACCACGACGGCGACGATCAGCCAAAGGATCAATTCACCGACCAGAGTCCCTGACATGTTTCTCTCCCTCGACCTTTCGGCGTTATCGCGCGCCGATCGCCTTGAATTTGCGAACCTGATCCGTCAGCGCCCGTTCGACCGGCAGCCGCTCCATCGAGGAGGCGCCGTAGAAGCCGTGGCAATTGCGTGTGTTCCTCATGATGAAATCGGCATCGTCCGGATCGGAGATCGGTCCGCCATGGGCGAGCACCAGAATGTCCGGATTGACGCCGAGCGCGGCGGAGGCCCAGGTGTCGATGTGCGCTGGGCAATCCGTCAGCTTGAGTGCGGTCTGCGCGCCGATGGTGCCCCCGGTCGTCAGGCCCAGATGACAGACGATGATATCCGCGCCCGCGATCGCCATCGCGGCGGCTTCCTTCTCGCTAAAGACGTAGGGCGTCGTCAGCAGGTCCTTCTCGCGCGCCTTTGCGATCATGTCGATCTCGAGCGCATAGGACATGCCGGTCTCCTCGAGATTGGCGCGGAACACGCCGTCGATAAGGCCGACGGTCGGAAAGTTCTGCACACCGGCGAAGCCGAGCGCTTTCAATTGGTCCAGGAAAAGATCCATGTCGCGGAACGGATCCGTGCCATTGACGCCGGCGAGCACTGGCGTTCTGGTCACGACGGGCAGCACTTCGCCGGCCATCTCCAGCACAATGGCGTTGGCGTCGCCGTAAGCCATCAATCCCGCGAGCGAACCTCGGCCGGCCATTCGGTAGCGGCCGGAATTGTAGATGACGATGAGATCGACACCGCCGGCCTCCTCGCATTTGGCCGAAAGGCCGGTGCCGGCGCCGCCGCCGACGATGGGCTCGCCGCGCCTTGCCATGTCGCGGAAGCGCTTCAACAGTGCAGCGCGTTCAAACCGGGCCATCGGTCACCTCGCTAGTCTCCGGCGCGCCCCAGTGCGGCCGAACAATGTTCGGAACGCGCTGACAATGGTGGAGGCGAACTCGGGGTCATTGATGTTCTTAGGAACGCGGATGAGCTGACGGTTGGCGGTCTGCCGCACGTTGCGCTCAAGCGTGCGGAACAGCGCCGCATCGGTGTCCGGATCCCAGAACGGCTGTCCTCGCGCGTCGAGCGCGGAGACGCCGCCCTCGGGCAGGAAGAAGCGCACCGGGCCGTCCATCCGGTTGAGTCGATCGGAGATCCAGTGCCCCATGCGCTCGTTCTCCTCCGCCGTGCTCCGCATCAAGGTAACCTGCGGGTTGTGGACGTGGAATTTCCTGCCGCGGTAGCGCTCCGGGATGGTCTCGGGCGCGCCGAAATTCACCATGTCCAGCGCGCCCGCCGAGCCGACATAAGGCACCCGGCTGCGGATGATGGCGCCGAAGCGGTCGTCGGTCGCCGGGAACACGCCACCCATCAGGAGGTCCCCGACCTCCGTGGTCGTGAGGTCGATGACGCCTGCAAGCTGCCCGGAATCGACGAGTGCCTCCATTGAGCGCCCGCCGACGCCGGTGGCGTGGAAAACCAGGCACTCGAAATCTTCGCGCAAGTCGGCCGCGATCTTCTGCACCGCCGGCGTCGTGACACCAAACATGGTGATGCCGACCGACGGCAATCCGCTGTCGCTCCGATCCTTTCCTGCATGCTGATCAAGGCGCGCCTTGACCATGCCGGCCAGCGCGTTGGCGCCGTTGGCCAGCACGGCGCGCGAGATCGAGTTGAGGCCCTGCACGTCGGCGACCGAATGCATCATGGTGATGTCCGCGGGGCCGACATAGGGCCCGACGTCACCGGAGGCGATGGACGAGATGATGAGCTTCGGCACTCCGACAGGGAGAGTTCGCATACCGGGCGCGACCAGCGACGCTGCGCCCGAGCCGCCGGCTGAAATCACGCCGGCAACATTGCTCTGGCGCCGCAGCCAGCTGGCGAAGGCCTCGGCCATCGCGGTGACGGCGGCGCCGCGGTCGGGTCCGAATACCGCCGATCCGCCGCGGCCATGGTTCAATGCGATCTCCTGGGCGGAGACGTCGCTGGTCGCGTGCCTGCCGCTGGTGGAGACATCGACCAGTCGGGTTCGCAGGCCGGTCCCGGCGATGATGTCGCGGATGAAGCGGAGCTCGGTGCCCTTGGTGTCGAGCGTACCGACGACGAGCACGACCGGAGAGTCCTGCGTTTGTGCCGCGACCGGTTCGCGCCGGCGTCGTGCCGTCTCGTCGAGACGCATCACCTGTGTCGAGAACGTGCGGGCCGCGGCCTCGATGCGGGCGATCGGCACCGGTTGCGACCAGCGTGTCGGCGGCGTCGGGTTGGACAGGTAGATGCGGATCGCGCCGCCTGGCCGCGTCTGCTGCGGAGAGGGCTTCGGTTCCGTATCCGCCGGCGGCACGCCGAGGTCGAGCTCGAGTCCGGCGTGCATTCCGACACCGAGCAGGCGCTGCTGCAGTTCGCGATCGGCGGCAAGCCGCACCGAATCGATGATGCGGTTGACGCGGCCGTTGACCATGATCGCGACGTTACGCGACACGGCCGTCGCCACGCCGATATTCTGCTCGATCACGAGCACGGACATCTCGCCGTCCTCGCCAAGCCGTAGCAGCATCTCCTCGACCTGGGCCACGATGACCGGCGCGAGCCCCTCGGTGGGCTCGTCCATGATCAGGAGCCGGGGGTTGGTGAGCAACGCGCGGGAGATCGCAAGCATTTGTTGTTCGCCGCCGGAGAGCTGGCCGCCGCCGTGATCCTTGCGCTCGGCCAACCGCGGAAACGTCTTGTAGATGCGCTCGACCGTCCATGCGCCGCGGCGCAAGCCGGCGGCAAGCTGCAGATGCTCGTCGACACTGAGCGAACGCCATAGCCGCCGTCCCTGCGGAACGTAGCCGACGCCGAGTCGGGCTATGTGGGCGGGCGGCTGCCGGGTGATGTCATCGCCGCGGATACGAATCGAGCCGCCGCTGACCGGCACCAGCCCCATGATGGCCTTGCATAGCGTGGTCTTGCCCATGCCGTTGCGGCCGACGACCGAGAACACGCCGGCCTCGAGCGTCAGGTCCACGCCCTGCAGCGCGTGCGAATGGCCGTAATAGACGTCCAGGCCGCGGACTTCGAGCGCGGCGGTGGTACGGCGGACCTCACTCATGGCCGCCTCCGAGGTAAAGCTCCTGCACTTCGGGATCGGACTCGATCTCCTGCGGACGGCCTTCCTTGAAGATCCGCCCGTTGTGCATCATCGTGACGCTCTCGACGACGCGCAGGGCCACGTCCATGTCGTGCTCGATGATGATGTAACCGATATGCGCGGGCAGGGAGATCAATATCTCGATCAGCTCGGCACGCTCGGTCGGCGACAGTCCCGCGGCGGGTTCATCGAACAGGACGAATCGCGGCGCGCCGGCAAGCGCAAGTGCAATCTCGAGCTGGCGCTGCTGGCCATGCGCGAGCTCGGCAACGCGCTGATCCTTCACGCCCGAGAGATGGACGGCCTGCACGAGATTTTCGGCCGCGTGCATCAACGCATCGTTCTGACCGGGGCGGAGAAACGAGAAGCGCCCGCGTGAGACGCCCCGGCAGGCGAGGTAGACATTGTCCTGGACGGTGAGGCCGGGAAACAGCGCGGAGATCTGGTAAGTCCGGCGCAGGCCACGGCGGATGCGCTCATAGGGCGGGAAGTGCGTGACGTCCTCGCCGAAGAAGCGGATGGTGCCACTAGAAGGTGGGAAGTCGCCGGTGATGCAGTTGAACAGCGTGGTCTTGCCGGCGCCGTTGGAGCCAAGCACGGCGCGCCGTTCGCCGGGGCGGACGGTAATAGTGATGTCGGTGAGTGCCGCGAGCGCGCCGAACAGACGCGTCACGCCGCGCAGCTCTAGCGCCGCGCTGGCGCCCACGACAGAGAGGCGTTGCGCGACGCTATCCATGGCGGGATCCTTGGGTGGATCCTTGGCCAAGTTCTCGGCCAAGTTCCCGGCCATGTCGTCCATTTGAACTTGCCGCGCCGGAGCGTTGGCGGCGCCGCCAGCTCTGCCAGAGCCCGATGACGCCGTCCGAGGACCAGAACACGATGGCGAGGAAGCCGAGGCCGATCAGGAGCCGAAAGCGGTTGCCGTCGAGCCCCAGCTTGACCAGGAAGTCGAGTGCGAAGGTGCGCAGCAGCACGAAGATCAGCGCGCCGATAAAGGGTCCGACGGGGCGCGTGATGCCGCCGACGATCGCGATGATGAGGATATCGATGCACGCTCCAACGCTCACGGATCCCGGCGAAATCTGCCGGTAGTTCCAGACCTGGAGTACCCCAGCCAGCGCCGCGACGAAGGACGCGAAGGCGTAGGCCGCAACGCGATGCGCATTGACGTTGAAGCCGAGCGCTGCCATGCGGCGGGGATTGTCGCGTACGCCTTGCAGCGCGAGGCCGAACGGTGCGCGGGAGATGTAGTCCACGGCGAAGTAGCACAGCGCGGAGACCGCGAGGACGATATAATAGAAGGGAATGTCGGCACGCCAGTTGACGCCCCAGAAATGCGGCGTGGCAACGGTATTGATGCCGGTATGGCCGTTGAAAATCGCCCAGTTCTGGTTGGTGAAATAATAGAACGCCGCGCCGATCGCGAGCGTGATCATGATGGTGTAGATGCCCTCGGTGCGCACTGCCAGCGCGCCGCCGAGCGTGCCGAAGATGGTCGCGAGCGCGAGCGCCATCGGGACCGCAAGCCACCACGGCCAGCCCAGGCTGATATTGGCGTTACCGCTGACGCCAAACACCGCGACCATATAGGCGGAGAAACCGGCGATGGTGAGCTGCATCAGGCTGACCATGCCGCCATAGCCGGCAAGAAACATCAGACTCAGCGCCATGGTTCCGAGGATCAGCGTGGTCGCAAAGATCTCGATCAGGAAGAAGCCGTTGGCGATCAGGGGCATGATCAGGAGAATGGCCGCGACGGTCCAGGCCGCCGGATTGTCGATCTCCGGCCATCCGCGCAATCTGGAGCGTTGCACAGCAGCGGTGGGACGAACCGGGACGCGGGCGTCGTGAGCGAGGGACATGTCAGCGCCTCGCCAACAGGCCCTGCGGCCGAATTGCCAGCACCAGAACCATGATCAGGAAGGTCACGACGATGGCGTAGGTTGGGATGTAGACCGAGCCGAGCTGCTCGGCGAGGCCGATGATAAGCGCGCCCAGCGCAGCCCCCGGGATCGAGCCCATGCCGCCGACGATCACGACGACGAGGGAGGCGAGCAGGAAGCGGATATCCTCGCCGGGCGAGAGCGACTGGAACGTTCCGCCGACGACGCCGGCGACGCCGGCGAGGCCGGCGCCGAGCGCAAACACCACCACGAAAACGAGTTGGATCCGCACTCCGGTCGCCGCCAGGATGTCGCGATCGTCGACCCCGGCGCGGATGATCATGCCGATGCGCGTGCGGTTGAGCGCCAGCCACATCGCCACGCCGATCACGACGGAGGCGGCGAAGATCACGAGTCGGACCATGGGATAGCGGAGATAGACCGGCTCGCCTGAGGATTTGACCGCGGTGACCAGCGGCAGCTCCACAGGTCCGATCAACCAGTTCGGGGTCTGGATCTGATAGAAATCGCCGCCGCAGGCCCACAGCATCAAATCGGCGAACACGATCGAGAGACCGATCGTCACCATGGTCTGGCGCAGGTCCTGGCCCTCCATGCGGCGGAAGACGAGGACCTGGAGCAGGACGCCGACCAGTGCCGTCAGGATGAAAGCGACGATGAAGCTGAGGACCCATGAACCGGTCGCGGCGCTGATGGCGTAGCCGACATAGCCGCCGAACAAATAGAGTGAGCCGTGCGCGAGGTTGACGTTGCGCATCAGGCCGAAGATCAGCGTAAAACCGCTGGCGACGAGGAAATAGAGACCGCCGAGTGTGATGCCGTTGAACAGAGCGTTGAGGAAGACCCGCTTGCGGCCGAACGCATCTTCAACGCCCTGCGGCCAGACCGCGAAAATCAGCCAGAGTGCTAACGCGATCGCGATGATGACGATCAGTGCCCAGGCGGGATGGCGTTCGACAAAGCGGGTCATGATCGCCGCTCCGTCTTCACGTCACCCCATCTCTCGCCCCGCAAGCGGGGCGAAGGGGCACGCAGACCGTTGCCGGCCGCAGGCCCTGCCATGCACGTGCGCTCCCTATCGCGCGCGATCCTCGTTTCGGGACCGCGTTTGGCGCATCCTAATGCGGCTGTAAGGGAGGCGCTTGATCGTGAGTATCTTTTCGCGTGGCCTCAGGCGCGCAAAACCTTGGCCGCGCGGCGATAATCTGTCGGCGCCATGCCGACGTTGGCGGCGAAGAAGCGGGTGAATCCGCTCTGCGATGAGAAGCCGAGATCGAAGCCGATATCAGCGATCGGCGCTTCGCTCGCCACCAGCGCCTCCAGTGCCTGCTCCATCATCAGCGTATTGAGATAGAGGTGTGGCGTGACGCCGGTCTGGGTGCGGAAGAGCCGGTAGAAATGCGGCCGCGACAGGCCGGATTCGCGCGCGATGGTGTCGAGCTCGATCTCGGCGCCAGGACTCTCCGACATCATCTTGATGCATTTGCGAACGCGAAAATCCGTGACGGAGCCGTTTGCGCGTGGATCGCGCGCGGTCGCCGCCTGTTGCCAGCTTTCGTCGTAACAGATGTCGATCAGGCTTCTCAGCTCGCCATCGAGGCTGTTGAGCGAGGGAGCGCCGCACACGAGGGCGGCTGCGTGCCTGATATGCTTGTCCAGCGCAACGGACCGCGTGAACTGGGTGCGGCCGAAGCGCAGGCGGTCGGCGCCGGGCGCATCGGGCGCAAACCACTCGGCATTGACGTAGAGCACGAAGAAAACGGCGCCGCCTTCGAGATCGGACGGCAAGAAATTATGCGGCTCCCACGGATTGACCGCGACGACGGACCCTTCGGTGAGCTCGTAGCGTCCGTCGCTGACATCGATGCATGCGGAACGCCCGCCGACATGGAAGATCAAATGACCTTCGCGATGTGCGTGGATGTTGAAAGGGCGGTTCAACTGATAGACCGTCGCCCGACCAAAGCGGCCGTGGAAGACGGCGAGCGCCCGGCTCATGCCTCTCCTCCCAAAAGCTCTTGTATTTTTTGGTAGCGTTCAACAACCGGGGAGAGAATGCAAGGGCGCACGTGTCGCGCTTCTGGCAAATCTCTCCCCGGCCGGTCAACGTTCGCGAATGAGACTAGGTCAGTATTTCTTACATTCCGGTACTGTGCGGCTCGGTAAACCGATTTTGGCGAACACCGCGGGATCGTAGCCTAGGGTTTGGTTGACGTTCGGGATCACGTTCACGACCTTTGAGAACAGCGCGCCCTTGCCGTCGTCGACAACCTCGGTGACGAAGTTGGTGCCGATCGCCTGGCGGTTGGAGTCCAGCTTGATCTTTCCGTTGGGTGCGTCGAGTTCGATCTTGGCAAGGGCCTCCTTGTACTTGGCTTGATTGTTGGAGAGATCTCCGTTGACCTGGCGCAGCGCCAGGATCAGCGCCATTGTCGAGCCATAATAGTTGGTGGCGAGCAGCGATGGGCTCGGGAAGCGCTTGTTGGGCGGGAAGGCGTCCTGATAGTCCTTCACGAACTTCTGCCAACTCGGGCTCTCCCAGGTGTCGGCCTGGCCGCTCGCGGCCAGCGTGCCAATCAGGGCATTCTTGGCGTTTCCCTTGGACGACAGGATGGTCTGGTCGATCATGATCGAGCCGCCCATCAGATGCGCCTTGCCGCCGGCCTGCTGGTATTGGTTCAGGAAGTTGACGGCGTCGGCGCCGCCGAGGCCGAGATAGATTGCGTCGACGTCGTCGGGCAGTGCGGCGATAACCGAGGCAAAGTCCTTGGTGCCGAGCGGCACCCATTGCCGGTTGGTGACCTGTCCGCCAGCACCGCAGAACTCGAGCACGAGGCCGAACACCTGCGTATAGATGAAGGAATAGTCTTCGCCGACGGTCGCGATCTTGCGATACTTCTTTTGGTCATAAGCGTATTTGCCGAGGCCCACCTGCCATTGCGCCCCGTCCATGTTGTAGCGGAAAAAGTTCGGAGCGGGATCGACATAGGTCGTTTCCTGGGCCCCGGAGGCGGCATTGATGAAGGTCAGTTCGGGATGGGTCTTTGCAAAATTCTTGACTGCGATGCCTTCGTCGCCAGAGAGCGGCGACAGCAGGATCTGTACCTTGTCCTGCTCGATCAGCTTGCGCACGGCTCGCACGGCGGAGTCCGGCGTCGCGTCGGTCGAAGCGATGACAAATTCGAGTTCCTTGTCGCCGACCTTCTTGCCGAGCACGTTGAGGGCCGTCTGGAAGCCGCGGATACCGTCCTCGCCGAGCACGGTGTAGGTACCTTCGAGCGTCGCCGTGACGCCGACCTTGATCTTCTCCTGTGCGAAGGCGGTGCCCGAAAGTAACAGGCTGCTCAACGCGATCAGTCCTAGACTGCCTTTCAACATTGCTCTCCTCCCAGGGCGTTCTTTGTCGCTGTTTTTCACCGCGCCCTGACGCGTCCGCCGCGCGGTGCGGCGTTCGGACAAGGCCAACGGTTCTTGAAAGGGAGGCTATCCGAACTCGGATGCAGTGCACGTGTCGGAGCCGTGCGCGGCTTAACGGGCAGTCTCATTTTGAATGTTGCGTCGCGATTAACATCGCGGTGCAACAGGCGTCAGGCATCCCGGAATTGGCACTCGCCAGCCGCATGGCGGTTGCGACTGCGGCCGCGTGAACAGGATCGCTCGAATAGAGCGAGAAATCAATCGTAGGCGTTGCGTGATTTCGCCCGCGCGCGGCACTCGCTGGTTATACGTTGTGGCAAGCGATTGTCCTACCGTCCGCGCCGGCAGATCGAAGTTGTGGCACATCGACGAGACAGCGATCGCTGGCCATTGGACAGCGGGGCGCATATGCACAACCGCGCGGTCGCGTGAAGAGACTTGGCGGTTCACCCATTTCGATCGCGCCCTGGATCCGTTTCGATGGATCGGGCTTCGGAATTGCTGCCACCAACGCGCGCGTATAGGGATGGAGCGGATAATCGAGGACCGTCCGCGTCCCGGCCTGCTCTACGATCCGGCCCATATACATGACAGCAACGCGGCTGCTGATCTGTCCGATCACGCCAAGGTCGTGCGAGATGAAAAGCATCGACAGTCTCAACTGGTCACGCAGATCCATCATCAGATTGAGCACCTGCGCCTGCACGGAAACGTCGAGGGCCGAGACCGGCTCGTCGGCGACGATGATGGACGGGGTGGGCAGAATGGCGCGTGCGATTCCGACCCGCTGCCGCTGCCCGCCACTCAGCTCGTAGGGATAGCGAGCGGCGAAAGAGGGGTTCAACCCGACGGCCGTCAAGGTGGCAGCTATGGCCGCGCTTCGCTCGGCGCGGCTCTTGAAGAAGCCGCTGATGTCGGCCGCCTCCGCCACCGAATCTCCAATTGCGCGCCGCGGGTTGAGCGATGCATTGGGATCCTGGAAAACCATTCGGACGCTTAGACGCTTCTCACGGAGGCCGGAGCCGCCGGCTCCGATCAATTCGGTTCCCTTCAATTTGATGTTGCCGCTGTCGGGCTGGACCAGCCCGACGAGGGTGCGGCCCAGCGTGGTCTTGCCGCAGCCGGACTCGCCGACAATCCCAAGGACCTCGCCTTCGGCCAGCGACAGCGATACACCATCCACCGCCTGCACCCGGTATTTCCGACCGGCTCGCCTGGCACTGAACGAGACCATCATGTCCCGGACGTCGAGGATGGCATTGCCGCTCATGGCAGCTCCCCGCCGGCCAGTGGAAATGCGCAGAGCACCTCGTGCCCTTGGGAGGCCTCCAGGCGAGGTGGGGTCGCCACGCGGCACTCATCGCGTACCGCTGCGCAACGCGAGGCAAACACGCAGCCAGCAGCGACCGAACCTGGCAGCGGCGGCTGACCAGAAATTGTAGGCAGCCGGCGCGCGCCGGAATTTCGCGACGGCATGCAATCCATCAGTCCGCGGGTGTAATGATGACGGGGTGCGCCGAACAGCGCATCGACTGCCGCGGTTTCCACAATCCGGCCGGCGTACATGACAGCAACGCGATCGGCGAGCTGCGCAATGACTCCCATGTCGTGGGTGATGAACAATATCGCCATATCGAGCCGATTGCAGAGCTCGCGCAAGAGCCCGAGAATCTGAACCTGTATGGTGACGTCCAGCGCGGTGGTCGGTTCATCGGCGACCAGCACCTGTGGCCTGCAGGCCAGCGCAATCGCGATCATGCCCCGCTGGCGTTGGCCTCCCGACAACTGATGTGGATACGCGGACAGCTGCATTTTGGGGTCGGGCATGCGGACCAGTTCGAGCAGCTCGCGAGCGCGGACGAGCGCCGCTGCGCCCGAAATTCCCTCATGTACGCGTACGGCTTCGGCGATCTGATCGCCGATCCGACGGACCGGGTTGAGTGAGGTCATCGGCTCCTGAAAGATCATTGCCATGCGGCCGTGGCCGGCTTCGACACGTTGCCAGGGCTGCAGCTGCGTTACGTCGCAGCCCTCCAACAGGACCCGCCCGGCCCGGACCCGAGGACCGGGCTGCGGCAGCAATCCCATGACCGCAAGCGAGGTCATGCTCTTTCCACAACCGGACTCGCCGACGAGACCGAGGATCTCGCCCTTGGCCAATCCGAAGGACACGCCCGCGACGATGTCGACCGGCGCGGTTTCCGGGCCCACTGACACCGTAAGGTCGCAAACTGTCAGCACGGCCTAACCCTTCTCACCGAAGACTTGACGGAACCGCGGATCGAGTCGATCGCGCAATGCATCGCCGACCAGGTTCAGAGAAAATGCCGTCGCCACGATCATCATGCCGGGGAAGAAGAGCAGCCACGGCGCGCGCGTGATGAAGGTCCGCGATTCCGCCAGCATATTGCCCCAGCTCGGAATGTCCGGCGGGGCGCCGAGGCCCAGGAAGTCGAGTGAAGCCGCGCCGAGCTGCGCGAACGCGAAGACGAAGCTGGCCTGCACGAGAAGTGGTGAGACCAGGTTCGGCAAGATGTGCCGACTGATGAGCCACGCCGCTCCGGCGCCCATGCTGCGAGACGCCTCGACGTAGGTTTCCGCGCGCAAGCGCAGTGTCAGTCCATAGACGATGCGGGTCGTCGTCGTCATGTAGCCGATCCCGATGGCCAGAATGACGGTGGCCACGCTCGGGCTCAAGATGACAATCAGGCCGAGTGCGAGAAGCAGAGTCGGGAAAGCCATCAGCACGTCGACCATGCGCATCAGCAGGTGCCCCAGCCGCGGAAACAGAGCGGAAAGTACGCCGGCCGGAACGCCGGTCGCGAGAGCGAAGACGACCACGCCGGAGCCGATCAGAAGCGCCATGCGTGCTGAATGAATGGTGCGCGACAGGGTATCCCGGCCGAATTGGTCGGTGCCGAACCAGTGGGTCACGTTCGGCGGCGTCAGGCGGATCAGGGGATCGATGGCATACGGATCGTAAGGCGACAGCCAGGGTGCGAAGACCGCGGCGAGCACGGTTGCCAGAAGAACCCCGAGCCCGGCCAGCGCGATCGGGCGGGCGATGAACGGCTTGAGCCACAATGTCACGCTGTTGCTACTCATTGAAGTTCAACCCGCGGATCGAGCAGACGATAGCTCAGATCGACAATCAGATTGATCAGGAGATAAACCACCACGATGACCAGGATGACCCCCTGGATCACAGGGTAGTCTCGGCGAAGGATCGACTGAACGACGAGGCGACCGATGCCCGGCAGGGCAAACACGGTTTCGGTCACCACCGCTTCGGACAGTAGTGCGGCGAAGGTGAAGCCGAATGCGGACACGACCGTCAGGAGTGCATTGCGCCAGATGTGGCGGCGCACGACCTGCCACGGCCGGATTCCCTTTGCACGCGCCGTGCGCACGTAGTCCTCCCGGGAGACGTCGAGCATGCTGGCGCGCGTCAGCCGCAGGATCAAAGCGGCATTCGGAGCCGCAAGCGCCAGGCTTGGGAGGACGAGATAGCGGAGATTGACGACACCACCTTCGAAGATCGACGGATAACCGGAGCTCGGAAACCAACCAAGCCAGGCGGCAAAGATCAGGATCAGATAGAGCCCGACCCAGAACGTGGGTATCGAGGCCATCAGCATCGCCCCGCCGGACAATCCCTGATCGAGCCACGTGCCGTGCCGGACCGCCGCAATCATGCCGATCGGCACCCCGATGACCGCAACCCAGATCATCGTCATGGTGGCGAGCAAGGTGCTGGTCTCGGCGCCATCGGCAATTACCGACAGCACGGGCGCCTGGAAGAAGATCGACCGCCCGAGGTCGCCCTCGAGCACATGGCCGGCCCAGGTGAGATATTGCAGGATAATCGGTTGGTCGAGACCGAGCTGGTGTCGCAAGGCGTCGATCTGGTCGGGGGTCGCGGTGTCACCGAGCAGAACATAAATCGGGTCACCCGGCACGATATGGATGAACGCGAAGATGATGATGGACGCTGCCAGCAGCGTCACCGCCGTCGTTGCTGCGCGCTTGAATGCGTAAGACCACATGTGATTGAGCGCCTGGTCAGCGGCAACGATGCGCGCCGGCGCCGGCGCTCGACAGTCTTCGCGGCCTCATTGCCCGTCCTTATTTCGTGGACACATTCCAGAACACGGGGCCGTTTGGGTTGAGCCCCTTGAGCTTGGGAGAAGCAATGTCATAGGTGTAGGCATCGCCTACTTTCATCACCGGTACCTGCTCATAGATCAACGACTGGATCTTGTCCCATGTCGACTTGCGCGCGGCTGGATCGGTCGTGTTGATCAACTCAGCTCTAAGTGAGCCGATCTCGGGGCTGTCCCACCAGCCGGGATAGCTCGCATTCAAGAACGTGAGCAGCAGCGGGTCGGGCGCGAAGGAATGGTGGGTGACGAAGATGTCCCATTGTTCCGGCTGGCCGCGCATCTTCAGAAGGGTCGCCCAATCGACGACCATCATCTGAACATTGATCCCGGCGTCGGCCAGCTGGCGGGTGAAGACGGAGGCTTCGTCATAGTGTGCCTGGTAGTTCGTCGAGACCAGCAGGCGGATCGGCGTCCCCGTGTAGTCCGCCTCCTTTGCGAGCTCCTTGGCCTTCTTCGGGTCGTGCGCACTGTAATTGGAGACGCCTTCGCTCGAGTACCAGGGTGTGCCGTTTGGAAAGATCGATCCTTCGGCATTCCACAGGTCCTTGGGACCGAAGGCGACGCGCAGTGCCTGCGACTTGTCCAGCGCGGTCTGGATGGCGCGGCGGAGCTTGTAATTGTCCTTCAGGATTCCCTGCTTCGAGTTCATGAAGAACAGGCCGAAGATCGGCGCGTTGGTACGCTGCACCTGAACCGATGGATCTTTGCTCAGGGACTCGTACAGATCACCGGAGATCATTTCCGCATAGTCGTAGTCGCCCGCCTGCACGCCGCTCACGCGCGTTCCGACGTCAGGCACCGGAATGAACCGGATCTTGTCGAAGCTCGCAACGCGGGCGCCGGCGAAGCCGTCACCCTTTTCCTTCACCGGCTTGTAGCCGTCGAACCTCTCCACCTCGACATAGCGGTTCGGCCGCCACTCCACGAACTTGTAAGGCCCGGTGCCGATATAGTCCTTTTGCTCGATCGGCCGGTTCCCCGCTTTGGCGGCTATGTCTTCCGGATAGATCGCAAGACCGCCATTGACGTCCGCAATGAGAGCCTTCCAGGCGCCGTTCGGCGCGGACAATTTCAGGGTGACTTCATACTGTCCGGTGGCCTCAACCGACGTAGCCGCCGCCATCAGGAGCTTGCCGCGGGCACCGAAACTGCCCCATCGCGTCATCGAGGCGGCCACGTCCTTGGCGGTCATCTCCTTGCCGTTGTGGAAGAGGACACCTTCGCGGAGCTTGATGACGATGGTCCGACCGCCGTCTTCCGTGCGATCGCTCTCGGCCAGCATCGGACGCGGCGTATAGGTCGAATCCAGCGCGTACAGGGTCTCGAAGATGTGGCGACCGATGACCGATGCGACGTCGGCTGTCGTCAGCATGACATCGAGCGGCGGCGGTTCTCCGATGGTGGCTTCGCGCAGCAGCGTGGCGGCATTGGCCTGTGCAAGCAAGAATGACGCGGTGGCCAGCCCCACGACGCCACGCATCAAGACACTTGGACCGTATCTCATGATCGCCCTCCCGCCTTGCTGACCGCCTGCTTCCCGGTGCAGGGGACGTGCCTTTCAGCTGTTGGGCTGCTAGCACGCTATTGGTTGTTTGAAAGTTACATACACAATTTGCCAATTATCAAGCGGAAAATGCTATTCTTGATGGGGCATGCCGATATACGTTTGGTCGATGCTGAAGGTTTCTTACGGCAGCTTCCCGCCAAGGGCGAAGGTGGATCTGACCTGGGGAAGGGCAGGCAATGGCGCGTGCAAAGCGAAATCATCCGGCGAGAGCCGTTGGTGCAGCGATCTCGAAGCCGTCGGGCGACGACAATGTCGTGGCCGGCGACATCATCTCCCTTATCAGGCAGAGCGCTCCAAGCCTCAGTCCGTCGGAGCAGCGCGTTGCCACGGTGCTGCTGGCCGATATGGAGTTTGCCGTTCACGCCAGCAATTCCGAGCTGGCCCGCCGGGCGCGCGTCAGCGAGCCGACGGTAACCCGGTTCAGCCGTTCCGTCGGTTGCCGGGGCGTCCGCGACCTCAAGGTGAGGTTGGCCCAAGCAATGGCGGTCGGGCGGATTTACGTTGAGCTTCCCCCTCACGTCGGGACGGATCTGGCGCGCCCCGCGCTCTGGCGGTCGGTGTTTCAGGAAATTCGCCGCGCAATTGCCGCCGCCGAGGAAGGACTTCGCAAGGAGGACATCGAGAGGGCTGCCGAAGCTATCTCCCGCTGTTCGAAGCTTGCGGCGTTCGGGGTGGGGGGTGGTTCCACTCTTGCGGCGGCGGAGGTTCAGAACCGGTTCTTTCGTCTTGGGATCGCCGTCTCGCATGCCTCCGATCCGAGCTTGATGCGCATGATCGCCGCGACTTTCGGGCGGGATGACGTCGTCGTTGCCATCTCGACCACCGGTGCGGCGAACGAAGTGATCGAGGCAGCCACTATCGCCAAGCAATACGGCGCCTTGGTCGTCGCAATCACCAAGCCGCAAAGCAGGCTGGCCTCAATCGCCGATATTGCGCTTGGCGTGCACGTGCCCGAAGCGCCAGACGCACTTAAGCCGACGGCATCGCGCTATGCATTTCTCGCCACCATCGATCTGCTCGCAGCGTCAACCGCCTATTGCAAGCCGCTCGAAGCCCAGGCACGCATGCGGCGGATTAAATACGAGTTGCTGAAAGGGAGCGACGGGGACGCCAAAGGGCCGCTGGGAGACTGAAAAATCTACAGTGGCCCAACGAGGATTTGGTCGGTACATCGCCGCTCGTATGTGGCAACGCCAATCGCGCTCCGAAACCTGAACCGCACATCCTGCCGAAAAAAGTTATCTGGCAGGATGCGATGTTCGGAGCCGGCAACGAGGGCTATCAGCGGCAGACGTAGCTGCCATTGACCAGCACGCGGACACATGCCGTGCCGACAGCGGCTGCACCGACTGCCGCGCCGCCGACGACCGCGCGCCTGGTGGTGCGCCGTGCTACGCCGGCGACTGATACGGGTGTCAAGGGCCGCCCGACTCGTGCTTCAGCCCGGCCGAGCGCGAGCGAAAGGCCTTCCTCCGCCGACCAGTCGATCGAGCCGGACACTCCGAGGGCGACCACGGCAACCGCGAGTGATAGCTTTGTGACCAAACCACGCTTCATGATAGTCTCCGCCTGTGAGAGTGAATTTGGATCGCTCCACGGACTGGCGCTCGGACCATTGATCAAGATCAAGGAACCGTCGAAATCGTGAAGCTGTTAAGCGAAAGCGAAACACCAGAACGATTCAGTCGGGTTCGGGTACATGCGTCACCCTTTTCGCCGCTTTTTTACTTCTGTATGCAGAGCGGCCTCAGTGTCTCGTCGCTGCTGCGCGCTTTCGCGTATTCCATCAGCGCCGTCCGGGCTGCTTCGCAACGCTCTGCGCTTGAAATTCATGTGTCGATATGACGGCGCCATTCGCGACGCCAAGCCAGCTGATGACGACCAGAACATAGGTCATGGTATCCTCCCCTCAGCCGTCACCTCCTGAGCGCAGACTAGCGCGAGAGGCGGCTTAATGAGCGCCGCCCATCGCGCCATCATAAAGCTCTATTGGCACACGTACATGATGCCTTCGCCGCCCTTCACCAACGAGCCTGGGACGCAACCGATGCCGTTCGCGCCGCATAGTCGGTCCAGCCGCTATAGCCGTAGCTCCACGGTCCGCCAAAATAATAGGCTCGCACCGCGTACCAGGGCAGACCGTCATTCGTGTAGTAGTGACCGCGATAATAGGGAGTGACGTATAATCGCGTCGCCGCTTGCGCCTTGTCGACCTGCAGCGAAATTCCGCCTTGGTCGTTCCAGCCGATGGACAACGTCGTGCCGCATACGAGGACGGCGACGGCAGCGGCAATCTTCCTTGCGCTCGCTGAGTTCATGGACCTTCTCCAAAAATGAACTTCAACGTCATAAGACCAACGCAGCACCAGGGCCGTGGCTTGCTTTAGATCAAGGGATTCAACAAATCGCATCTGCTTCGTCTTCGATTTTACCGGGTCAAGTTCGGATCGCGTTAAGGGAATCTGGATGACGACGCTTTGACGTCGAGTGCAGCCCGCCGGGTCGCATCGGAAAGCATGCTGTCACGTGGTGCACCGGCTCTCTCCACACTTGAGCCAAGTATGCCATCGTGCGAACGCTTCTCGCTCGAATGCGTCAGGCCGTCGGTGACAAGCTCCGAGACGGCATGACGCGTTTGGATCTGCTCTTCATCATTTCTGCCGGCGTAGGCTCGTGTTGCGCCGCGACCAATTTGTTGAAGGCGAAGAATAGCCGGGCGGTGATACCGCCTTTCCATCGGTGCTCATCAGGAAGCGCCTCGGCCGCCAGGCGTGACCAGCTTCTTGCCTCGGCCATCCAGACCGTTTGGTTTGCCGGATCCTCGCTTGCAAGCTGCCGGCAAAGTGCTGCACGCGAGCTCAGTTCGAATTGGCTCATCATCGGCCCTCCCTGCCAGAAGCTCGATGTACGCGGTGAGAGTTCTGCCTTGCCTGCTGCATCTCTGCAATTGCCCTCCCGGCCATCGTACCAAAGGGCATGTCACTGACACTGACCAAGCCGTGCGGCACTACGCGGGGCCCTGTTTGGGACAATTCAATTCGTTGATCTGGCTCAAGCGAAGCCGCGTTCGGACGCGGTGAACATTAGCCTTGCTGCAGCGTGCATGCGCTTACCGACGAAGTGCCGCCATGCCTCAGCAAGTGCTTCACCAGGGGCGCGCCGCGGCTGACGCAACGGCGGGTCGATTTAGGCTACCACGTCCATGCAGGTTGCATTGCTGCGCCAATTCTGCCGCCGTGGGCCGTTGCTTGCCAGACGAAGATCTGCGGCGGCAATGGCGCTGACGATGCCCGTCTCACGATATCTGTTCTATGTCGGCGGTACGTTGCTCGCGATGCTCTTCGTTGCGGATGCCCTGGTGCCGGATCGGCCTGCCGTACGCGGTGAAGCTGCGCGCTCCGCCACCATCCGCATCCATTCCGATTGGAAATTGCCGGAGCTGGTCGTTCTCGACACGAGCCGGCCCACGGTTGTCGCAACCGACATCGCCAAGGTCGAGCTTGGTGCCCTGCCGGGCGCCGACTTCCAACAGACGCGCGTTCGCGAGGCCTTTGCTCAGGTCGGACCGCTCGATGCCGAACGACCGCCAGCGCGTTCGTCGGCAAAGGCTGATGCGAAGCCGCAGCGTCAAAACAAAATTGTGAGGAGGCACATCGAAAAAAATATCCGGCTCGTCGCGCGGCCGCCGCAGTACGGCTGGTTTGGTAACCAGGTTTGGTGAGCGTCTCCGATGGTCGCATCTTCGGAGTGGGGCGCCCGCCATGATACTGTCAACGAGCGCACGTCGAGGCATTGCCCAATCAAATGTCCTTGAAGATCGGGAGTAACTGACATGAGTGAAACGTTGAGGTCTGGACGGGTCGATCGTCGCGAGGCTTTTTCGTTGCTCGGATGGGCCGCTGTACTCGGATTGGCGACATCCGGCACGTTCCTGTTCGGAACAGAAGCGCCGGCGCAGACGATCGGCATGGAGCGACGCCAGGAGAGGCGGGGAGCCCGCCACGAGCGGCGTCAGGAACGGCGCACGGGGTCGGACTGAACGCCGTCAGGAAAGGCGGACAGGGCGCACGGAGCGCCGCGAAGAGCGGCGCAACTAGGACGTCACATGATCTTACCGATCTTCATTTGCCGACAGATGTCCGCTAGATTGAGATCCGGAAGCTGGCGGATGCCGCAAACCTGGTACGTCACGTTCGAGGTGCACAAGCGCGGGACCTTGCCGAAGCGGCGAAGTCCCCGGGAAACGCGCACATTCGAGAACGAAGCCGAGGCGCGGACCTTCGCGCGAGAGAAATTCAACGAGGGATTGATCGTGTTCGCAGGCACGCTCAATCCCTTTTTGCCGCGACGGTTGATTCCCTCGAGCGACATTCCGTCCTGGATCGAGCAAGGCCGAGGCGACGAGATTACCGGCCCCGATGCCAAGCGCGACCCGGAGAAATAGGCGGGCCATCACGGTGGTTGATGCGGATGACTGGAGGTGACTCGGAGCAGACGGCTGCCTTTCGGCCAATTCGGATACTGGCGCCAGTCGTTCGACTCCGCGGGCGAGGCAAACCGAAACCTGGTTCGAAATGTCTTGAGTGTTGCCATTTTGGCACGTGGAGTTTGCGGCCTCGCCCGTAGAGTTTCAGCTGGAAGTTGGGGGATGATTGCAATGCAACAAGCCGCCGTTCGAGCAATCAAAAAGCGGCCGGCAAGGAGAGAGCATGATGAAAAGACTTCTGCTGACAACAATTGGCCTGGTGGCGTTGGCCATGGGACCCGCCATGGCTGCCGATATGGCCGTGAAGGCGCCGCCTCCGGCACCGATCGTTCCAATCTACAATTGGACGGGGTTCTATATCGGTGGCAATGGTGGCTGGGCGCAGAACCACAACTGCGTGGATTTCCTTGACGCGGCTGGCGTCGCCGTCGCTTCCGGCTGCCGCGATCGATCCGGTGGCGTCATCGGTGGTCAGCTCGGTTATCGCTGGCAAGCCAGCCAGTGGGTGTTTGGTCTGGAAGCTCAGGGCGATTGGGCGGATCTCAGTAACCAGCGCGTCAGCCTGTTCGATCCGACGCTCTCTACGCGCGCCAAAACGAGCGCCATCGGCCTCTTCACCGGCCAGATCGGCTACGCCTGGAATGCGTCACTGCTCTACGTGAAGGGCGGCGCGGCGGTGACAGACAACCGGCTGAGCGTCCTTGATACTGCGTCCGGCGTCGAACTCGCCGCGCAAAGTGCGACCCGTTGGGGTGGCGTCATTGGTGTTGGATTCGAGTACGGCTTCACCCCGAATTGGTCGGTGGGGCTCGAATACGATCATCTGTTCATGGGGCACCGGAATAATTCGTTCACGGTCGCCGATCCGCGCCTTGCCGCTTTTGTGAACGACCGGATCACCCAGGACGTCGATATGCTCACCGTGCGCTTCAACTACCGCTTCGGCGGGGCCAACCCGGTCGTCGCAAGGTACTGAGCTCTCCAGGGTCTGACGTCTTCAGGGGGCCGGCAGTCATGTCGGCCCTCATTTTTGTGGCCGTACCGCGCAAGCCAGTCAGCGCCTGTCGGCGCGATCGACCGGACCGCCGCGGTTGGTCGGAGTGCCGGGCCGCACCGCTTCCCGTGCGGCAGCGCGCGCGACGAGACGCACTCCCAAGACGACGCCTGGCCTCGCGACGCAATGCGCCGGATAGTCCACGTTTTGGCAGTATATAATGACGTTGGCGCTTTCAGGACTCGCGAGAACCAGCTCGGTCGTCATGAATGCAGCTGCTAGTCCGATGCGCCTCCTCTGTTCGAAACCGCAAGTCGATGTCAGCGCTCCTGCCTGCGTGCTGATCCAGATCAATGGAGGTATTATCGCGCTCGCGCTGCCATTGCGCCACGGCGACAACAAGAGCGCGTGTGCTCGAGAGAATCCGAGGCAAATCTACCAGCCGGAATAGTAGCTCCGCCTCGCGTAGTAGCCGCCATAACCGCCATGGCTTCCGTAGGCGCTGTAGGCACTGGGCGGACAATAATCATAGCCGTATCCTCCGCCGTAAGAGGAGTATCCGCCGCCGTAGTGGGGATATGCACCATAGTAGCCGGAGCTTGCGATCGCGCCACCGACGACCGCCCCCGCGACCACTGCGCCGGCGCCCCAGCCACGGTAGCCTCTAGATCCGTAACCTCTGTAGCCATATCCGACGCCGCGATACCCCAAGCCACGATAGCCCAATCCCGCTCCGCGGTAACCTCCGCCCCGTCCGCCGCGATAACCCCAGCCTCCGTAGCGCACTTTCATCACGTCGTTATCAAGCGTGGCTCTCATCGCGCCAACATTGGTGGGCAAAGGCGCTGCTTCGCTTTCGGGTACGGAAATCATGGCGCTCGCGACAGTAAGAAATGCTGCCAATGCCCCTTTGATGAACCTCATAATGTCCTCCACCGCGTTGAAATCTCGACTGACCGGCGAGGGAGGGATTCCGTCGCGCCGGCGGCATGACCGTGCATATGAAATGTTGCGATCGTTACAGTGTTTGAGGCCAAGCGTGAGCTGAACCCGCCCGGACTTCAGCTGTAGGAGAGCCGCGACGCTTGATCTGGATCAAGCCAGCTGAGCGAGAGCAGGGGCTAGTTCGCCTCAGCATGCGCGGCATGAGAAGGCGAGTCCGTGAAAACACTCCGCCAGATATTCTCCGGAGACGAGATCATCCAGCTTCTCATCCGGCTGGGGTTGCTGGGGCTGTTGCTCATCTGGGCGCTCCTCCTGGTCCGCCCATTCGTGCCCATATTGGCCTGGAGTGTCGTGCTTGCCGCTGCCCTTAATCCGGTGTTTCGGCGCCTCAGTGACATTCTCGGTGGCCGACCGAAGCTTGCAGCAACGATCCTTACTCTCGTCAATCTTGCTGTTGTGATCGGACCCGCGACCTGGCTGGGCATGGGCGCGGTCGACGGGATCACCGATCTTGCCGCCCAAATGACGGCTGGCGAACTGCACGTGCCTTCGCCGCCGCAGTCTCTCAAGGATTGGCCCGTCATCGGCCCTCAGCTCTTCGATCTCTGGGACCAAGCGACGACCAATCTCCGATCGCTCTTGCGCGCTGTGGTGCCCTACCTGAAGCCATTCGCGGGGACCCTGCTCGGATTTGCAGGCAATGCCGGGGTAGGTACGGTCAAGTTTCTGCTGTCGGTGGCGGTGGCCGGGGTGCTGTTTCCGTATGGACCTCAGCTCGTGGGGGCGGGGCGCAGCTTTCTGTCGCGCGTCGTGCCCGACCAGAGCGAGCACTTTCTCGACCTGGCAGGTGCCACGATCCGTGCTGTGGCCCAAGGCGTGATCGGCGTCGCCATCATCCAGGCATTGCTGGCGGGCATCGGATTCAAGGTGGCCGGCATCGCCAGCGCGGGGCTGCTGGCATTTGCGGTGTTGTTGTTGTCGATCGTGCAAATAGGCGGCGCTATTGTCATCCTGCCGGTCATCATCTGGATCTGGACCGACAAGGAATTTCCGGTCGCGCTCCTGCTGACGGTGTTTTTCGTGATCGTTTCGGTTCTCGACAACATCCTGAAACCACTTGTCATGGGCCGCGGCCTGACCACGCCAGCGCTCGTGATCCTGATCGGGGTGATCGGAGGAACCCTCTTCCATGGGATCATCGGCCTCTTCATCGGACCTATCATCCTATCTGTGGTCTGGGAGCTGACGGTGGCCTGGATTCGTACCGAACGTGCCGTGCCGGCGAAACTGGCGATCGAGCTTTGACCCATATCAATTCGACCGAGCCTTTCAGGCAAAGCGATACAACCACGAGGTCGGAACGTGGTGGTGGAAATGTCTGGCCCGCCTGGTCCGGCTGCTGTGGCCGCCGGTGCTGATGCAAGGCTTCGACATGCTCCGACGAGTGCGACGTGAGTGCCATGGATACCATCCTTGTCATCGATGCCGGCTCTTCCCGCCTCAGGTTCCGGATCTATTCGATCGAAGGAGAAGGAAGCCTGCGGCAACAGATCAAGGGACGGATCGACGGGATTGGGCGTTGCCCGCGACTGCAGGCGAGCAGCGCCGGCGGCGATCCGCTTGCCAATCGCGCCTATCCGATCGACGCAGTGCCGGATATTCTGGCCGCACTGAACATTGCAGGCGCCTGGTTGCGGGATGAGCTTCATATCAGCCCCATTGCTATCGGGCACCGCGTCGTTCACGGCGGTGCAGAGCATGACCGGCCGGTCCTGATTGATCATGGGATCCTGGCGCGCCTGGAAGGAATGACCGCGTTGGCGCCGCTTCATCTGCCGCATAATCTGGCGCCCATACGATCGATCCTGACTAACTTCCCAACGCTGCCGCAGGTCGCCTGCTTCGAGACCGCATTTCATCGAGCCCATGCTGCGGTGGCCGATCACTACGCGATCCCTCGTGGGCTTCATGCCGAGGGCGTACGGCGCTACGGATTTCATGGCCTCTCCTACGAATACATCGCGAAGACCTTGCTGAGGGTTGCGCCGGAAATCGCGATGGGACGCGTGATCGTCGCGCATCTCGGGAGCGGCGCATCAATGTGCGCGCTTCACGAAGGACTGAGCGTCGAGAGCACCATGGGCTTCACCGCGATCGACGGACTGCCGATGGAAGCGCGACCAGGGCAGATCGACGCGGGAGTTGTGCTCTATCTCATCTCGGAAAAGGGAATGGCGGCGTCCAGGGTGCAGGAGTTTCTCCACGGGGATTGCGGGCTGAACGGCCTCTCGGGTCTCAGCGGCGATGTCCGTCAGCTCGAGGCAAGTGAAGATGTCAACGCGAAATTTGCGATCGACTATTTCGTTCACTGGATCGGGCTTAACGCCGGTATGCTCTCAGCTGCGTTGCAGGGGCTCGATGCGTTCGTCTTCACCGCCGGGATCGGCGAAAGCTCCGCGTCGATCCGTTTGCGCGTGGCGGAGCGGCTCGCATGGCTCGGTGTCGAGCTTGATGTGGCGCGGAACGCGCGGCAATCGCAGCTGATATCGTCGTCCGCCAGCCGCATTCCGGTTTACGTCGTGCCATCCGACGTGGATCTCATGATCGCGAGACACACGTTGACGCTGCTGATGAACAGCGGCTCGACAGCACCAAAGGGGGCATAGTGATCGGTTCTCCTTGATCTGTGTCGCAGTCAAGCCTTGAGGGTTTCGTGGTCGGCGCTTGCCGGATCATCGGACGACTTCTTCGATGTCCGCACTAGGAGTGCGCAATGGCGGTCCAATTCCTGCTCGGTACCTTGATCAGCGTGATCAACATCATGATTCACGCGTTGGTGACCGTTGCGGCCATCGACATCGCCCGTACTGCCGGATTGAAGCACACGGGGCGGCCCCGGTCCCACCTGATGGCGGTGATGGTCACCGCCGCTGTCATTCTGATGGTCGCGCACACTGTCGAGGTTCTCATTTGGGCGCTCGCCTATGCGACAGTCGGCGCGGCGCCTCCGGGAAGCGATCTGCTATATTTCACCTTCGTGAACTACACCACGCTCGGCTATGGGGACATCACGCCCGTGGCGGGCTGGCGGCTGACGGGACCCATGACAGCGATGAACGGCATCCTGATGTTTGGTTGGTCAACCGCAGTTCTTTTCGAGGTGCTGCGCAAGACGGTTGAGCATCTTGCGGCGATCGCGGCGCCCCAGTCTAGTTCTGGAGATCGAGGCTAGCGAGCTTCAGCCTGTCCAGCAGCACGATCTGGCGCTGAGTGTTTCCGATGAAGCCGAGGATACCGAGCTCATGCAACCGCGATAGTGCGCGGGAGACGGTTTCCAGCGTTAATCCGAGATAGTCGGCGATATCACGCCGCGACATCGGCAGCGCCATGATCCCGGCCGCCGTCAGCCGCTTGTCCATCTCGATCAGGAAGGCTGCGACCCGCTCCAGCGACGTCTTGCGGCCGAGCAGCAGCATATGGTCTTCCGCATGCTGAAGGTTGGTGGTGGTCATGCTCAGCAGGTTACGAGCCACCACGGCGTCGTCCTGCGCAACCAGCTCGAGACTTTGGCGCCTCACGAGGCGAACCGTGGTGTCGACGATCGCTTCCGTCGTGAACCTGTGCGCGCTGCCGTTTTCCAGCCCGAAGATGTCGCCCGCAAGATGAAATGCGCCGATTTGGCGTCGGCCGTCCGACAGGAGCTTGTAGCTTCGCACAGCACCCTTCTTCACCTGATAGACGTACTCCGCGGCCTCCTTTTCGCCGTAGACTTCCGAGCCCTTCTTATAGGTAAATTCGTTTAAACTGATGATTGGATTTGACTCGGTGTTTAGCCCGAGCTCCCGGAGCGAATGAAGCGGCGAAGAGGCGTCGGCAGCGGTGCGAACGAACATGGCCAACTCCCGAACTGATGGTGGCGCGATATTTCCATGGCCGGGAGTAAGGAGCCGCCGAAAATCCGCTTCCCGCGAGGGTTGTTTAGGTCATAAGTGGGGTTTTCAACCATTGTCTGTAGGTGCATTGTACCAAGGTACAGGTAGGGTTCGATGCGCTGGATTGAGAATCCGTCAGAGTGTCTGTCAGATGGTGCGGCAATATGCCGAAAACGGACGCTCCGTTCGCGGTTGTGGCATCCCAATCGGGCTGCTTTGCTCAGGCATTAACGGCACGTCTGGTTTCTGCATTTGAAGTACCCGTCGAGGGAGAAAAACTTGCCCGGCTTCGTTTATGTCGTGGACGACGACGCATCCTTCCGGATGGCGATCCAGCGTCGACTCAAACTGGCCGGGTATGAAGTTGTGACCTACGCGTCCGCGCAGCAGCTACTGGATGATCCTCCAGGGTCCAGCCATCCGGGATGTATCTTGCTTGATGTGCAGCTTCCGGGCCTGAGCGGGCCGGAGTTGCAAACCTCGCTCCTCCAATGCCAGTCGCCGCTGCCCATCGTTTTCCTGACCGGACATGCCGATACCGCGACGACGGTCCGTGCGATCAAGGCCGGCGCGGAGGATTTTCTGACCAAGCCGGTATCGTCAGAACAGTTGATCGATGCGATTGAGCGCGCGATGGCTCAACAGGAGGCGGTGCGCAGCCAACAGAGCAAGCTCGATTCGCTGCGTTCTCGCTTGACGTCTTTGTCGCGGCGTGAACGACAGGTGTTCGACCTGATCGTACGCGGTAAAATCAACAAGCAGATCGCCTATGAGCTTGGAACGACCGAACGTACGGTGAAAGCGCACCGCCACCAAGTGATGACAAAGATGCAGGTACTGTCGTTTGCCGAACTGGTGTCCGCTGCCGAGCGGCTCGGTCTTCTGGATTCGGAAAAGGCGTAGTGCAGGCCTATTTTCGTGCGCTTCGTCAGGTCTGCGGTGAGACCTGTACGATGGGCCAATATGAAATGTTATTGACATAGTTCGGCCTGGACCGCCTACATACCGGCGTCGTTAGCCGTCGGATTAGCGCAGGAACCATTGCCGCGTGGCGTCGTTGCGACGCAAGTGCCGGGTTTCCAATCAGAAAGACGGGTCCATTGTTTGCACGTAAGTCGATTTACGTCGTGGATGATGATTCATCGATGCGCCGAAGCTTGGAGCGGCTGCTTCGGAAGCACGGCTTTGATGCGGTTGCTTTTGATTCCGCCGACGCGCTGCTTCGTTATGGCTGCATCGACGAGGCGTGCTGCATCGTTCTGGATATCAATCTGAACGGAGAGTCGGGCATCTCACTCCGCCGCAGGCTCGCTAGCGAGGGTGCCACGACCCCCATCATCTACATTACCGGCAACGACTGCCAGGCGAATCAAGTGGCCGCGATTCAGTCCGGGTGCGCCGCCTATCTGGCCAAGCCCTTCGCGGCAAGCGCACTCATCGACTCCATTGAACGCGCCTGCGCCGGGCATAACTGATCTCGCCGTTGCTCACTCCTCGATATCCTGCTCCAGCGTCTGAGCGGGCGCGCCATTGTGAGCTGAGGCGAATTGTGCCAGCGGCAACGATGTCGTCAGAGACAGAAGATTGGAATCGGTGACCTCGAGCACCAGCGCCTTGCCGGCTTCCATGTCCTTGACGAACTTGGGATCGGCGGCGTCGGCGGCGATACAGGCATTGCTCAGGCACCAGGTGTAGGGCAACGACTGGGAATGTCCCTGATCGACGGTCAGCTTGGCAGGCCGTTGCAGATACATCCCGACGGGGACAAACACTTGTAGCCGGGCAATGGGGTCGGCGTCACGCTCGATCAGGTCCACGCGCACCGCCATCTGGCCGGTTGCAAACTTGCCGGTGATCGAGGTCCGGCACAGCATCGGCGCACCGCCGGGCTTGACGCAAAGCTTCCGCCAGTCGCCATAGGTGATGTCTCTGGCTTCGCGCTGTCCGCGAGGCGCGAGTTCGGTGGGTTTTGCCTCGCGCGCATGCTGTTGCGCTGCAGCATTCTGGGACGAAGCGGGTGCGGCAATAGCCGTTGCGAACAAAAGCAACAGATGGGCTCGCGTAGGCTTACGTCGCGGCTTGAGAGCAGGGTTGATCATATTGCGCCTCCAGGCGTCGGCGTCTGCGGCTACTTTTGCGCATTGAGGAATTTTTCGACCAGTGGTGACCACGTCGCGATCGTGTCGGGCGAGCCGATGAAGAAATGCCCTTCGTTGCCAAAGGGCGGCATCAGATGATATTCGGCCCTGCCGCCGGCAGCGGTAAAGGCGTCATGCATGCGCTTCGACAAGGCCGGACCGAAAAACGTGTCGTTCTCGATATAGAACCACAGCATTGGCACCCGCGAGGTTCGGCCGAAATCGGCAGTTGCTTCGACCAGCTTGTCCGGTGCGCAATTGTTGTTGGGTTTGCCGTCGACGCGCCCGCCGCGTCCTGCGGCGAATGTGATGATTGCCTTCACCTGCGGTGGGTTTGCGCTCGAGAGCGCAATGGACGCCCAGCCGCCCGCGGACTGTCCGACGACGACCACGTCCATCGGCAGAACGCGTTTCTCGGCCACCATGTAGTCGATGATCCAGAGATCGACCTGCGCCACCGCACGCCCGGCGTCGTGGAAGTTCGGATTGGTGCAGTTTCCGACCTTGGAGAAGAACGGTCCATAGAGACCGTGCTCGGGAATATCGATCGCGGCTGCGCCGTAGCCGGTGCCGACTGGTGCCACCACGAGGTAGCCGCGCTTGGCAAACCACTTGGCGGCGTCGCGGAACTCCACCAGCGGGAAGAAGCTGCGATCGACGGCCTTGAGCGACACGCCGTGGTTCATGATCGCCAGCGGGAAGGGGCCGTCGCCGACGGGCCGCACGACATAGGCGAACATCGGCAGCGGTAGCGGCAGGGCCCACATCTCTTCCTGGATCCGGACATTGTCGTCGGCGCGTACAGGGGCAAGAAAGCAGGCCGAAATGCTCAATGCCGCCGCCAGGTAGGTCACTGTTGACCGCAAATTCACGCGCGCCTCCTTCAACCGGCGAAAGTGCTGGCCACGATGATCGGTCCAAGCACGGTCAGCACAACATTGCCGACAGCGTAAGGCACGGCGACCCCGAGCACGGGCGTCTGGCTTTCTGCAACTTCGCAGGCGCCGGTAACGGCGGCGTCGACGGTCATGGCGCCGGCCAGCGCGCCGCAGATGATGACCGGGTTCATGCGGAGCACGCGATGGGCAAACAGGGTCGTCACGATCAGCGGCACCAGCGTGACCACCAGGCCCATGCCGACCAGCAGCATGCCTTGCGACTGGATCGCGACCCAGGCTGCGTGGCCGTTGCCGAGCCCGATCGCCGCGATGAAGCCGCCAAGGCCGAGATCGCTCAGCGTCTGCTGCGCTGCGGGCGGCATTGCGCCCATTGTCGGCCGCCGCGAGCGTAGCCAGCCGCAGAAGAGCCCCGCAATCAGGGCGCCGCCGCCACCTCCCAACGTCAGGGGCACCGACCCGATCTTTACGCTTGCGAGACCGGCGAGCAGACCCACGGCGATGCCTGCGGCAAGGAATGCAATGTCGGTGCGATCTTCGGAGCGCAGAATCTGTCCTACATGCGAGGCGGCGCGCTCGATGTTGCGGGTGCTGCCGACCAGCGTCATGACGTCACCGACATAGACGCGGGTGTCCGCGCTCAAGGGGACTTCACGTCCCATTCGCGTCAAGGTTCGGAGGAACACGCCTCGTGCGGCATCGCCGACACGATCGGCCACGTCCTTGACGGAGCGGCCATGGAGCTTGCGATTGTCGACAAGGACGTCGATCACGTTGCCCGGAAGCGCCTTCAGGATCTCATCGGCGTCGATTTCTGTGCCAACAATCGGTTTCGCGGCGACAATGGCGGCGGTGCGTCCCGCAATGACGATGTCGTCGCTCACTTGAAGGACGGTGTCGCGATGCGGCTCGACATCGGCGCCCTGGCGCACGATCCGCTCGATCACGCTGCGGCTGCCGATCTCGTCTTCGACGGCGCCGACGGTCCGTCCCGCCGCTGCCGACACCCGGTACGCGCGCGCCTGGAATTTTCGATAATGCAGATTCTCATTTTGTTGCGGGTTGCCACCCGAAAGCTCCGCCTCGAGCTTTGCAGCTTCCGCTTTCAGATCGATCCCCATCAATTTCGGCGCGACAAACGGCACGTACAGGAGCGTGAGGATATAGCCGAGCACGTAGGTGACGGCGTAGCCGGCGGCGATATTGGCGTCCTGCTGCTGCAGCACCTCTTTGGCCAGTCCAAGCTGGGCTAGCGCCCCAGATGCGGTGCCGATGACCGACGACTGTGTCAGAGCTCCCGCTGCAAGACCGGAGGCGGTGCCGGGACCGAGCGCGAACACATGGGCAAATACGAGAACGATGATGAGGCCGGTACCACCAAGCACGAGCGCGAGCGCGACCTGAGCCAGGGTCCGGATGCTCAGCGAGGCAAAGAACTCGGGTCCGGACCGGTAGCCGATCGTGAACACGAACAGGCTGAAGAGAATGACCCTGAGGAGGGAAGGAAACGTGAAGGTGCCGAGCTGCCCGATCAGGACGGCAACGATGAGCGTGCACGCCGTGGTGCCGATCGAAAAGCCGCGGATCCGGACGCGGCCAAGAATGGTCCCGAGCGCGACTGACAGCAGCAGGAAGATTTCCGGAGCGGCGGAGATGATCCATCTGACCGTGCTCATGGTGCAGGCCCTCCAGCCATTTGCGCCAATCTGGTTGGTGATACCCGGCGATGCTTGATCCAGATCAACCCTCGCGATCGGCCAGACGCTCCCTATTCAAGCGCAGGATTTCAGAACCCGACGTTGGGACATGAGCACGATGGATGCCACCGCTGCTTCGTCGATACGCCGCGACGAAACGCTGCCAGTCGCGCTGTTGCTGGCCTTCATCGGTGGCTACCTCGACGCCTATACGTGGATCATCCACGGCGTCATGGCTAACGCACAGACGGCCAATCTCGTCCTGCTGTGGGTTTATGGCTCGGTCGGCGACTGGACGAAGGCGCTCCACTTCGTCCCACCGATCCTTGCGTTCGCGGTCGGTATTGTCGCCGCGTCATGGCTGCGTCGGGCGGCGCCCGAGCGCGCCAGTGCCATCAGCACGCTGCTCGAGATTCTCCTGCTCGTCATCATCGCAGTCCTGCACAATCGCTTGCCGGATCTCGCGGGAACGCTTGGGATTTCGTTCGTCGCCGCCGTACAGAGCGCCGTTTTCACGAGGGTTGAGGGCGTGCTCTACAGCTCCGTCATGATCACGGGCAACATGCGGCAAGCGATTGAAGGCATGTTCGCTGTGGCCTCCCGGAATGGCTCGCTACGGCCGCCGGGCATTTTTGCTGTCTTGTGCATCACGTTCGGCCTTGGCGCCGCTCTTGGCGCGTTCGCGACCAAGCAGATCCCGGATCTGGCGCTCGGTGTCCCCGTGATCGCGCTCCTGGTTGTGCTGTTGCGTTGCGAAAGTCCGGACGACGAGGCCAGCCCATGACCTCATTGGACCGTAGATCGCGCCGGCCCTTCCTGTTTCCGCCCGCGGCTTGGCTGGCGGGGTATCACAGTGCCTGGCTGCGTTCGGACGCGATCGCCGGAATCACCCTCGCGGCTTATGCGATCCCCGTGTCACTGGCCTATGCCACGCTGGCGGGCCTGCCGCCCCAGATCGGAATCTACGGCTACATGCTCGGCGGCATCGGCTATGCGCTGCTCGGGTCGTCGCGCCAGCTTGCGGTCGGTCCGACCTCGGCGATCTCGCTGATGATTGCGGCGACGGTTGGGACATTGTCCGGCGGAGACGCGGCGAAATACGCCGAGATCGCAAGCCTGGCCGCATGCGCGGTGGCGCTGCTGTGCCTGATCGCATGGTTGTTCAAGCTCAGCGTTCTCGTCCGCCTGGTGAGCGACAGTATCCTGGTCGGCTTCAAGGCCGGCGCGGGACTTACCATCATGATGAGCCAGTTGCCGAGCCTGTTCGGCGTCGCCGGAGGCGGTCACAATTTTTTCGATCGCGCCATCAAGCTCGCCGGTCAGCTCGGCGGCATCAATTGGCTGGTTCTGGCGATCGGAGCCCTCGCGCTCTTGTTCCTGTTGGTGGGAGAACGGCGGCTGCCCGGAAGGCCGGTCGGGCTCACGATCATGGCGTTGTCGATTGTCGTGGCGACATTGCTTGGCCTTCCGTCCCTTGGCGTGCCGGTCACCGGGAAAATCCCAGAGGGATTGCCGGCTATCGGGTTGCCGAGTTTTGGCCTGTTGGAGCCCGACGAGCTCTTCCCGCTGGCTGCGGGATGCGTGCTCCTGGCCTATATCGAAGGCGTCTCCGCCGCCCGCAGCTTTGCTGCCAAACACGGCTATGCGCTCGATGTCCGGCAGGAGTTTTTGGGGCTGGGCGCGGCGAACCTCGTTACCGCCTTCGGCCACGGCTATCCCGTGGCCGGCGGGCTGTCGCAATCCGCGGTCAACGACAATGCCGGAGCGCGCACGCCGCTGGCCCTGGTGATCTGCTCGGTGACGCTTGCGCTATGCCTGCTGTTCTTCACGGGGTTGTTGACGAACCTACCCAAGGCAGTGCTTGCGGCGATCGTCTTTGCCGCCGTTTACAGGCTGGTGGACATCCGCGCGCTGTTGCGAATGTGGCAAGTCAGCCGCATCGACTTTCATGCCGCGGCGATTGCGCTGCTGGCCGTGTTGCTCCTGGGGATATTGCAAGGCGTCCTGCTGGCGGCTATTGCGTCGATCGTTCTGCTGCTGGCGCGGGCCTCGCGTCCGAATGTCGCGTTCCTCGGCCGGCTCCCCGGTACTGGCCGTTACTCCGACAATGCGAGGCACGATGGCGTCGAGCCATTGGTCGGCATCATCGCGTTTCGACCCGAAGCCTCGCTGCTTTACATCAATGCTGAAACGATCCTGGAAACAGTGTTAGGCACCTTGCCGCTATCGGTCGGCGTCAGGCTGGTTGTCTGCGATCTGTCGGCGTCACCCTACATCGATCTGGCCGGCGCGCGCATGTTGCATGACCTCTATGACGAACTCGCCTCCCGAAATATCACCTTCCGCATCGTCGGCGCGCACGCGCAATTGCGCGATCTGCTGCGGGCTGAGGGGCTGGCGGAAAAGACCGACAGCGGGGCGTGGCTTCGTTCGGTCGACAGCGTGCTCGGGGAAAGCATGACCGGACAATCATCTGATCCCAATCCATAGGATCCGCCCGACTTATTGGCCGGTCGGCTCTGATGCGATCTCACCATCGTCCTCGATCCGTCATGCGGCAGCGCTTTGGACGATGTCGCACCGGAAATTACTCCAGGCCTCTTCAAGATGCTCGACCCTTGACTTGGATCAATAGACCGAGGTGAGCGGGCACCACGATCCTAGCCGTGACATCGCAATGATCCGGAGAGAGACATGTCCAAGGACGCCAAGGCTGCAGAAAAGCGCATCGATCAGTTCATTTCCGGGCCCGGCGGCCGGGCGGACGACTGGCGCGATCTGGTCGAAGCAGCCAAAGCATGGGCGCGCGCCGGCGATCGCGCCAGGTACGATGCGGCACTGGCCGATCTCTCCGTCATTGAAGAGTTTCACGGGTATCCCGGGCTACAACTGATGGCCGCTTTGCGCGAAGCGGCCTCGGCCGGGGATGCGGCGGGTTCACTTGGTCTTGCGACGCGGATTACGCAGGCCCTGATGACAAGATCCTTCCGCCAACATGCCGGCGATTGGGATCCCAAGGACGACGGCAGTGGCGACGCACCCGAACTCGTGTCCTCGACTTTCGGCTCACATGCAGCCCGGCGACCCTATTTCGAAACGTTGGTCGTCACCGGCATCTCCTCCGAGAAGTGGCCGGCTCTCGCTGCCGAATGGCGCAAGTTGCGCCGTCCGGTCGATTCTTTCGTCTATGAGCCGGTGATCGTCGGCAGCCTCGAAGACGCCTTCTGCGCGACAATGCTCAACCCCAATATCGCCGCCGTCGTCATCAACGAAGGTTTCGGCCTGCGCTCGCGTCACGACGCGCCGATACTCCGCACCATGACCGCCGCCGCCGGCATCAATGACGAGGCGGACGCGTCCGCGCTCCGGCTCGCGCACGTCATCAAGCGGGTCCGTCCCGAGCTCGACATCTATCTGATGTCGAATCGCGACGTGGAGGCAATGGCGGGGAACCCCGAAGCCAATGTGGTCCGGCGGATATTCTACTCCATCGAGGAGCTCCTCGAGCTCCATCTCTCCATCCTCGAAGGGATCCAGGACCGCTTCGATACGCCATTCTTCGACAATCTCAAGAAATACGCGCAACGCCCGATCGGCACGTTCCACGCGCTGCCGATCGCTCGCGGCAAGTCTGTCTTCAGGTCGGACTGGATCCGCGATATGGGCGAGTTCTACGGCTTGAACCTGTTCCTGGCCGAAAGCAGCGCGACCACCGGCGGCCTCGACAGCCTGCTGGAGCCGACCGGCACCATCAAGAAAGCACAGGACAAGGCGGCGCGAGCGCTCGGCGCCGATCGCGTGTTCTTCGTGACCAACGGCACCTCGACTTCAAACAAGATGGCAGTGCAGGCGCTGCTTGGGCCGGGCGACATCGCGATCGTCGATCGCAACTGTCACAAGTCGCACCACTACGGCATGGTGCTGGCCGGCGCCCAGCCGATCTATGTCGAAGCGTTCCCGATGACGGAGTATTCGATGTACGGCGCGGTGCCGCTGAAGACCATCAAGCAGGCGCTGTTGAACGCGAGGGCCGACGGCAGGCTGGATCGCGTCAAGATGCTCGACCTGACCAACTGCACCTTCGACGGCCACATCTACAACACCCGACGAGTGATGGAGGAGTGTCTCGCGATCAAGCCGGATTTGATCTTCCTGTGGGACGAAGCCTGGTTCGGCTTCGCGCGCTTCTCGCCGTTCCTGCGGCGACGGACCGCGATGGGCGCCGCCAACGAGATCGAGGCCTGGATGCACGACCCGAAATCGGTCGCGGCTTACGAGAAGCAGCAGGCCGAGCTCGGCAAGACTCCGTCGGACGAGGTACTGCTCAAGACCCGACTGGTTCCCGATCCGCGGCAGATCCGCTTGCGCGTCTACCAGACCAACTCGACCCATAAGTCGATGTCGGCGATCCGTCAGGGCTCGATGCTGTCGGTCAAGGACGTCGAATTCCACACCGTCGAGCAGCAATTCAAGGAGGCGGTGTTCACGCACGCGTCGACCAGCCCGAACCAGCAGCTCATCGCCAGCCTCGACGTCTCGCGTCGCCAGATGGAGCTCGAGGGCTACGGCCTGGTGGCCAACGCGATCGAAATCGCGTTCGCGATCCGCAGGGCGGTCAACGGCAATCCGCTGATCTCGAAATACTTCCGGATTCTCGGCGCGGACGCGATGGTGCCGGCGCAATATCGCCAGAGCGGCTTCACCGACTATCTCGCAACAGGCATGAATTGGGCGAGCATCCTGAAGAGCCTGGACGACGACGAGTTCTGCCTCGATCCGACCCGCATGACCTTGGTGTGCGGCACCGCCGGCTACGACGGCACGCAGTTCAAGGGCATCCTTGCCAATGATTACAATATCCAGATCAACAAGACGTCGCGCAATTCGGTGCTATTCCAGTCCAACATCAACAACACCCGTAGCGATGTTGCGCATCTGGTGAGGGTGCTGGCCGAGATCGCGGGCGAGGTCGACCGCGGGCTGGTTCAGGGCGGTGCCAATGCGAAGAAGACCTTCGAGGCGCGGGTCAAAAGTCTGATGACCGATGTGCCCGACCTGCCGAACTTCTCGCAGTTTCACGACAGTTTCCGTGGCGATGCCGGCACCAAGACCAACGAGGGCGACATCCGCAGCGGCTTCTACTCGGCCTATGACGCAGCGGGATGCGAATATATCCGGCTCGGCGATTCCGAGATCGACCGTCGCCTCAAGGCCGGGCCGGACCTCGTCTCCGCGAGTTTCGTGATCCCGTATCCGCCTGGCTTCCCGATCATGGTGCCGGGGCAGGTCATCACCCAGGAAACCATCGACTTCATGCGCAAGCTCGATGTGAAGGAAATCCACGGCTACGACGCCAAGGAAGGGCTGAAGCTCGTACGCGCCGAAGCCCTGGCAAAGATCGGTCGGCCCAAGCCCGGCGCCGCGCCGAAGCTGAAGGCCGCATCATAATAAAGGGGACGGACATGCAAGGGTTTTTCACGTTCTTGCAGCAGAACCCGTTTCTGTTGCTGTTCTTCGTCGTCGGGCTCGCCGTCTGGATCGGCCGGGCCAGCATCAAGGGGTACGGCCTCGGCATGGTTGCCGGCGCCATCGTAGTGGGCGCAGCCCTTTCGGTCTGGGCCTCGACCTACGGCGTGAAGCTTGAGCTCAACACCTTTGCCAAGAGCCTCTTCTACTATCTGTTCATGTATGGCGTCGGCCTGCGCGTGGGGCCGTCCTTCATCAACAGCCTGAAGGGCGATGGGCTGAAATTCTGTATCCTTGCCCTGGTGTCGAGCGTCCTTGGTCTGGCGCTTGTCGTCATCTGCTCAAAACTCTTCGCGCTGCCGATCGGGGCTGCCGGCGGCATGCTGGCGGGGTCGCAGACCATGTCGGCCGCGATCGGTTCGGCCGAGCAAGCCATCACCTCCGGTGTCGTGAAGCTTCCTGACGGCATGAAGGCCGAGGACGCGTCGGGCATGATCGCGCTGTCCTACGGCATCACCTACATCTGGGGCACGGTCGGCATCATCTTGATCTGCAAGTACCTGCCGCGCTGGTGGGGCGTCGACGCCAAGGCGGCTGCCAGGCAGTACGAGCAGGAGTTCGGCGTCAAGGATCTCGAAGGCGGCGGCCTGACGGGTTACCGGCAGTTCGGCCTGCGCGCCTACCGGCTCGAAAACCCGGCCCAGGTCGGCATGAGCATCGCCAAATTCCGTGTGATGAATCCCGAATACCGCATCGTCAACGTGGCGCGCGGCGGAGAGCCGCAGGGCGCCGATCCCGAATTCGTCCTGCAAAAGGGCGACGTCGTCGCGCTCGGCGGCTCGACCGAACATCTGACCGACAAGATGGGCCTGATCGGTCCCGAGGTTGCCGACGCCAAGGCGCTCGGCATTCCCATGGATCAGGCGGACATCCTCGTCACCAACAAGGAGATGGCCGGACGGACCTTTGAATCCTTCCGCGATACGGCCATCGCGGGCCAGCTGCAGGTCACCAAGGTGGAACGTGGCGGCGTACAGATCCCTGCGGGTCTCAAGACTGAGTTGCAGCGGATGGACATCGTCTCGGTGGTCGGCATCAAGTCGGCAGTCAGCGAGCTCGGTGAGATGTGGGGACGTATTGCGCGGACCAACACCTCGACCGACCTGTTGACGCTTGCCTCAGGCATGATCATCGGCTTCCTGATCGGGATGATCGAATTTCCAGCCTTCGGCGCCAAGATCGGCCTCGGCAATGCCGGTGGATTGTTGCTGTCCGGCGTGATCGTCTCGTCGCTGGTCTCGCGGCTCCGCTTCTTCGGCAATACGCCGAACGCGGCGCGCAACGTGCTGGAGGATCTCGGCCTCGTGGTCTTCGTCGCCATCGTCGGTATCAATGCCGGCGCCGGACTGTTGGCGCAACTCACGGGCGCGGTTGCCTTGAAGATCTTCGTCGCCGGCTTCATTGCCTGCACGATCCCGCCGTTCATCGTCTGGGCAATCGGCTATCACGTGTTCAAAATTAATCCGGCCGTGTTGATGGGCGGCGTTGCCGGTGCGCGGTCGCACTCCGGTCCGTGCCGCGAAGCCGCGGTGGAAATCCAGAGCTCCGTGCCCTGGATCGGATTCCCGGTCGGCTACGCGGTGTCCGGCATTCTGCTCACCGTGTTCGGCTACTTCGCGATGATCCTGGCTCAATAGTTCGGCGTCACAACCAGAGGAAATAAAACTCATGAGAAAAGTCGCTATCTATGCTGCCCTGGTCGCCTCGCTGGCAGGCGTCGCCGGCTTCAGCACGCCCTCGCGGGCAGAGACCGGTCAGGTGGCCGTTGTCTTCACCAAGGGCGGTTTCATCGTTGGTGTCGGTGGCGGCGAGGGCGTTCTGCTGCTCCGGGGCCACAAATATCCCTTCACCGTCTCGGGCATGAGCGTCGGCTTCACGATCGGCGCCTCGACCACCAAGCTGGTCGGCCGCGCCCTCAACCTGAGGGGGCCGGAGTCGATCGAAGGCTCCTATGCTGTGGGCGGGGCGGGCGGTGCCATCGCCGCCGGCGCAGGTGCCGTTCAGCTGCAAAACGGCAACGGCGTGATTCTGCAGCTCAGCGGACCGAAGGTCGGAGCCGAGCTGTCAGCTGCGGTGGGGGGCGTGACGATAAGTTTGAAGCGCTAGAGCGGCAGTCGGGCCGCTTTGGCGGTCGCGGCGGCGTTCAAGCCAGAATGGCGGCTGCTTCTCTCAGGCACGTAAGTCAGGGAAGCGGCCGCAGATCAGCGCCAGGTTCGGGTGCCAACCGCGTTTCGCGAGGCATCGTCGAAAAGCGGATCACGGCACCCATACCGAGGAGGACATGCCATGCTTCGTTCTCTCCTAGCTCTTGCTGCGACCTTCGTTCTTCTCACGGCCACGCTCATTCCTGATGACGCCTATGCCCGCCGCGGAGGCGGTGGCGGCTATCGCGGAGGTGGAGGGGGCATGCGCGCCGGAGGTTTCCATGGCGGCGCCGTTCACGCCGGTCGGATCCATGGCGGAGGCGGACGCCATTACGCAGGAGGTCCGCGGCCAAGCCATCCGATCGCCGGTCGTCCGGGTCGCCCCGGTTACCCTGTTGCGGGCCGTCCCGGCCGTCCGATCGCCGGTTATCCTGGAGGCTATCCGCGATATGGCTATCGAGGCGCGGCTTACGGTGCTGCTGCCGTCGGTGCGGCCGCCGCCGGCGCCTATGGATACTACAACAACAACTACAACAACGGTTGTTATCAGGACACGTATGGCAACTGGGTCTGTCCCAATCAGTACCCGTATTGAAAGAATGCGTTGCTGACGGGCCCGGCGAAGTCCGTCGGCAGCATCGATCGGACCGCGCCCGCCGTGCGGCCCGATCACCTCGTCAATAGCGTTCGGTGACGAAGTTCATCCCGCGCAGGACCGCCTGGTCATTGTAGCGCCCCTTGTCTGAACGCTTCGGCAGCTTCACCTTGTCCTTCTTGATCCGCTTGTGCGGGATAGCCTTCAGGATGTGCGCGATACAGTTCAGCCGCGCCCGCCGCTTGTCGTCGGAGCGAATGATGTACCAAGGCGCGTCCTTCGTGCTCGTCTTCTTGAGCATCAGGTCGCGCGCGCGCGAATAATCATACCAGCGTTTAAAGGATTCGAGGTCCATCGGACTCAGCTTCCATTGCCGCACCGGATCGTCGATGCGGGCGTTGAAGCGGCGCTCCTGCTCGTCCATCCCGACCTCGAGCCAGATCTTGATCAGGATGATGCCGCCGTCGATGGCGTACTTTTCCATCTGCGGGCAGAGCGCGAGGAAACGATCGTGCTCGGCGGGCGAGCAGAACCCCATGACATATTCGACGCCGGCGCGATTGTACCAGCTCCGGTCGAAGATCACGATCTCGCCGCCGGCCGGAAACTGCTTCATGTAGCGCTGGAAGAAAAGCTGCGTCTTTTCGCGATCCGATGGCGCCGGCAGCGCCACCACCCGGAATACGCGCGGGCTGACCTTTTCTGTGATCGCCTTGATCGTGCCGCCCTTGCCGGCCGCGTCGCGGCCTTCGAACAGGACGATGACTCGAAGCTTGTTTTCCTTTACATAATCCTGGAGATGGCAAAGCTCGATCTGGAGCTTTTCGAGCTCCTTCTCGTAGTCCTTGCGTTTCATCCGCTCTGAGGCTTCGTCCTTTGCCATGCCGCTCCGCCTTCTCTTAACTCGGCCGAAACGTGATCAGTCGCCCCAGGAAATGATGACGCCGATGTCGCCGGGCACGCCGTCAGGAAAATCGATGACCTGATAGCCGATGCGATAGCCGCGAGGCTTGAGGTATTCGGACCAGAGCTCGAAGATCTCTTTTGGAATTCCCGTCAGCGTTTTCTCCCAGCCCGCCTCCATTTGGTTGATCGCGCGGCCCTTGTCGGTGCACAGGGTGTTCGGGAAGCGATAGACCTGCACTTCGGTCAGGCCGTTGCGAACCGCGCGCTGGATGATGGTCGAGGCGAGCTTGATTTTCTCCTCCTCGGATTTGCCGGACGGTTTGCTCAGCCGTTCGATCAAGTCGCGCTTCTCGGCTTCGGCCGCGGCGGCGAGGCGAACATATTCCTCGGCCTTTCTGGCTTCCTCGAGTGCAGCTTCCTTGCGAATTTGCAGTGCGTTGGCAATGAGCTCATCGATGCCGGGCATGATTGGTACGTTCCTGGCTTGCTGTGGGAGCGGAGTCAGGGCTAAGCTAGGTTTCGCGCCGTTCGGACCTTTGATTCATATCAAGCAATTTTCTCACCTGCGCGGCCACGGTAACGAGCCGGCGCGCAGACCGCCCTGATCCCTTCTGTGGAGGCGACCATTGAGCGAGCAACTTCATCCGATGGCCCCGCATCATCTGCCGTTCTATCTCGCGCCGGGAAGCGGCACGGACGTGTTGATGGTCGTGATGGGAATCTTCCTGGTCGGCACCGTGCTCTGGGTCGGTACGCTCTATTGGAAGCTGCACAGCCTGCCCGAACGAATGGCGCACAAGTCGCAGAAGCTGCAGTTCGAGATCGTGGCCGTGCTGGGCATCATCTCGCTCTTTACGCACATGCACATTTTCTGGGTGGCCGGCCTTCTGCTCGCGATGATCGACTTGCCAGATTTCGGCACGCCGCTGCGGAGTATCGCAGGCTCGGTCGAGAGGATCGCTGACGCCGCGCCAGGTGAGGGTCGGGAGCCCGAACTACCAGGCTTGCCGCCGGTCGAGAAGCCGATCGCCAAGAAGGAGCATAGCCATGTTTGAGCTCATGTTCTGCTCCCTTCTGACCATCCTGCCGGACTACCTCTACCGCCGCTATGCCCAGGGCAAACGTTTCGGCAAGGAGATCACCTTCTTTTCCATCTGGTATGAATTGCGATGGGGCATCACCGGCTGCCTGATGCTGACGATTTCTCTGATCACCATGATCTTCTACTTTCACCCGTCAACCACCTCGGCCACGCTCTATTTTCGCACGGTGCCGATCCTGCCCGAGGGCTCCGGCCGGGTGGCGGAAGTCAATGTCGGCTACAGCGAGGCCGTGAAGAAGGGTGACGTGCTGTTCAGGCTGGACGGTTCGAAGCAGAAGGCTGCTTTGGAAACAGCCACCCGCAAGATCGCCGAGGTCGACGCTGCGATGACAAGCGCCGAAAACGACGTCGTCAAAGCCGAAGCGCAAATCCAGGAAGCCAAGGCCAGCCTTCAGCAGGCCAAGGACGAGCTGGATGTCAAGACGGAGTTGCAACGCCGCAACCCCGGTATCGTCCCGCAGCGCGATATCGAGAAATTACAGGTCGTGGTCAATCAGCGGCAGGCTGGTGTGGACTCTGCCACCGCGTCCAAGACGTCAGCGACGTTGCGACTTTCAACGCTGTTGCCGGCTGAAAAGGCGAGCGCCCAGGCGGCCTTGGCGGAAGCGCAGGTTGATCTGGACAAGACCTTTGTTCGCGCCGGGGTCGACGGCCGCGTGGAGCAATTCCTGGTCCGCACCGGCGATGTCGTCAATCAGCTGATGCGCCCGGCCGGCGTGCTGGTTCCGGACGGTGCCGGCAGGCGCGCCTTGCAGGCCGGCTTTGGTCAGATCGAGGCGCAGGTGATGAAGGTCGGCATGGTGGCGGAAGCAACCTGCATCTCGAAGCCGTGGGTGATCATTCCCATGGTCGTCACCAGCGTCCAGGATTTCATCGCGGCCGGGCAGTTCCGAACCGGCGAGCAACTGATCGAGGCGCAGAATGTCGGGCGACCTGGAACGATTCTGGCTTTCCTGGAGCCGCTCTACAAGGGCGGGCTAGAAGGCGTGACGCCGGGCAGCAGCTGCATCGTCAATGCCTATACCAGCAATCATGAGGAGATCTCCGCGAAGGAGACGGGCACGGGGCGGGCAATTGCCTTGCACGTCGTCGATGGTGTTGGCCTCGTGCACGCCATGCTCTTGCGAATTCAGGCGCTCTTGCTGCCGATCAAGACGTTGGTGCTGAGCGGGCACTGACAGGCTTCGCTTTGGTTTGAATCGCACTTCGGTTCAGCGATGCGCCTCAGTTGAGCCGGTCTGGCCTCATGAGCCAGTCCGACCACCGAGCGCATATCAACTGTGAGCGCCACATGGTCCCTGCGAGAATGCCGGTTTGGCTTCGTTCTATCATTGTCGCCAGCGCTGTTGTGCTTGTGCTTGGAGCTGGCCTGTTCGGCTACCGCTGGTACTCTCGCCCGACGACGCTGACCATCGCGGTCGGATCGCTGGATGGCGAAGCCACGCGTCTGGTATCGGCTTTGGCAAGCCGGCTTGCCGTCGCGAACGCACCGGTCCGGCTCAAGCTGGTGGAAACCACCAACGCGCTTGATGCTGCCGAGCAGTTTGCGGCGGAAAAGGTCGAGCTTGCTGTCGTTCGCGGTGACGTCGGCGACCTATCGCAGGCGCAGGCTATCGCGGTCCTCGCCCATGCCGTCGTCCTGTTGGTTGCGCCGCCGGGCTCCTCCATTACCGAAATCGCTGGTCTGAAGCGCACCAGCGTCGGCGTGATCGGCGGCGAGATGAATCGCAAGGTCGTCGACGTCCTCAGCGACGAATACGGCCTTGGACGCGCCAACGTGACATTCCGCAATCTCCAACCGGCAGACGCGCGGCGGGCACTCGATGCCAAGGAGGTACGGGCGATTTTGATCGTCGTTCCTCTTGTCGAAAAGTATCTGGCCCTCTTGCGCGGCCTCTTTCTGCAGACCCCGAAGACCGCGCCGGTCCTCCTTCCCGTCGAGGCGGCTGGTGCCATCGCGGAAAAGCAGCGCGCCTACGAAAGCTTCGATGTCCCGAAGGGCACGCTGCGCGGTTCGCCGCCTGTCCCGAGCGAGGATCTCACCACGCTGCGGGTTTCGTTCTATGTGGTCGCGCAAAAGCAGCTCAGCGTAGAGGTGGCGGGCAGCCTGGCCGACGCGCTGATGAAGGCACGCAGGGACCTGCTCGGCGAATTGCCGATCCTCTCGCAAATGACCGCGCCGAGCACGGATTCGGACGCTTTCCTCCCGGTCCATCCCGGCGCCGCAGCATTCTACAACGGAACGCAGCAGAGCTTTCTGGACGAATGGGGAAACGCGATCTTCCTCGCGCCCATGATTTTCGGCGGCCTCATCTCCGTATTGGCGGCGGCTTGGAAATTCCTTCAGGTGCGTGATTCCTCTAAAGACGAACGGGGCCTGGACTTGCTGTATGCGCTGGGCGCGCGGATACGCAGGACTGAGGCGGAGGCCGAACTGTCCGATATCGAGGTCGAGATCGACCGGGTGCTCCAGGGCCAGCGCGCCAAGGCCGCTGCAGGAGACGAGAATGCGCTCGATGTCTCCACACTGAATGTAGCCGCGCACCGCCTTCAAAGCCTGATCCACGATCGCCGGATCTTACTTTCTGCGCGGCTGGGCAGCAGCGGCCAAGCGGTGCGGCCGGACATCGACCGGATCGAACGTCCGGCCGCGGAGTGAATAGCTCCGACCTCCGGGAGAGCTCCATCTTCTTTGATCTTGATCAATAGAAGACACTGATCGTCCAAGATGCTTGGTCCAACGGGAGCTCAAGGGAGGACGTGATGCTTCGTTGCCGGAACACTCTGATCGCGATGGCGTTGCTCTTGGCGATGCCGGTCGCCGCAGTAGCCCAAACCGCAGACGCTCCGGCGGCCCCAAGTAGCCAAGTCCAAACCGCCGGCAAGCCTCCAGCGGCTGCTGAGTTGCTCAAGCCCGAGCAGCTCGAAGCTCTGGTCGCACCGATTGCGCTCTATCCGGACGAACTGCTTGCAAACATGCTGGCCGCGTCCACCTATCCCTTGGAAGTCGTTCAGGCCGATCGCTGGCTGAAAGAGCGCAAGACTCTGAAGGGTGATGCCCTGAAGACTGAAGTCGAGAAGCAGCCTTGGGATGACAGCGTCAAGGCGCTGGCCTCAACCGCCGAAGTGTTGACCATGATGAGCGACAAGCTCGACTGGACCAAGGCGCTGGGCGACGCCGTGCTCGCGCAGCAACCGGATCTGATGGATGCGGTGCAGCGGCTGCGGACCAAGGCTTATGACAACAAGAAGCTGGTGACCACCACGCAGCAGAAGGTCAGCGTTAAGACCGAGGAAAGCAGGCAGGTGGTCGTGATCGAGCCGGCAGTTCCCGACACGATGTACGTGCCGTACTACGAGCCTGCGACAGTCTACGGCGCGTGGTCCTACACCGAGTATCCACCGTATTACTTTGGCTATCCCTCCTATATCGGCGCGGGTGTGGTCGCGGCTGGTCTTGCATTCGGCACGGCTTGGGCCATTGGCCGCTGGGGCAATTATTGGGGCGGCGGCTGCAACTGGGGCAACCGCAACGTCTATATCAATCACCGAACTACCAACATCGGAAACGCCTGGCAACACAATCCGTCGCATCGCCAGGGCGTTCGCTACAACAATTCAAATGTTCAGCAGCGCTTCGGCAATAGCAATCTGAAGGCCGGCGCCGCCGACCGGATGGATTTCCGCGGCCGCGACGGACAGCAGAAGCCGGGACAGGATCGGCCTCGTGCGGGAGATCGTGCCGGCGAACGCGCAGGTGATCGAGGCGGTGACCGACAAGGCCCGGGGGATCGTGCCAAGGCGGGGGGCGATCGTGCTAAAGGTGGTGGCGATCGCGCGGCCAAGGGTGGTGGTGCCAAGAATGCCGGCGCAAAAAGTGCCAGCTCTAAAGCGGGCGGTGCCAAGGGCGGCGGTGGCGCCAAGGCAGCGAACCGCGGGGGTGGCGGCGCCCTGAACGTGTCGTCGGGCCGCTCGGCGGCTGCAGCATCGGCCCGTGGCCAGGCGAGCTTGGCGAGCATGGGACCGCGCGGTGGCGGCGGCGGAGGTGCGAGCTTCGCCGGCCGAGGCGGCGGCGGAGGCTTCCAGGGTGGCGGTGGCGGTGGCCGCGGTGGTGGTGGTGGCGGTGGCGGACGGCGTTCCGATATCGGGCTGAAGCATGATGTCGTTCTGCTCGGCCATCTCGCAAGCGGCCTTGGTTACTACCGCTTCAGCTATATCGGCAGCGACAAGGCCTATGTCGGGGTCATTGCGCAGGAAGTCGAAGAGGTGAAGCCAGAAGCCGTTACCCGCGGAGCCGATGGTTATCTCCGGGTCTATTACGAGAAGCTCGGTCTAAAATTCCGTACGTATCGGGATTGGCTCGCCGGCGGCGCGACGATTCCTGCGCAGGTGATGCCATGATAAGCTTCAAGTCGCTTCATCGCGTCGCCCTGCCGGCCATCATGGCGCTGGCGCTCACGAGTTCGCCATCCCGGGCGCAGCAATCGTATCCGACACCGGAGGATGCAGCGGCGGCGCTCGCGTCGGCCGTCAAGAGCGGACCGGAACGGGCCGTCCTGAAAGTGCTCGGCAGCGCTGCCGAGGACATCGTCTCGTCCGGTGATGAGGTCGCCGACATCGACATCCGGAAACGTTTCACCTCGATGTACGACGCCAAGCATTCGATCAAAGCGGAGGGTAACAAGAAGGCAATGCTGATGTTGGGTCCGGACGAATTCCCGTTCCCGATCCCGCTCGTCAACACCAGGACCGGCTGGGAATTCGATATCGCCGAAGGTCGCATCGAGGTGCTCTATCGCCGCATCGGCCGCAATGAGCTCGACGCCATCCAGACCAGTCTCGCCTTTGTCGATGCCGAGAACGACTACGCCGACAAGGATCGCGGCGAGGGGGCCGGCGTGTACGCACAACGCATCGTCAGCAGCGCGGGCAAGAAGGACGGGTTGTTCTGGCGTGACGACAATGACCAGAGCCCGCTTGGCGCGTTAGCAGCGCAGGCTTCGGCTGAAGGCTACAAGGCCGAGGAGGGTGCGGCGCCCTACCACGGCTATTATTTCCGGATCCTGAAGGGGCAGGGGTCGAACGCGCCAGGCGGCGCGCTCAACTATGTGGTCAAGGGCAAGATGCTCGGAGGTTTTGCACTGGTCGCCTGGCCTGCCGAGTACGGCAATTCCGGCGTCATGACCTTCCTGGTCAACCATGCGGGCGTTATCTATCAGAAGGATCTCGGTTATCGGACCAAGGTTCTCGTTTCCCGCATGACTGCATTCGATCCGGACCAGACCTGGAAGAAGGTCGATGGTACAAAACCCTGAGCGACGCACGCAGATAGTGCGTCTGGCACCCTCGTATCGGTCGCCAACCTTAGCGCGATCATGATCTCTATGAAGTGAGCGAAAGGCGGAGCGATGTGACGGCCTCGTAGTGTCATTGCGACGAAGTGGGAGCGGAGATTGGCATCTCCAACTCGAAAACGGAGCCCCTGACGTCCGATTTGACCAGCCTCAACTTTCCTCCGCACCTTGCGACCAGGTTGGAGGAGATGGCCAGTCCCAACCCCATACCGCCTTGCTTCGTCGTAAAGAAAGGGTCGAAGATGCGCTCTTGATGACGCGGTGTGATGCCGGTGCCCGAGTCCTCGACGGACAAATGGACCGTTGCGCCACCATCGAGGGCGGTTTTCAGACGGAGCTCTCGTTGGTCGGCGGGGACAGAACTCATTGCGTCAATCGCGTTTTTGCAGAGGTTCAGGACAATCTGCTGAAGCTCAGTGCCGTCCAGTGCGACTGGAGGTATGTTGCCCTGAAGCTCCGTCGTCACTGATACGCCATTGGCCAGGAGATCGTGCTTCAACAGTCTCAGCGTAAGCTCCGCGATGTCCTCGACGTTTGCCGAAGCGCCGCCGCGCGCCGTTTTGATTGTCATCTCGCGAATGCTCGATATGATGTCAGCCGCCCGACCGCCGTCGGCTTCGATGTCACAGAGGATGTTCTCGAGTTCCTCGAGTTCAGGGGAGGCAGCTCGCAAGTGACTCAACCCTGTCGCAGCATTGAGCGAGATGGCCCCTAATGGCGACCTCAGCTCATGGGCGATCGCGCCAGTGACCGCGTCGATGCTGAGAAGCCGGTTCGCTCGTTCGCGTCGCTGCAGGGCAATGACGCTGGCAAGGCGCGAATAGATAAACATCGTTTCGATGAGCAATACGGTCAGCAACATGCAACTGCCGACCAGAACGAAACCGCGTGCTGCGTACCAACCGATGGTGAACCGAACCGAGCTGCCGATGATCGCCACCAGGAAATTGGGCAGGTAGGCGAGTAAAGTCACCATTAGCCAAAGGTCAAGAATGGTGCGCATGCGCGCAAACAGGACGGTGAGAGCGGTCACATTCCAAAGCAAAAGTATCAGGTTGACCTGATTACCGAGAGGGGTCTGATGCCTGACGTCGTTCACGTAGAAGCTAGGGAGAAATTCGGCTTTCGCGGTCACCATCCACGTCAGTGCTGCCACGGTGGCAGCGATGCAGCCGAAAGCTAGTGCGATCGCGGCTATTGCAGGTCTGCCTGGTCGGCCGGCGGCGGAGTGATCTTTTGTGAATCCGTACACCAGGATAGCCGCGGGAAAAGCCGTGTGCCAAAGCACGTAAAGCCAAGCGGGGCTATCCAGTCCATTTCCAATGACACCTGCGGTGGCGTATCCGTTCGGAAAGGCGAGCGTTTGCAGGAATGCGAACGATCCGCTGAAAACGTATCCGCTCGCGAGTGCGAGAAGTGCCCGCTGAGGCTGGATCGAAAATTGAGCAAACAGCAGGGCTGCCGTGATGAATTCGGCCAGGGCCAACGCGGTCTGCAATACTGGAACGAAACCATTGATCTGGCCCAATTGGATCCGGGCGAACGGCGCGATGGCCGCTGCAAGGACGATGAGCAAGACGGCGACACCCACCGCCCAGGCCTTTTGGCGAGGGGTTGCGGGCATGTTCGCGATGATCAATGGGAATTCTTGCTCATCATCGTAGGCGGGCTCGGCGGCTGCGTTGGCCGATCGTTGGCTCGCTCGCGCAATGCCCGGCCCCGATGCTGTCGCACCGCCGCCAAGTCCCATGAACTTGCGCTGGCTCATTCCGCCTCCGAGACCACGAGACAGCATCTTACTCGTCCCCGCGCCCGTTGAAAGCCCATAAGGGGGATCGGCGTGTTCGGAAGAGACATCTGACGGCCGGACTTATGTTCGCAACATGGCCTCGATCTCTTGCGCTGCTTCAAGCAGCGTGCGGTCTTGTCCGCGCGCGGCGACGACCTGAAGGCCGAATGGAAGCCCGTACCGATCCGTTCCGCACGGTATCGAAATCGCCGGCAGGCGGGCATGATTGACAAAGGGAGTTAACGCCGCGTGCGCGCGCGGACTCGCCGCGCGGCCACCGATCCTGTCGGGTCCGGACTGGGTGAATGGCCACGCGACACAGGGGACGGTGGGCGCCAGCAGCAGATCGACCTCGGCGAAGAATGCCGCGAAAGCATTGGCGATCCCGGCACTTGCCAGCAACGCACCGGCAACGTCGGCGCCCGACCACGACATCCCCCGCTCGATCTGCCTGGCGATGTCAGGATCGAAGACGGTCGGATCCTCGCGGAAGGCGTCACGATAGAGTGCGGCAAGGCCGGCGTGCTGAAGCGGCATCATGGCTTCTTCCGTCGCGCCCGGCGGCCAGACGGGATCGCGCTGCGCGATGCCGAGGCCCGCGGCGGAGAGACGCGCGATGGCGAAAACGAGCCCGTTAGCGACAACATCATCGACGGCGACGTCGAGCCCAAGGCGTGGCGAGAACGCGATGCGCAGACCGGCGATGTTTTTAGCCCCTTGAGCGATGGGGGCTGAATCCGGGTCGCGCGGATCGATACCGGCCATGGCCTCGAACGCCAACGCGATATCGGCGATATCGGTGGCGATCGGCGCGATGACGGAGAGGCCGAAGAACGGTTCGGCGAAGCCGGGCCCATAGGGGATCGCGCCATACGACGGCTTGAACCCGGCGATGCCGACATGAGCCGGCGGCCTGCGGCTCGATCCGCCCGCATCGGTGCCGATCGCCAGCGGCACGAGGCCGGCCGCAACCGCGGCAGCAGGGCCGCCCGACGAGCCACCGGGTGTCAACGTGGGATCGAGCGGATGCCGCGTCGGCCCATACAGCGGCGAGGTTGTCACGCCCTTGCAGGCGAATTCGGACGTTGCGCCGATGCCGACGACGACGGCGCCGGCCTTGTGCAGCCGCTCGATCGCAATCGCGTCGCGCGGCGCAATGAAATCGGCGAACAGGCGAGAGCCCTGCGTTACGCGCCAGCCGCCGACCCAGATGTTGTCCTTGACGACGACGGGGACACCGGCGAGCGGCATCGTCTCGCCGGCGCGCAGGCGATCGTCGACCGCTGCGGCGTCGGCAAGCGTACGCGCGGGAGCGGTCGTCACCACTGCGTTCAGCGCCTTGGCGGCCTCGATGCGCGCAAGCGCGGCCTTGGCGGTCTCGACCGCACTCGTCCGTCCGGCGGAGACGTCGGCCGCAATCTCGCACGCGCTACTTTTTCGGGTTGTCATGGCCTCCCCAGATCAGTGCCAATGTGCCGCAGAGGGCGAGGCACGCCAAGGCGAAGAAGGCGGCACCGAGACTGGCTGCGCCGTCCAGGAGCGACACCAGTGCCGGTGCCGCCAAGAGGCCGGCGTAGGATGCTGTCAGCACCGCGCCGGTGGTTTCGCCGATCCTGTCCTGCGGCGCGAGGCGGGCGATCTCGGCCACGAAGACACCGTTCCAGCCCGAGGCCGTCAGGCCGAACAGAGTTGCAATCGCAAACTGGCCCGTCCGTCCGAGCGATGCGCCATCGAGACCCAGCAGCGCGGCGCAGAAAGTCATGCCGAGGCTGATGACGACGAGAACTCCGCGTGAGGCGTTGAGGCGCATTGCGACGAGGCCCCAGCCGAGCCGGCCGACCAGCCCGCCGGCCTGGGCGCAGGCGAGCGCCATACCGGCCTCGACATGGCTGAGGCCGAGTTCGCGGGTGCCGAGCGTGACGAAGACCGTATTGAGCGACACCTGCATTGCGCTGAACGGCATCGAGGCCAGCGCCAGCATTCCGATGCGTCGATCCGCGGTCACCAATGCCAGCCGCATGCGAAGGCCAAGCTGTGGCTGTGGAATGATCTTGGCGGCGTAAGCCGGCCGCAAGCACTCGAACCACGCTATCGCCAGCAGCGCACAGGCACCCACGGCGGCATAGCACCAGGCGGGCCCGAGCGAGATTGCGATCGCGGGCAGAACCAGCGAGCCGCAGACGGCGCCGATCTGGTTTCCGGTCTGGCGAACCGAGAACACGAACGCGCGCCGCTCGGTCGTCACGAGCCGCGCCAGCAGCGCCGCGCTTGCGGGCGTCTCCGGTCCGAAGGTGAGGCCAAGACAGAGGCCGGCTGCGAGCAGGGCCGCCGTCGAGCCGAGCGAAGCCAGCGCCATGCTGGCGATGATCGCCGCCGCGCAGAGGCTCGCGATCCGCAGCGAGCCCAAGCGGGCGATGAACCCGCCGCCCCAGAACGAGGCGGGAATGCCGACCGCGAACACGGCGCAGGAGAACATCGAGAGCTGCCAGACTTCGATCTGGGCGCGCGGTGCCACCACGCCCGGCGCGAACAGAGCCAGCGCCACCAGCGCCTGCAGTGAGGTCATGGCGCCAAGCGCCGGCAGCAATGCCGGCGCTGGTCGAACGGCCGTGTTTGCGTCTACCATGGTGCTGCGCTCACGGGAGGAACATTGTGGCAGGCGGTATTTCCATTCACGCGGTCGATGTGGCAAGCGGACGTCCGGCGCAGGGTCTGCGTGTCGAGATCTGGCGGATCGATCCGGACTCGCTGCGCGTCGCCGACGGTCGGCTTGGTGCCAACGGCGTGCTCGATCATCCCGTTGCGCAGGGCGCGGGCGTGACGGCAGGCGAGTACGAGGTCCTGTTTCATCTCGGCGAGTTCTTTGGCGAGCGCGAGGCGTTCCTTACGGTGACGCCGTTCCGCTTTCGCATCAAGGATGTCGACGAGCATTTTCATCTACCGCTGAAATTCACGCGCTGGGGCTATTCGCTGTTCCGCGGCGCCTGATCAGTTGGTCAGCCGCCGCGACAGTCCCGTGACACGCTCCATGATCGCGACCAGCGCTACGGTTGTGATGATCAGCACGCCCGACAGCGCGGCGATGGTGACGTCGAGCTTGCCTTCGAGGTCCTGCCACATCCGAATCGGCAGCATGTCGGTGGCGGCATCACGCAGGAACAGCGACACCGGCACGTTGTCGAAGGACGACATGAAGGCGATGAAAGCGCCCGCAATGATGCCCGGCCGGATCAGCGGCAGCACAATCCTCCGGAACGTGTAAAGCCGGCTCGCGCCAAGGACCGCCGAGCTTTCGAGCAGGGTCGGCTCCAGCTGAGCGAGCGCGGCAATCGTGTTGCGCACCACATAGGGGACGCAGACGACGGTGTGGCCAATCACCAATGTCAGCGGCGACACTGGCAATCCGACCAACGAGAACAGCATCAACGCGGCCAGGCCGAAGGCCAGCGCCGGCAGCACCAGCGGCGACATGAAGAGGGAATCGAGCAGCCGGGCCGACAGCCTCGGCGAGCGCGAGATCGCGAGCGCGGCGGCAACGCCGAGCACCACCGACAGGCCCGTCGCCCACAGTGCCACGATGAGGCTGTTCTTGGCTGCGAAGTGCAGCTGCCAGGCGTTCCACAATTCGGCGTACCAGCGCAGCGAATAGCCCGGCGGCGGAAAACGCAGCGAGAAGCCGCTGGTGAAGGAGACGATCAACACCACCAGCGACGGCGCGATGATGATGATCAGCGCGATCACGGCGATCAGGCTCATGACCAGCTCGAAACTGAACGCCTCCAGAGTAGGCTTGCGCCGGCTCATCACGCACCTCCATAGCCGCGCGACAGGCGGCCGAGTGTGGTGAAGACGGAAACGACCGCGAGCACGGCCAGCAAAAAGATGATCGAGATTGCGGAGGCAAACGGCCAGTTCTGCAGCGTCGAGGCCTGCTGATAGAGATACATCGGCATGAACAGCATCTGGCCGCCGCCGATCAGCGACTGGGTTATAAAGGCCGTGATTGCGGCGGCGTAGGTCAGTGTGCAACCAGCGATCACGCCGGGCAGCGACAGCGGCAGCACGATCTTGAAGAAGGTGCGCCAGCTTCCGGCGCCGAGCGAGCAGGAGGCATCGTCGAGATTGGAGTCGATCCGGCCGAGCGCGGTGATCAGCGGTAGCGTCATCAGCGGCATCTGCACTTGCGCCAGCGCGAGCACGACGCCGAACTGGGTGTAGAGCAGTTTTAGGGGCGTATCGATGATGCCGAGCGATTGCAGCGTCGCGTTGATAATGCCTTGGCGGCCCAGAATGACGATCCAGGCGAAGGTGCGCACCACGACGCTGGTCAGGAGCGGTAGTAGCACGATCAGGATAATGATGGTCTGAAGCCGCGGCCCGACCCGCTGGTAGAGCCAGGCGATGGGAAAGCCGAGCACGAGGCAGACGGCTGTCACCTCCGCCCCGAGCAGCAGCGTCGAGCCGAGCACGCTGAGGCTGAAGGGGTCGGTGAGGAAGTGCAAATATTGGCCGAGCCCCCAATGGAGCGCGGCCGTGTCGTTGTGGAGCGAGAGCCAAAGCAGTTGCAGCAGCGGCGCCACGAAGAAGACCAGGAAGAACAGCGCCAGCGGCACTGCCAATCCCATCCCGTGGGAGGTCACGTCCCGTGGTGCCGGTGCTGCGCCCATCGTCGGGTCCCTAAAGCTCTTAGATCTTGATCTCGCGGTTGAAACGCTCGATCCAGGCCGAGCGCTGCTCGTTGATCTTCTTCCAGTCCTGGAACACGAATTTCTGCTTCAGCTCGGCGGTGTCCTTGGCGAGCACGCGCGCAATCTCGCCGCCCATCGTCACCTTGGAATTGGTCGGCACGATCAGGTAGGGCGGGTTCATCAGCGTGGTCTGCACCTCGGGCGTCAACGACGCCTCGATCAGCTTGAAGGCGAGCTCGCGGTTGGGCGAGTTCTTGACGATGTGGATCGTGGTCTTGAAGGCGATGGCACCTTCCTTCGGGGCCACGAACTCGACCGGCACGCCGCGCGCTTTCAGGATCTGGATGGCGTTGAAATTGCCGGGCGAGATATCGATCTGGCCCTGCTGGAACAAGGTGGCAAGCGCGCCGGGATTGGCCGCGACCGCGGCGAGATTGGGCTTCAGCTCCTCGATCGCCTTGAAGCCGGGATCGACATTGGCTTCCGAGCCGCCGCGCATCTTGGCGATCTCGACGAGCCAGCCGGTCCCGAGCGTCGAGTTAAGATTGGTGATGCCGACGCGGCCCTTGAACTCGGACTTCCACAGATCGGCCCATGAGGTCGGCGGCGTCTTGACCGCCACCGGATTGTAGGTGAGGCCGACGACCTGGAAGAACGGGGCGGGGCCCATCGGCTCCTGTGCCTCGGCGATGAGGTCCTTGTAATAGGCGCTCTTCTCGACCGGATAGGGCTCAACCAGGTCCTGGCCGATCGCGACCAGGGCGGGGCCGGGATCGTGCAGCATGACGTCGATCGGCGGATTGGCCTTGGCGGCGTTCACCTTGGCGATCTGGTCGACCGAGAGCATGGGGTCGAGCACCATTGCGGCGTCCGCGTTGGCCTTGCGGAACGCCGGCACCAGCACGGCCTTGTGCGCCTCCTCCCAGCTTCCGGTGAAGGTCGCAAACACCAGCGGGCGGGCCTGGGCATAGCTCAATCCGGGAAACGCCTTCATGGCACCGAGTGTGAGTGCGGTTGTCATCAGGCTTCGGCGGTTCATGATCATGGTCGAACTCCCTTTGGACAAATGCTGAATTTAAAGCGTTGCAGGAAAAGCGTTGGCGAGCGATGGGGCGAGCGGCGCGAGGCGCACCGCGGCGCCGCTCTCGAGCGTGCGCGTCTCGCCGATGCGCGCCTGTGAGATCTTGACGCCGGAGCCGTCGGCGGTGGTGACCTCGTGCACGACCGTGGCCCCGAGGGGCAGCGACATGCCGACCACGCCTGCAAAGCCGGTCTCGTCGCCGACGAATTGCAGATGCTCGGGGCGGATACAGATGGTGACGCGACCGCCTTCAGTGAGAGCGCCGCCGGCGGGACGCGCGATGATTTCCGCGCCGGCATCGAGACGGACTTTTGCTGCCGTCCGATCCGCCGAGACGACCACGCCGGGCATGCGGTTGCTGGCGCCGACAAAAGTGTTCACGAACAGCGTCTGCGGTCGGTCATAGACGTCGGATGGCGATCCGAACTGCTCGAGCTTGCCGTGGCTCAGCACCGCGACGCGGTCGGCCATCGACAGCGCTTCTTCCTGGTCATGGGTCACGATCACCGTGGTGATGCCGGAGACGCGCTGGAGCCGCTTGACCTCGATCTGCATGTCGAGCCGCAAATTCTTGTCGAGCGCGGCAAAGGGCTCGTCAAGCAGCAGGATCGACGGCTTGATCGCCAGTGCGCGAGCGAGCGCCACGCGCTGCTGCTGGCCGCCGGAGAGCTGCCGTGGCAACCGTTCCGACATGGTCGGCAGTTGCACCAGATCCAGCAGGCGCTGCGCTTCGCGCTGGCGGGTCGTCTTGTCGATGCCGCGCGCGGCAAGCCCATAAGCGACGTTCTCGCCGATGCTGAGATGGGGGAATAGTGCGTAGTTCTGGAACACGATGCCGACCGCGCGACGGTTCGGCGGCAGCGGGTCGACGATGTCGTCGCCGATGATGATCCGTCCCTGGGTCTGCGCGATGAAGCCGGCGATGATGCGCAGCAGGGTGGTCTTGCCGCAGCCGGAGGGGCCGAGCAGGGCGACGATCTCGCCGCCCTTGATGTCGAGATTGATGTTCTCGACCGCGAGCGCGCCGCTTGGATAGCGGTGAGTGACGGCGTCGACGACGAGCGATCGGCCGCCTTGCACTTCAGCCATGATGTTGCCTCCCGTTGCCCCAAAGCAGAAAGCAAGTCTCGTGCCCGCCGCGCTCGCCTTTCGATGCGAGGTTTGGCATGGTGGGGCGATGACATCGGATCGATCGGTTTGCGACCTCACTGCCACAACCATTGCGCGCGCCATTGCGAAGGGCGAGCTGTCGTCGTGCGAGGTTGTCGAGGCGCATCTCGAACGGATCGCGCACCGAGACGTGCAATTGGCGGCATTTGTGACCGTCGATGCGGAGGACGCCCGCCGTGCCGCGCAAATCTGCGATGCCGCGCCCGCGCCGATCGGCCCACTGCACGGCGTGCCCGTAGGGATCAAGGACCTCACGGACACGGCGGGGCTTGCGACCACCTATGGGTCGGTTCTGTTTCGTGATCACGTTCCGGCCGAGGACGATCTCGTGGTCACGCGGCTGCGGCGCGCCGGCGCGATCATTCTGGGAAAGACCAACACGCCGGAATTCGGCTTCGGTGCGGTCTGCACCAACAAATTGTGCGGACCGACCCGCAATTCCTTCGATCCCGCGCTGACCTCGGGTGGATCGTCCGGCGGCTCCGCCGTCGCGGTCGCGGCCGGCATGGTGCCGCTGGCCCATGGCACCGATTTCGGGGGCTCGGTGCGCACACCTGCGAGCTTCTGCGATGTCGCCTCGATCCGGCCGACGCCCGGCCGCATTCCATCGCCGCGCCGCCCGCTCGGCTGGGACATGCTGGCCTCCCACGGTTTTCTGGCCCGCGGCGTCGACGATCTCGAACTGGCGCTGTCGATCTGTGCGGGAGGCGATGTGCACGACCCGCTCTCGATCGGCGTCGTCAATGACGACCGGCCGGTTGCAGCACGTCCCCGCATCGCAGTGACGCCCGATTTCGGTGTCGCGCCCGTGGCGCGCGAAGTCCGTGCGCGGTTCGCCGCGGCCTGCGAGGCGCTCGCGGCCGCTGCCGATGTGGTGCCGGCCGCGCCCGATTGCGGCGGTGCGATCGAGACATTCCGGACGCTGCGCGCCGCGCACATCGCCAACAGCTATGGCGAGCTGCTGAAAACGCGCCGCGTCGAGCTCACGCCCACCGTGATCTGGAACATCGAGGCGGGCGCAAAGCTCTCCGCGGAGGATTATCTCAACGCCGAGCGTCGCCGCACCGCGATCTACCGCAGCTTTCGCGAGCTGTTCACCCGCGCCGATTTCCTGGTGGCGCCGGCGGCGTCCGTCTTGCCCTGGCCGAACGAAATCAGCGATGTCACCGCGATCGATGGCGCGGCGCTGGAGACGCCGATCGACTATCTCGCCATCACCTTCATCGTGTCGCTGGTCGGTTTCCCGGTCCTGACCCTGCCGGCGCCGCGAGGGGAGAACGAGCTGCCGTTCGGCATCCAGATCATTGCCCCACCGGGATGCGAATCCCGCCTGTTTGCCTTCGGCCGTGCCATCGAGAACGAACTCGGTTTTTCCCATCGCTGGCCGAAGCTCCCCTAGCTGTCGCGATGCTCGAGCCGGGCGGCGAGCGCATCGGCAAGGCCAAGGGCGGGTTTGGCGGCGGGGCGGCGGTACGTGCCTGCAGTTGCCTTGCGCAGGCGCAGCGCTACCAGCGCCTCGGCCTGCTTCACCGAGGCTATGACTTGATCGACCAGGGGGACGGAGATCCGGTCGGCGACGCGCTCGGCGAGGCCCGAGAGCGGCGCACCCGCAAAAATCAACACGTCCGCGTCGTCTTCCACGATCGCGCGCCGGGCGAGATCGACCAGCACATCCTCCTTCTCGGTGCCGACCTCGGAGATCGCCTGGAATGGCGTATCGAGCATGCGGATACCGGCGCAGCGCTCCCACAGCCCGTGGGCGCGGACGCATTCCTCGTACCAGGGGCCGAGCGCCTGGGCGAAGGTGACGATGGCGAAACGCCGTCCGGCCATGCAGGCGGTCAGCATCGCCGCTTCCGCCATGCCGACCACGGGAATGTCGAAGGTTTCGCGCGCGGCGAACAGGCCGGGATCGCCGAAGGCGGCGATGATCGCTGCATCGACCTTGCGGTGCTGCTCGGCCAGCATTTCCAGTGCGATAGCGCCGCCGATCTGTGCCTCGGTGCGCGTCGAGATGTAGGGGACGCCGCGGGTCGCGGTGCAGGGGATCAACTCGGTCCCGGCCGAAGCCGCGCGCTGCCCGACATCCGTCATCAACCGGGTGACAGCGGTGCTGGTGTTCGGGTTGAGCAGCAGCAGCTTCATGATTACGCCGCCGTCTGCTTGGCTTGAGAGGTGCCGATCACTTCGAGCAGAGCGGTGCCGGTGCGCCGGACATGAGCGCCAAGCAGGCGTCCTGCGGTTTCGCTATCGCGCGCCTCGAGCGCGGCAAGGATGCCGGCGTGCTCGTCGACCGAATTGCTCCAGCGGCGGTCGGCGCCGAGCGCGAGATAACGCGCGCGTTCGGCGCGGGAGATCAGCGTCTCGTGCGCCTCGCGCAGCGGCGTGTTGCGCGCCATGCGGACGATGGTGTTGTGGATCTCGCCGTTGATGGCGAAGTACTCGTCGAGCTTGCCGTTGCGATGATGACCTTCCATGCGGGTCTGGAGCGTGCGCAGGCGGGCGAGATCGCGCTCCGTGGCGCGCTCCGCGGCGAGCTCCGCGGCGAGCCGCTCGATGCCAGCCAGCGCCTCGAACAATTCCGAGATGCCGTCGACGGCGATGTCGGCGATGCGCGGGCTGCGGTTGGGGCGCAGTTCGATCAATCCCTCGACCGCCAGCACCTTCATCGCCTCGCGCAAGGGCGTGCGCGATACGCCCAGCTCCTTCGACAACCTGGTCTCCTGGGTCTGCGATCCCGGCGGCAGCTCGCCGCGAATGATCATCGTTCGCATCCGTGCGGCGGCGCGCTCATGCAGGCCCATCCGCTTGAGTTTGGGCGACTTTCGTCCCGGGGTCGGCTCGGATTTTTGCTGCACGCAAGCCTCGCTGCTTGCGCGCAATCCTAGTCAATCGCTGTCAAACTCCGTGCTCAAATAGAAGACGTATGTAGCTCAAAATAAAAGCATTTCGAACAAATTGCATGCAGTATGCAGATTGCGGGTTGCGCGGGTACGCGGGATGCGGATGATCCTGCCGAGGAGCGCAACCGCGCTTCGCCGAAAATGGAGCGGACGCGATCGATGTTAGTTCTGCGCAAGCGCCTCGGCATGATCACGCCGTCCTCCAACTCGGTGCTCGAGCCCGTTACCGCGGCGATGCTCGCCGATGTTGATGGCGTCACCGCCCATTTTTCACGCTTCCGGGTCACCGAGATCGCGCTCGATGCTGCGGCGCTGAGCCAGTTCGACGCCTCGGTGATGCTTCCGGCGGCGGACCTGCTGGCCGATGCGAAGGTCGATGCCATCGCCTGGAACGGAACGTCCGCAAGCTGGCTCGGCATCGGCCGAGACCGGAGCCTTTGCGAGGCAATCACGGCGCGCACCGGCGTGCCCGCGACGACGTCGACGCTTGCCTGCATCGATGCCGCCCGTGCGCTCGGCGCCAAGCGCGTCGGTCTCGTATCGCCCTATACCGATGACGTGCAGCGGCGGATCGGTGACGTCTGGGCCGAGGAGGGGATCGCCCCGCACACGGAGCGGCACCTCGGCCTGCGCGACAATTTCTCGTTCGGCGAGGTCGCGCCTGCGACGATTGCTGGCATGATCCGCGCTGTGGCGGCTGACGGCGCCGATGCTGTCGTCATCCTCTGCACCAACCTCGACGGCGCCGCGCTGGCGGACTCGCTCGAACGGGAATTGAAAGTCGCGGTGCTCGATTCGGTAGCGGTTACGCTATGGCGAACCCTGGAGCTCGCGGGTGGCGACATCGGGGCTCTTGTCGATTGGGGCCGGATCTTCCAGACATCGGCGGTCATCAAGTGACGGAGACTCCCGTGACGCAGTTCGATCTCGCCATTCGCGGCGGCACCATCGTGACGGCTAGCGACGAGTTTCGCGCCGATATCGGCATTCGCGACGGCCGCATCGTCAGTATTGCTGATCATCTCGAGGGTGCTGCCCGCGAGATCGACGCAACAGGTCTGCTGGCGCTGCCCGGCGGGATCGACAGCCACGTCCACATCTCTCAGGCCTCCGGCCCCGACGTGGTGATGGCCGACGACTTCGCCTCAGCGACCCGTTCGGCAGCCGCCGGCGGCAACACCATGGTCCTCCCGTTTGCGCTTCAGGAGAAAGGCACGTCGCTGCGGACCTGCGTCGAGAACTACCGCAAGCTTGCCGAAGGCGAGTGCTATGTCGACACGGCGTTCCATCTCATCATCTCGGATCCGACCGCGGTCGTGCTCGGGCAGGAACTACCGGCCTTGGTCAAGGACGGCTACACCTCGTTCAAGTTATTCATGACCTATGACGACCTCGTGCTCAGCGACAGGCAACTGCTGGAGGTCTTCGAGGTCGCGCGCCGCGAGGATGCGCTGGTGATGGTTCATTGCGAAGGCTACGACGCCATCCGCTTCCTGACCAACAGGCTGGAACGCGAGGGCCATATCGCGCCGTATTATCACGGCGTGTCGCGGCCACAGGCGGTCGAGCGCGAAGCCACGCATCGCGCCATCAGTCATGCCGAGGTGATCGGCGTTCCCATCATGATCGTGCATGTCTCCGGGCGCGAGGCGATGGAGCAGGTGCGCTGGGCCCAGCAGCGCGGATTGCCTGTTCATGCCGAGACCTGCCCGCAATACATTACCCTGACGGCCGACGACATGAAGGGCCTGAACATGGACATCACGGGCGCGAAATACGTCTGCTCGCCGCCGCCGCGCGATACCGAAAGCCAGCAGGCGATCTGGGAAGGCATCACGTCAGGCGTGTTCCAGACTTTCTCGTCCGATCACTGCCCGTTCCGTTACGACGATCCCAGGGGCAAGCTGACGCCGAACGGCCGCACCTCGTTCCGCTGGGTGCCGAACGGCATTCCCGGTGTCGAGACCCGGCTGCCGATTCTGTTCTCCGAAGGCGTGTCGAAGGGACGGATCAGCCTGCAGAAATTCGTCGAGCTGACCGCGACCAACCATGCACGCATCTACGGCCTCTATCCGCGCAAGGGCTCGATCGGTGTCGGCTTCGATGCGGATATCGTGCTGTGGGACCCCAAATTGAAGAAACCTATTCGGCAGGCCGATCTGCATCACGGCTCGGACTACACGCCATGGGAAGGGTTCGACGTCACGGGATGGCCGGTAACGACGATCGCCCGTGGCCGGGTGGTGTACGAGCACGGCAGGATCGTCGGCGACAAAGGCGCAGGCGACATTCTCAGCCGCGGCAGGTCGAGCCTGATCTGATCGGGCTCAACACGTTGCTGCTCAACTGTGCCGCTCGTGCGCGGGGGCGATGGCCGTCTCAAGTCCGAAGATCATACCGGTCACATGTTCGTATCCAGCCTTCGCATGCGGCAAAACTAACCGCTCAATTCGGACAAGGTTGGCCGGCCGCCCGCCATAAGGCGACGTCCTTGACGTGATCCTCGAATCGCAGTTGCTGTCCTTAGTTGGAGAGACCGTCTCTAATTGGATCTGGTTGGGCCTCGGTTGCTGTAGGGGCCAGCATGGATTGGAGCGAGAGTTTAGGTTTTCCAATTGGTTAGAGAGCGACGTGTGCACGATGCGTGGACTGGGAAAATTCTGGAAAGTCCGAACGCCATTTGAGCGACCTCGATCTGAATCGCGCAAAGGGCTCTCGAAAGGGAGCAGGGCGGAATTTGCGCTCGATCTGTTTGTGTTTGGAGCCAAGACTGCGTCGACATCGCTGGTCAAGGGCAATACAGGCCGCGCGCGAGTGATTTCTGTCTGCGCCAGGACCTCGTATCCGCGAGGAAGCTCCGATTTGATCTTTCGATACTGTCCTTCTAGCCTCACGGTGACGTCTCCCTCGCACGGGTGGTGCGAACGCAAGGGCTTGTTCAGTGAGGATTCTGATTGTCGAGGACGATGCCGCCATGGCGAGGGGCCTTGCCGAGCGGCTCAAGCTGTCCGGGTTCGCTGTCGATATCGAGTCTGACGGGGCTTCGGCGGCGCAGACCGCGTTGCTTGAACCCTACAGCCTCATCATCCTGGACATCAACTTGCCGAACGTGTCGGGTTTCGGAGTCCTGCACAAGATACGGCAGGCGGGGTCAACCGTTCCGGTCATGATTCTGACTGCCCGTTATACGGTCGGCGACAAGGTCAGCGGGCTCGATCTCGGCGCCGACGATTACCTCTCCAAGCCGTTTGATATCGCCGAGTTTGATGCCCGCGTCCGTGCGCTCGTGAGAAGGGGGCAGGGGCTGCCCAATCCGACCTTGATCTGTGGCCCGCTCGCGTACGACCGCGCCGCGGGCACGATTACGCTGAGCGGCCGGCCGCTTGAGTTGCGCCGGCGCGAGTTTGCCGTGTTGGAAGTGCTGATGACCCGCGCCGGCAAAGTCGTGTCCAAGGAGCGTCTGATCGCGGAGGTATTTGGCTTCGACGAGGCGGTAGCGCCGAACGCGGCGGAACTCTATGTTGGTCGCGTTCGCCAGAAACTCGGTCCCGACGGGCCGCGGATCCGCACCGTCCGCGGGCTAGGGTATCTGCTGGAGGTATAGTGATCGCCACCTGGCGGCCGTCGTTGAGGCGAACGCTCCTCACCAATCTGGTGGCGCCCGCCATTGTATTGGCGATCGTGCTTGGAATCGGCGGTATGTTGCTGATCCAGCGCGTTGTTCAGACGGTCCATGACCGGTTGCTCGATGGGTCGGTTCTCGCCATCGCCGAACGTGTCGGCGTGGAAGATGGCGAACTGACCGTCGACTTGCCGCAGGTTGCGCTCGGCATGCTGGAAAGCCAGTCGCACGATAGCATTTACTACAGCGTGACTTACCTCGGCGAATTGATCACCGGGTACAAGGATCTTCCATTGGCCGGCTTCGATCGATTGAAGGCTGGCGAAACCGGCCATCGCGATGGTGCGTATCGCGGCAAGACGGTTCGTATCGGCGCGCAGGCGCGGCAGGTCTACGGCAGGCCAGGGCTGGTCCTCGTCGCAGTGGCCGAAACGGTGCAGGCGCGCCGCGTCGTCGAACGTGAAATGCTGATCGGACTGGCGATGCTCGAGGCCGGGTTGATTAGCCTCATCGCTTGCCTGGGCTGGTACGCAGTCGATCGAGGCCTGAGGCCGCTTGGCGAACTCAAGCAAGAAATCGATGCGCGCGGTATTCAGGGCGGTCCAAATCTCAGTTCGCTCGACCTTTCCCGGGTGCCGCAGGAAGCTTTAGCACCGGCGCTCGCGGTAAATTCCCTGCTACAGCGGCTGGATCTGGCCATTGGACTGGTGCGCCGGTTCACCGCCGATGCCTCGCATCAGATGCGAACGCCATTGGCGATATTGCGGACGCATCTCGATCTGGTGCGACGCCTGGGGTCGGAGACGCCGGCGGGCCAATCTGCCCTCAACGAGGTCGATAACGCCATCAACCGCCTTGAACGGCTGCTCGGGCAACTTGTGACACTGGCTCGGGCCGACGAGCAGAACATTGCGCAACCGGCCGCGGAGAACGTTGACCTGAACGAGGTCGCCTTCAATGTCCTGTCGGAGCGTGCCCCACAGGCTTTCGCGCGCGATATCGACGTCCAGTTCGATCGATTTGACGGTCCCGCGATTATCGCCGGCAATACCGTCCTGATTGGCGAGTTGCTGGCAAACCTGATCGACAATGCCATCCGCTACAACCGACCCGGCGGGTTGGTCCTGGTTCGCGCGGTTGTTGACGCCACGACCGCGCGAATTGAAGTCGAGGATACCGGTCCGGGAATTCCGGAGGCCCATCTGGCCCGTGTCTTCGAACGCTTTTATCGGATTCCGATGGCGAACGGCCCTGAGGGAAGCGGCCTTGGCCTGGCAATCGTGAAAGCGTTGTCGGACCGTCTCGGGGCTCAAATCGTGCTCGCACCTGGCCCGGAAGGCCGGGGCCTGCGGGTTTCAGTGAGCTTTCCTCTTGCCAAGCGTGATGGTGAAAGCTCAAGTTGAGGCCGGATTGTGCGCTGCTGTAGAAGTGGCTGCAGTCCCGAACAAACTGAAGTCCGCAAAGCGGATTATCGATGAGGAAACGTCCCGATGGGGGCTGCCACAGCCTTGGCCTTGTGCGTTGGAGTCTTGCTCGCATGGCCTGCCAGGTCGGAGCAGGTGCAGCTCGGCCCTCTCAAGGGGCAAGCATCCGCTATCGCCGGAGCTCGAGAGCAACTCAACATCGTATCGACGACCCAGGACGCAGACGTCGCCGACTTGCTTGCCGATTTCCGGGCAAGTCATCCGGACATCGAGATCGTCCATACAAAGATCAATTCCAACGAGATCTACAATCAAGTCGTGGATCCCTCGACCTCCAGCGCAGCACCCGGAGACATTGTCTGGAGTTCCGCGATGGATCTGCAGATCAAGCTCGTCAATGACGGCTATGCCCAACCCTATGTGTCGAAGGAAATTGCGCATATCCCGGATTGGGCAATCTGGAAAGACGAAGCCTACGCCATCACGGCGGAACCGATTGTCATTGTTTATAACAAGAACCTCGTTGCGGAGTCTGATGTTCCCCGAACCCGCGCTGATCTGAAGAGCCTTCTAAGCCGAAAGCCTGACACCTATCGGGGCAAGATCGCAACCTATGACCCGGAGCAGAGCGGGACCGGATTCCTGTTCATCACGCGCGATGCCGGAATCACGAGGACAACGTGGGATTTGGTCCGTGCCTTCGGCGGCGCCGGTATCAAGCTCTACTCGACCACCGGAACGGTGCTTGATCGAATTTCATCCGGCGAACATTTGATTGCCTACAATATGATAGGGTCTTACGCGATCGAACGGGCCAAGGAAGACGCCTCAATCGGAATAGTGTTTCCTGCCGACTACATCACGTTGATGTCGCGCATAGCCTTCATACCGGTCACCGCGCCGCACCCAGAATCCGCGAAACTGTTCCTCGATTACTTGCTTTCGGAACGCGGTCAGAAGTTTCTCCTGGCCCGGTCGGTCGGTCCTGTGCGCCTCGGCCTCGGTGCAGAAGGTGTCATACCTGCGGATCGCAGCAACGCGGTCAAACCAATCCATATTGGTGCAGAATTGCTCACCTATCTCGATCAGTCGAAACGAGCGAGCTTTCTCAAAGAGTGGCGCCGCGCGTTGCAGGATCGATAGAAATCCAAGGATTTGGAATTCAAACGGAATAACATCCGAGAGACCCCCCATATCTCCCGGCTCGCCAAGCGCACCGTCTTCACTCCGACCTCGATCAGATTTTCCTGCAGGGTGCATCAGCGACAGGTTGATGACAGGCAGCTGATATACGGTGAGACAGCCTAGTTTGAACGATAGCGCCTCGCGTATCGGTCAATCCAGCCGCCATCAAGTTTGCAACACCTGCCTGACGGGTGAACAAGACAAAGAATCACAAACGATAAAAAGGGAGGACGGCATGACGGCTACCACCGGACAGTCGAAGCTTGGCATGGTGCTCCGCGTCACCAGTGGCAACTTTCTTGAGATGTTCGATTTCTTTCTGTCGGGCGTCTACGCATCGTACATCGCCAAGGCATTCTTCCCGCTCGAAAATGAATACGCGTCACTGCTGCTGACCTTTGTCGCGTTTGGCGCAGGCTTTCTGATGCGTCCGCTCGGCGCCATCATCCTCGGAGCCTACGTGGATCGGATCGGCCGGCGCCAAGGCCTGATCGTTACATTGTCCATCATGGCTGCCGGGACGGTGCTCATCGCGTTCGTGCCAAGTTACGCAACCATTGGCATCTTGGCCCCGATCCTCGTCTTGATTGGACGCCTGCTGCAGGGCTTCTCGGCTGGCGTCGAGCTTGGTGGTGTTTCCGTCTATCTCTCGGAAATGGCCACGCCGGGAAAGAAGGGTTTTTACGCCAGCTGGCAATCGGCGAGTCAACAGGTCGCGATCATCGTCTCGGCCTCGCTGGGTTTCGCTCTGAATGCATGGCTTGCACCGGCGCAACTTGACGATTGGGGCTGGCGCATTCCGTTCTTCATCGGCTGCCTGATCGTTCCTTTCGTATTCTTCATTCGACGCTCGCTGCAGGAAACCGACGAATTCCTGGCGCGGAAGCATCATCCAACACCCCGCGAGATCTATCGCTCCATCCTCGCAAACTGGAGCATTGTTCTTGCCGGGATGATGATGGTGATCATGACCACGGTGTCTTTCTACCTCATTACCGTCTACACGCCGACATTCGGCAAATCGGTCCTCAAGCTGACCGCGGCCGATGGCCTGATCGTGACGATTTGCGTGGGAATATCGAACTTCATCTGGCTTCCCATCATGGGCTCGTTGTCCGATCGGATTGGTCGTCGGCCGATCCTCATCGCCTTTTCGACTTTGGCATTTCTGACTGCATATCCCGCGCTTTCTTGGTTGGCCGCAGGCCCGACGTTCCCGAAAATGTTGACGGTCCTGCTTTGGTTGTCTTTCATCTACGCCAGCTACAACGGCGCGATGATCGTCGCATTGACCGAAGTCATGCCGGTGGGTGTACGAACGTCGGGATTCTCCCTCGCATATAGTCTGGCAACGACGTTCGGCGGGTTTACAGCAGCGATCTGCACCTGGCTGATCGCTGCCACTGGTGACAATGCGTCGCCGGGATATTGGATGAGCGCGGCAGCACTCTGTGGTCTGGCCGGGACGTACCTCGTTTACAGGCCTCAGGAACGACGCGCGCTATCCGGGGCCAGTTCGGCGGAGACGGTGATAGGGACGTGACCACCAAAGTGCTCGATGACGTCGACCATCATCGAGCAAGCACAGTCCCCGAATAATTGCATCGAAGGAAATTGCCGATGAGCGTGACGATCGTCGTGCGCAGGCTAGTTGCGCTGAGCTTGCTGATTGTTTTGACGGCCTCGGCGGGACTAGCCGGGGCGTCCGAGGTCAGGGTCATGATTTCGGGAGGCTTGGCTACACCTTACAAGGAACTCGTACCGCAATTCGAACGCGCGACGGGAAACACGGTTGTCACGGCCTATGGCCCATCGATGGGAACGACGGAGAACGCCATCCCCGTGCGACTGGCGCGCGGCGAGGCGGCGGACGTGCTCATCATGGTCGGCGATGCGCTTGGCGAGATGATCGAGCAGGGCAGGGCGGTCAGAATCAGCCGCGTCGGCCTGGTACGCTCGCCGATCGGGATCGCTGTACGCGCCGGGACCCCAAAGCCTGATATCGGTACGCCTGACGCATTGAAGCAGGCACTGTTGAACGCGAAGTCAGTTGCATACTCCGATAGCGCCAGCGGCGTCTATGTAGGCACCGAGCTGTTCAAGCGTCTCGGGATTGCCGCTGAGATGAAGGACAAAGCCAAAATGATTCCCGCGGAGCCGGTAGCGAGTGTTGTTGCACGCGGCGACGCCGAACTCGGCTTTCAGCAGATCAGTGAACTTCTGCCGATCGCTGGTGCCGACCTTGTCGGGCCGCTCCCGGCAGACGTCCAGAAAATCACGATCTTTTCTGCAGGCATAACCTCCAGTGCCAGTCAGCCGGAAGCCGGACGGGCTCTCATTGCCTTCCTCGCTTCAGCTGCAGCCGCTCCGGCCCTGAAAAAAGCGGGTCTCGATCCCTTTGCAGCATCGGAGAAATAGACCGGCTTCAGATCTGCGGGAGGCGGACGATTCCAGCGAAGGGGGACTCGATTGTGAAGCAGTATCTCGACAGCTTCGGCGCACGCCAGACACTTGTCGTCGGTGCAAAGACCTACGCCTACTATTCGCTTGCCGCGGCGGAAAAGAATGGCCTTCCCAGCGTCTCGAGACTGCCATTCTCCCTGAAAGTTATCATCGAGAACATGCTGCGCAACGAAGACGGCCGCAGCACGAGCAAGGCTGATATCGAGCATGCCGCGCTGTGGAGCCAAGACAAGGGCTCGGCCGAGAAGGAAATCGCCTTCAGGCCGGCCCGGGTGCTGATGCAGGATTTCACCGGCGTTCCGGCCGTGGTCGATCTTGCCGCGATGCGGGACGCTATGAAATCCCTCGGCGGCGATCCACAAAAGATCAATCCGCTGGTACCTGTGGATCTCGTCATCGATCACTCCGTCATCGTCGATGCTTTCGGCAATGGTCAGGCACTGGCCAGGAACGTCGAGCTCGAATACCAGCGCAACGGTGAGCGATATCGCTTTCTGAAATGGGGACAGGGCGCATTTTCGAATTTCCGGGTGGTCCCTCCGGGGACCGGTATCTGCCATCAGGTCAATCTGGAATACTTGGCTCAGACGATCTGGATCGGCCGGGCTGAAGACGGCGGGAATGACCTGGCCTATCCCGATACGCTCGTCGGCACGGATTCCCACACCACGATGGTCAACGGCCTGGCCGTGCTCGGATGGGGCGTCGGCGGAATCGAGGCCGAGGCTGTTATGCTCGGCCAGCAAATTTCGATGCTGCTGCCGCAAGTCGTCGGTTTCAAGCTCACCGGCCGGCTCAAGGAGGGCGTCACGGCGACCGATCTCGTGTTGACGGTGACGCAGATGCTGCGCAAGCGCGGTGTGGTCGGCAAATTCGCCGAGTTCTACGGCCCGGGGCTCGACGACATGACGGTGGCGAACCGTGCGACCATCGCGAATATGGCGCCGGAATATGGCGCGACCTGCGGCTTCTTCCCGATCGATCAGCGAACAATCGATTATCTGACCACCACCGGCCGTGATCCCGCGCGCGTCGCGCTGGTCAAGGCCTATGCCGAAGCCCAGGGCATGTGGCGCTCCGCCGATACCCCGGATCCGGTGTTCACGGACACCCTGCAACTCGACATGACCGATGTCGTGCCGTCGATCGCCGGACCAAAGCGGCCACAGGATCGCGTGACGCTCGATGCCGCGAAAAGTGCCTTCCTCGGCGCCATGGATCAGGAGTTCCGGCAAATCGCGCAGACCGGCAATCGGCATCGTGTCGAAGGCGAAAACTTCGATCTCGGTAACGGCGACGTGGTGATCGCCGCCATCACGTCATGCACGAACACCTCGAACCCCAGCGTCATGCTCGCGGCAGGATTGCTGGCGCGCAATGCCGTCGCCAAAGGGCTGAAGACAAAGCCGTGGGTCAAGACCTCGCTCGCGCCGGGTTCGCAGATCGTCGAAGAGTACTTCAGGAAATCGGGTCTTCAAGCCGATCTCGACAGGCTCGGCTTCAATCTGGTCGGTTTCGGCTGCACGACCTGCATCGGCAATTCCGGCCCGCTCCAGCAAGAAATCTCCGACACCATCTCGGGCAACAACCTCGTGGCGGTCGCGGTTCTGTCCGGCAATCGCAACTTCGAGGGGCGGGTCAATCCGGACGTCCGGGCGAACTATCTGGCGTCGCCGCCGCTGGTCGTCGCCTATGCGCTTGCCGGATCGATGGCATTGGATCTGGTGAAGGAGCCGCTCGGCTTGGGCAGCGACGGAAAGCCGGTGTATCTGCGGGATATCTGGCCTTCGAGCAAGGATGTGCAGGATTGCATCGATCGCACGATAGGCAGCGAGATGTTCAAGGCGGGCTATTCGGACGTCTTCAGCGGCGATACCAACTGGAAGAATATCGGCGTCACCGAGGGGCAAACCTACGAGTGGGACTCGATTTCGACTTACGTTCAGAACCCGCCTTACTTCGCCGGGATGAGCAAAGAGCCGACGCCGCCGACGGATATCGTCGATGCCCGCATCCTCGGCATGTTCCTGGATTCGATCACCACCGATCACATCTCGCCGGCGGGTTCGATCAATGAGAGCAGCCCTGCCGGGCGCTATCTGCGCGATCACCAGATCCGCGTCGTCGACTTCAATCAATACGGCACCCGCCGCGGCAACCATGAAGTGATGATCCGAGGCACGTTCGCCAACATCCGCATCCAGAACCAGATGGTGAAGGACGAAGCCGGCAAGGTGGTCGAGGGCGGCTATGCCATTCACCAGCCGAGTGGCCAGCGGATGTCGATCTACGACGCCGCCATGTGTTACCAAGCCGACAAGGTGCCGCTGGTGGTCTTCGCCGGCAAGGAATACGGCACCGGTTCGTCGCGCGATTGGGCGGCCAAGGGCACCAACCTTCTTGGTATTCGCGCGGTTATTGCCGAAAGTTTTGAGCGCATTCACCGGTCCAACCTCGTTGGCATGGGCGTGATGCCGCTGGTGTTCGAGGAGGGGACGTCCTGGCGGTCGCTCAGATTGAAAGGCGACGAGATCGTGACCCTGCGCGGAATCGAGAGCGGCCTAGTGCCGCGCCAGAAGCTTGCGATCGAGATCCGCGGGTCCGATGGCGTGAGCAAGATGGTCGTTCCTTTGACCTGCCGTATCGATACGCTCGACGAGCTCGAATATTTCCGCAACGGCGGAATTCTTCAATACGTCCTACGCCAACTGGCTGCCTGATCGTCAACCCGAAACGAGGACGCCATGCCAAGGACTTCCGCGCCGCTACCGAGGATCGAAGCGGAAACCATGCGCCGCATTACATGGCGCCTGCTTCCGTTTTTCATGCTTTGCTATTTCATTTCATACGTCGACCGCGTCAATGCCGGGTTTGCGGCCCTGCAAATGAACAAGGATCTGGGCCTGACGCAGGCTGCCTTCGGGGCGGGCGGGGCGCTGTTCTATATCGCCTACATTATTTTCGAGGTCCCCAGCAATCTGGCGATGCAGAAAGTCGGCGCGCGGATCTGGATCGCGCGCATTATGATCACATGGGGGATAGTCGGTATTCTCTCCGCTTTTGCGGTAGGGCCGATTACTTTTTATCTGAGCCGCTTTTTGTTGGGTGCAGCGGAGGCCGGGTTCTTTCCTGGTGTGATCCTGTATCTGACCTTCTGGTTTCCGGCGGCTTTTCGCGCACGGATCGTTGCGGTTTTCATGGTGGCTATACCGCTATCGAGCTTTCTGGGGTCGCCGATATCCGGCGCGTTGTTGGCGATGGATGGCTTGCTGGGTCTGCGTGGTTGGCAGTGGCTTTTCATCGTTGAAGCCATTCCGGCCGTCCTGCTCGGCCTGGTCTCGTTCTTCGGGCTTCCGAACAAACCCGCTGATGCAAAGTGGCTCGAGCCGGAGGCGCGCAATTGGCTCGACGCTCGCCTGCAGTCCGAGCGATCGATGGCGAAGCAGGTCGGCCACATGTCGCTGTGGCAAATTCTGACCAACAAATATGTGCTCATCCTAGGTCTGATCTATGCGGGAAGCTCGGCCACGAGCAACGCGTTGTCGTTGTGGCAGCCTCAGATCGTGAAATCGTTCGGGATGTCCAACATGGAGACCGGCTTCCTGAATGCCATCCCATTTGGCATCGCCTCCGTCGCGATGATCTTCTGGGGAAGATATTCGGACAGGTCGAACGCCCATGCCCAAAACACCGCAATACCACTTGCGCTATGCGCAACGGCGCTGCTTGCGACCATGCTCACGAGCTCATTACCCGTGACGCTTGCTATTCTGAGCGTGGTCTTGATCGGTAATTATTCGATCAAGGGACCATTCTGGGCCCTGGCGACTGGGACACTCTCTCCGGCAACTGCTGCGGCCGGAATTGCCGGCATCAATACCCTGTCGCACATCGGCACTTCTGGCGCGGTGTGGCTGCTCGGCGTCATCAAGGAGGCGACGGGTAGCTTCCCCGTGGCCTTGATACCGCTGGCTTTGCTTCAAATCGCCGGGATCATCGCGGTGCTTTGGATCAGCAAGCAGGAAACGCTACCCGCCGCCTCCGCCGCAAGCCCCGTACATTGAGTGCAAGGCAGCATGTCTGACATTCACAAAACCCCGCGGCTCTCACCTTCGAGGACATAGTAATGCCTGCTCAATCCAAAACGAAGCGGCCCGCCACGCTCATTCCAGGCGATGGCATCGGCCCCGAGATCGTGAAATCGGCCGTCGACATTCTCGAAGCGCTCGGCTCTCCATTCGAATGGGACATCCAGCAGGGTGGCCTGGCAGCGATCGAGGCAAGCCGTGATCCGCTGCCGCAGGCGACGCTGGACAGCATCCGACGCACGCGGCTCGCCCTGAAGGGCCCGCTAACGACGCCGGTGGGGGGCGGATTCCGCTCGATCAATGTTCGTCTGCGCGAAGAATTCGGCCTCTACGCCAATTTGCGGCCGGTTCGAAGCATGGTTCCCGGAGGACGATTCGACGAAATCGATATCGTGCTGGTGCGAGAGAATCTCGGCGGCCTCTATGTCGCTTTCGAACACTACATCCCGATCGGGGACGATCCGCACGCGGTTGCTATTTCGACCGGGGTCAACACCCGCGAAGGATCGCGCAAGATCATCGAATTCGCATTCGACTACGCTCTCAAGAACGGTCGCAAGAAGGTGACCGTCGTGCACAAGGCCAACGTGCTGAAGGCGCTGACCGGCATCTTTCTCGAGGTCGGTCACGAGGTTGCGAAGAAGTACGAGGGCAGGGTCAACATGGACGATCGCATCGTCGATGCCACGGCAATGCAGCTCGTCATGAATCCCTGGCAGTTCGACGTCATCGTCACCACCAATTTGTTCGGCGACATCCTGTCCGATCAGCTCGCCGGGTTGGTCGGCGGTCTCGGCATGGCGCCCGGTGCCAACATCGGACCGGATGCGGCGATCTTCGAGGCCGTGCACGGCTCGGCGCCGGATATCGCCGGCAAGGGAATCGCCAATCCGCTCGCTTTGCTGCTGGCGGTCGGGCTGATGCTGGAGCACATTGATCAGCCTGATCTCGCAAACCGTCTTAGAGCGGCCATTGATCAGGTCTTGCGCAAGGACGGCGTTCGCACGCCCGATCTGGGCGGCAAGGCGTCCACTGGCGACTTCACGCAAAGCATCGTCCGTCGATTGGGAGGGTAAGCAAATGACCGCCATTGCTGCATCGCACCCGGCAATCCCCGCTGATAGCACGGCGCAAAAGCTGTCACGTATCAAGGCGATCGTGGCTGCCTCGTCGGGAAACCTGGTCGAGTGGTATGACTTCTATGCCTACGCGTTTACCTCGATCTACTTCGCGGCCGCGTTCTTCCCGTCGGGCGACCAGACCAGCCAGTTGCTGGCGACGGCCGGCATTTTCGCCGTAGGGTTCTTCATGCGGCCGCTCGGTGGCTGGCTGTTCGGCTGGATCGCCGACGCGCATGGGCGCAAGAATTCGATGGTGCTGTCTGTGCTCCTGATGTGCGCCGGATCGCTAATGATCGGGATGCTGCCCACCTACCAAACAATCGGCGCCGCGGCGCCTGCGCTGCTCCTGTTTGCGCGCATGGCACAAGGCCTGTCGGTCGGCGGCGAGTATGGAACGGCGGCAACTTATATGAGCGAGATTGCCGGCAAGGGCAACCGCGGGTTCTATTCGTCCTTCCAGTATGTCACGCTCATCGGCGGGCAACTTCTCGCGCTCCTCGTTGTCGTGGTTCTGCAACAGACATTGTCGCTCGACGAGTTAAAGGAATGGGGCTGGCGAGTTCCGTTCCTGTTCGGAGCCGTCGCAGCCGTTGTGGCCTTGTATCTTCGCCGCTCGTTGCAGGAGACGGCGTCGGCCGAGACCATGCATCGCAGGGAGGCTGGTTCTCTATCCGGCCTTTGGCGTCACAAGCGCGCTCTCCTGATCGTTCTAGCATTCACGATCGGCGGGTCGCTGTTTTTCTATACGTTTACGACCTACATGCAGAAGTTCCTGGTCAACAGCGTCAAGCTGGATGCCAAGACGGTCAGCTCGATCATGACCGCCGCCCTGATCGCCTTCATGCTGCTGCAACCGGTGTTCGGTGCACTCTCGGACCGGATTGGTCGACGCAACAACATGCTTCTGTTTAGCGGATGCGCGACGCTCGCCGCGGTGCCGCTGTTGATGATGTTGTCCAGTACGACCAACGTCTACGCCGTCTTCGGCCTGATCATGGTCGGTCTCATGATTGCATGTTTCTACACTTCAATTAGCGGCGTCGTGAAGGCCGAGCTGTTTCCGCCCGAGGTGCGCGCTCTTGGGGTCGGGCTTCCTTACGCCATCGCAAATGCGATGTTTGGCGGAACCGCCGAATACGTTGCGTTGTCACTGAAATCGTCCGGATACGAAACGGTATTCTTCTGGTACGTCGCTGCGATGGCGTGCGTCGCCTTTATTGCCTCGCTCTGGATGCCAGATACGAGGACGCGAGGCTATCTCGAAGGCGATGGCCGGATCTGAATCGAACACCACGGGCTTCGTCCATGCGTGTGACGGTGTCTGCTGAGAAGTGAATTGAAAAAGGAGTCGCGCTAATGCCGAAGGGGTCAGATCTATTGGTTGCCGCACTCGAGAACGAGGGCGTCGACCGAATTTTCGGCGTTCCCGGTGAAGAGAATCTCGACGTCGTGGAAAGCCTGCGCAACTCGTCGATCAAGCTGATCTTGACACGCCACGAGCAGGGCGCGGCCTTCATGGCCGCGACTTATGGACGGCTGACCGGGAAGCCCGGCGTGTGCATCACCACGCTGGGCCCTGGCGCATTGAACCTGACGACTGGCGCCGCCTACGCGCTGCTCGGCGCCATGCCCATGATCATGCTCACGGGTCAGAAGGGCATCATGAGCAGCCGGCAGGCCAAATTCCAGATTGTCGATGTGGTTAGCGCTTTCAAGCCGTTGACCAAGCTGTCGCTCCAGATTGTCAGCACGACCAGCATTCCGACGATCGTTCGCGATGCCTTCCGGATCGCCATGGAAGAACGCCCGGGTCCGGTGCTGCTCGAATTGCCGGAGGACATCGCCGGCGAAGAATCCGAGGATGTCGCGATGGTGGCGCAGCATCCGATCGAGATCCCGGTCGCCCATCGTGCCTCGCTGGACCGCGCCGCCGACATGATCCTCAAGGCCAAGCGGCCATTGATCATGCTCGGTGCCGCGGCATCCCGGCCGCGGAGCACGGCGGGCATTGGCGGCTTTGTCCGCCGCACGCAAATTCCGTTCTTCACGACGCAAATGGGTAAGGGGACCGTACCCGGGGGCGGCAATCTCTATATGGGGACGGCGGCGCTCAGTGAACGTGACTACGTCCACGAGGCCGTTGATCGTGCCGACCTCATCATCGCGATCGGCCACGATACGATCGAGAAGCCGCCGTTCATCATGGGGCCGAAGGGTCCCCAGGTGATCCACGTCAGCTATACGCCCGCCAACGTGGAGCGGGTTTACTTTCCGCAATGCGAGGTGGTTGGCGATGTAGGGCCCAGCCTGGAACTGCTAGCGGATCGCGTGGAGGGTCGTCTGCACAACGCCGGCGCGTTGCTCGGGCTTCGCGAAGGCATTTTGAAGCGGATCACCGACCGCAATACCGAGGATCGCTGGCCGCCGACCCCGCAACGCATCGTGCACGATGTGCGAAAGGTCATTCCTGAGGACGGCATCGTCGCGCTCGACAACGGAATGTACAAAATCTGGTTCGCCCGCAACTACCGCACCTATGTGGCGAACACGCTGCTGCTGGATAATGCGCTGGCGACAATGGGCGCCGGGCTGCCATCCGCCATGATGGCGGCGATGCTGCATCCGGAACGTCGCGTGCTCGCGGTTTGCGGCGACGGCGGCTTCATGATGAATTCGCAGGAGATGGAAACCGCGGTTCGCCTTAAACTGAATCTCGTCGTGCTTATCCTGGAAGACTCTGCTTACGGCATGATCCGCTGGAAGCAGGCGGTCGATAGTTTCCCGGATTTTGGCCTCACGTTCGGCAATCCGGATTTCGTCAAATATGCCGAGAGCTACGGCGCGAAAGGCTCGCGGGTCGAAAGTACGGATTCATTGATTCCGACACTCGAAAACGCGTTCAAGGGCGGCGGTGTGCACCTCGTCGTGGTGCCGATCGACTACAGCGAGAATACGCGCGTGCTGGTGGATGAACTTCGCGAGAAGCTGAAACAGGTCGTTGAGCCGACCGTGTGAGCCGTCGGCAAGGGTCAATTGATGAGCTGAGCTGAAATTGGCGTGATCGCAAACGCCGGCAATGGAGAGTGCAATGAGTGAGCAGATCAACGAGCAGGCCGAGAAGATGCGGGAAATGGCGCAGACCACGCTCGACAAGGCGAAAGAGGCTGTGTCGAAATACATAACCGAATCCCAGAAGTTGAGAGAGAAGGCCGATTCCAGCGTTCGCTCAACCTATTCGGCGGCCAAGGAGATGAACGAAAGGGCCGTCGCGTTCGCCGAGGAAAATGTGGCTTCGGGCTTCGAGCTTGCGCAACGGCTGTTGCATGCCGAGGACCCGCAGGAAATGGGTGCGGTTTATCAAAGCCATCTCAAGGAGCAGATGGAAAAAATGAACGCACAGTTTCGCGAGCTTGCGAGTGCGATGAGCCAACCGTCGACCGTCGACCTGAAAAAGTAGGGTCAGTCGCCTCAAAGCGAAATAAAATCGCTTGATCACGGGATGTTGCCTGGACGCAGTCCGAGCGCGGACGATGCAACATCCTCTCAAGGCAATTGCATCCGGTGCGCCGGGGAGGCTCCATGGTGGGCACGGAAAAGTCAGATACGTTGATCCATGACGTACCGGCCGGCTGGGCACGGCGCGCCCATGCCGACGCTGCGAAGTACGGCAGCATGTATGCCCAGTCGATATCGACGCCGGACGCTTTCTGGGAGGAGCACGGCAAGCGGATCAACTGGATCAAGCCGTTCACGAAGGTGAAGAACACGTCCTTCGCGCCCGGCAATGTCTCGATCAAGTGGTTCGAGGACGGCACCACGAATGTGGCGATGAACTGCATCGACCGGCATCTTGCCCGGCGTGCCAGTCAGGTCGCGATCATCTGGGAGGGCGACGATCCCGCCGAATCCAGGCACATCACCTACGCGCAGTTGCACGATCAAGTCTGCCGCTTCGCGAATGTCCTGAAAAGTCACGGTGTGAAGAAAGGCGACACCGTCACGATCTACCTGCCCATGATTCCGGAAGCCGCCTACGCCATGCTCGCCTGCGCGCGGATCGGGGCGGTCCATTCCATCGTGTTCGGCGGGTTCTCGCCGGATGCCCTGGCCGGGCGTATCGAAGGCTGTCAGTCCAAAGTCGTGATCACCGCCGATGAGGGGTTGCGTGGCGGCCGCAAAGTACCGCTGAAGGTCAGTGCCGACGATGCGGTGAAGAAGGTGGCCGGCATCGTGAAGACGATGATCGTGGTCAAGCGCACCGGCGGTGCAATCGACTGGGTCGACGGCCGCGACGTCTGGTACGCGGACGAGGTGGCAAAGGCCTCGGCCGATTGCACGCCGGTCGAAATGAACGCGGAGGACCCGCTATTCCTTCTTTACACGTCGGGTTCAACCGGTGCTCCCAAGGGTGTCGTTCACAGCACGGGTGGCTATCTCGTTTTTGCGTCGATGACGCACCAATATGTGTTCGACTACCACGACGGCGACATCTACTGGTGCACAGCCGATGTCGGCTGGCTCACCGGCCACAGCTACATCGTCTACGGCCCGCTGGCCAACGGCGCGACCACGCTGATGTTCGAGGGGATACCGAACTATCCCTCGACATCGCGCTTTTGGCAGGTCGTCGACAAACACAAGGTCAACATCTTCTACACCGCGCCGACCGCGATCCGTTCGTTGATGGGTGCGGGCGAAGAGCCGGTCAAACAGACCAGCCGCGCATCGCTGCGGTTGCTCGGCTCGGTCGGCGAGCCGATCAATCCGGAAGCCTGGGAATGGTATTACCGCGTTGTCGGAGATCAGCGCTGCCCGATCGTCGACACTTGGTGGCAGACCGAGACCGGTGGCATCCCGATCTCGTCGCTTCCCGGCGCGACAGCCTTGAAACCGGGCTCAGCGACCCTGCCGTTTTTCGGGGTGAGGCCGGAGGTCGTGGACGCAAATGGTGCGGTGCTGACGGGTGCGTGCGAAGGCAACCTCGTCATTGCCGATTCCTGGCCGGGACAGATGCGCACGGTCTATGGCGACCACGAGCGCTTCATGCATACCTATTTCGCAACCTATCCGGGCAAGTATTTCACTGGCGACGGCTGCCGCCGCGATGCCGACGGGTACTACTGGATCACCGGTCGCGTCGACGACGTCATCAACGTATCCGGCCATCGCATGGGGACGGCCGAAGTCGAAAGCGCGCTGGTGGCCCATCAGAAAGTTTCCGAAGCCGCCGTTGTCGGTTTTCCGCACGACATCAAGGGGCAGGGCATCTACGCTTACGTCACCTTGATGGCCGACGCGGAGCCATCCGGGGAGTTGCGCAAGGAACTGGTGGCCTGGGTCCGCAAGGAGATCGGCCCGATCGCCGCACCTGACGTCATTCAGTTTGCGCCGGGTCTGCCCAAGACCCGCTCTGGCAAGATCATGCGTCGGATTTTGCGCAAGATCGCCGAGGACGAAGTTGGCGCGCTCGGCGACACCTCGACCCTGGCCGATCCCGCCGTGGTCGATGATCTGATCAAAAACCGCCATAGCCAAAAGGCGGCGCCGAAATGAATATCGACGCGATTTCGATTGGCGACAATCCACCGGAAGACATCAATGTCATCATCGAGGTTCCGATCGGCGGTGAACCGATCAAATACGAAATGAACAAGGCGGCCGGCGCGCTGTTCGTCGATCGCTTCCTGTATACGCCGATGCGCTATCCAGGAAATTATGGCTTCGTGCCGCACACGCTTTCAGACGATGGAGATCCGATCGACGTGCTTGTGGCCAACTCGCGGCCGATCGCTCCTGGCGCTGTGATCAATGTCCGGCCGATCGGCGTGCTCAGGATGGATGACGATGGCGGCGGGGATGAGAAGATCATCGCCGTGCCGATGCCGAAACTGACGATGCGCTACGATCATGTCCGCGGGATCGCCGATATGCCGCAAATCACGATCGAGCAGATTCAGCACTTCTTTGAGCACTACAAGGATCTGGAGCCGGGGAAGTGGGTGAAGGTGATCGGATGGGGCGACAGTGCCGAAGCGCGCCGGCTGATCGTCGAGGCAATCGCGCGGGCAAAGAGCTAAAACCGAGATGTGGGCAACGATATGAGACTGGTTCTGTTGGGGCCGCCAGGCGCAGGCAAGGGCACGCAGGCGACGAGGATCGTCACTCGATTTGCGATCCCGCAATTGTCGACCGGCGACATGCTGCGTCAGGCGGTCGCGGAAGGCACCGCTGCGGGATTGCGCGTCAAGCACATCATGGATCGCGGTGAACTTGTGCCCGACGATGTCGTGGTATCGGTGATCGCCAATCGTATCGATCATTCCGACGCGGCAAACGGCTTTATCCTTGACGGTTTCCCGCGCACGGTCGCGCAGGCCGAGGCGCTCGATCGGGAACTCGCCACCCGGAGCATCAAGCTCGACGCGGTACTTGAGCTCGAGGTCGACGAAGATGCACTGCTCGAGCGCATCAAGGGGCGCGCCGACGAGGCGGCAAGCCGCGGCGAGCCGGTGCGCCGCGACGATAATCCCGAGGTCTTCAAGACCCGGCTCGACGTTTATCGCGAGCAAACCGCGCCGGTCACGGAATACTACCGGTCGCTGGGACTGCTCAACATCGTCGACGGTTTGCAGCCGATTGACGCCGTGACCGAACAGCTCGCCGCGGCGCTTGCGGCAGTAATGTCCGATCAGATCAGGAGTGATGTCAGATGAAAGCTTTTACCTTCCAGGCGCCGCCCAACATCCTGTTCGAGGCAGGCGCATCGAAAAAGCTGGCGGAGTTGGTTGCGGGATACGCGGCAAAACGTGTCCTGCTGGTGACCGACAAGGGTGTACGCAATGCCGGCCTTACCAAAAACGCCGAGGCTGGCCTGATTGCCGGCGGCTGCGAACTGACAATATTCGAAGATGTGGAGGCGGATCCGCCGTCGCATATCATCGAGCGGGCGGTCGCACTTTGCCGTGACAAGGACATCGAGCTGGTTGCCTCGATCGGCGGCGGCAGCGCGCTCGATACCGCGAAGTTGGTGGCCTATCTGGCCAAGACGCCTGATCGCCTCGAAGATATCTACGGCGTCGGCCTTGCGAAGGGCGAACGCCTTCCGCTGCTGCTGGTGCCGACAACGGCCGGAACGGGCTCGGAGGTAACCCCGATCGCGATCGTCACCACGCCGACGACCGAGAAAAAGGGCGTCGTTGCGCCCCGCCTGCTCCCTGACTGGGCGATCCTCGATCCGGAGCTGACACTCGGCCTGCCCGCGCATGTCACCGCGGCGACCGGCATCGACGCCATGGTCCATGCGATCGAAGCCTATACCAGCAAGCATCGGAAGAACCCGATGTCGGACCAGTTGGCGCGGCAGGCTCTCGCCCTGCTGTCGGCGAATGTCCGGACGGTCTGTGCGGACGGATCTAATCTCGAAGCGCGGTCGCAAATGCTGCTGGGTTCGATGCTGGCTGGCATGGCGTTCGCCAATTCCCCGGTCGCCGCCGTCCACGCGCTGGCCTATCCGATCGGTGCGCTGTTCCACGTGCCGCATGGCCTGTCGAATGCCTTGGTGCTGACCCAGGTGCTGCGCTTCAATTTGCCGGAGGCAGAAAGCCTCTACGCCGAACTGGCGCCGATCGTCGATCCCAAATCGGAAGGAATGAGCGTCAGCCAGCGGGCACGGCTGTTCGTCGATGCGATCGCGGCGATCTGCCGGGATTGCAACGTGCCGGCCTCGCTGGCCGATGTCGGCATCGCGAGGGGCGACCTGAAGAAGCTCGCCGAGGATGCGATGAAGCAAACGCGGCTTCTCGTCAACAATCCCAGGGAATTGGGCTTCGACGATGCGCTGGCGATCTACACCGAGGCTTTCGGCAACCGCGCGGCGGCCTGAGCGGGCACAAAGAGTGAGCAGCATGAGCGAGAAGGATAAATCGGCTACCGCTGAGTCCGATCCCGGCCTGGAATGGGCGAAGCTTTGGCAGACGATGGCCGAATCCTCGAACCGCATGGTCGAGGCGTGGTCGGGGTCGATGGCACCGTTCATGCTGGCGCGTTTGTCGGAAAAGCCGGGTGGTTTTGGCGACGGCAACGAATTGTCGGCGGCGATCGAGCGAATGGCGCAGGGCCCGAGGCTAGCCGACGTCTGGGACATCGACCGGAAAATGGCGTTGGCCTTTGGCGCCTGGATCGAGATGCGTCAGCGGCTTGCGAGCTACAATGCGGTCGCCGCCGCTCCGTGGCCTGAAGCGTCGAAGCGGTTTTACGAGACGATGTCCGCAACGGCTACCGGTGGCTCCCCGCATCCGGAGTGGCGCGAGGCGTTCGCCAAATGGAGCGAAATCTCCAACGAGGAACTGATCCGTAACCAGCGCACCGACGGCTTCTTGCAAGCTCAGAAAGAGTTACTCCAGGCGGGACTCAAATTACGGAGCCGGCAGGATGACGTGGCTGAAGCGGCGTCAGCCATGTTGGGCCTGCCGACTCGCAAGGACTTCGACGACGTGACGCGGCAATTGACCGAACTCCGCCGTGAAGTCCGTACGCTCACCCGCCAGATGCGTGACCAGAAGAGCGCAGGCGCACGATGAGCGACCAGGAGAATCAGACCTCGCGCTTCGCCCGCGACATGGCGGCCAACGCCGAGAAAATGTTCAAGGCGACACAGCTGATCGCCAATACGCGGGATGAAGACGTCGCCATTGGCACCACGCCGAAGCATCTCGTCATGCGCCGCGACAAGGTCGAGCTGTTCCACTACGAATCGATGGCGGAAGCGACCGCGAAGACACCCGTCCTTTTAGCCTACGGCCTGATCGGGCGGTATACCATGGCTGATTTACAGCCTGACCGCTCGCTGGTGCGCAGCCTGCTCTCAAAAGGGCTCGATCTCTGGCTGGTCGACTGGGGCCAGCCGGGCCGAACCGAGCGATGGCTGAAAATTGATGATTACGTCGATGACTACATCGATGCCGCAGTCGACCGCATCGCGCAGGAAACCGGCCATGACAAGATCACGCTGCTCGGCATCTGCGAAGGCGGCGTCTTTACGACGTGTTACGCTGCTCTGCATCCGGAAAAGGTGAAAAATCTCGTCATCACCATCACCCCGATCGACTTCCATGCCGACGTCAAGGACAAGGCCGCGCACCACGGCTTCCTCAACCTCTGGACCCGCAGCCTCGATCCTGATGACATCGACAAGCTGGTCGATACCTATGGCGTGCTGCCGGGCGAGTTCATGAGCTCGGTATTCTCGATGATGACGCCGATGCGCTCACTGACGAAGTACAATGTCGATCTCATCGACGTCGTCGATGACGAGGCCAAGTTCATGAATTTCCTCCGCATGGAAAAGTGGCTCGCGGACCGTCCGCATCATCCCGGCGAAGCGGCGAAGCAGTGGCTGAAGGATCTCTACCAGGAGAACCGCCTGGTCGATGGCAGCTTTGAACTGTCCGGCCGTCGGGTCGATCTGAAGTCGATCACGGCTCCCGTGCTGAATGTTTTTGCGCTGGATGACCATATCATTCCGCCGGACTGCTCGCGCGCGCTCGGAGCGAAGATCGGCAGCACGGATTACACTGAAATTCCGCTGCCCGGCGGCCATGTCGGCCTGTTCGTCTCCAGCAAGTCGCAGGGCAAGCTGAGCCAGAGCATTGCCGACTGGCTGGTCGCCCGCGACGCCAATCCCGGAAGTGAAGCCTGATGCGCAACAAGATCGTCGACGCCGCAGAGGCGGTGGCCATCATCCGTTCCGGTGACACCGTCGCCTCGTCCGGCTTCGTCGGCGTGGGAACGCCCGACGAGATCATCAAGGCGCTGGAGCGGCGCTTCGTGCAGACCGGAGAGCCGCGGGACCTTTCGCTGGTGTTCGCGGCGGCGCCGGGGGACGGCGCAGATCGCGGCCTCAACCGCCTGGCGCATCCCGGCCTGATCAAACGCCTGGTCGGCGGACATTTCGGCCTGGTTCCGAAGCTCGCCCGGATGGCGGTCGACAATCACGTCGAGGCCTATAATTTGCCGCTAGGATGCGTATCGCATCTGTTTCGCGAAATTGCGGGGCGCAAGGCCGGGCTTCTCTCCAAGGTCGGGCTCGGCACCTTCGTCGACCCGGCCAATGGCGGGGGAAAGCTGAATGCGCGCACCACCGAAGAGCTGGTGCGGCTGATCGAAATCGACGGCGAACAATGGCTCTTCTACAAGGCATTTCCAATCAACGTTGCGATCATCAGAGGTACCACCGCCGACCACAACGGCAACATCTCGATGGAGAAAGAGGCGTTGACCCTCGACAATCTGGCGCTGGCAACGGCCGCCAAGAATTGCAAGGGATTCGTCATCGCGCAGGTGGAGCGCATTGCCGCCTCCGGTTCGCTCAATCCGCGTCATGTCAAGATTCCGAGCGTGCTGATCGATTGCGTCGTCGTTGCCCAGCCCGAAAACCATGTTCAGACCTATGCCACCGGTTACAACGGAGCATTCTCCGGCGAATTGCGCGCGCCGGCCGATCGCAATGTTCCGATGGCGCTGGACAACCGCAAGATCATTGCGCGCCGCTGCGCCCTGGAATTGCCGATGGGCGGCGTGGTCAATCTCGGCATCGGCATGCCCGAGGGCGTTGCGTCGGTTGCCGCCGAGGAGAAGCTATTCGACTTCGTGACGCTGACCGCCGAGCCCGGCATCATCGGCGGTATTCCGCAAGGCGGCCTCGATTTCGGCGCTTCGATCAATGCAGAATCGATCATCGACCAGAACCAGATGTTCGATTTCTACGACGGCGGCGGGCTCGATCTGGCCTGTCTCGGCATGGCTCAGGTCAATGGCCGCGGCGACGTCAACGTCAGCCTGTTCAATGGCCGCCTGGCCGGCGCCGGCGGCTTCATCAACATATCCCAGAATGCGCGCCGGCTGATCTTCGCAGGCACTTTCACCACCGGGGGGCTCAAGACCTCGGTCGTGGATGGTCAGCTCAAGATCCTCAGCGAAGGCAAGTCCTCGAAATTCATCGACAAAGTGGATCAGATCACGTTTTCGGGCCAGCTTGCCGCAACCAACAGGCAGCCCGTTCTCTATGTGACCGAGCGATGCGTGTTCAAGCTTACCCAGGAAGGTCTCGAACTAACGGAGATCGCGCCGGGTGTCGACATGGAGCGCGACATTCTCGCGCTGATGGGCTTTCGCCCCATCATCCAAGCGCCGAAATCCATGGATGTTTCGCTGTTCAGCGAAGCGCTGATGCAGCTCGACGACCGGCTGCTCAACAGGCCTCTCGCGGAGCGGCTGTCGTACGATGCTGATCGCAACACACTATTCCTCGGGCTCGACGGCTATCGGGTCCATAGAGATGCCGACGTCGAGGTAATCCGGGCGTCGATCCTCGAGCTCTTCCATCGTGTCGGACGCCGGTTTTCCGCAGTCGTCAATTACGATTCGTCTTACATCGCGCCCGACATGGCGGACAAATGGTTTTCGATGGCCGCGGAGGTCGAGCGGACCTGCTACGATCATGCATCGCGCTACACCACTAGCGCATTCATGCGTCTGAAGCTCGGCGACGCGTTGTCACGTCGCGACGTCGCGCCGCATATCTTCGAGACCTCGGCCGATGCTCATCGGTTTGTCGAATAGACCGATGCGGCTGAAATCCAGGGAGGTGCGCCCCGCGGATTGGCCTGAAGGACGGCAGATGGCGCCCGACCGTATCGGATCGGTGCGCGGGCTGACCCGCCGCAGCTTCCATCGCATCGCATTCACGGATTGGGGACCGGCGTCCGCGGTGCGGCCAGTACTCTGTGTCCACGGATTGACGAGAAACGGCCGGGACTTCGATCATCTCGCCGCAGCTCTCGCCAGCGCGGGCCGGCGCGTCATTTGCCCGGATTTGCCGGGCCGGGGACAAAGCGAGCGGCTGCAGGACAGCAGCGACTATGCCTTGCCGCAATATTGCAGCGATATGACAGTGCTGATGGCAGGCCTCGGTGCAACGGAGATCGACTGGGTCGGCACGTCGCTCGGTGGCCTGATCGGGATGGTGCTGGCCGCCCTTCCGGGCAGTCCGATCCGCCGCATCGTCATCAACGATATCGGACCCTATCTGCCCTGGACTGGATTGCTTCGTCTCGGTGCCAATCTCAACGAGGCGCCAAGATCCTTTGAGACGATCGAACAGGCCGAAGGCTACTACCGGCGGGTTCTGGCGCCTTTCGGGCAATTGGAGGATGCGCACTGGCGGCATCTGACAACGCATAGTGTGATCTGGAGCGCGGAGGGGCGCTGCTTCAGGCCGCTGTGCGATCCGAATATCGCCCATGCCTTTCGAAACCCCTGGCACTACAGCATCGATCTCTGGAAATACTGGGACGCGATCGACTTCCCCATTCTTGTGATACGCGGGCAGCAATCGGATTTGCTTCCCGAAGCCGTCCTCAGGGACATGATGCGGCGCAATCGCAATGTCCGCGTCCACACCCTTGCGGATTGCGGCCATGCGCCGGCCCTGATCGCTGACGACCAGATCGAGGTCGTTGCGCAGTTTCTGAGCCGCAACGACCCCACTTAACCGTGAGCGCTTTATGCCGAACCGCACCATTAACGGTGTTAATTCCAACCTGGCTGTACTCACGATGATGTCGAAACTCATACTCGCCAGGACCGGTACGCGCGCCGTCAGGTTGACCTTGTGCGCCGAGTCCTGTGCTCAGCCGCTGCCTACGTCGTCGGATCACGCGAACGAATTGCAACCCCCCGGCGTCGAATACTAGTACAGCGCTGGAACGGCGCACCACTGCGGAGGGAAAGAAGAACGTGATCCCGCCGGCGGTCGGCGATACGGCGAGGTAACGCCAGTCGTCAATTGCGCCCGGCGGAACCGCCCCAATCAGGATATCGCGAGTGATCCCGCCCGTGTTCGCTGCCACGAACGACAGCACAAGCACACCGAACAGGTCCAGCTTGCGCTTGACGCCAGCGATTGCTCCGCTCAAGGCGAAGACGAACGTACCTGCAAGGTCCAAGAAATAGGGTAGCGCAGCGCCTGCAAGACCTGCTTCCTCGCTTGTCAAATCAATCCTAGAATAGAGACCCCTTCTTTAGACGCAGCGTTCGTTTGATGTTGATCGGCTCCGCCGCTATCAAGCCGGCCCCACGACCACAAGCGTCACTGCGCGCATCCGCCTTCGCCGGCTTTACAGGGAGGAGCTCGCCGATTCGGATATCTGAACCTAATGGCTCAAAGGAGGCACAGCCAGAACGTCCACATCGACGGACCGCAGAGTTTCCTCCGTTACGCTGCCGATGAATGTTCGAAACAGTCCCGTCCGGCCGTGCGTACCCATCAAGAGCAAGTCTGGCTGCTCCTCTGCAACAGCGCGAGCGATAACTTGCGTCGGCACACCCTCGGTGACCCGCAGCGACCAGGGTCGAGTGTCAAAGCCATTCGCAACCAGAAACTTACTCAGCTCCTCCATTGCTCGTTCGCGCTCGTTCTCCACGTATCTCCTGACGATGGAGGGGTCCGCACCAGTGGTCTTCAGGCGTGCTTTTCCCATTGCCGAGAAGGCGTGAAGCAGCGATGTCCGGTCGTCTCTAAGAAATCCGGCGGACAGGCCGATTCGGATCGCATCAGCCGATGTATTTGACAGATCCGTCGGGACTAAAACGCGCTCGTACTGCCGCTGGGCCTCGTTGTTCACCATCAAGACCGGATACTTGCCTCCACGAATTACACGCTCGATTGTGGTGCCTGTGAAGATATCGCGCAGAAACTGCTTACGATGGGCTCCCATTACAACCAGATCCGCGTCGACCGCTGCAGCCGTTCGCAGTATGCCATCAAAGGGATGGCCCTTGACCACGATCGGATAGCAATGAATGTTTTGCAACTCCGGCATGGCCGCGATCTGCTCAACCAGCATCCGCTGCGCCTCACGCTCTTCGATGCGGACCAATTCCGTTGGCTGATCCTCGTCGACGACATGAACAAGGTGCAGTTTTGCATCAGGGGAGCGCACCAGGAGGCCGGCCTGCCGCAGAGCGCGATTGGACCGCGTCGAGAAATCTGTCGCGGCGACGATGTTCATGTCAGACTCCTTATGATTGCGAACGGCCGCGAGAACGATGGCTTGCCAAGTAGACCAGCGCGGCAACTGGGTTCTGTTGCGAAGGGCCTTCGATGCTGCTGCGGGCGGGCTCCAGTCGCCTGATCCAGCAATTTGGCCTGGACCGACGATCTGGAGGCGACAAGGAACAGACATCGCGCACCGCGAGCTGCGGAGTACAATATCTTTCTCTCTCATACGCAACTATTGTATGCGGTGACGGGAGGTGAACCTCCCAAGGTCACCTTTTAGGATCGTGAGGAATTGGCACTCGGCGGCGAGCGAATGCCTCGCGGAAACCATCGGGATCTGAAATCCAGATGAACATGACCCAAGAGGTCAGGACGAGCAGGGCGAAGAACACCGACATAAGAAGCTCCTGGCTTTGGTTGCAGAACTAATAAGGTACCGTCTCCCGGACGATGTGAATCGTCCGGGTTACCGGCGGATCTGCAGCTGGGTCCTATAAATCCGGCGTCGTAGCGTTGTAGTCATCACTGCCTCTGTTTGCGGTGCGGCTCGCTTGCGAGCGGCACGTGCGTTGCTCTGTCGGGCACCGAGCTTCCAGCCCTCGCGGACGCGGCATGGATTGAGTTCGGGGCTGATTGCCTATGATCAGGCGGCCAACATGCAAAGACTTCGGCGAACTCGCCTACTACTCAGCATCACGCATCATGTACTTAGAGGTGGGCATGCGATGCGGGAAATCAAATGCGACATTTAGCCTGGATTAGCCGACTGGCCGGTCAAGGAACCTGCCGCAAGAAATCGCGCGTCTCGCGCTAATTGCCCTCTGGTTCGCGAACCTGCGCACTCTGTTCGGCGGTATCGCGAAATCGCGCTGCGCCGACCAATACGGTCAGGGCAATAGGCGTGGTTACCAAGCCAAGCCCGATGATCAGGATTTCGTGCAGCACGGGCCTGCTCTGAAGTACCGAAAAGCAAACGATTGAAGCAGCTGCAATGAATACGGTGCCCAGCGTCGTCCCGAGCGTCGGCGCGTGGACCCGCTCGTAGAATGTGCCGAACCGCAAAAGGCCCAGCGAACCGACCAGTGTGACGATGGCGCCAGCAAAAACGAGAAGTGCCGTGAGAGCAGCAGCCCAGGGCGGCAGGTGTTCGATGCCGTTCATTCGATCACCTCGCCGCGCAGCAGAAACTTCGCCAGCGCAACCGTACCCACGAAGCCGAAGAGGGCCATGGCGAGAGCCGCCTCGAAATAGAGCGTTTCGCCGGATCGAATCCCGAACGTCAGAAGCAACAACATCGCGTTCACGGACAGCGTGTCGAAGCCCAGAACGCGATCCTGTGCTCGCGGCCCCCGAAAGATGCGAACCGCGCCACAGCCGATAGCCAACACCAGAAGTACCTGCGCGGCAACCAGCGCGTAGATCAGCAAGAGCTGGCTCATTCGAATATCTCCAGCAGATGGCGTTCGTAGCGTTGCTTGATCGTGCGGACCCACTCGGCTTCATCGACCAGGTCGAGAACATGGATCATCAACAACCCTTTCTGTGTATCGAAATTCACCCACAGCGTTCCGGGGCTCGAGGTAATGATGCAAGCCAGCAACGCCAGTCCATAGGGATTGCGCATATCGAGCGGAATGTTCACGAACCCGGATTTTCGCTGTCGGCGCCCAAAACCGAGAATGATCCGGCCAACCGCGAAGTTGGAGCGGATGATATCGATCGCCACCAGTCCCAACAGGCGTAGGAGGACGCCGGGTCGCCTGACGCGCGTGCTTGGCAACTCCAGCACGGTGAGAAACCGCCCGCCGACGAGCGCGATTACACAACCGAGGAGGACATGTCCGACGGTGACTGCCTGATTGAGCAGTAGCCACAATGCGAGCAGACAGAAGCTCATCCGCGGAAAGGGCAGGAATCGCGTCATTTGCCGCCCGCCTTTCGGCTGCCTTGGGCGCTGATCTCCAGGACGTCGCTGATGTAGCCCGCCGGCGCGTGCAGCGATTGCGCCGTTGCCTGCATGAAGCGCATCACCGGACCGGCGAGCACTGTCTGGGCCGCGCAAATGATCAACAGGAACATAATGGGCGCCATCTCGATCAGGCGCACACGCGGCGCGGTGCGGTCTGGCGACGCCCAGAAGGAGCGTATACCTGCTCGGGTCAGCGCGACCAACGCCGCAAAACTAGATACGAGGAGCGCCAACAAGAGCGCCCACCCACTGCCAGGAACGGCACCGCCCGGATGCATGCCTGAAGGATGAAGCGCCGCCGTCAGCAGCGCGAATTTGGCTATGAAACCCGACAGTGGCGGGAGCCCGGCGATGACCAGTGCGCACCCGAGGAAGGCGACGCCGAGCAACCCCATCGTGGCCACAATGGCCGTGCCGACTTCCTCTTCGGTATGGTCCGCATCGTCGTCTTCTCCGTACGCTTCTCGCGTGACGGCGATCACGTCAGCTCCGGGTTCGCGGCCGCGCTCGATGAGTTCGGCCAGAAGGAAGAACGCGCTGATGCCGAGGGTCGAGCTGACCAGGTAAAACAGTGCTCCACCGGTGACACTGACTTGCCCGGTCCCCGTGGCTGCCAACACGGTTCCGGAGGATACGAGCACCGAAAAGCCGCCGAGACGGGCGGTGGCCTGGGATGCCAATGTGCCGATTGCTCCGAAGGCGATCGTCGCCAACCCACCCCATAACAGCCAGTCACTGCCGAAGCCCGCTGACGCGCCACTGCCCTCACCAAAAAGCAACAGCGATAGACGCAGGATGATATACACGCCGACCTTGGTCATGATCGCAAAGATCGACGCCACCGGTGGACTCGCGGCTGCGTAGGCCGTCGGCAGCCAGAAACACAGGGGCCACATGCCGGCCTTGAGCAGGAAGGCCACGGCCAGCATGCCGGCGCCTGCTTCGAGCAAACCGCGGCTCTCCGCGGCGATTGCAGGTATCCGCGCCGAGAGGTCCGCCATATTGAGCGTCCCGGTGACGCCATAGATCAGGCTGACCCCGATCAGGAACAATAGAGACGCGACCAGATTCATGACGATGTAGTGCAACCCAGCCTTCACCCGTGCGAGACCGGAACCATGCAGCAGAAGTCCGTACGAAGCGGCCAGCAACAACTCGAAGAAGACAAACAGGTTGAAGAGATCGCCGGTCAGGAAGGCACCATTGAGGCCCATCAACAGAAACTGAAAGAGCGGATGGAAATGCGCGCCTGTCCGGTGCCAACGGGCAAGAGAGAACACAACTGACGCCAGCGCCAGGATGCTGGTCAGGAGCAGCATGAGCGCGGAGAGCCGATCGAGAACGAGGACAATTCCGAACGGAGCAGGCCAATCGCCCAGGCGATAGACTTCCCTGATTTCGGGGTGACCCGAATTAGACATTCCGAGCAAGATCACCGCGACACAAACGAGTGCAACCGTTGTGGCGACGTTGACCGCAGCCACGATGTTGCGGTGCCGCTCTCCATTCAAGAGCAGCATGCCTGCGCCGGCAAGCAGGGGCAGGACGACGGGCGCAACGACCAGATTTGCAATTCCGCTCACGTCTCGGGCTCCTGACCGTCGACGTGATCGGTGCGAGCCAGGCCGCGCGACGCGAGGAGAACGACAAGGAACAACGCGGTCGTCGCAAAACTGATGACGATTGCAGTCAGTACGAGCGCCTGTGGTAGCGGGTCAGCATGTTTCGTTGGATCCCCGATCTCCTTTGCGATCAGCACCGGCGCTCCCGTCCGCACCCGTCCCATGGCCACGATGAAGAGATTGACGGCGTAAGAGAGCAACGAAAGCCCGATGATGACTTGAAACGTGCGCGGCCTGAGGATCAGCCACACTCCGGACGCGGTAAGCGCACCTATGCCGATGGCCAGGCTAAGCTCCATTACACCAACTCCTCTTTCGCTCGCTCATCGGGCGCGCGTTGCCCCGCCTGGAGCGGCACGCCATAGCGACGCAGCGATTGATGCGCGATTGCGATGAGCATCAAGACCGTGGCGCCGACGACGAGCGAGAATACACCGATATCGAAAAGAAGAGCGCTGGCCGTGGGGACGCGACCGAGCAGAGGCAGTTCGGCATATGCAAAGTACGAGGTCAGGAAGGGGTGTCCGAAAACGCAGGCGGCAGCTCCCGCAAATCCTGCCAGCAAGAGGCCGAAACCCATCCAACGCACCGGCATGACGTGAAGACGAGCTTCCACCCACACCGTGCCGCGAGCCATATACTGCAGGATGAACGCCGTTGCCATTGCGATGCCGGCGACGAAGCCGCCGCCTGGAAGGTCGTGCCCGCGCAAGAGAAGGAAGATGGCCACGACGCCGATCACGGGAAACAGCAAGCCCATCATCAATGCCGCAGTAGCCAGCGTGTCCTTGGCAGTGTCGCCCTTCTGTCGATCGGGATGAGCCTCGTCGTGGGCATCCTGGACATGCTGCTGTTCGGGAACGGGAATGCTTTCGGGGGCCGGGCGGAAACGGCGCAAAAGCGCAAAGACGGTCAGCGCGACGACCGCAAGCACCGTGATCTCGCCGAGCGTATCGAACCCGCGAAAATCCACCAGGATGACGTTGACCACGTTAGTTCCGCCCCCCTTCGTGTATGCGTTTTCCACGAAGAATCGCGAAATGCTGTGATTGTCCGGGAGCTGCATGGCTGCCAGCGCAAGGGTGGCCAAACCGAGCCCGGCGAGGAGCGCGATGGAGAAGTCGCGAACGCGGTGCCACCGAATGCTGTCGGGCGCCTCGGCCGGGCCTGGTCGCGCAATGCGTTTCGGCAGCCACCGCAAGCCGAGCAACAGGAGAACCGTCGTAACCGTCTCAACGACGATCTGCGTCAGCGCGACGTCGGGAGCGGACAACCAGACGAAGCTGACGCAGGTGACGAGACCCGCGGTTCCGAGCAGTATCAGCGCCACCACCCGATGAAATTTGGCCTGGACCGCGGTCCCCACCGCGCAACCAACGCCGACCACCCAGAGTAATCCAAAGACGAGGTCGAATTCCCTCTCTGACGGTCCCGTCAGCGAGAGGCCGCGGGCGTAGAGGGGCAGCAGGGCAGCGACGAACGCCACGCCAGCCAACAGTCTCAATTGTGGTTGGAGACGCCTCGTGCCGAGATTTGTGGCGAGCCATCGTGCAAGCCGCCAGGACAATGTCACCAACACCCAGTCAAATATCCGCTTGCCATTGATGCGACCGAGCAAGGGCGGTCCCTCATGCGAGAGCAGGTAGGACCGCAGCATGACGTAGACGCCCAAACCGCCGGCCATCGCTACGATGCTCATCAGAAGTTCAGGCGTAATTCCGTGCCAGAGACGAAGGCTGTACTCCGGCATCGCGGAGCCGAGAACCGCCCGGGCAGCCGTATCGAGGATCGGCGCCACAGTGAGAGCCGGCGCGACGCCGACGATGAGGCATGCCAGCACGAGCAGTTCGGCCGGAAGTCGCATCAACAGTGGCGGCTCATGTGGAACGCGTGGCAAGCCGGTTGGAGCCGGGCCGAAGAACACGTCGCGAATGAAGCGCAACGAATAGGCAACCGTGAACGTGCTGGCGAGAGTGACGATGTACGGCAGCGCCTGATCGACGAGGGAATTGTCATGGACCTCGATCGTCTCGGCAAAAAACATTTCCTTCGACAGAAAACCGTTCAGCAACGGCACTCCCGCCATTGCCGCGGCAGCCACCATGGCCAGCGTCGCCGTAATCGGCATGAAGGCCCATAGCCCGCTAAGGCGGCGGATGTCGCGCGTGCCGGTTTCGTGATCGATGATGCCGGCCGCCATGAACAGCGATGCCTTAAAGGTCGCGTGGTTCATGATATGGAAAATCGCCGCGATCTGCCCGAATGGGGTGTCAAGTCCGGTCAAAAGCGTGATCAGTCCGAGATGGCTGATCGTCGAGTAGGCCAGTAGCCCTTTCAGATCCTGCTGGAACACGGCGAGAAACGCGCCCAGAAAAAACGTGATCAGGCCGATCGAGCCCACCAGCCACAGCCATTCATTCGTTCCACCCATTGCCGGCCAGAGCCGCACCAGAAGGAACACTCCGGCCTTCACCATTGTTGCCGAATGGAGATAAGCGGAAACGGGAGTTGGAGCGGCCATCGCGTGCGGCAGCCAGAAATGAAACGGGAATTGGGCGCTTTTTGTGAGAGCGCCGAGAAGGATCAGAACGAGTGCGGGGACATAAAGCGCGTGCGAACGGATCGCGTTTCCGGAAGCCAGCACCTGCTCCAGGTCATAGCTGCCGACGATGTGTCCGATCAGCAGCACGCCGGCGAAGAGGCAAAGCCCACCCGTCGACGTGATCACCAGCGCCATCCGCGCGCCGTCTCTCGCCGCCGCGTTGTGGTGCCAGTAACTGATCAGCAGGAATGAAAAGAGACTGGTCAGCTCCCAGAAAAAAACCAGTTGGAGCAGGTTGCCGGAGAGCACGATTCCCAGCATTGCTCCCATGAAGGCGAGCAGCAGGGAGAAGAACCGCGGAACGGGATCACTGGGTGACATGTAGTACCGGGCATACAGCACCACCAGAAAGCCGATGCCGGTGATCAGCATGGCGAAGGCCCATGCGAACCCGTCAAGCCTCAGCACAAATGCGAGTCCAAGTTCAGCGACCCAGTCCGTTCGCCACCCGACAACGCCGCCATTCGTCACGTTCGGATAAGCCGCGCCGATGAGGCAAAAAGCTGTAAGTGCGACCGCTCCAGCGAGCCATGCCTCAGCGTTGCGTGCGTTGACCCGCAAGAGTGCCGCAATAAAGCTTCCTGCGAAAGGAAGGACGAGAACGGCAAGCAGGAACATTTGCGTTCATTGCCCCCAGGCTGCGAGGTGGAGAGATGCTTTCGCTGATCCTCAATTGCTTAGCCGAGGCGGATCGATATCTCCACTGCTAGATTTAGCGCCATTGTGATGGTTTGGCCCGGAAATCGCCATTCTGGCGGACACTGGCTCCGCAATCGAGCTGTTCAAATCCAGTGTGGAAGGGTGCCAGTCGCGGCGGCAACGAGGGCCGCGAGAGCGCCGAGCAACGCGTAGAATCCGCAGAGCGCGATACCCGCCAGCCACTCATCTCGACCGGCTCGGTGTCCTCAGCGGGGCTGACCTCGGAGCGGTACGCATGTCATGGCGCCCGTTCAGTGTTCCATCGCCAGGTGCAAGCGATCGATGCCGACTATAATAATGGTTCGGCAGAAGTACGGCTCACATTCATGTCAAACCGCCGCCCAGGCCTACCGGTGCGACAAGAGCGATCGCCTGCAGCAACGCCAGCTTGGCCATCCCACGCGGTGCAAACTTCGACACACGTTCTTGCGCAGCTGGGTAGACCCGCGTGATTGTCCGCCCCTCTCACTTCAATGACGCTCCTTTGTCCCCTCTCGATATTTCGTGTGCACAGGTGCTGTGCGGTTTCGTCGCAATGTTTCCAGGAATATGAACTACTATAGTTAGAGCATCATGGCTTATGTCATCGACATTGATGCGCGCACCGCGCGTTTTGCTCTTCACGCCGGCCGCCTCCAAGCAGGCGGTTAGCCGGACGGTGTTCGCGCCGTCCGGGCTCTTTTCCAGCTTTCGTGACCTCCACTCGAGAGGTCGTCTTGAAGCAGAAGGAGTGCGCCGTGCTGCCTCTTCCAAAAATCGCACTGACCTCATCAGACTATCCGCGGCTCGAACAGCTCGCCCGCCTCGCCGTCCAAAAAGGAGATTTGGACGGGATGTTCCTCATGGGCGAAATCAACCGCGCCGATATCGTCCCGGACGAAGCGGACAACGTCCGTCCTTTCGTGACGATCGGATCATGGGTCACCCATTGCACGAATTGGGGCGTTCCGCGTCGCACCGTGCAACTGGTCTGGCCCGAGGAGTGCTGGTCGGATCCCGCCTGCATTTCGGTGTTGACCCCACTGGGTACAGCTTTGATCGGACTGCAGGTCGGCGACCAGATGCCGTACTTCGTCGCCGGATGCCTGAATGTCGTCAGGGTCCAAAGCCTGACCCCATCGGATTCAAAGGTCGTCCCACTCTTCCGGAGAGGGACGAGGCGGCCAGGCAACCCTTTCGACGACGACCCCGGACCAACTGCAGCATAGGAGCGACCAATGCGCAATTTCGAAGCTGAGAGCCGGCGAGAACAGCCGGCGTTGCCACCGATCAAGATCACTGAGGACGAATCACGGCGCCTCAGTTCCTTGGCCAATTCGAGCATGGATCTGTTTCCGCGAGTGGCCCATTTTCTGGCTCGAGAGATGGAACGTGCCACGGTGACGGACGAGAACAACTTGCGAGGCGTGATCAGGATGGGGTCGAAAGTGACTTATCGCGACGACGAGACGGGTGCGAGCCGAGAGGTCGTGCTGGTCTATCCGCATGAGGCAAACATCGAGCTCAATCAGATCTCGGTCCTGACGCCTGTTGGAGCGGCCTTGATCGGCCTATCGCCGGGGCAGCGGATCGACTTCGAGACGCCCCACAGGCGCACCAGGGGCCTGACCGTTCTCGCTGTGTCCGAATAAGCCCTCGCGTTAAGTCAGATCGAACATCGCCGCCTCTGCGATGTGGGCGCGCCGTCCCGAGGCGTCGCGCCCGGATGTGGGCGTGTTTTTTGATTGGATTCGATGGACCGGATTGCCTGCGACGGAGGTTGCTGCCGTGCAGCAAGTCACTCGCCGTAAGCTTCGCGAATCAGCGCCCGGCACGTTCCGGCACCGAACTCAGACGAGCCACTCAGGGTTTGGCATTGTTCAGGAACGCCTCCTCGCTCTTCGCCGTTGACCCTCGTTAGACACACAGCGGAAACAGCCATGAAGAACATCAGTGCCGGCCAGATCGCGCTGATGGTTGCTCTGGGAGCCATGTTGATCCTGACCGGCGTTTGGGCTGTCTCGATCTGGGGAGCCAGCAGTGGGGTCGAAATGGGCATGCATGGCTGGATCGCGCTTGGGCTCGGAGCTTTCTTCTCGCTGGTTATCGGCTGCGGGCTGATGGCCCTGATGTTCTTCAGCAGCCGCAGCGGCCACGACGATGTCGCCGATCCCTTCCGTCGGCGGAGCGGCGAAGACAGATAGTCGGGCCCGCGAGCGAGCAGGGGGTAGTCACCCTAGCTTGCTGCCAGCGTTGCCAGGAACTGCTCCAGCGACGGCTGAGCGGCTGTCTGCATCTTGTGCAGATCCTCGGGCTTGAGGTTTGTATAGCGTTGCAACATTCGCCAATCCTTATGGCCCGTCACCATAGCGACCGGCTGTATTGAGAACCCGCTTCGAAGAGTCTGCTTGTCCCTTCGTGACGCGAATCGTGAAAGCAAAGATCATCGATATCGATCGCGTTGCAAGACCTGCGGAAAGCGGCCCCGACGGACTTCGAGTGGTAAGGAAATACGCGCCCGAGACCGCGCGTCAGAATGCGTTGCTCCAGCATGATCTGCCACGCAGCATAGTCTGTCGAATTTAGGAGAGGGACGATTTGATGGTTTCCGTCCTTGCACCTCGGATCTTTGCGGTCGCGAATGGTGACAGTTCGCTTCGTCATACCGACATCGGACCATTCGATCCGGCAGATCTCGGCTTGGCGCATGGCCTGCGCAAGATCGTCGAGGTGCAGCGCGATCAAATCGGAAAATATTCGAGGCTGCTCAAAAGGCCGGCAGCGTCGAATTGGGGTGCCGCGGTCGATTGAACGCTCGAACATCCAGTGCCCACTCTTCCGCATCACGCCGCCGGACGAAGGTGTTTGCGACGTACTCGTTCTTCCTCCTGACTTGAACGCGCCAGCTGCCCGACTTGACCTTCGTAAAGGTCGGCATTGCGTGTGCACTCCACCCCGATTTCGTGTGCGCTACGTGTGCACCGGGAGATCAAACGCGGTACAAACGTGTGCAATTTGGGCTAGTTTGGGGTGCACACGTGTGCACTTGTTCCTGCTCTAGTCTATTGTAAGGATAGGATAACTACTTGGAATATCAAGGCTATCGCTTTTCTGTGGCGCCCATGATGGACTGGACCGACCGGCATTGCCGGGTGTTCCACCGTCACCTGACGCGGCGGGCGCTGCTCTATACGGAGATGCTGACCACTGGTGCCATCATTCATGGTGACCGGGAGCGGCTGCTTGGGTTCGACGTGGTCGAGCACCCGGTCGCGCTTCAGCTCGGCGGGTCGGATCCGCGCGAGCTGGCGCTGGCGGCGCGGATCGGCGAGGAGTTCGGTTATGACGAGATCAACCTCAATGTCGGCTGCCCATCCGACCGCGTGAAGGACGGCCGTTTCGGCGCTTGCCTCATGGCAGAGCCCGATCTCGTGGCGAGGTGTGTCGAGGCGATGAAGGGTGCGGTTGCCGTGCCCGTCACCGTGAAGTGCCGCATCGGTATCGACGACCAGGATCCGGAGATCGCACTCGACCACCTTGCGCGCGCGGTCGTCGCCTCCGGCTGCGATGCGCTGATCGTGCATGCCCGGAAAGCATGGCTCAGTGGTTTGTCACCGAAGGAAAATCGCGACATCCCGCCGCTCGACTATGATCGCGTCTATCGCCTCAAGCGAGCAATGGCCGATATGCCTGTCATCATCAACGGCGGCATCCCCGGCATCGACGAGGCAAGAGCACATCTCGATCACGTTGACGGCGCGATGCTTGGACGAGCCGCCTATCAGGAGCCGTGGCGGCTGCTCTCGGTCGATACCGACATTTTCGGCGAGGCGGCGCCGCATGCCTCGATGCAGGATGCGCTCGAAGCGATGATGCCCTACATCGAACGACAGCTCGCGCGCGGCACGCGGCTGCACTCCATGACGAGGCATTTCGTCGGCGCATTCCATGCCGTGCCCGGCGCGCGCGCCTTCCGCCGCCATCTTGCCGAGCAGGGGGTGAAGCCGGGCGCCGGCCTCGAGGTGCTGCGCGATGCGATTGCGCGTGTCGGTGCCCGCGCGCCGGCGGAGGCGGCAGCCTAGCCGAGGCACATGGCGAGCCGGATTGCAAAAGTCTAGTCGACTGCCAGGCGCGAGCGGCGTTGACTGGTCTGGAGCTCCGGATAACCGGTGAGCATCAGCTTGTCGGCGCGCACGCCCCAGCTCTCCAGGCGGTCCAGGAAGCTCATGCCGAGCAGGTTGGTCTTCATCTGCCCGCGCTGCACGACGAGGGCCGGCACCGATTTCTCGACGAGGTGACCGACGGAGAGGCGGTCGATCGTGAGGCGGGCCGCCTTGGTGTGACCGCCCGCGGTTTCGAGATCGACGTCGTATTCGAGCATCTCGAGCGGCAGCCCGATCGCTTTCGCGGTTTCCCAGGTAAGCACCACCGAAGTCGCGCCGGTGTCGATGACCATCGGTGCGGCCACGCCGTTGATCTTCGCGCGCAGCGCGAATTCGCCGCCCTGGCCGCGCGGGATCTGCACGGCGGGGGCGGGCGCTGCGGTCTGCGCGCGAAAGATATGCGAGACCTTGCTGCTCGCGCGCGCGATCTGGTCGGAATCGCCATAGGCGACGACGGCACCTGCCGTGCAGGCGAGCATGGTGAGAACGAGCAGGAATCGGATCATTGCGCACCTCCCGATGCGCTCAGGCCGGTCAGGTGCGTTCCGGCGATCCCGCGATGGGCGCAAGTCCAGCCTGATTCATGCGCGCCGGCAACAGCGCCATGACCGCGAGCCGTTCCGCGCTCTCCATGGCGTGCCAGCGCGCGATCTCCGGCAACGTGCGTCCGCAGCCGAAGCACAGCCTGGTCTTGGGATCGATCATGCAGACGGCCACGCACGGCGTTTCTTTGCTCATTCGGACATAGTGGCGGATGGTCGGGCATGTCTGCAAGCATCTCGTTACGAGCCCGTACCTGCGCTCATGATCGGCTTGCGACGGGGCCGGCGCTTCTCGTCCGCTACCGCGGAACTCTCGGGCTGGAGCGGCGGAGAATCATCCGACATCGGCGCCAGCGCGCTCATCACGCGCTCGGGCGGGAAGGTGACGATCACTTCGGTGCCGATGCGCAGCTTCGATTTCAGCGTGAACGTACCGCCATGCAGGTCGACCAGATTCTTGGCGATCGGCAGGCCGAGACCGGCGCCCTGTTCGGCCGACTTGATCGAGTTGGAGCCTTGGCCGAACGAGGCCAGCACGACCGGGATCTCGTCCTCGGGGATTCCGGAGCCGGTATCCTTCACCGAGAGATATTGTCCGCCTGAGGCCGTCCAGCCGGCCTTGAGCCAGATCTCGCCGCCCTGCGGAGTGAACTTGATCGAGTTGGAGAGCAGATTGAGCACGACCTGGCGGATCGCGCGCTCGTCGGCCCACAGTCGCGGCATCGCCTGCTCGAACACCTCGTGGATGGTGATACCACGGCTCGAGGCGCGCAGCTTCATCAGATGATGGCAGTCGGCGACAATGCCGACCAGCGAGACCGCCTCCTCGTTGAGCTCGTAGCGGCCGGCCTCGATCCGCGACAGATCGAGGATCTCGTTGATGAGGTTGAGCAGGTGGACGCCGGAATTATGGATGTCCGCCGAGTACTCCTTGTAGACCGGCACGGCATGCGCGCCGAAAATCTCGCTCTTCATCACCTCGGAAAAGCCGAGGATCGCATTGAGTGGCGTCCGCAATTCGTGGCTCATCTGAGCGAGAAAGCGCGACTTGGCGACGTTGGCGGATTCGGCGCGGTGGCGCGCCTCGTCCGAGATCGCCTTGGCCTGTTCGAGCTCACCGATCAGCGCGTCCTTCTCGGCGCGCGCCTCGAGCGTGGCGAAGGTCGAAGAGTGCAGGCGGTGGGCCAGCAGCACGAAATAGCCTTCGGCGGCGAGGGCGAGCGCGGCCAGGATGTAATTGTCCAGCGAGCCCGTCATCACGAAGCTCAGCGCCATCGCGACCGCGACCGGTGCAGTGGCGGCGAGGGCGGCGATCGGCAGATTGGCGGCCAGCATGCTCGATACTGCGATCACCAGCAGCATCAGGAACATCATCAGCGATTCCGTGATCATGTCGAGCACGGGATGGATTAGGATCGCCATCCAGCAAAGGCCATAGAGCAGGTCGAGCACGACGAAACGCGTCTGCCATGCGCGCGTTGCTGCGGGCGAGGCGGGTTCGGCCAGGAAGCGGTGGCAGCTGCGGATCATCGCAGCATGGATGCACAGCATGCCGGCGGTCCAGGCCGCCGCCGGGATCGGCTGCATCCACAGCCCAAACAGCACGCCCGTCGCGACCACAAGCAGCATCACGACATAGGAGGCCGACAGCCGGGTCTGGGCGTAGTGGCGCAGCATCTCGGCGTCGAAAGCCGGTCGGGTTCCACTGGTCGACGTTAACTTGTCGCGCGCCTCGCGTACCCGCTGTGCCGCAGCCCGGCGATGGCTCGCCGACGGCACGCTCACCGGCTCGGCCGGAAGCTGCACAACCTCGGGCTTTTCAGCGGGTTTACTCATCGCACAACAACAATTCCTGCCCGCGCGGGACGGGCCTTCTGCATTCTCTATCTCTGGCAAGAAATCCTTAAGAGGTGACTTAAGGAGCTAAAGAATTACGTTAACCCGGCGTTAATTTTGGATCCGACGTGAGCCGCTCAATGCAGCGCCGCGTGCTGCGCGATGTGCACCACGGCTCCCGCCAGATAGCCGGCGAGCGCCGGGAGGGCGATGCGACGGGCGTACCAGAGGAACTCGATGCGCTCGAGCCCCATGGCGGCGACGCCCGCGGCCGAGCCGATGATCAGGATCGAACCGCCGGTGCCGGCGCAATAGGCGATGAACTCCCAGAGGAAGCTGTCGGGTGGATAATGCGCCAGGTCGTACATGCCCATGGTCGCGGCGACCAGCGGCACGTTGTCGATGACGGCGCTAAGCAGCCCGAGCACGATCACGATGATGTCCTGTCGGCCGATCGCGGTGTCCAGCCATTTGGCCAGCATGGAGAGCAAGCCGGCATGTTCGAGGCAGGCGACCGCGAGCAAGATTCCGAGGAAGAACACGATCGAGCCCATGTCGATCCGCGTCAGCGCATTCGCCAGCGTGAGCGGACCACGGACATGCTCATCCTTGTCGCGATGAACGATCTCGCCCACCAGCCACACGACGCCAAGCCCGAGCAGGACGCCCATGAAGGGCGGCAGGTGCGTGACCGTCTTGAAGGCGGGCACCGCGATCAGTACGCCGAGTCCGAGATAGAACATCACGTTCCGCTCGAACGGATCGACGCCCTGCAATCCGTCCTCTTTCGGCGGCGGTGCGATGGTCTTGCCCTTGAGCGAAAAGCTGATGAATGCGAGCGGCACCAGCAGGTTCAGCAGCGAGGGCAGGAACACCGCGCCCATGATTTTCAGGGGCGAAATTTGTCCGCCGATCCACAGCATGGTCGTGGTGACGTCGCCGATCACGGTCCATGCACCACCGGCATTTGCGGCGATGACGATGAGGGAGGCGAACAGCAATCGGTCGTCGCGCTTGGCGATCAGCCGCTGGATCAGCGAGATCATGACGATGGTGGTGGTCAGATTGTCGAGAATCGCGCTGAGGAAGAAGGTCACGAAACCGATCAGCCATATCAGACGGACCTGGCTGGTCGTGCTGATGCGTGAGGTGATGACTTCGAAACCATCATGGGCGTCGATGACCTCGACGATCGTCATCGCGCCAATCAGGAAGAACACGATCTGCGCGGTGGAGGCGACGGACTCATCTAGCTGACGGCCGACCACCGTGTGGTCACCGGTCGCGAGCGCATAGATTGTCCAGAGCACGCCGGCGCCGAGTAGCGCAGACGCGCTCTTGTTCACCCCGATCGGATGCTCAAGCGCGATCGCCGCATAGGCGAGGACGAAGATTGCGGCGAGTGCGATCAGCAAGGCAGGATCACTTCGTCAGAGGTCAGCGATTAAGGCGCGCGAGCAGGCTCGACGTATCCCAGCGCTTGCCGCCCATCTTCTCGACCTCCGCGTAGAACTGGTCGACCAGCGCGGTCACCGGCAAATTGGCGCCATTGCGGCGGGCTTCGGCCAGCGAGATCGAGAGATCCTTGCGCATCCATTCGACCGCGAAGCCGAAATCGTATTTGTCCTCGTTCATGGTCTTGTAGCGGTTTTCCATCTGCCAGGACTGCGCGGCGCCCTTTGAGATGGTTTCGATCACGGCGGCGACGTCGAGGCCACTCTTCTTGGCGAAGTGAACACCCTCGGAGAGGCCCTGGACGAGGCCGGCGATGCAGATCTGGTTGACCATTTTGGTCAGCTGGCCGGAGCCGGCCGGCCCCAGCAATTTGCACATTCGCGCATAGGCGCCTGTGATGATCGGCTCGGCACCCGCATAGGCGTCCTGCGCGCCGCCGCACATCACCGTCAGCACGCCGTTCTCGGCGCCGGCCTGCCCGCCGGACACGGGTGCGTCGATGAACTTGAAGCCGGCCTTGGTCGCGGCCGCATCGAGCTCACGCGCGACCTCGGCTGAAGCGGTGGTGTGGTCGACGAAGGTCGCGCCCTTCTTCATGCCGGCAAACGCGCCGTCGGCACCGATCGTGACCGCGCGCAGATCGTTGTCGTTGCCGACGCAGCACATCACGAAATCCTGGCCCTCGGCTGCAGCCTTCGGGGTCGCCGCGGTCTTGCCGCCGAACTTGTCCGCCCACTCCTTCGCCTTGGCCGCGGTGCGGTTGTAGACGGTGACCTCATGGCCCCCTTTTTTCACGAGGTGTCCGGCCATGGGGAAGCCCATCACGCCGAGACCGAGGAAAGCGACTTTAGCCATCTGTGGTACCTTGTCCGTAGTTTGGGTTTTACGGTTCTTGCCGGGCGAGGGCCGTCCGGTTCCGCCATTGCGGCAGATCGGCCGCACCATAAACCCTTGAGGCCGGAGGGCAACGGGTTCGTTTGGCCCCCGCTTGTGCTAGGGTGGCGGACCTAAGGACTTCAAAAAAAGGGAGCGAAGGCATGGGCGGCGTAAGCGTGGGCGTGCTCGATCATTTCAACATCCGGACCCGGAATCTGGCCGAGACCGTCCGCTTCTACGAGGACGTGCTGGGCCTGGAAAAGGGCGCCCGGCCGAATTTCGCCTTTCCCGGCGCCTGGATGTACAGCGAGGGTAAGCCGGTGGTGCACCTCGTCGATATTTCTCCGACTGCCGAGCCACAAAAGCCGGATTCCGGCGTTGTCCACCACGTCGCCTTCGCCAGCCGCGGGTTTGACGGCATGAAGCAGCGGCTGGCCTCAAAGGGGATGAAGTTCGACTCCCGCCAAGTGCCCGGCGGCGAACTCTGGCAGATCTTCGTCCATGACCCCAACGGGGTCATGATCGAGCTGAATTACGAGGCTGCCCTGGAGCAGGGCGCGGCGCCCGCCGAGATGGCTGACGATATCGGCAGGCAGTAGCCTTTTGGGCGTTTCCGCTCTAATGGGGCATCTTGAATTCTAGGAGATGCGCTTTGAGCGTGACGCAGCAGCAGGTTCTCGACAGCCTCGCCAGGATCAAGTCGCCCCGCGGGGTCGCGCTCACCAATGCCAATGTGCTGAGCGCGATCAGCGCGGCCGATGGCAAGGTGTTCTTCTCGATCAATGTCGATGCCGCCGAGGCGCGCGCCTGGGAATCCGTCCGGGCCGAGGCCGAGGCCGCTGTGCGCGCCATTCCCGGCGTCACCACCGTCATGGTGGCGCTCACGGCGGAGCGGAAGGCGGGCGCGGCACCACCGCCGCCGCCAACGCCCAGTCGCGGCACGCCGGGCGTGCAGCCGGTCCACGCCCACAAGCCGCCGCCGCAGGGCGGCGCCCAATCGCCGATGGCGCGGCAGTCCGAGATTCCGGGCGTCGCGGCCGTGATCGCGGTCGCCTCGGGCAAGGGCGGCGTCGGCAAGTCCACCACCGCGCTCAATCTTGCGCTGGGCCTGCGCGATCTCGGCCTCAAGGTCGGGCTGCTCGATGCCGACATTTACGGCCCCTCGGTGCCGCGCCTGACGGGCCTGCATGCGAAGCCGGAGCTGGATGGCGAGCGCAAGATGATTCCGCTCAGGCGCTTTGGCCTGGCGATCATGTCGATCGGTTTCCTGGTTGAGGAAGAGACCGCGATGATCTGGCGCGGGCCGATGGTGATGTCGGCGGTGACGCAGATGCTGCGCGACGTCGCATGGGGCCAGCTCGACGTCCTCGTCGTTGACATGCCGCCAGGCACCGGGGATGCCCAGCTCACCCTGGCGCAGAACGTCCCCTTGAAGGGCGCCGTGATCGTCTCGACCCCGCAGGACCTGTCCCTGATCGACGCAAGACGGGGGCTTGCGATGTTCAAGAAGGTCAACGTGCCCGTGCTCGGCATCGTCGAGAACATGAGCTATTTCCAGTGCCCGCAATGCGGCACGAAATCCGACATTTTCGGCCATGGCGGCGCGCGCCACGAGGCCGAGAAGCTCGGAGTACCGTTCCTGGGCGAGGTCCCCCTGCACATGGCGATTCGCGCCACCTCGGACGCCGGCACGCCCGTGGTCGACAGCGAGCCGGACGGGCCCCATGCGGCGATCTACCGCGCCATTGCGGGACAGGTGCGGGACCAGCTCAAGGGCGTCATCGCCGCGGCCTGAGCGGATCCAAGCAATCCCTTCAAACCAATACCCCGGGGACATGCGACTTTCGTAGAGCCCTGTCATGCCAATGTCGCGTTTCGAAAGCGGGGCTTCCGTGTTAAAGGCCCACGGCAGTCAAGCCCCTTCGGTTCGACGCGGCCAAAGAACGCGTCGCCGGAATGAGCGGCAGCAAAGAGGAAGTTAGGGGAAACGCCCCAACAAGGAGAGACTGAAGATGAAGCGTCGTGATTTCCTGAAAGTGTCGGCAGCCGGTGCGGCGGCGACCGCAGCGGTGGCCTCGCCGGCGATCGCGCAGTCCTCGCCCGAGATCAAGTGGCGCCTGACGTCGAGCTTCCCGAAGTCGCTCGACACCATCTATGGCGGTGCCGAGCAGATGGCGAAGTATGTCGCCGAGATGACCGACAACAAGTTTCAGATCCAAGTCTTCCAGGCGGGTGAAATCGTCCCGGGCCTGCAGGCGCTGGATGCGACCCAGAAAGGCACCGTCGAGATGTGCCACACGGTGTCGTATTACTACGTCGGCAAAGACCCGACCTTCGCGATCTTCGCGTCGGTGCCTTTCGGCCTGAACGCGCGCCAGCAGAATTCCTGGCTCTACCAGGGAGGCGGCAACGAACTCGCCAACGAGTTCTTCAAGAAGTCGAACGTGATGGGCTTCCCCTGCGGCAACACCGGCACCCAGATGGGCGGCTGGTTCCGCAAGGAGATCAAGACCGTTGCCGACCTCTCGGGCCTCAAGATGCGCATCGGCGGCATTGCCGGCCAGGTGCTGCAGAAGGTCGGCGTGGTGCCACAGCAGCTCGCCGGCGGCGACATCTATCCGTCGCTGGAGAAGGGCACCATCGACGCGGCCGAATGGGTCGGCCCCTACGATGACGAGAAGCTCGGCTTCGCCAAGGTCGCCAAGTACTACTACTACCCGGGCTTCTGGGAAGGCGGTCCGACCGTTCACGCCTTCGCCAACATCGACAAGTGGAACGAGCTGCCGAAGAACTACCAGGCGATCCTCACCAACGCGACCGTCAACACCAACACCTGGATGGCCGCGCGCTACGACATGGTGAACCCCGGCGCCCTGAAGCGCCTGGTTGCCGGCGGAACGCAGCTTCGCCCGTTCACCAATGAAGTTCTGGAAGCCTGTCTCAAGGCGACCAACGAATTGTGGGGCGAGATCTCGGCCAAGAATCCCGACTTCAAGAAGTCGATCGACGCCATGCAGGCCTACCGCTCCGACGAATATCTGTGGTGGCAGGTCGCCGAATACACCTACGACAGCTTCATGATCCGCTCGCGCACCCGCGGCTGATCTTCGAGCAAGTCGCAAGACGACACGCCCGGTCTCGTTCGCGAGGCCGGGCTTTTTCTTTGGGGCGACGCGATGGGAATAGGCGACGCGGAGGCCGCCGAGCGGCGGCGTCCCCGCGGGACGGGCGGGGCCTCCAACAAAAAATCTGAAAAACAACCCCATGCACAGTAGAGGAGGGGTGAGAGGACAAGGCGTTGCGAGTGCAGCCAAGCGCTTGATGCGATGGAGGTAATTGGGAGGCAGGCCGGAGCATCGCGGGGCGATGAGAACTTTGCAATTTGGGCGTAAAAGCGGGGTGTGCCCAGGAGTACCAAGCGAGCGCTTCAGCGACGGCCGTTTGACTCGTCGGGCAAAACAGTGGCATAAAAGCATTATCGTAAAATCCGAAATCATCGCCTCGATGGCCAGCCTGGATTGACGATGAGCTTCGATCCCGATGAGGTTCAAAGCGCGTTGCGCAAGGCCTGGTCGTTGGCAACCGCCAGTCAATGGACGGCGCGCAATCCGGCGGCAGGGCAATGCAACGTCACCTCGCTGTTGATTCACGAGCTCTTTGGCGGCGATCTGCTGAAGACGCCGCTGCCGGCGGGCGACCATTTTTACAATCGCATCGGTGGTCGGCGGTACGACTTTACGGCCAGCCAGTTCGATCAGCCGATTGCTTACAGGAATTTACCTGCAAGCCGTGCCGATGCGGAATTGGGAGCGACAAGCGATGAACTGGCCGAACTCAGGGTCGCTTTTCACGAGCATCGTACGAAGTAAAGTCAAGGGCGCCAATCGGCAGACAGGAGTGGGCGCGGGAAATCAGCTGAGCATTAATTCGCAAGGCGGTCTTTGCTCATGCGCAGGATGATCACCACACCCTCTTCCGACCAGTCAAAACTTATAGCCCCGCCAAGCTGGGCGGCCATACTTCGGTGCACCAACTGGCTTCCGAAGCCTTCGAGCTTTGTTGGAGCGACAACAGGGGGACCACCCCGCTCCGTCCACTTGACCAACACCTCGTCCTCGTGGGCGTTGCACGATACGTCCAAGGTGCCACTCGAAAGCGACAGTGCACCGTATTTCGCAGAGTTGGTTGCCAGTTCGTGCATCACCAAGGCGAGTGCTGTGCTGGAAGCCTCTCCCACGTTCATCTTGGGGACCGAGACGCGAATACGAACACTGGCTCCCTCCTCGTCGTACGGCGCAAGCAGAACGGAGATGAGGTCTCCAAGCAGCGTCCCCCCTCTGTTTTGTCCTGGTACCGGGCGAACGAGGTCCTGAGCACGTCCAAGAGCGATCAGGCGGCTGGTCAGCTCCTGGGCCATATCTTCTTTTGATGCTGCCGAGCGTGAGCTGATTTGAGTCAGCGCCGTTGCGACGGTGAGAAGGTTTTTCAGCCGGTGGCTCATCTCGCCCGCCAGTAGCTCGTTGGCTTCCTCAGCTTGCTTGCGTTGGGTGACATCCAGGAAAATACCGAACATCGTTCGATCCGCTATGTCGGCGTCGTCGCCTTGGCCCCGAGCGGAAATCCAACGAATATCGCTTCCGGTTAGAATACGAAAATCGATCTCGTAAGAGCCCACGACTGCGCGAGTAGCCGCAAATGCTGATCTGACCCTCTCAAGATCGGCCGGGTGGATACTCTTGGAGAGTATTTCGAACGTAATGTTCTGCTCGTCCTTGGACACCTCCCAGAGGTCGTACGCGGGTTCATCCATGGTGATGGCGTCGGTATCAACGTTCCAGGACCATAGAGCGACACCGGCCGCGCGAGTGGCAGCCCGAAGGTGCTTTTCGTGCCACAACGGCATCGTCACCTGGCTAGGAAACATCGCGCTTTGCTTTCCTGCTGATCCGACCAGATCGGCATCTCTGCCGACGGGCGATCGACAGATACCATACCCCATAGAAAAGGTCTCGGTTCGACCGGGAGGGCGGGTCGAAGTGTGGTCCCGTGCCCGAGTTGGCTCAGAAGCGATCCTCAAACGAGCCATGAGGCTCGCCGACGGCCATAAGTGGCGCTGTTCGTCTGCGACTACGCATTGCTTCGCGAACCTTCATTCAGCAATTTGAGCTGGTGCCGATTGAACACATCTACGAACCGATGGGCATCGCCACGAACCGTTGGCGCTATGCCGGGTCATCACGTCCTTTGGGGCGCTCGGCATTTTATTCGGAAATTCCGTGCCGCCGCTTTCTCGCCAACAATCTGCCCGTCAGGTGCCGGTAGTCTCTCGGGGCTGTTGTACGCCCGGACCCTCTTTTCCATGGATCAACACGGCCTCGGCAGCAGCTTCGTCGATGGCTGCCATCACGTCAGCGGTTGCGGAATAATGAATCATGTGTCCCGCTCCGTCGATCCGGCGCAATTTGCTCTGCTTGACCTCGCCGTGCAGCCTGACCGACTGCTTGATATCGATCAGACGATCGTCCTGGCCTGCGATAATGATCGTCGGCATCTTGAGCTCTGCATAAGTCTTCGAACCTGAGAATGCGGCGGGGATCAACATCGTCGCTTCAGCCGCTGTGGCCCGCATCTGTGATGGGCGGAGCGCCATTTCTTTCGGAAAGCCCGCGAACTTGTTCGGGACCGGCCGGGGGCCAAACAGCTTGCGCAACATCGCGGGCCACATCATCCGACCGGCTAGCGGCGAAATCGTGGAGCTGATGACGTCCCCGACCACTGGTAGGGCGGACAGCACCGACGCGGCGCTGTCCGCGCGGGGAGTCGGGAAATAATAGCCCGAGGCCAGCACGAGAGCCTGCACGAACGAGGGATGTCTTGTCGCCAGCGCAACCGCAACCGACGCTCCCCACGAATGGCCAAGGACAATCGCTTGAGAGACCCCCAACTGATCGAGCGCCTTCTTGAACAGGTCCGCTTGGGCATCCGGGGTCCAGACGACGTGCCTCGGCCGCGAGCTATGCCCAAAACCGGGACGATCGAACACCATGACCCTGTAGTTCTCGGCCGCGAGATCGATCAATCCACTCGCGTCGAAATCCTGGACCATGCTGCCATTGCCGTGAAACAAGACCAGCGGCTTGCCCCTGCCGCGTTCCAAATAGTGCAGGCGGACCCCCTCGACGTCGATGAACCGCCCCTGCGGAGGATTATCGCGTTGCGCTTTGTTCGCGAGCCGCCGGTTTATGATTGCGGTAGCCGCGATGAGAGTACCTGCGGCAGCAAATGCGGTGGCGCCCGGATGTCGCGTGAGGGCGGCCAGGCAGTCGGACAGAAGCGAGGGGGAACGTGTTCGTCGTGCAACCCGCATGTGCATTACCTTCGGTGGTCTGCACGACGCCTCATGCAAGTGAGAAATGTTGCAGCCGAGGCAAACGGGGATGCGGGGTGTTTGGTTCCTCGATGAAAAGCAGACGTCCGAGCGGGCGCGAGGTTCCGGCGAACGGCCTCTGGCGTTGGTGCAGACTCGCGCGTGCATACGGGGCGCGAGTAGCCGATAACGGCGCCCCCTCAGGCCGCGCCGGCCTCTTTGCCGAAAACCACGGTTTAGAACGCCGATCTATAGCTGTGGACCAGACAGTCTGACTTCTCGCTCAGCGCGTAGGACATTGCCATACAGGCTGCTGATCCATTGCCGTCCGCTCGAGGTTACATTCAAGCAGCGGATGGCAGCCTGGATTTGGGGTGCAACCTTGGTCCAGTAGAATTGAGGGTATTTGTACACCACATCCGCGGGCGTGGCGTATCCGAGCGATTTGTTGAGCCCGATCTCCTCAAATTCATAGAAGAGCGCATTTGATTTTTTCATGTAGTTCGGATCGCCGAGCTGACCAATCAGATCAGCGGCGCGGAGCAGCAAACCTTCCTCCTCGTCCAAGTCATCCTTGAGTTCGCTCGTTGGTTCGTCCGTATAGGGAAAACGGGTATACTCGATGGCCCTGGCAACGCGAGCGGCGTCGATCTGGTCGACGGCGTCGAGACGCTCCGCGGCGAACAATTTCGAGCGGTCCACGTGATAGGGTGCAAGCGCTGCATCGGAGGAGCCGATCGGCAACTCCACCGTTCGGCCGGTACCATCAACGACATAGGCTCCCTCTTGGTCTCCATGGATTATTCCCCGAACGTAGCCGATATCGTGAATCAGACAGGCCAGGATGAAGTGAGCATAGTCGCTCGCCGTCGTCGGCCTCAGGAGGGAGCGGCCGATCAGAATGTCGTGCCCGACCAGCGTGACCAACAACGTGTGCTCGACATTGTGGTATAATGCATCGCTGTTGCCGATACATTCCAGGGCAAGCTTTGCCGCGTAGGGGAGCAATTCCGGTAAGGTGGCATGCGACGAGCCGAAGCGGCCTCTTGTCTCCGAGATCAGGAACGCACCGAGCGCCTGGGACGTCAGTTCTGGAATCGTTATCACCGGCAAGCTCCTCAGTTCGTCAGGGCACGGACCAATGCGATACCGACTTAGAAGTTGCTAGCGCGCGCCGCGACGCCGGGGCATCTGTCCATTAGCGCGCGGCGGCTTGCAGGACGGAGGCAACGGCCGGATCGGTCAAGGACGCACTTCGAAGATCATGTTGAACGGCGTCTCGGTGGCGCGGCGGAAGCGCCTGAAGCCCGCTTCAGTCGCCACTTGACGCAATCTGCTTTCACCGGCCTGTGCGCCGAGCCCCAAGCCCACTTCCTGAGACAGTGATGCCGGCGTACAAATGAATGTCGAGGCGTGATAGTAGACGCATCCGACCGGGTTGAGATTGTCCTTGAGATTGTCATGAGCAAACGGCTCGACGATCATCCAAGCCCCATCCTTGGCTAGCGTTTCCTTGACATGCTTGCCTGCACCCACGGGATCGCCCATGTCATGCAGGCAATCGAAGAACGCCACCAGATCATAGTCTTTGGCTGGAAAATCCTTGGCACTGGCCTGCGCGAACGTGATGCGGTCTCCAACGCCCGCTTCTTGTGCAAGGACCTTGGCGCGTTCAATCGAAGGCTTATGGTAATCGAACCCGAAGAACTCTGAATTGGGGTAGGCCTGCGCCATCACAATCGTAGAGGCGCCGTGGCCGCATCCGACGTCGGCTACCCTGGCGCCGGCTTTCAGTTTCGCTTCGACGCCTTCGAGCGTCGGAATCCAGTTCGAAGCCAGATTGGCGTTATAGCCCGGCCTGAAGAAGCGTTCGGTGCCGGAGAAAAGACACTTCGAATGCTCGTGCCAACCAACGCCTTTCCCGGTTCGAAACGCTTCGGCGACTTTGGGTTCGTCGAGATAGGTGGATTGCACGACATCGAATGCGCCTGCAAAGAAGGCTGGCGACCCCTCTTCGGCGAACGCCATGGCTTGCTCCGCCGAGAGTGAGAACGCATTTTTTTCCGGATGGTAGTCGATGTATCCGGAGGCGGCCTGTCCGGACAGCCATTCGCGCACGTAACGCTCATGCAGTCCGGTCTTCTTCGCAAGCTCGGACGGAGTGATCATGGCACCATCCGCCATCGCCTTGTAGAGTCCGAGGCGATCGCCGAGCAGTATGCTGGCGCCGCCAAGCGCGATGCCGAGGTCGCCGACCAGCTTTCCCACCAGCGCGTTCAGCTTTTCAAGGTCTGGTTCACGCATTGCAGCTTCCTCCTCTTTGAGAACAGCCTCATCGTTATCCAAAAAGCCTAGGGCGACCGGCGGATCGGAAGCATGAAAGGGTTCGCGTTCCGGCGAATAGCCGTGGGCCGCTTGATGTCAGAATGGGCCAGAAGCGGTAACGTTTGATCGAGCCGCGGATTCCTTGCCTGCAGCCCAGCAGCCGACATGCGCGGCCATATGGGCACCGGCCCGACTAGCTTACACCAACCTGACAAAGTTAAAAGCGAAACCGGGCTCGCTTGTGTTCTGGCCGAAATCGTGCGGATGGTGGAAGAGGTCGTAGATGCGGCGCGAGCCGTGCTTGCACCGGAACATCCCGCGGGAAAATGCGATGCGCCTTCTGATCGTCGAAGACAATGCCGAGCTGTCGCGGCTCGTTGCCGGCGGGCTGTCGGCGGCCGGCTATGAGAGCGACATCGTCGGCAGCGTCGCCGAAGCGCGCGAGGCGGTCAGCAGCGTCAGCTATGCCGCGATGATCCTGGACCTCGGACTGCCCGACGGCGATGGCCTGTCGGTGCTGCGCGAGCTGCGCCGGCAGATGGAGCCGTTGCCGGTGCTGGTGCTGACCGCGCGCGGCGGCTTGCAGGACCGCGTCAGCGGCCTGCGCAGCGGCGCCGACGACTATCTCGCAAAACCTTTCGCGATGGAGGAGCTAGTGGCGCGGCTGGAGGCGATCCTGCGCCGTCCGGGCCAGTTGCTCGGCCGCTCGCTGCGCCTCGCCAACCTTGTCTATGACACCGAAAGCCGCCAGATCTTCGTCGACGACCAGCCGCGCATCATCTCCGCGCGCGAGACCTCGGTGCTCGAGATCCTGCTGCGCCGGCAGGGGCGGGTGGTGCCGAAGAAGAACGTCGAGGACCACATCTTCGGCCTCGACGGCGAGGTCGCCTCCAACGCGGTCGAGGTCTACGTCTCGCGGCTGCGCAAGCAGCTCGCCGAGCACGGCGCCAAGGTCGTGATCCACACCATCCGTGGCGTCGGCTATCTCATGGCCGAGGAGAAATAGCGTGGCCCGGATCGGATCTCAGGCCGGATTCCGCGCCGGGATCCATGCGAGGTCGCCCACATTCAAATCGCTGATCTGGCGCATCGTGTTCCTGCACATCGTGGCGGTCGCGGTGGTCGCGATCTTCCTGCCGCTGGTGCTGTTCTGGCTGCTCAACTCCGAGATCGACCAGCTGCACCGCGACGCCATGCGCGCCCAGGCCGAGGTGTTGGCCGAGCGCATCGTCGTCCAGCCCGACGGGCTGCTGACGTTCAACCTGCCGGACAGTCTCAAGGGCCTATATTCGGAAGCCTATGGCCGCTACCAGTACGACATTCGCGATGCCGAGGGACATCTGCTGTTCTCGTCGCGTCGCAAGACCGGCACTGCCACGGTCGCGCCACCGCCGCTCTCCGAGACGATTTCCGGCGCTGGCGTCACCCGCACCATCGACGGCAAGGTGATACGCATTCGCGTCGCGGAGGACCTCGCGCACCGCGACGTCATCATCGACGACATCGTGTCGAACTTCTTCCGGCGGGTCGGGTGGATCACCATTCCGATCCTGCTGGTCCTGCTCGCCATCGACATCATCATCTTTCGCCGCGCTGTCGCGCCGCTGTGGAAGGCCTCCGAGGAGGCAAGCAATATCGGTCCGGCGCGCACCGACATCCGCCTGCCGACGGAGCAGATCCCGCGCGAGATCATGCCGCTCGTCACCGCCGTCAACCAGGCGCTCGACCGCCTCGAGGACGGCTTTCGGGTGCAGCGGCAGTTCACCGCCGACGCCGCGCACCAATTGCGCACGCCGCTCGCGATCCTGCGTACGCGAATCGAGACGCTCGGCGACGGCGCTGCACGGCAGGCGCTGCATGCCGACATCGAGGGCATGAGCCGCATCGTCGCGCAGCTGCTGGAGATCGCCGAGCTCGACACGCTGGTGCTCGATCCCGGCGAGACCGCGGATTTGCGCGCGGTCTGCGCCGAGGTGGTCGGTTCGATCGCGCCGCTCGCGATCGCGCAGCACAAGGACATCGCGCTGAGGGGCACCGAGGGGCCGGTGCTGATACACGGCAATTCCGTGATGCTCCAGCGCGCGATCTTCAACCTCGCCGAAAACGCCATCAAGTTCACGGCAAAGGACACGTCGGTCGATGTCGATGTGAGCGAGGACGGCGCGGTGCGCGTGCGCGATTGCGGACCGGGAATTGCGGAAGCCGAGCGCGAATTGATCTTCCAGCGCTTCTGGCGCGCCGACCGCCAGCGCAGCGACGGCGCCGGCCTCGGGCTGTCGATCGTGCGCGCGGTGGCGGATGATCACGCGGCGACGGTTGCGGTGGAGAATCTTCCGGGGGGCGGCGCGCAGTTCACGCTGCGGTTCAGGCTGGCGGAGAAGTCGGCGACGTTGATTTGAACGCGGTGCGGCACTGACGCGCCACCTTCTCCCGCATCCGCCTTCGCCAAGGCTTCGGCGGACATGAGGGAGAAGGCGAAAGCGACGGCTATTTCAGCTTGCGGGTGGACAAATCCATGATCATGCGCGTGGTCAGATAAAGACGCGGCACGATGCTGTTGAGCTGCACATATTCGGCATCGTTGGAATGCGCGCCGAAGCCCGACAGACCCATGCCCTCCACCACGGCTCCGCTGGTCTTGAGTGCGGCAAACGCCGCGTCGGTGCCGCCGCCCGTCGCTTTCTCGTCGACCTTGAGGGGCAGTCCGAGCTCCCCATAGATCGTCTTGCCGTGGGCCGCGACGCGACGTGAGGCGTCGTTGGCCTCAAGCGGCGGACGGCGCACCTCGAATTTCAGCGCGACCTTGGAATCGGGCAGCAGGTGATTCTTGATTTTCTCCTGAAGTGTCTTCTCCAGCTCGTCGAAATCGGCGACCTTGAGTGCACGTGCGTCGGCCTGGGCCGTGGCCTCCGCGGGGATGACGTTGCGGTTGGTGCCGGCCTTGGAGACCGTCCAGTTCAGTTTCAGGCCCTGCTCTGGTCTGGACAGGTCCTTCATCTGCAGCACCTGGTGCGAGAGTTCGTACAGCGCGTTGACGCCGCCCTCGGGCCGTGAACCTGCATGCGAGGACTTGCCCTGCACCGTGAGATAGGCCGAGCCGATACCGCTAGTGGCCAGCCGCAGCGTGCCGTCGGTGCCGCCGCCTTCAAACGAGAACACCACGTCCTGATCCGAGGCGAATCTGGTGATGGTGCTGCGCCAGCCCGGTGAGGAGATCTCCTCGTCGCCGTTGGTGAGCACCGTGAGCGTGCCGTAATCCCGGAAGCTCAGCTTCTGCAGCAACGCAACGGTGTGGAGAATGAGCGCGACGCCCTGCTTGTCGTCGGCAATGCCGAGGCCGTAGGCCTTGTCGCCGTCGATGCGGAACGGTTGATCCTTCAGCATGCCCTTCAGGTACACGGTGTCCATGTGGGCGATCAGCATGATCTTCTTGCTGCCTGTGCCCTTGAATACGGCGTGTACGGCCGGGCCGATCTTCTCGGGTGTGTCGTCGAGGCGATAGACGTCTGTGGCTTGCAGGATTTCCACCGTGCCGCCGAGCTGCTTGAGCTGGCCGGCAACGCGCTCGGCGATCTGGTTCAGGCCTTCGACATCCTTGCTGCCGGATTCGATGCTGACGAGATCGCGCAGCGTGTCGAGCAGCGGCTGCTGCTCCTTTTGCGCCAGCGCATGGACGTCGGCCATGACATTCGCGCTGGGCTCGGCATGGGCCGGCATTGCAGCACAGGCCAGCCAGAGCGACGCGATCAAGGGACCAACGAGCGATGGAGCAGGGTGCGATCGAGGCATGCGTGGCGGCCTTGGGTTGGGGGGGGATGGCGCGGTATGCCCGTGTTTCCGGCGCTTGTCACGCGCCCGGCGCAGCCGTCATGCCGGGCCGAGGCGGACATGATGTCGAGAGGCAGGGCCGCTCGCCGCCTAAGCCTAAAGTCGTAGGATCGGAGGGGTGCGGGAGCTAGGCATTTTCGTCCCTCACATCGTGAGGGATGGAAATCGGACGACACATGTTCCATGCTGGCCTCCAAGCCTCGGCAAGAAGGCCCACCGTCACAATCCATCAGGGTAGGAAATCATGAAAAGACGAGATTTCATCAAGGTCACCGGGCTTGGTGCGGCGGGTGTCGCGACGCTCGCCGCTCCAGCGATCGCGCAGACGACGCCCGAGATCAAATGGCGCATGCCGACGAGCTGGCCGAAATCACTCGATACGCTCTATGGCGGTGCCGAGATGATGGCCAAGATGGTCGCGGAAGCGACCGACAACAAATTCCAGATTCAGACATTTGCCGGCGGCGAGATCGTGCCGGGCCTCCAGGTGCTCGATGCCGTGCAGAACGGCACCTGCGAAATCGGCCACACCGCGTCCTACTATTATTTTGGCAAGGACCCGACCTTCACCTTCGGATCGTCGGTGCCGTTCGGACCGAACATGCGCATCAACCAGGCCTGGTACACACTGGGCGGCGGCAGGGAGATCCTCAACGAGTTCTACAAGAAGTACAACGTCGTCTCGCTGCTTGCCGGCAACACCGGCTGTCAGATGGGTGGCTGGTTCCGCAAGGAGGTCAAGACGCCCCAGGACTTCAGCGGGTTGAAATTCCGCATCGGCGGCTTCGCCGGAAAAGTGATGGCCAAACTCGGCGCGGTGCCGCAGCAGATCGCCGGAGGCGACATTTATCCGGCGCTGGAGAAGGGCACCATCGACGCCGCGGAATGGGTCGGACCGTATGACGACGAGAAGCTCGGCTTCGTGAAAGTCGCGCCGCATTATTACTTCCCGGGCTGGTGGGAAGGCGGGCCCATGCTTCTGGCCTTTGTCAACCAGGACAAGTGGAATGCGCTGCCGAAGCACTATCAGAGCATCCTCGAGCAGGCAGGGCACTACGCCAACAACTGGATGATGGCGAAGTATGACCAGGCCAATCCGCCGGCGCTGCGGCGCCTGCTCGCGGCCGGCGCCAAGCTGCATCCGTTCTCGCCCGAGGTCATGCAGGCCTGCTTCAAGGCATCAAAGGAGCTGCACACCGAAGTCTCGGCCACCAACCCGGACTTCAAGAAGGTCTACGAATCGCTGACCGCGTTCTCGAACAACGGATATCAGTGGTTCCAGGTCGCCGAAGTCGGCTATGACAACTTCATGGCGCGCAATTCGCAGAGCTGATCGCCGGGAGCGATCCGCCTAAACGAAAAAAACCCGGAGCGAAAGCTCCGGGTTTTCTTTTTTGCGGCGGGCCGGGCGCTATTGCTTCGGCTGGCCGAAGTCGAGCGGCGGCAGATCGATCTGGGGAATGTCGATCTTGATGCTGTTGGGATCGACTGTGGACTGCACGCCCTTGTAGTGCATCACCATCGACGGGAACGTGATCACCAGCAGCACCATGATGAGCTGGATGACGACGAACGGAACCGCGCCCCAATAGATCTGTCCTGTCGTGACCGGCTCCATGCGTTTGCCGGTGACGCGATCGGTATAACGTTCCTTTGGCGCGACCGAGCGCAAATAGAACAGCGCAAATCCGAACGGCGGGTGCATGAACGACGTCTGCATGTTGACGCCGAGAATGACGCCGAACCAGATCAGGTCGATACCGAGATGCTCCGCCGCGGGCCCGAGCAGCGGGATCACGATGAAGGCGAGTTCGAAGAAGTCGAGGAAGAACGCCAGCACGAACACGAAAGCGTTGACGAAGATCAGGAAGCCAACCTGGCCGCCGGGTAGGGAGGTCAGCAGGTGCTCGACCCAGACGTGGCCACTGACGCCGTAGAACGTGAGCGAGAATACGCGCGCCCCGACCAGGATGAAGACGACGAAGGCGGAGAGCTTTGCCGTCGATTCGACCGCCTGACGAACGAGGTCCCAGGTCAGCCGACGTTTCATGGCACCGAGAATGAGGGCGCCGGCTGCGCCCATCGCACCACCTTCGGTGGGCGTCGCGACACCGATGAAGATCGTGCCCAGCACCAGGAAGATCAGGAACAGCGGCGGCACCATCACGAAGGTGGTCTGTTGCGCCATCTTCGAGAGGAAACGGAAGCCCGTGAGCTTGTCGATGGCCCAGTTCGCGATCGCGACGAAGAAGGCGAAGAGGATGCCGAAGAACATGCTGAGCACGACGAAGTCGGCGCCGTGAGTCTCCGAATTCCGCATCATGAACCAGCCAAACACGCAGCTCGCCAGGAACAGCACGCCCAGCGACCTCAGGCCGCGGTCACCGCTCTCCTCGCGGAAGCCGATGGCTTCCTTCGGCAGGCCCGGAGCGGCGTTCGGGAAAATCAAGGTCACGAGGAACGCGTAGCCCGCGTAGAGGGCCGCGAGCACCAAGCCCGGAATAAACGCGCCCTCGTACATGTCGCCGACCGACTTGCCGAGCTGGTCGGCCATCACGATCAGAACGAGCGAGGGTGGGATGATCTGCGCCAGCGTGCCGGAGGCCGCGATGATGCCGGTCGCCACGCGGCGGTCATAGCCGTACCGCAGCATGATCGGCAGTGAGATCAGGCCCATCGAGATCACCGAAGCCGCCACGACGCCGGTCGTCGCCGCGAGCAGGGCACCGACGAACACCACGGCGTAGGCGAGGCCGCCGCGGATGGTGCCGAACAACTGACCGATGGTGTCGAGCAGATCCTCCGCCATGCCGGAGCGCTCGAGCACCAGTCCCATGAAGGTGAAGAAGGGAATGGCGAGCAGCGTGTCGTTGTTCATCACGCCGTAGACGCGCTCCGGCAGGGCCTGGAGAAAGTCCGGGTGGAATTGTCCGAGCTCAACGCCGATGATGGCGAAGAACAAGCCGACGGCGCCGAGCGAAAATGCCGCCGGATAGCCGAGCAGCAGCACGACGACGAGCGTCGCGAACATGATGGGCGCCAGATTGGCGATAATAAACGCGGTCATGACTTCCCCCTAAACCGTCGCCAACGGCTACTTCTTTTCGATCGCTTCGACGAGGTGCTCGACCTCGGCCTCCAGTGCGGACACCTGCGACTCGTGTGGGTCCGGGATCATGCCGCGCATGATGGCGATCCGCTTGATCAGCTCGGAGATGCCTTGAACGAGCAGGAGGGCGAAGCCGACCATGATCAGCGACTTGGCCGGCCATTGCGGCAGGCCGCCGGCGTTGCCGGATTGCTCGTTGATCTGGAGCGAGCGCAGGAAGAACGGTACCCCGGTGACGATCATGACAACGGTCAGCGGGATCAGGAAGAAGATGTGCCCGATGATGTCGATGATGTTGCGAGCCCGCTTCGGCATCATGCTGTTGAAGATGTCGATCCGGATGTGCTCGTTGTCGAGCAGCGTCCAGGACGCGCACAGCAGGAACACGATGCTGAAAAGCACCCATTGCAGCTCGAGCCACGAGTTGGAGGACGTGTCCAACGTCTTCCGAATGATCGCGTTCAGCGCCGAGATGATCACGGCGAGCAGGATCAGCCAAGCCAGACGCTTGCCCGTCCAACGTGTGAACGCGTCAATTCCATTGCTCAGCTTCAGGAGCGCTTGCAAGATTGGTCCTCCCCGATTTGCCCCGGCCGTCTTGACTGCGCCGAGTGGCGCGTTGGCTTGTCTCGCCGCGCAGGCATGAGGCAGCCGCACCAAACCAGCGAGTTTGCCGCCAGTCAATCGGAAGTTTGTTGATAGTTAAGGGGAATAAGCCGCGGCCGGCCAGCCGATGCTAGCCGCCGGTGACGCTCATGTGCCTGCTGACGCTGGGGCGGTCGTGGCGGCGGTCGATGATGAAGTCGTGGCCCTTGGGCTTGAGCCCAATGGCGCGGTCGATCGCATCCGCAAGCAGCGAATCGTCGTCCGATGCACGCAAAGGTTTGCGCAAATCGGAGGCATCCTCGTGGCCGAGGCAGGTGTGCAACGTTCCCGTGCAGGTGACGCGCACGCGATTGCAGGATTCGCAGAAATTATGAGTCATCGGGGTGATGAAGCCGAGCTTGCCGCCGGTCTCGGCGACGCTGACATAGCGCGCCGGCCCGCCGGTGCTCTCGGCCAGATCCGTCAGCGTGAACTGCTGGGCGAGGCGCGCGCGCACCAGCGACAGCGGCAGGTATTGGTCGATCCGTCCCGATTCGATCTCGCCCATCGGCATGACCTCGATCAGCGTCAGCCCCATGCTCTTGCCGTGGGCCCAGCGCATCAGGTCGGGAAGTTCGTCCTCGTTGAGGTTCTTCAGCGCAACGGCGTTGATCTTGACCGCGAGGCCCGCAGCGCGCGCCGCCTCGATGCCCTCCAGCACCTTGTCGATCTCGCCCCACCGGGTGATCTTGCGAAACTTCTGCGGGTCGAGCGTGTCGAGCGAGACGTTGATGCGGCGGACGCCGCAATCGGCGAGCTCGCTGGCGTATTTCGCAAGCTGGGTGCCGTTGGTGGTCAGCGTCAGCTCGCTCAGCGCGCCGCTCTTGAGGTGCCGCGACAGCGAGCGCACCAGCGTCATCACGTTGCGGCGGACCAGCGGTTCGCCGCCGGTGAGCCGCAGCTTCTTCACGCCCTTGGCGATGAAGGCCGAGCAGAGCCGGTCGAGTTCCTCCAGCGTCAGCAGGTCCGCCTTGGGCAGGAACGTCATGTCTTCCGACATGCAGTAGAAGCAGCGCAGGTCGCAGCGGTCGGTGACGGAGACGCGCAAATACGAGATGGTCCGTCCGAACGGATCGGTCATCGCGCTCGACAGCGCGGCGCGGGGGCTCGCGGAAAGTCCGTTCATACCAAATGCCTTGTCACTTGCGGCAACGCGAGCAGTTTTGCTTCAGCGGCGTCCTGGAAGCAATCTAAGCATCGAACGCGTCAGAGACAATTGGGGGGATGACGGAGGTCAGCGCTTGCCGGTGTTCGGATCGGGGAACGGCGAGCCCGCGGCCGGTGCGGCAGCAGCCGGGGCAGCGGCGGGCGCCACCGGTTTCGGCCTCTTCGGCCGGTGCGGCTTGCGGACCGGTTTCGGCGGAACGGCCGGCTGGAGCTCCGCGAAAATCGGGTTGGGGTCGGTGGTGACCGAGGCGGGGGTGGTGAAGTCGCCGGGATTCCTGATGACATTCACCGGCACGCTCACCGGCTGGTATTTCGGCAGCGCGAAAGCGACCGTGAAGGGGACCTCGGGGGCGGGAACCGACACGGAGCAGGGGGTCTTGCAGCCTGCACCCAGTGAGGTCATGGCGTCAGCGCCCGGGGGATTGGATTCGAGCCGGACCTGAACGGTCGGCGGGGCCGATTTGAACATGTCCCAGGACGTCGAAGACATTGAGGAGCAGCCGGCAAGACTTGTTGCCCCGATGACGCTTACTCCAGCTAACGCAAACGAGATGACACGACGCATGACATCCACCTAGTGCGACGAACCGCCACATCGCCCGGGCGAACTTAGGAGCGTCGTTCTAAGCAAGCAACCGGCCGGCCGCGCATAGTTAGTAGATGGTTAACGCGGGATTCTGCGGAATAATAAAGATATTTCAGCTACTTGAGAGCTTCCTGCGCAGTCATCAGGCTGCTGGCGGCGGCCGGAAGGTCGCGCATGTGGTGGATCAGCCGGTCCGGCTTCAGCTCGGCGATCGGCACGTCCGTATAGCCGAAGCTGACCCCGATCACGGGAACTCCGGCGCGCCGGGCCACGCCGACATCGGGTCCGGCATCGCCGACCATGATGCTGGCTTTGACCTCGCCGCCGGCCCGCGCCACCGTTTCCCGGAAAATGGTCGGATCGGGCTTCTGGACGCCAAAAGTGTCAGCGCCGCAGATCGCGGCGAAGCGCCGGCTCAGGTCGAGCTGGTCCAGCAGGCGCTTCGACAGCCATTCCAGCTTGTTGGTGCAGACGGCGAGGCGATGGCCCTGGGCCGCAAAATGGTCGAGCGCGGCCTCCAGCCCCTCGAACGGCCGGGATTCGACGGCGATATTGTCGGCGTAATAGGCGATGAAATCGGCCGTCATCCGGTCCATGTCGGCAACCGTGACGCTGCGGCCCTCGGCCTCCAGCCCCCGCTCGATCAGCTTGCGGGCGCCGGCGCCGATCATGTTGCGGGCCGAGGCCATCGGCACGGGCGGCAGCCCTTCGCGGTCGAGCACGTAATTGAGCGCGGTGATCAGGTCGGGCGCCGTATCCACAAGCGTGCCGTCGAGATCGAAGACGATGGTGTGGGAGGAGGTCATGGTCCAGCGCTACCGGCCCGGCCCCGCCCACGCAAGGGCCGAAGCCATAAGATCACCTTATAAGGTGAGCCCGGAGGCCTGTTCCCCCAGACCCTGTTCTCCGAGGGAAAACGAGGCTACACAAGCCGCCGCAAGCCTATCGGGCAGCACACTCGTAATTCAGGGACGGCGCAAACGTGAACATGGACCAGTTGAAGCGGCAGGCTGCGGCGCGCGCCCTCGAGGACGTCCGAGACGGCATGCAGCTCGGGCTCGGCACCGGCTCGACCGCAAAACATTTCGTCGAGCTGCTCGGCGAGCGGGTCCGCGCCGGACTGAAAGTGATCGGCGTGCCGACCTCCGAGGCGACGCGCCTCGATGCAATTCGCTGCGGCGTGCCGCTGACCACGCTGGACGAGATCGACCATCTCGACATCACCGTCGACGGCGCCGACGAGATCGACACAGAACTCAATCTGATCAAGGGCGGCGGCGGCGCGCTGTTGCGCGAGAAGATCGTGGCGGCCGCCTCGGATCGCATGATCGTGATTGCCGACGACACCAAATGGGTGCCGACACTCGGCCGCTTTCCGCTACCGATCGAAGTCATCCCGTTCGGGCTCGGCGCAACGCGACGCGCGATCGAGAAGGCGTTTGCGGAATGCGGCGTTTCCGGGCAGATGGCGGTCCGCAAGGGCAAGGACGGCCACGTTTTCGTCACCGATGGCGGCCACTGGATCGTCGATGCCCAGCTCGAAAAGATTGAGGATCCCGCCCGCCTCGCCACGGCGTTAAGCGCGATCCCCGGCGTCGTCGAGCATGGTTTGTTCATTGGCTTGGCCAGCTCGGCTGTTTTGGCCGGTGGCGAGGGAATTCGCGTGATTGAACGGCGAAAGCCGAAAGGAGACTAGGAATGAAGAGCGTTTTGAAATTGTTGCCGGTCGTGACCCTCGCTGTGGGACTGGCCCTCTCGGTCGCCCCGGCCGGGGCCCAGCAGGCAGCGGCGCCGAAATCGTCGCCGGCCGCCGTGGCGGCGGCCAAGGAGATCCTGACGATCAAGAACGCCAGTGCGATGTACGCCAACGCCGTGCCCGGCCTGGTCGATAAGACCAAGATCGCGCTGATCCAGCAGAACCTCAACTACCAGAAGGACCTCACCGAGGTCGCCCAGATCGTAGCCCAGCAGCTCAAGGGCCGCGAAAGCGAAATCGGCGATGGCATGGCGCAGGTCTATGCCAGCGAGTTCACCGAGCAGGAGTTGAAGGATCTCGTCACTTTCTACAAGTCGCCGCTGGGCAAGAAGCTGATCGAGGCCGAGCCGCGCGCCATCGGGCTGAGCATGGCCTTCATGAACTCCTGGGCCCAGAACTTCTCCGAGACCGTGATGGGCAACTTCCGCGCCGAGATGCGCAAGCGTGGCAAGGAAATCTGACAGTCCCTATCTGATCAGAATCCGGATCATGTTCTGAAGAGGTCGGAGTGGACAATGGCTGAATTCGACGTCGACCTCTTTGTCATCGGTGGCGGTTCGGGCGGCGTGCGTGCCGCCCGCATCGCGGCCGGTTACGGCGCCCGCGTGATGATCGCGGAAGAGTACCGCATGGGCGGGACCTGCGTGATCCGCGGCTGCGTGCCGAAGAAGCTGTTCGTCATCGGCTCGCATTTCCGCCATGAGATCGAGGACGCCGCCGGTTTTGGCTGGACCGTTCCGCCTGCGACCTTCGACTGGCCGACGCTGATCGCCAACAAGGACAAGGAGATCGCGCGTCTGGAGGCGGCTTATACCGCCAATGTTGAGAAGTCAGGCGCGCAAATCGTCAAGAGCCGCGCGGTGATCGAGGACAAGCACACCGTCCGCCTGCTCGAGAACGACAAGAAGATCACCGCAAAATACATTTTGATCGCTACCGGCGGCGCGCCCAATCATGGCGCTCCGATTCCCGGCATCGAGCACGTGATCTCCTCCAACGAGGCGTTTCACCTAACCAGGCTGCCGAAGCGGATCGTGATCCAGGGCGGCGGCTACATCGCGCTGGAGTTCGCCGGCATCTTCGCCGGCTTCGGCTCCGACGTCACGGTGATCTATCGCGGCGACAACATTCTTCGCGGTTTTGACGAGGATGTTCGCGCCCACGTCCGCGCCGAGATGGAGAAGCAGGGCATCACCATCCTCACCGGCTGCACGGTGGCGAAGGTCGATCGCCACGGCGAGGAATTCACCACGCATCTGTCTAACGGATCGAGCCTCGCCTCCGACCAGGTGATGTTCGCGATCGGCCGCCATCCCGCCGTCGCCAATCTCGGCCTGGAGAAGGCCGGCGTCGCCATCAACCCGCGGAACGGCGGCATCGCGGTCGACCATTTCTCGAAGAGCTCGGTCGACAACATCTATGCGATCGGCGACGTCACCCATCGCTTCAACCTGACGCCGGTCGCGATCCGCGAGGGCCACGCGTTCGCCGACACCGTGTTCGGCAAGCGCGAGGTGCAGGTGGATCACGCCAACATCCCGACCGCCGTGTTCTCGCAGCCGGAGGTCGGCACCGTCGGCCTCACCGAGACCGAGGCGCGCGCGCAATTCAGCCATGTCGACATTTACAAGACCACGTTCCGCCCCATCAAGGCGACGATGTCAGGCCGCGATACCCGCGTGCTGATGAAGCTCGTCGTCGACGGCGCCTCCGATCGCGTGCTCGGCTGTCACATCGTCGGCGATGCCGCGGCCGAAATCACGCAGGCGGTCGCGATTGCGGTGAAGATGAAGGCGACCAAGGCCGATTTCGATGCGACGATCGCGCTGCATCCGAGCGCGGCCGAAGAGCTCGTCACCATGCGCACACCGACCGCACGCCACGTCCGCCAGGCGGCGGAGTAACTCCGCTCAGCCGTAGAGGTAACCGACTGGCTTGCCCTCGGTGCGCAGGGGACGGATGTCCTTCTGTGAGATGATCTGACCGGCGAGGCCGTCGATCTCGTCGCGTTGCGTCGGCGTCCAACTGCGGAGGTCGTTCATGCCTTTGAGGAGGCCGAGCCGAAGGACCTGCGTGTTCTCACCCACGCCGACGAGACTTGTGGCGTTCTTGCCCGCTGTCACCACATCGCCGGCCGTGAGCTCAAAGGTCTCACCAGTCTTGTTCCTGAATTCGGCCGTGCCGCGGATCACGCGGTAGATCACGACCTCGCCCTTGGCGAAACATGTAGTGTTGGCTGCTGCCGACGCGCTCTTGGGCAAGAGCGATTGGCCGCGCGGATCGGTTGCGATGATGTGGCCGGTGACGAGATGGCCGCTCGGGACTTCGATCCCGATATCGCGCACGTAAACCGGCATGGCCGATTTGATCGGGCTGTCGGTGAGCGGCTTGAACAGCGCATCGAGCGCCAAGGGGTCTTGAAGCCAGAAACCTGCATCGACCGGGCGATCGTGCAGGGAATGGCTCCAGGCCACCCGCGGCGTCTCGGCCTCGTTGATCTGGTCGGGACCGACGATGGTCGGGTTTGGAAACGTCGTGGGGTCAGTGATGAACGCTTCGAGGAATTTGCCCGAATAGCCCATCGAGATCGGATCCGGCACCACCGTCTGCGGCGTCTTCAAATTCTCTTCGGTCGACAGTCCCGACCAAGTGTAGAACAGCTGGCGGTGCACGATCGCGCTTTGCAGCATCACCGCGCCGGGGCCAACATTATAGAAGCGCCCGTCATAGTCGAAGGTGAACGCGCCCGAGGTGACCAGCACGAGCTGAAAGCCGCCCGGCGGCAGATGAAGATGGAAGTCGGTCGGGCCGGTGTCGGGCAGGTAGATCGGCAGATTGGTCGCGACCTCGTGCAGCAGGAAGGTCTCGTTGTTGGCGTGAAAGCCCTCGTTGGCGCGATTGTAGAGGGCCTGCGGCCGGTACGTTGCCTCGAACTTCGCATTCCGGTCGCGATCGATCGCCACGAACTCCTGATCGTTGAGGCGAAGGGGCGCGCCGTCCGGACGGGTGAGGCCGGTGATTTTGAGATCGCCGGCGGCATGCACGTTCATGGCATTCTCCGATCTGGCCCGCTCACCCTCTCTCGGCGCACGCTTCTTGCCGCTCCAATCGGGAGAGCAGGGGATCAGGACTGATGCTGCCTTGCGAATTTTGGGCCAGTCGAGGTGCTGTGCGACACGCAAGGTTTGGCGACTCGCCGCCACGCGAGGAAAAATCGAGGTTGCACCTGAGGTTAGCTGACACGCTTCGCCAGCCTGCATGGCCATGTTCGCCCGGTCTGCAAACCTCGCCACGAAACGTGTCTTGTCTAATTTGTCGGCATCCTGGCGCGGACGTGCAGCTGCGCCGATCAGAGGAAGTCGGCGGCCGGATGTCTGAAGCCGTTCATTCGAAAGATCGACGGAGGGTCCGCTCGGGCTTGCCGTACGGGCTGTCAGCCCATTTCGCCATGTCCACTGCACGCGCCTCGATGAGCTCGCACCACAGGCAGCTGAGCTCCGCGAGACCTTTGGCCGAGAGCATCGGAATGAGGCCATGGCCACAGCCGGCGCAACATTTGACGCGATTCATGGTTCTCTCCGCGACTTTCCGGATTCAGGAGCGACATCGTTGCTCCCGAAGCTTGCGCGGGCGCTATGAGGGCGCGGCGACGCCTGCGGCCGGGGTGCTCGTCCCCGAGATCGTCGCGTCTGCGATCCAGCGCGACACCGCGGCGATGTCCTCCGCATTGTCGCGGAAGGCGCGAAGCTGGAATTCAGCCGAGCTGCCACGTTCGACGATGGTACGACAGTGTTCGACCTCGGCGGCGCAGTTCAGCGCGGCGGCGTCTTCGGCGATGTCCTCGATCACCCGGGAGAGCAGCTCGGAGATCTCGACCGGCCCGTCCTTGGAGGCAAAGATGCAATCGGTGCCGTAGCGCTGGGCGCGCCATTTGTTCTCCACCGCGATCGCGCGTTCCACCGCGGTGACCTCTTTCGACAGATGAGGCCGCAGGTAGAGATAGCGGGTCACGCAGCGATAGAGCGAGGCAATGGCAACGGCGTCGTCGACGAAGGTGCAGGTATCGGGCGCACGCAGCTCGAGCGTCGGGTGCTTCATGGAGGGGCGCATGGCCCACCAGATGTGGCTTTCATCGGGGATCACGCCGGAGCGCTGCAACGCGCCGACATATTCGTCGTAATCCTGCCTGCTCTCGAACAATTCTGGCAGGCCGGTGCGCGGCAGCTCGGAATAGGCGGCGAGCCGATAGCCCTTCAGCCCGGTCTTGTGTGAATTCCAGAACGGGGAGGAGGCCGACAGGGCGATAAACAACGGCAGATGCGGCAGCATCGCTCGCATCACCGCCATGCGCTTCTCCGGATCGGGCAGCTGGACGTGGACATGCATGCCGCACATCAGGTTGCGGTGGCCGATGCTGCGCAGATCCTCGATCATCTCCTCGTAGCGCGGCTTCGGGCTCGGCTGCGACATGCGCCAGACCGCGGTCGGATGTGTGCCGCAGGCCATGATCACGAAGCCGTATTGTGCCGCGACGTTTGCGACTTCGCGACGCAGGAAGCGAAGCTCTTCGCGCGCGTCGGCGACGTCGACATGAACGTTGGTGGCGACCTCGAGCTGCGACTGCAACATCTCCCGCATCGCCTGGCCGCCGGTGGACCAGTTCGCAGATTCGAAAAGCTCATTCGGGGTCTGGATCGCGACCTCAAGGCTGCGCCGATCGGCGAGGAAGTATTCCTCCTCGATGCCGAACGAATATTCCGCGGCTTTGCCGCGTCCGCCGGCGGAGCGAATGACGAGGTGCTGCTTGTCTTCCGAGGAATCGAGCCGCAGAAGTTTCAAAACGTCTGATGCAAATGTCATTGTGCCACCCGGCCAAGGTATTTACCTGCGGGCGATAATCCTTCTGACAGGGGCGGGTTCCGCGTCGGCCCCACCGGAAATTGCAAGGTCGAACGGAACAATTTTCGCGCTTTCGGACGCACGTGCGACCAGCGCGTGATTCGGGGGCACTTCTGTCCAGTCCGTTTCCTTGTCGAACGGCTCGGACACCACGATGACCTGGCCGCCGGCCTCGCGGAAATACAGCGTGTTGGCGGCATCGTTGACGGCGACCCGGAAGGCATAGAGATCCCGGCCGTTGGCGATGGCGCTGGTGAAGCGGAGCCGCTCACGAAGCTCGCCTTCGTTGACGAGGCCGACGAGGGCTCGCAGCACGCGATGCGTTGCGCCGAGCGGATCGGCATCGAGTCCCGCGCCCATCATGGCGAGAAACACGGCTTCCGAATCGGTCGTGCCTGTCCGCGAGGGGTAGTAGGCATCGGGGATCAGCGCCTCGACCTTGCGCCGCAGGCGATTCCAACTGCCGACGAAGCCGTTGTGCATGAACATCCACTGGCCGCAGGCAAAGGGATGGCAGTTCTGCCGCGTCACTGCCGTGCCGGTGGCGGCGCGCACATGAGCGAAGAACAGATGCGAGCGCAAATGGCGGCAGAGGTAGCGGAGATTCTCGTCCGACCAGGCCGGGCGTGTTTCACGATAAAGACCAGGCTCCGGATGCTCGCCGTACCAGCCGAGACCAAAGCCGTCGCCATTCGAGCCGGCGGTCGACTGGAGCGAGCGGATGCTTTGCGCGATCAGCGAATGCTCGGGCTCGGTGACGTAGGGTTCGAAAGACGTGGTCTCGCCCCGGTATGCGATCCAGCGACACATGGGAATCCTGTCAGGAGATGCTTGCTGAAATGTATCAACGAACCTGACGGGACGATGGTTCCCGGCAGCGAGTGTCGGGAACCAGGTGGCCACTACACCGGAACCGGAATCAATGGCGCAACTTCGCGATCATCTGCATTCTCGCTAGCTGCGAGACCTTGTGCGACGCCGACGCGGTCGGCCTCGGGACGGTTCTGGCTCATCTTGCGCTTGCCTTCGAACCGCACGACGGGAATGCGCACGCCGACGATTCCGCGCAACTGCGCGGCGATAAAATCGGCAGGGGCATCCGTAACGGCCCAAGGCTTGGCACGCGATCCTTCATGCCTGTTCGTGAGCCGCGTCACGGCCTCGAGCAGGCGCTCGGGGTCTTGAAAGAATTCGACTGGGCCGTAGGCATGCACGGCGACGTAGTTCCAGGTCGGCACGACCTTTTCTGTCTCCTGCTTGGTTGCGTACCAGGACGGCGTCACATAGGCGTCGGGACCGCCAAAGATCGCCAGCGCATCTCCGATCGGCGGCAGTTTCCATTGCGGATTGGCTTTCGCCACATGTCCGTACAGCACGCCATGCTCGCCTTCGCCCTCGTCGAGAAAGAGCGGCAGCGGCGTGGCGACCGGGCCTTCGCTGGTGGCCGTGACCAGACTGGCGAGGCGCGCGCCGTGAATGGTCGCCCGGATGCTCTCGATGTCGTCCTTGAAGGCGGGAGGGATGTACATGGTCTATCTCCGATGTTGGTCTGAAGATAGCCGGAATCTGGCCTGTAAGAAACTGCCAGTTATCGTCTATTTGATAAGTCCAGTTCGGCGACGGCCTGTGCAAGAAGCCTGCAGCCGCGCTCGATCTGTGACACCTCCAGTGCCGAATAGCCCATGACGAGGCCGATTGTCTTCCGCGGTCGGCGAGGTCCGACGAACAGTGCCGAGACGGGATAGATGCCGACGCCCTTGGCATGGGCCGCCTTGATCAACGCGTCCTCTCGCTTCTGCGGCAGATTATCGAACCACGCCACGATGTGCAGGCCGGCGGCAGTGCCCTCGATCCGGACGCGATCCCCGAACCGGCGGCGAAGCGCGTCGAGCAGCGTGCGCTGGCGTTCGGCGTTGCGCCGGCGCACGCGCCTGATGTGGCCGTCATAGGCGCCGCTTTCAAGCATCGACGCGAGGGCATCCTGTTCGATCAGCGGCGTGTGCCGGTCCATGATCTGCTTGGCCGCGGCGAACAGGGATCGCAGGGCGGCGGGCACAACAAGATAGCCGATCCGCAAGGTCGGCGAGAGCGTCTTGGAGACGGTGCCGAGATAGATCACATTGCCGCCGCCTGCCAGCGCGTGCAGGGGCGGGATCGGCTTGGTGTCGTAGCGATACTCGCTGTCGTAATCATCCTCGATCACGTAGGCGTCGTTTGCCCTGGCCCAGGCGAGCAATTGGTGCCGGCGTCCGATCGGCATGACGCCGCCGAGCGGATATTGGTGCGACGGCGTGACATAGGCGAGGCGGGCTTCAACGCCGTCGAGCCGCGTGGTCTCCAGTCCATCCGCGTCGACCGGGATCGGGATCGTCTCGGCGCCCGTCGCCGCAAAGGTGTGCCGCGCCATCTGGTAGCCGGGATCCTCCATCACGAAGCGGTCGCCGGCGTCGAGCAGCAGGCGCGCGCAGATGTCGAGGCCCTGCTGCGAGCCGTTGACGACGACGATCTGATCGACCTCGCAGCGGACGCTGCGCGACCGCCAGAGATAGCCTTGGAGTGCGGTCCGCAGGCGCAGCGCGCCGCAGGGATCGTCATAGGCCAGCCGCTCGGGCTTGCGCGCCATCGCGGCAGTCACGGCCTTCTTCCAGGCCACTGCCGGGAAATCCGACGGCGCGAGCTCGCCATAGCGGAAGTTGGCGACGAGCCCGCGCGGCGGCTCGGTCCAGCGCGGCGGGTCTTGAAGCAACCGGTCCCCGAAGGCCGACAGCCGCACCTTCCGCGCCGACGCTCGCGACACTACGCGCGCGTGTCCCCGCTCGACGACGGCGCGGGCCACCCGCGGCCGCGCGCCATGGCGTGTCTCGATGAAGCCCTCGGCGGCGAGCTGTTCGTAGGCGATCGTGACGGTCGAGCGTGCCACGCCCATTTCGCCGGCCAGCGCGCGCGAGGACGGCAGCAACCCGTCGATCCCGTACACCCGCGCCAGGATCTGATCTCTCAAGGCCTCGTAGATCTGGCGCGCGCCCATGCGGTCGGCACGGAGAGCAGGATTGGTCTTCATCTGGATCATCCACATTCCAAGCCGGCATTCGCCCGAGCGGACGATGTCGGAATGTGGTTCTAGTCCCGTTCGCCGAGAGTTTCGACGTAAGCCTTGCCGTAGGGATGAAAATGCTCCTTGCGGCCCTGGTCCCACAGTGCCCTGAGGCCGGGCGCCGCGATGTCCCAATCCGGCCGGCACTTCATGCCGACTGCCCTGAGGTCCTGGCGGAGTTCTTCGACGGTTGGACGGCCGAAGAACCAGTAGCCGTTATAGATCTTGTGAATGACAAGGCCGGGCTCGAGCACGACCACGTGCGGAATCATCGGATTATGGACGGGGTCGGTGTATTCGGCGATGTCGAGATCTTTCTGAACGAGGCGCCGCGAATCCGAGAGGAAGGGCCAGTGCGCTCCGACGCCGCTGCGATATTCACTGGTCTGGATGATATTGTCGGTCGTGATCGTGACCATCCGGCAATAGCCCACCTCCATTTCGCGATGGAGTTGCAGCAAGCCTTCGGCCTGGCGGCGATCCTTGGGACAAAATCCACCGCGGCCGAGCACGAGCACCGTCGGATCGCCCGCCTGCAGCTCGGAGAGCTTTCGATGTTTGCCGGTGTGGTCGCTGAGCTCGTAATCAGGGAAAGTTACTCCCGGTATCATGTCAGGTCGCATCACGCTCTCCCAGTTTTACAGATCAATCACGACGTCGTTTCGGGGCCGTGAGCAGCAGATCAGGACATTGCCGTCCGCAGGCGGATCGAGCGGATCCGGCGCATAGTCGACCGTCCCCGCGATCAATCCGCTCTCGCAATTATGGCAGACGCCGGTCCGGCACGACCAGCGCACGGGGACGTCGCAAGCTTCGGCCAATTCCAGCAGGCTGGCGTAGGCCGGTCCCCAGCACACGTTGAGGCCGCTGCGGGCGAACGAAACCATCGGGCCGGGGCCAGGAGCGCCAACCGGCGAGTGCGCTCGCTTCTGCGGGGAGGACGCTATGCCGGGCGTCAAGGATGGTCCGGCGCCGAACAATTCGGTGTGGATGCGATCCGGTGCGATGCCCAGCGTTGCGAGGCCAGCTTTCAGATCGCTCATGAAAGCTGCCGGTCCGCACAGATAGAAATCGCCGTCACGCGGCACGCTCAGGGTCTGGAGCAGGCGTCCGTCGAGATGTCCGGCTGTATCGAACGCCACATTGAGACGATCGTCCGGGTCAGGCGCGCTGTAGCAGACGTGGCTATGGTGACGAGAGAGCCCACCTAGCAACTCGCGCGCCTCGGCGGCGAATGCATGTTCGCGGCCGTTGCGGGTGCCGTGCAGCCACCACACGTCCCGCGTCGTCCCTTCGGCGGCGAGGGCGTGGAGCATTGCGAGTACCGGAGTGACGCCGATGCCGGCGCTCAGCAGGACGACGGGACGCGCATCTTGCCGGAGCGTGAAACTGCCGCGTGGCGCACCGAGCTGCACGGCAGCGCCGTCCACCAGCTCGTCGGCGATGTAGCGGCTGGCGGCGCCGTGCGCTTCGCGCTTGACGCTGATGCGATAGGACGCGGCATCGGCGCCGCTCGACAGCGAATAGCTGCGCGTCATCGCCTGCGCAGCGGAAGGTTCGAGCCTGATGACGACGAATTGACCGGGCAGGGCGGCCGCCACGGGATGTCCGTCGGCGGGTTCGAGGATCAGCGACGTCACGTTGCCGCTTTCGGCGATCTTGCGCGCCACGCGAAATGAGCGGAATCCGCGCCAGGCGGGAGGAGGGCTCGCCGCCGGCCCAAGTCCGGCGTTTCCCGCGATCTTGTTGTCCTTCTGCTGCTCGAGCAGTGCCGCGAATGAACGCTGCCACCCGCGGCTCAGCGCGGGAATCCGCAGCGCGCGCTCCAGGCGTTCGCGCGGATGAGGCGGCAGGTAAAGCAGCGCATTGACCTCGAACACGCTCATGCGCTCGGGTCCCACAGCGATCTGTTTGATCTCGTCACCGGCTTCGACGTCGCCTTCCTCGAGCACACGGAAATAGAATCCGGGCCGCCCGTGCCTGACCAGCAGCGCGGCCATGTCCGGCTCGTCCATCCGAATGCCGAGCCGGTAGCAGGTGACGCGCGGCTGCGTCACTTCGAACAGGGCAGAGCCGATCCTGTAGCGGTCTCCGATGCACACGTTGGTGTCGGCGAGGCCCTCGACCGTAAAGTTCTCGCCGAACTGGCCATGAACGAGGTTCGATCGACCGAGATGCTCCTGCCAGTACCGATAGGATTCGTCCTGATAGACGAATACGGCACGATGTTCGCCGCCATGACCGGCCGTATCGCCCTGGCCGTCGCCATCGATGTTGAGCCGGCGCACCCTGCGCGGGCCTGTGACCTGCGCCTTCCAGATGCCGGTGTGGACGGTCCGACCCTGCCAGGCGACGTCGCGCGGCAGGCCGACATTCATTGAAAGCAGACGTGCCATTGCGTGTTCCCGATCTGGCTGCGCGGTTCTGCCGTCATCCTTGCAGCAAGAGGGCGTTTTTGGCTCGTTAGTCGTTGTTAGAGGTTGCGAGCAAGCCTTGCCACCGGCGGCCCTGAGGCCAATCTGAGAAGCCGTAACGCCAACGCAATCGGGACAACCGGAGGCCACGATGGATGATCAGGGCAAGCTGGCCGCGCTCCAGCGGCATTGGGACGCTTCGGATGCGAACGATTTCGAGGCCGAGCACGACATCTATCGCGGGGACGCGGTGCTCGACTATCCGCAATCCGGCGAGCGCATCCGCGGTCGCAGCAACATCCAGCAGAGCCGGTTCGTGCAACCGAACAAGAAGCGCTTCACGGTTCGGCGAATCGTCGGCGGCAACGATCTCTGGGTGAGCGAATTCGTGCTGACCTATGACGGGGTGCCGTCTTACGTGGTGAGCATCATGGAATTCCGCGACGGCCTGGTGGCGCACGAGACGCAGTATTTCGGCGACAGGTTCGAGCCCTCGCCCTCGCGGGCGCATCTTGTCGAGCGGGTGGAGTAACACACGGAACCCGATGCGGCGGCTGGTCGCAGTCGCGTCGCCTTGATTCCGACAGTCCCATCTTTATGTGTGGAAGGAACAAGAATCCGGGCCCCTCTGGCGAGGACGCCGACGCTGTCGGCAAACCTCGTGATGTCGGATGACCTGTCCCGCGCGAATGCGATGGATCGGCCGATCGTCGGGCCTTCTTGAGAGTCTCTCCGACCCAATCGTCCCCATCGCAGCTCCGTGCGGTCATTTCGCAAGATAAGGGAGCAACGATGTCCGACGCCAAGCATTCCAATCCGATCGAAATCGAGATCACCGAGCCGTCCAGCCTGAACGAGCAGGCTGCGGTGGCGCTGGTGATCGTCGGCGCGCTGGTTGCGGTTGCCGACCGCCAAGTTTCGCCGGTAGAACGCGACGAGGTCGTCCGTTTCATCCGGGATCGCAAGCTCGCACCGCACATATCGGAGGACCGACTCTACGCCATGTTCGACGAGCTTGCCGAACGACTCGAGGAGCCGGATTTCGCCAATGTGGTGATCGAGAATTTGCGTCCGGTTTCAGACCTGCCGCTGTCGGCTCATTTGATGGAACTGTCGGAGCGCGTCGCGGCCGCCGACGAGGACGTGCATCCCCACGAAGTGCAGGCGATCAAGCTGTTGCGCCTGCTGACGCTAGTGCTGCCGCGCGCAAAGCAGGTGGCGCCGGGTGCAGTGCGGGCCGAACAACGCATCGCCGCCGAGGAGTAAGCATGAGCGTAGTTTCGGACGAAGATAAGACAGGGACTGCGGGTGCTACCGGCCAGATGGCCGGCGGCGACCCGCGCCTCGACAAGCTCGTCCGTCGCCTCCCGCCTCGCATGGGTGACACCGTCACCTATCTGCTCAAGCCGTCCAGCCGCTGGGTGAGAATCCCCTCGGGCGCGCTGCTTATTGTCGGCGGCGTGCTCTCGTTCCTGCCAGTGCTCGGAATCTGGATGCTCCCGCTCGGCCTGGCTTTGCTCGCAGAAGACGTTCCCGCACTGCGATCCTCGCGCGGCAAGGTTTTGGATTGGGTCGAGCGGAAGAAGCCGCAATGGCTCGATCCTGCCGCACCGAAAAATGACCAGTCATGACTGAATTCATCACCACCGAAGCGCTGACCGCGCTGCTTCAGGTCGTCCTGATCGACCTCGTGCTCGCCGGCGACAATGCCGTCGTCATCGGCCTTGCCGCAGCCGGCCTGCCGGCCGAGCAGCGCCGGCGCGCCATCGTCGTCGGCATCATCGCCGCCACTGCGTTGCGCATCGTCTTCGCCGGCGTCGCGACCCAGCTTCTGCAAGTGATCGGGCTGTTGCTCGCCGGCGGCGTGCTGCTGCTCTGGGTCTGCTGGAAGATGTGGCGGGAGCTGCGCGTGCAGTCCGCGCACGCGAACGAGCTCGCGTTCAGCCATGGCGGCAGCCGCGCCGCGCCTGCCTCCCGAAAGACCTTCAGGCAGGCGGCCGTGCAGATCGTCGCCGCCGACGTCTCGATGTCGCTCGACAACGTGCTCGCGGTCGCGGGCGCTGCGCGCGAGCATCCCTATATCCTCGCCTTCGGCCTGCTGTTGTCGGTCGCGCTGATGGGCGTCGCCGCCGATTTGCTCGGCCGCGTGCTTCAGAAGCAGCGCTGGATCGGCTATGTCGGCCTCGCCATCATCGTTTACGTCGCCTTCGAGATGATCTATCGCGGGTCGCTCGAGCTCGCGCCTGTGATCGCGAGTCTCTGAGGCAACGTGCCTGTCCATCATCCGGAGTGATCAATGACATCCGAACCCAAAGCACCTTCGGCGGTTTCCGTGCCGGCGCCGCAAATCGGCGCGTTTGCCCAACTCATCTTTGGCTCGCGCTGGCTGCAGGTCCCGCTTTATGTCGGCCTGATCGTCGCGCAGGCCGTCTATGTGCTGCTGTTTCTGAAGGAGCTCTGGCACCTGGTCGTGCACTCGTTCGACGCCACCGAGCAGCAGATCATGCTGGTCGTGCTCGGGCTGATCGACGTCGTGATGATCTCGAACCTGCTGGTGATGGTGATCGTCGGCGGTTACGAGACCTTCGTCTCGCGCCTGAACCTCAGCGGTCATCCGGACGAGCCCGAATGGCTCAGCCACGTCAACGCCAGCGTGCTCAAGATCAAGCTTGCGATGGCGATCATCGGCATCTCCTCGATCTCTCTGCTCAGGACCTTCATCGAGGCAGGTAATCTCGGCACGACGCGGAGTAATTTCACCGAGGGCGGCGTGATGTGGCAGGTGCTGATCCACTTGACCTTCATCATCTCCGCGATCGGCATCGCCTGGGTCGACCGCCTCGGCGATAGCGGCCAACGCAAGGGAGCCGGCCACGGCTGAGCGTGACACACGGGCGCTCAAAGACCGAAGGCTGCGCTCAGGGACGTCGGCTCCGCGCCAGCGTCTCGGAGGGCGTCTCGCCGAACGCCAATCTGTAGCCGCGCGAGAACTCACCAAGATGCCAGAAGCCGTTGCCGAGCGCTGCGGCCTTGACGCTCATGCCGCCGCCTCCGACCATGAGCTGGATGCGGGCGGACCACAGCCGCTTGAGGCGCAGATAGTGGTGCAGGCTCACGCCGTGCACTGCGTGCGCGGCCGTCTGGAGCGTACGCACCGATACGCCGAGCGCAGAGGCGAGGTCGTCACTGTAGAGTGCCTTGCTGCCGGACCACATGACCATTTCGTCGAGGCGCGCGATCAGCTTGCGGTGCTTGGCGAACGATCCCCGTCGCGCGGTCAGCCCGCCTGCCGGCGCGAGCGCATCGTCGAGGCAGGCGAGCAGCGTCTCCTGGATGGGTCGGTTGAGCGCCTCGAATTGCCGGGGATCGTTGCACGCCGAGGCGAGCGAGAACATCTCCAGGATAGCGGTACGCAGGCGCGCCATCGGATGGTCCTGCGCGCGAACATATGCGAGGCCCGTGTCGAAATCCGTCCAGCCGCGATGACGCATGTCCGAGTTGAAGCGCAGCATCAGGTAAGTGTTGGGATGATGCTCGATCGCATCTACGGGCGCTTTGCCGCGCATCATGGCAATCGTGGAATTGTCGACCTCGCGGCCGTTGGAGGTGGAGTGAAACGCGAGGGGGACAACGAGGCCGACACCATTGTCCGTGCCGATCTCGGCCTCAAACCGCCGTGCAAAGGAGCGCTGGAGCACGAACAGCCCATCCTGGAGCGGCAGGATGGCGCGAGACAGCGAGAATTCGCGCGGGCGGAGCGGCGTGCTGATGCCGAGGCCGAGCACCTCGTTGGCGCGAAACTCGGAGAAATCCGAGAAGCGCTCGATGCCGAGGATTCGCGAAGGCTTCAGCCGACATAGCGGCATCTCGGAATCCTGGCGTGAGGGATGAGCCGCAAAATACAAACGCTATCAGATGGTCGACCATCGGCCCTATCCCGGAAGACTACTGCGACGCTTCATCACGCAACCTGCGGATAGGCCGCGTTTTCCCGCCGCTCGCGCTCGCCCAATTCGCGCACCAGCTCCTGGAGGAAGGATTCCGTGTGGGCGGGCAGGGTGCGCTCGGCGCGAACGTAGATGCCGAGATCTGACCACACCGGACTGCCGGCGTTGTCGAGCGGCAGGAAGACGAGCCGGCTGTCGCGCGACAGTCGGTCGATGCCGAGCTGGGTCTGGAAGGCGACGCCGACGCCGCGCGCGGCGAGCTCGCGCATCAGGTCGATCGAGTTGGCCTGGATGGCAGGCTCCGGCGTCTCGGGCAGCTGCGCGATCAGCGGCTGGAGCAGATGGTAGATCGATAGCTCCGGCAGCGCGTGGATGACTGGAAAGGCGAGACATTGGGTCAGCGTGACCGTCTTGCCGCGCGCCAGGGGATGATCGCACGCCACGACCGCGCCGAGGCGAAACCGCTTCAAGGCGACCTGGCGCAGATCCGGCGGATGGCGAAGCGCCATGGCGATACCGATGTCGGCCTCGCCGCGGCTCAGGGCCTCCAGCACATCCGACGATCCCTTCACCTCGGTGGTGAAGCTGACGCGCCGGGCGCGGCCGCGATGGGCGGCTATCAGGTCCGGCAGCACCGACTCCGTGAGCGACTCGATGCAGGCAATGCTGACAGTGCCGTGCCACGTCCCGGACAGGGACGCGACGTCCGAGCGGAAGCGGTCGAGGTCCTGGAGCACGTTCATGACGTGCCGGGCCAACATCTCGCCGACCGTCGTCAGCGTCAGGCCGCGCGCATTGCGCTCGAACAACGGTGACCCAACCTCTTGTTCAAGCTTGAGAATCTGGCGACTTACGGCCGACGAGGCAACGTTCAGCAGGCGCGCCGCGGCCCGGATCGAACCGGTGCGGCGAACGGCGTGGAAGTACTGGATGGCCGGTGAGTGAAAGCGCATGGGACCCCCGGCTGGACTATAGCTGTTGCTGAAACGGCATCAACATGTGCGAAATTCTGTGCTTTTCGAGCGCGCTCCTCCCACCTAGGTTCGCCGCCGGATTGCCGGTTCCGCCAGACCGTCACGCCATGCGCAACGAGGCGCCAGGGGATTCGGGGTGGACGAGAACATTGTTTGCGAGGTCGCGCCGGACACGCGCCTGGTCGATCGCCGTCGCGCGGCCGCCTATGTCGGCGTGACCGCCGGACGCTTCGAGCAACTGGTGCGCGACAGCGTCGTGCCACCGCCTGTTATGGTGGACAACAAGCGGCGCTGGCCGCTCGCGCTGCTCGACGTTGCGAAGGACGCGGTTGTCACCAGCAGTATGCCGAGCCTGCCGCAGGTGATGGTTGAGATTGCGCAGGACGCGCGTCTCTGCGAACGGGCCCCGGCACCGGCCTTGCACGAACTGCCGGACCAGGCCTGGTTCGAGCAGCGCGCGCGGTTCGTTCAACGCGTGCGCCGCTCACTGCTGTCGGGCAACGAGATCCGTCTCTTGCGCGAGTTCAAGCTGCTCAGGCAGAACCAGATCAGCATGTTCGGCTATTACGGCAGCTTCGAAGCCCTGATGGTGCGCGGCTACATCGTCGAGCTCGCGCGAAAGCCGCCGTCGAGCCGTCCGCTGGTGACGTACCGGCTGACCGCGCAGGGCGAGCGGGTCCTGTCGGCGCTGAAGGACGAGCCGGCGATCTGACCGGCGCGGACAAGGCGACGGCATCCTTCGGCATCATCGCACGGCGTGCATCTCCAGAAACGCCTTCACGCCGGTGACGGTGCCCGTGTCCGACGGCACATAGCCGGGTAGTGTCGCGACGGCCGCGCGAAAATCGGCGCTGCGGATGATCTCCAGGATGCGCTGCATCGGCTCGGTGTCCAGGAACGCGCGCTTGCAGACGAAGAAATAATCCTCGGTCAAGAGCCGGATGAAATCGAGGCCGAAATGCCGGGCCGCGGCTTCGACGCCGAAACTCGCGTCAGCCATGCCGCTCGCGACATAGGCTGCGACCGCGGCGTGGGTGAATTCGATCTGCTGCGCGCCGTTGATGCGGCTCTCGTCGATGCCGTTTGCTGCAAGCAGTTGGTCGAACAGAAGCCGCGTGCCGGAATCGTGATCGCGGTTGACGAAGCGGACTTTGGGTCCGGTGAGATCATCAAGCGAAGCGATGCGCAGCGGATTGCCGCGCGCGACCATCAATCCCATTTCGCGTGTGACGAAGCTGATGATGCGATCCTCGCGCGGATCGAGCCATTCGCGCGCAGCCTTGATGCCCTGGGCGCGCAGCGCGCCGTGCGGCAGATGCAGGCCGGAGAGATCGCAGGCGCCCTGCGCCAGCGAGACCAGCGAATGCTGGTTGCTGACATAGCGCAGATCGACGCCGATGCCGGGCTCGCGGTCAAGGAATTCGCGCAGTTTTGCGACCGCAAAGCCGTGGCTGGCATGCACGCGGATCACCGACGGGCGCTGCTCGAGGAATGGCTTGATCTCGCTTGCCAACTCCTGCGCCAAATTTTCAAGCTGAGGTCCGAGCCGGGCCTGCATGCGCTCGCCCGCCCACACCAGCCGCTCGCCGAACGGTGTGAGCTTTGAGCCTTTGCCGCGCTGGGTCTCGACCAGCGGCGTGCCGAAGAACTCCGACCATTGCTCGATCAGATTCCAGACATGGCGATAGGAGAGATGCGCGTCGTTGGCCGCGCTGGTGATCTTCCCGGTTCTCCTGATCTCGTTGAGGACGCCGAGCATGATGATGGCGGTGCGCGGATTCCCCTCGCGGCGAAACCGCCAGACGGCCTCGATCTCGATCTGAAGCATCGGTCTTCCTTATGAACTGCACTTCATATGATGGTGGTCCATTTGCAATCCATATCATATTTACTCCCGCCCCTAGGCGCCTAGTCTGGTATACCAGAACTGGAGAAAATATGATGTCTGTTGCATATGACTTTGTACATTCGCCTGCGAGCGAGTTCATGTCCCGCCCACAGCATCTGCTGATCGACGGCCGCCGCGTCCCCGCCAGCTCCGGTCGCACCTTCAAGTCGCTCAATCCGGCCACCGGGCAGGTCATCGCCGTCGTCGCCGAAGGCAACGAGGCCGATGTGGAGCATGCGGTCGCCGCCGCGCGCCGCGCTTTCGAAGGTCCCTGGCGCACGATGCGGGCGTCCGAACGCGGCCAGATCCTGCTGCGCTGGGCAGACCTGCTCAAGGTCCACGCCGAGGAGATCATCGAGCTCGAGTCGATCGACGCCGGCAAGCCGATCTCCGCGACATCGCGGCAGGATTTTCCGGCCGCCGTCGACACGCTGATCTACTACGCCGGTTGGGCCGACAAGATCAGCGGCGACGTCGTGCCCGTGCGCGATGATGCCCTGACTTACACCGTGCGCGAGCCGGTCGGCGTGGTCGCGGCGATCGTGCCCTGGAATTTCCCGCTGATGATCGGGATGTGGAAGCTCGCGCCGGCGCTGGCCTGCGGCTGCACCATCGTGATGAAGCCGGCCGAGCTGACCTCGTTGTCGGCGCTACGCATCGCCGAGCTCGCGCTCGAAGCCGGCCTGCCGGCGGGCGTCTTCAACGTCGTCACTGGCCCCGGCCGGGTCGTCGGCGACGCGCTGGTCAATCACCCTGACGTGGACAAGGTCACCTTCACCGGCTCTCCCGGTGTGGGGCGGGGAATCATGAAGGCCGCCGCAAGCAACTTCAAGCGCATCTCGCTCGAGCTGGGAGGCAAGTCGGCCAACGTCATTTTCGACGATGCCGATCTCGAAGCCGCATCGAAAGCTGCGGCTTCCGGCATCTTCTTCAACGCCGGCCAGGTCTGCTCGGCCGGCTCCCGGGTGCTCGTGCAGGAGAAGGCCTATGACGAGGTCGTCGAGCGACTGGCGGCGCGCGCGAAGTCGCTCAGGATCGGCGACCCGCTCGACCGCAAGACGACGCTCGGTCCCGTGATCTCAGAGAAGCAGATGAAGTCGATCCTCGACTATGTCGAGATCGGCCGGAAGGAGGGCGCGACCCTCGTCACCGGTGGCGAGAAGGTCGGCGACCGCGGCTACTTCATCAGCCCCGCGGTGTTCGCGAATGTCGCGCACGAGATGCGGATCTCGCAGGAGGAGATCTTCGGGCCAGTCGTCAGCGTCATCAAGTTCAAGGACGAGGCCGACGCTTTGCGGATTGCCAACGGCACGGCCTACAGCCTCGCCGCCGGCGTGTGGAGCCGCGACATCGGCAAGCTGCAGCGCTTCGCCAAGCAGGCGCGCGCGGGCACGGTCTGGATGAACACCTATGGCTATACCGACGTGCGGCTGCCCTGGGGCGGCGAGCGCGACTCCGGCCTCGGCCGCGAGCATGGCACCGCCGCGCTCGACAATTTCACCGAGCCCAAGGCTGTCTGGATGAATCTGGCCGTCTGATACCTCCCGAGCGGCCAAGCCTGGAGCCCGCCTGATCACCCGCGCAGGCGGGCTCTTTTTTCGAGATCGATAAAATTGTCTGCATTCCGCTCAGCGGCGGCAAACCCTGCGGACAAGAACTGTGCGGCCTTAAACTCCGGCTTTGGAACCGGCGTGCATCCTGCCTGCAACAGGGTGGGGCATCAGCATGTCAGTTCTCAGGGAGGTCGTCGTCGCGGTCGCGGGAGTCTATGCGCTCCTGTTCGCGTGCGACGCAGTGTTCGGGGTCGGCGAGGCACGCTTCGACGACGCCTATTACAGCGCCAGCTTCTACGCGCCGCGGCCAAAGGAGTTTCGTTTCGCCGGCGATACGCCGCCAGCCGTCCGCGTCAGCGAGGCGTTTGCGCAATTCGCGCCGGGCGAAGCCAAGCCGAACAAGCGCTACTCGTCGCTGACCACGATCCTCCGGTAAGCGCCGTCTACTCTCCCTGGATCCATTCCGCGACGCCGCGCCACAATGTGTCGCGGTGGTCGGGGCGGAAGAAGCCGAAATGGCCAATCGCCTTGGCGCCGACGTCGGAGGGCTTCACGTTGAGCACCTCCGGCTTGATCGCGGTGAATCCGCTCGCAAGCAGCTCGACCGCGGGCCGCGTCGCCCAGGGATCGTCGGAGAAGCAGAGGGTGCGCAACTCGCCCTTGAACCTGGCGAAATTCTCCAGCTCAGGCAGCTTTGAATCGAAGAGATAGCGGGGGCTCGAGACCCACTCGGCCCATTGCAGGAAGACGCCCTTGGGCAAATCCTCACCGATGCCGGCCCAGCCCGGCGCGTAACCGAGCGCGTGCACGAGCGGCACACCGACAAAATTCATGAAGGCAAAGACGCGGTATTTTTCCGGCGACGTCATCAGCCGCCAGGTCGCGGCCTGCGAGGCCACGAACGCGGCGCGCGAAATCTCCGTGTTGTTCGCGATTAGCCCGAGGGCCTGGCCGCCAAAGGAGTGGCCGATATAGGCGAGAGGGAGAGTGTTGTAGCGCTCGCGCATCCAGTGCACTGCGGCGGTAACGTCGAGCGCGGCCCAGTCCGACATCGAGGCCTTGAAGCCGACCAGCGATTTCGGCTGGTTGTAGCCAACCATCGCCGGCAGCCGGGAGTCCCCGATGCCGCGATAGTCGTAGGTCAGGACCGCGCAGCCGCGATGGGCGAGATAGGAGGCAAAGCCGCGATAGATTTTTCGCGGGACGGCCGTCGCCGAATTGACCAACACGGCATGACGTTTGGTGCCGCGCGGCAAGAATAGCGTACCGCTCAGCGCATACCCGTCGGTCGCCGGGAAGCTGATCTCGTCGATGAAAACGTCGTCCAGTGCCACGTCCATGGGCCGAAGGTATCTTGCCAGTTTCCAAGCCGTTTCCCAGCAAATGCGAATTTGGCTTTCCCCGCAAGGCTTTGCAGTGCCAGATGGATTTACAACTGGCGGCCGGTGGCCAGCCTGTGTATAAGGCGACCCTCGCAACCCACAGATCAGGTTGTGCTTTTTGCTTCACGGAGAGATTGCGATGTCCGAGCGGTGGACGCCCGAGTCCTGGCGCAGCATGCCGGTGCTACAGGTGCCCGATTATCCCGACGCCAAGGCCCTGGCCGACGTCGAGGCGCAGCTTGCGACCTTTCCGCCGCTGGTATTCGCGGGCGAGGCGCGCAATCTGAAAAAGGCGCTGGCGCGGGTCGCGGCCGGTGAGGCCTTCCTGCTGCAGGGCGGCGACTGCGCCGAGAGCTTTGCCGAGCACGGCGCCAACAACATCCGAGACTTCTTTCGCGTGCTGCTCCAGATGGCGGTGGTGCTGACCTATGCCGGCGCCGTCCCGGTGGTGAAGGTCGGGCGCGTCGCCGGCCAGTTCGCAAAACCCCGGTCCTCGCCGATGGAGAAGATCGACGGTGTCGAGCTGCCGAGCTATCGCGGCGACATCGTCAACGACATCGCCTTCACCAAGCAAGCGCGCGTCCCTGATCCGCAGCGCCAGCTGATGGCCTATCGCCAGTCGGCCGCGACGCTGAACCTGCTGCGTGCGTTCGCGACCGGCGGCTACGCCAATCTCGGCAGCGTGCATCAGTGGATGCTCGGCTTCCTCAAGGATAGTCCGCAGTCCCGCCGCTACAAGGAGTTGGCCGACCGCATCTCTGATGCGCTCAATTTCATGCGCGCCTGCGGCCTCGATCTCGAGGCCCACCCGGAGCTGCGCGCCACCGATTTCTACACCAGCCACGAGGCCCTGCTGCTCGGCTACGAGCAGGCCATGACCCGCGTCGATTCCACCACCGGCGACTGGTACGCGACCTCGGGTCACATGATCTGGATCGGCGACCGCACCCGCCAGCTCGACCACGGCCATATCGAATATTTCCGCGGCATCAAGAATCCAATCGGGCTCAAATGCGGACCGTCGCTCAAGCCCGACGAACTGCTGAAGCTGATCGAGGTGCTCAATCCCGACAACGAACCGGGCCGGTTGACGCTGATCGGCCGCTTCGGCTCCGACAAGATCGGCGAGCACCTGCCGAACATGATCCGCGCCGTGAAGCGCGAGGGCAAAGTGGCGGTCTGGTCGTGCGACCCCATGCACGGCAACACCATCACCTCGACGTCAGGTTACAAGACGCGGCCCTTCGACCGCATCCTGTCGGAGGTGAAGTCGTTCTTCGCGATTCACGCCGCGGAAGGCACCCATGCCGGCGGCGTGCATCTGGAGATGACCGGCCAGGACGTCACCGAGTGCCTCGGCGGCGCCCGCGCGATCACCGACGAGGATCTCAACGACCGCTATCACACGGTCTGTGATCCCCGGCTCAACGCCGAGCAATCCATCGACATGGCTTTCCTGGTCGCAGAACTGCTCAAGCAGGAACGCGCCGGCAAGGTCAGGCCGATGCCCGCCGCAGCGGGGCTCTAGAACCTTGCTGCGGATCTGGAAGGCCACGATCAATTCCCGTAACGGTCTGGCCTTTGCGTTCCGCTCGGAGCAGGCCGTCCGCGAGGAGATCGTTGCGCTCCTCTTGTCGCTGCCGCTTGCGTGGTTGGTCGGCGCGACCGCGATGCGCGCGGTCGAGCTGATCTGCGCGGTCGCGTTCGTGCTGGTGGTCGAACTGCTCAATACGGCGATCGAGAAGCTTGCCGACCGGCTGACCATGGATCACGACAAGCAGATCGGACGGGTCAAGGACATGGGGTCGGCCGCGGTCGGTGTTGCGCTGCTGATGGCCGGCGCGTTCTGGATCATCGCCATCATCGAGCGATTGGGATTCCTCTAGAGCGCTAATCGCGCTTTAGGTTGTTGTTTTGGGCATGATCTTTTCGGAAGACCGCTTCGCACTTTTCCGGATCATGCTCTGATCGGAGCGCCATGACCGAACGTCTCAACGCATTCGCGGTCACGCTCGCCCAGCTCAATCCGACCATGGGCGACATCGAGGGCAATGCCGCGAAAGCGCGCGCGGCGCGCGTGCAGGCGGCCGCCGACGGCGCCGATCTCGTGCTGTTTCCGGAATTGTTCATCGCCGGTTACCCGCCGGAAGATCTGGTGCAGAAGGCTTCCTTTCAGGCGGCCTGCCGCGCTGCGATCGAAGCGCTGGCGCGCGAGACCGCCGATGGCGGGCCGGCCATGCTGATCGGCACGCCCTGGGTCGAGGAGGGCAGGCTCTACAATGCCTGCGCGCTGCTCGATGGCGGTCGTATCGCTGGCTTGCGCTTCAAATGCAATCTGCCGAACTACGGCGTGTTCGACGAGAAGCGGCTGTTTTCGCGTGGCCCCGCGGCCGGCCCCGTCACCGTGCGCGGCGTGCGCGTCGGTGTGCCGATCTGCGAGGACATCTGGCTGGAGGAGTCCGAGGATTACGAGAACGTGGTCGAGACGCTGGCCGAGACCGGCGCCGAGATCATCCTTGTGCCGAACGGATCTCCTTATGCCCGCAACAAGGCCGACGTGCGTTTGTCGGTCGCGGTCGCGCGCGTCACCGAGTGCGGCCTGCCGCTGGTCTATCTCAACCAGGTTTGCGGGCAGGACGAACTGGTGTTCGACGGCGCCTCCTTCGCGCTCAACGGCGACCTTTCGCTCGCAGCGCAATTGCCGGCGTTCGCGGAGAGCGTCACCACACTGCGGTTCACACGAAGCGGCGACGATTGGCGCTGCACCGGTCCGATCGCCGCGCAGGCCGAGGGCGACCACGCCGACTACGCGGCCTGCGTGCTGGGTCTGCGCGACTACGTCGCCAAGAATGGCTTTCCTGGTGTGCTGCTCGGGATTTCCGGCGGCATCGACTCCGCGCTGTGCGCCGCGATCGCGGTCGACGCGCTGGGTGCGGATCAGGTGCATGGCGTGATGCTGCCTTATCGCTACACTGCGGCAAGCTCGATTGCTGACGCCGGCGAGCTCGCCGGCCATCTCGGCATCCGCTACGAGGTGCTGCCGATCGCGGAAGCGGTGAACGGGTTCGAGACCATCCTGTCCGGCGTCTTCAAGAATCTGCCGCCCGATGTCACCGAGGAAAATCTCCAGGCCCGGACTCGCGGCACGCTGCTGATGGCGATCTCCAACAAGACCGGCCTGATGGTGGTGACGACAGGCAACAAGTCGGAGATGTCGGTCGGCTACGCCACGCTCTATGGCGACATGAACGGCGGCTTCAATCCGATCAAGGATATCTACAAGACGCAGGTGTTTCGGCTGGCAAGCTTGCGCAATTCGTGGAAGCCCGAGGGGGCGCTGGGGCCGGAAGGCGAGGTGATCCCGCCCGACATCACCACGCGTCCGCCGACCGCGGAGCTGCGCGAGAACCAGACCGACCAGGATTCATTGCCGGCCTACGACGTGCTCGATGCCATCCTGGAGCGTCTGATCGAGCGCGAGGAGCCGCTCGACACGATCATCGCCGCCGGCTTCGACCGCGAGACGGTGACCCGCATCGACCATCTCCTTAACGTCGCCGAATACAAGCGCCGCCAGGCCGCGCCCGGCGTCAAGGTGACGGCCAGGAATTTCGGCCGCGACCGCCGCTATCCCATCACCAACCGCTTTCGCGATAAAGGCGAGCAGCTCGCCGCCCCGGACGAGACGCTGGTGTCGCGTGGGAGCAAAGCCTCGATCGACGCATTCGAGGGGTGAGGCTGGCCGAAGGTCGTGGGATGGACGGTTCGTCACGTACGACGCTGTCATCATCCGCGAAGGCGGATGATCCAGTACGCCGCGGCGGACGTTGTCGAAACCCAAGTGATGACACGGAGTACTGGATGCCCCGCCTTCGCGGGGCATGACAGTTGTGCCGCCTACTTCTGCTGTTGCGGCAGGAAGCTCGGCCCGACCGATCGGATGGGCTTGTTCTCGGACGAGGTCGTCGCGGCGCCGGTATCGGCAGGCGGAGTCGCGACAGGTGCAGTCGCTGTGTTCGGCGTCGCACCCTTTTTGCCATTGGCAGAAGGCGTGCCCTTGTTGAGCTGCCGCTGCTGCATTTTCTTGGCGCTCTCCTCGGTGACGATGATGTCACCCTGCTGCTCGGCCGATGCCTTGTCGTCTGCCGATTTGAGCGCGTCCGCCCAGGTCTGGCCAGCGGCCTTGCAGGAGCAGGACGGGTTGAACTCGCTACGGAATTTGAACGCGGTCGGCAGCGCTGTGTAGGGCTGGCCGCTGGTGGAGACCGCGGAGTTCATGTCCTCGCCGGGATTGCGATGGGTGTAGAGCACGGCTTCGGCGGCCGGGCACAGCGCCTTGCAGGTCTTCTCGTCGTCGGGGAAGCGCGCCGGCACGGTCGCAAACGAGACCGGGAAGTAGGCGCCGTCGCAGGTGCGCACGCACACGGTGCGATAGGTGCCTGATTGCGGGCCGAGATCGGACGGCGGCACGCCTTGCGGATTGTTGGGGTTGTTGCCGCCGAACAGATTGCTCAGGAAGTTGCCGCCGCCTTGCGACTGCGCGGCGTTGGCATATTGCGGGCCGCAATTGTTCTGCGCCAGCGCTGCCAGCACCGAGCGGCGCTGGTTGTCACGCTCGGGGCTGAAGCCGCCGGCGCCGCCGCGCAGGCGTTCGAGATTGCCGGTGATCTGGTCCAGATTGGCGCGCATCTGCTGGATCTGGGTGTTGACCGGACCGCATTGCGCCGACTGGCCGCTGAACAGCGAGAAGAAGCCGGAGGAATCGCAGCCCATGCGCTTGGCCTGCATGGTGACGCGGTCGAGCTCGGCCTGCTGCTTGGTCTGGGACTCCTGATAGCGGCGGATCTGGTCTTCGCGTGCGGGATCACCGCCGCCGCCGCGATCGAGCCCGGCGAGCTGGCCTTCCAGGCGCACGCACATCGGGTTGGGTCCGAGCCCGTTCTGGCCGGGCTGAGGCGGCGGTCCCGGCGGGCCGGCCTGTGCGAACGCGTTATTGGCGAGCGCGACCATGCTCAAGAGCACGGCGCAGGCAAGAATCGAGCGAGCACGGGAGAGAGACAAAAATTCAGGCATATCCGCCATTCTAGCGAGGTCACGGCCACGCGTGATGTGGGGGCCGAAGCGCGCCCTCCCATAGCCGCTTCCTGCGGCATCGTCACGTCGTTTCAGAGGCCAGGGATTGGACCTAAGGTACGCCAGTTCCGAGCGAATTCAGCGCTGGCAGGTGATTGCGACATATTCATCGCAGTGGCCATGAGAGCAGTTTGCGCCGGATTTGGGGACAGAGCCGGTAATTTCGTCGGGATCGACCCGGCGATAAGCCGAAGCCTGGGCAAAATCGCGTGACTGGCAGTAGGTGCGGGCGACCTGCGCGCCGCATTTGTCGCTTTTGGCCAGGCACTGATCGACGCCGTAGCCATCCGCCTGGTTGGGGATGATGAAGACGCGGGTCTCGGCGAGAGCACTGGAAACGACGAGGATGGAGGCGCAGGAAATGAGCGCGAGCAATGATCGCATGAAAACACCGGGGGCAAAAAATAAGAACTGCCAGTTCCAGAATGGGCTCAAATGGTTAAGGATATGAACCATCTATGCGCGGCGGCTGCGCATTGCGGAGATAAAGCGGCATTTTCGCGGCTCTCTTGACGCGGGGCCGCCTCATAGCCCATATGTTCCGTCATGAACGGTCTCCTCGTCATTTGCGCCATTTGCCGCGAGATTACGAGCTAGCGATTCGCTGGCTGGAGCCGTCTTTTCTCAAAACCATTGAGAGCACTGGACGCCCGGCCAACAGCCGACGGGTATCCTTATGGAATTGCGCCTTTACGATACGCTGAGCCGGGAAAAGCGCACCTTCGTGCCGCTCGATGCCAAGGACGTCCGCATGTATGTCTGCGGACCGACCGTCTATGACTTCGCCCATATCGGCAACGCCCGGCCGGTGATCGTGTTCGACGTGCTGTTCCGGCTGCTGCGCCATCTCTATGGCGCGGCCCACGTCAAATATGTCCGCAACATCACCGACGTCGACGACAAGATCAACGACCGCGCCGCGCGTGATTTCCCCGGCCTGCCGCTGAACGAGGCGATCCGGAAAGTCACCGAGCAGACCGGCAAGCAGTTTCACGCCGACGTTGACGCGCTCGGTGCGCTGCGGCCGAGCGTCGAGCCGCGTGCGACCGAGCATATCGGCGAGATGCGCGAGATCATCGAACGGCTGGTCGCCGGCGGTTTTGCCTATGCTGCCGAGGATCATGTGCTGTTCTCACCGCAGGCGATGAACGCGGCCGATTCCGGGCTGCCGCGCTATGGCGCCCTGTCCAATCGTTCGCTGGACGAGATGGTTGCCGGCGCCCGCGTCGATGTCGCGCCCTACAAGAAGGGCAACACCGACTTCGTGCTGTGGAAGCCGTCCAAGCCCGGCGAGCCGTCATGGCCGTCACCGGCCGGTATCGCCGCGCAGGGGCGCCCCGGCTGGCATGTCGAGTGCTCGGCCATGGCCTGGAAGCATCTCGGCGAGCACTTCGACATCCATGGCGGCGGCATCGATCTCGTGTTTCCGCATCACGAGAATGAGGTCGCGCAGACCTGCTGCGCCTTCCACCGGGAGCGCATGGCGAACTACTGGATGCACAACGGCTTCCTGCAGGTCGAGAGCGAGAAGATGTCGAAGTCGCTCGGCAACTTCGTCACGATTCACGAGCTGCTCGCGGACTGGCCGGGCGAAGTGCTGCGCCTGAATATGCTCAAGACGCATTACCGCTCGCCGATCGACTGGACGATGAAGTCGCTGGACGAGAGCGCCAGGACGCTCGACGACTGGTATCGGGTTGCGGCTGACGTCGCGCCCGGCAAGCCGGCCCCCTCAGTGGTCGAGCCGCTGCTCGACGACCTCAACACGCCGCTGGCGATCGCGGCGCTGCATGGCCTGCGCGGCAGCGACGTTGGTGCCCTCGCGGGTTCGTTGCGGCTGCTCGGCTTTCTCTCTGAGAGTGCCGCGCAGTGGGAAGGGCGCAAGCAGCAGGCGAGCGGCGTCGATGCCAACGAAGTCGAGCGCCTGCTCTCGGAGCGGACGGCGGCGCGTGGGCGTAAGGACTTTGCGGAGTCCGATCGTATCCGCGATCTGCTTGCCGCGATGGGCGTTGCGATCAAGGACTCCAAGGAAGGCACGACGTGGGAGGTCGCACGATGAAGCGGCCCGACACACCGTTTCCGCGGCACTGGTTCTATTACATCGCGCTGAAAATCCTGCTGCTCGGCGCTGCCGTGGCGCTGGCGCTGAAACTCTATGGGATGTGGTGAAGACGATGGCACAAGCACTCCCAAAGCCTGGTTTGCGGCCTTTCCTGCCGGAGGACGTGCCGGTTCTTGCCGCGATCTTCACCGCCAGCATCGAAGAGCTGACCGGCGACGACTATAGCGAAGCGCAGCAGCAGGCCTGGATGGCGGCGGCCGAGGACGAAGAATTCGGCAAGCGGCTCGCCTCCGACCTGACGCTGATCGCTACGCTGGAGGGATCACCGGTGGGCTTTGCCTCGCTGCGCGGCAAGGATCATGTCCGCATGCTCTATGTGCATCCAGCCGTGGCCGGGCAGGGCCTGGCGACGATGCTCGTCGATGCCTTGGAAAAGCTTGCGGGCGGCCGCGGTGCCGACAAGCTGACGGTCGACGCCAGCGACAACGCGCAGGGCTTTTTTGCCAAGCGCGGCTATGTCGCCATGCAGCGCAACAGCATCACCGTCAATGACGAGTGGCTGGCCAACACCACCATGCAGAAGACGCTCGGCAGCGGCCCTGCGACGGGAGCGCTGCAATGAGCAAGGAGCGCCTTTATCTGTTCGACACCACGCTGCGCGACGGCGCGCAGACCAACGGCGTCGATTTCACGCTGGCCGACAAGCAAATCATCGCCCAGATGCTCGATGAACTCGGCATCGACTATGTCGAGGGCGGCTATCCCGGCGCCAATCCGACCGACACCGAGTTCTTCGGCACCAAGCCGAAGTTTTCGCATGCGCGCTTCACCGCCTTCGGCATGACGCGGCGGGCGGGGCGCTCGGTCTCCAACGATCCCGGTGTGGCCGGGCTGCTGGAGGCCAAGGCCGACGTGATCTGCTTCGTGGCGAAAGCGTCGGCCTACCAGGTGCGCGTTGCGCTGGAGACGACGAAGGAGGAGAATCTCGCCTCGATCCGCGACAGCGTCGCGGCGGCGAAGGCCGCCGGCCGCGAGGTGATGCTCGACTGCGAGCATTTCTTCGACGGTTACAAGGAGGATTCCGGTTTCGCGCTCGCCTGCGCGAAAGCTGCTTATGAAGCCGGCACGCGCTGGGTGGTGCTGTGCGACACCAACGGCGGCACCATGCCCAACGAGGTCGAGGCGATCGTTGCCGAGGTGGCGAAGCACATCCCCGGCGATCATCTCGGCATCCACGCCCATAACGACACCGAACAGGCGGTGGCGAATTCGCTCGCGGCGGTGCGCGCCGGCGCGCGCCAGATCCAGGGCACGCTGAACGGCCTCGGCGAGCGCTGCGGCAACGCCAATCTCTGCTCGCTGATCCCGACCTTGAAGCTGAAGGCCGAGTTTGCCGACGCCTTCGAGATCGGCGTCACGGCGGAAAAGCTCGCAACCCTGGTCAAGGTGTCGCGCACGCTCGACGACATGCTCAATCGCGTGCCGAACCGGCATGCGGCCTATGTCGGCGAGAGCGCCTTCGTCACCAAGACCGGCATCCATGCCTCCGCCGTGCTGAAGGACCCGCAGACCTACGAGCATGTCTTGCCGGAGCTGGTCGGCAATCATCGCAAGGTGCTGGTGTCCGATCAGGCCGGCCGCTCCAATGTCATCGCCGAGCTCGACCGCGCCGGTATCGCCTATGAGAAGAGCGATCCGAAGCTGTCGCGGCTGGTCGAGGAGTTGAAGGAGCGCGAGGCGCAGGGCTACGCCTATGAATCCGCCAACGCCTCGTTCGAGCTGCTGGCGCGGCGCACGCTCGGCAAGGTGCCGCATTATTTCGAGGTCGAGCAGTTCGACGTCAATGTCGAGCAGCGCTACAATTCGCACGGCGAGCGCGTCACCGTGGCGCTGGCGGTGGTCAAGGTCGACGTCGCCGGCGAGCATCTGATCTCGGCGGCCGAAGGCAACGGTCCCGTCAACGCGCTCGACGTCGCGCTGCGCAAGGATCTCGGCAAGTACCAGAAATATATCGAAGGCCTGACGCTGATCGACTATCGCGTGCGTATCCTCAACGGCGGCACCGGCGCGGTCACACGCGTCCTGATCGAGAGCGAGGACGAGAACGGCGACAGCTGGACCACGGTCGGGGTGTCCCCCAACATCATCGACGCCTCATTCCAGGCGCTGATGGATTCGGTGATCTACAAGCTGGTGAAGTCGGGCGCGCCGGCATAGGGGACATGGCGCCAAGAACGCAATGACGAGGAGAGAGGGGAGCGCGACCCATGATCGACCACATCTCCGTCGGCGTCAGCGACCTGCAGCGCTCGGCGACATTTTACGAAGCGGCGCTCAGGGCCCTCGGACTCGCGCGCGTCGTCACGCGACCGCGGACGATCGGCTTCGGCAAGGCCTATCCCGAATTCTGGATCAATCTGCGCGAGGGCATGCCGCACGTCACGTCGGAGAGCGGCGTGCATATCTGCCTGCGGGCCAGGACGACCGCCGAGGTCGATGCATTTCACGCCGCAGCGCTGTCCGCCGGCGGCGCGTCCGACGGCGCGCCCGGTATCCGCCCGCACGATCGCGTGCGCTATTACGCAGCCTTTGTCGTCGACCCCGATGGCAACCGGATCGAGGTGGTGACGTTTCCTGCGGACTAAAGCTTGCGCGCCATTTCCGGGGCGAGCTGCTTTTCCGCGTCTTCGATCTGCGCCGCAGCCGATTTCAGCTTCGGCAAAATCTCTTCGATCCGATCGGCCTTGAGGATGTCGACCGAAAGCCCGGCGCGGATGAACTCGGTCTGGCGCATGTGCGACAGCAGCGAGAACAGCGGCTCCCAGAAATTATCGATGTTGGCCAGCAGCACCGGCTTGGCATGACGTCCGAGCTGCTTCCAGGTCAATTGCTCGACCAGCTCTTCCAGCGTGCCGACGCCGCCCGGCAGCGCCACGAAGGCGTCTGAGCGTTCGAACATCAAGCGCTTGCGCTCGTGCATGTCGGGGGTGACGATCATCTCCTGCACGCGCGTCAGCGCGTTTTCGCGCATCCGCAGGAAGTCGGGGATGATGCCGGTGACGGTGCCGCCGTGATCGAGCACGGAGGTCGCGACCGAGCCCATCAGGCCGAGCGAGCCGCCGCCGTAAACGAGGCGGATGTTGTTCTCGGCGAGCGCCTTGCCGAACGCCTTGGCGCCTTCGGTGAAACGGGGATTGGTTCCTGGGCCGGAGCCGCAATAGACACAGACGGTTTTGATCGTGCTCATTGGTGCCATGATGCATTGCAGCGGAGAGGCGTCAAGCCCAATCGGTGATTCGGGACTTCCGGAGATCTACCGGTAAACGACGGCGAACAATCGAAGATTCGCCATCTGGCGGGGTGCATGGGCATCGGTAAGGCTCTATATGACAAACGAAAATCCTTAATGGCAACGCAGCCCGCATCCGACGGGCTTTTCAGGCTTCTTGATGGACCAAGCTCAATCGCCCGCCGGCCCCAACGTTCCTGATCCCGCCGGAGGGCCGCTGGAGCGGGCCACGCTGATGGGCACGCTGGCGCATCTGTGGCCCTATATCTGGCCGGGCGACCGTTTCGACCTGAAGATGCGCGTGGTCTGGTCCATGGTGCTGCTGCTCGCGGCCAAGCTGATCACGCTGACGGTTCCTTTCAGCTTCAAATGGGCGACCGACGCGCTGACCGGCGCCAACACGGCGCCGGTTCAGGCCGACAATTGGCACCTCTGGGTGATTGCCTCGCCGCTGCTGCTGACCGCCAGCTACGGCGTGATGCGCATCGTGATGGCGGTGCTGACGCAATGGCGCGACGGCATTTTCGCGCGCGTCGCCATGCACGCGGTGCGCAAGCTTGCCACCATCACCTTCATCCACATGCATGAGTTGTCGCTGCGCTTCCACCTGGAGCGCAAGACCGGCGGCCTGACGCGCGTGCTCGAGCGCGGCCGCGAGGGCATCGAGGTCATCGTGCGCATGGTGATCCTGCAGTTGATCCCGACCATCGTCGAGGTCTCGCTGCTGATGGCCGTGCTGCTGTGGCAGTTCGATTGGCGCTACGTGCTCGCGACCCTCGTCACTGTCGCCGTCTACATGTACTACACCTACATCGCGACCGAGTGGCGGATTGGTATCCGCCGTAAGATGAATGATGCCGATACCGAGGCGAACACCAAGGCGATCGACTCGCTGCTCAACTACGAGACCGTCAAATATTTCAGCGCCGAGACCCGTGAGGCGCAGCGCTACGACCGATCGGTCGCGCGTTACGAGGCGTCGAGCGTGCAGGCTTATACTTCGCTTGCAGTCCTCAACACCGGGCAGGCCGTGATCTTCACGCTGGGGCTGACCGCGACCATGCTGATGTGCGCGATCGGCGTCCGCAACGGCACCAACACGGTCGGCGATTTCGTGCTGGTCAACGCCATGATGATCCAGCTCTACCAGCCCTTGAATTTCATGGGCATGGTCTATCGCGAGATCAAGCAGGCGATCATCGACATCGAGAAGATGTTCAACGTGCTGGGGCGCGAGGCCGAGATCAAGGACGCGCCGGACGCAAAGCCGCTGGTAGTCTCAGCGGGCAATGTGCGTTTCGAGGACGTGCGCTTCGCCTATGACCCTGCGCGCCCGATCCTAAAGGGCATCAGCTTCGAGGTGCCGGCCGGCAAGACGGTGGCGATCGTCGGCCCGTCCGGCGCCGGCAAATCGACCATCTCGCGGCTGCTGTTCCGCCTCTACGACATCTCCGGCGGCCGCATCCTGATCGATGGCCATGACATTCGCGAGGTCACGCAGGCGAGCTTGCGCGCGTCCATCGGCATGGTGCCGCAGGACACCGTGCTGTTCAACGACACCATCCGCTACAACATCCGCTACGGTCGCTGGGACGCCAGCGATACCGAGGTCGAGCAGGCAGCGCAGCTGGCGCAGATCGATCATTTCATCCGCATGGCGCCGAAAGGCTACGAGACCCAGGTCGGCGAGCGCGGCCTGAAACTGTCCGGCGGCGAAAAACAGCGCGTCGCGATCGCGCGCACCGTGTTGAAGGCGCCGCCGATCCTGGTGCTGGACGAGGCGACCTCCGCACTTGACACCCACACCGAGCACGAAATCCAGGGCGCGCTCGAGCGCGTGGCGAAGAACCGCACTTCGCTGGTGATCGCCCATCGACTCTCGACTATCGTCGGCGCCGACGAGATCATCGTGCTGGACCAGGGCCGCATTGCCGAGCGTGGCACCCACGCAAAACTGCTCGCGGAGGGGGGACTTTACGCCAGCATGTGGAACAGGCAGCGCGAGGCCGAGGCGGCGCGCGAGAAACTGGCCAGGATGGCCGACCCTGACGAGGCGCCCAACCGGGAGCCACCGCCGGTTGCCGATGTCCTGACGACGCCTGCGGCGGCGGAGTGACCTTGTCTCCGGTCCCAACTCTGGCCTAAACAACACCACCGCGCGGGACGACCTGCGCCATCAACCCTGAGCGGCAGATAGCGATGTCCATTCTCGATTCGATCCAGCGTCAGATCCCGCCGATCCACAAGGAGGGATATCCCTTCATCGGCGGCTTTGCGCTGGCAAGCCTCCTCCTGTTCTGGCTGTGGTCGCCTTTGGGGTGGATCGGCACCATCCTGACCGTGTGGTGCGCGCTGTTCTTCCGCGACCCAGTGCGCGTGACCCCAGTGCGCGAGGGGCTCGTGGTGTCGCCCGCCGACGGCCGCGTCTCCATGATCACTATGGCGCTGCCACCGGCCGAGCTCGGGCTCGGCGATCGGCCGCTGCCGCGCGTCTCAGTGTTCATGAGTGTATTCAACTGCCATGTGAACCGCAGCCCGATCGCGGGCCGGGTGGACCGTATCGCCTACCGTCCCGGCCTGTTCGTCAATGCCGAGCTGGACAAGGCGAGCGAGGACAATGAGCGCAACTCGCTGGTGATCACGACGCCGACGGCGCGGATCGGCGTGATCCAGATCGCGGGTCTGGTCGCCAAGCGCATCGTCTGCTTCGTCAAGGAGGGGCAGGCGATCGGCGCCGGAGAGCGTTTCGGCCTGATCCGCTTCGGATCGCGGCTCGACGTCTATCTGCCGCTGGGCACCAAGGCGCTGGTCTCGGAAGGCCAGACCGCGATCGCCGGCGAGACGATTCTGGCCGATCTCGCCGGAGACGACCCGAGTCGCGCCTACCGTGCCAATTAACCAATAAGTCGGTCCTGAGGGGCCTTCCGCCGCAATGGCGGAGGGGAACGCGGCTTGCTATATCTCGCCCCAAGGTGAGGACGAGCCATGACACCCTATGACTTCAAAGATCCTGATGTGCGCCGCCGGCGGTTCCGCCCGATCCCGGTGCGCATGCTGGTGCCCAACGTCATCACGCTGCTGGCGATCTGCGCCGGCCTGACCTCGATCCGGCTCTCGATCGAGGGGCGGATGTCGCTCGCGGTCTACGCCATCGTGTTCGCGGCGGCACTCGACGGCATCGACGGCCGCATCGCGCGCATGATCAAGGGGCAGTCCAAGTTCGGCGCCGAGCTCGACAGCCTCGCCGACTTCGTCAATTTCGGCGTGGCGCCCGGCCTGATGCTGTATTTCTGGCAGCTGCACGAGCTCGGCAATGCCGGCTGGATCGCCGCCATGGTGTTCGCGATCTCCGGTGGCCTCCGCCTGGCGCGCTTCAATGCCACCATGGACGATCCCAACAAGCCGGCCTTTGCCGCGAATTTCTTCACCGGCGTGCCGGCGCCGGCCGGCGCGATCACGGTGCTGCTGCCGATCTATGTCGCTTTCCTCGATCTCGGCCGGCTGCCTGCGGCGGTGACGGCTGCGTATACGCTGCTGATCGCCTTCCTGATGGTGTCGCGCCTGCCGGTGTTCTCCGGCAAGACCAAGCGCATGCGCGTGCCGCCCGAACTGGTGCTGCCGGCGTTCGTCGCGGTGGTCGTGTTCATCGCGATCCTGATCGCCTATCCCTGGCACGTGCTGTCCATCGGAACGGTGCTGTATCTCCTCGCGTTGCCGCTCGGCTACAAATCCTATCGCGACCAGGCGCGCGCGATGGAAGCCACCGCGCCGGCTGGAGGTGAGGTCTCTTCGCCGCCGTCGGCGCCGACGCTGGCAAACCTGTCGGAGCCGCCGCGCGAAGACGACCGGCCCGACCGGCTGCACTGAACGGGCAAGCGCCAAGCAGCAAGGCGCTGAACAGCGAGACTTGGATATCTGCCATGAGGCGCCCTGAGTTGGGTTGAGGCCCGATCTCGGCTATATCGCCCGGTGCCGGCGGCACCGCGCCAACAGCGGCCGCCAATCTGGGAGAGAACGCCGTGACGAATACTGCGACCGGGCCGCTGCCCGCTTCCGTCCTCGAAGCGCTGGGCCGCTATGACACGCCGACGATCTGCAATGCCATGGAGATCGTGGCGCCCGAGCGCCGGCTAATCGGCTACACCACCAAGCCACTGGTCTGCCCATTTCCCGATCTGCCCCCGATCGTCGGCTATGCCCGCACGGTCGCGATCCGCTCGGTGCTGAAAAATTCGCTACCGCCGGAAGAGCAGTCCAAGCGCCGCATCGACTATTACGAATATGTCGGGACTGGCCACGGTCCGCGCATCTCGGTGATCCAGGACATCGACGGTCCCGACGTCGGCTACGGCGCGTTCTGGGGCGAGGTGCAGAGCAACGTGCACAAGGCGCTCGGCTGCCTCGGCGTCATCACCGACGGTTCGATCCGCGACATTCCGCAATGGGCGCCGGGCTTCCAGGCACTGGCCGGCTCGATCGGCCCGTCGCATGCCTGGGTGCACGCCGAGAGCTTTGGCGGCGAAGTGCGCGTCGCCGGCATGACCGTCAAGTCGGATGATTTGATCCATGCCGACCAGCACGGCGCCATCGTGATCCCGCACGATATCGCCGCAAAGCTGCCCGAGGCTGCCGAGCTCTGCGGCCGTCGCGAGACGCCGATCCTCGAGATCGCCCGCAGCCCCGACTTCTCGCTGGAAAAGCTCAAGGCCGCGCTGAAGCGCTCAGCGGAGATCCACTAACGGCGGGACCGCAATGATCTACTGTTGCGAAGCCGCTCGCAGGCTGCCCTGTTCCGTGAGGAACAAGGCGGCCTGATCCGGCTCGCCGAGCACCGCGGCAGCGCATCCGATCAAGGTGAAGCCGCCGGCAAAATCCCACAGGGTGATATCTTCCGCATTGTCCGGCATGTGGATCAGGCGTGCTGCGATCACGGCCAGGGCCGCCTCGACAAAGAGCAGCACGCTGAAGGCCGGCAGCACGAGCCCGGGTTCGAGCATGTGGAGCGCCAGCACTGCGGGAAGCGCGGTGAGAAGACTGAACAGCGTCACCATTGCGATGCCTTCCGCCCTGAGGAGCCGGCCCGCTCCAGAATACCAATTGATCGGGTCGCCCCGATGTGGCGCAGGCCCGCAGCCGAAGGGATCGCGCGCGCACGGCCTTGGGTGATGGGGTGCGCGCAACGCCCTATGGTTAGCGAAATGTTGAAATCCTTGTCGGCACTCGGCAAAAGTCGGCGCCTTTCAGCGCGCTGCGGCCGCCAGGCGCGACGGCTCAACTTAACCTTTACGCGTCTTTAATCGCGGCTCACTAGGGTTTCCGATGCGGTTCGGGGTTGGGCCGCGCCATCGGCCAGGACGGCCGTTGTTGCGTTCGCGTTGGAGTCTCCCATGGATATCATGACGAGCATCGGGCTCGTGGCGGGTATTGTCGTCATCGCGACGATGATGCTGCTGGGCGGCGATCTCCACATGTTCGTTTCCGAGCATGCGATGATCATCATCTTCGGCGGCTCGACGGCTGCGACCATGATCCGCTTTCCGCTCTCGACGCTGATCCACGGCCTGCCGCTCGGCGCCAAGTTTGCCTTCACGATGAGCCGTCTGTCGGCGCACGATCTGGTCGACGAGCTCGCCCGTATCGCCGAGATCGCCCGCAAGCAGGGCCCGGTGGGGCTGGAAAAAGTCGAGACCGACGAGCCGTTCCTCGCCAAGGGCATCCGCTACGTCGCCGACGGCTATGACCTTGATTTCATTCGCGACAATCTCGAGCGCGACCGCGATAATTTTTTGATGCATCTGGACGAAGGCAGCAAGATCTACCGCGCCATCGGCGACTGCGCCCCGGCCTTCGGCATGGTCGGCACGCTGATCGGCATGGTGCAGATGTTCGCCAACATGACCGACCCTTCAAAGCTCGGCCCGTTCATGGCCACCGCGTTGCTCGCGACTCTCTACGGCGCGCTGGTCGCCAACCTGTTCTGTACCCCGATCGCCGACAAGCTGCATGGCAAGCTCCTGGACGAAGAGACCAACCGCACGTTGATCATCGACGGCATCCTGATGATCCGCGACTCCAAGAGCCCGACGCTGGTCCGCGAAATGCTGCTGGCCTACCTGCCCGAGAAGCACCGCCACGCCGAAGGCGAGCCGGTGCCGGCCTGAGGCCGCGCGTCGGGATTTGAGACATGGCCAAGAAGAAGCGCGGCGATTCACACGGAGGCGGTCACGGCTGGTTCGTGACCTTCGCCGACCTGATGGGCCTGATGATGAGCTTCTTCGTGATGCTCGTCGCGTTCTCGACGCAGGATGCCAACAAGCTCAAGGTCGTCGCAGGCTCCATGCGCGACGCCTTCGGTGTCCAGACCGAAGCGCGCTATTCCGGTATCGTCGAGTCCGACGGCCTGCCGACCCGCCCTCGGCTGAAGAACGTCGATCACATTCAGCCCGAGGACTCCTCCAACACGCCGACGCCGGACCAGGAGGATCGTGACCGCACGTCGGGGGCCAAGATCAAGGTCGACCGCAATTTTGCGCTGGCGGCGGCCTCACTACGCCAGGCATTGCAGGACATGCCGGAACTGACCGAGATGTCCAAGCACATCATGTTCGAGGAGACCAAGCAGGGCCTCAACCTCGAGATCGTGGACCAGGACGGCCGCTCGATGTTCGCCGACGGCTCCAAGGTGCCCTATGACCGCACCCGTCGCCTGATCGAGAAGCTCGCTGTCCCGCTCAAGGCGACGCCGCTGCGCGTCTCCATCGCCGGCCACACCGCGGCTGGATTCGTGCCGACCCGCAGCGACTACGGCGCCTTCGACCTGTCGGCCGACCGCGCCAATGCCGTGCGTCAGATCCTCGAACGCGAGGGCCTGCCGGCCGCCCATGTCTTCGCCGTCGCCGGCAAGGCGGATACCCAGCCTCTGTTTCCGGACGATCCTTCGCTCGCGGCCAACCGGCGGGTGACCATCACCCTGATGCGCGAAGATCCGCCGCTGCCACCGAATCTGAAGCCGTAGGGCGCATTCGAGCGAAGCGGGCCCTGTTTCCCGCGAAGAAAGCGCGACAAAACAAGGATGTAGAGCCAATTCCCCTTCGATCGGGGACGGAAAGGCTCAGGGCTCTTGTGCCACCGTCTTACCTGAGGCATGTCGTCGCGTGGGCGACGACCGTTGCTGCGCCGTCACAGCATCTGCCCCGGCGCCTGCTATGGTGATGTGCCGATTGACAGGGGCGCCGGAACCGTCAAAAGGCGCCGGATCAATTCTCGGGCAAAAGCGTTCCAGTTTCATATGACGGCGAGCATCACATCGACCGAAGCTCCGGACGGACCGGTCAGCTCGGGTTTCTGGGGCCTGACGCTCGGGAGCATCGGCGTCGTCTTCGGCGACATCGGCACCTCGCCGCTCTACGCATTCCACGAGGCGGTCAGGGGCGCGGCCCACGGTCAGCCGGTCTCGCGGGTCATGGTGCTCGGCGTGCTCTCGTTGATCCTCTGGGCGCTGCTGATCGTCGTCACCGCCAAATACGTTCTGCTGCTGCTGCGCGCCGACAACAACGGGGAGGGCGGCACGCTTTCCCTCATGGCGCTCGGTCAGCGCGCGCTCGGGCGGCGGAGCTGGTTCCTGACGGCGCTTGGCGTGGTCGGCGCCTCCATGTTCATCGGCGATTCCATGATCACGCCGGCGATCTCGGTGCTGTCGGCGGTCGAGGGTCTGAAGCTCGCAACACCCGCCTTCGAGCACTATGTCGTTCCCCTGACCGTTCTCATCCTGGCGCTGCTGTTCGCGGTCCAGAGCAAGGGGACGGCGCTGGTCGCCTCGGCTTTCGGCCCGGTGATGGTCGTCTGGTTCACCGTCCTTGCCGTGTTGGGCGCCGTTCACATCGCCGACGATCCGTCGGTGCTGGCAGCAATCAATCCCTATTACGCGCTGGAATTCCTGCTGTCGCACGGCACGATCGGCTTGGTGACACTGGGCGCGGTGTTCCTCGCGGTGACCGGCGGCGAGGCGCTTTACGCAGACCTCGGCCATTTCGGCCGCAAGCCGATCCAGTCAGCCTGGATGTTCTTCGTGCTGCCTGCGCTCCTGATCAACTATTTCGGGCAGGGCGCACTGGTGCTGTCGGATCCCAGCGCGATCGAACACTCCTTCTATCGCATGGTGCCCGAGCATTTCGTGCTGCCGCTGGTCGGACTTGCGACCGCGGCGACCGTGATCGCGAGCCAGGCGGTGATCACAGGGGCCTATTCGCTGGTCTATCAGGCAGTGCAGCTCGGCCTCCTGCCGCGCTTCGAGGTGCGCTTCACCTCGGAAACTCATGCCGGCCAGATCTATCTGCCGCGTGTAAACCGGCTGCTCCTGATCGGTGTGATGCTGCTGGTGCTGTTGTTCCACACCCCCAGCAATCTGGCTTCGGCCTACGGTATTGCGGTCTCCACCACCATGGTTGCTGACGGCATCATGGGCTTCATCGTGATCTGGAAATTGTGGAACTGGCGCGCGGCCACGGCCGCAGCGGTGATCCTGCCCTTCGTCGTGGTCGACATCAGCTTCTTCAGCGCGAACCTCCTGAAGCTGCTCGAAGGCGCCTGGGTGCCGCTGCTGTTCGGCGTGATCATGGCCGGGACAATCTGGACCTGGCGACGAGGGTCCGGGATCCTGATCCAGAAAACGCGCCGCATCGAGGTGCCGCTGGACGATCTGATCCGGAGCCTGGAGAAGCGGCCGCCGCACATCGTCAAGGGCACCGCGGTGTTCCTGACCAGCGATCCCTCCTTCGTGCCGACCGCGCTGCTGCACAATCTCAAGCACAACAAGGTGCTGCACGAGCACAACGTGGTCCTGACCATCGAGACCGCGCATACGCCGCGGGTCGATCTGTCGGAGCGTTTCCGGATGGAGAAGATCAGCGACAAGTTCTTCAAGGTCCGCCTGCGCTTCGGTTACATGGAGCAGCCCAACGTGCCCAAGGCGCTCGCGATCGCGCGCAAGCAGGGCTGGCAGTTCGACATCATGTCGACCTCGTTCTTCGTGTCGCGGCGCTCGCTGAAGGCGTCGGCGCAATCCGGCATGCCGCTTTGGCAGGACCATTTGTTCATAGCGCTGAGCCGGTCCGCCAACGACGCCACCGACTATTTCCAGATTCCCACCGGGCGGGTGGTTGAAGTCGGAACCCAGGTCACCATCTAAGCGGCGATTGCCGAAGACATGCAAAATTGCATGTCTAAGGCCCAAAATCGGGCTAGGCTATGCCGGTAGCGCAGGCCTATAAGCCGCGCGCCCTTCTGCCGTTGTGCAGTGAAGCATTTTCAGAGGCCATCAGGCTCTCCCATGACAAGTGATGTAGCGATTTCCGCCCCGGAAACGGCGGCGGCCAATGGGCATGGCGATGCCCACACCACCGCCGGTTTCGGTGCGCTGACACTCGGCAGCATCGGCGTCGTCTACGGCGACATCGGCACCAGCCCGCTCTACGCGTTCCGCGAGGCGGTCATGGCGGCTTCTGGCGCGGAGGGGCTGCCGACGCCGGCGGCCGTGCTCGGCGTGCTCTCCCTGATCCTGTGGGCGCTCATCATCGTGGTGACGCTCAAATACGTCGTGATCCTGCTTCGCGCCGACAACAACGGCGAGGGCGGCACGCTGGCGCTGATGGCCCTGGCCCAGCGCGCAGTCGGCACCCGCGGAACAACCATCGTCCTGCTCGGCATCATTTCCGGCGCCCTGTTCTACGGCGACGCCGTGATCACGCCGGCGCTCTCGGTGCTGTCGGCGATCGAAGGCATGAAGGACGTCACCCTGCACTTCGAGCCCTACATCGTGCCGCTGACCGTGATCATCCTGGTCGGCCTGTTTGCCGTGCAGTCCCGTGGCACCGCTCGCGTCGCCGCTTTCTTCGGCCCGATCATGTGCGTCTGGTTCGCCGTGATCGCAATCGCGGCGATCCACCCGATCATCCAGCAGCCGCAGGTGCTGTTGGCGCTGAACCCGCTCTACGCCGTGTCCTTCATGATCCACCATGGCATCATCGGCTTCGTGACGCTCGGCGCGGTGTTTCTGGCGGTCACCGGTGCCGAGGCGCTCTATGCCGACCTCGGCCATTTCGGCAAGCGGCCGATCCAGACCGCCTGGCTGTTCATCGTGGTGCCGTCGCTGGCATTGAACTATCTGGGGCAGGGCGCCCTCGTGCTCGGCGATCCCGGCGCGATCGTCAGCCCGTTCTTTCAGCTCTTCCCGCAAGGTTTTTTCCGCGGCTGCATGGTCGTGCTGGCGACCGCCGCAACAGTCATCGCGAGCCAGGCGGTCATCACCGGTGCGTATTCGCTGACGCGTCAGGCGATCCAGCTCGGTCTGTTGCCGCGTTTTGAAATTCGCCATACCTCTGAAGCCCATTCGGGCCAGATCTTCATCCCGCGCATCAACCAGCTCCTGCTGGTGGCGGTGGTCCTGCTGGTGCTGCTGTTCCGCTCTTCCACCGCGCTAGCCTCGGCCTACGGCATCTCCGTCACCGGAACCATGGTGGTCACGGCGATGATGGGTTTTGTGGTGATCTGGAAGCTCTGGAAATGGTCGCCGTTCACGGCCGCCGCCCTGATCGCGCCGTTCCTGTTCCTCGATCTGACTTTTCTCGCCGCCAATCTGCTGAAGGTGTTCGAGGGCGGCTGGGTGCCCCTGGCGCTCGGCGCAGTCATGATGATGCTGATGTACACGTGGCGGCGCGGCAGCCGGCTGCTGTTCGAGAAGTCGCGCAAGCTCGAATTCCCGCTCGCCGACCTCGTGGCGATGCTGGAGAAGCGGCCGCCGCAGCGCGTGCCCGGCACCGCGGTGTTCCTGACCAGCGATCCCGTCAGCGCGCCGACCGCGCTGATGCATAGTCTGAAGCACTACAAGGTGCTGCACGAGAAGAACGTCATTCTCACGATCGAGACCGCACAGACCCCGCGCATCGATCCGGCCGAGCGGGTGAAGCTGGAACAAATCTCGCCGACCTTCTCCAAGGTAACGCTGAAGTTCGGCTTCATGGAATCGCCCAACGTGCCGAAGGCGCTGGCGATCGCCCGCAAGCTCGGCTGGCAGTTCGACATCATGTCGACCTCGTTCTTCCTGTCGCGGAGGGCGCTCAAACCGGCCGCCCATTCCGGCATGCCGCGCTGGCAGGACCGGCTGTTCATCTCGCTCAGCCGTTCCGCCAACGACGCCACCGACTATTTCCAGATCCCCTCTGGCCGCGTCGTCGAGGTCGGCACCCAGGTCACCATCTAAAGTGACGATCTGATCCTCCGTTGGAAGGTCGCGCTTCAAGTCGCTGCGATTTAGCTTTAACTTGCGCAAGGCAGCTCAAGCCTTTGTAGCGCTTGATTTTCACCGGCCGAGAGGCGAGGTTGCCGGCCGCCGGGATCGCCCCGGCAGCGGCCCGCGACGTTGGAGGATGATGTGGCAAATCAAGTACAGGATCTGACCCCGGACGAGGTCTCCAAGGGTGTCGCGGAAGGGCGCTATCTCCTTGTCGACGTGCGCGAGCCGAACGAGGTCGAGGCCGAGGCTTATCCCTACGGCGTGGTCGTGCCGCTCTCGACCTTCGATCCCAAGGCGATCCCCGATCCCGCCGGCAAGGAGGTCGTGTTCGCCTGCCGCTCGGGCAAGCGGTCGGTGACGGCCTCGCTGGCGGCGCAGGCCGCGGGCCTGCCCTACGACAAGCATCTGGCTGGCGGCATGCTGGGCTGGAAGGCGGCGGGTCTTCCCAGCAAGGTCGGCGGCTGACCCCGCCGATGTCCAAGAGCTCGTCCCTCAATAAGGTCTTCGCGGACCTTCCCGTCACCATCTTCGAGGCGATGTCGCAGGCCGCGCGCGACAATGCCGCCATCAATCTCGGCCAGGGCTTTCCCGACGATCCCGGCCCTGAAGACATCCGCCGCGCCGCAGCCGAGGCCTCGCTGAACGGCTACAACCAGTACCCGTCGATGATGGGCCTGCCGGAGCTGCGCCAGGCGATCGCGAGCCATTACGGCCACTGGCACGGCCTCGAGCTCGATCCGATGAGCGAGGTGATGGTGACCTCCGGCGGCACCGAGGCGCTGACCTCGGCGATCCTCGCCGTCGTCCAGCCCGGTGACGAGGTGGTGTGCTTCCAGCCGGTGTACGATTCCTATCTGCCGATCATCCGTCAGGCCGGCGGCATTCCGCGCCTGGTCCGGCTCGAGCCGCCGCATTGGCGGCTGAATGAGGACATGCTGAAAAGCGTCTTCAATTCAAAGACCAAGGCGGTGCTCTTCAACAATCCCCTGAATCCGTCCGCGGTGGTGTTTCCGCGCGAGGACCTCGAGCTTTTGGCGCGCTACTGCCAGGAGTTCGACGTCATCGCGATCTGCGACGAGGTCTGGGAGCACGTCACCTTCGACGAGCACAAGCACATCCCGCTGATCACCATCCCCGGCATGCGCGACCGCACCATCAAGGTCGGCTCGGCCGGCAAGATCTTCTCGCTGACGGGCTGGAAGATCGGCTTCGTCTGCGCCGCGCCGCCGTTGCTGCGCGTTGCCGCCAAGGTGCACCAGTTCCTGACCTTTACCACCGCGCCGAACCTACAGGCTGCCGTCGCCTACGGGCTCGGCAAGCCGGACGAGTATTTCCTGTCGATGCGCAAGGACCTGGCGCGGAGCAGGGACCGCCTTGCCAAGGGACTGGAGAGCCTCGGCTTCCCGGTGCTGAAGTCGCAGGGAACCTACTTCCTCACCGTCGACCTGTCCCCGCTCGGGCTGAACGAGAGCGACACCGAGTTCTGCTGGCGGATCGTGAAGGACTACAAGGTCGCGGCAATCCCGGTATCGGCCTTCTACGAGCAGGACCCTGTGACCTCGGTGGTGCGCTTCTGCTTTGCCAAGAAGGACGAGACGCTCGACACCGCGCTGGAGCGGCTGTCGGACGCGGTGCGCGGGCGCAAGAGGTAGCAGATGACGATCGTCAGCCGCTTTGGTTTTGGCCTCGCGATCGCCGCCGCGCTGACGTTGCTCTCCGCTCCCGCCGGGGCCGAGGAGCGGGTCGTCAACTTCTACAATTGGTCGAACTACGTGGCGCCCGACGTCCTCGAGGCCTTCACCAGGGAGACCGGTATCAAGGTGGTCTACGACACGTTTGACGCCAACGAGACGCTGGAGACGCGCCTGATGGCCGGCAAGTCCGGCTATGACGTCGTGGTGCCGACGGCCTATTTCCTTCAGCGCCAGATCAAGGCCAACATCTTCCAGAAGCTCGACAAGTCGAAGCTGCCGAACCTGGCCAATGCCTGGCCGGTGGTGACCGAACGTCTCGCGATCTACGACCCCGGCAATGTCTACGCCGTCAATTACATGTGGGGCACGACGGGCATCGGCTACAACGTCGCCAAGCTGAAGCAGATTCTCGGAGCGGATGCCAAGATCGACAGCTGGGACATCGTGTTCAAGCCGGAGAATCTCGCGAAATTCAAAGACTGCGGCGTCCACATGCTGGATTCCGCCGACGACATCTTCCCGGCGGCGTTGAACTATCTCGGGCTCGATCCGAACTCGACCAAGCAGGCCGACCTCGACAAGGCCGCCGATGTCGTGGCCAAGGTGCGGCCTGCCGTGCGCAAGTTTCATTCGTCCGAATATCTAAGCGCGCTCGCCACCGGCGAGATCTGTTTCGTGGTCGGCTGGTCCGGCGACATCATGCAGGCCCGCGCCCGCGCTGCCGAAGTCAAAAGCGGCATCGAGATCGGCTACGCCATCCCGAAGGAGGGCGCGCAGATGTTCTTCGACAATCTCGCAATCCCTGCGGATGCCAGGAACGTCAAGGAAGCCTACGAGCTGATCAACTATCTCTACCGTCCGGACGTGGCCGCCAAGAATACGGACTTCCTGTCCTACGCCAACGGCAACCTCGCCAGCCAGAAGCTGGTCGACCCGAAAATTCTGAACGACAAGAACATCTATCCGGACGAGGCGATGCTCGCAAAGCTGTTCGTCATCACGGCGCGTGAGCCGGCGACCCAGCGGGTCATCAATCGGCTGTGGACCAGGGTGAAGACGGGAAGGTAATCGCGCCCATCATTGCGAGGAGCGAAGCGACGAACCAATCAGAATCTTTCCGCGGGAGGATTCTGGATTGCTCGCTTCCGCCTTCGCTCTTCGAGCTACGGCGGACAAGTCGCTCGCAATGACGGAACAAGATTACCGCCACCTGCGGTGCAGCCACAGCCACTGCTCGGGATGCTCGCGGACCCAGCCTTCCACCACGCTCGTGATCGCCTGGGTGGTGCCCTGGATGTCGATCTTGCCGTCGGCGTCGCGCACCGGCTGGACCTCTTCGGTGATCTCGGCGGTGAAGCGGCCGCCGGGCAGGCGGATGACGCGGACGCCGTGGATCGGGCATTCGACCTGGCGCAACAGGCGTGCCAGCATCGGATTGGCGCGGGTCTTGCGGCCGAAGAAGGTGACCTCGACGCCGCCGGTCAGATACTGGTCGATCAGCATCGCGACGTGCTTGCCGTCCTTGAGCGCCTGCGCGAGCCGCAGCGGCGCGTCGCGCCCCGCCGGGATCAGCGTGCCCATGTTGACCTGGCGCATCTCCTGGATGATGCGGTCGGCGGAGGCGATATTGGGGCGGCGGTAGAGGATCGCCGTATCCAGCCCATGCGCGACCGCGGCGAGCGCCGGCAATTCCCAGTTGGCGAGATGCGCGGCGAAGATCAGCGCCGGCTTGCCGTCGTCGCGGATCCGGTCGAACAGCTCGATGCTGCGGCTGGGCAGTTCGATCCGGCTGTTTTCCGGATGGGCGCGGTCGTAGTCCCAGACGTGGTCCATATGGGCGAATTCGGCGCCGACGCGACCGAGATTGTCCCACACGCCCATCAGGATGCTTTCGATCTCTTCGGGCGATTTCTCCGGAAAGGCCGCGCTGAGGTTGGCGCGGCCGATGCGGTGCTCGCGCAGGCGCGGACCGATCGTCTTGGTGACGCGCGCGAAAAAGTCCGAGGTCTTGACCGGATCGAAATAGCGCGTGGTGCGCAACATGCCGACGGTGGCGGCGCCGATCAGCCCTCCACCGATCGACTTGGCCGTCTCCCGCGCGCGGGCCTTCGTCCTCGCAGGAAGCAGCGCCATGCGTCCGGTCAGGCCGGTTCGCGGGTCAGGATCAGCGAGGCGTTCTGGCCGCCGAAGCCGAACGAGTTCGACATCACCGCGGTGACGCGGGCATCGCGTGCCTTGTTGCCGACGACGTCGAACAGGATCGTGGGATCCGGATTGTCGTAGTTGATCGTCGGCGGGATGCGCTGATGTTCGAGCGTGAGCAGCGAGAAGATTGCCTCGACCGCGCCGGCGGCCGAGATGGTGTGGCCGACCATCGACTTGTTGGAGGTGACCGGAATCTTCGAGACGAGATCGCCGAACACGGCCGATGTCGTATTGTACTCCATCTTGTCGTTCTCGGGCGTCGCGGTGCCGTGCGCGTTGATGTGGTCGATCTGGTCCGGCGTCATGCCGGCATCGGCCAGCGTCTTGTTCATGCAGCCGATGATCGGCTTGCCGTCGGGCGAGGAGCGGGTGCGATGGAAGGAATCGGTGAGCTCGCCGCAGCCGGCGATCACGCCGAGAATTTTTGCGCCGCGCGCGGTGGCGGCTTCATAGCTTTCGAGCACCAGCGCACCTGCGCCTTCGGCCATGACAAAACCGTCGCGGTTCTTGGAGAAGGGACGGGAGGCCGCCTGCGGCGGATCGTTCTGGGTCGACAGCGCCGAGAGCAGCGAGAAGCGCACCAGCGCCTCCGGATTTACGGTGCCGTCGGTCGCCACGCACAGCGCGGCATCGGTTTCGCCGCGGCGGATCGCCTCGACACCGAGCTGGATCGAGGTCGCGCCCGAGGCGCAGGCCGTCGACAACGAGATCGGCGAGCCCTTGGTGCCGAAGGTCTCGGCGAGGTAGGCCGCGACCGAACCGAACATGAAGCGGTGGTGATAGGCGCTGTACTTGCCGCCACCGGAGATGCGCAGCAGATCGTCGTAATTGAAGTCGAGCTTACCGACCGCGCGGCCAAGTTCGCGGCGCTGCGGCCATTCGACTTCGACAGGTGCGACCGCAAGGAAGAGAGGGCCCGGGAAATCCGCCTTGGCGCCGATGCCGGCCTGGTCCAGCGCTTCCTGCGTCACCAGTTCGGCCATCCGCTCGGACAGGCCGGTGGAGGAGAACGGATCGACGCTGACGAAATCCACCGTACCGGCCATCGTGGTTTTCAGGCCGTCGACTGGAAAGCGCGTGATGGTGCGGATGCCGGATTCGCCGGCGACAAGCTTCGCCCAATTGTCGGTCTTGCCGTTGCCGAGCGAGGTCATGATGCCCATGCCGGTGACGACGACGACGGGACGCCCGAGTTTGTCGCGTGGTGCAGTCATGTCGATCCCCGCTTGAGCTGGAGCATGATCCGAAAAAGCGTGACGCGATTTTCCGAGAAGATCATGCCCAAACAATAACCTGCCAAAGCGCAACGCGCTCTAGCTTACTGCCTCGACCAGCGCCATGCCTTCGCCGCGCCAGTGTCCGGCCCCCACCACCACAATCTGGGTGGGCGCTCCCTGCATTTCAATCTCGGTGCCCGTGGAATCGTTCGGCGGAAACAGCGCGCCGCGAGAGATCGACAGCGCGGCGAGCGCGATACCGAGCGGGAATTGCGTCTCCATGGTGTGGCCGAACATCGTGCCGGTCGAGCGCACCGGGAACTCGGCGTGGCCCTTCAGGAAGCCGCGCTCTTCCGATGTCGCCGGCTCAGCGCCGGTCGCACCGGATATGATCGCGCCCTTGCCGTCGCGCTTCGGCAACTTTGCCCAAAGCTTCTCCAGCGTCGCGGCCATGTCGCCGGGGGTCTTGCGCCGGGCGAGGTCGGCAACGACGCTCGACAGCTTCGCGAACGGCTTGGCACCGCGCGCTTCCGCATGCGCCTTGGACTCCAGCACCAGAAACGCGCCAGCCGAGCCGAGCGCGAAGCCGGCGTTGTCCTCGCGCGCCCACACGGGTGCGAACTTGTCCTTGAGATTGAAGTCGCCGAATTCGTAGAGGACCATCAGGTCCTTGCGCTCGCCATTGTGCGAGCCGCCGATCAGCGCGATGTCGCTCTCGCCCGAGGCGATGCGCGACAATGCAATGCGGGCGGCATCGGCGCCGGCAACCTCTTCACCCATGAAGGTGCGCGAGGTGCCGCCAATGCCATGCACGATGGCGATGTTGCCGGCGAGCAGGTTGGAGAGCTGGGCCAGGAACAGCGTCGGCCTGAGATCGCTCATCAGCCGCTCGTTGAGGAAGCCGGGCGCGTTGGCACCCTTGGCCTCGGCCGTGAGCACGCCGGTGTCGACGTTGAGATCGCGCTCGCCGCCGCCGGCGGCGACGACCATGTCGATCTTCGACAGGATATCCTTGTTGCCCTTGATCCCGGCGGAGTCGAGCGCAAGCCCGGCCGCATAGGTGCCGATGCGCTGCCAGGCTTCCATCTGGCGCTGGTCGCCCTTCTTCGGGATTTGGCTGTCGAAGGTAACCGGCGTCAGGGGGTGCACGATGTAGGGCGCAAAGCCCTTCTCGTCGACATTGATGCGCTTCTCCTGAAGCGCGGCCCAGTTGGCGTCCAGGCCCTCGCCGAGCGAGGTGGCCAGGCCAATGCCGGTGATCCAGACTTCCGTCTGGGCGGGCTTCGAAGCAGTCTCGGTCATGGCGATACGGCCTGTTGCGGAAAGCCGACGCGTTTGGCGACCGCGTCCATGTGGGCGCGCATATCCGCATGGGGAAAGGGAATCTGCGTGAAGGTCAGCGTCGAATTCGCGCGCAGCTTGCCGCCGACCTTGATCTTGGCTTCGGTCACGGCGTAGCCCGAGCCCTGATGGGCCAGGCTTGCCTCGATGCTCATGAGATCGCCGGGGAAAACCGAGCCGCGGACCTTGGCCTCCTTGACGGCAGCCAGGATCGGCATGCGCTCGAATTTGAGCACGCCAAGCTGAAGCCAGCCAGAGGCCTGCGCCATCGATTCGATCAGGAGCACGCCGGGCATCAGGGGATAGCCCGGGAAGTGCCCCTCGAAGATGGTGCTCTCCATCGGGACCTGAGCCTCGACGACAATCGTCTTCGCGTCGACGTTGAGGTCGACGACGCGATCTATCATGTGGAAGTATTCGAGTTGCATGACCGCGCGCTTAGGCGCTCGCGCCCTTGGCCGCAACCAGCTCGTCGATGCGGGCGCACAGGTTTTTCAGCACGAAATACTGCTCGGTGGTGGCTTTGCCGTCGTTGACCTCCTGGGTCCACTTTTCCAGCGGCAGCTTGATACCGAACTGCTTGTCGATCGCGAACGCGATGTCCAGGAAATCGAGGCTGTCGATGCCGAGGTCATCGATGGCATGGCTATCCGGCGTGATCGTGTCGCGCGGGATGTCGCAGGTTTCAGCGATGATCGTAGCGACCTGATCGAATGTGGAGGACATCACTAAGCCTTTGATATATTGCAGATGTTTGTCAGATTTTCCAGAGTGGAACGGTGGGTGGGCATCGCGCCCCGATGACGCCCTCAACCCCCCTCTGGCCGGGTCGAAAGCCCGTATATCGGAGCGCCGCCCTGAGTTCAATGGAGCCGGCGGGTGTGGGGACAGGGCTGGGGACGCCCCGGCTGAGCCGCTTCGGCCGAAGGACCGTCGGCGGGCCTCGCCAGACGTCTTGCCTTAGATGTGCGGCGTCGTGATCTTGACGCAGTCGCGGCGGCCCATCAGCACACAATCCTGGGTCCGGCGCAGGTCGGCGATGCTCACCGCGAGCCAGATCCCGATCGCGGTCAGTGCGATGGTGAAGGCCAGCGCCGCGATATTCGCGAGCATGCGATGGCGGAAATCGTCCGGTTCAGTGCGGGGCTGCTCGTAGCGCGACAGGTCGAGCGGCTCGGGCGCGACGCGCAACTGCTGCACGCTAGCGTTGCCGCGGTAGCCTGTCGGGGAAGGCGAGGTGCGCGGCCTGAACTGGAGCACCCGGTGCTCGTCATCCGAGCTTATGGGCCGCTGGGTTGTCATGGTGCAGGGATCACTCCGAAGCAGCGATTTTTAGATAGCATACGTGGTGAACACGTTGCAGAAAATCTTCTCAACGCGCACGTGCATTGCGCGTTCGCACTATCTAGCAGGGTTGCGAACGAAGGACCGTGGAACCGTGGTCGTTCCGGGCCTGCAGAGGGTGCAATGCAATAATCTCCGCCCAGCCGAATGCATTGCCGGCGCAATGCCCATGGCATAGTCCAGGGAACCTGATCACGCAGCTGCAACCATGTGAAGGGCTCTCAACCATGACCAATACGCGCGAACCGAGAGTGCATCCGGTGTCGATCCTGTCGCTGCGGCCGACGCAGATGACGGTCGGGATGCGCGAGGTCAAGGAGAAGCGCAAGCGCTGGCGCGAGCACGACAAGAAAAAGCAGGCCGATCTGCTTGGCAAGCATATGATCCCCGTCGTGCATGGCCCCGACGAGCGCTATTACGTGATTGACCATCATCATCTCGGTCGCGCTCTGCACGACGAGGGCGTCAAGGAGGTGCTGGTCACCATCGTCGGCGACCTCAGGATGGTGGAGCGCGAAGCGTTCTGGGGCGTGATGGACAACAAGCGCTGGGTTTACCCTTACGACGCCAAGGGCGAACGGCGCCCGTTCCGCGATTTGCCGAAATCCGTCGTCGCTCTCAAGGACGATCCCTTCCGGAGCCTTGCCGGCGAGCTGCGCCGCATGGGCGGCTTCGCCAAGGACACCACGCCATTCTCCGAATTCCTGTGGGCCGATTATCTGCGCCGAAAGCTGTCGCGCAAGGCTGTGGACGCCAATTTTGACAAGGCGCTCGAGAAGGCGATGTCCTCAGCCAAGAGCAAGGACGCGATCTATCTGCCCGGCTGGTGCGGTCCGGCTGACGATGATTAGGCGCAACGCTCACGTCAGTACGGCATGCGGCTCCGCAAACCGGATCTGATCACAGCCTCTTGAGCGAAACCATCTTCCGTCCGCACGAAGCGGTGCCGAAACAAAGCCGTGCCATCTGTGGGATTGTCGAGCTCACACAGGAGGCCGAAATGCGCCGTCTGGTTTTCGCCGTTGCCCTGCTCGTGGTCGCTTCAGCCGGGATATCGGCATCGTTTGCCGCAGTACACCATGCCAAGACGTTGACGTTTTCCGAGCGCTTTGCCCCGGCGCTCGAGTTGATGGCGAAGCGCTAGGACAGATCCCCGCCAGTTCAACCAGCAGCGTCGCGATCGATTTTGCGCAGCCGCACAAAGGCGCCCCAGGCCCGCGGATAATCCTTGTCCGTGGGATCGATCGTAAGTAGCGCGCGGCATGCTTCCTTGATCTCCTCAGGCGGAGGACGCTTGGCCGGAACTCCGGACGATTTGGCGTCTTCCCAGCGAGCCTCGACATCTCTTGCAAAAGCCAAGGCCTCGGCGCTCGTCCGCTTCTGCGCCGATTTCGCCAGCGGGTGGTCCGAGGGGAAATTCGGCCATGCGGCCGGCGGCTGGTCGACACGCCACGTCAGTTCATCTGCTTGTCGCGCCTCCACGCCCGAACCTGAATGCTGCGCTGCTGGCGCCCATCCTGCCCCCGCTGAGGCTGCCGAACCCGATGAGCCGGCCGATCTCCGCGGGACCGCCGAACCTGGCGCGACCGCCGCTGTCTGTCCGGCGAGCTGGCCAAGCTGTTGTTCCATCGTTCCGCCGCTGGACTTGGGGATGATTTTTTCGACGGTCTTGATCATCGACAGCGCGCCTGGCGATATCAGCGTGTTCTGGTCGGCAATTTTGTCGTCGGCCGCGCCTGGGCAGGGCTTGTAAGGAGAGCGCTGCGACGTCATCCGGCCGTCGTCGTCGATACGGGCAAAATCGATCGCGACGGTGTAAACGAACGCGGCCTCGACATACTGCCTCTCCTTGTCCATCGCCTTTACGGAGCCGCATACGTATCTTGCCTGGTCTGCATCGATCGTTCGCAGGCCGTTGAAGTGAGCTGAATTCGGCGCAATGAGGACGCGTAAGACGGCAGCCCGCGCCTTTCCATGCTCCGATTCGAACATGCTCCATATCTCGTTCGCGTTGATGATCTCGGGCTGATAATTCCATGCGTACCCGGCCGCGAAGAAAGCCGTGCCGATACAGGTCGCGACAACAAATGCCCGCACGTTCATGAGAAGCCCCTCGACAGGCACGACTCATCCGCGTCTCCGGTGACGGAAACTGCGCAAGTTGTGCCAAAGCGTTTGTGCTAGTTGAGGGTGAGATTCTTAATTAAACGTGTGCGATTGCGAAAACACAGAGTTCCCGTCAGACGGGAACTCGTCCACTGCGTTTGTCGGCTATGCGTTCCTTCCGCGTTCGCGGCAGTCGGTCATTTCTTTGGCAGCCGTCCCATCAGATAGAATTCGTCATTCGGCCGCATGCCGGTGAAGTTCGCCAGCCGGTTCGACAGTGCGAAGAAGGCGGAGATTGCGGCGATGTCCCAGATGTCGTCGTCGCTGAAGCCATGCGGCGCGAGCGCGGTGAAATCGTCCTCGGAAATCCGCTGCGCATCGGCCGAGACCTTCATCGCGAAGTCGAGCATCGCCTTTTGCCGCGGCGTGATGTCGGCCTTGCGGTAGTTCGTGGCGATCTGGTCGGCGATCAGCGGGTTCTTGGCGCGGATGCGCAGGATCGCGCCATGCGCAATCACGCAATACTGACACTGATTGGCTGCCGAGGTCGCGACCACGATCATCTCGCGCTCGGCCTTGGTGAGGCCGCCGTCCTTCTCCATCAGCGCGTCGTGATAGGCGAAGAAGGCGCGGAACTCGTCCGGGCGGTAGGCCAGCGTCAAGAACACGTTCGGCACGAAGCCGCTCTTCTCCTGCACGGCGAGGAGACGTGTGCGGATGTCGTCAGGGAGCGCATCGAGGGCGGGAGCGGCGAAGCGTTGCGCAGGCTTTGTCATGGGCATGGATTCCGGCTTGGGGCCGGCAACCATAGTCGATGCCGGCGCCATGCTCAACGTGATGCCAGGCTCGCAATGCCGGAGCTGGAAAACGAGCGTTGCTTTACCGCAGCGGCTTCTTCAGCAGCGAGAAGCGGTCCGGATCCAGCCCCATCGACGGTTGCAGCATCGGGGCTTCGACGTTGGAGAGCGTCTTGGCGGGCGGGGCCGAGAACACCGGATCGTTCGGCACGTCGCGCTGCGAGGTGGCACCGCGCCAGCGCTCGAGCACAGCGCCGACGAAATGCATGTCGTGACCGGAGGTGACGGACGGCACGCTGCTGATGGTGGCTTCGCCGCGCGGCAATTGATGTGGCGGCACCTCCTTGAAGCGCAGCCGCGTCGGCAGCGCGACACCTTCGCCAAATGCCAGCACTTCGCGGGTGCCGAGCGAGGGCACGAACGAGAGCAGATTCGCGGCCGCATCCGACACCGCGGCGCGCAGCAGCGCCTGGTCACGCTCGTTGGCAAGACGCATCGTGAACAGCGTGTTGCACTGGGAGATGATGGTCGCGTCGAGCTCGGCCGGACGCTGGGTGATGAGGCCAAGATAGACGCCGTATTTGCGGCCTTCCTTGGCGATGCGCGACACCGCCTTGCGGGTCGGCCCGAAGCCCACATTACGATCGGCGGAGGCGTAGCGGTGAGCCTCTTCGCAGACGAACAGCATCGGTGAAACGCCGTCGCTCCACAGGCCGAAGTCGAAGGCCATGCGGCAGAGCACCGAGACGACGGAATCGATGACCTCGGCCGGGAAGCCGGCGAGCTGCATCACCGTCATCGGCTTGCCGTTGGCCGGCAGGCGGAACAGATGGCTGATCACCTCGGCCATGGTGTCACCGCCGACATTGGCGTTGTCGAACATGAAGGCGTAGCGCGGGTCGTTGCGGACCGCCTCGATGCGGGAGATCAGCTTGTGATAGATGATGCGCGAGGAGCGGTTCTCGAGCTTGCCCATGCGCTCGTCGATCAGCGACATCAGATCGACCAGGCGATAGGGCACCGGCGTATCGACGGTGTAGCCGATCTGCTTGGGATCGATGCGCTTCAGGCCGATGCGGTCGGCGTTCTGGTACTGGGTGTAGACGCCCTTGGCGAGGGGAATGACCTCGGCGAGGACGTCGAGCTCCTCGGGCACGCCGGCGCGGCCGCCGAACAGCACGTCGACGATTTCCTCGAAATTGAACAGCCAGAATGGCAGTTTCAAATTGCGCGGGTTGAGCACCAGCGCGCGGTCGCCGAAGCAGCGGCCATATTCGTTGTGCACATCGAGCAAGAAGATGCGCAGGTTCGGGCGTGCCTTGAGGATCTCGTTGAGCAGCAGCGACACACCGGTCGATTTGCCGACGCCGGTCGATCCCAGCACCGCAAAGTGTTTGGAGAGCATTTCCTCGATGTCGACATAGGCGACGACGGAGCTGTCCTGCTGAAGGAAGCCGACATTGATCTGGTCGGAGCCGGTGGGCGCGTAGATCGTGCGCAGCTCCTGGCTCGTGATCAGGTCGACGGAATCGCCGATGGTCGGATAGTTGGTGACGCCGCGCTGGAATTTGGCCTTGCCGGTGGCGTTGAGAATTTCCCCGAGCAGGTCGACCGAGGCGATGGCGATCAAATCGTCGTTGCTCGAGAGGTTCTCGCAGGACACCTCGGTGATCATGGCGACGATGACCGAGCTGGCGCAGCGGATACTGACGAAGCGGCCGACGGTTGCCCGCACTTCCGAGACCGGCATCCGGCTTTCAGGCAGTAGCCCGACCCGGGCGAGCGATCCGCGAACCGAAATCACGCGTCCAAAGGATGTCACAATGAATGAACCTGGCAAGAGCAACGGGTTGCCCGGACTATGCACGGCCGTCGCTGGACAAACGGTTAAACGGCAGGCGCCGGCGCTTCGTTAAATCCGCGACAATTCGGGTGCGAAGTTTGTTCCCAATGCATATTCCCTGGCAGAAGCGCCCGGAAAATGCTGCTTTTTCCCGGCCGACGGGCCTGAGAGCGCTTAAGAGAGATTTTACCATTCGGGCAGTCGGTCCGCGGTTCCGGGACGGGTTGGTCATCCTAGACGGTTCGTCATCCACCCTCGGCGGTCTTGCTTGATTTGTTGACGGGACCTAATCATTTGTACATTGGTACAAATGAACCGTCGGCCTAGTGCCGCCCACCGGCGCGTGAGCGGATTGCCGCCTGCGCCAGATCGCGGGATCCGGTCCAGCGGATCGCAAGCCACGTCTTGGAGGACACCATGCAACCCGAACCGATCCTCGATCTCGCTCATCTCGGCCACATGGAGCTGTTGACACCGAAGCCGGACGAGAGCCTGAAATTCTTCGTCGACGTCATGGGCATGACCGTCAGCGGACAAAAGGGCGAGTCGGTCTATTTGCGCGGCTGGGACGATTACGAGCGCTATTCGCTCAAACTGACGGCGTCGAAGACATCGGGCATGGAGCACATGGCGTTGCGCGCGCGCAGCCAGCAGGCGCTGGAGCGCCGCGTCGCGGCGCTGAAGGGGTCCGGCTTCGACATCGGCTGGATCGACGGCGATATGGGGCAGGGGCCGACCTTCCGCTGTCGCGATCCCGATGGACACATCGTCGAGCTCTATTACGAGACCGAATGGTATCAGGCGCCGCCCGAGCTGAAACCCGCACTGAAGAACCAGGCGCAGCGCTTTCCCGCGCGCGGCGTCAATGTCCGCCGCATCGACCATCTCAATTGCCTCGCCGTCGACATCAAGGCGAACCGCGAGTTCTTCGAGAACTATCTCGGCTGCCGGCTCACCGAGCAGATCGTGCTCAACGACGGCCGCGAAGCGGCGATGTGGCTGACGGTGTCCAACAAGAGCTACGATTTCGCCTATTCGCTCGACCATTCCGGCACGCCCGGCCGCTTCCACCACGTCACCTACGCGCTCGACAGCCGCGAAGAGATTCTGCGCGCTGCCGACATCTTCCTGGAGAACGGCATCCACATCGAGACCGGCCCGCACAAGCACGCGATCCAGCAGACCTTCTTCCTCTACGTCTACGAGCCCGGCGGAAACCGTGTCGAAGTCGCCAATGCCGGCGCGCGCCTCATCCTCGCGCCCGACTGGAAGCCGATCGTGTGGACGGAAGAGGAGCGCAAGAAGGGGCAGGCGTGGGGCCTGAAGACGATCGAATCGTTCCATACGCACGGCACGCCGCCGGTGGAGCACAAGAAGTAGCGCTCAGTTCGCGGCGGCTCTCACACGCGCAATCGTCTCCTTCACGCCGGTCCATGCCGGCCTGTCCGGGGCGAACTGCTTGCGCAGGAAGGTGACCAGTTCCTCGACCTGCGCATCGCTCATGCTGTTCTTGAAGGCCGGCATGTAGCCGAGATCGCTCGACGCCGGCTCGGCGATGCCGTGCAGGATGATTTGAACGAGATTGTCTGATGTGACGCTGTGCAGATTGCTGTTGAGTGCCAGCGAAGGCCGGCTGCCGAACAGCGGCAGGCCGCCGACCTCGTGGCAGACGGCGCAGGCGCCCTGATAGAGCCGTGCGCCGGTGGAGGACGCAATTGTAACTTGCGTCGCGCTTTCGAGACGTGCCGCAAGCGCGTCCGGTGCTTCGGTTGCGGTGTCGTTGAATGAGTTGAGATAGACCGCCATGGCGCGGATGTCCTGGTCGGGCAGGGCTTTGAGGTCCCTGACAATCGGCGCCATCGGCCCGGCGGCGACGCCATGATATCGCGAGTAGCCGGTGCGCAAATAGGCGAAAAGCTCGTCCTCGCTCCATGGGATCGGCGCGTGCGAGAGCGAGGTCAGAGGCGGCGCCTCCCAGCCCTCGGCAAAGCCGCCGGCGAGATAGGCGCTACGCTGCTCGGCGCCGAGCGCGTTGCGCGGCGAATGGCAGCCGCTGCAATGGCCGAGACCTTCGACGAGATAAGCGCCGCGATTCCAGACGTCGGATTTGGCGGGATCGGGCTTGAACTCGCGCGTCTGGTGGAACAGCGCATTCCATCCGGCAAGTAGCGGGCGGAGATTGAACGGGAAGGCGAGCGCATTCGCCGCTGCCGGTGCGCGCACCGGCGGCTGCGCCATCAGGTAAGCATAAAGCGCCTGCATGTCGGCATCGCCAGTCTTCGCAAAGTGCGTGTAAGGGAAGGCGGGATAGAGCTGCCGTCCGTCGCGATGCAGCCCGTCGCGCATCGCGCGCTCGAAGGCGGGATAGGACCAGGCGCCGATGCCGGTCTCGACGTCTGGCGTGATGTTGGTTGCATAGATCGTACCGAACGGCGTCTCCAGGGCGCGGCCACCGGCGTTGAGCGCCCCGCCGATCATGGTGTGGCACTCCGCGCAATTGCCGAGTGCGGCCAGTTGTTGCCCGCGCGCGATCGTCGCTGCGGAATAGACCGATGGGTCAGGCCGCGCGATCGGCGCGATGGCGCGGCCAGGCAAAAGCGCCGCACCGATGCCGATCGCCGCGGTGCAGACGGCCGCGATCGTCGCGAAGATGCCGGCGCGTTTGGCGAAGGGATTCTCCCAGATGCGGGATGGTTGTGGCGTAGCGGGAGCGGGCAGCGCCTGCGGCGTGGCTGGTGCGCCGCCATGCAGCCCGTTGAGGATGCGCTCGGGCGTGAACGGCGGCTCGCGAAAGCGCACGCCGGTGGCGTCGAAAATCGCGTTCGCAATAGCAGCCGCGCTCGGGACCGAGGCGGATTCGCCGACGCCGAGCGGCGGCTGGTCCGGCCGCGGCAGCAACAACACGTCGATCTTGGGCACGTCAGGGAAGGGGATGATCGGATAGGCGCCCCATTCACGCGCCGCGACTGCGCCGCGCTCGAACGAGACCTCCTCCATCAGCGCGCGGCTGGTGGACTGGATGACGTTGCCATGGATCTGGTGGCGCACGCCGTCCGGGTTGATCATCAACCCAGAGTCCTGCCCGGCGACCACGCGCGTCACGCTGACGTCCCCGGTCGACTTGTTGACGGCAACGTCTGTGACCCAGGCCGACCACGCGGCGCCATAGCCGGGGAATTTGCTGTGGACGTAGAGCGCATAGGCAAAACCGCGCCCATGCACGATCTCGCCGTCTTTCTCTTGTCGCACCGGCCGCGGCGTCCAGCCCGCGCGCTCGGCGACCGCATGGACGAGATCGACGGCGCGCTGATCCCTAAGGTAACGCAGGCGATATTCGATCGGGTCGACGCCGGCCTCGGACGCGGCCTCGTCGATATAGGATTCATGCGCAAAGGTGTTCGGCAGGGCCGAGACGCCGCGAAACCAGGACGCGCGCACGATCGGCGCCATGTCGTGGGCGACGACGCGCATGTGGTCGTAATCGTAAGGCGGGATCGCGGTCCGGTCGCCCATCTGGAGGACGTCCGCCTTCGGCGATATCCGCCCCGTCAGCAACAGCGCCAATGTCGGCGCGGCATTCGATGGATAGCGCGTGGCAAGATCGTAAGCAGCGACGCCGCCCTCCGCGTTCAGGCCGCCATTGACGTCGATGAGCTGCGCGGCGCCCTTGGGCTCCCAGGCGTGCTCCTGCTCGCGCGTCAGCTGCACGCGCACGGGCCGGCCGACCGCGCGCGAAAGCAACAGCGCGTCCGCGGTGACATCGTCGGCGCAGTTGCGGCCATAGCAGCCCGCGGCCTCCAACCTGATGACCTCGATCTCGCTCTCGGGACGCTCGATCAGCAGCGACAGGTCTGCCCGCAGCAGGTGCGGATTTTGCGTGCCCGACCAGACGCGGATGTTGCCGTCCTGGAAGTCGGCGACCGCGCAGGACGGGCCGATCGAGGCATGCATCTGATACGGCCAGACGTAAGTGCGCTGCATCGGCTTGGCCGCGCGGGCAATGGCAGCATCGACGTCGCCCTTGTCGATCAGCGTGCGCGGCGTCGATGGATTGGCGCGCAGCGCGTTCTCGACGTCGGCGAGATCGGTCAGTTCAGGCGTCGGTCGCCAGTTCACCGCAAGCTGCTCCGCCGCGCGGATCGCGTTCTCCTCGCGCTCCGCGACGATTCCGACGAAATCGCCGATGCGCACGACGGCTATGATGCCGGGAATGCCGCGCACCGAGGATTCATCGACCGAAATCAGGCTGGTGCCGACAAACGGGCCGGCGTCGACGCCGGCATAGGGCGGTCGCACCACGCGGCCGTGCAGCATGCCGGGCATACGGATGTCGTGCACGAAGGTCAGCTCACCCGTGGCCTTGGCCGGCAGGTCGACGCGGGGCATCGATTGGCCGACAATGGCGTAATCGCCGACCGGCTTGACGGCGACGCCGTCGGCAAGCTCGAGACGAATGGTCTCTCCGCCGATCAACTCGCCATAGCTGACGCTGCGATTGTCGTGGCCGCGCACGAGGCCGTCTTCGATCCTGAGATCGGCTACCGGCAGCTCCAGGCGCTCGGCCGCACGTGCGATCAGAAAGTGTCGCGCCTGCGCGGCGGCTTTGCGCAGGGGAACGGCGGTGATCTGGATGGTCTCGCTCGCGATCGTCGCGCCTTGGTTCGGCACCACCGCGGTGTCGCCGAGCACGACGACGACGCGGGCAAAGGACACATCCAACTCCTCGGCCACGATCTGGCCCAGCGCCGTGCGGATGCCGGTGCCGAGATCGACATGTCCGTTGTAGGCTGTGACGGAGCCGTTCGCGGTGATGCGGACGAAGGTCTCGGATGTGCACTCGTCCACAGTGCGGACGACGACGAGCGAGCCGGATTGCAGCTCAGCTCCGTTCGGATGCGGGGAGGCCATCAATCACCGGCCTCGGCGAGCTGGCCAGACGCACGCATCACGGCTCGCAGGATTTCGATATGCGTGCCGCAGCGACAGAGATTGTAGCGCAGCGCCGCTAGCGCCTCCTGTTCGGTGGGCCGCGGGTTGATCGCAAGCAGCGCCTTGGTGGTCATGATCATGCCGTTGAGGCAGTAGCCGCATTGCGCGGCCTGCTCGTCGATGAAAGCCTGCTGCACCACATCAGGTTTGTCGCGGGTGCCGAGCCCCTCGAGCGTGACGATGTCGCGGCCGCCGCAGCCGCTGATCGGAATGACGCAGGAGCGCGCCGCCGCGCCATCGATCAGGACAGTGCAGGTGCCGCATTCACCGAGGCCGCAACCGTATTTCGGACCGTTGAGCGCGAGATCGTTGCGCAGCACGTAGAGCAGCGGCGTATCGCGCGCCGCAGTGATCTCGTGGATCCTGCCGTTCACGGTGATGCGGATCGGTGTCTGCGTCATCTCGTTCCCAAGTCGACTCGTTGAGCGCCGCGGCCAAAGCTTCGCGAAAATTCCAAGTCCGCTCAAAATCTACGTTGCGACGATACCGTTTGTACACAAACGTGCAAGCCGTGCATGCCGCAGTGCAGCGCGAATGCCTTCTTTGTGGACAGAGCGGATAGGCAAATGAGGTTTTATGCGGCAGGCGTATGTTTTGCGCCGCACCGCCGCTTGACAGCCATCGGGAGGGCGCGCAACATCGTTCGTGTACAAATGATAACTGCACTGTCGGCTGGCTTTGACATGGTGACTGAACCTACGAGCGCCGCCATCGACAAGATCCGCTGCGATGCGTGTCCGGTGATGTGCTACATCAAGCCGGGCGCGGCGGGCGCCTGCGACCGCTATGCCAATCACGAGGGCAAGCTCGTCCGCGTCGATCCGCATGTGATCCTGGAACGCACCGTGTCGCATGGCGGCAAGCTCGTTCCGTTCAGCCGCACCGAAGATTGGGACGGCAAGATCGTCCACGAGCCTTCCACCTTTGTAACGGCGATCGGCGCGGGGACGACCTATCCCGACTACAAGCCGGCGCCGTTCATCGTCTCGGCGGAGGTCGACGGCATCGACATGGTGACTGTCGTCACCGAGGGCATCTTCTCCTATTGCGGCATCAAGGTGAAGATCGACACCGACCGCTATCTCGGGCCGGAGACCGCGACCGTCCGCGCACAAGGCGAGGCGGTCGGTCACGTCACCACCAGCGAATACGGTTCGCAGATGCTGTCGCTCGGCGGCGTGCATCATCTGACCGGCGGCTCCAAGAAGGAAGGCCGCGTCACCTGCGACACGCTGATGGACCTCGCAAACTGCAAGGCGGTCGAACTCACCATCGACGGCGGCGCGAGCGTGGTGGTGCAGGCCGGCCAGCCGCCGATCGTCAACGGCATGAAAGAAGAGCGCATGCGCGTCGGCTGCGGCTCGGCGACGATCGGCATGTTCGCCAAGCAATGGCACGGCAAGGTCGACGAGGTCGTCGTGGTCGACGACCATATCACCGGCGTGCTCTCGGAACACCAGGCCGGCAAGCTGCTCGACATCGCCGACACCGGCATCAAGATGAAGGGCCGCCGCTCGACGCCCGGCCGCTATTTCCAGGTCGCCGATCCCGGCACGGGTTGGGGCGGCACCAATATCTCCGATCCGCTGGCAATCCTGGGACCGTTTGACGCCAAGGAAGCCAGGGCCGGCCTCTCCATGCTGATGGTCTCCACGACCGGCGAACATTCGTCCTATTACGTGCTCGACGAAGCCTTGAAGCCGGTCGAGACGGAGATGCCGGATGACCTCAAGTTTTCGGTCGAGCGCATTCAGGAGAATTGCGAGCCGGCGCTGTGTACGGTGCTGTTCATGGCGGGCGCGGGCGGTTCCTTGCGGGCGGGCGTGACCGACAATCCGGTGCGGCTGACGCGCTCGGTCAAGGACGCGCTGACGCGCGTCACCAGTGGCGGCGCACCGGTCTATGTCTGGCCGGGCGGCGGCATTACCTACATGGTCGACGTGACGCAGATGCCGGCGGGCGCATTCGGTTACGTGCCGACGCCCGCGCTGGTCGCGCCGATCGAATTCACGATGAAGCTGTCGGACTATGCGGCGCTCGGCGGGCACATGGATTATGTAAAACCGCTGTCCGAGGTGCAGGGCGGCGACGATGTCCGCCAATTGCCCTGGCAGAACCCGATCCCGGGACCTCGGGCATGACAAGGCTCCCGCAAATCGCGTTGCTGTCTGATGGCCGGCGGCTGCATTTGCAGGATGGACCGATTGATCTGATCGTCGAGGCGAGGGGGCCCACCGACGCAGTGCGCGCGGCCTATGAGGCTGCGGCCGAACGGTTCACCGGACTTCTCGACGAGCTCTGCGCGGAACTGCCAGACCTGCGGACCGCTGTCGAGGAGCGGACCTCGTTGAGAGGCGTTGTGGCGCGTCGCATGCACGCCGCGGTGGCGCCCTATGCCGGTAATGGCTTCATCACGCCGATGGCCGCTGTGGCCGGCAGCGTGGCGGAGGAGGTGTTGGGCGCAATGCTGGACGCTGCGGCGCTCGATCGGGCCTATGCCAACAATGGCGGCGACATTGCCCTGCATCTCGGCGAGGACGAGCATTTTTCGGTCGGCCTGATGGACCGGCCCGATCGCGACGGCGTGATGCGGACAATTAGGGTGGACGCCGATGATCCCGTGCGCGGCATCGCTACCAGCGGAAGGCACGGCCGCAGCTTTTCGCTCGGGATTGCCGATGCGGTGACCGTGTTGGCCGGAACGGCCTCGCAAGCCGATGCCGCCGCGACGATCATTGCGAATGCCGTCGATCTGCCGGGGCATCCCGCCATCATCCGAAAGCCAGCGAACGAACTTCAGCCCGACAGCGATCTCGGCGCGCGGCTCGTGACCCGTGGCGTCAGTGGTTTGTCACAGGATGAGATCACGACCGCACTCGAATCTGGCGCGGAATGTGCACGGCAATTATTCAATCGCGGATTGATCGAGGGTGCCGTGTTGCAGCTTTGTGGTGATATGCTTGTCATCGGGACCAAGGATATTGAACGGCAACGATCGCGTCCGCTTGTACAAGAGAACGCGGTTCATGCCTGAACAGGGAAGCGGCTTGAGGAAACAATCATGAGCGCGATCATCCGCAAGATCGTCACCGTCGTCGAAGAGACGCATATGGAGATGGGCCGCCAGGTCTCGCCGCCGACGCGGCGTGCGGCGGCAATCGCCGTGATCGAGAATCCGTTTGCCGGAAAGTATGTCGAGGATCTCTCGCCGCTGATCGCGATTGGCGAGGAGCTCGGCGAGCTGCTCTCGAAGCGCGCGGTGGCGGCGCTCGGCATCGAAGGATCCAAGGCGCAGAGCTATGGCAAGGCCGCGGCCGTCGGCGAGAACGGCGAGCTGGAGCATGCCGCTGCCATCCTTCACCCGAAAATGGGCGCGCCGGTGCGTAAAGTGCTGAGCAAGGGCGCTGCGTTGATCCCGTCGTCGAAGAAGCGCAGTGGACCCGGCACGACGCTGGATATTCCGCTGGGCCACAAGGATGCAGCCTTCGTGCGCAGTCATTTCGACGGCATGGAAGTGCAGATCAACGACGCGCCGCGCGCCAACGAGATCATGGTCGCGGTCGCCGTCACCGACAGCGGCCGTCCTTTGCCGCGCGTCGGCGGGCTGACGGCTGCGGAGATCAAGGGCGAAGACGGACTGCGTTAATCTTTTCAGAAAAGTGGAGGTTGGGATGCGAGCAAAGAACTATTTCGCCGGCGCGGCATTTGCGCTGTTGGCGAGCGGCATGGCTCATTCGGCTCTGGCGCAGGACATCAAGATCGGCGAGATCAACAGTTATTCGTTGCTTCCGGCGTTCACCGAGCCCTATCGCAAGGGCTGGCAGCTCGCGGTCGAAGAGATCAACGCAGCCGGCGGCATCAACGGCAAGAAGCTCATCGTCGTCTCCAAGGACGACGGCGGCAAGCCGGCGGATGCGCAAACCGCGGCCAACGAGCTGGTGTCGAGCGAGGGCGTGGCGATGCTGACGGGTACGTTCCTGTCGAACATCGGTCTTGCGGTCAGCGACTTCGCCAACCAGAAGAAGGTGTTCTTCCTGGCAGCCGAGCCGCTGACGGACGCCATCACCTGGTCCAAGGGCAACAAGTACACGTTCCGACTGCGCCCCTCCAATTACATGCAGGCGGCGATGCTGGTGGAGGCAGCCAGCAAGCTGCCGGCAAAGCGCTGGGCGACGATCGCGCCGAACTATGAATACGGCCAGTCCGCAGTCGCAGTGTTCAAGAAGCTGATGTCGGAGAAGCGGCCGGACATCCAGTGGGTCGATGAGCAGTGGCCGCCGCAGGGCAAGATCGACGCGGGTCCGGTGGTGCAGGCGGTTGCCGCGGCCAATCCCGAAGCGATCCTCAACGTCACCTTCGGCGCGGATCTCGTCAAGCTCGTGCGTGAAGGCAACACCCGCGGTCTGTTCAAGGGACGCGAGGTCGTCTCGTTCCTCACCGGCGAGCCCGAATATCTCGACCCGCTCAAGGAGGAAACGCCCGAGGGCTGGATCGTCACGGGCTATCCCTGGTACTCGATCAAGACGCCCGAGCACGACGCGTTCCTGAAGGCCTATCAGGCCAAGTACAACGACTATCCGCGCCTCGGCTCGATCGTCGGCTATCAGACCATCAAGTCGGCGGCGGCGATCCTGGCGAAGGCCAATTCGACCGATCCGGAGAAGCTGATCAGCGCGGCGGAAGGACTGTCGATGCCGTCGCCGCTCGGCGAGATCACCTTCCGCAAGATCGATCACCAGTCGACGCTCGGTGCCTATGTCGGCAAGACCGCGCTGAAGGACGGCAAGGGCGTGATGGTGGACTCGTCTTACAAGAAGGGCGCGGACTATCTGCCAAGTGATGCCGAAGTCGAGAAGCTGCGTCCGAAGGATTGATCTCCGCTGCCGTAGGTGGGTTAGCCGAAGGCGTAACCCACCACGGTCTGTACCCGCAGAACCAGAACAGGTGGGTTACGCTGCGCTAACCCACCCTACGAAGCTCTCTCTCCCCGCAAGCGGGGAGAGGTGATGCAACACCAACCCGGACCGCTGATGGCCTTTTACGTCGTACAGTTTCTGACCGGCCTCGCCAGTGCGGCGTCGCTGTTCCTGGTGGCATCGGGCCTGTCGATCATCTTTGGCGTGACGCGGATCGTGAATTTTGCGCACGGCGCCTTCTACATGATCGGTGCCTATATCGCCTTCACGCTCACCGAGCGCCTATCGGGGACGTTCGGCTTCTGGGGCGGGATCGTCATCGCAGCGCTTGCCGTGGCAGTGATCGGCGTCATTGTCGAGATGGTGCTGCTCCGGCGCATCTATCACGCGCCCGAACTGTTCCAGCTGCTTGCGACCTTCGGGCTGACCTTGATGGTCGAGGACCTCGTCGTCCTGATCTGGGGCCCGGACGATCTCGTCGGGCGCCGTGCACCCGGCTTCAAGGGGGCGATCGACTTCTTCGGCCAAAACATCCCGAGCTATGATTTGTTCCTGATCGTGCTCAGCCCGGTCGTGCTCGGCATCCTCTGGCTCTTGTTCCAGCGCACGCGCTGGGGCGTGCTGGTGCGCGCAGCGACGCAAGACCGCGACATGGTCGCAGCGCTCGGCGTTAACCAGAAATGGCTGTTCACGAGCGTGTTTGCGGTCGGTGTTTTCCTCGCCGCTCTAGGCGGTGCGCTCCAGATTCCGCGCGATGCCGTGCATCATGCGATGGATTTGCGTATCATCGTCGAGGTCTTCGTGGTCGTCGTGATCGGAGGCCTCGGCAGCATCATCGGCGCTTTCGTCGCGGCGGTGCTGGTCTCCGAACTCAACGCCTTCGGCATCCTGATCTTTCCAAAAATCTCCATCATCCTGGTCTTCCTGGTGATGGCGGCAGTGCTGATCGTGCGGCCCTGGGGCCTGTTCGGCAGACCCGAGGCCCCCGCGCGCAAGACGCCGGGTCTCACGGTCAATCCCTGGCGACCGCTGACGTCGAACGAGCAGCTGGCCGCGCTTGCAGCGCTCGTCATCGCAGCGACGCTGCCGCTGTTCGCCGGCAACTATGCACTGACCGTCGGGTCGGAGATCGCGATCTCCGTAATCTTCGCCGTCAGCCTGCACTTCCTGATGTCGGTCGGCGGGCTCGCCTCCTTTGGTCACGCCGCTTATTTCGGCCTCGGCGCTTACGGCGTCGCTTTCCTCGCCAAGATGGCGGGACTGCCGATGATCGTCTGCCTGTTGCTCGGGCCGCTGCTCGGCTGCATGGGCGCTGCCGTGTTCGGCTTCTTCGCGGTGCAGCTCTCCGGCGTCTATTTTGCAATGCTGACGCTCGCCTTCGCGCAGATCGTCTGGTCGATCGCGTTCCAGTGGGTGAGCGTCACCGGCGGCGACAACGGCATCCTGGGCGTCTGGCCCGCGAGCTGGGCGGCGAGCCCATCGCATTTCTATTGGTTGTCGCTCGGCGTTGCGGCGCTCGTGACGATCGCGTTGCGGGCCATGGTGTTCTCGCCGTTCGGTTATGCGCTGAGGGCGACGCGCGACTCGCTGCTGCGCAGCGAAGCGGTCGGCATCAACGCCAAGCGCATCCAGTGGACCGCCTTCGTGATCGCGGGCACGACCGCGGGCATCGGCGGCGCGCTGTTCGCCTACCTCAAGGGCAGCGTCTTCCCGGACAATCTCGGCATCTCGCTCTCGGTCGATGCGCTTGTGATGGTGCTGCTCGGCGGCGTCGAGACGGTGTCGGGCGCGGTGATCGGCGCCATCGTCTACAAGGCCTTGAACATCTGGCTGGTCAGCCAGACCGACCTGTCAAAGCTCGTGCTCGGCGGCTTCATCGTTCTGATCGTCGTCGTCTTCCCCAAGGGCATCGTCGGCATGCTGGAGATGCTGGCGCAGCGCCGCAGGAAGGCATCGCCGCCGGGCTCCCCCTTGCTTGCAAAGCCGATCGAGTCCGCCGAATGAGCGTCGCCCCCCCACTTCTCGCGGTCGAAAGCCTGACCAAATCCTATGGCGGCGTTCACGCCGTGCGCGGCGTCTCGTTCTCGCTGCGATCAGGCGAGATCCTGGCGCTGATCGGACCGAACGGCGCGGGCAAGAGCACCTGTTTCGACATGCTCAACGGCCAGAACAAGCCTGATAGCGGCCACGTCCGCCTGCTCGGCGAAGACACAACCGGCAGGAAGCCGCGCGAGATCTGGCGGATGGGCGTGGGCCGCACCTTCCAGATCACCGCGACCTTCGCGACCATGACCGTGCGCGAGAATGTGCAGGTCGCGCTGATCTCGCACGGCAAGCAATTGTACAATCTTTGGGGCTCGGCGCCGAACTTCGACCGCGGCGAAGCCGGGCGACTGCTCGAGCTGGTCGGTATGGGCGGTTACGCGGATCGCCCCTGTGGCGAGCTTGCCTATGGCGATCTCAAGCGGCTCGAGCTCGCCGTCGCGCTCGCCAACCAGCCAAAGCTGCTGCTGATGGACGAGCCGACCGCCGGCATGGCGCCGCGCGAGCGCGTCGATTTGATGCGGCTGACCGCGCAGATCGCCCGGGAAAAATCGATTGGCGTTCTCTTCACCGAGCACGACATGGACGTGGTGTTCGAGCACGCCGATCGCATCATCGTGCTCAACCGCGGCACGTTGATTGCCGAGGGCTCGCCGGCGGAGGTGCGCGGCAATCCGCAGGTGCAGGCGGTCTACCTCGGCGAGGGCCTCCTTTACGAGGCCGGGCATCGCGAGGGAGCATCGGTATGAAGCTCACGGTGCAAGATCTCAATAGTCATTACGGCCCGGCGCATATCCTGTTCGACATCGGCTTCGAGGTCGGCGAGGGGGAAGTCGTGGCGTTGCTCGGCCGCAACGGCGCCGGCAAGTCGACGACGTTCCGCTCGATCGTCGGGCTCGTCGCGCAGCGCTCGGGACGGATCATGTTCGAAGGCAAGGATGTCTCGGCGCGTCCGACACATGAGATCGTGCGGGATGGGCTTGGTTACGTGCCGGAGGAGCGGCGTATCTTCACCGACCTGACGGTGGAAGAAAATCTCGAGGTCGGCCGCCAGCCGAAGCGCCCGAACGCGCCGCACTGGACCCGCGACAAGCTGTTTTCGCTGTTCCCTAACCTCGGCGAGATGAAAAATCGCCCGGGCGGCCGCATGAGCGGCGGCGAGCAGCAGATGCTCACCATCGCCCGCACGCTTATGGGCAATCCGTCGCTGGTGCTGCTGGACGAGCCCTCGGAAGGCCTGTCGCCGAAGATCGTGGAGCAGATGGTCGATGCCATCCTGACCATGAAGAAGGAGGGCGTCAGCATCGTCGTCTCCGAGCAGAATCTGCATTTTGCGCGGCTGATCTCCGATCGCGCCTATATCATCGAGCGCGGCCGCATCTGTTTCGGCGGCACCATGGCCGAGCTCGACGCGCGTCCGGATATCCGCGACGCGCATCTGTCGTTGTGAAGGCAAAGGGCAAGGGTATCGAGCGGATGGCGAGAAGCGTCGCTGCGAAGAAAAGCGTCAAACCGGCAAAGCCGCCTTACGTGCTCGACGAGCAGGTTGGGTTCATCCTTCGCCAGGTCTGGCAGCGCCACAGCGCGATCTTCTCTCGCGAGATCGGCACCAACATTACGCCGACGCAATGGGCGGCGCTGTCGAAGCTCGCCGAGGCCGGGCCATGCTCGCAGAACCAGCTTGGACGCCTGACGGCAATGGATGTGGCGACCATCAAGGGCGTGATCGATCGTTTGACGGCGCGCGGCCTCACCGAGACCAGCCAGGATCCCGAGGACGGACGGCGGCTTCTGGTCAGCCTGACCCGCGCGGGCCAGCAGCTGGCGGAAAAGGTCGCGCCGAATGCGCTCGCGATCACCCGGGAGACGCTGGCGCCGCTCGAAGCAAAGGAGCGCGAGATGCTGATGGCGCTGTTGAACAAGCTGCGGTGAGGCGCGACTAACCTCGGTGAAGGTCTTATCGAGGTCTTTCGGTATGAGAGCGGCGACCCGTTTTGCGATGGCTCTGAGTCTGAGTGCGGTGCTGGCGGGCCAGTGTGCTCCCGCCCTCGCGGCGCAAGCCTATGAGGGGTTCTGGGCGTCAACCAAAAAGGATTGCCGCGACCAGGACAGTGTCAGCCGCCTGAGCATCGAAGGCGGCAACCGCCTCTATTGGTACGAGACCCGGTGCCGCGCCAGTGAGATCACTGCCGATGGGAAGCTCGCCTGGAAAATGAAGCTCGCCTGCGAAGGCGAGGGCGAGAAGTATCGCTCCAGTCCCCGGGTTTCCATTGCCGCGGATGGCAAGCTGGTGATGGACAACAGCCCGGTCGGGCAAGGCAAGCGCCAGACCTATGTGCGTTGTGAGATCGCTAAGCGCCACTGATTGGGTGATCAGCTTTTCCCGAGGGTCCGCGCGGAGCGCGAGCCGCTCCGGCTGCGTCACTTCGCCACCACCTCCGGCACCCTGCCGGCCGGCGGGGTGTTGCGGCTGCGCTGGGTGCGTACGATACCGTCGATGATGGTCATGCCGATGCCGGGGAGGTCACCGAGCTGGACGCTGTCCAAAATGTTCTTGCCGGCCGAATGCTGCGCCTTGTCCATGATGACGAAGTCGGCGGAACGGCCGACTTCGATCAGGCCGCAATCCAATTCGCGCATCCGCGCCGTGTTGCCGGTGGCCAGGCAAAACGCGACCTCTGCCGGCAGGTCGCCAAGCGAGGACAGCATCGACACCATGCGGAGAATGCCGAGCGGCTGCACGCCGGAGCCGGCCGGCGCGTCGGTGCCGAGGATGACGCGGTGCAGATCGCCCATCTCGCGCGCGATGCGCAACGTGAACAGCGCCGAGCGCTCATTGCCGTTGTGCACCAGCTCGAGGCCTCGCTTGCAGCCCTCGCAGATGCAGCGGATCTGGTCGTCGGGAAGCGCGGTGTGGCCACCATTGATGTGGCCAACCACGTCGGTGTCGGCCTCCAGCACCACGTCCTTGTCGATCAGGCCGGAGCCGGGGATCGAGGGCCCGCCGGTGTGGATCGTGCTCTGGATGCCGTATTTGCGGGCCCAGCCGACCATTTTTCGCGCGGTCGGGCCATCCTTGACGCCGCCCAGGCCCACTTCGCCGAGCAGCTTGACACCGGCTGCGGCCAGCTCCTTGAAGTCCTCCTCGACCATCTCGCATTCGATCACAGGCGCGCCGGCGTGAACCTTCACGCCGCCAGGCCGCAGATTCCAGAATGCGCGCTGTGCGAAGATGGCCATCGCCTTCAACCCGACGACATCGCGCGGGCGGCCGGGCATATGCACCTCGCCTGCGGAAATCATCGTGGTGACGCCGCCATGCAAATTGCTGTCGATCCAGCCGATCTGGTTCTGGCGAGGCGTCCAGTCGCCCGCAACAGGGTGGACATGGCTGTCGATCAGGCCGGGCGCCACCGTGGTGCCGTTGGCCTCGACGATGGTGGTCGCACCTTCGGTGTCGAGGTCCTTGAAGCGGCCGATCGCGGTGATCTTGCCGTTCTCGGCGACGATGGTGTCGCCGTCTAGGATCGGCTTTTCCAGCGCGCCGGACAGGATCAGGCCGATATTGCGGATCACGAGCTTCGAGGGTCCGGTGGCCTGGGGTGCGTCATGCGCCATGGAATGGCTCCTTGTCCTTAACTGCAACGCTTCCGATCTTGGGCAGCCTTGACCGCGGGATCAAGCCGGATTATTCATTAGTATACAAATGATCGTGTACAAACGACGCATAGCTGCCGCCTACGGAAGGGTGAGATGAGCAATTTCAATCAGGAAGCCGTTTTGGGCGTCCACCACTGGACCGACACGCTGTTCTCCTTCAAGACCACCCGCAGCCCGACCTTCCGCTTCCGCAACGGCGAATTCACCATGATCGGGCTCAAGGTCGGCGAGAAGCCGCTGCTGCGGGCCTACAGCGTCGCCAGCGCCAATTACGAGGACACGCTGGAGTTCTTCTCGATCAAGGTGCCGGACGGCCCACTCACCTCACGGCTCCAGCATCTGAAGGAAGGCGACGAGATCATCGTTAGCCGCAAAGCCACCGGCACACTGGTGATCGACAATCTGGAGGACGGCCGCAACCTGTACCTCATCGGCACAGGTACGGGCCTTGCGCCGTTCCTGAGCGTGATCAAGGACCCCGAGACCTATGAGCGGTTCGAGAAGGTCGTGCTGCTGCACGGTTGCCGGCACGTCAAGGAGCTCGCCTATGGCGAGATGATCACCGAAACTCTGCCAAAGGACGAGCTGATCGGCGAGTACATCCGCAACCAGCTGATCTACTATCCGACCGTGACGCGCGATCCCTTCCGCAATCGCGGCCGCATCACCGACCTCATCACCTCGGGCAAGCTGTTTTCCGACATCGGCCTGCCGGTACTGGAAGCCGCCCACGATCGCGTCATGATCTGCGGCAGCCCGGCGCTGGTGGCGGACACCCGCGTGCTCCTCGGCGAGCGGGGTCTTATCGAGGGCAATCACGGCGAGCCGGCCCAATTCGTGGTCGAAAAGGCTTTCGCCGAGCGCTAGGCCCGGAACTCTCGCGCAATAAGACCGTATTTTCGCCGCCGCGCGCCCGTTGCGGCGCCGATTCGGCGCGCGATACACTGTGGGAACGAATCAGCGGAGTTCCCACATGGTTGCGGACAGCGACAGCAACATCGCCTGGCACCGGGTTCAGTTGAAGAAGAACCGCGCCGAGTTGAAGGCGCTCGAGACCGCGCGCTTCACGATGGGCGAGATCGCGTCTTCGAAGCGGAACGGCCAGACCCAGAAGGCGGTCGGGGAACTCAAGCGCAAGATCGTGCAATCCGAGCGCGTGATCGCCGATCACGACAAGCGCACGCGCCGTCCGCTCACCACCGACCTGCGAAGCCTCAGCAACGGCAGCTGGAGCAATTGGGACGCCTACACCAATCAGCAGCAGCGCAAGATCGGCCCGCGTTCGCCCGGGCGGGGGTAGCGACTCTCACACCTGAACCGATGACGAGGCGGAGGTTCCGCACCCCTTGCGCGGGCGGCGTCGTGCACCATCTCGGTGAGACCCCGTCAACCGCTGCGGTGATCCATGGCACCACGCCTCGATTTCACCAGCGAGGCCTTCTTTCGCGATCCGCCCAAGGCGATCGCAACGTTGCGCATGTCCGGTCCTGTGGTCGCGATCCGATTTCCTCTCGTCGGCGATGTCTGGATCACCACGACCCACGAGGCCACGGCGCAAGTCCTGAAGGACGGCAGCAATTTCACGCTGCGCAAGGAGGATGGCCACGTCGCAGGTCTGCGCTGGTGGATGCCGAACTGCGTCAGAACCATCGCCAACAACATGCTGACGATGGACGAGCCGGACCACACAAGGCTGCGCAGCATCGTGGACGAGGCTTTCCGCCGCCGCGCGACCGTCGCGATGGAGCCGCGTATCCGCGCCATCGCGGACGGTCTCGCCGACGAGCTATTCTCGGCAGGAAGCCCGGCCGATCTCGTCCAGCGCTATGCCCGCATCCTGCCGCTCGCGGTGATCTCCGAGCTGCTTGGGTTGCCGTTGGCCGATCGCCCTCGCTTTATCGCGTGGGCCAATACAATGTCCTCGCTCACGAATGTCGCCAGCTTCTTCCGCCTGCTGTTCGCGTTCCGAAAGATGCGAGCCTACCTCGAACGGCAGTTGCAGATTGCGCGCGTGCGGGGCGGCGACGGCTTGATTGCGGAGCTGGTCCAGGTCGAGCGCGAGGGCGGCCAGATCACGCCCGACGAAATGGTGTCGATGGTGTTCCTGCTGCTCGCGGCGGGCTCCGAGACCACCACGCATCTCATCAGCGGTTCCGTCTACGAGCTCCTCAGAAATCCTGGCGTCCGCGACTGGCTGGCACAGGACTGGAGCCGCGTGGGGCTTGCGGTGGAGGAATTCCTGCGCTTCGTGTCGCCGGTGCAGTTCTCCAAGCCGCGCTATGTGAGGCGGGATATCGAGCTCGCGGGCGTGCGTCTCAAGAAGGGCGATCGCGTCATGGTGATGCTCGCGGCCGCGAACATGGACCTGGCGGTGCATGAGCGTCCCGAGAGCCTCGATCCCGCGCGCAAGCCGAACCGTCACTTGTCCTTCGGAACGGGCATCCATTTCTGCCTCGGCCATCAACTTACCCGGATCGAGGCAGCGTGTGCCTTGGAAGCGCTGTTTGTGCGATGGACGAAACTTGGCTTTGCTGTGGACGTGTCTCAGATCCACTGGCGCAAGCGACCGGGCATGCGTGCGATCGCGAATCTCCCCGTCGTGCCCGACGGCCACGGAGCAGCTGGATCGATGATGGTTCGTTCCCAGCGAGCGGCCTGCTGAGACTTACACCTTGCGAATAATTTTCTCTGCACTCGTCGGTAGGAACGGCATGTCGTTTCTCTCGTTGTTTTTCGGACATTAGAGGCCGCGATGAGTTCCTCCGGTCGATGTCGCAGACCAACAACAGGAGACAGCATCATGACCGGCAAGATGCCACCTGTTCCCGCCGAGAACCAAAGCCCGAAGGGAACCGGCGACAGCAAGCAAGTGTCCTCGACTGCCCCGCACGGCCAGCAGCGTGCGCAAAATCCGGACCAGCAAGGGCAGCAGGGCAACATCAAGCAGAACACCACCAACCAAGGCCATCAGCAAGATCGCTGAGGAGGTGACATGTCGACATCCACCAAGACACCGAACAGCATCCGTCAGGGCGGACCTGGCGCTTCGCATGAGAATGCGAAGGCACCGCTCGAATTGAAGAAGCCACCGGCGGACGACCCGCAGCGCAACTACAGCCGCGTCTCCGGAGGCGGTGGCGAGCACGATTCACACCATAGACATGACGAAGCCGGAAAAGGCGGAGGGAGGTGAGGCATGACCAATAAGCAACCCAAACTCTACGCACCGACCGAAAAGGATCTGCACGAAAATCCCATGATCGGCGGATCGAAGGGCGCAACGATGGCCGGTATCTCGCCTGAGGACCTCGAGGACGCCCTAGGCGAGAACACGATCGAAGGCGATGTCGAGAACGACGTAAACGCCGCTGGCGGCATCGACAAGGACGTCGCGCGCAGCGGCGCGCGCCGACGAGACCGATAGCTCCGGAGGACGAGCATGCAAGGCAAGAAGACCCACGAGCAACAGGTTCGCATCCTCGAGCGCAAGCCGGATGTTCCAGACGCGCGAGAGCTTGACCAAGCGATCGGCCACAATCCGGAGGACTCGGCCGTCCATCGCGCGCGACCTGAGGCGCGGCAGAGTGAATTTCCGGTGAGCCGGGGCGGCCTCAACCAGGAAAGCGACCACAACAAGCACAACGATCCCGGCCAAAGCGGACACAAGCCCCCGAAACCGACGCCGGCACAGCAGAAGCACTGAGCTTCACGGGCGATCAAAGCAAGAGGAGAAAAAGATGCCAGGTGGTCATGGCAGCAAGACGCATTTCAGATCGGGCATGCACGGCAAGGGCGACGGCACCGGCGCCATGACGGACGTGCCCAAGGACAAGATCGGCGACAACATGGTCCTGTCCAACCGCGACAAGGCGCAGCACTTGGACATTCGCGGCATGGACGGCAAGGCGATCCAGACCGACCAATATCAGGATCATTCGGCCAACCGGCTCGACGAGGAGCCGGGCACCGACGAGACCTGAGAGAGGCGTTCCTCCCGACCAACTCGCGGACCGGTGTTCAGCCGGTCCGCTTTTTTGTCGATGCAAGGTCGCGTTCCCAGCCAAACACTGAGCGGCCGTCGAGATCAGGCGAGGCCGCACGCTCCCCGGCGATGAACGCATCGACAGACGGCCCACGCGCAGTGCGCTCCAGCCGCCGCGCCTGGTCGTCGAGACGCTTGAGGGCCTGCATCGCTTCCTCGCGCCCGAGCTTTGCGCTCTGAATCGCCCCCTTCAGCACGCGAATGGTTTCGTCATATACCTTGATCGGAACGGGGTAGGGATACCGGTCCTTGCCGCCGTGGGCGAGCGAGAAGCGGGCGGGATCGTTGAAGCGGTAGGGCGCGCCGTGCACGACTTCGGCGACCATCGCCAGCGAACGCACGGTACGCGCGCCGACGCCGGGCGTCAGCAGCAGCTCCGGAAAGTCGACCGGGCCGCGTTCGGCCGCCGCCGCGAGTGTGCCGTGCAGGCGGCGCGCAAACACGTCCTTGGGCCGCACGTCGTGATGTGCCGGCATGATCAGGTGCGGCAGCATCGCCTGCGCTGGCGCGGACGCAGTCCCGGTGAGTCGCTCGAATTCGCAGACGATGCGATCCGGGCCGAGATCGCTCAGAAGCTCAAGCTGCGCGGTGCGGGAGATATCGGCGCGATGGTCGGTGAGATTGACGATCTCGCCTTGCAGCGGCCCGTCGATCGCGCTGTGCGGCGTATCGACAAAACTCTTCAGCGCCTCGGAATGCCAGTGATAGCGGCGGGCCTGCCGCTTGTCGCCGTTCATGCCCTGCTGCACCACGGTCCATTTGGCGTCGGCGGTGACAAAGAAGCCGTGGAGGTAAAGGTCAAAGCCGTCCTGGACCGCGGCGCTGTCAACCTTCGCAACGAGGCGACTCGCACGCGTGAGCTTTGCGCCGTCGAAGCCGACGCGGTCGCCGAGCTGCATCAACTCGTCCGGGGTCTTGCGCGAATGCTGGCCGCGACCGCCGCAGACGTAGATTCCGAGCTCATCCTGGAGCGGGCCTAACCCCCGCTTCAACGCGCCTATCACGGAGGTCGTGATGCCGGAGGAGTGCCAGTCCATCCCCATCACAGCGCCGAACGACTGGAACCAGAACGGGTGCGAGAGCCGCTGCAGGAATGCATCGCGTCCGTAGTGATGCACGATCGCCTGCGTGACGATCGCGCCGAGCGAAGACATGCGGGTCGCCAGCCAGGGTGGAACCCGGCCGGTGTGAAGGGGAAGGTCGGCGCTGCCGGTCCGTCGAGTCATGATCGACCAGAAATAGCGCAGTTCGGCGATGATTGCACCAGAGGGGATGCTGCATTGCACCGATCAGGGGAGCGAACCACGCTGCAATGCGTTGAACGGCAAGCGCGAAGCAAATGCGGGGACTTTAATGAATCGGCAGACCCTCTTGGCCGACATCGACAGGATGTTCGGGTGGATACCGTCGTGGTTCGTCGGCCTCTGCCTGGTCGCTGGCGCGATCCTGATTGCCCTGTCGATGTATCATCTCTCGGTTTGGCTGTTCAACCGCGCCTTCGGAACCCGCCTCCCGCTCATGAGCGTGTTCATCGCGCGCACGGCTGGCCCTGCTCAGCTGGCCCTCAGCCTTGCCGCCGTAGCATTGGTGCTGCCGCTCGCGCCGCTGGACGACGCTTTCCGCACGCCGCTGACGCGCCTGTTCGTCGTCGCCTTCATCGCGCTGATCGGCTGGATCTCGATCCGGATCGTGGATATGAGCGCGGCACGGTATCTCCTGAACTTTCGCGACGTCACCGAGAATTTCGTCGCGCGCAAGCACGTCACCCAGGTCCGCGTTTTCAAGCGCGTCACCGATATCATCATCGTCATCATCACAGTGTCGACCGCGCTGATGACGTTCGACTCGGTCAGGCAATACGGCGTCAGCCTTTTCGCCTCCGCCGGGGCCGCGGGTATCATCGTTGGTCTTGCCGCCCGGCCGCTGCTGAGCAATCTGATCGCGGGCATGCAGATCGCGATCACCCAGCCGATCCGCATCGAGGATGCCGTCATCATCGAGAACGAGTGGGGCTGGGTGGAGGACATCGCCGCGACCTATGTGGTGATCCGGCTGTGGGACTGGCGCCGCATGGTGGTGCCGCTGTCCTATTTCATCGAAAAGCCATTCCAGAACTGGACCCGCGACACCGCGTCCCTGATCGGCGTGATTGCGTTCCATGTCGATTATCGTGCCGACGTGCCGCGGATCCGGCGTTGGCTGGAAGAAGCAGTGAAGGAGTCCAAGCTCTGGGACGGCGAGGTGGTCAATCTCCAGGTAATCGACGCGGATGCTCGCACCATCGAGCTTCGCGCCCTCGTCAGCGCCAGGAACGCGCCGCAGTCCTGGGACCTGCGCTGCGAGATGAGAGAGAAGCTCATCGCCTTCATCCGCGACGAGATGCCGGAAGCGCTGCCGCGCGAGCGCGCGATCCTGATCCCGTCGGGAGGAAACGACGATGACGCCGATTTCGTGCGGCGTGCCGCGCCGCCGGAGAAGATGCGGGCGAGCGCACGCAACTGACCTACGTCGCCTTCGTGGCGCCGCAAGCCGGTCTGGCGCTGGATCGTGTCCAGCGCGCCGGTCCTCATGCGAAGCACCTCATTGCGCTCGGATGTCGGCGGCCTTCAGCACCGGCTCCCATTTGGTCGCCTCGGAATGCATGTAGGCGTCGAATTCCCTCGACGACGAACCGACCGCGGCTGCGCCGATCTTGCCGAGCGTCGACAGCACGTTCGGGTCCTGCAGCGCCGCCTTCAGATCGGTTTCGAGCTTCGCCACGATCTCCGGCGGCATTTTTGCCGGGCCAAGAACGCCCCACCAGACGGAGACGTCGTAACCCGGCACGCCCGACTCGGCGACGGTCGGAACATTGGGTAGCGCCTTGGAGCGTTCGGCCGAGGTCACCGCGAGCGCGCGCACCGGACCGCCTTCGATCTGGCTGATGGCTTCCGCAAGTGGATTGATGCTGAGCGGGATGTCGCCGGCGATCACAGCGGTCAGCGCGGGGGCGCCGCCCTTGTAGGGGATCGCGACGATCTTGGTGCCGGACATGTATTTCAACAGCTCACCGGCGAGATGCGCCGAGGTGCCGTTGCCGGACATACCGTAAGAGAGCTTGTCAGGGTCCTTCTTCGCCGCAGCGAGGAGATCGCCGAGCGTCTTGTAGGGGCTGTCCTTGGCGACGACGATCGCCAGCGGCGAGGAGGCGACTTCGGTGATCGCGGTAAAGTCCTTGAAGGTGTCGTAAGGCACGCTCGGATAGATGAACTGGTTGAGGGGATGACCGCTCGCGACCAGGATCAGCGTGTAGCCGTCGGGGGCGGCTTGCGTCAGTGCCTGCGAGGCGACGATGCCGCCGGCGCCGGGGCGGTTGTCGATCACCGGCTGCTGGCCCCAGGTTTTCGCCAATGCCTGTCCGAGCGTGCGCGCGAGCACGTCGACCGCGCCGCCGGCAGCGTAGGGCACCAGGATGTGAACCGGTTTGCTCGGATAGCTGTCGGCGGCCTGCGCGGCGCCGCCTCCCAGCAGCAGACCGGCACCCAGCATCAAGCCGCCGATCTTCTTGTTCAAACCCAGCATTTTCCAGCACTCCTTGCGAGCATTGCGTGTGGACCGTCGGTCTTTCGAACCGTCCGGACGCCGCCCATGGTTCTTGTTGACGAGACCTGATCTTTTGTACGATAGTACAAATCACATGACGCGCAACCCCGCCAGCAAGGAAACGGCCCGCAAGCCGAACATGCGCGAGGCAATTCTCGCCGCGGCCGAGGAGCTGTTCGCCACCAACGGCTTCAACGCCGTGTCGGTGCGCGATATTGCACAGGCCGCCGGCGCCAATCCCGGCAGCGTCACCTATCATTTCAAGACCAAGGACGGCCTGCTGCTGGAGATCTACCGGCGCCATTGCGGGCCAATGAATTTGCGCCGTTCCGAGCTGCTCGCGGCCGCCAAGCGCGTGCGCGATCTCCAGGACCGGCTCGAAGCGGTGGTGCGGGCCTATGTCGTGCCGGCCTTCACCTCGGGCAGTGATCTTGCCGGGGGCGGGGCGCGGTTCACGCGGCTGCGCGCGGTGATGTCCGCGGAGGGCAATGAAGTCGCGCGAAAGATCATCGCACAGACTTTTGACGACACCAGCCACGCCTTCATCGATGCTGTTCACGAAAGCCTGCCGCACGTTCCGCGCACCGATATCGTCTGGCGCAGCCACTTCCTGCTTGGCGCACTCTATTATTCGCTGGTGACGCCGGATCGCGTCTCGCGCCTGTCGCGCGGCGAGGCCGACGGTAGCGATGCCGCAAGTGCCATCGAGCAATTGGTGCAGGCCACCGTGGCCGCGTTTCAGGCGCCGGCGCTGGATCAGGCGCCAGCACGGCGACGGCCGGTCGTCAGCAGCAAGACTTGAAGACACGATCTGGTCCGGCGGTTTATCCGATGGCAATGATGTACACGCCGACCATTCCGCCGCCCAACCCGAACACGCGCACGCCGAAGTTCAAGCTGCCGAAGCTGGCATGCGATGCGCATTGCCACATCTTCGGGCCCGGCGCGAAATACCCCTACGCGCCGGACCGTTCTTACACGCCGCCGGATGCGCCGCTCGCCGATTTCCGCACGCTACATGCCAAGCTCGGAGTCGGGCGAGCCGTCATCGTCAATGCCAGTGTGCACGGCACCGATAATACGGTGGCGCTCGATGCCATCGCGCAGAGCAACGGAGCCTTTCGCGCGGTTGCCAATATCGACGACACCATCACGGAGCGTGGGCTCCGCGTGCTGCATGAGGGCGGATTCCGCGGCTGCCGCTTCAATTTCGTTCGCCATCTCGGCGGCGTTCCCGACAAGCGGGTGTTCGACCGCATCGTCGCGATGGTCGCGCCGCTCGGCTGGCACATCGACCTGCATTTCGACGCGATCGACCTGCCCGAATATGCCGACACGCTGACAAGGCTGCCGCTGAGCTACACGATCGACCATATGGGGCGGGTGAAGGCGTCCGAGGGGCTCGATCAATTGCCGTTCAAGATCCTGGTTGAGCTGATGCAGCGCGACGAGAAGTGCTGGGTCAAGATCTGCGGCTCGGAGCGAGTGTCATCGGCCGGTCCGCCGTTCACCGACGCCGTGCCGTTCGCGCGAAAGATCGTCGAAACCGCGCCCGACCGAGTCATCTGGGGTACCGATTGGCCACATCCCAACGTCAAGGCGATGCCGAACGACGGCGATCTCGTCGATCTGATCCCGCTGTTCGCGCCGGAGCCGGAGTATCAGCAGAAGATCCTCGTCGATAATCCGTCGCGCCTGTTCGAGTTCGAGCAATGACGGCGCTTGCAATCGACAAGCCACGCGGCCGCGCCTGGTGGAAGGAGCTCTGGATCCAGGTGCTCGTCGCCATGGCGGCAGGCATCGCGCTTGGGATCGTCAATCCCGAGGTTGGCGCCAGGATGCAGCCGCTTGGCGACGCCTTCATCAAGGCGATCCGGATGCTGATCGCGCCGATCATCTTCTGCACGGTCGTCCATGGCATCGCGCATATGGCCGACATGGCGCGGGTGGGGCGGGTCGCCGTCAAGGCAATTGTCTATTTCGAGATCATGACTACGATCGCGCTGATCATCGGCCTCATCGCGGTGAACGTGCTCAAGCCCGGCGTCGGCATGAACATCGATCCAGCCAGCATCAATGCCAGCGCGATCGAGCCCTATGTCAAGCAGACCGGCGTGATCGGCTTCGTGCCGTTCCTGATGAACATCGTGCCTGCGACGTTCGTCGGCGCCTTTGCCGAGGGCAACATCCTCCAGGTGCTCTTCATCGCCGTACTGTGCGGATTTGCGCTGGTGCAGCTCGGCGAGCGCGCCGCGCCGCTGGTCAGTCTCATCGACATCGCCGCCAAGATGGTATTCACCGTGGTCGGCTTCGTGATGTGGGCGGCCCCGATCGGCGCGTTCGGCGCCATCGCCTTCACGGTCGGCAAGTTCGGCGTCGGCTCGCTGGCCTCGCTCGGCAAGCTGCTGGGCGGCTTCTATCTCACCTGCGTGATCTTTATCATCGTGGCGCTCGGCCCGGTCGCGCGGCTGTGCGGCTTCTCGCTGCTCAAGCTGATCCGCTACATCTGGGAAGAGCTCCTAATCTGCATTGCCACGACATCGTCCGAGACGGTGCTGCCGCGCATGCTGACCAAGCTGGAGCAGGCCGGCTGCGAGCGCAGCGTCGTTGGGCTGGTGATCCCGACCGGCTATTCCTTCAATCTCGACGGCACCTGCCTCTACCTTGCCGCCGCCTCGGTGTTCCTGGCGCAGGCGACCAACACGCCGTTCGGTCTCGCCGAGCAGATCGAGCTGCTCTTGATCCTGCTCGTGACCTCCAAGGGCGCGGCGGGCATCGCGGGGGCCGCCTTCGTCGTGTTGGCGGCAACGCTGTCCGCCACCGGCAGCATTCCGGTGACGAGCGTGGCGCTCGTGCTCGGCATCCACCGCCTGATGTCGCAGGGGCTGACGCCGACCAATCTGATCGGGAACGCGGTCGCGACGATCGCGATTGCCAAATGGGAAGGCGCGCTTGATGGCGACCGCCTGAAGCGCGTGCTCGACGGCGAGGAATCCGCTGTCGCGGCTCGATGAACCGATGACATTGACGAACGAAAGAGGGGAGTTTGTCCCATGAAAACAGGTCTCGTGATCACGGCCCATCCGGGCGATTTCGTCTGGCGCGCCGGCGGCGCCATCGCGCTGCATGCGAAGAAGGGCTATCGCATGAAGATCGTCTGCTTGTCCTTCGGCGAGCGCGGCGAGAGCCAGTTCGCCTGGAAGGAGAAGGGTGCGACGCTGGAGTCGGTCAAGGCCGGCCGCAAGGATGAGGCGGAGCGCGCTGCAAAACTGCTCGGCGCCGAGATCGAGTTCTTCGATTGCGGCGACTATCCGCTGAAGCTGACGGAAGCGCATTTCGACCGCATGGTCGACATCTACCGCGAGCTCAATCCAAGCTTCGTGCTGACGCATGCGCTGGAGGATCCCTATAATTTCGACCACCCGAACGCCGCGCACTTCGCGCAGGAAACGCGCGTGGTCGCGCAGGCCATGGGCCACAAGCCGGGTGCGCAGTACAAATATTCGGCGCCTCCGGTGTTCCTGTTCGAGCCACACCAGCCCGAGCAGTGCAATTACAAGCCGGACCTGCTGCTCAAGATCGACGAGGTCTGGAAGGAGAAGTACGAGGCATTCCAGATCCTCGCCGCGCAGAAGCACCTGTGGGGCTATTACGAGCGCGTCGCGCTCAATCGCGGCATTCAGGGCAGCCGCAACACCGGCGTGCCGATGACGTATGGCGAGGCTTATCAGCGCCTGTTCCCGACGGTTGCGGAGGAGCTGGCATGAAGCCGGTCGTCGTTCGCAACATCAAGCGTGCCGATCCCGCCGGGATGGCGGAGTACGGCGTCTCGACCGTGCACGAGGCCTATGGCCGCATCGGCCTGATGAAGCCGTATCTGCGGCCGGTCTGGCCGGGCGCGGCGATCGCCGGTCCCGCCGTGACCGTGCTGGCGCAGCCGGGCGACAACTGGATGATCCATGTCGCGGTCGAGCAGTGCAGGAAGGGCGACATCCTCGTCGTCGGCTGTACCGCCGACAACACCGACGGCATGTTCGGTGAGCTGCTCGCGACCTCACTGCAGGCGCGCGGCGTGCAGGGGCTGATCATCGATGCCGGCTGCCGCGACGTCAGGGCGCTGCACGAGATGGAGTTTCCGGTGTGGTCGCGCGCGGTCTCGGCCAAGGGGACGGTGAAGGCGACGCTCGGCGCGGTCAATGTCCCCGTGGTCTGCGCCGGCGTCAATGTTGATCCCGGCGACATCATCGTAGCCGATGACGACGGCGTCGTAGTGGTGCCGAGGCGCCATGCGGCCGAAGTCGCCGAGAAGGCGAAGAAGCGCAACGCGGACGAAGCCGGCAAACGCACGCGGCTGGCTTCGGGCGAACTGGGCCTCGACATGTACGGCATGCGTGAGGCCTTGGCGAAGGCCGGGCTCGTCTATGTCGACAATCCCGAGGATGTCTGAAGAGAAGTGGAGCGGGCCGATGGATCGTCTCAAGCTGAAGGCCGTGCTCGGCAGTCACCTCCATGTCCAGGCGGTGAGGAGCGGTGAGCTCCGCTCCGACCCCTTCGATCTCGATTTCATCGCGTACACGCCGACCAACACCGCGTTCAAGCCGATGGTGCGCGAGCAGGCCTTCGATGTCTGCGAGATGGCGATCGTCACCTATCTGATGGCGAAGGCGCATGGCAAGCCGCTCGTGCTACTGCCTGCCACCATGCTCGGTCGCTTCCAGCATTCCTACGCGCTCTATAATCCTGCGCATGGAATGCTCGGACCGTCGGATCTCGAAGGCAAGCGCGTCGGCATCCGCTCCTTCACGACCACCACCGGGGCCTGGATCAGAGGCATCCTCGCCAACGACTACGGCGTCAATCTCGACAACATCCGCTGGGTCACCTTCGAGGATCCGCACGTCGCCGAATATGTCGACACCACTGAGCGCGCGCCGAACGGCAAGAAGATCTTGCAGATGCTGATCGACGGCGAGCTCGACGCCGTCCTCGGCGAGACCTCGACCGATCCCAAGCTGAAGACGCTGTTCCCCGATCCGGCCGCGGAAGCCGCCAAATGGTACGCCCGTCGCGGCGTCGTGCCGGTCAACCATCTCGTGGTCGTGACCGAACAGTTGGCGAAATCGCGTCCTGACGTGGTATCGGGCATTTATGATCTCCTCAAGGAAAGCAAGGCGCAGGCGGGATCGGCGGCAACGCCCGATCTTGTGCCGTTCGGGATCGACGCCAACAGGAAGCCGCTGGAGCTGATCGTCGACTACGCCTTCCAGCAGGCGCTGATCCCGCGCCGTTATGCGGTCGAGGAGCTGTTCGACGAGACAACGCGAGGACTGAACTGATGGCGGGCGATCCCAAGCGATGGCAGATCGGACTGGTCGGTTACGGCGAGGTCGGCAGGATCCTGGCCGAGGATTTGCGCCAGCAGGACATCAAGGTCTCAGCCTTTGACATCAAGCTCGGTGGCGAGCAGGGCGCACCGCTGGTGGAGCATGCGGCGAAATTCGGTGTGGCGCTGGCGGCGTCTCACGCCGAGCTGACCGCCAAATCCGATTTCATCATCTCCGCGGTCACGGCGAGCCAGGCCGTGCCGGTGGCAAAGGCCTGCGCGGCCGCGATCAATCAGGGCACCTGGTTCCTGGATTTCAATTCGGCGTCTCCCGGCGCCAAGCAGTGCGCCGCCGCGCTGATCGATGGCGCCGCCGGACGCTATGTCGAGGGCGCGGTGATGACATCGGTACCGCCTTGTCGCATCAAGGTGCCGCTGCTGCTCGGTGGTCCCGGTGCCAGGGAGCTTGAGCCGCTCTTGAACGCGATCGGTTTTGCGGCAAAGGTTGCGAGCGACGAGCTCGGTGTTTCCTCGGCGGTGAAGATGTGTCGCAGCATCATGATCAAGGGCCTGGAGGCCATGGTCATCGAAAGCTTCACCACCGCGCGCGCCTATGCCGTCGAGGATGCGGTACTGGCTTCGCTGGCGGAAACCTTTCCCACGATCGATTGGGAGAAGCAGGGCGCTTATTGCTTCCAGCGCGTGATCGAGCATGGCCGCCGCCGCGCCGAGGAAGTCCGGGAGGTCGCCGAGACCGTGCGTGAAGCGGGGCTGACGCCGTGGTCCGCGCAGGGCACCGCCGAGCGGCAGGCCTGGGTGGCGGACCTTGCCGATGAGGGCCTGTTCGGAACGAAAGGCACCAAGGAGTTCGCCCGCAGCGCTGATTGGCGCACCGAGGCGGATCTAATCCTGGCGAAGATCAATCGCGAGAAATAGGGTGGCTCCTGCTCAGGACTTTGGCGTGCGACAGCCGGTGAGCTCGTCGCGGGTGCGTTCGATTAACGCCATCAGGTCTTCGGCCTTGTGGGCAAGCCGATCGTTCGCGACTTCGGTCCGGAATTCTGCGCGGATCGATCGAATACACTTGTCGGCGGTATCGAGCGTCAGGAGCATGCGCGTCAGGTCATCCTGTGTCCGGACGCCCGCCAGATCGAGGTCCGACAGGACGTGCCCGATGCCGTCGAGCCGCTTCAGGGCGGCCTCGCTGGGCGTTCTCGCTCGAATGGAGTGAGTGTCGATGCCGCTGAATGCGCTGAACATGTCGATGCTTCCCCGTTGAATGCAGACATCAGTGCCGGTCCTACTATGACCGGCACCGCGGGACTTGCAATGCGCGCAGCTATCGAGAATCAGCAAGAATCTACTATCCGGGAATCTACCGGATTCGGACTTGCGGAACGATCAGCGGTAACATCGAACGGAAGCTGCTCGGAAACAGGCCGCCCTTCAATGCAGATATGCATCGAGAGCGGATCAGCCGGGACTGAACAGAGTGGGCCGTTGACGCGCAAAAGTCTGCCGGCCGCTCTTGAAGCCCATCACGATATCCGGCAGCTCGGCGATGGCGAAGCGGCTGTCTTGTGTGTCGAGCACGACGAGATCGGCTGGATTCCCAACCTCGATCCCGTAATCCAGAAGGTTCATCAGCCGCGCCGGCAGCTCGGTCACGAGATCAAGGCAGGTATCGAAGTCGTTGACCGAGGCATGCGCGACGTTGGCGTAGAAATTCGCCATTCGCAGCAGTGAGGCATCACCGAACGGCGTGAACGGATTGAGCACGTTGTTGGTCGCAATCGAGCACACCACGCCGTCGCCGACGAGCTTGTGGGCGAGCGTCAGCCCGCGCGGCGCGTTGTGGGTCGCTTCGCGCCCCATCAGATAGAGATCGGTTGCTGGCAGCACGGTGACGGCAACGCCGGCCTTCGCCAGTTGCGCGGTGGCGGCCTTCAGCCGCTCCGGTGGCAGGGCGGAGAGTTTCGTCGCATGGCCGATTGCCACGCGCCCCCCGTAGTTGCGCCGCTCGGTCTGCCGGCAGACCTCGTCGAGGTGCCACCAGGAGGGATCGAGATCGAAATCGAGATGGAGATCGACGTCTACATCGAACGCCTCGGCGAGATCGAAGATGCGTGCGAGATGGGCGTTCGGATCGGTGTCCGTGTAAGGACAGCCGCCGATCACCTCGCCCCCGTCGCGCAGCGCCTGGACCAGAAGCTCCTCGCTGCCGGGATCGTTGGTGAGGCCTTCCTGCGGAAAGGCACAGAGCGACAGGTCGATCGCCCAGGCATAGTCACGCTTCAGCGCCTTCACCGCCTCGAAGCCGCGCAAGCCGATGCGCGGATCGATCTCGACGTGGGTTCGCATGCGCGTGGTGCCGTGGACGATGGCACGTTCGAGCACCCGGGCGCCGCGCGCGTAGACGTCCTCGACCGAGAAATCCTTCTTCATCCCGGAGACGGCGCGGATCGCTTCGGAGACGCTGCCGTGATCATGCCCGCAGCGGCCGAGCAGGCAGGCCTTGTCGAGATGGATGTGGCTGTCGACGAAGCCGGGCAGGGCGAGACGCCCGCCGACATCGACCTCGACGGCCTCGCAGGCGAGCGTCGGTTCGATGGCGGTGATCCGGCCGCGCGTGACGCCGATGTCCATCGGGTCGGCGGCACCACGCAGCAAGGCGTTGCGAAAGATGAGGTCAAAGGCGGGTTGCGCGGTCATGGCTCTTGCGGAAGGAATTTAGTGCATTCGGCCGCGTTTGGCGGCTCCAGATTGTCGGCAGTGTAGCGACGGAAATGTTCAAAATATATGCACGTATTCCCCGAGAGCGGCGTTAGTATTGCGCAAGCCCGGGAGAATGAGCCATGTCCGCTGCCGCAAAAGCCGAAGCCGGTCCGTCGTCCGACGCCGAGATCGTTGAAGCCTATCTCACGGCGTCGATGATCCCCGATCCGGACGCCGCGGCGGCCTATATGGCGCCGGGCACGGTGATCACCTTTACCGGCGGGCGCGAGTTCGATCATCCGCGGGGCCCGACCGGGTTCAACGCCAAGCGCTACCGCTGGGTCAAGAAGAAGATGGATCGGTTCGACGTCTGCCCCGGCGACGGTGAGACCGTGGTCTATAGCGTCGGCACGCTCTACGGCGAATGGATGGATGGGACCGCGTTCGAGGGCAACCGCTACGTCGACCGCTTCGTGGTGCGGAATGGCCAGATCACCAAGATGGACGTCTGGAACGACAGCGCCGAGCGGATCCTGGTCCAGCGCGGCATCGACGCGTAACAGCCATCCTGGCGCTTGAGGCGCCTCGACTCCAGGCGGACAAAAGGCCGGTCACCATATCGCAAGCCGCGATAGCTGATAGACGCAAGCTCGTCTGGCGGCTGCTGCGCGCCTGCGCTATCACCGATGCGATCGCTGCGCCCGGCATGGAGGCGCGAGCCTCCTCGAGGAGTTCCCGATGCGTTTACCCACTGTTGTCCTGGCCCTCACATGCCTTGCAACTGCCGCCTCCGCCGAAGACCTGTCGGGTACGCTTCAAAAGGTCAAAGAGACCAAGAAGATCACGCTGGGCTATCAGGAGGCCTCGGTCCCCTTCAGCTACCTCGACGGCAATCAGAAGCCGGTCGGCTTTGCCATGGATATCTGCCTCAGGATCGTGGATGCCGTGAAGAAGCAGCTCGGCATGCCCGACATCGCCGTCGACACCCTCGCGGTGACGTCGTCGAACCGGATTCCGCTGATGGTCAACGGGACGCTCGACCTGCATTGCTCGGCGACCACCAACAATGCCGATCGCCAGAAGCAGGTCGCCTTCACCAACACGCACTTCCTCAGCGCCACGCGATTTGCGGCCAAGAAAGCCGCAAAGATCAACACCATCGACGATCTCAAGGGCAAAGCGGTGACCGCGGTGGCCGGCTCCGTCAACCTGACGCAGCTCGCCAAGGTCAACACCGAGCGAAATCTCGGCATCAATGTGATGCCGGCCAAGGACCAGGCCGAAGCCTTCCTGTTGCTGGAAACCGATCGCGCCCAGGCCTACGCGCTCGACGACGTGCAGCTCGCGGTCGCGATCGCGCGCTCGAAGGAACCACAGCTCTTCATGATCAGCGAGGAGACGTTCTCGAAGCCCGAGCCTTATGGGATCATGCTGCGGCGGGAGGACGCGCCCTTCAAGGCGCTCGCCGACCGCGCGACCGCGGAGCTATACGCCAGCCAGGAGATCGAGGTCCTCTACAAGAAGTGGCTGGAATCGCCGACGCCGCCGAGCGGGCTCAACTACAACGTCCCGATGTCGCGCGCCTTGCGCAACGCCTTCAAGAAGCCGAGCTCCAGCTTCGATCCAGATGTCTACGTAGCGAACTGAGGCGAGGGCTGTCGCCGCCAGAGGGAGCGCGCGCAAGCGGCCCGCCGAGATGTCAGCAGGCCGTCGGGAACCCGCGCCGCCCTCGGGCCCTGCCGGGTGCGGGCCAGCTTGCTGATGCCGGCTCCGAGGAACTTGCGGTCACCTTCGCGACTCTCCAGCGCATAGGACCGCGGGTAAGCCGCCTGCAAGCCATGAAGACCGACGCCAAAGCGAAATAGCCATGCGCGCAGATGAGCCCTTCCTGGTCCGCCACGCGGACCTCATTTTCGCTTTGAAGACGTTCGCCGCGTCAATCCTGGCGCTCGTCATCGCGCTGGCAATGGATCTGCCGCGGCCCTATTGGGCGATGGCGACCGTCTACATCACTTCGCAGCCGCTGGCGGGCGCAACCAGCTCGAAGGCTTTCTTCCGCGTGATGGGCACGTTGGTCGGCGCGGTCATGACGGTGGCGCTCGTTCCGAACCTGATCGATGCACCCGAGCTGCTGTGCCTGGCAATCGCGCTCTGGGTCGGGCTCTGTCTTTACCTTTCGCTGCTCGACGGCACACCGCGCAGCTATGTCTTCATGCTGGCCGGGTATACGGTGGCGCTGATCGGCTTTCCTTCGGTGTCCGAGCCGGGCGCCATCTTCGACACCGCGGTGGCAAGGCTCGAGGAAATCTCGCTCGGCATCATCTGCGCCAGCCTGGTTTCGACCATCGTATTCCCGCGTAGCGTCGCGCCGGCTGTTGCCAATCGCATCGACAACTGGCTGGCGGACGCGCAGCGCCTGAGTCAAGTTGTCCTGCTGCGTCACGGGACCAACGAAACGCGCCGCGGCAAGCGCATCAAGCTTGCGACCGACATCGTCGAGATCGACACGCTTTCGGCCCATCTTGCCTATGACCGGCTGACCGACCGCAATGCCGTCGTCGGGTTAGGCGAAATCCGGCTCCGCATGCTGATGCTTTTGCCCGTGATCGCTTCGCTCGAGGACCGGCTGGCCGCGCTGGGGGAGGAGGCATTGCGGCGGCAGCCCGAGCTGAAGCGGCTCTTGCAAGATCTCGCGGGATGGATCACGAGCGACGTCAACGCTCGGCAGCCCGCCGAGCGGATTCGTGCCATGATCGCAGGGCAGCAGGCGATCCTCGACCACAGCGCCTCCTGGGAGCGGATCATCGTCACCAGCCTGTTGTGGCGGCTGCGCGAGCTGGTCGACCTCTCGCGCGATTGCCGCGCCCTGACGGAAGCGATTGCGGAGAACCGGATCGTCTCGTCCCTCGATCTGGACTTCCATTCCGAAGCCGGTGCCGCGCCGGTGCGCCACAGGGATCGCGGCCTTGCCCTGTGGTCGGCCGCCGGCGCGGCGTCGGCGATCCTGATCTGCTGCGCCTTCTGGATCGGCACCGGCTGGCCTGACGGCGCCTCGGCGCCGATGATGGCGGCCGTCGCGTGCTCGTTCTTTGCCGCGCAGGACGAGCCTGCACGCTTCATCCGCAGCTTCGGCCTGTGGTCGCTGGTCGCCATTGTCGTCGTCGCGATCTACCTGTTCGCGCTGGTGCCCGCAATCTCCCATCTCGAGGTTCTGGTCGCCGCGCTGGCGCCGACCTTCTTGCTCTACGGCTTCCTGATCGCGCGGCCGGCGACGGCGGGTACCGGCATGGCGCTCGCGGCCAACACCGCAACGCTGCTGGCGCTACAATCGACCTACAGCGCGGACTTCGCGGCCTACGCCAACTCCGCCGTTGCCTTCTTCGTCGGCGTCGCCATCGCCGAGCTTGTGACACGGATCGCGCGTGGGGTGGGGGCGGAGTGGATCGCAAATCGCCTGGTGCTGTCGAACTGGGAGACGCTGGCTGTTGCCGCCGAGCGGCGCGGCAAGGGCGATCGCGCTGAATTCGCAGGCCTCATGCTGCACCGGCTCGGATTGCTCGTACAGCGCATCGCCTTTCTCTCGGAGAGCGACCGGCGCGATACCGACAGCCTGGTCCAGCTCCGTATCGGAATTAACGTGATCGATCTGCGCCGTGCCCGCTATGGACTTGCGGCGTCCACCATTGCCGTCATCGACGACATGCTCGATCAGCTCGCTATCGCCTGCCGCAAATATGCGGGCGATGGGATGCCCGCCGAGCTTCTGACGAGCGTCGATCGGGCACTGGCCCGGGCGGTGAAGGATCCCAACGAAACGGCGCGCGAGGACGCCCTGGTGGGCCTCGTCGGCATCAGGCGCGGCCTGTTTCCGGATGCGCCGGCCTATCGGCCGCGTGCAGGCGAGAGTGTTGCGGCATGAGATACGTGATCGATATCTACGGTGTGCTCGTGCCAGCGCTGCTGTTGTGGATCATCATCGCCTTTGCCCTGAGTGCTCTGCTGCGCCGCTTCATGCAGCGCTTCGATCTCTATCGGCTGGTCTGGCACCGCGCGCTGTTCGATTTCGCGATCTTCGTCTGCCTTCTCGGCGTCGTCGTCTATCTCTCGGAGTATCTCGCATGAAGGGGAATTTCGCCTGGCTCGGTCGCCTCCTGCTGACTGCGATCGTCGTCGTCGCGGCGCTCGCTGTCGGCCGCGAACTCTGGGTCTATTACATGGAGCAGCCCTGGACGCGCGACGGCCGCGTGCGTGCCGACGTGGTGCAGGTCGCGCCCGATGTGTCGGGCTTCGTGACCGAAGTGCTGGTGAAGGACAATCAGAAGGTCCATCGCGGTGACGTCCTGTTCAAGATCGATCGCGAGCGTTTTGCGCTGGCGCTGCGGCAAGCCGATGCGTCGGTGGCCGGTCATCAGGCCACGCTCGATCAGGCCAATGCCGATTTGAAGCGCTACAGCGCGCTGACGACGGATGCGGTGTCACAGCAGAAGCAGGAGCAGGTTCTGGCCACCCAGCTCCAGGCCAGGGCTGCCTTTGACCAGGCCGTTGCCGACCGCGCGGTCGCCCAGCTCAATCTCGATCGCAGCGAGGTGCATGCCTCTGTGAACGGCGTGATCACCAACATGGATCTGCGTCCCGGCGCTTACGTGACGGCCGGGAAGGGCGTGATGGCACTCGTCGACATCGACACGCTGCATGTCGAAGGCTATTTCGAAGAGACGAAACTCGCGCGGATCCGAATCGGTGACAAAGTCCAAGTCCGCCTGATGGGCGAGAAGGTCACGCTTTTAGGCCATGTCGAGAGCATCGCTGCCGGCATCGAGGACCGCGACCGAGCCGAGGGCGCGAGCCTGCTCGCCAACGTCAACCCGACCTTCAGCTGGGTACGCCTCGCTCAGCGCGTGCCGGTGCGCATCGCGCTGGATCCGGTGCCTGAGAATATGTCGCTGGTCGCGGGACGCTCGGCGACGGTCGAGGTGTTGAAGTAGATGCGATTGCGATTGCCATCGCCCGATTCAAGCGTTCGAATATTTCTTCAGCTCGAACCGCGCGATCTGGTTCCTGTGGACCTCGTCCGGGCCGTCGGCGAGACGTAGCAAACGCGCGGTCGCATAGGCCTGGGTCAATCCGAAATCGTTCGACGTGCCGCCGCCGCCATGGGCCTGGATCGCCCAGTCGATGATCTGGCAGGCCATGTTGGGCACGGCGACCTTGATCATCGCGATCTCGGCTTTCGCCACTTTGTTGCCGACGGTATCCATCGCGTAGGCGGCGTTGAGCGTCAGCAGCCGGGCCTGCTCGATCATGATGCGGGCTTCTGCGATGCGTTCCTGCGTCACCGTCTGCTCGGAGACCGGCTTGCCGAAGGCGACGCGGCTGCGCACCCTCCGGCACATCTTCTCCAGCGTGCGTTCGGAGAGCCCGATCAGCCGCATGCAGTGGTGGATACGCCCCGGGCCGAGGCGTCCCTGCGCGATCTCGAAGCCGCGACCCTCGCCGAGCAGCATGTTCTCCTTGGGCACGCGCACATCGGTGAAGACGACCTCGGAGGCACGGTCGGGCACACCGTAGAAGCCGAACACGGGCAGGGCACGCTTGACCTCGACGCCTGCTATGTCCATCGGCACCAGGATCATGGATTGCTGCTTGTGGCGGTCCGCATTGTCGGGATCGGTCTTGCCCATGAAGATGCAGATCTTGCAGCGCGGGTCGGTCGCGTTGGTGGTGTACCATTTGCGGCCGTTGATGACGTAATGGTCGCCCTCGCGAACGATCGAGCTTTCGATGTTGGTCGCATCGGACGAGGCGACGGCAGGCTCGGTCATGGCGAAGCAGGAGCGGATTTCGCCCGCGAGCAGCGGCTTCAGCCAGCGCTCCTTGTCCTTCTCCGTGCCATAGCGCTCCAGCACCTCCATGTTGCCGGTGTCGGGTGCCGAACAGTTGAAGACTTCGGGTGCGAGATGCGAGCGGCCCATGACCTCGCAGAGCGGGGCATACTCAAGATTGGTCAGGCCTGCACCGTGGCCGGAGTCCGGCAGGAACAGATTCCAGAGGCCTTCGGCGCGCGCCAGCGGCTTCAGCTCCTCGACGACCGGATAGACTTTCCAGGGACCCAGCTCCTCCGCCTCGCGATAAAAGCGTTCCTCGTTCGGATAGATGTGCCGGTCCATGAAACTTTCGAGCCTGCGCTTGAGTTCGACGACTTTGGGCGACATCGGGTAGAGCATCTTTGTCTCCTTGATCGATGGACAGGCCGGGCGCAATCGGCTCAGGCGACGCGATACCCTTTGAATTTCTCGCGCAACGCTGATTTGAGCACCTTGCCGGTGCCGGTCATCGGGAACTCGTCCATGAACTCGACGGCGTCGGGCATCCACCAGCTCGCGATCTTCGGGCGCATGTGCTCGAGCAGCGTCTTGCCGTCGACGGTCGCGCCCTTCTTGCGGACGACGAGGAGCAGAGGCCGCTCCTGCCATTTCTCATGATTGATCGCGACCACGGCGGCTTGCAGCACATCGGGGTGAGACAAGGCGACGTCCTCGAGCTGGATCGAGGAGATCCATTCGCCGCCGGACTTGATGACGTCCTTGGAGCGGTCGGTCAGCGTGACGTGGCCCTGGGGGTCGATCACGGCCATGTCGCCGGTGATCAGCCAGCCGTCGCGGTCCAGGCCTTCTTCGAGTTTCATGTAGCCGGACGCAACCCACGGTCCCCGCGCGCGCAGATGGCCGACGCTCTTGCCGTCGCGCGGCAGCTCGTTGCCGCCGTCGTCGACGATCCGCAAGGCGGTGCCGAAACAGGCGCGGCCGGACACCTGGCGGCGGCCGAACTTCTCCTTGTCGTCGAGATGCTCGGAGCCCGGCCGCAGGCCAGGCATCGAGCAGCCGAGCGCCTCGGTCATGCCCCAGGCCTGGACGTAGTCAATGGCATACTCGCGCTTGAGCTTCTCGACCATCGCGCGCGGCGGCGCCGAGCCTGACGACAATGTTGCACGAAGCGTCGAAAACCTGTTGCCGGTGCGTCCGAGCCAGTCGAGCAGGATCAGCCAGAAGCTCGGCACGCCCGCGGACAGCGTCACCTTCTCGCCTTCGAGCAGCTCGTAGAGCTTGTCGGGCTCGTAATTGCGGCCGGGCAGCACCAGCTTCGAGCCGGTATAGGGCGCGGTGAACGGCATGTTCCAGCCGTTGCCGTGGAACAGCGGCGCCATCGGCATCATCACCTCGCGCACGCCTTCCAGGTGCCCGGGCAGGAAGTCGAAATTGCAGGAGACCATGGTCTGCAGGATCGCGGCGCGGTGCGAATAGATCACGCCCTTCGGATTGCCCGTCGTGCCGGAGGTGTAGCAGATGGTGGATGCCGATTTTTCGTCGAACTCCGGCCAGGCGAAGCCGGCGTCGTTCTCGTTCTCCAGCAGCTCCTCGTAGCAATGCACGTTGGCAAGCTTGGTCTGCGGCATCCGCTCGCGCGAGCACATCACGACATAGGCTTCGATCGATGTGAGCTGCGGCGCGATCGCCTCCACGATCGGCAGCGTGGCACGGTCGATGAACAGCAGCCGGTCGTCGGCGTGATTGACGATGTAGACGAGCTGCTCGGGGAACAGCCGCGGGTTGATGGTGTGCAGCACATAGCCCATGCCCGGCGCGGCGTAGAACATCTCGAAATGCCGGTGTGTATTCCAGGCCAGCGTGCCGACGCGGTCACCGGGCATCATGCCGAGCCTCTTGAGCGCCAACGCCATGCGCTTGATGCGCGGATGGGCGTCGGCATAGGTGTAGCGATGGATGTCGCCTTCGATCTCGCGGGCGACGACCTCGGCCTCGCCGTGATAATCGGCGGCATACTGGATCAGGCCGCTGATCAGGAGCGGCATGTCCATCATCAATCCCTGCATCGTCTCCTCCGGACCGCCATGTCGTTGCATGACGTACGCTTGTGATGTGCGTTTGAGGTTAGCGGAACGCCAGGCGACGTTCACGCCAAAAAGCGAGCGACGTGATTGCATGCGTCACTTTTTCAGGGCTAAGTGATGCGAGCTGCCGGCGAAGCAGTATCCGCCGGGGAGGAAACGGATGTCAGCGCAAAGACACAAGACCGGCGCAGCCGGCGAATCTACACTCGACATTGACGCACTCCGTGCGCGCTATCGCGACGAGCGCGATCGGCGCCTGCGCACCGAGGGCAAGGCGCAATATGTCGAGGTGACCGGCGAGTTCGGGCGCTATCTCGACGATCCCTGGGCCAATTCCGGATTCGCGCGCGAGGCTGTCAGCGAACAGACCGAGGTGCTCATCGTCGGCGGCGGCTTCGGCGGCCTTCTGTGCGGCGCACGACTGCGCGAAGCCGGCATCGATGATTTCCGGGTCGTGGAAAAGGCCGCCGATTTCGGCGGTACCTGGTACTGGAATCGCTACCCTGGCGCGGCCTGCGATACCGAGAGCTACATCTACCTGCCGTTGCTGGAAGAGACCGGGTACATGCCCGTTCGCAAATATGCACGAGCACCGGAGATCTACGAGCATTCGCGCCGCATCGGCCGCCACTTCGATCTCTATGAGCGCGCGCTGTTTCAGACCGTCATCACGCGCATGGAATGGCAAGAGCAGGAGGCAATTTGGCTGGTCGAGACCGATCGCGGTGATTGCATCCGCGCGCGCTTCGTCATCCTTGCTGGAGGCCCGCTGAGCCGTCCGAAGCTGCCCGGCATTCCCGGTATCGAAAGCTTCAAGGGACACAGCTTCCACACCAGCCGCTGGGATTACGCCTACACCGGGGGCACGGCCGAAGGTGATCTTAGTGGTCTTGGCGACAAACGCGTCGGGATCATCGGCACCGGCGCCACCGCCGTGCAATGCGTGCCGCATCTCGGCCGCTCGGCCAAGGAGCTCTACGTTTTCCAACGTACGCCGTCGGCGATCGGCGTGCGGGACGACCGCCCGACGGATCAGAGCTGGGCGCAGCGGCTCAGGCCCGGCTGGCAGCGCGAACGCATGGACAATTTCACCGCCGTGATCTCGGGCGAATCATTCGAACAGGATCTGGTGCAGGACGGCTGGACCGGCCTGCTCGGCGAGATACTGCTGGCACCGCGCCGCCAGTCCCAGCCGGTGACCTCGATCGAGGAGGCGCTCAAGGTCATCGAGCAGGCCGATTATCGCAAGATGGAGGAGATCCGAGCGCGCGTCGATGCGATCGTCAAGGACGAGGCGACGGCTTCGGCGTTAAAGCCCTGGTACAAGGCCTTCTGCAAACGGCCGTGTTTCCACGACGAATATCTCGACACCTTTAATCGCCCCAACGTGCATCTCGTCGACACCAGGGGACAGGGCGTCGATCGCATCACCGAGAATGCCGTCGTGGTCGACGGCCACGCCTACGAACTTGACTGCCTGATCTATGCCAGCGGTTTCGAAGTCGGTACCGATTACGCCCGTCGCATGGGCTTTGAGGTCTACGGCCGTGACGGCGTCAGCCTGTCCGAGCGCTGGCGCGACGGCGTCAAGACGATGCATGGCTTCTACAGCCGCGGCTTCCCGAACTGCTTCCTGATCGTCATGGTGCAGGCCGGCCAGAGCGCCAACTTCCCGCACATCATCGACGAGCAGTCGCAGCACATCGCCTACGTGATCGCCGAAGCGCGCAAGCGCAAGGCGCGAACCCTCGAGCCGACGCTGGCGGCCGAAAACGCCTGGGTCGAGGAGGTGGTCAAAGCCGCGCTCGGCCGCCAGACCTATCTCGCCGAATGCACGCCCGGCTACTACAACAATGAAGGCGTGTTCGATCCGATCGCGGCGAGAAACAGCCAGTATTGGCGCGGGCCGGTGGCATTCCTGCGGCTGCTCGACAAGTGGCGCAAGGAGGGCAATTTGGTTGGACTGGAACTGTCGTATGATCATGCCATGGAGTCGGCGCCTTCGTCCGGGTAAGCTCGGGCATCGGATCGCGGCAGAGAGAGGACATCGGACATGATCAGGGGCAGAACTGTAGCTGCGGCGGTTTTTGGGGCGATGACGCTGCTCAGCTGCGTGGCGCCCGCCGCCCACGCCGCGCAATGCGGCAGCTCGTCGGCCGGCTTCGAGGCCTGGAAGCGCGAGTTCAGCGCGGAGGCGCAGGGCAAGGGCGTTGGCCAGACCGCGCTCGCGGCCCTGGTGCAGACCAATTACGCCAGTGCCACCATCGCGGCCGACCGTGGCCAGCGCAGCTTCTCGCTAACGCTCGACCAGTTCCTCGCCAAGCGCGGCGCCACAACCATTGTGGCCAAGGGCCGCCAGCTCAAGCAGTCGCAGGCTGCCTTGTTCGCCTCGATCCAGCAGCGCTATGGCGTTCCGCCGGGCCCGTTGATTGCGATCTGGGGCATGGAAACCGGATTCGGCAGCCAGCGCGGCAACCAGAACATGCTCTCCTCGATCGCGACGCTGGCCTATGACTGCCGCCGTCCCGAATTCTTCACCGAGCAGCTCTATGCGGCGCTGAAGCTGATCGATCGCGGCACGCTGTCGGGGGCAACCCGCGGCTCGATGCACGGCGAAGTCGGCCAGACCCAGTTCATGCCCAAGAACATCCTGGCCTATGGCACCGGCAATCTCGAGGTTGCCGCCAATGCGCTGAACTCGACGGCGAATTTCCTCAAGGCCCATGGCTGGCGTGCAGGAGCCGGTTACCAGCCGGGTGAACCGAATTTCGTCGCCATCGAAGCCTGGAATGCCGCCGGCGTTTATCAGAAGGCGATCGCCCTGATGGGACGGCAGATCGACGAGGGCGGAGGAACGGCCGCCTCGCGCTGACCAGAGCCCCGTTTCGAAGGGGGTTCTAGCTTCTTGTTCTTGGCGCGTTTTCTTTGTGCGAACCGGCATCCACTTCGCTTGAACACGCTCCTGCTCAGCAAGGCGTGATGCGCCGACAAGAGAAAGTTGTTGCCATCAGGAACCGACGGCACGAGGTTTGCTTTGATCGAACAGGGCTGGGCATGAGGAGACTCAACATGGCAACCCAGATCGTGATGGACCAGACTGGCGACACGCGCCACGAGTTTGATCCTGGCAATGCCGAAGCGCTAGCGCGGGCCGAACGGCGCTTTCGGGAGCTGACCGGAGCGGGCTTCACCGCCGCGCTGCGAACCGGACCTGGCGAGGTCACCCGGATCCGATCGTTCGACCCGACCGCGCAGGAAACGCTGTTCTATCCCCGCCTAGTCGGCGGTTGATCTGAGCTGCTCATGATCTCGGCGGTCTGGCTCCGCGCGCCGGCGCGTGCGCGTCTGCATGCGCTACGCGAACTCTATCGGCGCTTCTTCGGCGAGAACACGCCGGATGCCCGCGGCCGCCGGCTCCTGGCCGAATGGCTGTCGCCGGCGCAGCGCGTCCAATTTGAGCAGTACCGGCATTTCGATGTCGTCGGCTGCGATACCGGCAAGACCTATCGCATCCATTATGGCACCGCCGCCAATGTCCATGAGATCGATGCGGCCGGAAATGCGACGATGGGGTGGTGCTTCGTCCCGTCAGGCTTTCTCGTCCCCGGCGACGTCATGCTCGCACAGAAGATCGCGCTCGAAACCGACGAGAGGGGAGCTCTCGCGCTCGCCAACAGGTTTCCGCCGGCAACACATTCGGAGCACTTCTACCGGCGGCCGTTCTAGGGCAAGGCTATCAGCCTAGAGCAAGGCTATCAGTGCAAGGCTATCAGTAATGTGTGGTGCGATAGGCATCCACCGCGTGCGCTGCGAAAACGCCGACGCTGCAAAGCGCGAGCAAGGCCGAGATCAGCTCGATCATAGCTCACCCTCCTGCGGCGGCAGGGCGACGAGGTGCTGACAGCAGGAATAATCCCAGATCAGGTCAAGGAAGAATTGCATGGTGGCCGTCCCTGTATCATTTTGACAACCAGATAACCGACCATCTGTTTCAGGCGTGTTTCGTCGCATCTGGAAACGGGTTTCTTGGGGAACCCCGGGCTGGTTTGTGCGCTGCGGAGCCGCTACATCCCGCTCTTGCTCAATCCCATTAGCCGCGAGGCGGCGCATCACATGGCGAGGCGAAATCATGGCGCAAGTCGAGTGGTTCGACGATCTCACCATTGGAATGCAGTTCAAATCCCCCGAAGTTCACGTCACCGCGGCCGACATCAAGCGGTTCGCGGCCGAGTTCGATCCGCAGCCGATGCATCTCGACCACGAAGCCGCCAAGCAGACCCTGTTCGGGGGTCTCGCTGCCTCGGGATGGCACACCGCCGCGATTGCCATGAGCCTCGCGATCCAGACCCGCCCCTTCGGCCCGCATCCGCTGATCGGCGCTGGCGTCGATGGGCTGCGCTGGACCATCCCGGTACGGCCCGATGACCGTCTGCATCTGGTCGGGGAGGTCATGAGCCTGACGCCGTCGAAGTCGAAGCCCCAGGGCATCGCATTGGTGAAATGGACGATGTTCAACCAGAACGGCGAGGAGGTTTACACCTTCACCCCGATCGCGATCGTGCCGCGGCAGGAGTAGGGCAGGGCCGGCGCCCTACGCACCCCCCGAAGCCCTTGCGGGTCACCGGCAGAGGTGGTCATCTCGGTCCGGGGAACACGCTGGAGGCTGACATGAAACGATCTCTTCTCGCCGCCGGGTTGCTGGCCGGCGCCTTGAGCGCCGTCGCTTTCACCGCGAGGCCGGTGCAGGCGCAACAAGCCAAAGTCGGCGACTGGACCATCGAAAAGCGTACGCAAGACGCACATTGCAATGCGAGCCGCGGCTACAAGGACAAGGAAGACGAGAACCGGGACTATGTCATCGTCATCACCTATTCCGAGAAAGCTATCGTCATCGTCATGATCTATGACGGCTGGGAGTGGGACAAGGTCGGCGAGATTCTCCGGGCCGATGTCGGGACCGATGACGCCGATATCATGAAGAAGGCGAAGTGGGAGGTCATGGACAAGACCACCGTTCGCGGTATCTTCGAATACGATCAGTCCATGATGGACCGGCTGTCCAAGGCCAAGCGTCTCTCGCTCGATTTCGAGGACGATGACGACGACAGCATCGAGATGCAGGTGCCGCGTGCCGGTGAAGCGCTGGCGGCGCTGAAATTCTGCGAGGAGAATCGCAAGTAGATGCCGGAGCCGGATGCGAGGCCGGCGGGATCGGTGGCGACAGGGTTCTGCAGCACGAACGGCGCCTGACGCATCGCACGCGTGACTCATCGCACACAGTCCGCGCGCTGTTCGCTTTAATCCTAGTCTTTGGCGAAAACGTCCAAGCCGCATCCTGCGGTTGACGTTACGCAAGGACGATGTTCGATATTCCAGCATTTCGTTGCAACGTTTTCTCGGCTTGGAATGGGGCGATTGACTGGCCCGTCTCCTCCGCCAGTGTCCGGATCGCGATCTCTCTCGCGCGTGCGAGCCATACGCGGATTGCGTCGTCCGGCCGATGACAATCCTCCACGCAAATCGATTCTCGTCCCTCGTCGGCGAGATCTACGACGCGGCGGTCGATCCCGCGCTGCGCAGCGGGATGCTGGAACAGGTTTCGCATTTCGTCGGCGGATGTGCCGTGACCATCCTGTCCAGGGACAGAGCCAGGCTCTCGATCGAGATCCATGAGCATTTTGGCAGCGAACCCCGCTTCCGCCAGCTTTATCGCGACCGATATGTGGAGCTCGACCCTCTGCTCGATCGTCATCTCACGTTCGCGGCGGAACAGACGATTGGCGTCGCCGACATCATGTCTCAGGCGGATTTCCTGGCAACAAGCTTCTATCGCGAGTGGGTGGAACCGCAAGGAGCGATAGACCTTGCAACCGTTGCCCTCGAGAAGTCGGAGACGCGCACCACGATCCTGCAGGTGTTGCGCCACCGGTCGCGCGGACTCGTTGACGAGCCGATGCGAGAGCGCATGCGGCTGCTTGCTCCGCACCTCCAACGCTCCAGAGCCATGGGCCGGCAGATCAGGGCGCGCGCTCATACCGTGGACGACCTTGCCGATGTCTTGGATGGGCTGAGCACGGCGATCTGCCTGCTCGACGCAGATGGGGTCGTGCATGCCAACGCAGCATGCCGCGGGCTGTTCGCCGATGCCAGCCTGCTCGCAATGGTCGGCGACCGGATCGTGGCCCGCAACACCCAGACCGACAAAATATTCCGCGGCCTGTGCGAAATCGATTCAGGCAGCGAAACTCGTTCCGCTGCCCGCCGCCAGATCGAGCTTGCGACGTCGGTTGATGGGCAGCACTATCTGCTCCACGCTTTTCCCCTGAAGCGCGATCGCATCCCATCGCGAGATGCCGCAGCCACGGTGCTGTTCGTGCAGAAGGCCTCGGCGGCGACATGGCTCGCAGCCGATGCGATCGCTGCGGCCTTCAGGCTGACACCGTCCGAACTGCGCGTATTGATGGCCATTATCGAGATTGGCGGCGTTCCCGACATCGCTGCAAAGCTCGGCATCGCCGAAACGACGGTGAAGACGCATCTCGGCCGCCTGTTCGAGAAGACCGGCGCCGGCAGGCAGGCCGACCTGGTCAAGATCGCCACCGGTTTTGCCGTTCCATTCGCGCGTCGAACGAACGGCAGTGGCGAGGCCGTGTGATCCATTTCACATGGTTCGCCGTTATGTGCCGCAATCTCAATCCATTGTGATGAGCCTAGCTCCCGTGTCCTCCGAATGCAGGACGCGAGTCATTTGATACTTTCGTATATCGCGATCCAGAAAAGTGAAGAGCAGCAAGCGCCGCGAAGAGATGCCACGACGGCGTCAAACGCGAGTGTGAGGAAACGACAGCGCACGGCCGGACCTGCTCGTCGGTTGGAGGATTGCAGTGAGCCAATTTGATTTTTCCGTTATCAATGTTTCAACGAACGAAATTCCCGAAAACGAGCGTATCCCGCTGCTTCGCGATTTCTACTGCCGCGGGGTGTTGAAGGCGGAGGTCGAGGTGAGGGAAGGAAAGCCGTTTGCGGCGAGCTTCACCTCCCACGTCTTGCCGGAAGCCCAATTGCTGATGGGAGGATTGTGCGGAGCGCGGGTCATTCGCACCAAGCACCTGGTTGCCGACGGCGACGACAGTCTGGCCCTGATCGTGAATCGATCTGGCGTGCTTGGGATATCCGAGCGGGGACACGATCTGAGCCTTCGTGCGGGAGAGGCCGTCCTGACAAGCGCGGAGGACGTCACGACGTTCGAGCGATTGTCCCTGGGTAGCTGTTTCTCGCTCCGTGTGCCGAGACGCGTGCTGGCGCCGATGATCGTGGATGTCGATGACGCCGTGATGCGGGTGATGCCGGAGAGCTCGACGGGACTTCGATTGCTGGTCGATTACGCGGTGACGCTGGTGCGGGAGAAGGCATTCGCGATGCCCAATTTGCGCAAGCTCGGGGTCGGGCATCTGCACGATCTTCTGGCAATCGTCCTCGGTGCCACCAACGAGCCGCGGGAGCTGGCCGGGCGGCGCGGCGTCAAGGCGGCACGGCTGCAGAAGGCCAAAGTCTCCATCGCCAACAATTGCTGGCGGCAGGATCTCTCAGTTGCCACGGTCGCTCAGGAGCTCGGCGTGACGCCGCGTTATCTCCAGCGCCTGTTCGAGGCCGACGGCAAGACGTTCTCGTCCTTCCTGATCGAACAACGCGTCAAGCGTGCGCATCGCATGTTGCGCGAACCCGGATACGCCGAGCGGACGGTCAGCTCGATCGCCTACGATGTCGGTTTCGGCGATCTCTCCTATTTCAACCGCTGCTTCCGGCGGACTTATGGCGCCACGCCCAGTGACGTCAGGAGCCGCGAGATGTCGTGACCGCGCGCGATTGAATGTCAGGTCAAATGCCGATTGGAGACGGCACGGGCGTGCGCCGCCCGCAGTTGGAGTGTTGTGTTGCATGCGCCGTTTTTTCTTTGATCTTATGCTCGGCAATATCGTGAAGATCGATCCGGGTGGCATGGTGTTCGAGTGCCCCGAAGCGACATTCGTGGTGGCCAACGAGATGGCAAGCCACCTGTTCGTCTGGCGCGACGATTTGCGCGGTCGCGATGCCTGCATCCGGGTCAGAGACACCGACGGGCGCGAGATCTATCGCGCCGCGGTCTGGTCGGAGAATGTGGAGAAGGTCGGCTGGGACGAGACGTGAGCGTCCCGGTGCGGTATCGCGACTCTGCATCAGTAGCGCCCGAAACGGATATCCGTTCGTTCCGGCCCGGGCTCCATCCGCCGGGCCGGCGTCCTCCGATCGGAGGATGCCGCATGCTGTGGTTGTGGTATGCTTGGTGATATTGATCACCCAGGCCATTTATAGCCATGCACGGACCACGGAAACTGCCCGACCTGGTCGAGGCCATCTACGATGCCGGGCTCGATCCCTCGCTGTGGAATAACGTCGTCACCGGCATCCGCGACTTCGTCGGCGGCCAGGCCTGCGGGCTGTTTTCCAAGGACTCGATCAGCAAATTCGGCGTCACGCACTATTATTGCGGGGCGGACCCGCACTACATCCGGCTCTATTCCGAGACGCATTCGAAGTTCGATCCACTGACGGTCCTGCCGCCGCATGGCCAGATCGTCAGCATCCCGGATCTCGTCAATTTCGATGAATATCGGCGAGGACGCTTTTACCAGGAATGGATGCGGCCGCAGGGTTGCAGCGATGCGGCCAACGTCGTGCTCGAGAATTCGAATGCGAACTGCCCGGTGATGATGACGGTGCTGTCGGGCCGCCGGATGGTGGATCCGGTGATGAAGCACCGCCTCTCGCTGGTCGTCCCGCACGCCAGTCGCGCGTTGCTGATCAACCGCGCCATGACCTCGCAACTGACGCTGGCGACGGCGCTGGCGGAGGTCCTGGACAATCTTGCCTGCGGCATCTTCCTGCTCGATGGTTTCTGCCGGGTGGTGTACGCGAATTCCGCGGGGCACGATTTGCTTGCGGCCGACGATCTGGTTCGGTCCGTTGCCGGGCAATTGGTGACCAGCAGTGCGGAGGCCAATCAGACGCTGCGGGAAGCGTTCGCGACCCGCAATGAAATTACCCTGCTTGCCACACAGGGGCATGCGTTTTCGCTGCTTTCGCCTTCCGGCGAGCGCTACGTCGCGCACATCCTGCCGCTGTCGTCCGTCCTGCGGGACCGCAGCGAGCGGGTGATCGATGCCGTCGGTGCGCTGCTGCTGCGCAAGGTATCGCCCGGCGGACAGTCCTACGGCGAATTGATCGCGCGGACATTCGACCTTACACCGGCCGAGCTGCGCGTGTTCCTGTCGATCGTCGAGGTTGGCGGCGTCCCGGAGACGGCGGTCGCGCTCGGTATCGCGGAAACGACGGCGAAGACGCATCTGCATCGCGTGTTCGCCAAGACGGGCGTTTCGCGTCAGGCTGATCTTGTCAAGCTTGCTGCAGGATTCTCCAATCCGCTCGTCAACTAGACCGTTGATTTTGCCATCACGATTGAACCTTTCGCTCCCGCGAAAGACTCACGGAAGCCGCCAGGCATGAAGAACATGTCGCCATCTCCATGTGTCAGTATTGGCTCTTCCAATGCCCCGACCTCCAAAGCCGTCCGAGTTGATCGAGACTATCTATGACGCGGGTCTCCACCCGGAGTTGTGGAGCGAGGTCGTTGTCAAACTCAATGCCTTCATCGGCAGCCAGGCCTGTGGTCTGATTTCGAAGGACCCGGTCAGCAAATCGGGCGCGACGCATTATTACTGCGGGGTCGATCCGCACTACATTCAGCTCTATGCGGAGACCTACTCCCGGTACGACCCACTTGCTCGGCTTCCGCGCTATGGCGAGGTGCGCAACATTCCCGATCTCGTGGATTTCGACGAATATCGCCGCGGCCGCTTCTACCAGGAATGGCTGCGCCCCCAGGGCTGCGTCGACGTCGCCAATGTGGGTGCTGGAGCAGTCGAAGTCGCCCTGTCCGATGCTGATGACGGTGATTCCGGGCAGGGGGATGCTCGACGCCGAGCAACGGGCGCGGATGCAGTTCCTGGTTCCGCATGCGAGTCGGGCGTTGCTGATCAACCGGGCGATCGAACGGAAGCAGCAGCGCGCGATCGCGCTCGCCGACGTCGTGGATCAGTTGAATGCGGGTGTCATCCTGCTCGATTCGGCCTGTCATATCGTCCACAGCAATCCGGCCGCGGGGACAATCCTGGCCGTCGATGATGTCCTGCGGTCTGTCTCGGGCCGGTTGGTGGCAAGCTCCTCCACTGTAAATTCGGCGTTGCGCGATATTTTCCGCGACCCAAGCGAAGTCGCTTTGGCGGCATCTTCGGGTCGGAAAATTCCGCTGATATCGCGTGACGGCTCCTACTACGTCGCGCAAATCATCGCGCTGCCATCATTGCTGCGCGAGGGTACGGCCGAGCGCAGTTCGGCCGTCGGAGCCTTGTTCATCTGGAAAGCGGAACTCGACGGCCGGTCGTGTGCCGGTCTCATTGATCGCACCTTCGAACTCACGCCTGCGGAACTGAGGGTCTTGCAGTCGATCGTCGATGTCGGCGGCGTGCCGGAGACCGCGGTTGCGCTCGGCATCGCGGAGACGACGGTGAAGACGCATTTGCATCGGGTGTTCGCCAAGACCGGCGTTTCTCGTCAAGCCGATCTCGTCAAGCTGGCAGCTGGATTCTCCAATCCGCTCGTGCACTGAGACGCGTTCAAAAAAACGCAGGCGAGTCGCTGCAGCTCGCAATAGGTTCAATCAGAAACATCATTAGAAAGTTATCGCGCGTCGTTCGATCGAATGACGCGATTTTCCGCGCTCTATTCTACTGAACATCACACGGTCTGTTGTTCGACGTATCGGGCATTTGTGTGAAGCAATTCACTGCAGACGGAAGTGGATCCCGTCAACCTCTCGAGCAGGTTGAGAGGAGATTGTCATGCGAACGGCGTCACCAGTTCTGACAGGCAGGTTCCGCGATATCGTCGCCCGCATAGGCGCGGTACTCCGCGCGCAGCGAGAAATCGACGCGCAGCGCGTGTTGCACCGCTATCGCCATCTGCTGGAGCAGCCGCACGAAACATTGCGTTTGAATGAAATCATTCCGGTCAGCAACGAAGAGGATATTGCAGAAAATGCCCACGGATCTGATGGGTGCGAGCGCGCCGCCGAACACCCCAAATTCGAACGTGCGTAACGTCAACTTCGTCGCGATCGCGCTGACCGCGGCGCTCGTCACGCTCCAACTGGTCGGCCTCGCGATGGTGGAGCGATCTCACGCTTACGCGATGCATCCGTCGGCTCCACTCGAGCCGGCCGCTTGCACGGAGAGCGCCGAGGTCCCTGTCTCGCAAATTACCTACGATTGACCGGAGGGCGGATTGTGCCTGATGTCACGACTCTGATGCTGCTCAGCGTTGCCGTGTTCGCCGGTGCCTTCGTCTCCGGGCTCTCGGGATTTGCCTTCTCGGCGGTCGCGGGCGCCATCCTGCTCCGGGTGTTTCAGCCGCTCGAAGCCGTGCCGTTGATGATGGCGTGCAGCATTGGCGTGCAGGCCACCAATCTGTGGGCGCTTCGACGCAATATCCGCTGGGAAGGCAGCCTGCTGCTGATCGTCGGTGGCTTGATCGGAGTTCCCATCGCGGTATCGCTGCTCCAGAGCACCGATACGCATCTGCTCCGGCGCGGCTTCGGCATCATCGTTGCACTCTATGCCGCCTACATGTTGCTGCGGCCAACGTTGGTGACGGCCGGCGAGGCGGTCGGGCGGCATTGGGTTGCCTTGATCGGGTTCGGGGGAGGGCTGGTCGGCGGGCTGACCGCGATGCCCGGCGCGATCCCGACGATCTGGTGCGACATGCGCGGCATGCCCAAGAGCGAGCAGCGCGGCCTGGTGCAGCCGTTCATCGCCGCGATGCAGCTGTTCGCGATCGCGCTGCTGGTCGGACATCAGGATCTGTCGTCAAAAGTCTTCGTCGATCTCGCGGTCAGCCTGCCGGCGCTGTTCGCAGGCTCCGCGCTCGGCGTGATCGCCTTCCACAGGGTCAACGAGACGGTCTTTCGCAAGACCGTGCTCGTTCTGTTGTTGCTGTCGGGGATTTCCCTGATCTAGTGCCCGACGGGTGCACCGGCGCTGCGCTGGTATCGCTGCCGTGATGCGTCAGCGGCTTCATGCCGGTGACGGTCCGCAGCAGCACATAAAACACCGGCGTCAGGAACAGGCCGAACACGGTGACGCCGATCATGCCGGAGAACACGGCGACGCCCATGGCGCGCCGCATCTCCGAGCCTGCGCCGGTGGACAACACCAGCGGCAAGACGCCCATGATGAATGCCATCGACGTCATCAGGATCGGGCGCAACCGCAGCCGGCTCGCCTCGATCGCCGCCCGGATCGGCGTGCGGCCTGCGAACTCGAGCTCGCGCGCGAATTCGACGATCAGGATCGCGTTCTTGGCCGAGAGTCCCACCAGCACGATCAAGCCGATCTGGGTGAAGACGTTGTTGTCGCCCTTGGAGATCCAGACGCCGAACATCGCAGCCAACAGGCCCATCGGCACGATCATGAGGATCGAGAGCGGCAAGGTCAGGCTTTCATAGAGTGCGGCCAGCACCAGGAACACCAGCAGGATCGCCAGTGGGAACACCCAGAGGCCGGAATTGCCGGCGATGAACTCCTGATAGGTCAGGTCGGTCCATTCGAAGGCGAAGCCGGGCGGCAATGTCTCCGCCGCAATCCGCGTCGCTACCTCCTGTGCCTGGCCGGAGGAAAAGCCGGGCGCAGCCGCCGCGTTGATGTCGGAGGACAGGAAGCCGTTGTAGCGGATCGTGCGCTCGGGGCCCGCGCTCTGGCGGATCGTGAGCAACGCCGACAGCGGCACCATGTCGCCGGAGGACGAGCGCACCTTCAACTGCCTGATGTCGTCGGCACGCGCGCGGAACGGCGCGTCGGCCTGCACGTAAACGGAATAGGTGCGACCAAACTTGTTGAAGTCGTTGACGTAGTAGGAACCGAGATAGATCTGGAGCGTGTTGAACACCTCCGTCACGGGGACGCCGAGCTGGAGCGCCTTGGTGCGGTCGATATCGGCAAAGAGCTGGGGCACGTTGACCTGGAAGCTCGAGAACACGCCCGCGATCTCCGGTGCCTTCTGCATCGCCGCCATGAACGCATTCGTCGCCTGGTTCAGCGCCTCATAGCCGAGGCCGGCGCGATCCTCGATCTGCAGCTTGAAGCCGCCGATGGTGCCGAGACCGTTGACCGGCGGCGGCGGGAACATGGCGATGAAGGCCTCCTGAATCCCCGCGTATTTCTTGTTGAGGTCGGCCGCGATTGCATTGCCGCTCAGCGCGGGGCCCTTGCGCTCGTCGAACGGCTTCAGCGTCGAGAACACGATGCCGGCGTTGGAGGAGTTGGTGAAGCCCGAGATCGACAGGCCCGGGAATGCAACCGAGCTCTCGACACCGGGCTGGGTCAGCGCGATGTCGCTCATCTTGCGGATGACGTCTTCGGTGCGGTCCAGCGTTGCGCCATCAGGCAGTCGCGAGAACCCGACCAGATACTGCTTGTCCTGACCCGGCACGAAGCCGCTCGGGACCTGCTGGAACAGGAAGGCGGTGAGGCCGACCAGGACCAGATAGAGGCCCATGATTGCCGCCTTGCCCGAGATCACCTTGGTGACGGTGCCGCTGTAATTCTCCGACGAGCGTGTGAACACCTTGTTGAAGCCGCGGAAGAACCAGCCGAGGCCCTTTTCCATGATGATGGTCAGCCGGTCCTTCGGCTCGTTGTGTCCCTTGAGCAGCAGGGCCGACAACGCCGGCGACAGCGTCAGCGAGTTGACGGCCGAGATCACGGTCGAAATCGCGATCGTCAGCGCGAACTGCTTGTAGAATTGCCCGGTGAGGCCGGAGATGAAGGCGAGCGGCACGAACACGGCGATCAGAACCATGGCGATCGCGATGATCGGCCCCGACACCTCGCGCATCGCCTGGTAGGTCGCATCGCGCGGCGACAGCCCGCCCTCGATGTTGCGCTCGACGTTCTCGACCACCACGATGGCGTCGTCGACCACGATGCCGATCGCAAGCACCAGGCCGAACAGGCTGAGCGCGTTGATGGAGAAGCCGAAGACGTGCATCACGGCGAAGGTGCCGACGATCGACACGGGCACCGCCAGCAGCGGAATGATCGAGGCGCGCCAGGTCTGGAGGAACAGGATCACCACCAGCACCACCAGCGCGATCGCCTCCAGCAGCGTGTGGATCACGGCCTCGATCGACGAGCGGACGAATTGGGTCGGGTCGTAGACGATCTGGTAGGACACGCCTTCCGGCATGTTCTTCTTGATCTCGGCCATGGTGGCCCGAACGTGGTCGGAAATCTCGAGCGCGTTGGAGCCGGGCGCCTGGAAGATCGGGATCGCAACCGCCTGCTTGTTGTCGAGCAGCGAACGCAGGCCGTATTGCGAGGCGCCGAGCTCGATGCGTGCGACGTCGCGCAGCCGGACCACCTCGCCACGCGTGCCGGTCTTGACCACGATGTCGCCGAACTGCTCCTCGTTCGCAAGCCGTCCCTCGGCGTTGACGGACAGTTGCAGGTCGATGCCCTTGACGTTCGGGGACGAGCCGACCACGCCGGCGGCGGCCTCGACGTTCTGCGCCTGGATCGACTTGACGATGTCGCTTGCGGTGAGGCCGTGCTCGGCTGCCTTCTGCGGATCGACCCACACCCGCATCGAATAGTCGCCGGCGCCATAGAGTTGAACGTCGCCGACGCCGTCGATCCGCGCCAGCCGGTCCTTGACGTTGAGCACGGCGTAGTTGCGCAAATACGTCATGTCGTAGCGATTGTTCGGCGACAGCAGATGCACGACCATGGTGAGGTCGGGCGAGGACTTCTTGGTGATGATGCCGAGCTGCCGCACCACGGCGGGCAGGCGCGGCTCGGCCTGCTGCACGCGGTTCTGCACCAGCTGCGTCGCCTTGTCAGGATCGGTGCCGAGCCGGAACGTCACCGTCAGCGTCATCGCGCCGTCGGTGGTCGCCTGGCTCGACATGTAGAGCATGTTCTCGACGCCGTTGATCTGCTCCTCGATCGGCGTCGCCACCGTTTCCGCGATCACCTTCGGATTGGCGCCGGGATAGGTTGCGCGCACCACCACCGAGGGCGGCACGACGTCGGGATATTCCGAGATCGGCATCGCGAACAGCGAGATCAGGCCCGCGAGAAAGATCAGGACCGACAGCACGCCGGCGAAAATCGGACGATCGATGAAGAATTTCGAGAGATTCATGGCCTTGCCCCTGCGCGAGAGATGACTCTCCCGTCATTCCCGGGCGCGGACAAAGCCGCGAACCCGGAATCCAGAAGTATGTCTAGGTAGTTCAACGATTTCGACATTCCGGTTCGCGCTGCCCGCGCGCTCCGGCATGGCGGAGACGCTAACGCTGCACGACGTCCTGATTGCTGTGGTTGGATGCCTGCTGTGGCCCGCGCGCGCCCATTGCCGCGATCTCCGTCTTGAGCAGGGCACCCGGGCGCACGCGCTGGAGGCCGTTGACGATGATGCGGTCGCCGGTCTTCAGCCCCGCCGTCACGATACGCAACCCGTCCACCGAGCCGCCAAGCGTGATCGATCGGTAGACCGCGCGGCTATCGTCGCCGACCGCCATTACGAACTTCTTGTCCTGATCGGTGCCGATCGCGCGCTCGTCGATCATGACCAGCGATTGCTGCTTGGGTTGGCCCATGCGCACGCGGGCGAACTGACCGGCGATGAAACGCCCGTCCTCGTTGTCGAACACCGCGCGGACACGGATGGTGCCGCTCTGGCCGTTGACCTGGTTGTCGATGAGCTGGATGTGCCCCTTCGCCGAGAGACCACCGGAGGTCGCCATCGCGACCGGGATCTGGTCGAGATTGCCGCGCTTGCCGGAGTCCTCGGAAATCGAGTTCAACGCCCGCACCACCAGCTCTTCATCCGCATCGAATGACGCATAGATCGGATTGACCGAGACCAGCGACGTCAGCACCGGAGAGGCGGTGCCGGCGGCGACGAGATTGCCGACGGTGATTTCGATCTTGCCGACGCGGCCGTCCACGGGCGCACGTACCTCGGTGTAATCCAGATTGAGTTTTGCGGTCTGGAGCGTCGCCTCGGCCGCCTTCACGTTGGCGATGGCCTCGCGGTTGGCGTTGTCGCGCTGATCGTAGTCGCGCCGCGTGACCACCGCGTTGCCTACCAGTTGCGCGCCGCGCTCGAGCTCATTCTGCGTGAACACGACGCGCGCTTTCGCAGCTTCGAGTTGGGCCGCGGCCTTGTCGACCTCGGCCGCGTAGGGCGCCGGGTCGATCTTGAACAGGACGTCGCCTGCCTTCACCAGCGCACCTTCGGTGAAGTTGGTCGACAGGATCGCACCGGCCACGCGCGGGCGAAGCTCGACGCGTTGGATGGCCTCGAGCCGGCCGGAGAAATCGTCCCACAGCACCGTCTGCTTTGGTTCGATCAGCGCGACAGTGACGGGGACGGCTTGCTCGGCCGCGGCGGTCGCGGCCGCCTGCGCGGCACGAAAGTAATGGCCGGTCGCGATCGAGCCGGCTACGACGAGAGCGCCCATGATGGCGACGCCGCCGAGAAGGCGGCGGACACGGCCAGGGCGAGAGGTATTTTGGGAGGGGGGCATTTGCGCGCTCCAGATATGTAGTGTTCACTACAGATGTGGAGCTGGATACCGCAGCGCAAGATACTTATGTACCGTCCGCTAAGAAAATTGTAGCCGCTTACCGCAAGAGTTGGCAAGTGGAAGAGAAAATAAAGCGAGAACAAAGAGATAGGATCGGGCGTTAGGCTCAGGGACGACGCCGATTTCGAGGAGAACAGGCACATGGGCATGGGACGCCCCCGCGAATTCGACGCCGAAAGGGCGTTGGACCAGGCGATGGAAGTGTTTTGGCGCCATGGCTACGAGGGTGCCACGATCGCTCAGTTGACCGAGGCCATGGGGATCAACCCGCCTAGCCTCTATGCCTGTTTCGGCAACAAGGAAGGGCTGCTGAAGGCCGCACTCGACCGCTATACCAAACTGCGCAACGTCTGGATGGACGAGGTGGTGGCGGCACCCACCGCCCGCGACGTCGCCGAGCGGATGCTGATGGGCATCGCCGACAAGCAAACTGATCCGGCCAACCCGCCGGGCTGCCTGCTTGTGCAGGGCGGCATTGCGTGCGGCACCGGATCAGAGAGCGTCCCTTTTGAACTCGCCGCCCGCCGCGCCGAGAACGAGGACCAGCTTCGCGACCGTTTCATCCGCGCCAAGACCGAAGGCGATCTCAAGCCGGGCTCGGATCCCGCAGCACTTGCGCGCTATGTCTCGGCCGTCTCGGTCGGCATGGGCGTGATGGCGTCGTCAGGCTCCGATCGCGAAGCGCTGCAGCAGGTCGCGAGCGTCGCCGTGCAGGCGGTCGAGGCGCAGTCGACTGAAAGAACCTGACGACCGTTGCCGCCTTCCTCTACCATGTCACCGATTGCGTGGCAGCCAACGAGGGCGGCGGGACGAAGCCGCCGAACGCGCGTTCGATCAATCCGGCGAGCGCAATCGTGGTGCGATCCTCGAGATAAGGCCCGATGATCTGGACGCCGATCGGCAGGCCCGATGGCGTGCGCTCGATCGGAACGGCGGTCGCAGGCAGTCCGCAGGTCGAAGCGGGGTCTGCCCAGATGAAGCACGCATCGGCATAGGGATAGAGCTGTCCATCGATATCCAGTTGCCGCGCGTCGAACGGCTCGGACTGGTCCTGTGGAAACGCCGGCACGGCCGCGGCGGGGTAGATCACTGCGTCGAAGTCGCGGAACAGCTCCTGCCACCGTTGTTGCAGCCGCAAGCGCGCCGCATCGGTCGCCAGCCATTCGCGATGGACCATCGCCCAGCCGCGCGCGCGCTCGGCCTGCAGGCTGCGGTCGTCGGGCGAAAGTGCCGCGGCAACTCCTTGCGCCTCCGCGAGGGCGGCCGGTGTCAGGCGCGGGCTGCGCGCGGCGTTGAGCAGCTTCATGTAAAGCCGCGCGGACTCGGCGAGATCGGGCAGCGATGCGCTCGAGCGCGCAACCCGCGCGCCTGATCGTTCGAGCCGTTCCGCCAACCGCCCGATGGCGGAACGCACGGCATCGCCTGTCGGCATCAACGGATGCGTATCGATCACGAGAATCCTGAAATCCCTGAGCTGGTCGTGTCGGGGGGCCGGCAACGCAAGACGATAGCCGATCCCGTCGCGCGTCTCGTCGGGGCCGGCGATCACGTCGAGGGCGAGCGCGAGGTCCGAGGCGGTGCGCGTCATCGGCCCGACGACGGCCAGATCGCCCTGGCCAGGCACGGGCGGCGCCGGCGGCAGGCTGTATCCGCGCAGCGGGACCAGGCCGAGGCTCGGCTTGTGTCCGAACACACCGCAGAAATGCGCGGGCACCCGGATCGAGCCGCCGATGTCCGAGCCGATCGAGAGCGGTCCGAATCCCGCAGCCAGCGCCGCACCCGATCCGCCTGAGGAGCCGCCGGGCGACCGGCCGAGATCCCATGGATTGCTCGTCGTCCCGTAGATCTCATTGTAGCTCTGAAAATCCCGCAGACCGATCGGGATGTTGGTCTTGCCGATGATGACAGCGCCCGCTGCCTTCAAGCGCGAGACGACAAGGGCGTCCTCCGCCGGCTGGAAATCCCTGAAATGCGGAAAGCCCCATGTCGTCGGCAGGCCGGCGACGTTGAACGGTTCTTTCAACGTCACGGGGATGCCGAGCAATGGCTGCTGCTCGCCGCGGCCAAGCGCGGCATCGGCGGCGCGTGCGGCGTCTCTTGCGCGATCGAAATCGCGAACGACGACGGCATTGATCCGCCCGTCCAGCGCCTCGATGCGCGCGATCGTATGCTCGATCAACTCCGACGCAGAAACCTTGCGCGCGTGCAGGGCGCTCAGCAGTGTGCTGATCGAACCGTAGTCCCAGTCAGTGGGCATCGGCGGCAGTCCCCGTTGCATCACGATCTCCATTGTCTCGCCTCGCCGTGTCGAGGTCGTTCGGCTGCAAGCCGCGAGTCGATTCATGTATCGAACATGCGGCGGGAAAAGGTGCGGTCGGCCATGCCATCCGAACCGCTCACGGCGTCGGCGCGACTTGCGGATTCAAAATCTGGGATCATGCAATTCTGCGCCTGTTTTGCCCGACGAGTCAAACCGTCTTTGCGGGCAGGATACCCGCCACGCGGTGCGAAATTCTTCAATGATTTGTACTGTGCATGGGGTTGTTTTCGCGTTTTTTTCGAGCGTCCTGCGGGGACCGGCGCTTGATGCGGATCGATGGGCTCTGTACGCGCTGCTGCTCGCGTGGCATTGGGGGCGGTGAAGTCTGGATACTGACGAGCATGTTCGCCCTGACATTCCTTGGGACCTCGGCAAGCGTTCCGTCGACGGAGCGCAACCATCCGGCTCTCCTCGTGGAGGCTGCGGGCAAGCGGGTCCTCATCGATTGCGGCGAGGGTACGCAGCGCCAGTTGCTGCGCGGCGGTGCGGGGTTTCGCCGGCTTGACCGCATTCTGCTGACGCATGCCCATCTCGATCACGTGCTCGGCATCCCCGGTCTCTTCTCGACGCTGGGGTTGCGCCAGCAATCGGACGTGATGACCGTCCATGGAGGGCAGGGGACACTCGACATCGTCATCCGCATGCTTGCCGGCCTGTGGGGCACAGGCAGGGCGCCGATCCCTGTGGAGTTCGCGCCGCTGATTGAAGGACAAGTTATCGACGCCGGTGACTTCACCATCGACTGCTTTCCGGTCCGCCACCGGGACACCGACAGCTTTGGTTTTTCCTTCCGGAGCCCCGCACGTCGCCATCTGGAGCGGGAGCGACTCGCTGAGCTCGGTGTTCCCGATGGGCCGATGCGCGGAGAACTGGCGGCGGGACGACCGGTCGTGATCGCCGGCCGTACGATCGATCCGGAAGACGTTCTGGGGCCGCCGAGCGGCGGCAGGAAGCTCGTGGTAATCGGCGACACCGAAACTACCGACGGGCTATCCAAACATGTCGTCGACGCCGATCTGCTGGTGGTCGAGGCGACCTTCCTCGATCGCGACGCCGCGACCGCACGGGACTATGGCCACCTCACCGCCCGCGAGGCGGCTTCATTTGCCGCAGCGAACAACGTCGGGCAACTCGTGCTGAATCACATGTCGGGGCGTTATCGGGACGAAGAAATTCTGGCCGAAGCGACAAGGATTTTTCCAAGTACCCGGATCGCTGCCGACTTCGATCACATCGTGATTTGAACGCCGCCCTCAGCTCGTCAATCCCGACTTGATCGCGAGGTCCTGCACCTCTCGCGTCGCCTGCATCAGCCTTGGCAGTGCCTGGTCGCGGAAGGTCTGCATGTCCATGCGCATCGCATCGACAGTGACGCTCAATCCCCCGATCACGAGACCCCGGGCATCGAAGATCGGCGTTGCCAGCGTGCGCAGGCCATAGGCGTTCTCGCCGTCGGAGACGGCATGACCCTTCTTCTTCACCTGATCGAGCCGGGCGAGCAGGGCATCGAGATCGGTCAGCGTTCGCTCCGACAATTTGACGCGAGGGCGCGCTTCCAGTCGCTCGATCTGCTCGTCCCGCGCCAGATGCGCCAGCATGGCATGACCGAGCGCGGCGCTGTAGGCGGGAATGCGCGTCCCCGGCCGGCGATCCATCTTGTGGCGGTCGAGGCCCGCGCCGATGCGCGCGAGATAAACCACGTCGCCGCCGTCGAGGATCCCGAGCGAAGCCGCATCGCCGACATCAGGCACGAGATCGCGCAGCAGCGGCTCGACGATCGGTCGCAACGATCCGTGCGACAGCACGGTGTAGCCTAGGTCGAGACAGGCAACCCCGAGGCGGAACCGGCGGCTTTGCGGAACCGCCTGGACATAGCCGAGCTCGACCAGGGTCTGGATCAGCCGGAACGCCGTCCCGCGATCGAGATCGGCGCGTGCGGCAATCTCACTCAGGGTCAACTCGAAGGCCTCGCTGGTGAAGCCTTTGAGCACAGCGAAGGCCTTGCCGACGGAAGCGACATAATTCTTGGGATTCTTCGGGATCGTTGCCGGTGCGCGCTTCGTGGCCTTCTTTTCGATCTTGGCCATGCTGTAATGTCTCGCCATGACATGTCGCCCTTGACGTGGCGGCAAGCTGATTTTACGACAGGCCAAACTAATAACAAATGTTCGCATTCCGAACAACATCGATTGACGATCGGAGGAAGTTTGTCGACATCATCGCTGCACCCTCATGGGGTGTTCTCCGCCGCGCTGACGCCGCTCGACGCCGAGCTCGCTCCCGATCATGCGCGCTTCGTCGCGCATTGCCGCCATCTTCTGGACGAAGGCTGCGACGGCATCGCGTTACTGGGCACGACAGGCGAGGCGAACTCTTTTTCGGCGGCCGAGCGCATCGCACTGCTCGAGGCCGTTGTCGCCGCCGGTATCACACCGCAGCGGCTGCTGCCCGGCACGGGCGTTGCCGCGCTCAGTGAGACCATTGCGCTGACGCGCCACGCACTCTCGGTCGGCGTCGATACCGTCGTGATGTTGCCGCCGTTCTACTACAAGGGCGTCACCGACGACGGCATCTTCGCCTCCTACAGCGAAGTCGTGCAGCGCATCGGCGATGCCAGGCTCAAGGTCGTGCTCTATCACATCCCGCAGATGTCGGCGCAGCCGATCTCGCATGCCCTGATCGAGCGGCTGCGCGCGGCTTATCCGTCCACCTTCACCGGCATCAAGGATTCCTCCGGCGACTTCGCCAACATGACCGCGATGGTCGAGCGCTTCCCGGGCTTTTCGGTCCTGGTCGGGGCCGATCCGCTGCTGTTGCCGCTGCTGCGCAAGGGTGGCGCCGGTTGCATCACCGCGACTTCCAATCTCGTCGCGCGCGATCTTGCCTATGTCTACAAGCATTTCCGCGACAGCGACGACGACGCGGCACTCAAGGCTGCGCAGGCGCGCATCGTGAAAGCGCGCGAATTGGTGTCGCGTTTCCCGCAGATGGCTTCCCTGAAGGCGCTGGTGGCCGAGCGCACCGGCCACGCCGGATGGCAGCGCCTGCGGCCGCCGCTGGAATCCTTGCCGCCGGAGCAGGTCAAAGAGCTGCTCGCGAACGCGACGGCAATCGCTGCCTAGCGCGGCGCGCGACGAGGCCATCCGATGTCCGACCCTTTCCGTGATGCGTTGACCGGGCTTGCCGCCATCATCGGCGACAAGCACGTCATCGCGTCCGGGGCCGACCAGGAGCCGTACGTCGTGGACTGGCGCGGGCGTTATCACGGTCGCGCCGCCGCCGTGGTGAAGCCCGGCTCGACCGCGGAGGTCGCCTCCGTCGTCGAGTACTGTGCGGCAAGGCAGCTCGCGATCGTACCGCAAGGTGGCAACACCGGGATGTGCGGCGCCGCGACCCCGGATGATCGTGCGGGCAATGTCGTGATCCGGCTCGACCGGATGCGGGCCGTGCGCGACGTCAGCCCGCTTGCCAACACCATCACGGTCGAGGCCGGATGCATTCTCGCCGTGGTGCAGAATGCAGCCCGGGACGTCGATCGCTATTTCCCCCTGAGCCTGGGTGCCGAGGGCTCCTGCCAGATCGGCGGCAATATCTCGACCAATGCGGGCGGCACGGCTGTGCTACGCTACGGGCCGACGCGCGATCTCGTGCTCGGGCTGGAGGTCGTGCTGCCCGACGGGAGAATCTTCAACGGCCTGCGTGCGCTTCGCAAGGACAACACAGGTTACGCGCTCAAGCAGCTCTTCATCGGTGCAGAGGGGACGCTCGGCATTGTCACCGCTGCCGTGTTGAAATTGTTTTCGCCGCCGCGCAGCTCGGCGCTGGCGCTGCTCAAATTGCAGGGCGTCGAGCAGGCGCTGGAGATCATGCAGCGCCTGCGCGGTGCCGTCGGCGACCGGCTCGGCAGTCTCGAGATCATGTCGCGATCACAGGTCGAAGCGATATCGGAGACCGTGCCGCATGTCACGATCCCGTTCGAGCTGACGACGCCGTGGTATCTGATCGTCGAGCTGACCGACACGCTCGCGGGCGTCGACCTCGATGAGCCGCTCGGCACGGTGCTAATGGATGCGATGGAGGCGGGGCTCGCCGAGGACGTCATCCTGGCGTCCAACCTGGCGCAGGCGAAGGCCATCTGGGCCGTCAGGCACAGCGTGTCCGAAGGCAACAAGCGCAGCGGCTATGTCGTGTCGCACGACAGCGTGGTGCCGCTGGAGCGTCAGGCCGCCTTCGTCACCAATGTCGAGGCCCGGATCAACGCCGCCGTGCCGCATGCGCGCGTCGTGATGCACGGCCATATCGGCGACGGCAACATCCACGTGATCGCCCTGATCGAGCGCGCGCATGGCCGGGATCCGGATGCGATGGCCGCGCTGGTCGCTGAGATCAACGAGATCGTGGACGACGAGACCGTGGCGCAGGGCGGGGCGATCAGTGCCGAGCATGGCATCGGGACCACCAATCGCAGCCGGCTCGCCCGCGTCACCGATCCCCTCGATATCAAGCTGATGCGCGATATCAAGCAATTGCTCGATCCCAAGGGCCTGATGAACCCGGGCAAAATCTTCAATGTTGGAGGCGCGCGGGGATGACGAGCGTCCGCCTGCTTGCCGATGATCTCACCGGTGCGCTCGACACCGCGGCGGAGTTTGTCGGGCTGTGCGGACCGTTCAACGTCACCTGGCCGGAAGCGTCTGCGTTGCAGGATTCCGGAAGCCTCGCGATCGACAGTGGCAGCCGCGAGCGGTCGAAGGCCGAAAGCACCGAGATCGTCGGACGGCTGGCGCCGCGGCTTCAGGGTGGGACGATCGCCTACAAGAAGGTCGACAGCCTGCTGCGTGGCTCATGGGCCGCTGAGCTCGGGGCCTGCCTGCGCAGCGGCCATTGGGCGTCCTGCGTTGTCGCACCTGCCTTCGACTATCAGGGGCGCCGCACCGTGGCTGGACAGCAATTTGCGCGTACGGTGCAAGGCGACTGGCATCGTGTCGGAGAGAATCTCCTGACCCAGTTGCAGGTGGAGGGCATCGAGGCACGACAGGGCGGAGCCGATACGCTCTCGCGGGGCGGCGTTCAGGTCTTCGACGCCGAGAGCGATATCGAGCTCGATCGGGTGGTCGAGATGGGACGGCGCATGCCGGGGCCCGTGCTCTGGTGCGGAAGCGGCGGACTGGCCGGTGCGCTCGCCCGCAGTCATCGCGCCGATGCGCCGGACCAGTTGAAGCTGCCGGTGCTGGGGCTGTTCGGCTCCGACCAGGTCGCCACCGCCTCTCAACTTGCAGCATGCGGTGAGGCAACCATCACGCTTGCGGAAGCCGAGGGCGCGCCGCGCGTCCAGCGCAAACTGGCCGCCGACGGCGTTGCGCTGGTCAGGTTCTCCCTCGCCGACGGTCTGACCCGTGCCGATGCGGCGCGACGGATCGCGCGCGAGATGACGGCGGTGATTGCGACACTTGAGCGGCCGGGCACGCTGATCGTTGCCGGCGGAGAGACTTTGAAGGCCGCATGCGTTGCCCTCGGCGCGCATGCGCTGCAGGTGACAGGACGTATCGTGCCGGGATTGCCGCGCTCGATCTTGCAGGACGGCCGCTGGGCCGGCGTCGACGTGATCTCGAAATCCGGCGCGTTCGGCCCCAGCGAGCTGTGGCGCGATCTGCTCCGGACCAATCATTTGCTCAACTTGGAGAGTCCGACATGACCTCTCGCCATCTTGCTATTACCATGGGCGATCCGGCCGGAATCGGACCGGAGATCATCGTCAAGGCCTGCGTCGGCCTGAAGGACCGGATCGCGACGGGCGATCTGCGTCTGTTGATCATCGGCAGCGGCGCGGCACTCGATGGGGCGAAAGCCACGCTCGATGCGGGCATTGCGATCCCGGAGGTTACGCCCGACGATCGCGAGTGGCCAAACTTGTGCTTCCTGCAGGCCGACGTCGAAGGCGACCCGATCAAGCCCGGCGCGCTCTCGGCCGATGGCGGCCGTTTTGCCTACAAGGCGATCGAGCAGGGCGTCCGCCTGACGCAGGCGGGACGGACCGCGGCCATCGTCACGGCACCGCTCAACAAGGAAGCGCTCAACAAGGCTGGCTATCATTTCCCCGGTCATACCGAGATGCTGGCGCATCTCACCGGTGTGCGCGGCTCGGTGATGCTGCTCGCCCATGGCAACATGCGCGTCAGCCATGTCTCGACCCACGTGGCGCTCGAGGACGTGCCGAAGCGTCTGACGCCGGAGCGCCTGCGCATGGTCATCGACCTCACCAACGATGCGCTGCTCAGGCTCGGCATCGCCAAGCCGAAGATCGCGATCTCCGCGCTCAATCCGCACGCCGGCGAGGGCGGCCTGTTCGGCCGGCAGGACATCGACGTGTCCGCGCCGACGATTGCCAAAGCGGTCGCCGACGGCCTCGATGTCGTCGGTCCCGTGCCCGGCGACACTGTCTTCGTCAAGTTGCGGGCCGGCCAGTACGATGCCGTGGTAGCGATGTATCACGACCAGGGGCACATCCCCGTCAAACTGCTCGGCTTCCAGATCGATCCTGCGACCGGGCGCTGGCAGGAGCTCTCCGGCGTCAACATCACGCTGGGCCTGCCGATCATCCGCACCTCCGTCGATCACGGCACTGCCTTTGATATCGCCGGCAAGGGCATCGCCAACGAGCACAGCCTGATCGAGGCCATCGACTATGCCGAACGGCTGGCCGCTGGCGCCTCCGCATCCAAATCATGAGATCGAGCGCGAGGATGACCAACGCTTTCACACCCATCGAAATCCTTCGTCCGACCGTCCTCGAGTTCGGCTGCGGCACGATCGCCGCAGCGGCGCGCTTCGCCGAGCGCGTCGGCGCCAAACGACCGCTCGTGATTTCCGACCCGTTCAATGCGCGCCGTGTCGACACGCTGGCGCTGCCGGGTGCAGTGAAGGTGTTCGGCGAGGTCAAGCCCGAGCCAGACCTGCCCAATCTCGACAAGGCCGTGGCGATGGCGCGCGACGTCAAGCCCGATCTCGTCATCGGCTTCGGCGGCGGCAGTGCGATGGATCTCGCCAAGCTGGTCGCGGTGCTGTGTACCTCCGAGGCGGCCTTTGCCGATATCGTCGGTTCCGAGAAGGTGGCCGGCCGCAGCGTGGCGCTGATGCAGATTCCGACGACGTCAGGCACCGGCAGCGAGGCCGGCGCCCGCGCGCTCGTCACCGATCCCGTCAGCAAGAACAAGCAGGCAGTGCAGAGCCGCTTCATGCTGGCGGATATCGCCATCGTCGATCCGGACCTGACGATGACAGTGCCGAAGGAGGTCACTGCCGCCACCGGAGTCGATGCTCTGGCGCATTGCGTCGAGGCCTATACCAGCCGCAAGGCGAATCCGGCGATCGACCTCTACGCGCTCGAAGGCGCCCGGCTGGTCGGCCAATATCTCAAGCGCGCGGTCGCCGACGGCGGCGATCGCGAGGCGCGCGCGGGTCTGGCGCTGGCCTCGCTGTACGGCGGCTATTGCCTCGGACCGGTGAACACGACCGCCGGTCATGCGGTGGCCTATCCGCTCGGCACGCGCCATCATGTGGCCCATGGGCTCGCCTGTGCAGTGATCTTCCCGCATACGCTGGCGTTCAACATGCCGGCGGTCGAGGCGAAGACGGTGGCGGTGCTGGCGGCACTCGGACTGCCGGCGCAGAGTGATGCGAAGTTTGCATTCGAAGCGACTTATGGGTTCTGCAAGGCTCTCGGCATCGAGATGCGGCTATCCGCGCTCGGCGTGCCCCGGGACGATCTGGGCGTCATGGCCGACGAGGCGCACGCCATTCGCCGCCTGCTCGACAACAATCCGCGCGACCTCAGCCGGGATGGGATCCTGAACATGTACGAAGTCGCGTTCTAGCCATCTCCGCGTACGCGCGCGGCAGCCAATCAAAAACAGGAAATGCAGAGGAAACTTCGATGAGATCGATGTGGCTTGTTCTTGCCTCAACCGTGCTGCTGGCGACGTCGCCGGCAAAGGCCCAGGACGGCTATCCGTCCAAGCAGGTAACGGTGATCGTTCCCTTCGCTGCCGGCGGCACCGCGGATATTTTTGCACGCATGGTGTCCAACCATCTGCAAATGAAGTTCGGCAAGCCGTTCGTGGTTGAGAATGTCGGCGGCGCTGGTTCGATTCTCGGCGTGACGCGGCTGGCGAAGTCGGCGGCTGACGGCATCACGCTCGGGCTTGCCAGCACGTCCGCGCTCGCAATCAACCCCACGCTCTACGGGCCGAAGCTCAGCTACCAGCCGGACAAGGATCTGGCGCCGGTCGTCCAGATCAGCGTCGTGCCCAACGTTCTCGTCGTCAACCCCGACAAGATCAAGGCGCGCACCGTGCCGGAGCTGATCGCCTTTCTGAAGGCAAACCCGGACAAGGTCTCGTTCGGCTCGGCCGGCGTCGGCACCTCGCAGCATCTCGCCGGCGAGCTGTTTCAGCAGATGACCGGCACCAAGATGGTGCACGTGCCCTATAAGGGCTCAAGCCAGATGCTGACGGATCTGCTGAGTGGCCAGATCGATCTCGCCTTCGACAACGTGCCGCTGCTGCTGCCGCAGGTGAAGACCGGCCAGCTCGCGATGCTTGCGACCGCAACGCCCAAGCGTGCCGCCTTCGATCCGGGAACGCCCGCGGTCGCCGAATTCCTGCCCGGCTTCGAGGCCGTCGCCTGGCATGGCTTCTTCGTTCCCGCCGCGACGCCGAAGCTGATCGTCGAAAAGCTCTCGGCCGAGATCCGCGCCTTCATGCAGCAGCCGGAGACGGTGCAGAAGATGGCCGAGCTCGGCGCAACCGCGGCTGCGGTGGATTCCGAACCGTTCGCGGCCTACATCGCCGCGGAAACGGCGCGCTGGAAGAAGGTGATCGAAGCCGCGAACATCAAGCTGGAGTAGCTGTCCGCGGGATCTCCGGGGGAGGCACGCAGCCCATCCACTGCAGCGCTTGCCAGCCCACGGCCGAGCGGGTAGAACGCTGCCACGCCTGAGCCGTGATTTGCGCTGAATGCGCTTCCGGCCCCAGCCGGGCTGTTCAATAAGCCATTGAATTTGTTCGGCTATTCCGTTGGGGAATGGTGTAACGGTAGCACAACAGACTCTGACTCTGTTTGTCTAGGTTCGAATCCTAGTTCCCCAGCCAATTCCGGCGCCTTTCTGTTTCGCCCGCTGCGCCGTGTCGGCGTTACCTCGAATTTCTGCGCGCCGGATTCTTTCCTTTTTTCGCTGCTGATTTCTTTTTCTTCGCTACGGCCTTCTTCGTCTTGGCCAGGGTGAAGGGGCGGGCGGCCATGAAGGCCGGATTGCTGGCGCCCACCAGCGACAGTTTGGGTGACTGATCCGGGGGCATCTTGGCGCCGATGGCGGTGTGGAAGCGCCGGTAAGATCCCTTGAATGTCCCGCCGTTCCAGACCGCCTTCAGCGTTCCCGTGAACAGGCCGTTGAATGTGCCGTCCTGCGAGAGCTGGTTGTCCTGGCAGCCGGAGATCAGCAGCACCGACGCCTTGACGTTGGAGAAGGCCTCGGAAAGATCGCGCCGCTTCAGGATCGGATCATAGGTCTTCCTGTTGGCCTGGTAGACGCGCAGCGCCATCTCGTCCGGCATCGCACGATAGATGGTGCCGGGGACGGTGCGTGCCCTAGCCTGATAGTGCAGGGCTTTGCTCACGCTGCCGCTATGACAGCTATCCGAGAGCTGCAGAATGCGCACGCCGGCTGCAAATGCGCCCCATGAGGAATACAGCTCGTCATCGACCAACTCGCCGTCGTAGAGGCACCAAGTCTCGTCCTTGCCGTCAGGCTCGTCGCCGTTGAGGTCTGGCAACTGACCGCCGTGGCCCGAATAGGTCAGGAAGAACATGTCGCCGGATTTGAGGGACTTGGCCGCGTGCGCGATGCCGCCCAGGACGGCCGCGCGTGTCGCCTTGCGGGTGACGAGCCTGGTCGGCGCGAAGCCGCTTGTGTGGGCGAGATCCGCCATGTCGTTGGCGTCTGCTTCGCAGGCGTTGAGAGGACCGCTCCAGCCTTCGTAATGCTGCGGATCGACCGCGTTCAATCCGATGTGCAGGGACATGCCTGTTGCCATGATTACTTCTCCAAAGCCTGATCGCGCGTGCTTTGCTATCTCTTCTTTCTCGTCGCCTTCTTTGTCGCCGGCGCCTGCTTGCGCCCCGTCTTACGCGGCCGCCTGGACGGTGTTTTCGCAGCAGGTCTGGCGGACGCCGCGCCTTGCGAATTGCCCCACGGCACAGGAGCCGCACAGCGAACCTTGGCGCCGACCAGATTCGGCGTCTGGCTGTATCGCATCCGCCTCAGTTTCTCCGTGACCAGCTCGTTGAGCGTCTTGAACGAGGGATTTTCGCCCTTGGCCCTCAGCTCGCGCAGAGTGCCGGCCATGGAGTAGGTGTAGATGCCATAAGACGTCACGCCATCCCGGTATTCGTAGGAGAGCTGCTGCTCCTGACAGGCCTCGAGCAGGATCGGCATGTACGGCCCGAGATGGTCGAGCTCCTTGCGCGTCTTGTCGTAATCCTTGTCCGGCTTGGTTCGCAGCATCATCGCGCGCCCCAGCCGTTGTGTTGCCCCGTTCTGCCCGAGGAAGTCGGCTCCATTCTTTCTGTCCTTCAAGCTCCTGTTCAGCGGCGTGAAGTCGCGCGGCACCCACATCCGCTCGGTGGCATCCCATTTCAGCGCACGGTGGCGGATGTCGTCCGGCGGGCTCAAACCCCGGACACGAGGACCGCCATCGCGCGTCATCCCGCCCGAATGGCAGCAATCGAACATCGCCACGAAATAGCTGTCATAGGGCAGCTGCGAATACAGCTCGGCGAACTGGCGGTCCAGAATGGCGTGGGCCGGGGACCAGTCGAAATCATAGGGAACGAGACATTCGTCGACGTGATCAGGCTCGCCCTGGATGTTGTAGCGGGGAATTTGGGCGCCGTGCCCCGAATAGAACAGCATGCGCTCGTCACCGCCACGAACGCCGTCGAGCAACCAATGCAACCGGTCCATGATCCCTTGCGTCGTCGCGCGGTCGTTGAGAACGATGCGGATATCTTCCGGCTCGAAACCGCTCTCCTGGAGCACCGAGCTCATCAGGAACACATCGTTGACGCAACCTTCGAGCCTGCTGGCCGGGTCAGGATAGTCGTTGATGCCGATCAGCAGCGCGCGGCGGCCGGGTTTGACAGCAAGGCTCGCCATCTCGCGCGCAGCGCTCACGATCGCGCGCGAGGCAGGCGCCGGAGCGCCCTCATGCCAGACCGTCGCAACTGTGCTGGTGTGCGACAGGTACCATGTCGCATCGTGATTGAGCGCGTCGTTGGGAACGTCGAAGGACACGACGACCTGCTGATAATTATCCGCACGAATGTCGAGCGGATAGGTCAGCACGTGATCGCCGGGGTTATAGAGGTGGTACCATTTTCGGCAGGTTAGGGGCTGAATGCGGCCGGCAAAGACGTCGCGCACCGCCGGGTTGCCGATTTGCGAGCCGAAGCTGACGAAGATCGCATCCTTGATCGCGTCGCCGTCGTGCAGGAAGGTGTCGTAGCAGATCAGCGAGCCGAGGCTGTGCGCCAGGACCATATCGTAGGTCTTGCCGTCGATCTTGTCGAGAATGAGCCGGCGGAGGTCCTTGCGGAGCTGTTCGTCGGTTGACCACTGGGCGATCATGCCTGCGGTCCATTTGATGACGGCGGGGATGTCGCCGATGTCGCGTGCGCCGGTCAGGAGGTCGCCGATGCCGTGAACGACCGCGCTCGCCAGCAGCTTGGCCGCGGCCGCGGCGTAGGTGAGGGAATTGAGCGGGGCCCTCTCGAACAGATCGTCGTAGCGAACGAAATCAATCTCGAGCTGGACTCCCTGGTCGACCTGCTCGACGGCACGCGTGATGACTTCGGACCAGGACTGCTGAAACCCGGCATCGATCTCCGCGTGACCGACGCCGTGGACGCAAAGCAACGACAGGCGGGTGCTCATGAAAGCGGCCTCCTCGAATACAATCTGAAATAGCGGCTGTGCGGATGCAAACGTCAGGGATGATGTCACGGGGCCGCGACGGGCGAATGTGAAGTAGCGCACGAATTGCTCGCGACAGTTTGCCTCACCTTGTGGGTGCCACGACGAGTCGGGCCACCGCGCGCTGGATCGTCCTCCGGACACACAACCCAAGGAGATCCGTGATGCCCTATGTCGATGGTTTCGTGCTGGCCGTGCCGAAGGACAACATCGAGGCCTACAAGGCGCTGGCGACAACGGCCTGCGCGATCTGGATGGAGCACGGTGCGCTCGATTACGTCGAATGCATTGGCGACGACGTGCCCTATGGCGAGCTGACCTCGTTTCCGCGCGCGGTGATGGCGAAGGAGGACGAGATCGTGGTGTTCTCATGGATCATCTATCGCGACCGGGAGACTCGCGACGCCGTCAACAAGAAGGTGATGGCGGACCCGCGGCTGAAGTTGGAGGGCATGCCGTTCGACGGCAAGCGCATGATCTATGGCGGCTTCACGACGCTGCTGAGGGCGAGCGACCCCGTGAAGGAAGGGCGCTGACCAGCCCCACACATCGGTGCTTGCCCATGCAGCAGCATCGTGGCTAGCCGTTTCACTTGCCGGCTACAGCCTTTACGTCAAGGACGGCGATCTCGTGCATGACCTCAGCATCGGCGGCAGTCACCAGATCGTCCGCTCGGAGCGCTAGGTGCCGTCGGGCGCGCGGCGGCTCGGCGTGCATGTCGAACGTCTCGTGCGCAAGGAGCCGCCGGCCAAGGGCTCGCGTACCGGCGTCACCGGCGTCACCGGCTACACGCGGCTGATCGACGGCGAGCCGGCGGGAGCGCTGCAGACCCAGCTCGGATTCCACATGCTGATCTCGTGGTCCGGCCTCGACATCGGCCGCGACAGCTCGGTGTCGCATTACGATGCGCCGTTCGAATTCGAAGGACGGCTCTCGCGCGTCACTGTCGTCATGCACGACGACCAGAAGCTCGACGGCGACGCCGTCGGCAACGCGCAGATGGCGCGGCGGTGAACGCGCGAAAGAGCTACTTGATCTTGTCGTAGGCCGCCACGAAATCGCCCAGCGGCATCGGGATCGCGATCGTTTCCTTGGCCATGTTCTGGAAGGAGACCTTCAGCTGCTTGCCTGACCTTAAAGTGGCCAACAGGTCTGGCGCGATCGGCGTCGATGCGTAGCAGCCGCGGTTCTCGCAGGTCTGGATCTGGAGATCGACCGTCTTGCCGTCGTCGACCTGGAGCTTGGCGCCGATGGGAAGGTTGAGGCCAAGCGGCAATTGCAGCAGCGCCACGGGTGTGCGGGTGTCGGGTGCGATGCGGATGTTGATCAGGACGATGGTCTGGCCGGTCTTGGTGAGCACCGCGTTCTGCTCCATCGCGCATTCGAGCGGCGCGTCGCGGCTGACGCTGGTGCAGCGCACGACCCAGCCGGGCTGCTGCGCCGCAGCGCCGTCAGCCTGCGGCTGCGTCGGAGCCGGCGCGGGCTGTGCCGCCGGGGCAGAGGGAGCCGCGCTCTTCTTGGCGCCTTGCTGGGCATGCGCGCCACCCGCAGACAACAGGACAGCGGCGGCAAGGGCGACAAGTCTGGATTGCATGGGCATGGCAAGACCGCGTTGACGTGAACCGAGGGGCTCGCTGTAACGTCGTGAGGCGTGCGGTGCAAGCTGCTACTCGGCAGCTTCCTTAACGGTGCCGTGCTCGACCGTCTCGTCGCCTTCACCATCACCCTTACGGCCCCAGCCCGAGAACCAGTTGTTGAGCTCGTCGAGATAGAGATAGACGACCGGGGTGGTGAACAGCGTCAGCGCCTGGCTGACGATCAGACCGCCGACCATGGCGTAGCCGAGCGGCTGGCGAATCTCGGCGCCGGTGCCGTGGCCGAGCATCAGCGGCACGCCGCCGAGCAGGGCAGCCATCGTCGTCATCATGATCGGACGGAAGCGCAACAGCGCCGCCTGCCGGATCGATTCCGCCGGCGTCTTGTGCTCGTCGCGCTCCGCGGCGATGGCGAAGTCCACCATCATGATGCCGTTCTTCTTCACGATGCCGATCAGCAGAATGACTCCGATCAAAGCAATGAGGCTGAACTCGAAGCCGGCCGCCATCAGGATCGCGAGCGCGCCGACGCCGGCCGAGGGCAGGGTCGACAGAATCGTGATCGGATGGATGTAGCTCTCGTAGAGGATGCCGAGGATCAGATAGACCACGACCAGCGCTGCGAGGATGAGGAGCGGCACGGTGCCGAGCGATTGCTGGAACGCCTGTGCCGTGCCCTGGAAGCTCGAATTGAGCGTCGGCGGCGCGCCGAGATCGGCCATCGCCTTCTGCACAGCCTCGGTGGCCTGGCCGAGCGCGACGCCCTGGGCGAGGTTGAAGCTGATCGTGATCGCGGGGAACTGGCCCTGGTGGCTGATCGAGAGCGGGCGGACCGGATCGGTGCTCCAGGTCGCGAAGGTCGACAGCGGCACCTGGTCGCCGGTCAGCGGAGATTTCAGGTAGAGCTTGTTCAGGCTCTCGAGGCTGCCCTGCATCTCCGGCAGGATCTCGAGGATCACCTTGTAGGTGTTGAGCTGGGTGAAATACTGCGTGACCTGGCGCTGTCCGAAGGCGTCGTACAGCGTGTCGTCGATCAGCTGCGGCTGGATTCCGTAACGCGCTGCAGTATCGCGGTTGATCTTGAGCTGAACCGTGGTGCCCTGGGTCTGCTGGTCGGTCGCAACGTCGCGCAGTTGCGGCAAGGTCTGCATCTTGGCGAGGATCTTCGGCGCCCAGTCGTTGAGCTCGGCGAGATCGGCGTCCTGCAGGGTGAACTCGAACTGCGTACGCGTCGGCCGGCCGCCGAGCCGGACGTCCTGGGCCGCCTGCATGTAGAGGCGGGCGCCGGACACCTTCTCGAGCTTGGGACGCAGCCGGGCGATGATCTGCTGCGCGGAGGCTTCGCGCTCGTTACGCGGCTTCAGCGTGATGAACATGTTGCCGTTGTTGCCGGCGCGGCCGCTGCCACCGATGTTCATGGCGATGGATGCGATGTCGGGATCGTCCATCACGATCTTGCCGAGCTCGACCTGGCGGCGCTGCATCTCCGCGAACGAGATGTCCTGGGAGGCTTCCGAGGTCGCAGTGATCAGGCCGACGTCCTGTTGCGGGAAGAACCCTTTCGGGATCAGCACGAACAGATAGACGGACAGGGCAAGGGTCGCGAAGAAGATCGTGAGCGTGGTGCGGCGCCAGGCCAGGGCATGGTCGAGCATCCATTCGTAACCGCGCAACATCCGGTCGAAGCCGCGCTCGCTCCACTGGTAGAACTTGCCGTGGGTGACCTCGCCATGGGCGCGCAGGAAGCGCGAGGCCATCATCGGCGTCAGGGTCAGCGACACGAACATCGAGACGAAGATCGTCATCGCCAGCACGACGGCGAATTCGCGGAACAGGCGCCCGATGATGCCGCCCATCAGCAGCAGCGGAATCAGCACCGCGACCAGCGAGATGCTGATCGAGACGATGGTGAAGCCGATTTCCTTCGAGCCCTTGAAGGCCGCCGCCATCGGCGATTCGCCTTCCTCGATGTAGCGCGTGATGTTCTCCAGCATCACGATGGCGTCGTCGACGACGAATCCGACCGCGATGGTGAGCGCCATCAGCGACAGATTGTCGAGCGAGTAGCCGAACACCCACATCAGCGCGCACGCGCCCAGCAGCGCCAGTGGCACCGTGATGGTGGGAATGACCGTTGCCCAGAAGCTGCGCAGGAAGATGAAGATGACCATGACGACCAGCGCAATGGTCAGCAGCAGCGTGAACTGGACGTCTTCGACCGCGGCGCGAATTGTCGTGGTGCGGTCGCTGATGACCTCGATCTTGATCGCGGGCGGGATCGCTGCGACGAGGCGAGGCAACGTCGACTTGATCCGGTCGACGGTCTCGATGACGTTGGCGCCGGGTTGCTTGAACACCACCAGGAACACGCCGCGCTTGCCGTTGGCCCAGGCCGCCTGCTTGGCGTCCTCGGGGCCGCTGACCGCCTGGCCGATGTCGCGGATTCGCAAGGGACCGCCGTTGCGATAGGCGATGATGACGTCGTTCCAGTCCTTGGCCTGGGTGAGCTGGTCGTTGGCGTAGATCGTGTAGGCGCGCTTCGGGCCGTCGATGTTGCCCTTGGGGCTGTCGACCGTGGTGATCGCGATCTGGCTGCGCACGTCCTCCATCGACAGGCCCTTGGCGACGAGCTTCGCCGGGTCGATCTGAATGCGGATCGAGGGCTTCTGCTGGCCGCCGATGAAGACCTGCGCGACGCCCGAGAGCTGGCTGATCTGCTGGGCGAGCTGGGCATCGACCGCGTCGCTGACACTGGTCAGCGGCATTGTCTCGGAGGTTGCCGACAACAGCAGGATCGGGGCGTCGGCCGGGTTGACCTTGCGGTAGGTCGGCGGCGAGGGCAGGTTCTTCGGCAGCTGACCGCTCGCGGCGTTGATGGCGCCCTGCACGTCGTTGGCGGCGCCGTCGATGCTGCGGTTGAGGTCGAACTGGATGGTGATCGACGCGGTGCCCAGATAACTCGTCGAGGTCATCTGGGCGATGCCCGGGATCTGGGCGAATTGCCGTTCGAGCGGTTGGGCCACCGACGAGGCCATGGTCTCGGGACTGCCGCCCGGCAGATTGGCGGTGATCTGGATGGTCGGGAAGTCCACCTGCGGCAGGGGCGCGACGGGCAGCAGAGGATAGGCGACGAGACCGACGAAGAGAATGCCGGCCATCAGCAGCGAGGTGCCGATGGGATAACGGATGAAAGGTGCCGAAATCCCGCCCGCGTTCATTCCTGTCGAACCTTGTTCTGCGCCGGATCCGTACTCGCCACGGCCGTGGAGACGAGGCTTCCGGGCTGGACCTTGAATTGGCCGCCGGTGATCACCTGCTGCCCGGGCGTCAGCCCTTCGTCGACGACCGAGCGTCCGTCAATCGCGTAGCTGACCTTGATCTTGTGCACCTCGGCCTTGTTGTCCTGATTGACGGTATAGGCGTAGAGGCCGTTGGTGGAGTGCTGGACCGCGTCATCCGGGACAACGGTCGCATCCTTCAGAGTGCGCACCAGCAGGCGCGTCGACACCGACTGCCCGGGCCACAGCGCGTGGTCCTTGTTGTCGAACACCGCCTTGAGCCGGATCGTGCCGCTGCTGGTGTCGACCTGGTTGTTGATGACGGCGAGCTTGCCCTCGGCCAGAGTCTTCTTGCCGTCGGTGGTGAAGGCGATCACCCTGAGCGCGCCGGCCTTCTGGCCTTCGCTGATATAGGGCAGCTGGTCTTCTGGTGCGGTGAAGATCACCGAGATCGGCTCGACCTGCGAAATCGTGACGATGCCGGTCTGCGTCGAGGAATTGACGATGTTGCCGACGTCGACCTGCCGCAGGCCCGCGACGCCGGTGATCGGCGCCTTGACCTGGGTGTAGTCGAGCTGGGTCTGCGCGTTGGAGATCGAAGCTTCGTCGGCGGCGATCTGCGCGGTGAGCTGGGCGACCGTGGAGCGCTGGGTGTCGACCCGCTGTGCGGTGGCGAATTCGCCGAGTTTCATGGCGCGCTGGAGCTCGAGATTGGCGTTGGCCAGATTTGCCTCGTCCTGCGCCTTCTTGGCCTTGGCCTGGTCGAGCGTGGCCTGATAGGGGCGGGGATCGATCGAGGCGAGGAGCTCGCCCTCCTTGACGATCTGGCCTTCGGTGAAGGCAATCTTGTCGATCTGCCCATCCACCCGGGTCCGGACTTGGACGGTGTTGAAGCCCGCAACCGTGCCGAGACCGGTCAGGTAAACCGGAAAGTCCACCTTCTGGACCGGCGAAACGCTCACGGGGACGGCGGGCGGGCGCTGCGGCCCCTTCTGTGCGGTCTGGGTTTTTCCAGCGTCGGGCGAGCCGAATTTCTGCCAACCATAGTAACCCGCGGAGGCCACGGCCGCGATGATCAGAATCCAGAGGATCGGCCGGGACTTTTTCATATCGTCTCGCGTCGGCTCTTGTGCCTTAAGCTACGAATTGTGAGGCAATCATAGGGTTCCAACGCGCTTGTATAATACACGCCAAGTTCCAGTGTAAACAGCACTATCGGCTGAGAATCCTAAACAATTGGAAAGCTTTGCACTGTCTAGGCAGCTCCGTGTCACTACGGTGTGCAGTGCTGCATTCTCCCGCCACGAACGATCTGCGAGCAAATCTTGTGCAATGCTCGGAAGCGGTGTGCGCGGGATAGGGATGTGCTACGCGGGGCGGCTCCCAAGAACGGTTCTAAGTCGCGCAGAGGCCGTTTCGGTTGTCAGGAAATTCGGCATCGGTCATATCGGCGCTCCACAACGGGAGCGCAGCATGGACGACCTGAACGGCAAGCTGATCGCGTGTCAGATCCTGATCACGGGACTGATCGCACGCGTCGCCAACGAGCAGCGTGATCCCTTGCGCTTTCTCACCGACTTCCGCGACGAGATCAGAGCCGTCGTCGGGGGCGTCAACATTGCCGGCATGGACAACAGCGATCGCGTGCGCGCGGTGGCGCAGAAGACCGTCGATGAATTGTTCTCGCTGATGAAGCCGCCGAGCAGTGATTGACGATGCGCGCGCGACCGCCGATCTCGCGCTCGCTTTAGAACAAATCCAATCTTGATTTAGAACGATTTCAAGCTGCAGTTTAGAATCGTTTTGATCTGGACTTATTCAAGGGTTCTCGCGGCTTGCTCGCATTGACCCGCTATTTTGCGGCCGATACCAACACTCCAATCGCTCATCGAAGTGAATGGGCGAACAGGAATATGGGGCGTGTTGGTAATGGGGCAGGTGGTCGCACCGAAGTCGTTGCGTTCGGTCGCAGCATTCGATGAAAAGTTCACGGGCGTTTCCGGCAAGAAGGTTTCGGCTGTCGCGGGCCTGATCGCGGCAGCATCGGTGTCGAGCGGCGCGGAGGCGCAGCAGTCGAACCTGCCGCCGGTAACGGTCGATGCGCCGGTCGCGCGTCCGCGCCCGGTGGCTTCGAAGCCGACGGCGGACCAGGTCCGCGCGCGCAATGCGCTTCGCCGCGCCGCGCCGCGGCAGCAGGCGGCGCAGCAGACCGCTCCCACCGTTCCAGCCGGCGAAGCCGATCGCAATCCCTATTCCGATCCGGCGGCACCCTACAAGGTCGACCACGTCCAGGCCTCCGGCAAGTTTCCCGAGCCAATGCTGAACACGCCGAAGACCATCACCGTGCTCAGCAAGGAAGTGCTCGAGGACAAGAACGCCACGACGCTGAAGGAGATCGGGCGCTCGACCGCCGGCGTGACGCTGGGATCTGGGGAAGGCGGCAACGCGTTCGGGGATCGCTTCTTCATCCGCGGCTTCGATGCGCGCAACGACGTCTTCATCGACGGTATCCGCGATCCCGCGGTCTCTATCCGCGAGAACTTCTTCACCGAGCAGATCGAGATTCTGCGCGGGCCGGCCTCGTCCTACGCAGGCCGCGGCACCGCCGGCGGTGCCATCAACATCGTCACCAAGCAGGCTGGCGACGTCAATTTCAAGCGAATGGACACCGAGTTCGGCACCGACCGGACCAAGCGGGTCACGCTCGACGTCAACCAGGTCATCGATCCCACTTTCTCGGTGCGCGCCGGCGGCCTGTTCCAGGACGCCAACGTCGCCGGCCGCGATTACGTCACCGACAATCGCTGGGGTTCGTTCATCGCGACCAAGTATACCCCGACCAACGACATCAAGATCACGACGAACTACGTCCACACCGACCTCAGCGGCTATCCTGATTTCGGCGTGCCCTACTACAAGCAGGGCAACGTCCCGGTGACGTCGGCGGGCATTCCGCGTGGTAACTGGTACGGCTTCCTCAACCGCGACTTCCAGACCGCGCGGCAGGATTTCGGCACCGGCACGATCGAGTACAAGGTCAACGAGGCCATCACGCTCAGCAGCAAGGTGCGCGGCGAGCACTCGCTGCTGAATTATATCGGCACGCTGCCGCAGAACCCGGTTACGACGAGCCCCAATCCGCTGCTCTGGACGACGACGGCCAGTGCGCAGAGCCGCTACCAGAACGTCGACGTGTGGGCCAACCAGAACGAGGCCACGTTCAAGCTCGACACCGGCGGGGTCAAGCACACCGCGGTGTTCGGCGTGGAATATGCCAACGAGAACATCTCGATCGACCGTTACACCGGCCTCTCGTCGGAACTGTTCGGCGGCGGCTCGACCAGCAGCGGGGCGGTCCCGGGGGTCAACCTCTACTCGCCGCAGTACACCTACATTCCCTTCAGCAACACGCCGTCGCTGGTTGGAAATCCGACGCGCTATGGCGTCAACACCAGCAGCGTCTACGTCATGGACACCGCGAACTGGCAGGACACGATCATCGTCAATGGTGGCGTGCGCTACGACGGTTACAGCCAGAGTTCGTCGACCAACGCGGATCATCTCAAACAGAATGCTGATCTCGTCAATTACAACGTCGGCCTGGTCTACAAGCCAATGTCGATCGGCAGCCTCTATGCGGCCTATGCGACCTCGGCCAATCCGTTCGGATCGGAGCTTGACGCGACCGCCACCGACTACGGCGGCATTCCTGCCAACACGGCTATCTTGCTCGGGCCGGAGCGCAACAAGGCAGCCGAACTCGGCACCAAATGGGAGCTGGCTGATCGCCATTTGCTGGTTAGCGCCGCGTTGTTCCAGACCACGAAGGACAATGCGCGCGAAACCGTCAGCGGCCTGCTGACTTCGGGCGCTGCCTACAGGATCCAGGGCATCGATATCGAGGCCGAAGGCAAGATCACCGATCGCTGGAGCATCTTCGGCGGCCTGGTGTTGATGCAATCGAAGGTCACGCAGAGCGGTCTCGCCTCAAATCTCGGCCTGCAGCTTGCCAATGTGGCTCATCAATCGTTCAGCATGCTGACCAAGTACAAGTTCGACGACGGCTGGGAGCTGGGCGGTCAGGCGGTGTACCGTTCGAAGGTGTATGGCGGCACGTTCGCGGCCAATACCGGCAACGAGTTGCCGAGCTACTGGCGCTTCGACGCGTTCGTCGAGAAGAAGATCGACAAGAACTGGACAATGAAGTTCTACGCCCAGAATCTCACCAACAAGCTCTACTACGATACGCTCTATCGCAGCGCGGTTCCCTTCGTCGCGGTCGCGCCGGGGCGGGCGTTCTACCTCATCACGACGGCGAAGTTCTGATCATGTTGACCTGCCTTCCTGGCGTTCTGAGCAAGGATGATGTGGCGGATTTCCGCCGCATCATGGACGCTAGCGAATGGGAGGACGGCCGTTCCACCGCCGGCTCGCAGTCGGCGATGGTCAAGCGCAACGAGCAATTGCCGCCGGACGGCGAGGTCGCGCGCAAGCTCGGCAACCGCATCGTTACGGCGCTGACCTCGAACCCGCGCTTCATCGCGGCGGCGATCCCGCTCCAGATCTTCCCGCCGCTGTTCAACCGCTATGCAGCCAGCAGCGGCCACCATTTCGGCCTGCATGTCGACAATGCCATCCGCGGCGACCGCCTGACCGGCCTCCGTATCCGCACGGATCTGTCGGTGACGCTGTTCCTGGCCGAGCCGGAGGAGTACGACGGTGGCGAACTTGTGATCGAGGACAGTTACGGCTCGCACGAAGTCAAGTTGCAGGCCGGGGACTGCGTGCTCTATCCCTCGACCAGCCTCCATCTGGTCACCCCGGTGACGAGGGGAACGCGGGTTGCGTCTTTCTTCTGGCTTCAGAGCATGATACGGGACGATCAAGCCCGGAGCATGATCTTTGACCTCGACACCGCGATACAGGCGCTGGTGGAACGGCTCGGGCGTGACGATCCCGAAACGGTCAAATTGACGGGTATCTATCACAATCTCATTCGCTACTGGGCCGAAGTATGAAGATCATGTCCTTCCAAGCAAGCCTTGCCGCAGCTCTGGTGCTGGCGGCCGCCTGGCTTGCATCCCCTGTTTCTGCCCAGACACAGGCCGCGCCCGCGGCACCGGTCCAGTCGACGGCTCAGCCGTCCGCGGTCAGCCCGGCCCCGGTTGTTGCTCCGCCTGCGGCGCCCCAAGCTGTCGTGTCCGCGGCTGCAAAGTCCGATACGGCAGCCGGCATCGCGCCCGCCATGAAGGAATTGTCGCCCTGGGTGATGTTCCAGTCGGCGGATATCATCGTGAAGGCGGTGATGATCGGGCTCGCCTTTGCGTCGCTCGTGACCTGGACGGTGCTGATCGCCAAGTCGATCGAATTGTCGATCGCCTCGACCAAGCTTCGCTCGGCGCTGAAGAAGATCGCGGAGGCGCGCTCGCTCGCGGAAGCGCAGATGGCGCTCGGCTCCAAAGCGGGGATCCTGCCGTCCTTCCTGGCGGCGGCGCTGCGGGAGGCGCGGATGTCGGCCGGCCTGTCCAGTGACACCGGCATCAAGGAGCGGGCGGCTTCGAGCTTCTCCGAGATCATGCGCGCGGAGGCGCGGCGCATCCGCGTCGGCATGGGCGTGCTCGCGACCATCGGCTCGACCTCGCCCTTCGTCGGCCTGTTCGGCACGGTGTGGGGCATCATGAACAGCTTCATCGGCATCTCGAAGTCGCAGACCACGAACCTCGCCGTCGTCGCGCCCGGTATCGCCGAGGCGCTGCTCGCCACCGCGATCGGCCTGGTCGCCGCCATTCCCGCCGTCATTATCTACAATTACTTCTCGCGCGTGACGAAGAGCTATCTCGAGCTCGTCAGCCGTGCTTCGGGCGCTGCGGGACGGTTGCTCTCGCGCGATCTCGACCGCAGCCACGGCAGCGTGCATTCGCGCGCGGCGGAGTGACCCATGGGCGTCTCGCTCGCAGACAATGATGACGACGACGATTTCGGCGAAACGCACGAAATCAACGTCACGCCGTTCATCGACGTCATCCTGGTGCTGCTGATCATCTTCATGGTCGCAGCGCCGCTCTCGACCGTCGACCTGCCGATCGATCTGCCGACGTCGAGCGCGACGCCGCAGAAGAAGCCGGACAAGCCGACCTATCTCAGCATCAAGCCCGATTTGACCCTCGCCATCGGAGAGAACCCGGTGCACCGCGCCGAGTTGCTCGGCACGCTGGACGGTCTGTCCGACATGAGCAAGGACAAGTACGTCTTCCTGCGCGCCGATCGCTCGGTGCCGTATGGCGAGTTGATGGGCGTCATGGAGCTGTTGCGCTCAGGCGGCTATTCGCGGGTGAAGCTGGTTGCGCTGGAAGGCGCTCCGGGGGCGCCTGCGGCAGGCGCAGCTCAGCCTTAGAGGCCCGCGATGTCGGACGAGTCCAGACCAGCCCGGACGCTTTGGATTTTGGCAGCGCTGGCGGCGCTCGCGCTCCATCTGGGTGGTGCCGCGCTCGCGCTGGCGCACCTGCGGGCCGATGACGGCGACGACGGCCTCGGCGCGGCCGGCGCGGAGTTCGCTGTCGAGATGGCCTCGCCGAAGGCGCCCGATACCGACCTTCCGCCGGGACCGGATAGTGAAGCGATGCAGGAACAGCAGGCGCTTCCCGAGCAAAAGGCCGAGACCAAGGAAACCGAGCTTCCAAAGGATCAGTCGCAACAGGTCGACGATCCCGATCGGGTCGTCACCGAGAACATCTCGAAGAAGCCGCAGGACGAGGATCCGAAGATTGCGGCGGTCGAAACGCCCGCTGCGGAAGCCTCGCCGAAGTCCGTTGCGACGGCGCGGCAGACGCTCGACGAGGACGCGCGCGAGGCCGAGAAGGCGCTGGCGCCTGTGCTCGGCATCGGCAAGGACATTCTGAAGCTCACGGCGGACTGGAATCGCAAGATCAGCGCGCATCTCACGGCCCACAAGGTCAACCCGGAGGGCAAGGAGCCCAACAATCAGAAGGTCAAGGTCAGCTTCGCGATCAACCGACGGGGCAACGTGCTTTCAGTCGACGTTGTCGAGTCGTCCGGGGATGCAGCTTACGATGCGGCGGCGATCTCGATTGTCCGCAAGTCCGATCCCATCCCGCAACCGCCCGCCAGCCTGACCGACGACCGGTTCGAGCGCACCGTCGACATCATCTTCACGCCGCCGGACGCAAAGAAAAAGAAGAAGACGGCTCAGCGCCAGTAGAGCCGGATCCCGACATAGACCACGACCAGGCAGGCGAAGATCAGCGCCACTGGGAGCGGCCGTTTCTGGCTTGCGCCCGCGGTCGCTGCTCCGAAGAAACTGGCCTTTTTCGGCTTCGGGTCTGGGCGGCGGAACGCGGTAACATTGTCCGCCGCCGGCTCGGCCGCCCGTGGGCGGACGTCAGGCGGGGTTCCCGCGCCGCCCATCTCGGCATAGTAGGCCTTGTAGATGGCGCCGATGGTGGCCTCGGTAGCCTCACCCTCGTTCATCTGTGCCTGCAGGTTCTTGTAGCTCACGAGGAATTCCTGCGCCCCCGGAGGCAGCGCCGACGACCCGTTGAGCTTGGCCATCATCTTCCAGGTGGCGAAATCGGCGCGGGCGCGGGTATCGGCGCGTCGCGCGATCAGCATGTCGGCAGCTTTGACCAAGTCGGCCTCGAGCCCTTCGGCTTGTGTTCGGGTGTGTTGCTGTTCAACTAAGCATTGCCGGTCAGAATGAGAACAGCCTGAATCACATAACCGGTCAACGTTCGCAGTATTGCTGAAATAACATCAAGATTTAGACCGAACTGGGAGCCTGCCAGCGGTAGCAGGATCAGCAAGCCGATCAGGATCAGCATCCCGAAAGGCTCGAGCCGCGCCAGCGGCAGGGCAAGCGGCTGGGGCAGCAGCCCCACCGCGACGCGCCCGCCGTCGAGCGGCGGGATCGGCATCATGTTGAACACTGCCAGCACCGCGTTGATCAGCAGTGCGTTCTTGAGATTGTCGAAGATCCATTGCGCCGAGTTGGCCGGAGCCCAGGGCAGGGCGTGCAGGGCAAGAGCTGCGGCCAACGCCAGCAGGATGTTGGTGGCGGGCCCGGCCAGCGCCACCCACACCATGCCGAGCCTGGGGTTGTTGAGTTTGCGAAAATTCACCGGCACAGGCTTGGCGTAGCCGAACAGGAACGGCGAATGCGCGAACAGCAGCATCGCCGGCAATATCAGCGTGCCGAACGGGTCGATGTGGCGGAGCGGGTTGAAGCTGACACGGCCGAGCTGCCATGCGGTGTCGTCACGAGACGATATGCGACGAAGGCGTGCGCAGCCTCGTGGAAGGTGATGGCGAGCAGCAGCGGCAGCACCCACACCGAGAGGTCATACAAAGAAATGTTCACGGCTCGTCCGTCCCGGTTGCCTGCGGTCATGCAGCCGACCCAGCCAACCGGCGGTGCAGCAACGCTTCACCTCAACATAGGGTGGCCGGTTCCGAAATGCCACGCCGCAAATGATCGGCGCCCCGAACCTGCCGTGCAGTCGTGCAATTCATGCAGGAATGGTCCCCGGATATTGCGTCAGCCCGTCGTCGAGCTTCAGCCAGGCGAGCTTCTCGGAGACCCAGATGTGCTCGGTCGGCGCGAAGGCGTTGCGATCGTCGAACGTCGTCAGTGCGACGCCCGCCAGCGTGCCGTTGCGCCGCCAGGAGAACAGCCGCGTGCCGCAGCGTTTGCAGAACACGCGGTCGATGTTCTCGGACGACGCATAGCGGGCGGTGTCGCCCTCGACGGTCAGTGCGCGCTGGTCGAACTGCGCGCGGACGAAGTAGGGCGAGCCCATTGCCTTTTGGCATATGCGGCAATGGCAGATGCGAACGTTGAGCGGCTCGCCTTCCGCCTTGAATCGCACCGCGCCGCACAGGCATCCGCCTTCTCTGACCATGACGCCCTCAGTAAGTTGCGCGCCCGCCGGAGATGTCGAACACGGCGCCGGTCGAAAACCCGCAGTCCTCGGATGCGAGCCAGCTCACCATCGCGGCCAACTCCTCCACCAGCACGAAGCGGCCTTTCGGAATCTTCGACAGCATGAAGTCGATATGCTGCTGCGTCATCTGGTCGAAGATCGCGGTCTTCGCAGCCGCGGGCGTCACCGCATTGACGAGGATGTCATGTGCGGCCAATTCCTTGCCGAGCGACTTGGTCAGCGCGATCAAGCCGGCCTTGGACGCCGAATAGTGCGAGGCGTTCGGGTTGCCTTCCTTGCCGGCGATCGAGGCGATGTTGACGATGCGCCCGTATTTCTGCTTGAGCATCGCGGGCACGATCGCCTTGCAGACGATGAAGGGGCCGTCGAGGTTGATGCGCAGAACTTTCCGCCATTCCTCGAGATCGGTCTCCCAGACCGGCTTGTTGACCCCGGCAATGCCGGCGTTGTTGACGAGGATGTCGATCTTGCCGAAGGCGGCAAGCGTGGCGTCGCGGGCCTGCTCGACGGCCGCGGCATCGGTGACGTCGACCTTGAAGACGCGGGCATTGTCGCCGATTTCCTTTGCCGTCCTCTCGGCGAGGGCTGCATCAAAATCCCAGATCGCGACTTTGGCGCCGGAGGCGACGAAGCGCTGAACGATGGCGCGGCCGAAGCCCTGCGCGCCGCCGGTGACGATCGCGACACGGTCGTTGAGATCGATCTTGTTCATGCTGGATGCCTTCTGGATGCCTTGGCGTCAGAGCATGTAGCCGCCGTCGACGACGAGGTCGACGCCGGTGGTGAAGGCGCTCTCGTCACTGCCGAGATAGACCGCCATGGACGCGATCTCGTCGGCGGTGCCGAGCCGGCCCATCTTCTGGCGGGAGACGAACATCTCCTTGCCCTGCGGCCCTTGCGCCGCGGCGCGGTCGAGCATCGAAGGCGTCTCGACGGTGCCAGGGCAGATGCTGTTGCAGCGGATGCCCTTGGTGATGAAGTCGAGCGCGACCGCGCGCGTCAGCAGCGACACCGCGGCCTTCGAGGAGCTGTAGACGTAGCGGTTGGCCGGCGGCCGCAGCGCCGCGCAGGAGGAAATGTTGACGATACTGCCGCCGCCGCCCGCGAGCATGTCCGGCAGGAAGGCCCTGATGGTCCGGTGCATCGACTTGACGTTGAGGTCGAACGAGAAATCAAAATCCTCTTCCGAACACTCGAGAATGGTGCCGTGATGCACGAAGCCCGCTGCGTTGAGCAGGATGTCGACCTTGCCGACGCGCTTGGCGAAGGCGTTGACGTCGGCGGTGTTGCGAACGTCGAGCTTCGCGGTCTCGGCGATACCTTCCTTGGCCAGGCTCGCGATGCCGCTCTCGTTGATGTCGGTGGCGATGACGGTCGCGCCTTCACGCGCGAATGCGACGGCGCATGCGCGTCCGATGCCTGCCGCTGCAGCCGTGATGACGGCGCGCTTTCCCTTGAGGCGGTCTGCCATGGTCTTGTTCTCCTCGCTTATCGAATTTTGTCTGTTGCATCGTCATTGCGAGCGAAGCGAAGCAATCCAGAATCTCACCGCGGAGACAGCCTGGATTGCTTCGTCGCTTCGCTCCTCGCAATGACGATGTGGCTATCAGTGATTATCCCGCGCCACGCCAAATGTGCCGGCGACGTTCTGGTAGCGCGTGGCGAGCTCCATGCAGGCACCGGTCGACTGCTGTCCAACGGTGTTGCGATAAAGCTCCTGCCACGGCGTCTGGTTCGGCGGATGCTTGAAGCCGCCATTGGCCGTCAGCTCGGCGTGGCGCTTCTTCACCTCGTCGTCGGAGATGAGAATGTTGGCGCTGCCCTTGTTCAGATCGACGCGCACCTTGTCGCCGTTTCTGAGGATCGCGAGCCCGCCATTGGCGGCGGCTTCCGGCGAAGCATTGAGGATCGAAGGCGAGCCCGAGGTGCCCGACTGGCGGCCGTCGCCAATGCAGGGCAGGGACATGATGCCGCGTTTGATCAGCGCCGCAGGCGGCTGCATGTTCACGACCTCGGCGCCGCCGGGATAGCCGATCGGGCCGGTGCCGCGGATGAACAGCACGCAACGCTCGTCGATCTCGAGCGAGGGATCGTCGATCCGCTCGTGATAGTCCTCGGGACCCTCAAACACGACGGCGCGGCCTTCGAAAGCGTTGAGGTCCTTGGGGTTGCTGAGATAGCGGTCGCGAAACTCCTTGGAGATCACGCTGGTCTTCATGATCGCGGAATCGAACAGATTGCCGCGCAGCACCAGGAAGCCGGCGTCCTTCACCAGCGGCTTGTCGTAAGACCAGATCACGTCGTTGTCGGGCTTTGGCGCATTGGCGCAGTTCTCGCCGATGCCACGGCCGTTCACCGTGACCGCGTCCTCGTGGATGCGCTTGTGCTTCATCAGCTCGCGCACCACGGCCGGCACGCCGCCGGCGCGGTGGAATTCCTCGCCGAGATAGAAGCCGGCCGGCTGCATGTTGACCAGCAGCGGCACGTCATGGCCGACCTTCTGCCAGTCGTCGATCGAGAGCTCGACGCCGATGTGGCGCGCCAGCGCGTTGATGTGGATCGGCGCGTTGGTCGAGCCGCCGATCGCCGAATTTATCACGATGCAGTTCTCGAACGCCTTGCGGGTCAGGATGTCCGAAGGCTTGAGGTCTTCCCAGACCATCTCGACGGCGCGCTTGCCCGTCTCATAGGCGATCTGGCCGCGCTCGCGATAGGGAGCGGGGATCGCCGCACAGCCCGGCAGCGAGAAACCGAGCGCTTCCGCAAGCCCGTTCATGGTCGAGGCGGTGCCCATGGTGTTGCAATGGCCGACCGAGGGGGCCGATGACGCCACGATCTCCATGAACTCTTCATAGTCGATCTCGCCGGCGGCAAGCCGCTCGCGCGACTTCCAGACGATGGTGCCGGAGCCGGTGCGCTCGCCATTATGCCAGCCGTTCAGCATCGGCCCGCCCGACAGCACGATCGCGGGCAGGTTGACGGTCGCCGCCGCCATCATGCAGGCCGGCGTGGTCTTGTCGCAGCCGGTGGTCAGCACCACGCCGTCGAGGGGGTAGCCATAGAGGATCTCGACCAGGCCGAGATAAGCCAGGTTGCGGTCGAGCGCCGCGGTCGGGCGCTTGCCGGTCTCCTGGATCGGATGGGTCGGGAATTCCATCGCAATGCCGCCGGCCTCGCGGATGCCTTCGCGGACGCGATGGGCAAGCTCGATGTGGTGGCGGTTGCAGGGGGAGAGGTCGTTGCCGGTCTGGGCGATGCCGATGATCGGCTTGCCGGACTGAAGCTCGGCGCGGGTGAGACCGTAGTTCAAATAGCGCTCCAGATAGAGAGCGGTCATGCCTGGATTATGCGGATTGTTGAACCATTCCTGAGAGCGAAGGTGGCGGCGAGCGCCGTTGCCGGCGGGGGCATGCCCATTGGTTGGTTTTTTTGTCATTGGTTTCTCCTGCAATGCAAACGCACCGGCGTCCGTTTTATGATATCGGCTTGTGCGATGCCCAACGGCGCGAGCGACGATTTGCCTGCCCGCTGGCGGGTCGTTTCCTCACAAATCCGATACTAATCATGGCCGCTTGGTAACGCTACCATTTTGTTCGCAGCGCCCGCGCCCGAGACGGCTGGCCGGTTGTCCGAACGCCGCGCCGACGAGCTTTGCCGCTCGATCACCTTGAAGCCGAGATCGAGCACCGGATGCTCGGGGCGACGTCCGTCAATCGCGTCGATCAGCATGCTGGCGGCCGTGTTGCCCATCTCGTAGCGGTTGGTGCGCACGCTCGTGAGAGTCGGGACGGCGGAGGCCATGAATTCGAGATCGTTGAAGCCGACGATCGCGATCTGTTCTGGGATCGCGATCTCGCGGCGCCTGCATTCGAACAGCACACCCAGCGCGAGGTCGTCATTGGCGCAGAACACCGCGTCCATGCCGGGCTCCCGCGCCAGGAGATCGGTGAACAGGGCGCCTCCGAGCGTTACCGAGGTCGGAGTCGCCGTCGTGACGACGAGGCGTTGCTCGAACAGTCCGGCGTCCTTCATGGCCGAGACATATCCGTCGAGCCGCCGCTGCACCCGCGGATCCATCCGCGCGCCGACGAAGCCGATCTTGCGGTGACCTTGCGCGAACAGATGCGCAACCGCCGCACGGGCTGCGTCATAGTGCGAAAAGCCGATCATCATGTCGACCGGATTGGGTCCGATCTCCATGATTTGCACGATCGGGCAGTCGGCGGCATCGAGCATCGCGCGCGATTCCGTGGTCTGGTCGATGCCGGTGACGATCAGCCCGGCCGGCTTCTGCGCAAGAAACAGGCGCAGCAGCTTCTCCTCCTGGAGAATACTGTAGCGTGTGTTGGACAGCTGGATCGAGTAACGGCTGTTTTCGGAGGCGTCGTAGATGCCGCGCAACACGTCGGAGAACACATTATTGGTTAGTGACGGAATCAAGACACCGATCACCTCGGTGCGCTGCGAGGCCAACGCGCGTGCCGCCAGGTTCGGCACATAGCCGAGCTCTCTGGCCGCGCTCTCGACCCGGGTCCGCTTGGCGACCGACAGCGCCTCGGGATTGCGGAAGAAGCGGGACGCCGTGATCGGGCTTACGCCGGCAAGCTCGGCGACTTCCGCCAGCCGGATTTTGCCTGACTTGGTGCGGTTTCGACCCATTTGCTGCTCTTAACACACTCACTGTCGCAAACAAAGGAACGTTGACAGCGCTACCAGCACAGACTAACCAAAGACAAATTGCCAAAACCGCACAAACTGCCGACAATGGCGCCCGCTAAGGTTGGGCTTCGTTCGGTGAAGTCTGAAAAAACAAGACGGTCGCGGCGCGAGATGCGTCGTGGACTTTCGAGGAGGGAGCTAGATGTCGTCTGTGCAAATCCGCGACGTGCGGAAATCGTTCGGCAATTTTGAAGTCCTGCACGGCGTTTCGATTCCGATCGAGGACGGCCAGTTCGTCGTCCTGGTTGGTCCCTCCGGCTGCGGCAAGTCGACGCTTCTGCGCATGCTCGCCGGTCTCGAGAACATCACCTCAGGCACGATTTCGATCGGCGACCGCGTCGTCAACAATGTCCAGCCCAAGGAGCGGGACATTGCGATGGTGTTCCAGAACTACGCGCTCTATCCGCATATGACGGTCGGCGAGAACATGGGCTTCTCGATGAAGCTGCGGGGCGAGAGCACCGAAGAGATCAACAAACGCGTCAAGCGCGCCGCCGAGATCCTTGCGCTGTCGCCGCTGCTCGAACGCTATCCCCGCCAGCTCTCCGGCGGGCAGCGCCAGCGCGTCGCCATGGGCCGCGCCATCGTGCGCGATCCGCAGGTGTTCCTGTTCGACGAGCCCTTGTCGAACCTCGACGCCAAGCTGCGCGTCGCGATGCGCACCGAGATCAAGGAGCTGCACCAGCGGCTGAAAACCACGACGGTCTACGTCACCCACGATCAGATCGAGGCCATGACCATGGCCGACAAGATCGTCGTTATGCATGACGGCATCGTCGAGCAGATGGGTACGCCGCTCGAGCTCTACGACAAGCCCGAGAACCAGTTCGTCGCCGGCTTTATCGGCTCGCCGTCCATGAACTTCCTGAAAGGTCATGTGCGCGTTAACGGCGTTGCGACCTTCGAGGGGCCGAATGGCGTCAAGCTGCCGCTCAGGAACGCGCCGGCGGCATCCGACGGGCGTCCTGTCGTTTACGGCGTGCGTCCCGAGCATTTCACCATCGCTGACGACGGTGCCGATGCCGAGATCGTGGTGGTCGAACCGACCGGCTCGGAAACGCAGGTGTTTGCGAAGCTCGGCGGTGAGCAGGTCGTCGCGGTCTTCCGCGAACGTCACCAGTTCAATCCGGGTGACAAGGTCAAGCTGAAGCCCGATCCCTCCGTGATTCATCTGTTCGACGAGGCGACGGGCAAACGCGTGTAGCGACGCCAAAGAACTGCCCAAGCAGAACTGCCCAATACAAGACGACCCAATACAAATATAAAATTTAGGGAGAGAACGATGAGCGATTTCGACAGGCGAAGTGTGCTTAAAGTCGGTCTGGGCGGCGCGGCCCTGCTGGCCGGCCCGGGTATCGTCCCGGTGCGCGCGGCGGAGTGGACCAACACGCCCGAGCCGAACGCCTCCATCCGCGTGCTGCGCTGGAAGCAGTTCATTCAGGCCGAGTTCGACAAATTTGCCGAGCAGACCAAGGCGTTCTCCGAGAAGACCGGCGTCAAGATCAAGCTCGAGGCCGAGAGCTGGGAGGACATCCGTCCCAAAGCCGCGGTCGCCGCCAATGTCGGCGCCGGTCCTGACCTGATCATCGGGACGCTCGATGATCCCCACAAATTCCCGGAAAAGCTGATCGACATGACTGACGTCGCCGACTATCTCGGCGCGCAGTATGGTGGCTGGTACCCGGTTGCCGAGCGCTACGGCAAGAAGGGCAACAGCTGGATCGCCATTCCGCAGGGCGCGACCGGCGGCTGCCTGAACTACCGCGTCAGCCACGTGAAGGCCGCCGGCTTCGATGAATTCCCCAAGGACACTGCCGGCTTCCTCAAGCTCTGCCAAGCGCTGAAGAAGAACAACACGCCGGCCGGCTTCGCGCTCGGCCACGCCACGGGCGACGCCAACGGCTGGTGCCAGTGGGCGCTGTGGGCCTTCGGCGGCAAGGTCGTCAACGACAAGAACGAGGTCGTGATCGACTCGCCGGAGACGATCGCCGCGCTCGAATACGTCAAGCAGCTCTACGAGACCTTCATCCCCGGCGTGCTGTCGTGGAATGACTCGAACAACAACAAGGCGTTCCTCAACGGCGAGCTCAGCCTGACGCTGAACGGCATCTCGATCTGGACCGTCGGAAAGAACTCGACCGATCCGAAGCAGCAGGAAATCGCCAAGGACATGAACCACGCGCCGATGCCGATCGGTCCCGTGGGCGTGTCGACCGAGCAGCAGAACGTGCTCGTCTATTACGGTTACAAGCACTCGAAGTATCCGAAGGCCGTCAAGGAATACATCAAGTTCATGATGGACAAGGCGAACTACGACGCCTGGGAGGTCTCCTCCAACGGCTACGTGTCGCCGCCGCTTCCGGCCTACAACGACAACCCGGTGTGGACGTCGGATCCGAAGATCACGCCGTATCGCGACTGCCTGAAGCGCTGCCGCGACAACGGCTATGCCGGCGATCTCGGCTATGCCTCGGCCGCCGTGATGGGCGACTTCGTCGTCGTCGACATGTTCGCGGAGGCCGCGTCAGGCTCCGTGACGCCGAAGGCGGCAGCCGCACGCGCAGCCGAGCGCGCCAAGCGCTACTACCAGGTCTGATCAGATCCAATCTACGCGGCGTCCGGTTCGCCGGACGCCGCGACTTTTCGTCGAGGGGAATCCGACATGGCAGTTATGGCCGAGCCCGTTGCCGCGCAGGTCAAGCGCAGCAGCTTGTGGACCAGAGCATTCGAGAGCCGGAATTTCCTCGGCGCGATGTTCATGGTGCCGGCGATCGCCATCCTCATCCTGTTTCTGGCTTACCCGCTGGCGCTGGGCTTCTGGCTCGGCATGACCGACACCAAGATCGGTGGCGCCGGGCGCTACATCGGCTTCCAGAATTTCGTCTCGCTGGCGAAGGACTCGGTGTTCTGGCTTTCGGTGTTCAACACCATCTTCTACACGGTCGCCGCCAGCGCGGTGAAATTCGCCATCGGCCTCTATTTGGCGCTGCTGCTCAACGAACGGCTGCCGATGAAGTCGATGGTCCGCGCCATCGTCCTGTTGCCCTTCGTCGTGCCGACGGTGCTCTCTGCGATCGCGTTCTGGTGGATCTATGACAGCCAGTTCTCGATCATCTCCTGGGTGTTGATGAAGGCCGGCCTGATAACACGCTATATCGACTTCCTCGGCGATCCCTGGAATGCGCGCTGGTCGGTCGTCGCCGCCAATATCTGGCGCGGCGTGCCCTTCGTGGCGATCACGCTGCTGGCGGGATTACAGACCATCTCGCCCTCGCTCTATGAGGCCGCCAATCTCGACGGCGCCACCAATCTACAGCGCTTCCGCCACATCACGCTGCCGATGCTGTCGCCGATTATCGCGGTCGTGATGACGTTCTCGGTGCTGATGACCTTCACCGACTTCCAGCTCATCTACACCATCACGCGGGGTGGGCCGATCAACTCCACCCATCTGATGGCGACGCTGTCGTTCCAGCGTGCCATCACCGGGGGCAATCTGGGCGAGGGCGCGGCGATCTCGAACGCGATGATTCCATTCCTGGTTGCGGCGATCCTGCTCAGCTTCTTTGGGCTTCAGCGTTCCCGCTGGCAGCAGGGCGGGAGGGACTGACCATGACCACGGCAGACGACCAAAGCGTCGGAATGGACTACCTCGAGAGCTTCCCGCGGAAGTTTTTTCGGGTCTACCTTCCGCTCGGCCTGATCATCTTCTTCCTGCTGTTCCCGTTCTACTGGATGGCGGTCGCGACGTTCAAGCCGGACGCGGAAATGTACGACTACGAGAAGTACAATCCGTTCTGGATCGTGCATCCGACGCTGGAGCACATCAAGAAGCTCTTCTTCGACACCGACTATCCGCTCTGGATGTGGAACACCGTGATCGTTTCGGTATCCTCGACCTTCATCTCGCTGTTCGCCAGCGTCTGCGCCGCCTATGCGATCGAGCGCTTGCGCTACAAGGGCTCGCGCTATGTCGGCCTTGCGATCTTCCTCGGCTATCTAGTGCCGCCCTCGATCCTGTTCATTCCGCTGGCGGCGATTGTATTTCAGCTCGGCCTGTTCGACGGCAATCTGGCGCTGATCCTGACCTATCCGACCTTCCTGATCCCGTTCTGCACCTGGCTGCTGATGGGCTATTTCCGCACCATCCCCTATGAGCTGGAGGAGTGTGCGCTGATCGACGGGGCGACGAGGTTGCAGATTCTGATGAAGATCACGCTGCCGCTTTCGCTGCCGGGCGTGATCTCGGCGGGCATCTTCGCCTTCACGCTATCCTGGAACGAGTTCATCTACGCGCTGACCTTCATCTCCTCGTCCGAGAACAAGACGATCCCCGTCGGCGCGATCACCGAGCTCGTCAATGGCGACGTCTACCATTGGGGTGCGCTGATGGCGGCGGCTCTGACCGGCTCGGTTCCCGTAGTTATCCTTTATTCCTTCTTCGTGGAGTATTATGTGTCGGCGATGACCGGCGCCGTGAAGGAATGATCGCGGGGCCTGCCTCGAGAGCGTGCCAGGACGAATCGCCAAGGGCGCGTTCCGGCCAATAAAAAGGAGTAGGCTCTTGCACATCCTGGTTCTCGGCGCCGCCGGCATGGTCGGCCGCAAATTGTGCGAACGGTTGTTGCGCGACGGCCGGCTTGGCAAGAGCGACATCACCAAGCTGACCATGCATGACGTGGTCGAGCCGAAGACGCCGGAAAAGGCCGGTTTTGCCGTCGAGACCGTGTCGAGCGATTTTGCCGTCCCGGGTGCGGCCGAAAAGCTGATCGCCGGCCGTCCGGACGTGATCTTTCATCTCGCCGCGATCGTCTCGGGCGAAGCCGAGCTCGACTTCGACAAGGGCTACCGCATCAATCTCGACGGCACGCGGATGCTGCTCGATGCCGTCAGGGTCGCAGGGGGCGGCTACAAGCCGCGCGTGGTCTTCACGTCCTCGATTGCGGTGTTCGGCGCGCCGTTCCCCGATGCGATCGGCGACGAGTTCTTCCACACGCCGCTTCTGAGCTACGGTACGCAGAAGGCGATCGGCGAATTGCTGCTGGCCGACTATTCCCGCCGCGGCTTCCTCGATGGCATCGGCATCCGCCTGCCGACCATCTGCATTCGGCCCGGCCTGCCCAACAAGGCGGCATCGGGCTTCTTCTCCAACATCCTGCGGGAGCCGCTGGCCGGCAAGGAAGCGGTCCTTCCGGTGTCCGAGGACGTCCGCCATTGGCATGCCACGCCGCGCTCCGCCGTCGGCTTCCTGCTGCATGCGGGCACCATGGACCTCGCCGCGGTGGGGCCGCGCCGCAATTTGACCATGCCGGGCCTGTCGGCGACGGTTGGCGAGCAGATCGCTGCGCTGAAACGCGTCGCCGGCGACAAGGTCGCCGCCCGCATCAAGCGGGAGCCCGATCCCTTCATCGTCGGCATCGTCGGCGGCTGGCCGCGCAACTTCAATGCAAAGCGGTCGCTCGAGCTCGGCTTCACCACCGCCGAAAAGACTTTCGACGACATCATCCGCATTCACATCGAAGACGAGCTCAGCGGCAATTTCGTCGCCTGATCTCTGACTGAGCGGGTAAAGTGATGGCGAGCGTTGCTTGCATCGGCGAATGCATGGTCGAGCTCCGGCAGGCCCAGGGTGGACAATCCGCCGGACATTCCAGCGGGCAGGGCGGGGGCCTCTACTCGCGTGGATTCGGCGGCGACACTCTCAACACGGCCGTGTACCTCGCGCGGCTCGAGGTCAAGGTCGACTATCTCACCGCGCTTGGCGACGATGCCCTGAGCGATGAGATGATCGCAGCCTGGACTGCGGAGGGCGTCGGCACGAGGCGCGTCGCGCGGCTGCCCGGCAAGCTGCCCGGCCTCTACATGATCCAGCTGGACGCGAAGGGCGAGCGCCAGTTCTTCCACTGGCGCGACAGTGCGGCGGCGCGCCAGCTGATGAATCTGCCGGAGACGGACGATCTCCTCAACTCCCTGATGAGCTACGACATCGTCTATCTCTCTGCGATCACGCTCTCGATCTACGACGCGGCCGGGCGCGAGCGCCTCTTCGCGGCGATCAAGCGCGCGCGCCTGCTCGGCACCCGCTTCGTGTTCGACACCAATTTCCGCGCGCGGGGATGGCCGGATCGCGACGTCGCGCGCGAGGTGTTTTCAGCCGCCTTCGCGGCTGCCGACATCGTGCTGACCTCGACCGAGGATCTGCTCGCTCTCTATCCCGGCGAAAGCCACGAGCAGTTGATGGCGCGCATCCCGACCCCCGAGCTGGTGTTCCGGCTCGCCGAGCCCGTCAGCCTGCTGCGCTTTCCCGGGGGCCCCTACGAGGTCCGCGCCGAGCCCATGACCAAACCCGTGGTCGATACCACCGCGGCCGGCGACAGCTTTGCGGCGGCCTATATCGCGGCGCGGCTCGCCGGTTCCGACCCGGTCGAGGCCGCCCAGGCCGGGCACCGCCTCGCCAGCCTCGTGATCTGCTATTCCGGCGCCATCATTCCGGGTTATGCCATGCCGCCGAAGAAACGGCACCGGCCGGCGACGACGCGTCAAGCGACCAAGTGAAACGAAAGCCAAGATGACCACGACTGCCCAGCAGAACCACCTCGCCGCGCTGTTCAAGGCCGCGACCGTCATTCCCGTCCTCACCATCGAGCGTATCCAGGATGCTGTGCCGCTGGCGCGTGCGCTGGTGGCCGGCGGCGTCCGTACGCTGGAGGTGACCATGCGTACCCCTGTTGCGATCGAGGCTGCGAGGGCGATGATGGCCGAGGTGCCCGAGGCGGTGGTCGGCATCGGCACGATTCTCAATCCGGCTGACTTTACGCGTGTCGAGAAGCTCGGCGTCGCCTTCGGCATCAGCCCGGGCTTGACCCCGGACCTGTTGAAGGCCGCCACCCATAGCTCCTTGCCGTTTGCGCCGGGTATCGCCACGGCGTCCGAACTGATGATGGCGCTGTCCTACGGCTTCGACATTGCAAAATTTTTCCCGGCCGAGCAGGCCGGCGGCATCAAGGGGCTGCGTTCGCTGGGTGGGCCGTTCCCGAACGTGCGGTTCTGCCCGACCGGGGGGGTCGGCGAGGCCAATGCGGCGACCTGGCTCGCGGAGCCCAATGTGGTCGCGGTCGGCGGTTCCTGGCTGTGCCCGACGGCGGAGATCAGGGCCGGGAACTGGGCCGGCATAACTGCCATCTGCCAGCGCACCCTCCAGGCCCTTAAACCCGCGTGAAGTCTTGCCATCCCTGGGCTAAGACTTAGGTCAGCAAGAGACCGCCAGGGAGAAAGACCATGACCGCCAGCATCGTCGGATGGGCGCATACGCCGTTCGGCAAGTTCGACACCGAGACCGTGGAAAGCCTTGTGGTGAAGGTCGCCAATGAGGCGCTGGCGGATGCCGGCATTTCCGCCGGCGATGTCGACGAGATCGTGCTCGGCCATTTCAACGCCGGCTTCTCGCCCCAGGATTTTACCGCCTCGCTGGTGCTCCAGGCCGACCCGAAGCTGCGCTTCAAGCCGGCGACCCGGGTCGAGAACGCCTGCGCCACCGGCTCCGCCGCCGTCCATCAGGGCGTGCGCGCGATCGCGGCCGGCGCGGCCAGGATTGTCCTCGTCGTCGGGGTCGAACAGATGACGCGCACGCCGGGGCCGGAGATCGGCAAGAACCTGCTCAAGGCGTCCTATCTGCCTGAGGACGGCGACACCGTCGGCGGCTTCGCCGGCGTGTTCGGCAAGATCGCCAGCTCCTATTTCCAGAAATACGGCGACCAGTCCGATGCACTGGCGCTGATCGCGGCCAAGAACCACAAGAACGGCGTCGCCAATCCCTTCGCCCAGATGCGCAAGGACTTTGGCTTTGAGTTCTGCCGCGCCGAGAGCGAGAAGAACCCCTACGTTGCCGGCCCCCTGAAGCGCACCGACTGCTCGCTGGTCTCAGACGGTGCCGCTGCCCTGGTGCTGGCCGACGCGGAAACCGCCAAGGGCATGAGCAAGTCGATCGGCTTCCGCGCCACCGCGCACGCCCAGGATTTCCTGCCGATGTCCAAGCGCGACATCCTCCAGTTCGAGGGCTGCACGGTCGCCTGGCAGCGCGCGCTGGAGAAGGCGGGCGTTACACTGTCCGATCTTTCCTTCGTCGAGACCCATGACTGCTTCACCGTCGCCGAGCTGATCGAGTACGAAGCGATGGGCCTGACGCCGAGGGGGCAGGGCGCCCGTGCCATCAAGGAAGGCTGGACGCTCAAGGACGGCAAGCTGCCGGTCAATCCGTCCGGCGGCCTGAAGGCCAAGGGCCATCCGATCGGCGCCACCGGCGTCTCCATGCACGTGATGACCGCGATGCAGCTCGCCGGGCAAGCGCCGGAGGGCATGCAGCTCAAGAATGCAAAGCTCGGCGGCATCTTCAACATGGGTGGTGCGGCGGTCGCCAACTACGTCTCCGTGCTGGAGCCGTTGAAGTAAGCCCCGATCTCGTAGGGTGCGCAAAGGCGCGCAAGCGCCGTGCCCACCATCTTGTTTGCGCTAGATCATGGTGGGCACGCTTCGCTTTGCCCACCCTACGGCACTGATTGATTCGCGGGACATGCATCATGAGCAATGACTACGAAGATTCGCTGTCGATGGACGCACTCAACGATCGCATCGCGATTCTCGAGGACAATATCCGCCAGCTCATCGAGCAGGCCGCGGCCGCCTCGGGTGAGCAGAACGAGTCGCGGATCGCGGACCGCATCAACCAGCAGAATGAGGAGCTCGACCGTCTCCTCAAGATTCGCGAATCCCGTCAGAAGAAATAGCGGCCCTTCGCCGCCGGCGCATGCGGCCATACGCCGGCCACCCTTGCGCACGCGACGCCGCTGCCGTTAGCTGGACCGAAATCGCAGGGCTCATCTGAGCCCGCGCAATCGGGAGCGAACGATGGGACCGCTGAAGGGCATCAAGGTCGTCGACATGACCACCGTGCTGATGGGTCCCTATGCGACCCAGATGCTCGGCGACTACGGCGCAGACGTCATCAAGGTGGAATCTCTGGACGGCGACGTCACCCGCCTGATCGGTCCGATGCGGCACGCCGGCATGGGCCCGGTGTTCCTCAACACCAACCGCAGCAAGCGCTCGATCTGCCTCGACCTGAAGAAGCCCGCCGGCCGCGGGGCCGTGCTGCGCTTGCTGAAAGATGCCGACGTTCTCGTCTACAACGTCCGCCCGCAGGCAATGGCGCGGCTTCAACTGGGCTATGACGTTGTTGCCAAGATCAATCCGCGTTTGGTCTATGCCGGCGTGTTCGGCTTCGGCCAGGACGGGCCGTATGCTGCAAAACCCGCCTATGACGATCTGATCCAGGGCGCCACCGCGCTGCCGGCTCTGATGGCGCAGACCGGTGACGGCGTGCCGCGCTATGTGCCGAACGCACTGGTCGATCGCATTGTCGGCCTTACCGCCGTCGGCGCGATCTGCGCCAGCCTCGTGCACCGCGACCGCACCGGACGCGGTCAGCGCGTCGACATCCCGATGTTCGAGACCATGGCCGGCTTCGTCATGGGCGACCACATGGGCGGGCTCACCTACGAGCCCCCGCTGGACAAAGGCGGTTACGCCCGCCATCTCTCGCGCGACCGCCGGCCCTACAAGACGTCGGACGGCTATCTCAGCGTCATCGTCTACAACGACAAGCAGTGGGAAAACTTCTTCAAGGCGACGGGACGCGACGATCTGCGGGCCGACGCGATGTTCGCGACATTCGCCGGCCGCGCCGCCAATATCGACGTGGTCTATGCCGAGCTCGCGCGCATCTTCGAGACGCGTTCCACAACGGAATGGATCGACCTGCTCACCAAGGCCGACGTGCCTGTGATGCCGATGCACGACCTCGCCTCGATGCTGCACGATGAGCATCTGGAGGCGACCGGCTTTTTCCCGGTGGTGAACCATCCAACTGAAGGGCCGATCCGGAGTATGAGGGTGACGGCGACCTGGTCGGAGACCGAAGCCGAACCGGTGCGGCTCGCGCCGCAGCTGAACGAGCACGGCGCGGAAATTCTCCGTGAGGTCGGCTACTCCGCGGACGAGATCGACGCCATGGTCCGCGATGGCGTCACCCGTTCGCCGCCCCGGAATGACGATGCACAGGTGCGCTCATGAGCTTCATCACCGGCGTCGGCCTCACGCCTTTCGGCAAGCACGAAGGCTCGTCCTCGCTCGACCTGATGAGCAATGCCGCGCAGGCCGCGCTCGACGACGCCGGGCTCGAGCGCGCCGACATCGACGGCATCCTCTGTGGCTACTCCACCGTCTCGCCGCACATCATGCTGGCGACCGTCTTTGCCGAGCATTTCGGCATCCGTCCCAGTTACGCCCACGCCGTCCAGGTCGGGGGCGCGACCGGCCTCGCGATGACCATGCTGGCGCATCACCTCGTCGAGGCTGCAGTCGCCCGCAACGTGCTCGTGGTCGCCGGTGAGAACCGTCTCACCGGGCAGAGCCGCGATGCCTCGATCCAGGCGTTGGCGCAGGTCGGTCATCCCGACTACGAGGTGCCGCTCGGCCCGACCATTCCCGCCTACTACGGTCTGGTCGCCAACAGATACATGCACGAATACGGCGTGACGGAAGAAGATCTCGCCGAATTCGCCGTGCTGATGCGCGCCCACGCCTGCACCCATCCCGGTGCGCAATTCCGCGATTCCATCACTGTTGGCGACGTCATGGCCTCGAAGCCGGTGGCGATGCCGCTGAAGCTGCTCGATTGCTGCCCGGTGTCCGACGGCGGCGCCGCCTTCGTCATCAGCCGCGAGCGGACCGGAGAGGCCGGCGTGCGCATTCGCGGCTGTGCCCAGGCTCATACCCATCAGCACGTCACTGCAGCGCCCGCCCTAAGCGAACTCGGCGCCGAGATCTCCGTCGCCCGCGCCAGGGAGGCCACCGGCCTCGCGATTTCCCACGTGCGCTACGCGGCGATCTACGACAGCTTTACGATCACGCTCGCGATGCTGCTGGAAGATCTTGGCCTTGCTGGCCGGGGCGAGGCAGCCGCACGCGTGCGCGCCGGCCATTTCAGCCGCGACGGCGCGATGCCGCTGAACACCCATGGCGGCCTGCTCAGCTACGGTCATTGCGGCGTCGGCGGCGCCATGGCGCATCTGGTCGAGGCCCATCTGCAGATGACGGGGCGAGCGGCGAATCGTCAGGTGCGCGACGCCTCGATCGCGCTGCTGCACGGCGACGGCGGCGTGCTGTCGTCTCACGTCAGCATGTTCCTGGAGCGGGTGCGATGAGCGAGCGTCTAGCCGACTGGACCAAGGGCGAACAGGCCGTCATTTATCAGACCTGCACCGCATGCGGCCATGTGCAGTATTTTCGTCGCGCCTTCTGCGCGGCCTGCGGCGCGTCCGATTCGCGCGAGCAGCGCGCCAGCGGCAAGGGCAGGGTCTACGCGACGTCGCTGGTCTGCCGCGCCGCCACGCCCGAGACGCGCGCGCACGTGCCTTACAACATCCTGCTGGTCGATTGCGCCGAGGGTTTTCGCATGATGGCGCATGGTGAGAATGATCTCGCCATCGGCGATGAGGTCAGCGCGAGCTTCAAACGGTTCGCCGGCAAGCTGGTGCCGTTCTTCGCCAAAGACGGATAGTGAAATTGGATGTAGCCCTGATTGCGCTGCGCTCCATCTGGGCTACTGCAGCAACGCAAGCGGTGGGATCCGTCATTCGGGGGCGGTCCTGAGAGACCGAGCCTGGAACGGGAATTCTGGGCCTGGCCTGTGCGAGGGCCACCCCGGAATGACGAAAGCACTCACCCGACTCTTAGCTAGCGCCCGTAGAACAGGATGCTGGCGATGACGAGCATCGCCATCACCGCCAGCATATGCGCGAACGCTTCCGAGGCCGCCCCCTTGGTGGCTTCCTTCATGCCGTTTTCTCCCTAGACTTGGGCGTGACTCATCGATGCGCGGTTAGCGCCCAACGGCCAATTGTTTTTACTCGGAACACCCCTTGCGAGTATCCGCCGCGATCAAGTCCCCACGCGGCGAATATCGACTGTACCAAGGTCGTTCAGCAATGCGGCGGCATTTTGACTCGATGTTGTTGCTCCTGCGGACGCGCAAGAATACAGTTTCGTGGAACTTTCGCCGCTAACGACAAAAAGCATCAAAGGCTTAGGGAAAAACTTCAGGAAAATCATGGCCCGTATCAACTACAGCGACCCATCCCAAGCATCCGACCGCACCCGCGAAATCCTCGACAAGAATCGTAATGCCAACATCTTCCGCATGATGTCGCATTCGCCGAGCTACTTTGAGCAATACTGCCGCCTCGGCGGTGCCATCCGCCACAAGGGCGAACTCGATCCGATCGTGCGCGAGCTCGCGATCACTCGCACTGGCATCCTGTGCGAGGCGCCGTATGAGATCGTCGCGCACAAGCGCATCGGCAAGAATGTCGGCGTCACCGACGAGCAGAATGAGGCGCTCGAGAACTGGCAGACCGCGAGCTGTTTCGACGAGACGCAACGCGCCGCGCTCGCGTTCACCGACGAGATCGTGAAGCTGAACAAGCCGACGGATGCGACCTTCAAGGCGATCGCGGCGAAGTTGACGCCAGCCGCGCTCGTCGAGCTGCAGCTCTCGGTCGGATTCTACATCATGACGTCAAAGTTTCTGGAGACCTTTGAGATCGACCTTCAGCCGGTCACCGAAGTGGTAGGCTGATCGAGCAACTGCTGTGAGGGACCCTCATGACGATCGATGAATATGCCGCCTGGGCTGCAACGATTGCGAAAGTCGATGAGCGTCCGTCCAACGAACGGCTGTCCTATCTAGGGCTCGGCCTCGCCGGCGAATCCGGCGAAGTCGCCGACCACATCAAGAAGCTGCTCCGCGATGACTGGCTCGACCAGGCGGGCCTCGTCGAAGAGCTGGGTGATGTCATCTATTACTGGGCATGCCTGTGCGTGGCGACCGGCCAGCGGCCATCCGAGCTGCTCAAGACCAGTGCCGCCAAGATCAAGCGGCGGATCAGCGAGGCGGCGAGCCGCTAGGCCGCTCAGGTCGACGTCAGGATATCCACCCTGGCGTTGGCGACGATCAGGCGGTCGGCGAGAAGCTGCGCAAGGTTGCGCATGATGCGTTCGCTGGCGTGCGGGTGCTGCTTGCGGAAGCGTTCGAACGCTTTCAGGGGCGCCTCGAACGCGGTCGCCGCCATATCCGCGAACACGTCGGCGGAGCGAGTGGTCTCGATCAGCGCCATCTCGCCGAACGCCATGCCGGCGGTGAGTGTTGCGAGCCGTACTCCGTCGGGCAGGGTGACATGCACCGCGCCGCTGCGCAGGAAGAAAAGGGAATCGGCTGCGGCGCCCGTGGTGAGGATTTTCGCGCCAGACTGATAGGTCCGGATCGTGCAGATCGAGGCGAGGTCGGTCAGCTCTTCCTCGCTCATGCCGGCCAGCAGCGGCTGCTCGGCAAGCTCGGTGGTCTCGTGGAAATCGATCGAGCCTCCGTACCGATAGATGATCTGGTCTTCGGCCCATTCGATCGCGGTGTCGAGCAAATAGAAGTCGCGGACGTTCTTGAGCTCGGCGGTCCATTCCCGCAGGCTGTCCCATTCCTTGGAGGCACGCCTGACGCCTGACAGCACGACGGTCACATTCAGCACCGCGAGTTCCTCGAACGCTTCGGCCACCAACCGCGCTCCGGCGCGTGTGGTGGAGGTGACGCGGTGGAGATCGAAGATCACGAATTGCGGCCGCGGCCGCCCCGCAAGCCGGCGCGAGACATAGTCGACCGCCGACAGCGACAGCGTGCCGACCAGCTCGATGATCCGCACCTCCTCCTCGTGGGCTGCGAGAATATCGCGCTCCTGCGGGCGCCGCACGCGCCGCGACGGACTCTTGCCGATGTCGTAATCGGCGATGACGGCGTTGCGCGCGTCGTCGCTGCGGTTGAGCATGTGCAAATCGTAGTGCGAGGACAGCGCCTCGCACACCTTGATGCCGCGCACGCTGTTGCCGTGCTTGTCGAGCCTTGGCGAATAGCTGCCGAGCCCGAGGCGAGCGGGGAGGGCGGCGAGAATTCCGCCGCCGACGCCACTCTTGGCGGGGATGCCGATCCGGTAGATCCATTCGCCGGCGTAGTCGTACATGCCCGACGACGTCATCACCGAGAGCGTGCGCGAGATCGCGTAAGGCGTCAGCACCTGCTCGCCGGTAACCGGGTTGACGCCGCGATTGGCGAGCGTTGCCGCCATCACCGCGATGTCGCGCGCGGTGACCAGTACCGCGCATTGCCGGAAATAGACGTCGAGCACGGCGGCGACATCGTCCGAGATCACCGCATTGGTCTTGAGGAGATAGCCGATGGCGCGATTGCGGTCGCCGGTCTGGCTTTCGGAAGCGTAGACGGCCTCGTCGACGGCGAGGTCGCGGCCGGCAAAACGACCGAGCGCGAGGCGAATGTGCTCGAAAGCGTCCGGACCCTTGCTGTCGTGGATCAACCCGGTGCAGGCGATCGCGCCGGCATTGACCATCGGGTTGAACGGATGGTTCTCGGAGTTGAGCCGGATCGAGTTGAAAGGATCGCCGGAGGGCTCGACGCCGATCGAGCTCTCGACCCTGTTTGCGCCGAGCAGGTCCAGCGCCAGTGCGAACACGAACGGCTTTGACATCGACTGGATGGTGAAGGGTACCCTAGAGTCGCCGACCTCGTAGACATGACCGTCCAGGGTCGCGAGGCTGATGCCGAAACAGGCAGGATCGGCCTTGCCGAGTTCGGGAATGTAGTCGGCGACGGCGCCCGAGGTCTCCGCCGAGAATTCGTTGAGGCAATTGTCCAGAAACCGCAGCAAAGGCGGCTTCGAGCGGGTCCAGGCGGTGTCGAGTGGCGAAAGCGGTTTCATCGCCTCTCTTTGTGCAACGCAATCAGGGCACGCGCAACCCGTCCGGCACCATGGTCTGCCGCCGGACCAGCAGCAGGGCGAGCAAAACCGTGGGGACGAGGATGGCGAGGCCGAGCAGCGTCACCTGCATTTGCGATAGCGGCATGATGCCGCCGCCGGGGGTGGCCACCACGAACCCGCCGATCACCAGCAGCACGCGGATCGGCCATTCCAGGGCACCGGCGCCGCGGAGATCGCCGACGAAGGGCTGGTAGCCCTGGATGCCGCCGCAGATGAACAGCGTCCCGAACGCCGCAAGCGCCATCAAGCCGAGGCCGGCCAAATAAGGGCTCGGCCCCTGCAGCACCAGCGCGGGATTGAGCACGAAGAAGAACGGGATGAAATAGATGATGCTGCCGACCCACATCGATTCCCAGCCCGTCTTCATCGCGGGCGAGCCGGCAATACCTGCCGCTGCGAACGAGGCGATCGCCACCGGCGGGGTGATCGACGACAGCATGCCCCAGTAGAAGATGAACATGTGCACGGCCATCTTGTTCAGCCCGAGCTTCTCTAGCGCCGGTGCGACCAGGATGGCGAGGAAGATGTAGCAGGCCGTCGTGGTCAACCCGAGGCCGAGGATCAGGCTGGTGAGGGCGCACATGCCGAGCAGCAGGAACGGATTGTCACCGGCAATGCGCAGCAGATCGTTGGCGAGGCTCGACACCACGCCGGTCATCGAGAAGGCGCCGATCAGTAGGCCGCAGCCCGCGAGGATGCCGACAAGCTCGACGAAGGTGCGCCCGTTGACCTCGAGGAATTTGCCGATGGTCGCCACAGTCCAGCGCGTGTCCTTCGAGAACAGCTGGTTGAGGACCAGAAGCAGGGCGGTGGCGTAGAATGGCGCATGGCTCTCGCGCTTGAAGTAGAGCAGCATGACGATCAGCAGCGCGATCACGAAGACGTAGTACCAGCCGTCCCGGATCGTATCCATGACCCGCGGCAGCTCCGCGCGCGGAATGCCCTTCAGCCCGTGTCGTGCGGCGTAGGAATCGACCTGCATGAACAGGCCGATGTAATACAGCGCGGCCGGAATGATGGCCGCGATCGCGACATCGGCGTAGCTGACATTGAGGAATTGTGCGATCACGAAGGCGGTTGCACCCATCACCGGCGGAGCCAGCACCGCGCCGGTCGAGGCACAGGCCTCGATCGCGCCGGCATAAGATGCGCGAAAGCCGCTCTTCTTCATCACCGGAATGGTCATGGTGCCGGCGGTGAGCACGTTGGAGATGATCGAGCCCGACATCATGCCGAGCAGGCCGCTGGCGAAGATGCAGACCTTCGCCGCGCCGCCGCGGAACGTGCCACACAGCGCGAAGGCGAGATTGATGAAGAACTTTCCGGCGCCGGTCATCATCAGTGCGGTGCCGAATACCAGGAAGCCGATCACGGTGTCGGCAAACGCCTGGATTGGAATGCCGAGCAGGCTTTCGCCCGACAGCACGTGATAGGCGGTCGCTTGCTCCAGCGTCGACTGCGTGCCGCGGAACGGCCCGAGCCAGCTGGATTCCGCGAACAGCGGATAGACGGTGAAGGGGAGCACGCTCAGAAGCAGGCTCCAGCCGCCGGTCCGGCGCAGCGCCTCCATGAGCATCACCCACATCACGAGACCCGCGGCGATCACGTTGTTCGGCGCGCCGCCGAATTCCCAGCCGGCCTCCGCGGCCTTGCGCACGTTCGACATCAACACAAGCGCTGCGGCAAAAGTCACGACGAAGCAGAGGAGATCATACCAGGGAATGCGGTCGAGCGGCGCGCGTGCGGTCCCCGGGAAGATCAGGAACGTGAACGGCAGCATCAGGGCGATCAGGAGATAGAAGTACTCCGTGTTGAGCTGGGTGTAGCCGACGAAGAAGCGCAGCGAGAATTGCTGGTTGATGCAGAGCAGGACGGTCGCGGCGGTCGCGACGACGAGCATCCAGCGCCACGCGCCGGGCAAGCTTCGGACGCGCGTGACCTCCGCTTCCTGCATGTTGCCGGCGGCGCCATGCGGATCGTCGAACACGATCCGCTTGGCCTCGTCCTGCGCGGCGGTGGAGACTGAAGCAGACGACATGATCGACCCCGCGCGTGGGCAATAAACGCTGAGAACTAATCCTCGAACCCGTTCGGCATGTCGGCCTTCGCAAGGGCTGTGGCACGCGCCTTCATCCAGCCGTCGAGGAACGCCTTGTCATCCGCAGGCGGATTGGATTTTCCGTAGTCGGTCCACGCTGCGCCAAGCACCTCCTGGCGCTTGATCAGTCTGTTGTTGTGCGCGTCCTGCGCGTCGCTCCATTGCCCGGCTTCCTTCAGCGCCTTCACCGCGCCGGGATGCACCGGCACCACCCAGTTCTTGGTCTGGCGATCGGCCGCAAGCCCGCCGGCGCCGGGCGCGGCGTCCTTGTAGGAATCGTAGTTCACGATCATGGCTTTGGTGATCGCATAGACCTGGTCGGGGGCTTGCGAGGCGTAGGCGACGAAAATCGGGTAGGGGTAGTTGCCGAGCTCGATCGGTTTGTCCGGCGAGATGCCGGCGCCGCAGGTCGCGGTCTGCGGAAAGAAGAACGAGCCGACCTTCTGCATCCGCGCCCAGCCTTCCTTGTCCTTGGCGGGCAGCGGCGGCCAGATCAGGCCGCGCGGCGAGGTCTCGGCTTCCTTGGCGGGGCCAGTGATGGTGGTGCCGAAGGCCGCGTCGGTGTCGTTGTTGATCAGGCCCTTCCACATCGCGCCGTAGCTTGCGAACTCGACGACCCTGACGTCCTTCTGCGTCAGGCCCGCGAAGGCGAGCACCGCGAGCGAGTTCTGGTTCAGCGCCGGCGAGCCGACGACGAATCCGACGCGCTTGCCCTTGAGATCCTTCAGCTCCTTCACGCCCGTATCCGCAGCGACGCCGAGCGTGCCGCAATTGCAGTCGACGGATGAGAGCAGGATCTGGAGCGGTTGCGGGCCCCACTCCCTGGAGCCGAACTCGAACACGCCTTCCTGTGCGAAATAGGTCCCCGATCCCATCGCCGCGGAGACCGCACGCTTGGCGCGCAGCGGCGCCAGACGCGCGACGTCGTTACCTGCGGGGAGCACGCGCACGTCGGTTGAGTATTTGTCTTTCATCATCTTGCCGACGCCGACCGCGATGTTGAAGCCAGCGGTGCCGGTGTCATAGGCGGTGAACGTCAATGTCGCCGGTAGCTTGATGTCTTCGGCGAATGCATAGCGTGTAGACGCAAAAGAAAGGCCCGCCACCAAGGCAGGCGCGAGCATGACCAGCCCACGATGCATGTTTCCCTCCAATGATCCTCGCGTTTGCCGCGACGATTTCTTTCTTTGTTTGAAACAGGTTTTGTTTGAAACGGATCATGTCATCGCGATCAAGCAATGGCAACGCCGTACCGCGAACGCAGCAATGAGGCTGACAGATTGTCGCGGAAACGACGGAGAATGCAGTCAGTTCGCAACGATCGCGATCGCCTGTCCCTCGGCAACGACGTCGTCGATCTTCACCAGGATAGATGTGATCTCGCCGCTCACAGGAGAAAGCACAGGTATCTCCATCTTCATCGCTTCGACCACCACAATCTCATCACCATCCGCAACGGTTCCTCCAACTTGCACGGGAGTTGAGCAGATGCGACCCGCGATCTCCGTGACGATCTTAATCTCTGGCATGCCATCGCCTTCTTCTTGTGGTCGCAAAATGCCTGAGGTAGTTTCTTCTGCAAGCGGAATTTAATTCCGCACAGCGGAACAAGCGGTAGGGATCATGGGACGACGTTCAGAGCGGTTGAGTAGACAAGGTGCGCTCGCCGGCGATGCCGGTGAGGGTGATGTCATCCAAGTGGTGTCGCGCGCGTTCGACGTGTTACGATGCTTCGAGGGCCACGATAGCAGGCTCGGCAATCTCGAAATTTCAAACCGCTGCGGCCTGCCGCGCTCGACCGTGTCGCGGCTCACGCACACGCTGACGCGAATGGGTCAGCTGGTCTATCTGCCGCGCGATCAGAAATATCGCATCGGGCCGAGCGCGGTGGCGATGAGCGCCTCGATGATGAAGGGCGCGCAGCTGCGCAGCATGATTCGCCAGCGGCTCCAGGAAGTCGCCGAGCAACTGCCCGGCACGGTTGGTTTCGTGGTGCCCGATCGCTTCCATCTGGTCTATCTCCAGTTTGCGCGCTCGGCCTCGGCACTCGGCCTGCACGAGGGCACCGGCAGCCGCATCTCGATGGCCTCCACTGCTGCGGGCGCAGCCTACACCGCGGCATTGGCGCCCGAGGTCGGCGATGCCTTCATCGCAGACATGGAGCGGGAAGCTCCCGAGGCTGCGAAAATCCTGCGGCCCCGCATCGAGGCCAATCGGCAGTCGCTGCATGAGCGCGGCTATGTCGTGGCCTGCGGCTTGTGGAGCCCGCACATCAACGGGCTCGCGGTGCCGATCTGGTCGCCGCAGTATCAGACGTTTGTGGTGATCACGATCGGTCTTCTGTCGTCGATGTATGACGAGCAGCGTCTGCATGCCGAAGTCGCCCCGTTGATGGTCGCGCTCGGCCGCTCGCTCGGCAGCCTGATGGACGGCGCGGAGGGCGACGTATTCAACGCCCGCATCCCGCGCAAACCGGTCGCCATGGCCGTGCACAACAATAACAAGCCGATCAATTCGGAGGGAGTGAATGAACTGGAAGTCGGAACTCGACGAGCTCGCCCGGCGCGAAGCCTTCGCGCGGGAGATGGGCGGCGTTGACAAGGTCAAGCGTCAGCATGACCAGGGCCGACTGACTGTTCGGGAACGTATCGACAGACTGACCGACAAAGGCAGCTTTCACGAAATCGGTGCCGTCTCCGGCGTCGGCGAGTACGATTCCAGCGGCGAGTTGCAGAAATTGACGCCGGCGAACTGCGTGTTCGGCCGTGCCCGCGTCGAAGGCCGCACCGTCGTCGTGGTCGGCGACGATTTCACCGTGCGCGGCGGCTCGGCGGACGCGTCCATCTCCGCAAAACCGCTGATGGCGGAGGAGATGGCGCATGATCTCCGCCTGCCCATCGTCCGCATCATCGAAGGCTCGGGCGGCGGCGGCTCGGTCAAGACCATCGAGACCAAGGGCGCGGCGAACCTGCCGGGTGGTATCGGCGGCACACGCTGGTATCGCTTCACCACCGAAAACTTGTCGCGCGTGCCCGTGGTCGCGCTCGGCCTCGGCTCGGTCGCAGGGCTCGGTGCCGCGCGTCTTGCCGCCAGCCACTATTCCATCATGACCCGGAAGTCCGCGATGTTCGTCGCAGGCCCGCCGGTGGTGAAGGCGCTGGGGCAGGATCTCTCGAAGGAAGAGCTCGGCGGCGCCGACATCCAGACCCGCGCCGGCGCGGTCGATCATGCCGTCGACACCGAGGAGGAGGCCTTTGCCTGCGCGCGGCGATTCCTGTCCTATCTGCCGTCGTCGGTTGACGGGCTGCCGCCGACCTTGCCCTGCACCGACAATCCGGAGCGCACCGAAGAGGCGCTGATGAGCGCGGTGCCACGCAACCGCAAGCAGGTCTACAAGATACGGCCGATCGTCGAACAGGTCGTGGACAAGGGCTCGTTCTTCGAGGTCGCCAAGAATTTCGGCAAGCCGATCATCGTCGGCCTCGCGCGGCTCGAGGGCAGGGCGGTGATGGTGCTTGCCAGCGACAGCTTTCACTATGGCGGCTCCTGGACGGCGGACGCCTGCCAGAAAGTGGTGCGCTGGGTCGACTTCGCAGAGACCTTCCATTTGCCGATCGTCTATCTCATGGACTGCCCCGGCTTCATGATCGGGCTCGATGCGGAGAAGGCGGGCACCATCCGCCATGGCGTTCGCGCCATGGCCGCGGTCAACCAGACCACGGTGCCCTGGTGCACGGTGATCCTGCGCAATGCCTTCGGCGTCGCCGGCGTGGTGCATCAGCCCGCCGACCGCTTCTCGATCCGCTACGCCTGGCCGTCGGCCTATTGGGGCTCGCTCCCGCTCGAAGGCGGCATCGAAGCCGCCTACCGTGCGGACATCGACGCGGCTGAGGACAAGGCGGAGAAACTGAAAGAGATCGAGGACCGCCTCAACAAGCTGCGCTCGCCGTTCCGCTCCGCCGAAAAATTCTGGGTGGAGGAGATCATCGATCCCAGGAAGACGCGGTCGCTGCTGTGCGAGTTTGCGCGGCTGGCGGAGCCATTGCGAAAGCCGGGGCCGCCGGGGAATTTTTCGATCAGGCCGTAGTTTCAGCCGTCACTGCGAGCCGCTGATGCCGACCTCTGCCCAATGCCAGTTGAGCAAAATTGATCTATCGCAACGCCACGCGTCCGATTGTCTGCAAGCGTCTCGTTTGAAACGAGGGAGAGACGTCATGACAAATGCGGGTAACGCGCTGCTTTGGACGGCCATATTTTTCTGTCTGTCGTTTGCTTCAATTTTTGTAGTCTGGTTTGCCGAGCGGTTGCGCGCGGGCTTCGTGAGGAAGCCGTAAAGCTTCCCAGGTTCGGTAGCTCGTCAACTGCTGACCCGACGATGGGTGCCTGCCGATAGGGCGCCTTCGATGTTGCCGCTGTCTGTGCTCCGCTTTGCCGCGGCAGTGATGACGTGACCTCAAAACAATTACGCGCTACGCTTCCCGGGCAAGAACAAGAGGAAGCGCCAATCGTGTACGACTTCATTATCGTGGGCGGCGGCTCGGCGGGGTCCGTGCTGGCCCACCGGCTCTCCGCGAGGAGCGCCAACAAGGTCCTGCTCTGCGAGGCTGGACAGGACACACCGCCCGGCGACGAGCCGGCCGAGATCAGGGACAGCTATCCGGGTACGGCCTATTTCGATCCGCGCTTCCACTGGACCGAGCTCAAGGTCACGACCCAGATCGTCAGCCACAACAATCCGGACGAAGGACGTCCGCCCTTACGCAAATACGAGCAGGCACGCGTGCTTGGCGGCGGCTCCTCGATCAACGGCCAGATGGCCAACCGCGGCGCGCCGACCGACTACGACGAATGGGAAGCGCGCGGCGCTGCGGGGTGGAGCTGGAACGATGTGCTGCCCTTCTTCAAGAAGGTCGAGCGCGACCTCGATTTCGACGGTCCCTACCACGGCAAGGACGGCCGGATCCCGGTTCGCCGGATCCCGCGGGAGCACTGGACGCGACATTCTCAGGCGTTCGCCGATGCCTTCCAACAGGCCGGCCACCAATACTTAGCCGACCAGAACGGCGAGTTCGTCGACGGGTTTTTCCCGGTGACGCACTCCAACCAGGCCGAGCAACGCGTCTCGGCTGCCATGGGCTATCTCGATCGCGACACGCGCAAGCGCGCCAACCTCACGATCTCCACCAACACGCAAGTCAGAGAATTGCTGTTCGAAGGCACGCGTTGCGTCGGCGTGAAGGCCGTGGTCGACGGACGGGAGCAGGAATTCCGAGCCCGCGAGATCATTCTCTCCAGCGGCGCCATCCATTCGCCGGCGCATCTGTTGCGCGCCGGCATCGGCCCAGTCGGACACCTCAAGGACATGGGCATTCCCGTGCTGATGGGGCTACAGGGCGTCGGCCAGCGCCTGATGGATCATCCCTCGATCTCGCTGTCGTCCTTTGTCCGCCGCGGAGCGCGGATGAACGAGCACACCAGGCGCCACATGCAGCTTGGCCTGCGTTACTCGTCCGGGCTCGAAGGCGTACCGAAAGGCGATATGTTCGTCGTCCTGCTCAGCAAATCAGCCTGGCACGCGGTCGGTGAGCAGATCGGATCGCTGCTGACGTTCGTCAACAAGACCTATTCCGAGACAGGACAGGTCAAACTTGCCTCGCGCGACCCGGCAGCCGAGCCGATCGTCGAGTTCAACTTGCTATCCGACCGCCGCGATCTCGATCGCCTGATGAGCGGTTTCCGCAAGATGGCGGCCGTCCAGATGAGCGACGTCGTCAGGGCCGTGACGGACAAGCCGTTCCCGGCCTCCTATACCGACCGCGTGCGCAAGATCGGCGTGGTCAACACCAGGAACCGGATACTGACAAAAATCGCCGCGGCCCTGATGGACGGGCCGGCGGCGCTGCGCAACTACATGATCGACAATTTCGTGGTCGAGGGCTTCACCTTCGACGACGTCATCAACGACGACGAGGCGCTGGAAGCCTTCGTGCGCAAGGCGACCATCGGCGTGTGGCACGCCTCCTGCTCATGCCGCATGGGCCGGGCCGACGATCCGATGGCGGTCGTCGATCCAGAGGGCCGCGTCAAAGGCGTGCAGGGCCTGCGCGTCGTCGACGCCTCGATCTTCCCGGTGGTGCCGTGTGCCAACACCAATTTCCCAGTTCTGATGTCGGCAGAGAAGATCGCGGCCTCGATGATGCAGTGAGCTGGTGCTGCATTTCGGGGCCAGCGTACTGGTTTTGTCGATATTGACCTTCTGACCCTCCAGGAATCTGAAAGAAGGCCCAAAACGGTTCCGCCGGAGACGGTCTGGCGGACATGCGTCGTAACGCGGAACTTGGAACCCCGCCTAGGCGTTCTTCGCCAGCTTTCGCCTTTTGGTTGGAACCGGACCGCTAACCTGCGCGACCCGTCTTCCGGCCGGAGCGCAGATTGTTAGCGACGGAACTTTCACGGGGGTCCAATGACCGATTCATCCAGCGGGGCGCAAACCAGCGACCCCGAAGACTTGCCCAGGATTTCGACCGGCAGCGACGGGCTGGACGACATCCTCTGTGGCGGGCTCGATCCCAATCGCATGTACCTCTACGAGGGTCGGCCCGGCTCGGGCAAGACCACGATGGCGCTTCAATTCCTTCTCGAGGGCGTCCGCTGCGGTGAACGCGTGCTCTATATCTCCTTGTCGGAAACCAAACGTGAGCTGACGCTGGTTGCGCAGCGGCACGGCTGGTCGCTGCGAGGTGTCGACATCTTCGAACTGGTTCCGCCGGAGACGACGCTGGATCCCGAGCGGGAGCTCACCGTCTTCCATCCCGCTGAAATGGAGCTGAGCGAAACGACGGGCCTGATATTCAAGGAAGTCGAACGGATCAATCCCGCGCGCGTGGTGCTGGACAGCCTGTCCGAGCTGCGCCTCCTCGCGCAGAACCCGCTGCGGTACCGGCGCCAGGTTCTGGCCCTGAAGCACTTCTTCACCAACCGCAATTGCACGGTCATCCTCCTCGACGACCTCTCGTCCTCCCAGGACGATTTGCAACTCCATTCGATCGCGCATGGCGTGGTGATGCTCGAACAGCTCGCCATCGATTATGGAGCAGAGCGCCGGCGGCTGCGCGTCATCAAGATGCGCGGCATTCGATTTCGCGGCGGCTTCCACGATTTCACCATTGAAGCAGGAGGTGTGCGGATATTCCCCCGGCTGGTCGCGGGGGAACATCACGCATCGTTCATCGGTGAGTTGACGCCGAGCGGCAATGCGCAACTCGACCAGCTCCTGGGAGGAGGGCTCGAGCGCGGCACCAGTGCGCTTCTTTTGGGCGCCGCCGGTGTCGGCAAGTCGTCTCTCGCGCTGACCTATGCGATCGCGGCGGCAGCCCGTGGTGAGCATGCGGTGTTCTTTGCCTTCGATGAAGGTCGCGGCACGGTGGAAGCCCGGGCTCGGACGCTAGGCCTGCCCCTTGAAACGCACCTGCAATCGGGACTCATCCGCTTTCAACAGATCGATCCCGCCGAGATGTCCCCCGGGGAATTCGCCGCGAGTGTACGAAAGAGCGTCGAAAAGGATAACGCCCGGATTGTCATCATCGACAGTCTAAACGGTTACCTCAACGCGATGCCGGATGAGCGATTCCTCATCCTTCAGATGCATGAGCTCCTGAGCTATCTCGGGCAGAAAGGCGTGCTGACCGTCCTGATCCTCGCTCAACATGGGCTGATCGGTCCGATGGAAACGGCTCTCGATATCAGCTATTTGAGTGACGCGGTGCTCATGCTGCGCTATTTTGAGGTCGGCGGAACGGTGCGGCGTGCCCTCTCCGTCGTGAAGAAGCGCAGCGGCAATCATGAAAACTCAATCCGCGAGTTTCGTCTTGGCCGCGCTGGCGTCACGCTAGGCCCTCCGCTGAGCGAGTTCAGCGGCATTTTCTCCGGAAATCCGCGTTATACGGGCACGAGCATGCCAGAGGGGCCGGCGGAATGAGCGCGGACCGCGATCATTGCGTTCTCGTGTTTGCTCCGATCGGCCGTGATGGGGCGGCATCGGTCGAGCTTTTCCGCAATTCGAATCTCGTCGCAATCAATTGTCGTGGTCTGCCTGAACTGGTCAGCGAGATGTCGGCGGGAGTGGGCGCGGTCCTTCTCGCCGAGGAGGGCTTGTTCGGGAAGGATACCCAGCCGCTGGCACATTGGATCGAGCGGCAACCGCCCTGGTCCGACCTGCCCTTTGTCATTCTCACCAGCCACCGCGAGCAGCCGGCGGTGGTTGCTTGGCGCCGCAGCATCGTCGAGACACTCCGCAACGTTTCGCTGCTTGAACGTCCGGTTCAGCCGATCACGCTGACGAGCGCAATTCAATCCGCAATGCGGGCCCGCCGGCGGCAATATGAAATTCGAACCTTGCTGCAGGCGCGCGAGCGGACGGCCCAGGAGCTCGAGAAGCTCGTGGTCGAGCGCACCCGTGCTCTCGAGGAGGCCAACAAGCATCTGCGGGCCGAAATGGAAGAGCGCGCCCGGGTCGAGGAGACCCTTCGTCAAGCCCAGAAGATCGAAGCCATCGGACAATTGACCGGCGGAGTAGCTCACGACTTCAATAATCTGCTGATGGTGATCTCCGGTGGATTGGACATGCTCGATCGGCAGACAGATCCTGATCGGCGGCGTCGGCTGTTGCAGGGAATGGTTCAGGCGGCGCAGCGCGGTGCCGGCCTGACCCGGCAGCTTCTGGCTTTTTCACGGCGGCAGAAGCTCCGGCCCGAGGCCGTCGACATCGCATCGCAGATCGGCGGCATGCGCGAACTGCTCGATCGGAGCCTGAGAGGCGACGTTCACGTCGAGTTCGATTTTCCGGATGGTCTTTGGCCGGTGGAGGTCGATCCGGGAGAGCTCGAACTGGTCATTCTCAACCTGGCGGTCAACGCCCGCGATGCGATGCCGAACGGCGGCACGATCGTTGTTCGTGGCGAGAACCTGGCCGGCTTCGACGAGGATGAAATTTCGGGCGATTACGTCCGCCTGTCCGTGGTCGACAGGGGCGTCGGGATGAGCCCCGAGATCCTGGCGCGGGTCTTCGAACCGTTCTTCACGACCAAGGATGTCGGGAAAGGCTCGGGCCTGGGGCTTGCGCAGGTGCACGGATTTGCGACGCAATCACGCGGGATGGTTCGAATAAAATCGATCGTCGACGAGGGCACCAGCATCGAGCTCTATTTGCCGCGATCCAGGAATATTCCTTCGGGTGAACGGCATCTCATCGACCTGAACAGGGCGCGTCCCAAGAAGGCTAATCATGGCCGGGTTCTCCTCGTCGAAGACGACGACGAGGTCGCCGCGCTGGTCAGCGAAATGCTTGCGCAGCTCGGTTACCAGGTCACGCGCGCGGCCAGTGCTGCGGCGGCCCTCGGTGCTCTGGCGGACGGCCGCTCCGTCGATCTGGTGTTTTCCGATATCATGATGCCGGGCGGCATGAACGGTGTCGAACTCGCGTCCGAGATAAAGAGGAGGCGAAGCGACATCCCGGTCCTGCTGACGAGCGGATACGCCGAAGCCGCGGTTCACGACGCCGAAATGGCCGGGATCCGGATCCTGTCGAAGCCCTACCACATCGACGAGCTCGCCGCAGCGCTCAGTGCTGCAAAATCGGACTTTGCGATAGCCACAGGAGCGGGTTTGGCGACGACTCGGGGCTGACCACGCGCGCAACAATTACTGCCCGGGTTTATGGCTCGAGGGGCGCCCTGGGCGTTTGCGCGCTCGGCCGGTCGACGCCCGTCGCTGGGCGGCGTGCACATGCGGTAGCGTCTCAGTTGCGACGACACGCATTCGTTCTCTGCGAGTAGTCCATCTCTGCCGCTACGTCTGGGCTATGAGGACTGCAGAAATCGGCCCGCAAATGAAGCCACTTTCGGCCGCTTTTTAGCCCATTTCAGCCAAACTGTTATTGGTTTCTCATTGCCGGGGCAGGGATCTTCAATTTGGAGCCCTGCAATGTTCAAGGCGGTTCTTTCTGCGTGTCTCTTGGTTGCCCTCAGCTCCGTCGCTTCCGAAGCACGGACTTATCGCATTCATCAAGTACCTGAATGCAACGTCACGATGCCCTGCGACTTCTCGTATGCGCAAACGCGCCGTGAGCGGACTTCCCGGTCCCCACTGAATCCCAGGTCCTCGCTACAAGCCTATCGCGCGACGCAATTGACGGTGACCAGCGCGGGCAGCGCCCCGACGGCGGACATCTCCGGCGCTCGCATTGTCGGTAGTCGTCCGGCAGGTTGCCCTTCCTCGTTCTGCGGCTGCGGCGCGGCTCTGCGCGTGTTCGGCCGTATCGTGCCGGAATTAAATCTTGCGGCCAATTGGCTGCGCTTCCCGCGGACATCACCCGCACCGGGAATGGTCGCAGCGCGACGTGGACATGTGTTCGTCCTCGAGCAGCACCTGGAAGGGGACACCTGGATGGTGTACGACGCCAACTCGGGCGGACACGCGACGCGAATGCATGCGCGTTCATTGCGTGGCTATACGATCGTCAACCCACGCGGGGGTTCCGTCGCCTGAGAGGCCAGCCGACACAATTGCGACGCATGAACATCCGCAAGGCGTCTGTTGACGGCTACGGCAGGTTCGCCTTGCTGATTTTTTCGATCTGCTACGGCTGGTCGCGCTTTATTTCAGGTACGTCTTCCGCAATCGAGCGGCATCCCGAACCCGAACGACCCGCCTCGTGTCGGGCGGATCGGTGACGCCGCACTCTACGGCGTCACCGGCACCATCAGATACTAAGCCATCGCGGCTTGCGGCTTTGGCTTCGGTTGTCGCGACAGCGTCAGCACGATCAGCGCGGCGAACACGCAGAGCGCGCCGGCGATGAAGAAGGCGGGCAGGTAGCTCTGATAGACCGTCCGCGAGAAACCGGCGCCGAAGGCGGCGGTGCCCGCGCCGAGCTGGTGGCCGGCAAAGATCCAGCCGAACACCAGATTGGCGCGCTCAGGTCCGAATTTCTGCGCGGTCAGGCGCACCGTGGGCGGCACGGTTGCGATCCAGTCGAGTCCGTAGAACATCGCGAAGATCGAGAGCCCATAAAACGAGAAATCGCTGAAGGGGAGGAAGATCAGCGAGAGCCCGCGCAGGCCGTAATACCAGAACAGCAAATAGCGGTTGTCGTAGCGGTCCGACAGCCAGCCCGACATGATGGTGCCGAAGAAGTCGAAGATGCCCATGGCAGCCAGCAAGCCCGCGGCCTGCACCTGCGGGATGCCGAAATCGAGGCACATCGGAATCAGATGCACCTGCACGAGGCCATTGGTGGATGCGCCGCAGACGAAGAACGTCGCAAACAGGACCCAGAACGCGCTGCTCTTCGAGGCGTCGCGCAGCGTGCCGAGTGCCACGCCGGTGATCGAGCCATGGCTGACGGGCGGGGCGGGCAGGGGTGTGGTGCCTTCGTCGCCGAACGGGCGCAGGCCCAAATCGCTCGGACGGTCGCGCATCGCGAGCAGGACCGCGAGGGCGGAAACACCAAGCGCGATGCAGACGAAGCCGAGCGCAAGCCGCCAGCCGAAACGTTCGGTGAGGCTTGCCAGCAGCGGCAGGAACACGAGCTGGCCGGTGGCGACGCTCGCGGTCATGATGCCGACGACGAGGCCGCGCCGCGCTGCGAACCAGCGCGTCGCGATGGTGGCGCCCAGCACCAGCGCAGTCATGCCGGTGCCGATCCCGATCACGACGCCCCACAGCGCGACGAGCTGCCAGACCTCTGTCATGCCGAGCGAGAGCACCAGCGCCGAGACTACGATGAGCTGCGCGGTCAGCGTGACGTTGCGCAGGCCGTAGCGGTTGAGCAGGGCTGCCGCAAACGGCGCCATCAGCCCGAACAGGATGAAGCGGATCGACAACGCCGACGAGATCTCCGCCGTGCTCCAGCCGAACTCCTTCTGAAGCGGAACGATGAACACGCCGGGCGCCCCGACCGTGCCGGCGCTGATCAGCGCGGTGAGGAAGGTCACGCCGACCATTACCCAGCCGTAGTGGATGTTGCGGCGACCGAGTGTTGCCGCGAGCCAGTTCGAGATCATTGGGCCTCAATCTTGGTAGGCAGGATTTGAAACACCTGCGCAAGTTTGCAGAGTGGCACGAGACGCGTCTGTCTGAAATGACGGAGTTCCCTCATTTCCGGACTTTCACCTCAGTGCGTCAGGCGCTCCACCGCGATCGCAGTGGCTTCGCCGCCGCCGATGCAGAGCGCCGCGACACCGCGCTTGAGGTTTCGCGCCTCGAGCGCATGCAGCAGCGTCACGATCAGCCGTGCGCCGGTGGCACCGATGGGATGGCCGAGCGCGCACGCGCCGCCGTTTATGTTGAGCTTCTCGCGGGGAATGCCGAGATCGCGCTGCGCCGCCATCGCCACCACGGCGAAGGCTTCGTTGATCTCGAACAGGTCGACGCCGTCGGCGCTCCAGCCGACTTTGTCCAAGAGCTTGCGGATCGCCGGGATCGGAGCCGTGGTGAACCATTGCGGCTCCTGGCTGTGGGTGGCGTGGCCCTTGATCACGGCGAGAGCCGGCAGGCCGTTGCGATCGGCGAGTGAGCGCTTCGTCAGCACCAGCGCAGCGGCGCCGTCGGCGTTGGCGGAGGAGGCCGCCGGCGTGATGGTGCCGTTGGCGCGGAACGCCGGCTTCAGCCCGGGGATCTTTGCGGGATCGACCTTGAGCGGATGCTCGTCATTAGCGACGATGCGGGGGCCTGCCCTCTCGCTCAGCGTGATCGGCGCGATCTCGGCCTTGAACGCGCCGCCCTCGACCGCCTTGCGCGCGCGGCTCAACGTTTCCATCGCATAGGCGTCCTGGTCCTTGCGGGTGAACTGATAGGCTTCGGCGGTGGCCTCGCCGAAATCGCCCATGGAGCGGCCGGTCTCGTAGGCGTCTTCAAGGCCGTCCATCATCATGTGGTCGATGATGCGGTCGTGGCCGGCGCGATAGCCGCCACGCGCCTTGGCGAGCAGATACGGCGCGTTGCTCATGCTCTCCATGCCGCCGGAGACGACGATCTCGGCCGAGCCGGCGCGAATGATGTCGTGCGCCAGCATGGTCGCTTTCATGCCGGAGCCGCAGACCTTGTTCACGGTGGTGGCGCCGGTGGCGTCGGGCAGGCCGGCCGCACGCGCAGCCTGGCGCGCCGGGGCCTGGCCCTGGCCCGCGGGAAGGACGCAGCCCATGAAGACCTCGTCGACCTTCTCCGGCGCAAGCTTGGCACGCTCGAGTGCCGCGCCGATCACGTGCGAACCGAGCTTGTGTGCGGGAAGCGGCGACAGCTCGCCCATGAAGCGCCCGAGCGGGCTACGGACGGCGGAGACGATGACGACGGGATCGGCGGCTTCGGCCATGGGGGAGACTCCCTACGATGTCGGACATGTAAGATTATGACCATCATATGATGCGGCGCAAAAAATGCAACTGCGTCCGGCATGAGAAAATCTTGTGGTTCGCATGAGATTTGGTCGTGCGAACGGAAGAGGTTGAGAGCGCCTACCGCTTCCGATTCACAAACGCGCCCATCAGCCGCGTCGGCTCGTCCGTCAGGAACGACTCGCCGAACACCTTCACGCTCAAATTCACCGACTCCGTCAGCGGCAGTTCCTCCCAGCGCCGCAGCAGTGCTTTCTGCGAGCGCAGCGCCTCGGGGCCGCATTCGAGCAGCGCCTGCACAAGGTGCTCGACCTCGGCATCGAGCCCGCCTTCCGGCGCGACCTTGTCGACCAGCCCCCAGGCCAGCGCCGTCGACGCGTCGATGTTCTCAGCGGTCATCACCAGCCAGCGCGCGCGGGCCCAGCCGATCAGACGCGGCAGCAGCGCGGCATGGATCACCGAGGGAATGCCGACGCGCACCTCCGGCATGCCGAAATGCGCATCATGGGCTGCGATCCGGAAATCGCAGGCGGCAGCGACTTCGAGCCCGCCGCCGAGGCACCAGCCGGGCATGCGCGCGATCATGGGAGCCGGGAAGGCGCGCACGGCCTCGCAGAGGTCGCGCAGGCGGCTGATGAAGGCTTCGGCGGACTTCTGGTCGAGCCTGGCCATCTCCTTGATGTCGGCCCCGCCGATCATGCTCTTCTCGCTCTGGCCGCGCAGCACCGCAACCCGGATGCTGCGGTCGGACGAGAGCTGCTGCAAACCTTCGCGAACCGCATCGGTGACGGGCGAGCCCAAAATGTTCAGTGAGCCGGCATTGCAGATGGCGACGTGAACGACGCCGCGCGCATCGCGCGTCACGCCGCAGTGGTGGTTGAGCATTTCCATGAGGGGATCTCTGAGTTCGTGGACGCGCGAATAGGCCTGTCGGGATCACTTCCGGGCCGAAACGTCTTGCTTGTCAAGCGGGCGGGAAGGAGTTGCCAGCGCGAAGTCCGCAGAATAGTATGATGGAAATCATACCAAGAGGTCACGATGACCAGCAACGATCAACTCGACCTGTTTTCGCCTGCGGGCCGGCGCGAGCGGGTGGTGGAGTGGCAGGTGCCTGCGCCGGTCGCGAAAGTGGCGATGGGCCTGTCAGGCATGGATGCGATGCTGGGTATCCGCGACGGACGGTTACCGCCGCCCCCCTTTGCCAAGCTGATCGGCTTCGTAATGGCCGTGGTCGAGCCGGGCCGGATCGTCATGGAACTCAAGCCGCGCGAGGATCTCGAAAACACCATAGGCCTCCTGCACGGGGCCACAGCCGCCGCGCTGCTCGACACCGCGATGGGGTGTGCGATCTCGACCAGGCTGGAGCCCGGGCAGGGCTCCGTCACCCTCGATCTGAAAATGACCTTCCTGCGTCCGCTCTCGGTCCGGTCCGGGCTGATCGCCGCTGAGGGCAAGGTGATCAAGCTGGGACGCCAGACCAGCTACACCGAGGGCTTCGTCCGCGACGGTAAGGGGGCGCTTGCGGTGCACGCAACGGCGACCTTTTCCATGATCGGCAACAATTTTACCGAGAATTAATGCGCCGTCCTGCCGATATCCGTGTTATTAGATGACCTCCGACATCCAATGAGATCCGCATGCGCTATTCTCGGGAACACAAGCAGGAAACCCACGACCGCATCGTGAAGAAGGCCTCCGTGCGGCTGCGCGAAAAGGGCGCCCACGGCATCGGCGTCGCCGACCTCATGAAGGAGGCGGGCCTGACCCATGGCGGCTTCTACGCCCATTTCGATTCCCGCGAGGCGCTCGTGATCGAGGCGTTCGACTACGCCATGGATCGCTCGATGGAGCACTGGCGCAAGCAATCTGATCAGGTCGCGCCGGAGAAGCAGCTCCCCCAGATCGTGGAGACCTATCTCTCGACGGTGCATCGCGACAACCCCGGTCACGGTTGCTCGATTCCCGCGCTCGGCGCCGAGATCGCCCGGGAGAGCCCGAAGACACGAAAGGCCTTTGCGGGCAAGCTCGACGAGATGATCGAGATGATCACGGACTTCATCCCGAATCTGCCGCGCAAGGCCGCGCGCAAGCAGGCGATCGCGACGCTGGCGACCATGGCCGGCACCATGCTGCTCGCGCGCATTGCCGGCTCGAGCGAGCTGTCGGACGAGGTGTTGAAGACGGGCAAGGACAGTGCGCTCGATGGCGCGCGGCGTGAGCCGAAGGTAACGGCGGCGAAGAAGGTGAAGCAGAGTTAGGCCGAGGTGCGGTAGGTGGGCAAAAGCGAAGCGTGCCCACCATCCAACCGCGAGTGTGGAGACATGGTGGGCACGGCGCTAGGGCGCCTTTGCCCCCCTACGAGACCGTCCTTACCGCCCCGCAAACAGCGCCCGCTCGCGCTCGACAATCTCGGAAATATAATCCGCCACCGCGCGGATGCGTGCGAGGTCCTTGCTGTCGGCGTGCATCAGCATCCAGAAGGTGCGGGTGATCGAGACCTCTTCCGCCAGCACCGCAAGCAGCTGCGGATAGTCGGCCGCCATGAAGTGCGGCAGGACGGCGATACCGAAGCCGGCGAGCGTGGCATTGAGTTGTGCGATCAGATTGGCGCTGCGCAACCGTGCGGAGATCTTCGGCGACACCTGCGGCAGATAGTCGAGCTCGGGCGTGAACAAGAGCTCCTCGATATAGCCGACGAATCGATGCTGCGGCAGCACCTCGCGCGAGGTGATTTTCGGGAAGCGGTCGAGATAGGCGGGCGCGGCATAGAGTCCGAGGCGGTAGTCGAGCAGTTTGCGGCCGACGATGCGGCCTTCCTTCGGCATGGTCAGGCTGATCGCGATATCGGCCTCGCGCTTGGAGAGGCTGAACAGCCGCGCGGTGGCCACCAGTTGCAAATCGAGATCGGGATACCGGTCGGCGAACTGAGCGAGCCGGGGCGCCAGGAAGGCGGTGCCAAATCCGTCTGGCGCGCCGATCCTCACTGTGCCGGTCAGCCGCGCCACGGAGCCACCGACCTGCTCCTGGTTGGCGACGATGGTCGATTCCATGGCTTCCGCGCTGTCGGCGACGCGCTGGCCGGCCTCTGTCAGCAGGTAGCCGGTCTTGCGCCGGTCAAACAGCTTGGCCGAGAGGTGCTTCTCCAGCCGGTCGACGCGGCGGATGACGGTAGCATGGTCGACGCCGAGCTGTTTTGCCGCAGCCGAAACCGAGCCGCCCCGCACGATGGCCAGCACGAAGCGGAAGTCGTCCCAGTCGATAGCGCCTTGATCCAGCATTTTCGCACATCTATGGTGCATTATCTCAGACTTGAATCCTATAAAATGCAGGTCGATAGGATTTGTCAAAGCGTTCAAGCTCGCCTTAAGGAGACCATTCCATGCGTTCAGTCGGACATTTCATTGGTGGCAAGGAGGTCAAGGGCACCTCGGGCCGCACCGCCGACGTTTTCGAGCCGATGACGGGTGACGTCCAGGCCAAGGTGGCGCTGGCGTCCAAGGCCGAGGTCCGCGCCGCCGTCGAGAACGCCCGCTCCGCGCAGCCGGAATGGGCCGCGACCAACCCGCAGCGCCGCGCCCGCGTCATGATGAAGTTCGTCGAGCTGGTGCAGCGCGACTACGACAAGCTCGCCGAGTTGCTCGCCCGCGAGCATGGCAAGACCGTTCCTGACGCCAAGGGCGACATCCAGCGTGGCCTCGAAGTCGCGGAATTCGCCTGCGGCATCCCGCATCTGATGAAGGGCGAATACACCGAAGGCGCCGGCCCCGGCATCGACATCTACTCGATGCGCCAGGCGCTCGGCGTCGTCGCCGGCATCACGCCGTTCAATTTCCCGGCGATGATCCCGATGTGGAAGTTCGCTCCTGCGATTGCCTGCGGCAACGCCTTCATCCTGAAGCCGTCGGAGCGCGATCCCGGCGTGCCGATGATGCTCGCCGAGCTGATGATCGAGGCGGGCCTGCCGGCCGGCATCCTCAATGTCGTCAACGGCGACAAGGAAGCGGTCGACGCCATCCTCGACGATCCCGATATCAAGGCCGTCGGCTTCGTCGGCTCCACTCCGATCGCGCAATACATCTACGAGCGCGCAGCCCAAACCGGCAAGCGCTGCCAGTGTTTTGGCGGCGCCAAGAACCACGCCATCATCATGCCCGACGCCGACATGGACCAGGCGGTCGACGCACTGATCGGCGCCGGCTACGGTTCGGCCGGCGAACGCTGCATGGCGGTGTCCGTCGCGGTCCCCGTCGGCAAGTCCACTGCCGACCGCTTGATGGAAAAGCTGGTCCCGCGCGTCGAGTCGCTCAAGATCGGCACCTCGATCGATCCGTCCGCCGATTACGGTCCGCTGGTGACGCGCGAGGCGGTCGAGAAGGTCAAGGGCTATATCGACATCGGCATCAAGGAAGGTGCGACGCTCGCGGTCGACGGCCGCGGCTTCAAGATGCAGGGCTACGAGAACGGCTTCTATCTCGGCGGTTCGCTGTTCGACAACGTCACGAAGGACATGCGGATCTACAAGGAAGAGATTTTTGGTCCCGTGCTCTCGGTCGTGCGCGCGCACGATTACAAGGAAGCGCTGGCGCTGCCGTCGGAGCATGATTACGGCAACGGCGTTGCGATCTTCACCCGCGACGGCGATGCCGCGCGCGACTTCGCGGCCAAGGTCAATGTCGGCATGGTCGGCATCAACGTGCCGATCCCGGTGCCGATCGCCTATTACACCTTCGGCGGCTGGAAGAAGTCGGGCTTCGGCGATCTCAACCAGCACGGCCCGGATTCGGTGCGCTTCTACACCAAGACCAAGACGGTGACCTCGCGCTGGCCGTCCGGCGTCAAGGAAGGCGCGGAGTTCTCGATCCCGCTGATGAAGTAAGGCTGTAGCCCAGCCCGTCATTGCGAGCGTAGCGAAGCAATCCAGACTTTCTCCTCGGACCCACTGGATTGCTTCGTCGCTTCGCTCCTCGCAATGACGAGAACAGTGAGCAGCCCAACATGCAGTTCGCTCTGAACGAGGATCAGATCGCGGTTCGCGACATGGCGTTGGCGTTTGCGGCGGAAAAGATCGCGCCGCACGCGCTTCGTTGGGACGAGGAGAAGCATTTTCCCGTCGAGGTGATGCGCGAGGCAGCAGCGCTCGGCATGGGCGGCATCTATATCCGCGACGATGTCGGCGGTTCCGCGATGTCGCGGTTCGATGCCGCGCTGATCTTCGAGGCGCTGGCAACGGGCTGTCCGACCACCTCGGCCTTCATCTCCATCCACAACATGGCGTCCTGGATGATCGATGCCTACGGCAGCGACACCCAGCGCCACACCTGGCTGCCCAAGCTCTGCACCATGGAGCTGATCGCGAGCTACTGCCTCACCGAGCCCGGCGCCGGCTCGGACGCGGCAGCGCTCCGCACCCGCGCCGTGCACGACGGCGACCATTACGTGCTCAACGGCCAGAAGCAGTTCATCTCCGGCGCCGGCGGGACCGATCTGCTGGTCGCGATGGTCCGCACCGGTGGCGACGGTCCGGGCGGCATCTCGACGCTCGTGATCGACGGCAGGACTCCGGGCGTCTCTTTCGGCGCCAACGAGCGCAAGATGGGCTGGAACGCGCAGCCGACCCGCGCCGTGATCTTCGAGAACGCGCGCGTTCCGGTTGCCAATCGCTTGAGCGAGGAGGGCGTCGGCTTCAAGATCGCGATGGCGGGCCTCGACGGCGGGCGTCTCAACATCACGGCGTGCTCACTCGGCGGCGCGCAGACCGCGCTCGACAAGGCGCGCGCCTACATGAAGGAGCGCAAGGCCTTCGGAAAGCGCCTCGACGAATTCCAGGCGCTGCAATTCAAGCTCGCCGACATGGCGATCGAGCTCGAGGCCGCGCGCACCTTCCTGTGGCGCGCCGCCGCGGCGCTCGATCGGAAGGATCCCGACGCCACCATGCTCTGCGCGATGGCCAAACGCTTCGGCACCGATGTCGGCTTCGAGGTCGCCAACCAGGCGCTCCAGCTTCATGGCGGCTACGGCTATCTCAGCGAATACGGCATCGAGAAGATCGTGCGAGATTTGCGCGTGCACCAGATTCTCGAAGGCACCAATGAAATCATGCGGCTGATCGTGGCGCGCAAATTGATCGAGGGCGCGCGATGAGTGGAGTGGAGGAGGGCGATCTGGTCGCACGGGTCGAGGGCTCGGCCGGCATTATCAGGCTCAACCGCCCGAAGGCGATCAACGCCGTCACGCTGGAGATGTTTCGCGACATCGACAGGGCGCTCGACCGTTTTCAGACCGATCCAGCCGTTGCCGTGATCGTGCTGGAAGGTGCCGGCGAGCGCGGCCTGTGTGCCGGCGGCGACATCCGTGCGCTCTGGGAGAGTTCGAAGATCGACGGCGATCTCGGCAAGATCCTGTGGCGGGAAGAGTACATCCTCAACGCGCGGATCAAGAAATTCCCAAAACCCTATGTCGCCTTCATGGACGGCATCGTGATGGGCGGCGGCGTCGGGCTTTCGGCACATGCGAGCCATCGAATCGTGACCGATCGCACCAGGCTCGCGATGCCCGAGGTCGGGCTTGGCTTCTTCCCTGACGTCGGCGGCACCTGGCTATTGTCACGCTCGCCGGGCGAGATCGGCACTTATTTCGGCCTGACCGGCCAGACCATGAACGGCCCCGATGCGATCCACGCCAGGTTTGCCGATGCAGTGGTGCCGGCAGCCAAATGGCCGGAATTGCGGGAAGCGCTGACCAAGGTTCGCCAAGGCGTCACAGCGGCCGATGTCAGTAAGCTCATCAACGGCTTCGCGACCGGGGAGACCGCTGGGCCGGTCGCCGCGAAGGAGCCGGCGATCGACGCACTGTTCGGCTTCGACCGCATGGAAGACATTTTTGCCGCGCTCAAGCGCGACGGTTCCGAGTTCGCGCTGGCGACATTGAAGACGCTCAACGAAAAATCGCCGCGCGGCATGGTGGTGACGCTCAAGCTGCTGCGGCTCGCTCGCACCGCGTCGAGCCTGGGAGAATGCCTGGTGCGCGAATATCGGGCTGCGTTGGAAGTCTTCCGCAGCGACGACTTTCGCGAAGGCGTGCGCGCCGCCGTGATCGACAAGGACCGCAATCCGACCTGGTCGCCGTCGCGGATCGAGGACGTCACGCCGGACATGCTTGCGCACTATCTCGCCGAGATCGGCGCCGACGAATTGAAGTTCAACTAATCAACGAAACGTTCAGCGGAGGAAACCAAGATGGCCACGATCGCATTCATCGGTCTCGGCAACATGGGCGGCCCCATGGCCGCCAATCTGGTCAAGGCCGGCCACAAGGTCGTCGCTTTCGACCTCGCCGAGGCCTCCCGCAACCAGGCCAGGGCCGACGGTGCCGGCATCGCCGAGAGCGCCGCGGGCGCGGTGAAAGACGCCGATGTCGTTGTCACCATGCTGCCGGCCGGCAAGCATGTGCTCGGCGTGTGGGGCGAGGTCGTTCCTGTCATGACCAAGGGCGCGCTGATCATCGACTCCTCCACCATCGACGTCGAGAGCGCGCGGCATGCGCATGCGCTCGCGGCCAAGCACGGCGTGCTTTCGGTCGATGCGCCGGTCTCCGGCGGCACCGGGGGTGCCAAGGGTGCGACGCTCACCTTCATGTGTGGCGGCGAGGACAAGGCGTTTGCAGCGGCAAAGCCCGTGCTGGAGAACATGGGCAAGAAGATCGTGCATTGCGGTGGTGCCGGCGCGGGCCAAGCCGCAAAAATCTGCAACAACATGATCCTCGGCATTTCCATGATCGCGGTGAGCGAGGCGTTCGCGCTGGCTGAGAAGCTCGGGCTCTCGCATCAGGCGCTGTTCGACGTCGCCTCGACCTCGTCGGGCCAGTGCTGGTCGCTGACGACCTATTGCCCGGTGCCCGGGCCGGTGCCGACCTCGCCCGCCAACAACGATTACAAGCCGGGCTTTGCCTCGGCGCTGATGGTGAAGGATTTGACGCTGGCGCAGGACGCCGCCAAGGCCGCGGGCGCGGCAACGCCGCTCGGCAAACATGCGCAGGAGATCTATCAGTCATTCGACGCAGCCGGCCAGGGCGGGGTGGATTTTTCCGGAATTATCAAGCACGTTAGGGGGCTGGCCGGGAAAGCTTGATGACGACATTTCAGGAAGCGCGCGCGTTTCTGCTTCACAACCGCACGGACTACGAGACAGCGGTCAAGGGCTTCCGCTGGCCCGATCCTGTTCCCTTCAACTGGGCGCTCGACTGGTTCGACGCCGAGCTGGCGGCGAATGCGGACAGCAAGGATCGTCCTGCGCTCTGGATCGTCGATGCCGCGCAGGACCGGCAGACCAAGCTCTCGTTCGGGGCGCTGTCGCGCCGCTCCAACCAGGTCGCGAACTTCCTCCGCGCGCAGGGCCTCAAGCGCGGCGATCATCTCCTGCTGCTGCTCGGCAATGTGGTTCCGCTGTGGGAGACGATGCTGGCCGCGATCAAGCTCGGCGTCGTCGTAATTCCCGCGACGACGCTGCTCACGGCCGATGAACTTCGCGACCGGCTCGATCGCGGCCAGGCGAAGGCGGTGGTGGCAGCGCAGGACCAGGTTGCGAAGTTCGCAAGTCTTGGTGCCGACAATATCGTCCGCATTGTCGTGGGCGAGGCCTCCGATGGCTGGCTCTCCTATGATGACGCGGCAGAGGCGTCGGAGAGCTTTGCAGCCGACGGCCCGACCAACGCCGACGACCCGATGCTGCTCTATTTCACCTCAGGCACCACCGCAAAGCCAAAACTGGTGCGGCACAGCCAGCGCAGTTATCCCGTCGGCCATCTCTCGACCATGTACTGGATCGGACTGAAGCCCGGCGACGTCCATCTCAATATCTCTTCGCCCGGCTGGGCCAAGCACGCCTGGAGCTGTTTCTTCGCGCCGTGGAACGCAGGCGCGACCGTCTTTGTGGTCAACCAGCCACGCTTCGACGCCAAGGGCCTGCTTGCCACCATCGGCCGCTGCGGTGTCACAACGCTGTGCGCGCCGCCGACGGTGTGGCGGCTGTTCATCCAGGAGAACTTGGCGTCGTTCAAGGTGGCCTTGCGCGAGGTCTGCGGTGCCGGCGAGCCGCTCAATCCGGAAGTGATCGATCAGGTGCAGGCCGCCTGGGGCCTCACCATCCGCGACGGGTACGGCCAGACCGAAACGACGGCGCTCGCCGGCAACTCGCCGGGGCAAAAGATCAAGGTCGGCTCGATGGGCCGGCCGCTGCCGGGCTATCGCGTGCAGGTCAGCGACGCCGACGGTCATCCGGCCAAGGAGGGCGAGGTGGCTCTGGTGCTCGGCGAAAACCGCCCCGCCGGCCTGATGCAGGGCTATCAGGGCGACTACGGTGAGCTGTCCGGCGCCGAAGGCGAGCTCTATCGCAGCGGTGACGTCGTGTTCGAGGACGACGATGGCTATCTCACTTTCGTCGGCCGCTCCGACGACGTGTTCAAATCCTCCGACTACCGCATCAGCCCGTTCGAGTTGGAGAGCGTGTTGCTCGAGCACGAGCTCGTCGCGGAAGCCGCCGTGGTACCAAGCCCGGATCCGATCCGGCTGGCGATTCCCAAAGCCTTTGTGCTGCTGACAGCCGGCGCGGAGCGCTCGCCGGAAACCGCGCTCTCCATCTTCAGGCATCTGCATACGCGCCTTGCGCCGTTCAAGCGCATCCGCCGCCTCGAGATCGTCACGGAGCTGCCGAAGACGATCTCGGGCAAGATCCGCCGCGTTCAGCTCAGACGTCTCGAGCGCGACGACGACCGCAACGATCCCCTGCGCGGCCGGGAATTCCGCGAAGAGGATTTTCCGGAGCTGCCGAAAACACGGAGTGAGACCTAAGTGAACGAAGTCTGGAAGAAGCCGCCGATCACGCTTCAGGCCTATCAGGCCATGGTCGGCAAGGAGATCGGCGTGTCGTCGTGGCACATGGTCGATCAGCCCCGCATCGACACCTATGCCGACGTGATCGAGGATCACCAGTTCATTCACGTCGATCCGGAGCGTGCGAAGAAGGAGACGGCGTTCGGCACCACCATCGCGCACGGCTTCCTGACGATGTCGCTGCTGTCGATCATGTCCTACGAGGTGATGCCCGTCATCGCGGGCACCACGATGGGTGTCAATTACGGCTTCGACAAGCTGCGCTTCATCTCGCCGGTGCGTTCGGGCAAGCGGGTCCGCGGCCGTTTCGTGCTGGCGGAAGCCAAGCTACGCAAGCCGAACGAGCTGCTGTCTCGCACCAACGTCACGGTGGAGATCGAAGGCGAAGACAAGCCCGCGTTGGTCGCGGAGTGGCTTGGGTTGATCTATTTCGCGTGAGGGCTGGCCGGGCTTGACCCGGCGACTCAACGCTGCTCAAAAGCTGTCAATTCTCGCGCGGAGCGAACCCTCTCCCCTTGTGGGAGAGGGTGCCTCGCGGAATGCGAGGCGGGTGAGGGGTTTCTCTCCGCGAGCACATCCGTTGCGAGAGACCCCTTATCCGGCGCCGTAGCCAACGCTACGCGTTGGCGTTTTAACTGGGAACGGCGGCCGTTGGCCGCCTATGCCACCTTCTCCCACAAGGGGAGAAGGAAGAAGAAGCAGGAACTGCACTCATGGCAATCAGGTTCGACGGACGCGTCGCCATCGTCACCGGCGCGGGCAATGGTCTCGGACGGGCGCATGCGCTGGGATTGGCCAGCCGCGGTGCGAAAGTCGTGGTCAACGATTTCGGCGGCGCGCGCGACGGCAGCGGCGGCTCGCTCTCGCCCGCGGGAGCCGTGGTCGAGGAGATCCGCAAGGCCGGCGGCATCGCCATGGCCGACGGCGCCGACGTCTCCAATTTCGAGCAGGTCACCGCAATGGTCGAGCGCGCCACCAAGGAGTGGGGCAGCGTCGACCTGTTGTGTGCCAATGCCGGTATTTTGCGTGACAAATCGTTCGGCAAGATGGAAGCGGCCGATTTCCAGAAGGTGCTCGACGTGCACCTCGTCGGCACCTTCTATTGCTGCAAGGCGGCCTGGGCCGGCATGCGCGACCGCAACTACGGCCGCATCGTGCTGACGACGTCGTCCTCCGGCCTCTACGGTAATTTCGGCCAGGCCAATTACGGCGCGGCGAAATCAGGCATGGTCGGCCTGATGAATGTGCTCGCGGAAGAGGGCCGCAAGACCGACATCCGCGTCAACATCATCTCGCCGACGGCGGCAACCCGCATGACGGAAGAGCTGCTGCCGCCGCAGGCGTTGCAATTGATGAAGCCGAACGCGATCACGCCCGCGGTCGAGTACATGCTAAGCGAGGACGCGCCGACCCGCACCATCATGGGTGCTGGCGCCGGCTCGTTCGCGGTGATCAAGATCGTCGAGAGCGAAGGCATCAACCTGCCGGAGTCCGAGTGGACGCCGGACGCGGTCGCGGCGCATTTCGCCGAGATCAGCGACATGTCGAAGGCGAAGGCGCTGCAGGGGGCTTTCGAGCAGACGCAGAAATACGTAGCGCAGGCCGCTGCGCGCGCCGGGGTGAAACTCTGACAGCCGTCGCCGTCATTGGCGCCGGCCCTGCCGGGTTGATGGCGGCCGAGGTGCTCGCGCAGGGCGGTGCTCGCGTCACGATCCATGACGGGATGCCGTCCGCGGGCCGCAAATTTCTGATGGCCGGCCGCGGCGGGCTCAATCTCACCCATAGCGAACCGCTGCCGCAGTTCATGGCGCGCTACCGGGAGGCGGCGCCGAAACTGCAAGCAGCGATCGAAACGTTTCCGCCTGACGCGCTGCGCGCCTGGAGCGAGGCGCTGGGCGAGCCGACTTTTGTCGGCACCAGCGGGCGTGTGTTTCCGAAAGCGTTCAAGGCATCGCCCTTGCTGCGGGCCTGGCTGCGACAGCTCGATGCCGCCGGCGTGCGCTTTGCGTTTCGCCATCGCTGGATGGGCTGGGACGGGGACGGACGACTGGTCTTTGACACACCCGGCGGCGACACCACCATCGCCGCGGACGCCACGGTGCTGGCACTCGGCGGCGCCAGCTGGCCGCGACTAGGCTCCAATGGCGGCTGGACGACGATCCTGGCCGACAAAGGCGTTGCGATCTCGCCGCTGCGGCCGGCGAACTCCGGCTTCACAGTCGCATGGTCCAAAATCTTCCGCACGCGCTTCGAAGGCCAGCCACTCAAGGGCATTACGCTGTCCTTCGGCCCACACCGGGCGCGCGGCGAGGCCATGATCACAAGGGGCGGAATCGAGGGCGGGGCGATCTATGCGTTGTCGGCCGAACTGCGCGAGGCGATCGCGGCGAGCGGCGAAGCGGTCCTGCACGTCACCTTGCGGCCGGATGTCGAGCATGGCGAACTCGTCAAGCGCCTGTCCGCCTCGCGCGGCAAGCAATCCTTCTCCAACTTCCTGCGCAAGGCTGCGCAGCTGTCGCCGGTCGCGGTCGGGCTGTTGCAGGAAGCCGCCATCGGTGCTGGCCAGTCGTTGCCGGCAATATCGGCCGAGCGATTGGCCGAACTCATCAACGCCGTGCCGATCAAGCTCATAGGCGTCGCGTCGATCGCGCGCGCGATCTCCAGCGCCGGCGGGATTTCCTTCGATGAACTCGACTCGGACTTCATGATCCGCAAGCTGCCGGGCGTCTTCGCAGCCGGTGAGATGCTGGACTGGGAGGCGCCGACGGGGGGCTATTTGCTCCAGGCCTCGTTCGCGACGGGAGCGGCGGCGGGCAGGGGTGTGTTGCGACGGCTCGCCCAATCGTCGCCCTGACTATCCCATCATGACGTTCCGGTCCGGGTTGTGAGATCCGTGAGGAGGCCGAGCACGCCGAAGCTGGCCGCCACTGCGCAGACCATCGTCCAGCCGCCAAAACTCCAGGCCAGCGATGCCGCCGCCGCGCCGACGCCACCGCCGATAAAGAACAGCGCGACGAACAGGCCGTTCATGCGACCGCGGGCCTCGGGGCGCAACAGGTTGATGGCGCGGCGGCCCAGCGTCTGGTCGGTGGTGATGCCGACGTCGAGCAGGATCGTGCCGAGGCTCAGTACCAGCAGACTGGTGATCTGGGAGTCCAGCATGCCCGCCCAGGCGCAGAGCGCGAGCGAGCCGATGATGAGCAGATGAGCGGCAAAGAACATCGGCCGCGCGCGGCCCTTATCGCCCCAGCGGCCGGCCATCGGTGTCGCCGCGGCGCCCGCTACGCCGATCAGTGCAAAAGCGGCAACACCCTTGGCATCGAGCTCAAACGGCGCCTCCGGCAGCCGCAGCGCGACCGCCGACCAGAACGCCGTGAAGGAGGCCATGACAAGCGACGCGGTCCAGGCCCGCACGCGCAGCACCGGCTCTTCGCGCAGCAGCCTCGGAAAGGACAGCAGCAATTCGGCGTAGCTCGCGCGTCCCGTCGGTTGAAGGGTTGGAAGGTAACGGGCGAGTGCGCGGGCAAGCAGAGCCATCAAGGCTGCCGAGACGACATAGTAGGCACGCCAGTTCCAGAGATCTGCAATCAGGCTCGCCGCAGGTCGTGACAGCAGGATGCCGATCATCAATCCGCCCATCACCTCGCCGATGGCCTGGCCGCGGCGATCCGGTGCCACCATGGATGCGACCAGCGGAACCATCATCTGGATCGCCGCGCAGCAGGCGCCGAGGATGAAGGTGGCGAGCAGCAGGAGCGAGGGCGTCGGCGCGAGCGCCGTCGCGAGAGCGGCAACGATCGCGCAGCCGAGGGTGCGGAGGATGACAAGCCGGTTCTCGACCAGATCGACCAGAGGTACGAGCAGCAGCAGGCCGAGTGCGTAGCCCAGCAAGGTCAGCGTGCTGATCAGCCCCGCCTGCCACGCGGGCATCGACATTGACCGGCCGATCAAGCCGAGCAGGATCTGCGGCGCGAACAAATTGGTGACGACGACACCGGCGGTGATCGCGCCGAGCCAGATCAGCGGCCGCTCGGCGAGCTGGTTTCGGGGCGCAGGCCTGGTGGTTTCGGAGACAGTCATGGGACCTCGCAGCTGTGGCGCGGGACCCTTTAAGCGGGGGCATCAATATGCTACAATTCAAATAAGACTATAAAGAATATGCGAGTTTGTTATGAACACCCATGACCTTGTTGCTTTCGTCGCCGTGGTCGAGACCGGATCGATTGTCGCAGCGTCGGCGCGTCTCAATCTCACCCAGCCTGGCGTGACCCGACGTATCCAGAATCTCGAGGAGATGTTGGGGGCGCAGCTTCTGGACCGGCTCTCGAAGCCCCTGAAGCCAACGGCGGCGGGCCATGAGGCCTACGAGCAGGGCAGGCGTCTGCTCAGGATGCTGGACGACCTCAAGTCGGGCGTGGCCAACGACGGAATGGTCCGCGGCGAGTTCAGGCTCGGTCTGACGCCGTTTCTCTCGGAGGCAGGCCTGACCGCACCACTCGATGCGGTGCGCGCCGAATTTCCCGCGCTGGCCGTGCGGGTGGTCTCCGGTTGGTCGCCGAACCAGCTCGAGCGTGTCTGCCGCAACGAGCTCGATGCAGCCGCGATTTGTCTCCCCGACGGTGCAGTGCCGCCCGCCGATCTGGCGGCCGACGATCTCGGCGCGCAGCCCGTCGTCTTCGTCGTCGCACGCGACATGAAGATCCCGCGCACCGTCGACCTGGAACGGCTGTCCGAACTGTCGTGGGTGATCAACCAGGACGGCTGTGGATTTCGCGATACGCTGAAGCGAAAATTCGATGCCTCGCATCTGCCGTTCAAGATTGCCGTCGAGGCGCTGGACAGTGAGCTTCGCCTGTCGCTGGTGTCGCGCGGCCTCGGCGTCGGGCTCGTCACCCCGATCGCCCTGAAACGCAGCGCATTTCGCGACAGGCTCAAGCCGGTCGCTGCGCGCGACTTCAAACCCGCCGTGCGCGCATGGGTGGTGCATCGCGCCCCCGCCGGTCGGCTGGAGCGGCCGATCAAGCTCTTCCGCGATGGCCTGGTCCAGGAACTCCAGGCGCTGATCGGGGGATAGCTACCGCAGCTTCCCCCGCGCTGCGATCGGCAGCGTGCCGATGATCTCATCGCCGCGCACCATCACGACTTCGTCCATCATGTTGACGACGACGCAGACATGATTGGGCACGATGCGGACGACGTCGCCGACATTGGGCCGGGTGTTGCTGCGGGAGAGGTCGAGGAAGCCGTGCTCCTCGGCGAAGCGCGCGATCTTGGCTTCGGGGTGCTCAAGGATCAGGCCGTGGCCGTCGAGGCCGCCGGTATCCGTGGTCAGCGTCTTGGAGCCGGCATCGAGAATGCCGCGCTCGGGCGCGGCACGGCTCACCACCGTCGAATAGATGTGAAGCGCGCAGTCGTCCCAGGTGGCGGAGCCGGCGGCGACCTGCATGCGGTCGTTGTAGATGTAGGTGCCGAAGCGGTGCTCGGTGCCGCCCTTGAGCTTGCCGAGATTCTTCAGGTTCGGCGTCCCGCCGGTCGAAACGATTTTTGCATCCAGCCCGTGCGCGCGCACGCCAGCCAGTGCTTCGTCGTAGAATTTTTGCGCGTCCGCCCAGCCAGTCTCGGTCGGATACATCATGAAGCCGGCGAATTGCAGGCCCTTGGATGCGGCAATCTCCTGTGCCAGCGCAATGGCCTCGGCTGGCGTCTCGACGCCGGCGCGCTTGCGGCCCGTGTCGCATTCGACCACGACCGACAGCGGTCGGCCTGAGGCCGCAGCGGCCTTGGGCAGGCCGGCAACGACGGTCGAATTGTCGGCGGCGACCGTCATGTTGGCCTTCGCCTGCAGCGCCCCTAACCGCGCCATCTTCTCCTCGCCGAGCAGATTGTAGCTGATCAGGATGTCATCGATGCCGGCATTGGCCATGATCTCGGCTTCACCGAGCTTTTGGCAGGTGATGCCCTTGGCACCGGCAGCGATCTGCATCTTGGCGATCGTCGGGTTCTTGTGCGTCTTGATGTGGGGACGGTTGGCGATCCCCGCGCCATCGCAGGCCTTCTGGATGCGCGCGATGTTGCGCTCGACCTTGTCCATGTCGATGACGGCGCAGGGCGTGCCGTATTCGCGGGCGATTTTGGCGGCAAGGGTCGTTGTCATGGAAGTCTCTGAGTTGGCGCGCATTCCGTTTGCAAAAGCGGTGCCCACTTTTGCGGAATGCACGCTAGGCCTGTTCAATCTCTTCGCGCCGCACTTCGAGCTCCAGCCATTTGTCCTCGGCCTCGGCCAATTCCTTTTGCGCCTTCGTCAGAGCGTCGGAGGCCTGGTCAAAGCGCTTGCGATCCTTGCGGAAGAGATCGGGGTCGTCAAGGAAGCGCTGCTGCTTGGCAATTTCGGCCTGCAGCTTGACAATGGTCTTGGGCAGCGTCTCCAGCGCGTGTTGCTCGTTGAAGGTCAACCGTCGTCTCGCGACGCCGGACGGCGCAACTGATCGCTGCTCTCTCGTCTCTTCGACGGCCTTCGCTGTCGCCCGCTTCACGTCGGCGCCGCGCTGGGCCAGCATGTCGGTATAACCGCCGGCATATTCGAGCCAGCGTCCGTTGCCCTCGGGCACGATCACGGATGTCACCACGCGGTCGAGAAAATCGCGATCGTGGCTGATCAGGATCACGGTGCCCTCGTAGTCGCTGAGCATTTCCTCGAGGACGTCGAGGGTCTCCAGGTCGAGGTCGTTGGTCGGCTCGTCCAGCACCAGGAGGTTTGAAGGCTTCGCCAGCGCGCGTGCCAGCATCAGCCGGCCGCGCTCGCCGCCCGACAGCACCTCCAGCGGCGTGCGCATCTGTTCCTGGGCGAACAGGAAGTCCTTCATGTAGCTGACGACGTGCTTCGGCTTGCCGCCGACCATGACATGGTCGCCGCGGCCGCCGGTCAGCGCCTCGGCCAGCGTCGTCTTCGGATCGAGACTTTCACGATGCTGGTCGAGCGTCGCCATCTCGATGTTGGCGCCGAGCCGTAAGCTGCCGCTGTCCGGCGCGCTGCCGCCGGTCAGCATCTCGATCAGCGTGGTCTTGCCGGCGCCGTTCGGACCGACGATGCCGATGCGGTCGCCGCGCTGGACGCGGATCGAGAAGCCGTCGACGATCTTTCGCTCGGCATAGGACCGGCTGATGTTCTTGGCCTCGATGACGAGCTTGCCGGATTTGTCGGCTTCGGCAGCCGCGAGGTTGGCGTTGCCCGTCGCGCCGCGATGGGTGCGGCGCTGGTCGCGCAGCGCGTGGAGATTGCCGAGCCGCTTGACGTTGCGCTTACGGCGGCCCGAGACGCCGTAACGCAGCCAGTGCTCCTCGTTGACGATCTTGCGGTCGAGCTTGTGCTGGTCGCGCTCTTCCTCCGCGAGCACCTCGTCGCGCCAGGCCTCGAAGGCACTGAAGCCGCGGTCGATCTGCCGTATCTGGCCGCGATCGAGCCAGGCGGTGCTGCGCGAGAGATTGCCCAGGAAGCGCCGATCGTGGCTGATGATCACCAGCGCGCAGCGGCGGCTCTCCAGTTCGCTCTCCAGCCATTCGATGGTCGGAAGATCCAGATGGTTGGTCGGCTCGTCCAGCAGCAGGATATCGGGTGAGGGCGCCAGCACGCGTGCCAGCGCGGCGCGGCGCGCTTCGCCGCCGGAGACATGCGCCGGATCTTCTTCACCGCTGAGACCGAGCTGTTCGACCAGATAGCGCGCCTGATAGTGATCGTCGCCGGCATTGAGGCCGGCCTCGACATAGGCCAGCGTGGTGGAGAAGCCGGAAAAATCCGGCTCCTGCGGCAGGTAGCGGATGGTGGCACCGGGCTGCACGAAACGGCTGCCGCCATCCGGTTCGACCAGGCCGGCGGCGATCTTGAGCAGCGTCGATTTGCCGGAACCGTTGCGGCCAATCAGGCAGACGCGCTCGCCGGTCGAAACCGACAGTTCGACGCCCGCCAGGAGCGGCGTGCCGCCGAAGGTCAGCTTGATATCGCGCAGTTGAATCAGCGGTGGCGCCATGCGGTGTCTCAGTCCTGTCTTGTTGCGGCCTGGTCGGCGCGGCGGCGCTGAATGCGGCGGATGGTCTGGTCGAGCGTCGACAGAAACGTCGAGCGGTCGCGCGGCGAATAGGATTTCGGACCGCCGGTGACTTCGCCGGCCGAGCGCAAATCAGTCATCAGGTTGCGGACCGCGAGCGTCATCCCGATCGATTCCTCGGTGAACGCCTTGCCGTTGGACGCAATCACATCGGCGCCGGCCTTCACGCAGCGGCTCGCGAGTGGAATATCCGAGGTAATGACGATATCGCCGGGCCCGGCACGTTCCGCGATCCAGTCATCGGCCGCGTCCATGCCGGCACCCGCGGCGACCCGCTCGATCAATGGATCCTGGGGCACGCGGATGAAATTGCCCGCGACCACGCTCACGGGCAGGCCGTGCCTGCCGGCGACGCGATAGATCTCGTCCTTCACCGGACAGGCGTCGGCGTCGACATAGATGCGGGTGGTGTTTTGAGGGTTCGTCATTGTCCGTAGATGGGGCTTGCGAAGCGGTTCCGCAGCAGCCGCGTGGTACCCCATTCGGGCCGCAAAGGCGAGGGGATTGACCCCGGTTCCTCAGGGCCTACGATCGGCCCGAAACAACAAGAATTTGGGGAAAGCCAAGCCATGCCGAACCGACTCGAAACCTATCGCGTCGAGGCCTACAACACGGCCAAGCAATCCGAAAACAAGATGCATGACGATGCAGTGGCGCGCCGCTTCGGCTTTTCCGGTGGGCTGGTCCCCGGCGTCGACGTCTTCGCCTACATGATGCATGTGCCGGTGGCGCGCTGGGGCCGCGATTTCCTGTCGCGCGGGCTGATCGAGGCGCGTTTCATCAAGCCGGTCTATGACGGCGAGACCGCCGATGTCGATGCGACCGAGCACAACGGCCTGCTCACGATCGAGGTGTTCAGCCGCACCGAGCTCTGTGCCACCGGCACGGCGTCGCTGCCGGCAACGGCGACGGCGGTGTCGTTGAGCGACTATGTCGAGGTCCCCGCTATTGCCGAGCGCAAACCGGTCAGCCCGGCAACATTCGAGACCGGCAAATGGCTCGGCACGACGCCGCGTCGCTGGGCCGGGCAGGATGCCGCCGACTATCTCGCCGACATCCGTGAGGCCGATCCGATCTTCGCGCGCGAGGGGCTCGGCCATCCCGGCCTGATCCAGCGCGTCATGAATCGCGTGCTGGTGGACAACACGATCCTCGGCCCGTGGATCCATGTCGGCAGCCGCATGCAATTGCTGTCGGCCGCACGCGCCGGTGACGAGATCACCGCGCGGGCCAAAGTCACCGCGAACTACGAGAAGAAGGGCCACCGCTTCGTCGAGCTCGACGCGCTGGTGGTCGGCAACGGCACGACGCCGCTGGCGCACTGCCAGCACACCGCGATCTACCAGCCGCGCGAGCAGGCGGCCGCGTAACTGACAGCTGGCCGTAGGTTCACCGACCGAATTCGCCGTCATGCCCCGCGAAGGCGGGGCATCCAGTACGCCGAGGCTTCTCCGTGAATCACTGCCGTCTCAGAGTACTGGATCGCCCGGTCGAGCCGGGCGATGAAAGTGTGCTTGTGGAGGCGGAAGGGCAGCTTCACGCCGCTTTCCCCTTCGCGTCCTGGATCGCACGCCACACGCGCTCCGGCGTCAGCGGCATGTCGATGTGCTTGATGCCGTAGTCGGAGAGCGCGTCGATCACCGCGTTCACGACCGTCGACAAGCTGCCGGCGCAGCCGGCTTCGCCGCAGCCTTTGCTGCCGAGCGGATTGGTCGTGGCCGGCACCGGGTGGTCGCCGACCGTCATGTTCGGGACGTCCTCGGCGCGGGGCAGTGCGTAGTCCATCAGCGAGCCCGTGATCGGCTGGCCGCTCTCGTCGTAGCGGACGTGCTCCATCAGCGCCTGGCCGATGCCCTGGACGACGCCGCCATGGAGCTGGCCCGCGACCAGCAGCGGATTGATCACCGTGCCGAAATCGTTGACCGCGCTGTAGCGCACGATCTGCACGACGCCGGTCTCAGGGTCGATCTCGACCTCGGCGACATGGCAGCCGTTCGGGAAGGCCGACGGCACCGGTTCGCTGGTGTGATCGACGTCGAGGCTGTCGGGCACGCCCTCGGGCATCTTGCTGTCATGCAGGCGCTTGGCGAGCTCCATGATGTCGATGCTGCGGTCGGTGCCGGCGATCGTGAAACTGCCGCCTTCGAATTCGATGTCGGCTTCGGACGCCTCCAGCATATGCGCGGCGGCGCGCTTGCCCTTCTCGATCACAAGCTTGGCGGCGCCCACGATCGCCATGCCGGTCGCGGTAATCGAGCGCGAGCCGCCGGTGCCATTGCCGGTGTGGACGATATCGCTGTCGCCCTGCACCAGCTTGACGCTGTCGAAGGGCACGCCGAGCTGCTGGCAGAGTACCTGCGCGAATGCGGATGCGTGGCCCTGACCGTAATCAAGCGTACCGGTGATGAGCTGCACGGAGCCATCGGGATCGAACACGAGCTTGCCGAGTTCGACGCCGGGAGGTGCGGTCACCTCCAGATAAGAGCCGACGGCGACGCCGCGCAGCTTGCCGGACTTCTTGCTCTCCTTCTTGCGCTTGGCAAAATTCTCGTGGTCGGAGATTTCGAGCGCTTTGTTGAAGACAGCCTGGAAGTCGCCGCTGTCATAGGTGACGCCGGAGGACGCGGCGAACGGCATCTGGTTCTGCTTGATGAAGTTGCGTTTGCGCAAGGTCAGCCGGTTGATGCCCATCTCGTCGGCGGCGCGGTCGATCAGCCGCTCCATGTAGTAGTTCGCCTCGGGCCGGCCGGCGCCGCGATAGGCGCCCATCAGCGTGGTGTTGGTCAGCACCGTCTTGATGTCGACGGCCATCAGCGGCGTGCGATAGACGCTGGAAAAGTTCTTGCTGGTGTTGAGCGAAAGCGGACTGGGCGCAACGCCGGTGATGTAGGCACCGAGATTGCCGTAGCCCGAGAGCTTGGCGGCGAGGAAATGCCCCTCGGCGTCCAGCGCGAGCTCGGCGTGAATCTTCTGCGCACGGCCGTGGCTGTCGGACAAGAAGCTGGTCGAGCGTTCGTCCAGCCATTTCACCGGCCGTCCCAATTCCTTGGCCGCGTACAGGATGCACATGTACTCGGGATAGTTGACGTTCTTCATGCCGAAGGAACCGCCGACATTGGCGGTGAGGATGCGGACCTTCTCGTTCGGCACCTTCAGGTTCTTGGCGAGGTTGGCGCGGTTGCCGGCGACGCCCTGCGTCGGCATCTGGATGGTATAGCGCTCGGTCGTCTTGTCGTAGGAGGCAAGGCCAACGCGCGGCTCCATCGAGACCACGGCGACACGGGTGTTTTCGATGTCGACCTTGGTCACGTGAGCGGCGCTGGCGAAGGCGGCGTTGACCTTCTCGATGTCGCCATAGTGGTAGTCGAGCGCGACATTGTTCGGAATGTGGTCGTAGAGTTGCGGCGCGCCGGCTTTTGCGGCGTCTTCAGGGTCGGTCACCGCCGGCAGCGGCTCGATATCGAGCTCGACCGCCTCGGCCGCGTCGCGCGCCTGGGCCAGCGTCTCCGCCACCACGAAGGCGACGGGATCGCCGACGAAGCGGACCTTGTCGGTTGCGAGCGGCTGGCGGTTGGTCTGGAGCAGGGGCGAGCCGTCGCGGCTCTTCAGCGGCAGGCCGCAGGTGAAGGGGCCGTAGCCGGCCGCATCGAGGTCTTTGCCGGTCCACACCCCCAGCACGCCCGGCATCGCCCTGGCGGCGTCGATGTTGATGCCGCGAATGACGCCGTGGGCATGGGTCGAGCGGACGATCGCGGCATGGGCCTGGCCGGGCAGGTTGAAATCGTCGGTGTAGCGGCCCTTGCCGCGCACCAGCGTGTCGTCCTCCTTGCGGCGGACCGGCTGGCCGACGCCATATTTTTGCAGTGCAATAGCGTTTTCGAGCGTGGAGGATTTGGTGTGTTCTTGCATGGAATTGACCTGAAAAGCCGGCAAATGCGCGGTTTGGGGGGCGCCTGGGGGACCGGACCCTTCAAAAATAACCCACCGGCCCGTTCACGACAACGCACGAATGGGCATGGTCCCATGTGATGCGTTGTTGCGCAGGATTGGCGCGCTGCTAAGGTTTCAGGCGAAAAAGCAATTCCAGATCGGCCCAACCGGCCGCGGAAAGACAGTTTGTATGAATGACCACACGCGGCTCCGCGACGGCCTTGCGCCGCACGGTGAGCTGGGGTCGATGGCGGCGGCGTTCGCCACTGAACCGGCCGTCGGCGCGCAAGCGCCGGGAACCGGCGTCTACGCGGCGCTCGACCTCGGCACCAACAATTGCAGGCTCCTGATCGCCTGTCCGACCCACGACGGCTTTCGGGTGGTCGATTCCTTCTCGCGCATCATCCGGCTGGGCGAGGGCGTCTCGGCAACCGGGTGCATCAGCGAGGCCGCGATCGAGCGCGCCATCGTGGCGCTCGGCATCTGCCGCGACAAGATCAACCTGCGCAAGGCGCGGCGGTTGCGGCTGATCGCCACCGAAGCCTGCCGCGCCGCCTCGAATGCCGAAGGCTTTCGCAGCCGCGTCGCTGCCGAGACCGGGATCGAGCTCGAGGTGATCGACCGCCAGACCGAGGCGGCGCTCGCGGTGCTCGGCTGCTCGCCGCTGGTCGACCCCAGGGGCCGCGGCGCGATCCTGTTCGACATCGGCGGCGGCTCGACCGAGCTGGTGCGGATCGAGCGCGACGCCGCAAATCCGGAGCCGCGCATCAAAGCCTGGATGTCGATTCCATTCGGTGTGGTCACGCTGGCCGAGCAGTTCGGCGGCCGCGACGTGACGCCGGAGATCTACGCCGCGATGGAGCGCGAGGTCGCCCATCACATCGCGCCGTTCGCCGAACAGCATGGCGGCGATCTCGCCGACATGCATCTGCTCGGCACCTCAGGCACTGTGACGACGCTCGCCGGCATCCATCTCAATCTCGCGCGCTACGACCGCCGCCGCATCGACAGCGTCTGGATGAACGACACCGACGTTACCGCGACCATCAACAAGCTGCTCGGCATGAGCTACGAGGAGCGCGCGGCGAACAGCTGCATCAGCGTCGAGCGCGCCGATCTCGTGCTGGCCGGCTGCGCCATCCTCGACGCGATCCGCCGCGCCTTTCCGCTGCCACGCCTGCGCGTCGCCGACCGGGGCCTGCGCGAAGGCATGCTGGTCGAAATGATGCGCGAAGACGGCGCGCTCAGGAGCTGGTGAGATGGCCAAGGATACCACCGGCCGCTTGCACGTCCAGGTCAAGACCCACGGCAAGCGCAAATTGTCATCGAAGCTCTGGCTGGAGCGGCAGCTCAATGATCCCTATGTGGTGAAGGCGAAGGCGCTGGGTTATCGCTCGCGCGCCGCTTTCAAGCTGCTCGAGATCGACGACAAATACCGGCTGCTCAAGCACGGCATGGCGGTGGTCGATCTCGGTGCGGCGCCGGGCGGCTGGAGCCAGATCGCCGCCAAGCGCGTCGGCTCGGTCGACGGCAAGGGCAAGGTCATCGCGATCGACCTGCTGGAAATCCCCGAGATTGCCGGGGTCGAGTTCGCGCAGCTCGACTTCATGGACAATGACGCGCCGGACAAGCTCAAGGCGATGCTCGACGGCGGCGCCGACATCGTGATGTCCGACATGGCTGCCAACACCACCGGTCACCGCAAGACCGACCAGCTTCGCATCGTCGGCCTGATCGAGACCGCCGCCGCGTTCGCCTGCGACGTGCTGAAACCGGGTGGGACCTTCCTGGCGAAGGCGTTCCAGAGCGGCGCCGACGCCGAGCTGCTCGCCCAGCTCAAGCGCGATTTCGCCATGGTGCGTCATGTGAAGCCCGCCGCGAGCCGTGCGGATTCCTCGGAGCGCTACGTTCTCGCGACGGGATTTCGGGGCGGGGCGACGCAGTAGCCGCGAATTCCGTCATTGCGAGGAGCTCTTGCGACGAAGCAATCCAGACTGTCTCCGCGGAGGGATTCTGGATTGCTTCGCTGCGCTCGCAATGACGAGAAGAGAGGCTACCCCAGCCGCTGATCCCGCACGTCCTGCGTATCCTCGGTCGCCGCCTTGACGGCCGCCTTGGCCGCGCCCTTGCCGGCACCCTTACGGCTCGCGATCTCCACGGCCTTGCGGCCGGAGACTTCGTGGCCGGCATCGGCGGGCATCTGCCAGAAGAACCAGCTCGACGCGGCCGAGGTCAGCGCGATGACGACGAAGGCGGGCGCGAACACGGTGGCATTGAGCTCGCTGACGTGGCTGAGCCACATCGTCGTCTCCACCGACGCGGCGCCGACGGCGACGCCGGCCGAGACCGCGAGCTGCTGGTTGACACTGACGAGCGTGGTGGCGCGGCTCATCTGCGCGTGCTCGACCTCGGCATAGGCAACCGTGTTGATCGCGGTGAACTCGAGCGAACGGAAGAAGCCGCCAACCACCAGGATGATCATGATGATCAGCAGCGGCGTCGTCACCGTGAAGAGGGCACAGGCGGCGAGAAAGACTGCGCTGATGATCGCGTTCACCGTCATCAGGTTGCGGAAGCCGAAGGCGCGGATGATGCGTGCGGCCAGCGCTTTCATACCCATGGCGCCGAGCGAGGAGCCAAACGTGACGAGGCCGGACTTGAACGGCGAGAGGCCGAAGCCGATCTGCATCAGCAGCGGCAACAGGAACGGTAGCGCGCCGATGCCGAGCCGGAACATGAAGCCGCCGAGAATGGCCGCGCGCAGTGTCGGCAGCCTCAGCAGCGTGAAGTCGAGCACCGGCGAGCCGGTTCGCCGCGCGTGAATGACATACAGCGTCATCGAGATCGATCCGCCGACGACCAGGGCGGCAACCGTGCTCCACGGCAGCAGATTGAGCCCGGCAACCGACAGCCCGAAGGCGATGCCGGCGAGCCCGAGGCCCGCGAGCACCATACCGTAGAGGTCGAACGGCTCTCGTTCCTCGCTTTTGATAGGATCGATGAAGCGCAAGGCCATGAAGATGCCGAGCAGCCCGATCGGGATGTTGATCAGGAAGATCCAGTGCCACGACGCATAGGTGGTGATGAAGCCGCCGAGCGGCGGCCCGATCACGGGACCGATCAGGGCAGGGACCGTCACCCACGCCATGGCATTGACCAGCGCGCTCTTGTCGACCGACCGCAACAGCACGAGGCGCCCGACCGGCGTCATCATCGCCCCGCCCATGCCTTGCAGGATGCGCGCGAATACGAAATCGGTGACCGATGTCGAGAGCGCGCAGCCGACCGAGCCGACCATGAACACGCCGACGGCAATCGCAAACACCATGCGCGCGCCGAACCGGTCGGCGGTCCAGCCGCTCGCCGGGATGAACACCGCAAGCGACAGCAGATAGGAGGTGATCGCGAGCTTGAGCGTCAATGGGCTCGTGCCGATGTCGGCCGCGATCGCGGGCAGCGACGTGGCGATCACCGTCGAGTCCATGTTCTCCATGAAGAGAGCGGTGGCCACGATCAGCGGAATGATGCGTTGCTTGTCGACCATGACGGGGGTGGTAATGGAAATCAGAAGGAAGGGCGAGAATTGCGGCTTATCACCGCCACTGGGCCGCGACCATTGCGGATCGACGCATGGCACCTAAATCCTGCGTGACCCCAGGGTGGGGTGCGTCCTGCGTCGGAGAACGTGATGATCTGCCGGCACAGGAGGGGCGTGGACGCCGTCCGCGGGCACGAGCTGCCGCCGGTTATCCCGGCTGAATCTGCCTAAAAAGCCTGTGCATGGCTGGCCGGCGGTCCGAATTGCTTTGATTCGTCGCCCGCCCGTGCTATCGACCCGCGTCAACCCCACCGATGGGCTCCGATTCTCCGGCGTTGCCGCAAGGTACGCCGAGGGCGGCGCTCATCCATAGCTATTTGCGGCAGGGCCGCGGAAGGAGTTGGCACATGGCCACGGTGCAACAAGGCATTCGCGAAGCCCTCACATTCGACGACGTGTTGCTGAAGCCGGGCCTGTCGGACGTCATGCCGGGCGAGGTCGACATCCGCTCCCGCGTCACCCGCGCCATTCCGCTCAACATTCCGATCATGGCTTCCGCCATGGACACGGTCACCGAAGCCCGCATGGCGATCGCCATGGCGCAGGCCGGCGGCATCGGCGTCATCCACCGCAATTTCGATCCCGAAGGGCAGGCCGCCCAGGTTCGGCAGGTCAAGCGCTACGAGTCGGGCATGGTGGTGAACCCGCTCACCATCAGCCCCGACGCCACGCTGGACGACGCGCTCAAGCTGATGAGCGATCACGGCATCTCCGGCATTCCCGTCGTCACCGGTGCGGGCAAGTCCACGCCGGGCAAGCTGGTCGGCATCCTCACCAACCGCGACGTCCGCTTCGCCACCGACCGCCAGCAAAAAATCTCCGAACTGATGACGCATGAAGGTCTCGTCACGGTTCGCGAGAATGTCAGCCAGGACGAGGCGCGGCGGATGCTGCACCAGCACCGCATCGAGAAGCTGCTCGTGGTCGACGAGCAATATCGCTGCGTCGGCCTGGTCACAGTGAAGGACATGGAGAAGGCGGTCGCCCATCCGCTGGCCTGCAAGGACGCGCAGGGCCGCCTCCGGGTCGCTGCCGCCACCACGGTCGGTGACAGCGGCTTCGAGCGCACCGAGCGGCTGATCGACGCCGGCGTCGATCTCGTCGTGGTCGACACCGCGCACGGCCATTCCCGTCACGTGCTCCATGCGGTCAACCGCATCAAGCGTCTCTCCAACTCGGTGCAGGTCGTTGCCGGCAACGTCGCGACCTCAGAGGGTGCGCAGGCGCTGATCGATGCAGGCGCGGACTGCATCAAGGTCGGTATCGGCCCGGGCTCGATCTGCACCACGCGGATCGTCGCCGGCGTCGGCGTTCCCCAGCTCACCGCGATCATGGATGCGGTCGAGGCGGCGAAGAAGTCCGACATCCCCGTCATCGCCGACGGCGGTATCAAGTTCTCCGGTGACCTCGCCAAAGCGCTCGCTGCCGGTGCCGACATCGCGATGGTCGGCTCGCTGCTCGCCGGCACCGACGAGACGCCCGGCGAAGTGTTCTTGTGGCAGGGCCGCTCCTACAAGGCCTATCGCGGCATGGGTTCGGTGGGCGCGATGGCGCGCGGCTCGGCTGACCGCTACTTCCAGCAGGACATCAAGGACACGCTCAAGCTCGTGCCCGAAGGCATCGAGGGCCAGGTGCCTTACAAGGGTCCGGTCGGCAACGTCATGCACCAGCTCGCCGGCGGCCTGCGCGCCGCGATGGGATATGTTGGTGCAAAGGACATGAAGGACCTGCACGACAAGGCCCAGTTCGTCCGCATCACCGGCGCGGGCCTGCGCGAAAGCCACGTCCACGACGTCACCATCACGCGCGAAGCCCCGAACTATCCGGGCGGGGGCTAGTCTCCGGCTGCGCGTTGGAATTCGCGCGCTTGCCCAAATGACGGTGTCATGCCCCGCGAAGGCGGGGCATCCAGTACGTCGCGGCCTTTCGGCTCAATCATAACCGTCTCGGAGTACTGGATCGTCCGCCTTCGCGGACGATGACGGCGAGTGTGTCGCGTGCGCGTGCCAAAAGCTCGTCATTGCGAGGAGCCCGCGACGAAATTGCGAAGCAATTTTGCGCTGGTGCGACGAAGCAATCCAGCCCTTTTGTGTTGACGAGACTGGATTGCTTCGCTTCGCTCGCAATGACAGAAAATTGGAGGAAGCCATCATGTCCCAAGGCAAACGCATCGTTCTCGCCGCGCGTCCCGTCGGCGAGCCAAAGCCGTCCGATTTCCGCATCGAGGAATTCGCGGTTCCTGCGCCTGCCGCAGGCGAAGTCCTGCTGCGCACGATCTGGCTCTCGCTCGATCCCTACATGCGCGGGCGCATGAGCGACGGTCCGTCCTACGCGACGCCGGTGCCCGTCGGTGGTGTGATGGAAGCCGGTACGGTCTGTGAGGTCGCAGCCTCCAACAATCCGAACTTCGCCAAGGGCGACATCGTGCTCTCGCGCGCGGGCTGGCAGACGCACGCGATCTCCGACGGCAAGGGGCTGAACAAGATCGACCCGAAGCTCGCGCCGATCTCGACGGCCGTCGGCGTGCTCGGCATGCCCGGCATGACGGCCTATACGGGCCTGCTCGATATCGGCAAGCCGCAAGCAGGCGAGACCGTCGTCGTCGCCGGTGCCTCCGGTGCGGTCGGTTCGGCCGTGGGACAGATCGCGAAGATCAAGGGCGCACGCGCGGTTGGAATCGCCGGCGGCAAGGACAAATGCGATTACGTCGTGAAGGAGCTCGGCTTCGATGCCTGCATCGATCACCGCGATCCCGATCTGGCTGCGAAGCTGAAGGACGCCTGCCCGAAGGGCATCGACGTCTATTTCGAGAATGTCGGCGGCGCCGTGTTCGAGGCGGTGTTCCCGCTGCTCAATGCGTTTGCGCGCGTACCCGTCTGCGGCCTCATCGCCCATTACAACGACACTGAAGCGAAGCCGCCGAAATGGGCCGCCAGCATGATGCGCGCGACCCTGACCAAGCGGCTGACCTTCCGCGGCTTCATCGTCTCCGACTTCGCCTCCCGCCATGGCGACTTCCTGCGCGACATGTCGGGCTGGGTCCGCGAGGGTAAGGTCAAGTACAAGGAGTTCGTCACCGAGCGCCTGGAGAGCGCGCCCGAAGCCTTCATGGGGCTTCTCAAGGGGGCCAATTTCGGCAAGCAGCTGGTGCGGGTCGGGCCCGACAAAGCTTGACCGACCGCTCTCGGCCCCTTCGGGGGCCGGGTATGGTTAACAAAGAGTGACCAATCGGCCACACCGGCCCGTAAAAGCCGCAGGTGTGACCGTCGGTTCATTGACGAGCAGGCGAAGGCATTGAATCATTGCGCATATTTCAGGTGCGATGATGTTAGAGCTTGTTGTTTTCTGCGTAATCCTTGTGGCCGCCGGTTATTGGGCGACGATGTTTGTCATGGGACGTCGCGACGACGTCATCCATGGCAAGTTCGTTCACACCGAGGACGCCGGCGCGTTGGCGCAATCCGCGATACCCACGCCTATGCCGCCGTTCCCCAAGCGTCCGGTCCAAGCCACGCGGCCTGCCAATGCTGCGCCTGCCAACACCGGGGCTAAGCCAGTGAACAGCGACGCGCTGCAGTCCTTGCTTGCCGCGATCCAGCAGGATCTCAAAAGCGTCGCTTGAGCAGCGACGGGCAGCGCTAATCCTCGCCGCCCATCTTGGCCCGATCGAACAAGGTTAAAGCACGCGATAGCGGATCATGTAGGCGGCCTGCGGCGCGACCGGGCTCGCCAGTGGCGAGGCGATGCGGTCGGCGAGGTGCCAAGGGCCGAACTGAGGGCCGAATTGGGCGCCCGACTGCTCGGAGCGATGCGGCTCGGCCGGCAGGCGGAGGCGGAATTCGAAGGTGCCCTTGCCGGGCAGGTTCACGACCAGCACGTGGTCCGCGGTGCGGTGGTTGAGCGCCACCGCGCCACGCAGGACGGAGCGGCCATCACCGAGCTCCCGCACGCCCTCGACCAGTGCCAGCGTCTGGTTACGGTCGGTATGCAGCTCGATCTGGGTGTCGGACACCGCCGCCAAGGTCTCCCTGGGCATGCGGATCTCGAACTCGACCGCGGGTTTTGACGGATTGAGGCCGAGATAGGCCAGCGCGGCATGGCGCATGTCGTAGGCGGCAAAGGCGAACAGAGCGAGGGCGGCGAGCGCAGCGAGGCCGTGCCTGAGGACATCGCGCCAGGTCCGATAGCTCATTCGGAAGTAGACCGTCATCGCCAGCGCCACCGCAAGCGCCGTCGCGATGCCTGCCAGCGCCGACATCAGGATGCCGAACTGGCCATCGGCGGACTCGGTCAAAGCGCCGGTCAGGCTGCCGATCTGGCTGAAGAGGGTGTTCATGGCGGTCTCTCGCCTTGCGCGCCCCAAGGGGCGAAATCGCTTTAACTGTCGACAGTTGGTCGCCTCATCGGGAACGCCGGTTCAACTCGTTGATTGTCAGGACCAGCGGTGACCGCTAATGGACGCTAGCTGTGGCTTCCGCCGGATGGGACAACCCCGGGAATTCCGATGTCCGTTCAAATGGTTTTGCTGCCGGTCTTCGTGCAGGTCGGTCTCACCTTCGCGCTCCTGATCGCCATGGCGATGGGACGCCGGCGCGCGCTCGTCTCCGGCGAGACCAAGAGTCGTGACATTGCGCTGGGCGAGCCCAACTGGCCGAAGGGGGCCACACAATTCGCCAATTGCTACCGCAACCAGTTCGAACTGCCGGTGCTGTTCTATGTCCTGATCGCGCTGGCGCTCCCGTTGCGCCATGCCGATCTCTTCATCGTGCTGATGTCCTGGGTGTTCGTGGTGACGCGCTTCGTCCATGCCGGAATCTTCGTCTCCTCCAACGATCTCGGCCGCCGCTCCACGATCTGGCTCGCCGGCGTGCTCGTGCTGCTCGCGATGTGGATCTACTTCGCACTGAAGATGCTCTTGTTGATCTGACGGTTAGCCGTCGGATTTGATCTGAAAGATTCAAATGACTCCCGCTGCCCGGCTGTCCGCAGCCATCGAACTGATCGACACCATCGAGAAAGACCGCGTGCCCGCGGCCAAGGCGCTGAAGGAGTGGGGCACCGCGCACCGCTTCGCCGGCTCCGGCGACCGCGCCGCCATAGCCGGCCTCGTCTGGGACGTGCTGCGCCGCTATGCCTCGAGCGCCTACCTGATGGATTCGGATACCGCGCGGTCGCGGCTGATCGGCATGCTTCGCCTCGAGCGCAACATGGATACGGCCACCATGGCCGCGCTGTTCGACGGCAGCCGCTTTGCCCCCGCGCCGTTGACCGAGGCCGAGCAGGCCGCGCTCGCCTCGCGGTCCCTTGAAGGTGCCCCGGCCGCGATCGCCGGCGACTATCCGGAATGGCTGGATCCGTATTTGGCAAAAGCGTTCGGCGACGAGCGCGTCGCGGAGGCGGCCGCGATGGCGAGCCGGGCGCCGCTCGACCTGCGCGTCAACACGCTAAAATCCAATCGCGACAAGGCGCTGGGGGCGCTTGCTCATCTTCATGCGAAACCGACGCAGTGGTCCGCAACCGGCCTGCGCATCGAGCTTTCGGCCGATGCGCGCAACCCCGGCATCCAGGCCGAAGAGGATTTCATCAAGGGCGCCATTGAAGTGCAGGATGAGGGGTCGCAGCTTGCGGCTGCCTTGACCGCGGCAAAACCCGGCGAGCAGGTGATCGATCTCTGTGCGGGGGCCGGCGGCAAGACGCTGGCGCTCGCCGCGATGATGCAGGGCAAGGGCCGGCTCATCGCGACCGACAGCGACAAGCGGCAGCTTGCGCCTATCCACGAACGCCTGTCGCGCGCCGGCGTCCACAATGCCGATGTGCGCACTCCCAAGGGCGAGGCCGATCCGCTGGCCGAGATCAGCGCCACCGCCGACCTCGTCGTGATCGACGCGCCCTGCACCGGAACCGGAACCTGGCGCCGCAACCCCGATGCCAAATGGCGCATGCGCCCGGGAGCGCTGGAGATTCGCCTGCGGGACCAGACCGAGGTGCTCGAGCGCGCGGTGCCGCTGCTCAAGGCCGGTGGCCGCATCGCCTACATCACCTGCTCGGTGCTTTCCGAGGAGAACGGCGAGCAGGTGAGGGCGTTCACCGCCCGCCATCCCGAGTTCGCGGTGGTGCCGCCCGAGCAGACCGCGAGCGTGCTCTGGGACAAGGCGGAGGAGTTTGCGCAAGCCGCGCTGCAATCGCCGGAAGGCTGGCTGATGACGCCGCGGCGCACGGGCACGGACGGGTTCTTCGTCTCGGTGCTGAAGAAGGCATAACTCACCCCCGTCACCGCCGGTGCGGCGGGCCCCAAAACAAAAACCCCGCGAACCGGAACCCGGTCGCGGGGTTTTCTAGCTCTACGTTCTGCCGGTACGTCCGTGGTCAGAACGGTGCGCTGGCGTTAGCCGACGCGGAGATTGTCAGCCGAGGACTTGCCGCTGCGACGATCGGCGACGATGTCGAACGAGACCTTCTGACCTTCGTTGAGGGTCGAGAGGCCAGCGCGCTCGACGGCGCTGATGTGCACGAACACGTCCTTGTCGCCGTCATCCGGCTGAATGAAACCAAAACCCTTTTGATTGTTGAACCACTTCACGGTGCCCATAGCCATGGGAATTTCCTTTGCTTAAGAAGTTAACACGCGGACCGGTACGCACTATTGCGCCCATAATCCTGATCAGTCGATGTTGGAGAAATCATCTGAAGCGTGCGCGCCCGTCAGCAACGAAGCGAAGCGGCCCAGTCGTTCGGCCAAGTATCGATGATCACAATATAGCGAGATTTTGGGGCCACTTCAAGGCACCACCCGCCGCTCGGGATGTCCCCGAATTTTGCTATTTTGCGGTGCAAATTAACCCTCCCGGGGCGCTCAATCGACGATAAACAGCGTCGCCCCCGTCGCGGTCGAGGACCGGTGCGCTGCGTCGCCGAAATCCGAGACCTGGTAGCTCATCCCCGCCGTGAGCTTGAACTTGCGCCCGTCGCGCAGCTCGCTGTCGAGCTCGCCCTGCAGCACGTAGAGCACGTGGCCGCGGTCGCACCAATGATCGGCGAGATAGCCCGGCGTATATTCGACCATCCGCACCCGGAGATCGCCGATGTTGAGCGTGCGCCACTGCGCCTGCCCGGTCTCGCCGGGATGGATGGTCGGCTCGACCTTGCTCCAGTCGGTGACGGTGAAGGGGGAGGTGGGGAGCTTCATCTGGAATCCTGTGTCAGAGCCGGCGCCGGTGTTGTTAGCGTATGTGCTCGCCACAGTCTCCGTCATTGCGAGGAGCCCTTGCGACGAAGCAATCCAGACTATCTCCGCGGACAGATTCTGGATTGCTTCGCTACGCTCGCAATGACGGGGGACAGGCTAGTGCACCGGATGATTCGCTGATCCCTGCACGATCTTTCCGGCCGCATTCACCCGCAGATATTCGCAGATCCGCTTGCCGCGCTCGTTCTCGTAGAACACCACGACACTGTCCGGGCTGACGAACAATTCGATCAGCGAGAAATGCAGGTTCGGCAACAGCGCGAGCGCCTTGCCCCAATAGGCGCGCAACGCATCCTTGCCGCGCACGGTCCCGCTTTCATCGAACCCCATCGCTGGGATGCGGTCCGACGTCATCACGACGTCCTCGTCATAGAGCGTGAGCACGCGTTCGAGGTCGCGCGCGTTCCAGGCCTCGACCCAGGTGCGGCCGAGTGCGGCGAGATTCGACGGCTGATGATGGTGTGGCATGACGTTCTCCCTGTTCGGCCCTTGGTGAATGATGGGCCATATTAGGTCAATAATACTTACCTATATTGATTTGTCCATGCCCAAAGAAGAATGTGGGCCGGCGGCGCGCGCGGTTGCGGGAAAAGTCCCCGTCGCGTATTTGCTTGCCATGACAGCAGCACAGACCGACCGCTCCGCGTCGACGCCCTCCGTGGCCTCGGCGCATGACAAGATTCTCATCGTCGACTTCGGCAGCCAGGTGACGCAGCTCATTGCGCGTCGCGTGCGCGAGGACGGCGTCTATTGCGAGATCGTCCCATTCAACAAGGCCGAACAAGCCTTCAACGAGATGAAGCCGAAGGCGGTGATTCTCTCCGGCGGGCCTGAGTCGGTGCATGAAGCGGGCTCGCCCCGCGCGCCGCAAGCGATCTTCGATTCCGGCGTGCCGGTGATGGGCATCTGCTACGGCCAGATGGCCATGGCGGAGCAGCTCGGCGGCACCGTCGAGGGCGGCCATCACCGCGAATTCGGCCGCGCCGATGTCGAGGTGAAGGCGCCGAGCAAGCTGTTCGAGGACGTCTGGTCGCCAGGCGGCAAGAACCAGGTCTGGATGAGCCATGGCGACCGCATTACAAAAATGCCGCCGGGCTTCTCGGTGGCCGGCACGTCGCCGAACGCGCCGTTCGCGATCATCCAGGACGAGACGCGCAAATATTACGGCCTGATGTTCCACCCCGAAGTGGTGCACACGCCCGACGGCGCCAAACTGATCCGCAACTTCGTTCGCAAGATCGCAGGCCTGTCCGGCGACTGGACCATGCGCGCCTTCCGCGAGGAGGAGATCGCCAAAATTCGCGCCCAGGTCGGCAAGGGCAGGGTGCTCTGCGGCCTCTCCGGCGGAGTCGATTCCGCGGTCGCAGCCGTGCTGATCCACGAAGCGATCGGCGAGCAGCTCACCTGCGTGTTCGTCGATCATGGCATGCTGCGCCTCGACGAGGCCAAGACCGTGGTCGATCTGTTCCGCCACCACTACAACATCCCCCTGGTGCACGTCGACGCGTCGAAGCAATTCCTCGGCGAGCTCGAAGGCGTCACCGATCCCGAGACCAAGCGCAAGACCATCGGCCGCCTCTTCATCGAGGTGTTCGAGGCCGAGGCCAAGAAGATCGGCGGCGCCGACTTCCTGGCGCAGGGCACGCTCTACCCTGACGTGATCGAGAGCGTCTCCTTCACCGGCGGACCTTCAGTCACCATCAAGTCGCACCACAATGTCGGTGGTCTGCCCGAGCGCATGAACATGAAGCTCGTCGAGCCGCTGCGCGAGCTGTTCAAGGACGAGGTGCGCAAGCTCGGCCGCGAACTCGGCCTGCCCGAAATCTTCGTCGGCCGCCATCCGTTCCCGGGCCCCGGCCTCGCCATCCGCTGCCCCGGCGACATCACCCGCGACAAGCTCGACATCCTGCGCAAGGCCGACGCCGTCTACATCGACCAGATCCGCAAGCACGGCCTCTACGACGACATCTGGCAGGCTTTTGCGGTGCTGCTTCCTGTGAAGACCGTCGGCGTCATGGGCGACGGCCGCACCTATGACTTCGTCGTGGGCTTGCGCGCCGTGACCTCCACCGACGGCATGACCGCGGACTTCTATCAGTTCGACATGAAGTTCCTCGGCGAGACCGCCACGCGTATCATCAACGAGGTGAAGGGCGTGAATAGGGTGGTGTACGACGTGACGAGCAAGCCGCCTGGGACGATTGAGTGGGAATAGTTTTTAGAGACTGAGTGTCGAAGGCGCGCTTTTTGGGGCTCCGTTTCGGTCGGTTCTGTACCATCATGCTCCATGATGGTATCTGGCGGCAAACCGAACGGAGAATGCCTTGTTGACCGATACGGGACTTCAGGAGCTCAAATCTGGCGAGACGCTTTACAAGCGCGACGGCATGTGCGTTGCCGTCCTGCCCATCAAGAGGCGCAAGCAGATCTGGGAAAGTGGCGACCGCACCATCAAGGTGGTGCAGTGATGCGCGCCGCGTTGAAAGTGGTGATGGCCGCGATATTTGTGATGCCGGCTGCGGTGGCTCTGGCGAAGTCTCCGGACTGCGCGAGTTGGCCCACCAACATGGCCCTCGTGCACCTCAAGAACGCCGGCCTGATTGATATCCCATCAGTGATCGGGGCGCAGACCAAGGCGGTTCGTCTCGCATCCGAAAAGATCGGCAAAGACCTCCACCAGCAGGTCTACGACATCACGTTTCGCACCAGGGATGGCAAGACGATCGAGGTCATCACGAAAAACCAGGCATCAAGCGAGGAATGCTCGATGAGCGGCGTCGACGTCTACGTGGTCTCGACGAAAATCGGCGGGTCGGCACAGCTGCCGTCTGAGGGCACGACTAAAAAGTGATCCGGAGTGACGGTGACGGCGCACCAAACCAGTCTCAAGTTTAGTGCACCGTCACGGTCACACCGTCCGCTCCCTGACGCTTGAGCCCTCGACCACTCTTAATTCCGGCTCCTCGGCGCAAATCGCGGCGAGGAAATCGATGAAATGCCGCACCCGGGACGGCATGCGCCGGCCGGCAGCGGTCACTGCGTTGATCGGGAAGGGCGGCGGCGCATGCTGGTCCAGAATGCGTACGACCTCGCCCGACGCCAGCACATCCGTGAACAACCAACTCGCGTGATGGGCAATGCCGAGGCCCGCGAGAACCGCGCCGCGGACATGCTCGGCGTCATTCGTGCGGAATGCTCCCCCACCATCGACCGTGACCTGCCCGCCGTCTACGTGGAAACCCCACCCGATGATGTCGCCCTGGTAGACATAGCTGATGCGCTGGTGGTTGCGCAGTTCGCCTAGCGTTTGCGGCGCGCCGTGTTGGGCAAGATAGCTGGCGGAGGCCACGGTTATCATCCGCATGTCGCCGATGCGCCGGGCGACGAGTGCTGAATCCGAAAGCCGACCGATACGGATCGCGACGTCTATCCCCTCCTCGATGAGGTCAACGTGCCGGCCGGAGACTTCCATCTCAATCGCGACGTCGGGGAAACGGTTCCTGAAATCCGATAGCCGGGGAATAACGAACATCCTCCCGAAGGCTGGCGAGAGGGTCACGCGGACCAGCCCTGAAGGGGCGGACTGCCCCTCAAGGACTCTCTCTTCGAGCGAGTCGATATCCTGAAGGATACGGACGGTGGCCTCGTAATAGTCCTGTCCTGCCGGCGTCACGGCAAGGGCACGGGAATTTCTCGCGAGGAGTTGCGTCCCGAGCCGCGCTTCGAGCGCAGCGAGCTGTTTGCTGACCGTCGGCTGGCTGACGTTGAGGTCACGCGCCGCCTGCGAAAAGCTTCCGCTTTCGACGACGCGCACGAACATCCGCATCGCGTCCAGCTTATCCGTCACTTGTTTTCCGGACACGCCGGGCCACGCATGCAATCCTCAATCCATTCCTCTCAAGAATAGATACCATTCTATAGGCGTCAATTTCATTTGCAAAACGAATATGCGACTCGGCAGTCGGCCGCCCGCTGGGCCGTGCTGAAAGGAAGAGTGATGGCAATCAAGATCTATGGTGATGCGGGCTCGGGCAGCTTGCGTCGCGTGACCACGGCTGCGAAGATCATGGGCATTGAACTCGATCGCGTGAGCGTCGACCTTTTCAAAGGCGAGAGCCAAACCGACGCGTTCAAATCACGTCTCAATCCCAACGGTCTCACGCCGGTTCTGGAGGATGGGGACACCATTGTCTGGGAAGCGTCAGCGATCAATCTGTATCTCGCCAGCAAGGTGAACTCGCTGCTGGTCGGAACCACGCCGGAGGAGCAATTCCAGGTGCTTCAGTGGATGTTCTGGTCCGGCGAACAGTGGCGCACCTTCACGACCACTCTCTTCGACGAGCGCGTCGCCAAGACGATCATGGGCTTGCCGAAGGACGAGTCCCTCATCGCGTTCGCGGAGCGTAAGATCCGCGCCGCAGCGAAGGTCCTCGACCAGCATCTTGAAGGCCGCAAGTTCATGGTTGGCGATGCGTTGACCTTTGCTGATATCGATATTGCGGCGCCTTTCTCCCAGGTCGATCGTGCAAAGTTTCCGTTCAAGGACTATCCGAACTTGATCGCCTGGCACGACAATCTTCTTCGGTCGTTCCCGGCGTGGGCGGAGACGAAGGCCGAGGTTGACAACCGTATGGGAAGCTTTCTGACGAGCGTCGGTGTTAAGCTATAAAAATCCAGGCTTGCCCATACGCGAAATTGAATTCGCGATGCCAAGGCCAGGTTCTCCGCGGTTGTCGACGCGGCGGTAGAGGGCACGCCTGCGGTCGTCACGGCCAGTGCGCAGGGCGGATTAGCCGCAAGGCGTAATCCGCCCGCTTCGCCGGGCGTCGCTCCGCTCTTGGAACGGCGCCGATACGCCGATTACTGCTCCTTCCTGAACAAATCCTGGAAGATGAGCGGGCCCCAAACCCGGCCGCGTGCGTGCACCAGCGCGCCACCCTCGTTGAGCTTTCCCAGCTTGACGGGTGCGAACCCGAGTTGTTTGGCCAGCGCCGCCACGGGAGCAATCGCGTCGTCGTCGTCGCTCGAGAGAAAGACGACGCGGTGGCCGCCCTCGACGACCGGATCGGTGGCCAGAGTGGCCGCACCCAGGTGATTGAAACCTTTCACGAGCTTGGCGCCGGTGAACGCCTTCGCGACGACAGCGGAGGACAGAAGACCATCCAGCTCTTCTCCAAACCCGTTCGTCGCGTCGATGATCGTCTTGCCTTTCCAGCTCGGCAGGGCCTTCGCAACCTCGCGATGCTCCCCGAACGGGACCGCCAGGATGATCGTGTCGGCCTCCAGTGCTTCCCGCAGCGACTTGGCGACGACCGTGGGTCCAATCGCCCGGGCCTGCGGCGCCAACGCCTCGGGCGGCCGGCGGCTCGCGACCGTTACGGCGATGCTTTTACGGGCGAAGGCATGGGCGAGGGCCTGGCCGATCTTGCCGAATCCTATGATTGCGTAGCTCATAATATTTCTCCAATCCGTGTTGATATTGATTTCCGGGCCGTTCAGATGGCCGAGAAGCCGCCGTCGACCGACAACTCCACCCCATTCACGAAGCTCGAATCGTCTGAAGCAAGAAACAGCGCGACCGCCGCGATTTCCTCAGGACGACCCATCGTTCCCCTGGGGATCAGGGATTCGAACATCCGCTTCGCTTCCTCGGTGAGAACCTGATCCTGCATCGGTGTGGCGATCGGCCCCGGGCTCAGCACGTTCACCCGGATATTCCTGCCCTTCAGTTCGTTGAGCCACGTGCGTGCAAATGAGCGCAGCGCCGCCTTGCTCGCCGCATACACGCCGTAACCAGGAAAACCTTTCACCGACGCAACGGACCCCGTCATGAAGATCGATCCGCCATCGCGAAACAGCGGCAACGCCTTCTGCACAGTAAACAGCGTGCCGCGCGTATTCAGGCCGAAGGTTGCATCGAAATGCTGCTCGGTGATCTCGCCCAGTGGGACGGCTTCGCCCATGCCGGCGCTCGCGTACAGGACGTCGATCCTGCCCTTGTCCCGCTTGACCGTTTCGAACAGGCGGTCGAGGTCGTCGAGATTGGCCGCGTCGCCGCGCACGCCCGTCACGTTCCGGCCAATCAACTTGACGGCGTCGTCGAGCGCCTCCTGCCTCCGGCCCGTGACGAAAACATAAGCGCCTTCTTCAACGAACCGCCTGGCGCTCGCCAGCGCCATGCCGCTCGATCCGCCCGTGATGACCGCAACCTTGCCGTCAAGCTTTCCCATGATTTCTCCTGTCGTGGTGTCGGGACAGCGTCTGCCCCGAGACCCGCGAGATAGGTCCGGCGGCGGCAGGCGTTCAGTGCGGAAACGCGCACATCGGTGGTGCGAAATCGATCCGGCCGGACGACTGACGCCAGCGGCGACGATCGACGTCGGGCCGTTGGGAAGGGGCTGCGCCTGCCGGAACGGGGCTATGATGACCGCCCATACTGCGGTACGAGGCGTTCGATTGGACTTGGAAGGCGCACCGCGCGGTGCGGGATTGCACCATGATCGACTGGGACGATGTTCGCTATTTTCTAGCCGTGGCGCGGGGAGGCTCGGTGCGGGCGGCCGCCGAGCACATCGGTGTGAACCACGCGACCGTGCTGCGACGCATCGCCCAGCTCGAGGAACGCCTCGGGGTCCAGATGTTCGAAAAGCTGCCTTCGGGCTACCGCCTGACGGCTGCGGGCGAGGAGGTCCTCGAATTCGCGGACCAAATGGAAGCGTCGTCGCACCAGCTGGAGACGCGCGTGTTCGGGCGCGATCAGAGCGTGCGCGGGCGTCTGCGGGTGACGCTGGCGCCGCCGATGGCGACACATTTGCTCATGCCTGATTTCGCCGATTTCGCGCGTCTGCATCCCGATATCGAGATGGATATCCTGTCGTTCGGCGAGCTGGCAAATCTGACCAACCGGGAGGCCGACGTCGCGATCCGCGTCGTCTACGATCGCAAAACGCTGCCGCAAAATCTTCACGGCATGAAGGGACCGGAGCTGTTCGGCGGCGTCTACATGTCCAGGGATCGACTGGCCGCGTGGCGTGCCGGCGCGCCTGATCCCGTCCGCTGGATCGTCATCAGCATGCACGGCATCCCGGACTGGGCCAGCGCCGGTGAGGTTCGCACCACGGGCGTTCCATTCAGGGTCACGGACGCCGGGGCGCAGATCGTTGCTGTCCAGCAAGGGCTCGGCATCACGACACTGCCGTGCTTCGTCGGCGATGTCGATCCATTACTGGTGAGGGTGCCGGGCACCGATCTGCACATGTACGGAACGGTCTGGCTCCTCACGCAAGGCGAGACACGCAAGACCAAGCGCGTGCGGCTCTTCACCGAGCTCGTATCCCGCCGGCTCGCCGCGTATGCGCCGCTGCTGGCGGGGTTGGTGGTATCGCGCGACTGACGCGCGGTGGGTCGCTGTCGGAAAGGTTGGCCTCGACAGATCGTTGCGTTATCGTGCTTGAGAACAATCGAGTGGGAGTAGGGTGGTGACTGCTATTGGTCCAGCATCGCTGAGTGTTGTTTCCTGGAGAGGCAGCGCCGCTTAGGTCATGGGATTTGGGGTATTCATCCATCGATTGGACTCGATCTACGATGACAGCCCCGCTGAGCAGTACCAATTTCCCAGTCAATATCTTCATCGCGTTGAAGCCTGCATCGGCGATTGGATAGTATATTACGAACCGAGCAAGGTCGTAGAAACGCGCGGTTACTTTGCAATTGCTCGGGTTCGGCAGGTTATCCCGATCCCGGTACTTCCGGGATGTATCTCGCTTTGATTGAACCCGGAAGCTATCTCGATTTTGCCAATCCAGTCCCATTCAACGGACCGACAGGTCCAGTAGAGCGCGGCGTCCTTAACGAGCAGGGACGGATTTCAGGACGCGCTCAGTCCGCAGTCCGCCCAATCTCCGTCGACGATTTCAATAGGATATGCGAGATTGGTTTCGCAGAGAACGCGCCTCTGCTGCCGCGGCGCGACGGCGACCTCCCATTGCTCGATCTTAACGACCAGCCGCAGGTGCCGTTCACGGTTGAGCAGCAGCGCGACCGTGTGAGCGTGACGGTATCGAGAATTCTGCGCGACCGAGTGTTTCGCCGTATCGTCCTCCGCGCCTACGATGAGCGTTGCGCCGTCACCGGCCTCAAGCTCATCAATGGGATGGGGCGCGCGGAGGTCGCGGCGGCTCACATACGACCCGTCGAGGCAAACGGGCCGGACATCATCAGCAATGGGATTGCTCTTTCCGGCACCGCACATTGGATGTTTGATCGTGGTCTCATCGGCTTCGCGGATGATTTGGAGATATTGATCTCGCGCCAGACAAATGATCTGGATGGAGTGCGATCGATCATCAACAGGACAGGGCACGCTCTTGCGCCGCGCCGGGCATCGGACCGTCCACATCCGCACTTCCTGAAGTGGCACCGCGAGCATTGTTTCAAACAATAAGCAAAAGCCGTGCGGCTCATACGACCGAACCCGCCCCTCGCTGAGCCGCGATCAGCATCTCCACAAACGCGGTGACCTTGGGCGGGCGGAAGCGAGCCGCAGGGTAGACCGTGTGGATGCCGCCGGATGGCAGTTGCCATTGCGGCAGGATGTGGATGAGGCGCCCCGCCGCGAGATCGTCCGCCACCAGGAAATCCGGCAGCACCGACAGACCGCCGCCGGCGAGCACGGCCGCGAGCACGCCCGGTGTCGTGTCGATGGCGATGCTCGCCTGCAGGCGCACGGCGCGTCGATCGAGATCGCCGCGCGAGAACTGCCACAGCAGCGGCTCGCGCAGCGCCATGTTGGCGACGAACGGGAGCGTCACGAGGTCGTCGGGATCGCGCGCGGCGGCGATCCGATCCGTGAATGCGGGAGCGCCGACCAGACATTGCCGGAACGATCCGATCTTGCGCGCTTGCAGGCTGGAATCGACCAGCCAGCCGACCCGGATCGCCATGTCGATCTGGCCTGAGGCGAGGTCGACCGTCTGATCTTCGAGCGTCAACTCCACCCGGCAGTTGGGATAGCGTGCCGCGTAGGCGGTGACGACGGCGACGACGACGGCGGTGCCGTAGTCGTTCGGCGCCGTGATCCGCAATGTGCCGGTCGGCGCAGCGGCTGCCTGGGCGAGTTCGTCGAAGGCATCCTCGGCTTCGCGCAGGATCATGACGCAGCGCGCATGAAACATGCGGCCTGCGTCGGTCGGATGGACCCGGCGCGTCGTGCGCACGAGCAGGCTGGTGCCGAGATCGCGCTCCAGCTGCGCCACCTGCTGGCTGACCACGGCCTTGGTGATGCCGAGCCGCTCGGCGGCCCGCGTGAAGGATCCGGTGTCCACGACGGCTGCGAAATAGGCGAGGCGGTTCAGGTTCATAGGCTCGTCCGGTCAGATTTATTGTCAGCCAATACCAAACATTCTGTCTATTTTGTTGATATTTATCTACCAATTCGCACGTGCCACATTGCGATTCAAGGAGATCGCCATGTCCGCGCCCATTCAAATCACCTACCTGTTCGACCCGCTCTGCGGCTGGTGCTACGGCGCCTCCACGCTGATCGAGCAACTCGTCGCCCGACCGGATTTTGCGGTCGAACTTGCGCCGACAGGCCTGTTCGCCGGCGAGGGCGCGCGTCCGATGGACGACGGCTTTGCCGCCTATGCCTGGACCAACGACCAGCGGATTTCGCGCTTGAGCGGTCAGCCCTTCAGCGAAGCCTATCGCCGCGATGTGCTGGGCGACCGCACGCGCCTGTTCGACTCCGGCCCGGCCACATTGGCGCTCACGGCTGTCGCGCTCACGACGCCTGATCGGGAGTTCGCGGCGCTGAAGGCCTTCCAGCTCGTCCGCTATGTCGAGGGCCGCGACAGCACGGACATGTCCGTTCTGTCGGATGTGCTCTGCGCGATGAATTTGCCGGAGGTTGCCGCCCGACTGGCGAGCCCCGACACCGTATTGATCGCCGCGTATCGCGCGCGTCTCGAGGCTGGGCGTGCCGAGATGCGCCGGTTCGGCGCCAACGGCGTCCCGGCCCTGATCGTAGGCACCGGCAATGATCGCCGCCTTGTGCAGGCAAGCGCGCTGTTCGGCAGCCTGGACGTCCTGATCGATGGACTGAAGGCGGCGTGAGCGCAGCGATCAACACAGTCGAGACCATCCCATTTGAATTTCGAAATCGCAGACCAGCACCAGGAGACCAACATGCTGACAAGGAGAACCATCATGAAAACCACTCTCACCGCGGGCGCCGCAGCAGTCTTCGCACCCGCAGGCTTCGGCCATGCCGCGGGCGGACTCACCTGGAAGCATTTTCCAGCCGGACAGAACGGCTTCTTCCGGGCTCCCGTTCTGGTGTCCGGGCCGAGCGAAGCCGTGCTGATCGATGGCGGCTTCACGTTGTCCGATGGCAAGGCTGTCGCTGACGCCATCAAGGCCACCGGCAAGAAGCTCACCACCATCTATATCAGCCAGTCGGACCCGGATTATTATTTCAGCCTCGGCGCCATCAAGGCGGCGTTCCCGGAGGCCCGCGTGCTCGCGACGCCCGCAACATTGGCGGCCATTAACGCCAGCGTCGAAAAGAAGCTTGCCGTCTGGGGGCCGCAGCTCAAGGCGAACGGCCCGCAGGTGCTCGCCGATGTGGTCATCCCCGAAGCGTTCGACGGCAAGACGCTCAGCGTGGACGGCGAGACCATCGAGATCGTCAGCGCGGATGGCCTGGCCAACCGGCGCTACCTGTTCGTGCCCTCGCTCAACGCGGTGTTCGGCGGCGTGCTGATCTTCTCCGGCGTCCATGTCTGGACCGCCGACACGCCGACCCGAGAGCAGCGCGCCGCCTGGATCGCCAATCTCGAAAAGATCGCGGCGCGCAAGCCGGCGGTCGTCGTCCCCGGCCATCTGTCGGTGGATGGGAAGACCGACCTATCCGGTGTCGAGCACACCATCGCCTACCTCAAGGCGTTCGACGAAGAGCTGGCCAAGGTCAAGGAGTCCGCGGCGCTCAAGGCGGCGATGGAAGCGCACTTCCCCGGCCTCGGCATGGGCGTTGCACTCGACATCGGCGCCAAGGTCGCCACCGGCGAGATGAAATGGGGTTGAGATGGGGGCGAACCTCGACCTGATCCGCGCCACCTACGAGGGATCGTCGTCGGAAGAGAACGGCCGCAATCTCTTGGCCGCTCTCGCTCCCGATGCCGCATGGACCGAGGCGGAAGGATTTCCGTACGCGGGCACCTATGTCGGACCCGACGCGATCATCTCAGGTGTGTTCCGGCGTCTCACCACTGAATGGACCGGCTACCGCGCCGATGTTCACACCTATCTCGAAGACGGCGACCGCGTCGCCGCCTTCGGCGTCTACTCAGGCACCTACAAGGCGACGGGCACATCCATGCGCGCGACGTTCGCGCATCTCTATCTGCTGAAGGACGGCAAGATCGCCAGCATGACGCAATATGTCGACACCGCGATGGTGCAGAAGGCGTTGGAGCCTGCTGACCGCTAGCAGCGGTATGATGTCGGAACATACGAGAGGGGAGCCCGCGACATGCGGGCTCCCTTTTTCCGTTTTGACGGCCGCCAGATCTGATGAAGTTCGCCACGTCCGTTGCCGCCGTCTTGATCCTTGCGCAGGCACCCATCACGCTCAAAATAGGATCGACGGGATGCCTGCCAAACCGCAAGATCGGTCGAGCGTGTCATGGCCGTCAGCGACTAGATGGAGCCGCCACGGAGGAGGGACGATGAAGGCGGCGCTGCAAAACTATCAGGACCGGATGCGACGGGTGCTTGATCATATCGACCGGCATCTCGACGATGATCTGGATCTGGACACGGTGAGTGCTGTTGCGGCTTTCTCAAAATTTCATTTCCACCGGCAGTTCTCGGCAACCTTCGGATTATCAGTGCATCGCTATGTCCAGCTGGCCCGCATGAAGCGAGCTTCGCATCAGCTGGCCTACATGGACGCCCTTGATGTCACGGAGATTGCGATGGATGCCGGTTACGATGCACCGGATGCCTTCGCCCGCGCCTTTCGGCAACGGTTCGGGCAATCGCCGTCGTCGTTCCGGAAGTCTCCCGACTGGGAGCCGTGGCTTGCGGCCTTCGGGCCTCTCGACAATGCGAGGAACAAGCTCATGCAGAAGACCTTTACCTTTGACGACGTGACGATCCGCGATGTGCAACCCACCAAGGTGGCGATCATGGAGCATCGCGGCGACCCGGCGACGCTTCCCGCCACGATCCAGCGCTTCATCGCGTGGCGCAAGGCGGCGAACCTGCACCCCAGGACAAGTCCGACCTTCACGGTCTGGCGCTCCGAGCGGCGTCCTGCCTCGCCGGCCGAGTACAGCACGGACCTCTGCGTCGGGACCGACCAGCCGATCGCGGCGAACGGCGAAGAGATCAAGACCGGCGAGATCCCCGGCGGACGTTGCGCGGTGCTGCGCGTCGTCGGCTACACCGACAATCTCGAGCCGGCCGCGCTCTTCCTTTATCGCGACTGGCTTCCCGCCAGCGGCGAAGAAGCGCGCGACTTCCCGATCTATTGCCAGCGGCTGAGCCTGTTCCCGGAGGTGCCGGAGCACGAGACGGTCGCGGACGTTTTCTTGCCGCTGAAGTAGCGTCTGCTGACGGCGGCCTGTCACTCCGATCACGGAAACCGGCAGGCCGCCATTCGCGGATCAATACCGCCACGATGTGATCCCGCGTTCAACTCGGGAAACGGGTGGCAGCTCGCTGGTGCCTGATGTCTTGTTCGGCTCCTCTTTGACATCAGGAGAGTCTCGCGGTGGAACTGGCAAACAAAACGATCATCATAACAGGCGCCAGCAGCGGCATCGGTGCTGCCGCAGCATCATTGTTCGCGTCCGAAGGCGCCGATGTGGTGCTCGGGGCGCGTCGCGGCCCCGAGCTGCAGGCCGTTGCTGCAAGCATCAAGAGCGCCGGAGGGCGCGCGACGTTTCTCGCCGGCGATGTTCGGGACACCGGCTATGCAGCCCGCCTTGTCGAGCACGCCGTCAAGACTTTCGGAAAGCTCGACGGCGCCTTCAACAATGCCGGCATTGTCGGCGACATGACGCCAGTCCCCGAGATGAGCGTCGACAACTGGACCGATGTGCTTGCGGTGAATCTCACCTCGGCGTTCCTCAGCGCAAAGGCGCAGATCCCGGAGCTGCGCAAGCAGGGCGGCGGTTCGATCGTTTTTACCTCGTCCTTCGTTGGCTTCAGCAACGGAGGCCTGCCGGGAATGGCGGCGTACGCAGCCTCAAAGGCAGGACTGATCGGCCTGGCTCAATCACTGGGCGCCGAGCATGCGGCCGAAGGCATTCGGGTCAACGCGCTCCTGCCTGGAGGGACCATTACCCCGGCGGCAGGCGAGGGAAATCCCGACGCCTTGAATTTCATCGCCGGGCTTCACCCGATGAAGCGGATGGCCAGTTCCAAGGAGATCGCGCAAGCGGCGGTTTTTCTCCTGAGCGACCGGGCATCGTTCATGACCGGCAGTCCCATGACGGTGGATGGCGGCATGTCGGTGCGCCTGACCTGACGACGAACCCGCCAAGCGCGCGGCGACGGTCACCTCGGCGCAAACATTGGATGTTCGCCACGTATCTCCATGATACGAGACCCCGTCGTTCGCTTCCGGAGCCCAATGCCCATGTCCGCCGCCACCGCCGCGAGTCAGCCGTCCGCAACCGCCGCCGAAACCGATTCCGAGACACTCGGCTGGATGAAGGGCTTCCCGCCACCGGAAAACCGCACCATCTCCTTCCAGAACGGCTCGTTCCGCAGCTTCCCCGAGCTGCGCTGGGCATGGAGCAACATTCGCCAGCTGGTGCCGACCGTGAACGTCTGGCGCGGGGCGGAGCCTGCATCGGTGCTGCCGCGCCAAGACCATGACATCGGCGCCTCCGCGTCGACCACGATGGACGGCCGGCCCATGACGTTCGCGAGGATGCTCGAGGAGACCTACACCGACGGCATCGCCGTGCTGCATCGGGGCAGGCTGATCTATGAGCGCTATTTCGGCGCGTTGAAGCCGCACAAGCCGCATATCGCGATGTCGGTGACGAAATCGTTCACCGGCGTGCTCGCCGGCATTCTGGTCGCCGAGGGCAAGATCGATCCGCAGGCGCCTGTCACGGAGTATGTGCCGGAGCTGAAGGCCAGCGCCTTCGGCGATGCGCGCGTACACGAGGTCATGGATATGACCACCGGGCTCGAATACACGGAGGTCTATACCGACAAGAACTCTCACGTCTGGGGCCTCCGGCGGGCGAACGGCATGGCACCGATTCCGCCGGATTACGACGGCCCGACCACCATCTTCGAATTTCTGATGGCGCAGAAGAAGCAGGGCGAGCACGGCAAGGCCTTCGCCTACAAGACCGTCAACACCGACGTGCTCGCCTGGATCATCCGGCGCGTCAGCGGCATGAACTTGTCCGATCTGCTCTCCGAGCGCATCTGGCAGCCGATCGGCGCCGAGGAGGACGCGCATTACCACGTCGATCGCATCGGCACCGAAAGCGGCGGTGGGGGTCTCTCCACCACCTTGCGCGATCTCGCCCGCTTCGGCGAGACCATGCGCAATCACGGCCGCTTCAACGGCCGGCAGATCGTGCCTTCATCTGTTGTCGAAGACATCGCGCGCGGCGGCGATCCCGAGAAATTCAAGCCCGCCGGTTACACCACGCTACCCGGTGCCTCCTATCGCAATCAATGGTGGGTCACGCACAATGCCCACGGCGCCTATATGGCGCGCGGCGTTCACGGGCAGGGCATCTATATCGATCGCAAGGCCGAGATGGTGATCGCGCGCTACGCCTCGCACCCCGCAGCGGGCAACGCCGCCAACGATCCCGTGACGCTGCCGGCCTACATGGCGCTGGCGAAGGAGCTCATGGCGGGCGGGTGAGGTACGCCTACGGCAGCTCCCGCCAGCGCATCGGCAAAATGCCGTCCTGCCTGAAACTGGCGAGGAAGCGGAAGCGGGCGGCTTGCGGATTGGGACGGGCTTCGATCGTTGTGCCCAGGATCTGCACGACGTCCGTCTCGTCATAGGCCGGCCAGGGTGGCAGGCCCGATCCGTTGGGATTGCCATGCGCCGCGAAATTCACCCAATAGGCCATCATGGTCCGCGCCAGGGCGCGGTCCTCTTCGGCCGCCGGTGCCGAGCTGCCGATCACCTGTTGCGGTGTGAGTGTGCCGAACACGAACGGAATTTCGGTGACGTGCGAGGCGATCGGCGTGTAGCGCGAGGTATAGCTGAAGTGATAGTCGTAGACCGGCGCGCGTCCCCCGCGCCAATGCAATCGCAGCCACTGCCAGCATTGCTCGCCAACTACATAGTCGCCGTTAAGCGCCGCCGCGGAAGTCCCGGCCTCCGCGTCGGTCGCCGCGGGGTAGACCTTCAGGAAATCGGCCAAGCGCTCCTTGCCGAACATCGCCTCGGCCGCGGAGACAAAGGCTTGCGCTGATTGATCGGGCAGTGACTGCGAACGGAAAGGAAATTCCTCGGCCGCATTCCAGCCCGCCAGTAGCGGGATGTGCATCTGTTCTCCGCGCAGGAAGCGCCGCGCGGGCACATCAGGCACAACATGACCATCGATGCTCGGCGAGAAGGCCGTCACGACCGGGCTGGTCCTGAAACTCCACGGCGCGGATGCATTCAACCGATCGGCCGGCATGCTGCGCAAAGCTGCGATCGACGCGTTGTGCTGTTGCCGGGCATAAGCCAGACCACGCGCGCGGGCTTCTTCAAAGCCCTGGAGTGGGCCGTGCTTGCCGTCCCAGAACGCACCGCTCTGCCCAATGGCCTTGTGAAACAGTCCATGTGCAAGCGGCGAGGCCATCAGGATGCCGACGGCCATGGCGCCGGCGGATTCGCCGAACAGGGTGACGTTGTCGGGGTCGCCGCCAAAGCCGGCAATGTTGGCCTTGACCCAGCGCAGCGCCGCCAGTTGATCCTGCAGGCCGTAATTGCCCGAGGGCGCCTCCGTATCGAGATCGGGATGGGCGAGGAAGCCGAGGATGCCGAGGCGGTAGTTGAAGCTGACGACGACGACACCCTTCGCTGCTAGCCGGCCGCCATCGGTTGCCGGATTCGCCGAGGAGCCGAACTGAAAGCCGCCGCCGTGAATCCACACCATCACGGGCCGCTTCTCATCCGCGTGCTTCGCCGCGGTCCAGACGTTGAGATAGAGGCAATCCTCGTCACGCGGTCCCGGCCGCTGGTCGTTTTCGAGCGCCGATAGACACCCCGCGCCGAACACAAGCGCATCGCGCACGCCATCCCAGGGCGCAGGCGGCTGCGGTGCGCACCAACGCAGAGGCCCGACCGGCGGTGCTGCGTAGGGAATGCCTTTGAACGCGATCACGCCGCTTGCGTCGCGCGGGCCGCCACGCACGGCCCCCGCTTGCGTGCGGACCACGCGTTCCAGCCCGGCTGCTGTCGTACTTGTGAAACCATGCATGGCCGTTTCTTTCGATCACGTGGGCGGCGCCCGGACGCCCCGGGCAGGTTCAGGCGGCACCCTATCGACATTCCTCTCCGCTCGATTTAGATGTTCCGCCAATCAATTGCTAAAAACCGGCAAGCATGCGGCAGCCGCTCCGTTTTCCATGGCCTGATCTCAATGTGGATGATGTCTCCGCACCTGTCATCGCGGTGCGCGTCGACGTGATCGGGACCAAGGATGAGGTGCCCGATCACAGGCACCGCAAGGGGCAACTTGTCTTTGCGCTGGGCGGCGCTGTCACCTGTCGCGTTCCCACCGGCCTGTGGATGGTCCCGCCGCATTGCGCGGTGTGGATTCCCGGGGGCCTGCAGCACAGTAACCTCGCGACAGAAAATGCCCGGCTGTTCTTCGTCTATATCGAGCCTGATCTCGTGGACCTGCCGGATCGCTGCTGCACGCTTTCGATCTCCCCGCTCCTGCGTGAAGTGATCGTCGAATTGTCCGATCAGATCGCGGATGACGAGGCGAGGGGGGACCTTCTGGCGAGCGTCCTTCTGCGCGAGCTTCCCCGCATGCCGGTTCAGCAGCTTCATCTGCCGCTCTCTCCCGAGCCGCGCTTGAAGAAGATTGCCGCAGCGCTGGCGAAAAACCCTTCCGACCGCAGAACGCTGGCCGAATGGGCCGATCGCGTCGCGCTGAGCGAGAGCAGCCTCGCGCGTCTCGTCGTCAGGGAGACGGGCTTGAGCTTCGGGCGCTGGCGCCAGCAATTGCACCTGATCGTCGCCTTGAGGGAGCTTACGTCCGGCGCCAGCGTCCAGCAGGTATCCGCCGATCTCGGCTACGACTCCGTCGCGGCCTTCATCACCATGTTCAAGAAGGCGCTCGGGAAACCGCCGGGCAAATATCTGAGCGGCATCTCCTCAGAATATAAGAATTGACTTATATTAGCTTCGACCGATATTCATCATGGCACGCAACGACAAGGAGGAGCGCCATGGAGATCGACGTCGTCAGGGTATTGGGGCTGGTTACGCGCTCGGTGAGGAATTTCGAGAGGGACGGGAAAGCGGCCAGTGCGGTGACGCTGACGCGGCTATACGAGACCAGCGTCGATGATCTCTGGGACGCAGTGACCAGCCCACAACGCATTCCGCGCTGGTTCTTGCCGGTCGATGGAGATCTCCGGCTCGGTGGAAAGTACCAGCTCAAGGGAAATGCCGGCGGCACCATCACGGCGTGTACGCCGCCGACCCATTTCGCGGCGACGTGGGAATTCGGCGGCGCGATGAGCTGGATCGATGTCAAGCTGACGGCAGAACGAAGCCAGGCGCGGCTGACGCTTGAGCACACCGCGATCATCGAGGATCATTGGAATCAGTTCGGTCCAGGGGCAGTCGGCATCGGCTGGGATCTCGCCATTGCGGGGCTGGAGCGATATGTTGCGACCGGGGCATCGGTCGACCATGAGACGGCCGAGGCATGGATGGGCTCTCCCGCGGGCAAGGAATTCATGACGAGCAGCGGCGAGTATTGGCGCGCGGCGCACGTCGCAAGCGGCGTGGATCCTGCCTCCGCCAAGCAGCGGTCGGACCGCACCATCGCTTTCTATCGCGGCGAGACGCCGCCCGACGTTGCGCATCCGGGCACAGGAAGCTGATGCAAATCTTCGATGTCCTTGCCGATCCCGTCCGCCGTCGCATCCTCGAGCTGCTTGCGCCCGGCGAGATGGCGTCCGGTGAGGTCGTCGAGGCGATCGGAGCGGAGTTCGGGATCACGCAGGCCGCCGTGTCGCAGCACCTCAAGGTGCTGCGCGAGAGCGGCTTCGCGACCGTTCGGGCGGAGGCGCAACGACGGCTCTATTCGGTCGATGCTGCGGGGCTTCGCGCGGTCGACGCATGGGTCGGCCAGTTCAGGAATTTCTGGGAGCCGAAGCTGGACGCCCTGGCGACGGAGATCGCGCGCGGCAAACGCGAGCGTCGCAATGCTCCAATGAACAAGCGGAGCGGGAAGCGGGCGTGAAGGCATCGCGGCAAAGGCAAAGTCGCCAAGGCGTCGCTTCAGTGAGGCACGAAAGGCGCTGCCAAGACTGCAAGCATGCCAAAGCTGGCGATATTCCAGAACAGTGAGCGGACGAGCGGTACGCCGGATAGGTAAAGCGCGGTGTAGGCGATGCGTCCGCCAAGATAGGCGATCGATCCCCAATAGGTCAGCTCGTTGTGAGCGCCTGCGGCGTGAGAGATGAGGATCGCGGCGGCAAAGAACGGAAACGTCTCCATGTAGTTGCGGAAATTTCGGTTGAGCCGGCCGGCGATGGGCTTGAGCGGCGGCATCTCGGTGTCGCGCGGGCTCGCAGCCCATCTGAGGCCGTATTGCAGGTTCGCGGCTTGCGCGGCGGCGACAAGCTGTACGAAGCCCCAGACGATTGCGGCGGCCAGCATCGATAGCTCGAAGCTCATCGCCATTGGCTGTCTCCCAATCTGCAAAAAATCAGCGCGATCCCGGGTGCCATTCCGGGAGTTTGGGAATCTCGGGATCGAGGTGATCCCAGGCATATCCGCGCGAGCAGAACAGCACGACGGACGGTTTGAACGTGCTGGCATCGTCAAGCGTGCCGACATAGATGCCGATAAACTCCGGCTTCTCGTCCGGCTTGTTATAGATCGGCGAGCCGCAGTTCGGACAAAACCCCTTGCGCTTGACTGCGCCGCTGTCGGCAGTGCGCTCGATTTCGCGCACCTCGCCTGTCACCGAGACTGCGCTGCGCGCGAACACGAAGATGGAGCTGTGGCCGCTGCCGGTGTCGCGCTGACAGTCGCTGCACTGGCATTGGAAGCCGCGGATCGGCGCGGACGCGATGGTGTAACAAACCGCGCCGCAGGCGCAACGACCTGAATGAGTCATTCGTGTCCCTCCCGACGGGGCCGACCGGTCTGATCATATCAGGCTGGTTTGACTTCTCCATATCGAACAGGCGGCGCGACTTCACACAAGTCCGATCTTTGCCGGCCCGCTCACCCGCGCGACATCTTCTCGAACTTCTTCACCAGCCGCTCCCGCTTCAGCCGCGACAGCCGCTGGATCCAGAACATCCCGTCGAGCTGGTCGATCTCGTGCTGGTGGCAGACGGCGCGCAAGGAGTCCGACTCCTCGCTGTGCATGTTGCCGTCGAGATCCTGATAGCTGATCCGCAGGCGGGCGTGGCGCTGCACCTCGTCGTTGACACCGGGCATCGAGACGCTGCCTTCGCGATGCAGGATCATCTCGGGTGAGGCCCACTCGATCTCCGGATTGACATAGGTCTGCGCACCCTCCCTGGCGTCGAGCTCGAGCACGACGACGCGCAAGGGCACGCCGATATGCGGCGCCGTGATGCCGATGCCGGGCGCGGCGCGCATGGTCTCGTGCAGATCATTTGCAAGCTCGCGGAGCGTTGCGTCGAATGCCGTGACGGGGCGGGCCGGCAACGTGAGGCGGCGGTCGGGATAGCGGACGATCGGGCGAATGGTCATGCAGGCTCCTAGCACTCACGGATGGTTGAAGCATCCCGTTCTTGACGCCCTACCAACTGGAAGGTAGCTAGGGACCATGACCAACGTTTCCTCGACAGCCGACGACATCCTGGCGTGCGCGCGCAGCTTGATCATCGCGGGCGGCTATAACGGCTTCAGCTACGCCGACGTGGCCGAGGTGGTCGGCATCCGCAAGCCGAGCATCCACCACCATTTCGCCAGCAAGGTCGATCTGGTCCGCACCCTCGTGTCGCGCTACCGCGCCGAAGCCGAGGCGGGACTGTCCGCGCTCGAGCGCAATGTCCCTGATCCGCGCGAGCAGCTCGAAAACTATGTCGCGTACTGGAAGGCGTGCATCAATGATGCGACGGCGCCGTTCTGCGTGTGCGCGCTGCTGGCCAGCGAGCTTCCGATCCTGCCGGAGCAGGTTGCGCTCGAAGTCCGTGCGCACTTCCGCTCCTTGGCTTCCTGGCTGACGTCCGTCATGGAGCGCGGCAAGCGGAAAGGGCAATTCAAGCTCTCCGGCACAGCCCGCGTCGAGGCCGAAGGATTCATGGCGACCATTCACGGCGCCATGCTGTCGGCGCGTGCCTATGGCGATCCAAAGATGTTCGGTGTGATTACCACCCCGCTGCTGGACCGGCTGTCCAACAAACACTGAGAGCCATCAGCGAAACGATGACGACAGCCTGCAAGTGGGCTGGTCGAAGACGGTTTCGTTGTGTGTAAGAAAACTACCAACTAGTCGGTATGGAGAGACTGCGATGGCGCGATATCAATTGGATCCGGTTCATACCGACCGCGAGCGATGGCTGAAGCAATACTACTTCGTGCGAGCGGCGTTCTCGGTGGCCTGGGTCGCTGCTGCGTTTGCCGCCGGGGCTTCTTCTCCAGTGATCGCCGGCGCCTTGCTCGTCCTCTATCCCGCATGGGACGCCGCAGCCAACTTCGCGGACGCTGTTCGCAGCGGCGGACTCGCTCAAAACCGCACGCAGGCTCTGAACGTTGTGGTCGGCCTGGCGACCACCGTCGCCGTGCTTGTGACCTTGCAGATGAGCATGAACCGGGTTCTCGGAATCTTCGGGGCATGGGCGATTGTGTCCGGACTGCTGCAGTTGGGGACGGCCATTCGCCGCTGGCGGAGTCTTGACGCGCAATGGGCCATGGTGCTCAGCGGTGGCCAGTCGGCGCTTGCAGGCGGCTTCTTCATCTTTCAGGCCATGATGCCCGCGGTTCCCTCGATCGCGAACGTCGCAGGCTATGCTGCAGTCGGTGCGCTCTACTTCCTGGTCTCGGCGGTCTGGCTCACAGTCGGCGAGTGGCGGCGCGGCGTGGCTGTTTGAAGGCCTGTTCGCGGGGGACGAATTAATAGCAGCGGGATGATGCCATGATGCAGGTGTTTTGCCCGACGAGTCGAACGGCGGGTCTTCCTTCGCACTGCAAAGAGCTGCGCTGTAAGTCCTTGATCGCAAAGCGCCCGGCTACTGTGCATGGGGTTGTTTTCGCGTTTTTTGTTTGGCAGGTCACAAAAGCGTGCCGCAAAAACTTGCGTCGGCCTGTCGGCCCACCATGTTCCCATTCGTCTTCCACCCAGACAGATCTGACGGGAGACCAAAATGAACGCTTCCTCCTATCGCTGGGTGATCGTCGCCGCGGGCGGCTTGCTCGGCTGCGTCGCCATCGGCGGCATGTTTTCGCTGCCGGTGTTCCTGCAGCCGATCGCAAAGGATACCGGCTGGTCCGTGACCGGCATCTCCAGCGCGATGACAATCGGCTTTCTGGCGATGGCCTGCACCAGCATGGTCTGGGGCACGCTGACGGACCGGTTCGGACCGCGGCCGGTGGTGCTGACCGGATCGTGCGTGCTAACCGTGAGCCTGTTCGCGGCGAGCCACGCCACCTCGCTATTGGCGTTTCAGTTCGTCTTCGGCCTTCTGGTCGGGGCGTCCTGTGCCGCGATCTTCGCGCCGATGATGGCGACCGTGACCGGCTGGTTCGACACCCATCGCAGCCTCGCGGTCTCGCTGGTGTCGGCGGGCATGGGCATGGCGCCGATGACGATGGCGCCGCTCGCGGCCTGGCTCGTCTCCGGCCATGACTGGCGCACCTCGATGCAGATCGTGGCGCTGGTGGTCGGCGCCATCATGATCCCGGTCTCGTTCCTGGTGCGCCGCCCGCCGGCGCTCGCGCACGCCGTGGCCGCGCCTGTGGGCGAGACGGCTACGCAAGGTGAGATGTCGATGGGAGAGGCGCTGCGCTCGCCGCAATTCCTGATCCTGCTCGCGACCAATTTCTTCTGCTGCGCCACCCATTCCGGCCCGATCATTCACACCGTCTCCTATGCGGTGAGCTGCGGCATCCCGCTGGTAGCGGCGGTGACGATCTACAGCATCGAGGGTTTTGCCGGCCTCGGCGGCCGCATCGCCTTCGGCCTGATGGGTGACCGCTTCGGCGCCAAGCGCGTGCTCGTCTCGGGCCTGCTGTTGCAGGCCTTCGGCGCACTCGCCTATGTCTTCGCGCATCAGCTCGCGACGTTCTACGCGGTCGGGGCCGTCTTCGGCTTCATCTATGCCGGCACCATGCCGCTCTACGCGGTGCTGATCCGCGAAAATTTCCCGCTCAAGATGATGGGCACCGTGATCGGCGGCACCGCCATGGCCGGCAGTCTCGGCATGGCCACGGGCCCGCTCGCCGGCGGCCTGATCTACGATGCGTTCTCGAGCTACGCCTGGCTCTATATCGCCTCCTGGGCGATGGGCCTCGGCGCCTTCCTGATGGCGATGAATTTCAAGCCGTTCCCGAAGCCGCAAGCGGAGTTGGCGCCGGCAGCAGCGTAAGCAGGTTCGTCGAGGCGCAACGCTAGAGTTGCGCCTCGATCGCGGGCTTGTCGATGATGGACCACACGTGTCGTATTTTTCCGTCGCGAAATTGATAGAACACGTTTTCGCAGAAGGACACGCGCCTGCCGTTCACATCCAGCCCCAGAAACGTTCCAGCCGGCGTGCAATCGAACTTCAGCCGGGAGGCGATGTGGGGCGGCTCGCAGACCACCAGCTCGATCTTGAAATGCAGATCTGGGATTGAGCGAAAATCCTGCTCCAGCATGGCGCGATAGCCGGACAGTCCGAATGGTCGCGCATTGTGGGCGACGTCATCGTGGACGAACTGTCCGAGTGCGGGCCAATCCTGCCGGTTCAGGCAGGCGATGTAGTCGCGGTAGATGTCGGCGAGGTCGGACCTGGTCATAGCGTTGCTCCTGCGGCTTCGGCCATAACGCGGCAACGGAAGGAAAGGCGCCGGCGCTCACAGACGTTTTTCGAAGAACAGGTCCGGGTAGGGGTCGTCATTGAAGCGGGGGATCTCGCTCCAGCCGCTTCGTCGGTAGAGCTGGCCGGCCTCCGCCAGCGCGCTGTTGGTGTCGAGCCGCAGCAGCTTGATGCCGAGCATGCGCGCGGCGTTCTCGGTCATGTCCATCAGGCGCCTGCCGAGCCGCAATCCGCGCGCCGCCGGTGCGACCCACAGACGCTTGATCTCGGCATAGCCGTGATCCGTGCCCTTGAGCCCGACGCAGCCGATCGGCAGCGTGTCCGACATCGCGACGATGAATGTGCCGCGCGGGCGGCGCATATCCTTGGCGTCGGGATCGCGCGACAGCGAGACGTCGAACCCCTGCTTGAATCGGCGGCCGAGCTCGCCATAATATTCGCCGAGGCAATAGCGCGCCTGTTCGCTCCGCGGGTCCATCTCCTCCAGCGTGACGCGCTCGCGCGTCAATGCGCAAGCAATCAAATCCATCGCTGCCAGCAGCGCTTCGCGTTGCGAATGCTGGGCGAGGAAGCCCTCGGCCTGCGTATTCGACAGCGCCTCATAGGCCGCGAACTCGCGCCGGCCCGCACGCGTCAACGTCGCCACGCGGCGGCGCGCATCGTCCTCATGCGCATTGGTCTCGACCAGTCCTTCGTCCTCGAGGCTGCGGAGCAGGCGGCTCATCAGGCCGGAATCGAGGCCGAGATAGTCGCGAATCTCGGCCACGTCCGAACGTCCGTGCCCGATCGCGTTGAGCACGCGCGCCGCGCCCAGCGGCCGCCCGCGTCCCAGGAATGACGTGTCGAGCGCGCCGACGGCGGACGTGACGGCGCGATTGAAGCGGCGGACGCGTGAAACAGGGTCGAGCATATGTCTGACTTTAGTCAGGCATATCATCGATGTCAATCAGCGCAGGCTTTCGCTTCACCAGCGAACTGCGCTTCAATCCAGGCCCAGCGCCTTGCGGGATTTCCGCGTGAGTTTCGTCGCGACCATCGCGTGCGCCTGCGCCAGATAGGCCGTGAGCTCGGCGTCCGGCAGCGCGTTGTTGCCGACGAGCTGCACCCATTTGGCGCGCGCCAGATACGGTGCCGGCCGCGCAAGGCCGTGCTCGATCAGCATGGCATAGGCCATGTTCGAGACCTTGAACATGTAGCCGCCGGAGCGCGCGGCAAAGCCGCCGCCGAGTGCGAACATCTTGCCGCCGACTTTGAACACCGAGGTGCCCTCCCACTGCACCACCTTGGTGACGGCGGGCAGGCGCAGGCAGCGGGTTTCGAAAGTTTTGGGAGTCATCGCCTGAGCGATAGCACAGCGCACGCGGCTTGCAACGCCGCAACCTCGGAGCGCCACTGCGTGCCGCGCCGCGTCCGGGATACGAGGGACGACCCCACTTGTATCGTGCCGTTCGATCCCCCACACTCTCCACCACTCAATCAGTCACAGGAATAAGAACATGGCTCGCGTTCGCTGTATCACCGAGATGGGCATGGGCGTCGACGTCCACGGCAGGGACGCCACCAAGGCGGCGAGGCGTGCCGTCTCTGATGCGATCAGGCATTCGAGCCTCGGCTTCTTCCGGATGATCGACAAGACTGCGAACGACATGTTCGTGGACGTCACGATCGCGGTGCCGAATCCGGAAAGCGTCGACAAGGACGCGGTCGCGAAGGAGCTGCCTTACGGCACTGTCACCGTCAACGCGGTGAAGGGCGGCCTGGAGATTCCCTCGGCCCCGGAACAGGGCAACGACCCGATCCTGATCGCCAATGCCGCCGTCATCGTCAGCTTCGACAAGGACTAGGCCGGTGTCCGATCGTGATGAGCGGCTGCTGGATCGCCCGATCTGGAGCGCGCTGACGACCAGCCACAAACATCTGGCCGAGGGTGGCCCGCGAGCGCTGCGCTATCCGGTGGACGTGACGCCCTTTGCCGACATGGTCGATTTGTCTGAGGCGAGCTTCGCCGCGCTTCGTGATCTCCTGTCGGGCTCGCAGGTCGCCGCGCTGTTCACACCGGACGCCGTCGACGTTCCCGCAGGTTTCAAAGTCGTGCTGGCCGGACCCTGCGAGCAGATGATCGGCTCTCCGGCCGACAGTCGGCTTCGCGATGCCGAGATCGTTCGACTGGGTGCGGCCGACGTTCCCGCCATGATGGCGCTGACGGAGTTGACCAAGCCCGGTCCATTCGCGCGGCGCACCCACGAACTTGGGACGTTCCTCGGCATCCGTGCTGTCGGCGAATTGGTCGCGATGGCCGGCGAGCGCATGAAGCCGGGAAATTTCGTCGAGATGACGGCCGTCTGCGTCCACCCCGACCATCGCGGGCGGGGCTACGCGCAGGCGCTGCTGGCGGCTGTCGCACGCCAGATCGAGGCGCGCGGCGAAATTCCGTTCCTGCACGTGTTTTCGAGCAATTCGTCGGCCATCGCGCTGTACCAGCGGCAGGGGATGCGGACTCGGCGCCGCCTGCACGTCACCGCGTTCATGAAGTAGGAATGAGCTGCGCCGTCCGGTCAGGCTTCATATCCGGCGAATTCACGCTATACCGATCCCTGCCATCATTGGGGAAACACATGGACGCCAGAACACCTGATTTTTCCGCCGCGCGGACGGCAATGCAGCGTTACGTCGATCAGGAGATCATTCCGGGTGCATCCTGGGCGGTGCTGCGGGGCCGCGAGGTCGTCGATCATCAGTGCGTCGGTTTTGCCGACCGCGAGGCGAGCACCGCGCTGCGGCCCGATCACATTTTTCGTGCGTTTTCCAACACCAAGATCTTCGTCACCTGCGCGGTCATGCTGCTGGTCGAGGAGGGCCGCATCGGGCTCGATGACGTTGTCGAGAAATTCCTGCCGCAACTCGGCAATCGCAAGGTTCTGAAGCCGGGCGCTTTGAGCCTTGCCGCGGTCGAGCCGGCGAAAAGCCCGATCACGATCCGGCAGCTTTTGACCCATACCTCCGGCCTCAGCTACGGCATCTTCGATCCCGGTACGGTGCTGTTCAAAGGCTATAACGAGGCGCGCGTTCTCAATCCGTTGACGCCGCTGACCGACATGATCGACCAGCTCGCCGATCTGCCGCTGTCCTTTCATCCCGGCGCGTCCTGGGAATATTCGGTTGCGACCGACGTGCTCGGGCGTGTCGTGGAGGTCGTTTCCGGCAAGCCGCTCGACGCCGTCCTCAAGGCGCGCATCTTCGAGCCGCTCGGCATGACCGACACCGGCTTCCACGTGCCGGACGCGCAGCAGGGCAGGCAGGTCGCGCTCTACAAAGGCACGGATGTGCTCGATCCCCTCAAGCCCGGCCTCACCCGGGCCGACGACCTGCCTTATCCGCAGGCCTATCGGCGGCAATTCCCGCGGCTGTCGGGCGGCGGCGGACTGGTCTCGACCTTGCCCGACATGCTTGCTCTGGCCCGCGCGCTGCTCCCGGGCTCGGATGCTCTGCTGAAGCCGGAGACGCTGCGGCAGATGATGACGAACCAGTTGCCCGCCGGCGAGAACATCCGCTTCGCCAATCTCGGCCCGATCCCCGGCAAGGGCTTTGGCCTCGGCGGCGCCGTCACCTTCGCGCCGATGCCGTTCGATCCTTCGAATTCGACCGGCGACTTCCAGTGGGGCGGCCTTGCCGGCACCCATTGGTGGATCTGCCCGCAGGCCAATACCGCCGGTGTGCTGATGGCGCAGCGCTACATGGGCTTCTGGAATCCGTTCTTCTTCGAATTCAAGCGTCTGGCCTATCAGGCCGTCGGAGGCTGATCGCGAAAAAAATTGCACTTGCCGCGAATCCTTTCCGCTCGTCGCACCCTCTCTTGAGGGTCGAGGCATTTTGCTTCGGCTCGTCTCGGAGGATGTGATGGCATTTTACAGGAAGAACATCGGCGGCCTGCATCAGGCCGTGCGGATCGCCTTTGGCGTCGCGGTGGCCGTCGGGGCATTCGTGTACCTGACCGGCGCCGCGGCCTGGCTGGTTGCGCTCGGCGGCGCCGGCTTCGCACTGACCGGCCTCGTCGGCTATTGTCCGATGTGCGCGATGGCCGGCATCGGAAGAGGAGGCGTGTCGTGAGCGCCGCTGGGATCTCGCCGGACCTGTTCGAGGCCGCGCGCCTCGGCGATCCCCAGGCGATCGCGTCTCTGCTCGAGACGGCGCAGCCGAACATCCGCCGCTATGCCCGCGCCACCTGTCGCAGCTCGGCGGATGCCGAGGATGCGACGCAGGAGGCGCTATGGATCCTGTTTCGCCAAGTGGGCACGATCCGCTCGTGGCTGGCGTTTTCGGCCTGGCTGTTCAGTGTGGTCCGCCGCGAATGCCTGCGGCTCGCCCGTAAGGCAGGCCTCGCGTCGGCGATCGACGACGAAGAGGCGGAGGCGCTGCTGCTGTCGCGTCCTGAAGCCGATTTGCGGCTCGACGTCGCGGCGGCCTTCGAGGCGCTGCCGCCGCACTACCGCGATGTCGCGCTGATGCGCGACGTCAAGGAAATGACCATCGACGAAATCGCCGACGCACTCGGCGCAACCCGGCAGGCCGTGAAAGCACGTCTGCATCGCGCCCGCGCCCTGATGCGCGAATATCTGACGAGATGAGCCATGACCTGTTATCAAAGCCCTGACGATCTGAAATCCATCCCGGGCTTCGCGGCGCTCGCGCCGGTCGAGGCCAACGCGTTCCTTGCGTTCAACCACGCGGTCGAGCGCAAGGACGGATTGATTCCGCCAAAATATCGCGAACTGATCTCGCTCGCAGTCGCGCTCACCACGCAATGCGCCTATTGCCTCGATGTGCACACGGCGCAGGCGGCGAAGGCCGGTGTAACGCGCGAAGAAATCGCGGAAGCCGCGCTGATTGCGGCGGCGGTTCGCGCCGGCGGCACACTCGGTCACGGGTTGCTGGCGCAACGCCTGTTCGAGCAGCACCGGGGCGAGGAACCGGGATAGAGGAGCGGGCGGATGTCCGTCAGGGATCAGGAAATTGCCAAACTATCTCGGCCTTGACGGATTTCGCTTCGGCTGGGTCGCCGCCTGGATCGACGACCGCGGCAATCACGCGTTCGATTATTCGCCGGGTCTCGTGCGGCTGCTTGCGCTGCCGCATGCCCGGGCGATGATCGACATGCCGATCGGATTGAAATGGAACGGATATCGCATCTGCGATTTGTGCGCGCGCGAGCTGGTCGGTCCTGCCGTGTTTCTCGGCGCACGCCGCGACCTCTGGAAATTTGCCGACATGGCCGCAGCTAACCGTCACTACTGGGAGTGCGAGGGCAAGGGCAAGGGCAAGGGCGTGTCAGCGCAGCTCTGGAACATCAGGGACAAGATCAGGGACGCCGACGAGATCATGACGCCGACGCGGCAGACAACGATCGGCGAAGCGCATCCGGAATTGATTTTCTGGAATCTCGCTGGGCGGGCCCGGCTTGCAAAGAAGACCTCTGCAGAGGGCCGGGAGCAGCGCATCGCACTCGTGCAGCAGCGCGGCTTCGTGCGCTTGCCGACATGGCTGTCTCAACGACATGGCACCGGCATCGGCCGCGACGATCTCATCGACGCCTGTGCCTGCGCGGTCGCGGCGCGTGACAGCACGCAGCGGTTCGGCGGGGAGGAGACCGATTCGCGGGGCTTGCGGATGGAGATCAATTATTGAGGTCGTCGGGGTGCGAGGGATCGGGAAAAAGCTGCAATTTATTTGAAGCTTGCAGGAACAGACGATGGCCGGCCCGCGTTCCTCGTGCGAACCGAACACGGAGAAGCTCGTCCGATGAGGGATGCCAGTCAATTCGCGACCGCGATGCTTGCGCTCGTCTTCACCGGAGCACTGCTCGTCACCGGCCAGCTCTTCATCGAGCAACGCGCACAGCGCGACGTGATGCACGCCACCAACCATTTGCTGCGGCCGCTGTGACCTGTGCGGGAAAATGATCTGACCACTCGACCTTGTGTCGTTCGTCCGCTGGCCTAGACTAGGCGGCATCTCATGAACGAAGCCGGGGTCCTGATGTCCGATCTGTCCGCCTTTCCCATCACCAAGCGCTGGCCGGCCAAGCACCCGGAGCTGCTCCAGCTCTATTCGCTGCCGACGCCGAACGGCGTCAAGGTCTCGATCATGCTGGAAGAGATCGGGCTTCCCTACGAAGTCCATCTCGTCGATTTCGGCAAGGACGACCAGAAGACGCCGGAGTTCCTCTCGCTCAATCCGAACGGCAAGATTCCGGCGATCCTCGATCCCGATGGTCCCGGCGGCAGGCCGCTGCCGCTATTCGAATCCGGAGCGATCCTGCAATACCTCGCGGAGAAGACCGGCAAGCTGCTGCCGCAGGATGCCTCGCGCCGTTACCAGACCATCCAGTGGCTGCATTTCCAGATGGGCGGCATCGGGCCGATGTTCGGCCAGGTCGGCTTTTTCCACAAATTCGCCGGCAAGGACTTCGAGGACAAGCGGCCGCTCGAGCGCTATGTGGGCGAGGCCAAGCGGCTGCTCGGGGTGATGGAGATGCATCTTGCCGGTCGGCAATGGTTCATGGACGACGACTACACCATCGCCGACATCTCCATGCTCGGCTGGGTGCGCAATCTCATCGGTTTCTACGGCGCCGGCGATCTCGTCGAGTTCAGCCAGTTCAAATCCGTCGCCGCCTGGCTCGAACGCGGGCTGGCGCGTCCGGCGGTCGAGCGCGGGCTCAACATTCCGAAGCGGCCGTAAGATCAGGTTAGCGCCTTGTGGGTCATGTAGAGCGCCATCAGCAGGATGACGGCGATCATGACCCGGCGCAGCACCGATTTGCTGACGCGATTGGCTGCGCGCGCACCGAGATCAGTGCCGACCCAGAGGCCGGCAAGAATGCCGATGATGGCGGGCCAGCCGACCATGAGTCCCTTGCTCCAGTAGATCCCGGCGGCCGGAATATTGGTCGGGATGACCGAGAAGACGAGGCTGACGAGCTGCGCCTGGTGCTGCGGCACCCGCAGGCCCGCCGCGAGCCCGACGGTGATCGCCAGCCCGCCGCCGATGCCCATGAAGCCGGAGGAAAATCCGGCAAGCATGCCGATGAGGAGCAGCGGCAGCCAGGGCAGCTTGTCTCGGTCGCCGGTCTCGCTGCTTTTGTCCTCGCGGTCGCGACGCAGGATCAGGAGAGCGATCAGCGCGACGAGATAGACGACGTAAGTCCATTGCAACACCGAGTCGGAGACCGCCGCCGCAGCGTAGCCGCCGCCGGCGCCGCCGAAGAGAAAGCCGATGCCGATCCAGACGATCCATAGCAACGGGCTGCGATTGCCGCTCTGCCAATAGCGGCGAACGCCCGCGAGTCCGGTCGGTGGAACCTGCGTGATCAGCGACGTCCCCTGGGCGACGTGTTGCTCGGCGCCGAGCAGCAGCACGCTGAAGATCACGAGACCGCCTCCGGGACTCGTGCCCATGAAGCCCGATGTCAGTCCGCCGATGAGGCCGACCCCAATGCCTGCGAGCAAGTCATGGATCCACGACATCGCTCAGCTCCTGGTCCGTCGCTTGACGTCGGCCTTCGTGGTGCGAAATCCATCGATCACGCCGGTCACGGCTGCCATGCAGGCCTCGATGTCAAAATCCTGGCCCCAGCATTTTTGCAGCACAAAGCCCTGGAAGATCGCGATCAGCACGCGCGCGATCGCTTCCGCATCGAGATCGCGCTTGATGAGGCCGTCATGCTGGCCGCGCTCGACCAGCGCGACAATCAGGGCGCGCGGCATGTCGATGCCTTCTACGATGCTGGTGCGGACGCGGCGGTTGCGCAGAGCCTCGGCCCAGCCGTGGATGCCGACACGGCGGCGCGCTTCGCCGGCGGGGTCGGTGAGCCATTGCGCATAGACGCGGACCAGCGCGTGAAGTCCTTCGATCGGATCGCCCGATCCTTGCGCGACCGAGTTGAGCACGGCCTCGCGCCGGTGCCGGTCGTCGGCGAGTGCCTCGATCAGATCGTCCTTGCTCTGGAAGTAGAGATAGACCGCACCATGGCTCAGCCCCGACCGTTTGACGATGTCGGCCATCCCGGTCTGGTGAAAACCGTCCTCGGCGAAGCAGGCGAGGGCGGCTTCGAGAATCTGCTGTCGGCGGCCTTCACGTTGCTTGTCGCTGATCTTGGGCATCCGGCCACCATAAATAACTGACAGATCGATCGTTTTAGTCGCTCTGCGGGCTAAGCATCCCAGAGCGCTGATCAATATAAAAAACGATCAGTCAGTCATTTTTATTACCGACCTGGATCCCGGTCAACCCCGACAACCCGGACCGGACACAGGCGGAGCGAATCGTTAAGGAGCGTCGCCGGCGGCCTGAAGACCGCCCTCGATCGCGCGGGGCTAGAACAGCCGTCCGCCGTTCGGGACGGGCTTGCTCGGCTGCACCAGCACGACCTTGCCGCTGGCATCAGGGAAACCGAGAGTCAGCACCTCCGAGACAACAGGGCCGATCTGGCGCGGCGGGAAATTCACGACCGCAGCCACCTGTTGGCCCACCAGCGTTTCAAGCGGATGGTTTTCGGTGATCTGCGCAGAGCTCTTGCGCACGCCGATCGCGGGACCGAAGTCGATCCACAGCCGCCAGGCCGGCTTGCGCGCCTCCGGGAACGGCTTTGCATCGATGATGGTGCCGACGCGGATATCGACCGCAAGGAAGGTGTCGAAGTCGATGGTCGGCGATGCGGTCGCGGCTGGATCGTGGGTGACGTGCATGGAGTGTCCGTCCGAAGAGCTGGCATCATTCGCAATATTGTCGTGCGAACTGGAGTTGCGTACAACGCCGGAGCATTACGCTGCGACGCATGCGCGAGGACTGTCTTGCCCAACATCATCTACGGCATCAAGAACTGCGACACCATGAAGAAGGCGCGCGCCTGGCTCGACACCCATGGCGTCGCCTACACGTTCCACGACTACAAGGCGACGGGGGTGGAGAAGGACAAGCTCAAGCAGTGGAGCGACAAGGTCGGTTGGGAGACGCTGCTCAATCGCGCCGGAACGACCTTCAAGAAGCTGTCCAATGCGGACAAGGAAGGCCTTTCGGAGAAAAAGGCACTGGCGTTGATGCTAGCGCAACCATCGATGATCAAGCGACCGGTGCTTGAAGTTGGCGGCAAGCTGCTGGTCGGCTTTAAGCCGGACGTCTATGCCAAGGAAGTCACGACCAAGTAAGTCACGACCAGGGAAGCCGCCGCCAAATCGCGCTGACCGCTAGTTCAGCTCGATGATCTCGGTGGGAACACCGGAGCCCTGCTGGTCCGCGAACTCGACCAACTCGGCCGGCGCGATGCGGCCGGGGGTGCGATGGAACAGGTCCCGATCGATCACCGCGCGCAATCTCGAGCGCGGCAGCGCGTCATTTCCGCGCATCAGATTCTTGATCTCGAAGCCGCCGTCCTCGCAGAAGGTCTTGAGCGACGCGATGATGTGACAGACCTTGCCGTCGGTCTGGAACGGCAGCAGCAGGCGCTCATAGGCGACGATACGGCCGTAGATGTCATCGACGTCGGCAACGCTGTAGACAGGCAGCCCGCGCGCCACGCATTCATGATAGACCGGCATCACCAGGGGCGCGAGACGCGGCCCGATATAGTCGTCGAGCAGAGCGCCCTTGCCGGTGTGTCCATAGGCCCGCGAGATGCGCGTACCTTCGCTCTGAATGGTTAGACGCGGCGTCGGCGTCGACATGTCCACCGTATAATAGATCAGATCGGAGAGCTCTTCCTCGAGCCGCGCAGGCTGGTACTCCCAGATCGCCGGGGTCGTCTGCTGGCGCGCATAAAGCCGCAGCCACGTGTTCAGGAGATCACGCTGCCTGATCGACTTGACCACGGAAGGAGCCGCGCTTGCAAAATCCAAGGCAATATTCCCGACGAATAGAAATTCCGGACGCTTGAAACCAGCGCATGATCCTCACTGCGGGAAAATTTTCCATGAAGGCTGGCGCATGGAACGAAAGACCGTTAACGACGGCTTGATGACCGGCGCTTTGCGAACCGGGAAGCCGGGCAGGCGCGACATCAAAACACGTCCGACTAAGGGAGCATAAGTCTCCCGGCCGGAGGCCTGACCTGCTCAGCTTTCCGCCTTGCCTAACCCCCGTCACCTCCGGCATATTCCGCGCCCGGAGACGGCGTTCCGGATGGGCTCCAGGGAGTGGCTCCAAGGCCTCCGGAAAGCCGAAGCAACAAGGATAGCCACGCGCGTTGTGCGGGCAGGGGGAAAACTGTTTGGCCGATGAGTTCATTCTCGAAACGGAAGGCTTGACCAAGGAGTTCGCGGGCTTCTTCGCCGTCCGCGACGTTGCGCTCAAGGTTCGCCGTGGGAGCATTCACGCGTTGATCGGCCCGAACGGCGCCGGGAAGACGACGTGCTTCAATCTTTTGACCAAGTTCCTCAAACCGTCTGCCGGAAAAATCCTGTACAAGGGGCAGGACATCACTGCGATGGCGCCCGCCGACGTGGCCCGCCTGGGGCTCGTGCGCTCGTTCCAGATTTCGGCGGTATTTCCCCATCTTACCGCGCTGGAAAACGTCCGCGTCGCGCTTCAGCGCCAGCACGGCAGCTCCTTCGATTTCTGGCGCTCAAAGTCCGTGCTCAACCAATTCAACGATCGCGCGCGCGAGCTGTTGAACGATGTCGGCCTCAGCGAGTTTTCCAATACGCCCGCGGTCGAGATGCCCTACGGGCGCAAGCGTGCACTGGAGATCGCAACTACGCTCGCGCTCGACCCCGAGATGATGCTGCTGGACGAGCCGATGGCCGGCATGGGCCACGAGGACATCGACAAGATCGCGGCGCTGATCAAGCGCATCTCCGCGAAATACACCATCCTGATGGTCGAACATAATCTGAGCGTCGTGGCCAATCTCTCCGACATCATCACCGTGTTGACGCGCGGACAGGTGCTGGCGCAAGGCCATTACAGCGAGCTCACCAAGGACGAACGCGTCAAGGAAGCCTATCTGGGAGCCGGTCATGGCTGAGACTGCAACGGCGGAAGCTCCCGCAAAGGCCGCGAGCGGCGGCAACCTCCTCCAGGTCCGCAACCTGGAAGCCTGGTACGGCGAGTCCCACATCCTGCACGGGATCAACTTCGACGTGAACGCGGGCGAGGTCGTCACCCTGCTCGGGCGCAACGGCGCCGGCAAGACCACCACGCTGAAGTCGATCATGGGCATCATCGGCAAGCGCACCGGCTCGGTGAAGTTCAACAACCAGGACATCATCCGCACGACCTCGGACAAGATCGCGCGGATGGGAATCGCGTTCTGCCCGGAGGAGCGTGGAATTTTCGCCAGCCTCGATGTCCGGGAGAACCTGCTGCTGCCGCCGGTGGTGCGTCCCGGCGGATTGCCGCTCGAGCAGATCTTCGATCTGTTTCCGAACCTGAAGGAACGGCTCAACAGCCAGGGAACCAAGCTCTCCGGCGGCGAGCAGCAGATGCTTGCGATCGCGCGCATCCTGCGCACCGGCGCGAACTTCCTGATGCTGGACGAGCCGACCGAGGGTCTCGCGCCCGTCATCATCCAGCAGATCGGCCACACCATTGCGCGGCTCAAGAAGGAGGGTTTTACGATCCTCCTGGTCGAGCAGAACTTCCGGTTCGCATCCACCGTCGCCGACCGCTATTACGTGGTCGAGCACGGCAAGATTATTGACGGATTTTCCAATGCGGAGCTTGCCGCCAACATGGACAAGCTCCACACCTATCTCGGCGTCTAGAACTGCCAACAAGAAGATTCATAGGGAAGTAGCATGATGACAAAGTCGATTGCGTCGTTTCTGCTCGGCACGGCGCTGGCCGTGACCGCCACCGGTGCAGCTTTCGCGCAGGACAAGACCGTCAAGATCGGCGCGCTGTCCGATCAGTCCGGGCTCTATGCCGACCTCGGCGGACCGGGCTCGACGCTCGCCGCGCAGATGGCCATTGAAGATTCCGGCCTGGCTGCGAAGGGCTGGAAGATCGACATCATCTCGGGTGATCACCAGAACAAGCCCGACATCGGCACCGCGATCGCGCGGCAATGGTTCGACGTCGACAAGGTCGACGTCATCGTCGACGTGCCGAATTCCGGCGTGGCCCTCGCGGTCAACAACGTCATCAAGGAAAAGAACGGCGTCTATATCAACTCGGGCGCGGCGACCTCGGATTTAACCAACGCGCAGTGCTCACCCAACACCGTGCACTGGACCTACGACACCTACATGCTGGCCCACACCACCGGCCAAGCGCTGGTGAAGGCCGGCGGCGACACCTGGTTCTTCCTGACCGCGGACTACGCCTTCGGCGCGGCGCTGGAGCGCGACACCACCGCTGTCGTTACCGCAAATGGCGGCAAGGTGGTCGGCGGCGTCAAGCACCCGCTGAACACGCCGGACTTCTCGTCCTTCCTGCTGCAGGCGCAGGCCTCCAAGGCCAAGATCATCGGCCTTGCCAATGCCGGCGGCGACACCACCAACACGATCAAGCAGGCGGCCGAGTTCGGCATCGTCAAGGGCGGCCAGAAGCTCGCGGCGCTGCTGCTGTTCCTCACCGACGTCAAGGCGATCGGGCTCGAGACCGCACAGGGCCTCAACTTCACCGAGACCTTCTACTGGGACATGAACGACCAGACCCGGGCGTTCTCGAAGCGCTTCGCCGAGAAGATGAAGAACAACGCGCCGCCCACCATGGTGCAGGCCGGCGTCTATGCGGGCGTGCGTCACTATTTCAAGGCACTCGAAGCGCTCGGCGGCAACCCGCATGACGGCGCCAAGGTCGTCGAGAAGATGAAGTCGATGCCGACGGAAGACGATCTGTTCGGCAAGGGTGAGATCCAGCCCAACGGCCGCACCATCCACAATGCCTATCTGTTCGAGGTGAAGAAGCCCTCCGAGTCCAAGGGACCGTGGGATTTCTACAAGCTGGTCGGCACGGTGCCGGGCGACCAGGCCTTCACGCCGCTGTCCGAGAGCAAGTGCGCTCTGTTGAAGAAGTAAGATAACCGCCCGCAGGCCATCAGGCCTGCGGGCGGCTTTCAGGGAACGCCGAAGGGACCGGGTGCGGGATCGATGCAGGCTCTTTACGCTCAGCTACTGGTGGGACTGATCAACGGCTCGTTCTACGCGCTGCTCAGTCTCGGGCTTGCCGTGATCTTCGGCATGCTCAACATCATCAATTTCGCCCATGGCGCGCTCTATATGATGGGCGCGTTCGTCGCGTACTTCCTGCTGAACCTCGGCGGCATCAACTACTGGTGGGCGTTGCTGTTTGCACCGATCATTGTCGGCATCTTCGGCATGATCCTGGAACGGACCATGCTGCAATGGCTGACCGGGCTGGATCATCTCTACGGCCTGCTTCTGACCTTCGGCATTGCGCTGATCGTGCAGGGCGTGTTCCAGAACTATTTCGGCTCCTCCGGCCTGCCTTACGCCATTCCGGACCAGCTCAAGGGCGGCATGAATCTCGGCTTCATGTTCCTGCCGGTCTATCGCGGCTGGGTCGTCATCTTCTCGCTGGTGGTCTGCATCGCGACCTGGTTCCTGATCGAGAAGACCCGGCTCGGCGCCTATTTGCGCGCCGCCACCGAAAACCCGACGCTGGTGCGCGCCTTCGGCGTCAACGTTCCGCGCATGATCACGTTGACCTACGGGCTCGGTGTCGGCCTTGCCGCGCTCGCCGGCGTGCTGTCGGCGCCGATCAACCAGGTGCGACCGCTGATGGGCGCCGACCTCATCATCGTGGTGTTCGCGGTGGTGGTGATCGGCGGCATGGGATCGATCATGGGCTCCATCATCACCGGCTTCGCGCTCGGTGTGATCGAGGGCCTGACCAAGTATTTCTACCCCGAGGCCTCCAACACCGTCGTGTTCGTGCTGATGGTGCTGGTGCTCTTGGTGAAGCCAACGGGATTGACGGGAAGGGCGGCCTGACATGACAGCCTTGACGGACGACACGCTGCCGGTAACCCCGCGCGCGATCCGCGACGAGATGATCGTCTTCGTGGTGATGGCGCTGCTGCTGGCTTCGGTGCCATTCACGGGGGTCTACCCGTTCTTCGTGATGCAGGCGCTGTGCTTCGCGCTGCTCGCCTGCGCCTTCAACCTGCTGATCGGCTATGGCGGTTTGCTGTCCTTCGGCCATGCGATGTTCCTGGGCACGGCCGGCTATTGCAGCGCGCATGCGCTGAAGGTGTGGGCGCTGCCGCCGGAGCTCGGCATCCTCGTCGGCGTCGCCGGTGCCTTCGTGCTCTCGCTCATCACGGGCTATATCTCGATCCGCCGCCAGGGCATCTATTTCTCGATGATCACGCTGGCGCTGTCGCAGCTTCTGTACTTCATCTACCTCCAGGCCCCGTTCACCCATGGTGAAGACGGCATCCAGGGCATTCCGCAGGGACGCATGTTCGGCGTCTTCGATCTGACCAAGCCGACCGTGCTCTACTACGTGGTTCTGGTCGGCTTCCTCGCCGGCTTCCTGTTGATCTTCCGCATCATCAACTCGCCGTTCGGCGAAGTCCTCAAGGCGATCCGCGAGAACGAGCCGCGCGCGATCTCGCTGGGTTACCGCACCGATCAGTACAAGTTCCTGGCTTTCGTCCTGTCGGGCACGCTGGCCGGCTTTGCCGGTGCGCTGAAAGTCTTCGTGGCGCAGAACGCCTCGCTCACCGACGTGCACTGGTCGATGTCGGGCGAAGTCGTGCTGATGACGCTGGTCGGCGGACTCGGAACCGTGTTCGGTCCCGTGGTCGGTGCCTTCGTGATCATCGCCATGCAGCAATATCTGGCGGGGTTCGGCCAATGGGTGACCGTGATCCAGGGCTCGATCTTCGTGATCTGCGTGCTCACCTTCCGCCGCGGCGTCATCGGCGAAATCGCGCATTACTTCCGGCGGTCGCTGTAAGTAATTGATATAACAGAAGATAGGCTGACGCGCGAAAGCGGTGGATGATCCGGCTCCACGGGCGTGAGGTGGCACGCGCGTGGATCGAAAATGGTCTATGACAGTTTCATGACGGCCCGCTCGGGCCAGGCCATAATCCAACCGGTAGTCTCTCTCCCATGATGCGATTGTTTCGCGCTTTCCTGCCCAAGGAAGAACGGTTCTTCGACCTGTTCGACCGCCACGCCCAGACGGTGATCCAGGGCTCGATCGCGCTCCAGAGCATGCTCAACGGGGGTGAGGAGACGCCGGTCTATTGCCAGCGCGTCAACCAGTTCGAGAACGATGCCGACAACATCACCCGTGAGGTGCTGACGGCGGTGCGCCGGACCTTCATCACCCCGTTCGACCGCGGCGACATCAAGAACCTGATCACCTCGATGGACGACGCCATCGACCAGATGCAACAGACCGCCAAGGCCGTGATGCTGTTCGAGGTCCGCAGCTTCGAGCCGCCGATGCGGGAGATCGGCGGGCTTCTGATCGAATGCGCCAATCTGGTCGGCCGTGCGCTGCCGTTGATGCAGAAGATCGGCCAGAACGTGGCCATGCTGACCGCGATCACGGAAGAGCTGGGCAAGCTGGAAGGCCGCGTCGACGATCTCCATGATATCGGGCTGAAGGAACTGTTCCTCAAGCATCGCAACGGCAACGCGATGGATTTCATCGTCGGCGCGGAGATCTACGACCATCTCGAGAAGGTCGCCGACCGCTTCGACGACGTCGCGAACGAGATCAACAGCATCGTCATCGAGCAAGTTTAGGGCAGGGGACCGCGCCGTGGATGTTGCGTTGGGTCTTCCCGTCCTGGTCGGACTGATCGCCGTCGCGCTGCTGTTCGACTTCCTGAACGGCCTGCACGACGCCGCCAATTCGATCGCGACCATCGTCTCGACCCGCGTGCTGCGGCCGCAATACGCGGTGTTCTGGGCCGCCTTCTTCAATTTCGTCGCCTTCATGGTGTTCGGGCTGCACGTCGCCCAGACCATCGGCACCGGCATCATCGATCCCGCGATCGTGGATGCCCAGGTGATCTTCGCTGCGCTGGTCGGCGCCATCGTCTGGAACCTGGTGACATGGGCGCTCGGCATCCCATCGTCCTCGTCGCACGCATTGATCGGGGGCTTGTTTGGTGCCGGCGTGGCCAAAGCGGGCCTTTCGGCGGTGGTCTGGAGCGGATTGTCCAAGACGGTGATCGCCATCGTGCTGTCTCCGCTCGTCGGCTTTCTGCTCGCGATGGTGCTGGTTGCGATCGTCTCCTGGGCCTCGGTGCGCTCCACGCCCTTTGCCGTGGATCGCGCCTTCCGCATCCTGCAATTCGCCTCCGCCTCGCTCTATTCGCTCGGCCACGGCGGCAACGACGCGCAGAAGACCATGGGCATCATCGCCGTGCTGCTCTATTCGCAGGGCCAGCTCGGCGGCGAATTCTTCGTCCCCTTCTGGGTGGTGCTTTCGTGCCAGGCCGCAATGGCGATGGGGACGCTGATGGGCGGCTGGCGCATCGTTCGGACCATGGGCCTGCGCATCACCAAGCTGACCCCGATGCAGGGCTTTTGCGCCGAGACCGGCGGTGCCGCGACCCTGTTCATGGCGACCTTCCTCGGCGTTCCCGTCTCGACCACCCACACCATCACCGGCGCCATCGTCGGCGTCGGCGCCGCCCGGCGCCTCTCGGCCGTGCGCTGGAACGTCGCCAGCTCGATCGTCTATGCCTGGGTGATCACGATGCCGGCCTCGGCCATCGTCGCCGCGCTGAGCTGGTGGGCGGTCAAGATCTTCGTCAGGTAACCAGCTTCAGTCCGACAATCCCGGCGACGATCAGCCCGATGCTGGCGAGGCGGAACGCGGTGGCCGGCTCGCCGAACAGGATGATGCCGAGCGTCGCGGTACCGACCGCGCCGATACCGGTCCAGACTGCATAAGCAGTTCCAATCGGCAGCGATTTGAGGGCGAGCCCGAGCAGGATGATGCTGCCGGCCATGGCGCCGAGCGTGAGAACCGACGGAACGAGCTTGGTGAACCCCTCGGTATATTTGAGGCCGATCGCCCAGGAGATCTCCAGCAGACCGGCGACGAACAGGATGCTCCAGGCCATGACGACCCTCCATTCAAGGCAGGGTCGTCCCCGCGACTGGTGTGCTGATGGAAAGGGAAGGTCGTCCCTCCCAACCAAGCGGATATGGGACTGGTCGGAAGGCTCCGCAATCACCAGATGAGGCTTGATCAGGCTCATTTTCCCTGCCAAACGCTGCCGCAATGTCCGACATCGCCACCACAGCCGAATCGACGGCCCGTTCCTCGCTTGCCGCTGAAGTGTCGCGGCGGCGTACCTTTGCGATCATCTCGCATCCGGACGCCGGCAAGACCACGCTGACCGAAAAGCTGCTGCTGTTCGGCGGCGCCATCAATCTGGCCGGGCAGGTCAAGGCCAAAGGCGAGCGGCGCAACACGCGTTCGGACTGGATGAAGATCGAGCGCGAGCGCGGCATCTCGGTCGTGACATCGGTTATGACCTTCGAGTTCGAGGGCCTCGTGTTCAACCTGCTGGACACCCCGGGCCACGAGGACTTTTCGGAAGACACCTATCGCACGCTCACGGCGGTCGATTCCGCCGTCATGGTGATCGACGCCGCCAAGGGCATCGAGGCGCGCACCCGAAAGCTGTTCGAGGTGTGTCGTCTTCGCGACATCCCGATCATCACCTTTATCAACAAGATGGATCGCGAGAGCCGTGACGTGTTCGAGCTCCTCGACGAGATCGAGAAGACGCTGGCGCTCGATACCACGCCGATGACCTGGCCTGTCGGCCGCGGCCGCGAGTTCCTCGGCACCTATGATGTCGTCAATGGCGGCGTGCGCTTGCTCGAAGGCGGCGGCGCCAAGACCGGCGCGGCGCAGCAGATCGAGATCGCCGAGCTCGCCAAGCTCAACGCCAATCTCGACGTGTCGGCGGTCAAGGACGAGCTCGAGCTCGTCACCGCGGCTTCAAAACCGTTCGAGCTCGAAGCGTTTCGCGAGGGCCATCTGACGCCGGTTTATTTCGGCAGCGCGCTCCGCAATTTCGGCGTCGGCGACCTGCTGCAAGGGCTCGGCAAGTTCGCGCCCGAGCCGCGCGCGCAGGAGAGCGACCAGCGCAAGGTCGAAGCCACCGACCCGCGCATGAGCGCCTTCGTGTTCAAGATCCAGGCCAATATGGATCCCAACCACCGCGACCGCATCGCCTTCGCCCGCCTGTGCTCCGGCAAGCTGAGCCGCGGGATGAAGGCGAAGCTCGTGCGCACCGGCAAGAGCATGCCGCTGTCCAGCCCGCAATTCTTCTTCGCGCAGGACCGTTCGGTTGCGGACGAGGCTTATGCGGGCGACGTCGTCGGGATTCCCAATCACGGCACGCTGCGGATCGGCGATACGCTGACCGACGGTGAGGATTTCAACTTCGTCGGCGTGCCGAGCTTTGCGCCGGAAATCGTCCGCCGCGTGCGTCTTACGGATGCGATGAAAGCGAAGAAGCTGAAGGAAGCGCTTCAGCAGATGTCGGAAGAGGGTGTTGTGCAGGTGTTCCGCCCGCGCGACGGCGCGCCCGCGTTGGTTGGCGTCGTCGGCGCACTGCAGCTCGACGTGCTCAAGGCGCGGCTGGATGCGGAATATTCGCTGCCGGTCGAATTCGAGGTCAGCGAGTTCCAGCTTGCACGCTGGGTCTCCTCGGAGGACCGCAAGAAGCTCGATACGTTCATCGCTGCCAACACCTCGAGCATTGCCGACGATGTCGACGGCGATCCCGTCTATCTGGCGCGGAACGAGTTCTATCTCGGCTACACAAGGGAACGGGCCGAGGGCATCGAGTTCACCAACGTCAAGGACGTCAAGAAGAAGGGGTAGGCGCGTTCCGTCCGCTCCTCACGCTCCGCTGTCATGCCCCGGCTTGACCGGGGCATCCAGTACGCCGCGGCTTCCCGGCTCAATCACAAACGTCTCGGAGTACTGGGTCGCCCGGTCAAGCCGGGCGACGACACCGTCCTTGGACGCGCGCATGTGAACAGCCGCAGGCTTGACGTTGCCGGCGGCAATGCCACGTTCACCCATGTGGCCTTGCGAGTTCACTTCATGTGGCGCGGCATCCTTGTTTTCCTCCTGCTGGCGATCTCGACGATCGCCGCCAATGCGCGGCCCCGGCAAATCAACCCAATTCCGTTTTCGCACGAGCCGTGCAGCGTGCTCGATGGCAGGCCCTGCACGCCGTCCTATTGCAGCCCGCTCGAGCCTGGTCCCTGTATTCCCGAGATCGACTATCCCTACGGCCAGAACCTCCAGCTCACGATCCAAAGCGTGCCGTCAGAGGCCGATCGCGCCAAATACCAAAAGCCGGATCACGATCTCGATACGATCGGCGATCTCTTCGCCGAGCTGCGCAGCTGCTGGTCGCCGCCAACGGACAATGCGCGCGCGGGCATGCAGATCGCCGTGCGTTTCAGCTTCAACAAATCGGGCGGCCTGATCGGCCCGCCGCGCCTGACCTTTGCGACCGCGGGGGTGGCCGCCGAGACGAGAACCACCTACCTCGATGCGGTCAATTCATCGTTGAACGGCTGCCTGCCGCTGAAATTCACCGGCGGTCTTGGCGGTGCCATCGCCGGGCGGCCGATCGCGATCCGGTATGTCGACAATCGCGAGATCCACAAGTAGCGCATTAGTTGCGACCCGCCGCCAATCGATGATACGCCATGGGCTGGGGCGCTGGTTGAGGGGAGAATCTCGTGGGTCTGCTGGTTATGATCCTGGGGCTTGCGCTGTTTTTCGCGGCGCATGTATTCACGACGAAACGCGAGGCGCGCGCGCAGGCCATCGCGAGACTGGGCGAGGGGACCTACAAGATCCTCTATTCGCTTGCTTCGCTTGCGGGGCTCGCGTTGATCATCTGGGGCTTCGCGCATTATCGCGCGACCGGCTGGATCGACGTTTGGTATCCGCCGAAGGCACTGAAGCATATCACGCTCGCGCTGATGCTGCCCGCGGTCATCCTGGTGGTCGCATCCTACTTGCGCGGGCGCATCTATGCGAAGCTGAAGCATCCGATGCTGGCCGGCATCAAGCTGTGGGCGGCGGCGCATCTTCTGGCCAATGGCGACCTCGGCTCCATCATCCTGTTCGGCTCTTTCCTGGGCTGGGCGGTGTACGATCGCATCACGCTGAAGCGTCGGACCGATGGCGGCGGTCCGCCGATTCCGGTCGGCGGCGTCACCAACGATCTGATCGCGGTCGTGGTTGGAATCGTCGCTTATCTGGCGCTGGCGTTTGCGTTCCATCCTGTCGTCATCGGCGTTCCCGTGATGGGCGGCTAGCCGATCAGCACAAGACAGGACCGCATGCCATGCGCGGAAGATAACGAGAGCAACAAGCCAAGGCATTTCGATGGACTGGTCGCATTCTCAGATCCCTCCAATGCGGTTCGAGGCGCGCTTCGGCGATCGGATCGTGCCGGCATTTTGCGATCGGCCGTCGAGCCTGTGGGCGATGATTGCGGACGCCTGCGCCCGCAATCCCGACGGCGAAGCGCTGATCTCAGGCCATGTCCGGCTGAACTGGCGGCAGGCCGTCGAGCAGGCTGCGCGGATTGCGGCGGGATTTCGCAAGCTCGGATTGCAGCGCGGCGATCATGTCGCGATCCTGCTCGGCAACCGCGTCGAATTCCCGCTGCTGCTGTTTGCTGCCGCGCATGAGGGGCTCGTGACGGTGCTGCTCAGCACGCGCCAGCAGAAACCGGAAATCGCCTATGTCCTCGCCGACTGCGGTGCCAAAATCCTGATCCACGAGGCGGCGCTCGTGGAGCGGCTGCCGGATGCGCGGGATGTACCCGAAATAATCCACCGCATCGCCGTTGATGACGATCCGGCTTTGTCACGTTTCGCGGTGCTGGCAGACAACGTCCCGGCCGCGGCGCCGGTCGAGACCAGCGAGGAGGACACCGCGATGATCCTCTACACCTCGGGCACGACAGGCAAGCCGAAGGGTGCGATGCTGGCCCATTGCAACATCGTCCATTCGTCGACGATCTTCGTGTCCTGCCTGCAATTGACGGCGGCCGACCGCTCGATCGCGGCGGTGCCGCTCGGCCATGTCACCGGCGTCGTCGCCAACATCACGACGATGATCTGCTGCGGCGGCGCGCTGATCATCATGCCGGAGTTCAAGGCGGGCGAATATCTCAAGCTCGCCGCGCGCGAGCGCGTCACCTACACGGTGATGGTGCCGGCGATGTACAATCTCTGCCTGCTCCAGCCCGATTTCGAGAGCTACGATCTATCGAGCTGGCGCATCGGAGGCTTTGGCGGCGCACCGATGCCGGTCGCCACCATCGAGAAGCTCAAGGCGATCATTCCCGGCCTCGAGCTGGCGAACTGCTACGGCGCGACCGAGACCACATCGCCGTCCACGATCATGCCGGGCGAGTTGACGGCAACCCACATCGACAGCGTTGGCCTGCCGTGTCCGGGTGCGCGCATCCTGGCAATGGGGGCGGACGGGCGTGAGCTGCCGCCTGGGGAGATCGGCGAGCTCTGGATCCAGAGTGCCTCCGTGATCAAGGGCTACTGGAACAATCCTAAAGCCACGGCCGAAAGCTTCACCAGCGGGTTCTGGCATTCCGGCGATCTCCGCTCGGTCGACGCGGAGGGATTTGTCCGGGTGTTCGACCGGCAGAAGGACATGATCAACCGCGGCGGCCTCAAGATCTATTCGGCCGAGGTCGAATCCGTGCTGGCCGGCCATCCCGCCGTGGTCGAGAGCGCGATCGTCGCCAAGGCCTGCCCGGTGCTGGGCGAACGCGTTCACGCCGTGGTGGTGACGCGCGCACCAGTGGACAGCGAAGCCTTGCGCGCCTGGTGCGCGGAACGGCTGTCCGACTACAAGGTCCCGGAGACCATGGTGATCACCGCTGAGCCGCTGCCGCGCAATGCCAATGGCAAGGTGCTGAAGCGGCAGCTGCGGGAGCTGTTGGGAACCTGAGCCGGGGAGGCGGTCTGTCCGGGCTGTCTCGGGTGGTTAACGCCTTGATCCGGCTTGCTTTGCCTTGCCACCGCCATATCGATAGGGTACCCCGCCGCCACGTGGGGACGGGATTCCTAACGCGAACGCTTTGGCGCGCGCACCCGGACGGGCATGGGATTAGCATAAGTGTCTGAATTATTTGACGAAGTCGACGAGGAAGTACGTCGCGAACAGCTCAAAAAGCTGTGGGACAAATATTCGATCGTCTTCATCGCCTTGATGGTGCTGATCGTCGCCGCCGTGGGTGGCTGGCGCGCTTACCAGTATGTGGAGGCCAAGAAGGCTGCCGAGGCCGGTGCTGCCTTCGAGAAGGCCGCCGAGCTGTCCGAGCAGGACAAGCATGCGGAGGCCGAGGCGGCCTTCACCGAGCTCGCTGCCAAGGCTCCATCAGGCTATCGCACCCTGGCGCGGCTGCGTGCTGCGGCCGAGGCGGCGGCCCGCGATCCCAAGGCAGGCGCCAAGCTGTATGACGACATCGCCGCCGACCGCAGCGTAGGCGGCGAGTGGCAGGATCTGGCAAAGATCCGCGCCGCCGGTCTCCTGCTCGACAGCGCGGGCTATGCGGACATGCAGCAGCGGCTGGAAGCCTCCACCGCGCCCAAATCGACCTTCCGCCATACCGCCCGCGAGATGCTGGCGCTGTCGGCCTGGCGCAACAACGACATGACTGCGGCCCGCAAATGGCTGGACGCGATTGCCGAGGACGGCGAAACGCCGCCCGGCCTGCGCTCACGCGCCGAGGCGCTGCAGGCCCTGCTGCCGCCCGTAGCGAAGAGCTGAGCCGAGAGCTGAGACGAGATCCCGATATGCGCCGCACGCCACGCTTGATCGCAGCCGCCGTCCTGATCGCCTTCACGGGCGTGCTGGGCGGTTGCTCCAGCTTCGATCCGAGCGACATGCTCGACTTCCTCGATACCAAGAAGAAGCTGCCGGGCGACCGCAAGCCGGTGTTCCCGGAAGGCGTGCCGGGCCTCGAGCAGGGCGTTCCGAAGGATATGTACAAGGGCGCGCAGCAACAGCCCGATCCGAACGGCCCCGCCGTCGCGGCTCTGCCCACCGAGCCTCTGCCCGAGCCAGCCAAGCCGGCGAAGGGTGCCAAGGCGAAAAAGACCAGGCAGCCGGCCAGCGCGGCCGTTGCGCCGGCTGAGGCGCCCGCCGGCGAAGTCGATGGCGAGGCCCAGCCCGAGGTCGCGCCGCCCGCAGCCACTCCGCCGCCCAGGCAGAAGATCGTGCGCAAGCGCACCACCGCGCCGCCGCCCGATCAGCCGGTCCAGCAGGCGCAACCGACCCAGACCACCCAGCAGCAATCGCAGGGCGCCTTCCCGGCACCGATGCCGAGCGGCAGCTTCTCGCGCTAATTTTTCATTTCATTGACAGGCGCGGCTCCGGCAGCGCACGAATGACCCATGTCCTTTAAGATTGCCATTATCGGCCGGCCGAATGTCGGCAAGTCGACGCTGTTCAACCGCCTGGTCGGGCAGAAGCTCGCGCTTGTCGATGATCTGCCGGGCGTCACCCGCGATCGCCGCGAGGGCGAGGCCAGGCTCGGCGATCTCGACTTCACGATCATCGACACCGCCGGCCTCGATGAGGGCGCCAAGGGCTCGCTGACCGCCCGCATGCAGGAGCAGACGGAGGCCGCGATCGCACAGGCCGACGCGCTGTTCTTCGTGATCGATGCCCGCATGGGCCTCACGCCCAACGATCGCGCCTTCGCCGATTTCGCCCGCAAGGCCAACAAGCCGGTGCTGCTCGTCGCCAACAAGAGCGAAGGCAAGCATGGCGATGCCGGCGCGATGGAGGCTTTCGCGCTCGGCCTCGGCGATCCCATCCAGATCTCGGCCGAGCACGGCGAGGGCATGGGCGAGCTCTATGATGCTCTGCGCCCGCTGATGCCGGAGCCGGTGGAAGAGGATGAGTTCGAAGACGATGAGCCGCTGACGGAGGAAGAGGCCGCCACGCGCCCGATCCGGGTCGCGATCGTCGGCCGGCCCAACGCCGGCAAGTCGACGATGATCAATCATCTGCTCGGCGAGGAGCGCCTGCTGACGAGCCCGGAGGCCGGCACCACGCGCGATTCCATCGCGGTCGAGATCAACTGGAAGGGCCGCGAGTTTCGCGTGTTCGACACCGCAGGTCTGCGCCGGCGCTCCCGGATCGAGGAGAAGCTCGAAAAGCTCTCGGTCGCCGACGCACTGCGCGCGGTGCGCTTTGCCGAAGTCGTCGTGATGATGATGGACGCGCAGAACCGTTTCGAGGAGCAGGATCTTCGCATCGCCGACCTGATCGAGCGCGAGGGTCGCGCCGTCGTGCTCGCCGTCAACAAATGGGACCTGATGGAGAGCAAGGGCGGCGGCGCGATCTCGAACCTGCGCCGCGATGCCGATCACTTGCTGCCGCAGATCAAGGGCGTGCCGATCGTCGCCGTCTCCGGCTTGATGGGCGAGGGCATCGATCGATTGATGCAGGCGATCCAGGATGCCTATGCGCTTTGGAACAGGCGTGTGTCGACCGCGGCGCTGAACCGCTGGTTCGAGGAGGCGGTCCAGGCCAATCCGCCGCCGGCCGTGTCCGGACGACGACTCAAGCTGAACTACATCACGCAGACCAAGGCCCGCCCGCCGAGCTTCGTGCTGTTCTGCTCGCGTGCGGATGCGGTGCCGCAGTCCTATCTGCGCTACCTCACCAATTCGCTGCGTGATGCCTTCGAACTGCCGGGCACACCGGTGCGCATCACCTTGCGCGAGAAGGCCAATCCGTTCGCCCACAAGCGCAAGCGGCCGTCGTGAGCAACGACGCCGGCGAGGCGATGGCGCAGGGCGCAGCGCCAGTCCGGCGCGGTGCGGTCGCCTTCATCTTCGTCACGATCCTGCTCGACATGCTCGCGCTCGGCGTGATCATGCCGATCCTGCCGAAACTGATCGAGAGCTTCGTCGACAACGACACGGCGCATGCGGCCCGCATCTTCGGGCTGTTCGGCACCGCCTGGGCGCTGATGCAGTTCGTGTTCTCGCCGGTGCTTGGCGCGCTGTCGGATCGCTTCGGGCGGCGGCCGGTGGTGCTGCTGTCGAATTTCGGGCTCGCGGCCGATTATGTGCTGATGGCGCTGGCGCCGTCGCTGGTCTGGCTGTTCGTCGGCCGCGTCATCTCGGGCATCACCTCAGCCAGCATCTCGACCGCCTTTGCCTATATCGCAGACATCACGCCGCCGGAGCGGCGCGCGGCGGTGTTCGGCAGGATTGGCGCTGCCTTCGGCGCCGGCTTCGTGCTGGGCCCGGCACTGGGCGGCCTGCTCGGCGATATCGATCCGCGCCTGCCGTTCTGGGCCTCGGCCGCCCTGAGCTTTGCCAATGCGCTCTATGGGCTCTTCGTCCTGCCGGAATCGCTGGCGCCGGACAAGCGCGCACCGTTCCGCTGGAGGAGCGCCAATCCGCTCGGCGCGCTCCGCCTGCTGCGTTCCAACGCGGTGCTCGCTGCGTTGTCAGTCGTCAACTTCATCGCGCAGGTCGCGCATGTCGTGCTGCCCTCGACCTTCGTGCTCTACGCGACCTATCGCTACGGCTGGGATTCGAAGACCGTGGGATTGACGCTGGCGATGGTCGGCGTCTGCGCCATGGTGGTGCAGGGGCTCGCGATCGGCCCGATCGTGCGCGTGCTCGGCGAGCGCAATGCGTTGTTGATGGGCCTGTGCTGTGGCGCGATCGGCTTCGTGATCTTCGGCGCGGCGCCGACCGGGCCGCTGTTCTGGATAGGCATTCCCGTGATGTCGCTGTGGGGCATTTCGGGCGCTGCCATGCAATCGCTGATGACGCGGCTGGTCGCGCCTGATCAGCAGGGCCAGTTGCAGGGCGCGACCGCGAGCGTGCAGAGCGTGTCGCAGCTCGTCGGCCCGTTCCTGTTCACACTGACGTTTTCATACTTCATCGGCGCCAGCGCGCCGTGGCAGCTGCCCGGCGCGCCGTTCCTGCTCGCGGCGGTGCTGATGGTGGCGTGCGTGGCGATTGCTGTGCGGGCGCTGGGCGCGGCAACATCAGAATCGTAGGATGGGTTACGCCTTCGGCTAACCCACCCTACAAAGCCTCGTTTACTTCTTCACCAGCGGGCACTCGCTGTCCTTGAGCGGCTTGGCCGCGTCTTCCGCCGCGATCGTGGCGATCTGCTTGTAGTAGTCCCACGGTCCCTTCGATTCTTCGGGCTTCTTCACCTCGAACAGATAGGCCGGGATGAGACGACGCCCGTCCTCGCGCAGGGGACCCTTGCCGAACAGCGGATCGTCGGTCGGAAGCTCCTTCATCTTGGCAACGACCTTGGCGCCGTCATGCGGATTGCTGCCGAGCGCGTCCATCGCCTTGAGATAATGCAGCACCATCGCGTAATTGCCGGCCTGCGTCATCGAGGGCATCGCATTCTTGTTGGCCAGCGCCGAGAAGCGCTTCGACCAGCCGCGGGTCTGGTCGTTCATGTCCCAGTAGAAAGATTCGGTGAAGGTCAGGCCCTGTGCGGTCTTCAGACCCAGCGAATGCACGTCGTTGATGAACAGCAGCAGCGCCGCCAGCTTCTGCCCGCCCTGCACAATGCCGAACTCGGCGGCCTGCTTGATCGAGTTCGTGGTGTCGCCGCCGGCATTGGCTAGGCCCACGACCTTGGCCTTGGACGATTGAGCCTGCAGCAGGAAGGACGAGAAGTCCGCAGTATTGATCGGATGCTTGACGCTGCCGAGCACCTTGCCGCCGTTCGCGGTCACGACAGCGGTGGTGTCGCGTTCGAGCGCATGGCCGAAGGCATAATCTGCGGTCAGGAAGAACCAGCTGTCGCCGCCGGCCTTGGTCAGCGCCTTGCCGGTGCCGTTGGCCAACATGTAGGTGTCGTAGGTATACGAGACCGTGTTCGGCGTGCAGGCCTTGCCGGTCAGGTCGGCCGAGGCCGCGCCGGAATTGAGCAGCACCGCATTCTTTTCCTTGACCAGATTGCTGACCGCCAGGGCGACACCGGAATTCGGCGTGTCTGCAATCGCGTCGATCTTGTCGTTGTCGATCCACTGCCGGGCAATGTTGACGCCGACGTCCGGCTTGTTCTGATGGTCGCCGCTGATGACGTCGATCTTCCAGCCCTTCTTGAGCAGGCCGGAATCCTCGACCGCCATCTTGATCGCGACCACGGAGTTCGGGCCGCCGATGTCGGCATAGAGGCTGGACATGTCGTTGAGCACGCCGATCCTGACGGTCTTGTCCTGGGCGAAGGCGGATGTGGCAAAACCGAAGGCGGCACAGGCCAGAAGGGCCGCAGAGCGGCGCGCGAACGTCGTCGTCATAAAAGATTTCCTCCATTGTCAAACATGCGGACGGCTCTCTTGAACGGAGCCTTGTTCCGGCTGATGGCTCTACCGTGTCCCACGGCCGGCGGCAATGCGCCTAAAGCCGGATGACGCTGCGTCGCAGCGTCATCCCTCCGTTAACTTTTGGGCAAAATGCGTCGAGACGCTATTTCAGCGCGTCCGATGTCAGCTTGAATTTCTGGACGCGCTTTCCGGTGTCGACCTCGGCGGTATAGACGTTACCCTTGGCGTCGATCGCCATGGCATGCACCCAGTGGAATTGCCCGGCATTGCGGCCGTTGTGGCCGAAGCTGCCGACCACGCTGCCGTCCTCGCGCCTGATCACCCTGATCTCGTTGTTTTCGCCGTCGGCGCTGAGCAGCCAGGTCTGCTTCGGATCGGGCCAGATCGCGATGTCCCACACCGCGCCGTTGCCGAGCGTGTTCTTCTCGAAGAAGAACTCCTTCACGAAGGTGCCGTCCTTCCTGAACACCTGGATGCGGTTGTTGATGCGGTCGCAGACGTAGACGAGCCCGTCATTGGCGAGCTTCACGCAGTGGACGGGATTGCCGAATTGCTGGGACACCGGCGCCTTGGGATCGTACGCCGCCTGCTTGGTGTCGTCGGGCCTGTTGCCGTAGGCGCCCCAGTGCCGCTTATAGGCGAGGGTGGTTGCGTCGAACACGATGACGCGGCGATTGCCGTAGCCGTCGGCGACGTAGATCTCGTTGGCGGCCTTGTCGATCGCGGTCTCGGCGGGCTTGCCGAGCTGCGTCGTGTCGTTGCTGCCGAAGCTCGGCGCGATCTTGCCGATCTGGGCGACGAACTTGCCGTCGAGCGTGAATTTCAGGATGGCGTTGTCGTTGTCGGCATTGCCGCCGACCCAGACGAAGCCGCGCTCGTCGACCTCGATGCCGTGCTCGCGGCCGACCCATTCATAGCCTTCGCCCGCGCCGCCCCACGATCGTAGCAGGTTGCCGTCGCTGTCGAATTCGAGCACCGGCGGCGCCGAGACGCAGCATTTCGAGCGCGGCGGGGTGAGGCTTGCGCCTTTCTCGTCGTCGGTGAGCGAGCGCGGTCGATGGATCACCCAGATGTGGCCTTGCCAGTCGACGGTGATGCCGCCGACCTGGCCGAGGATCCAGTTGTTCGGCAATGGCTTTGGCCAGGACGCATCGACCGCGAAGGTCGGGACATCGCCGGCGGTCGCCGCGCCCGGAAGCGCGAACGCCACGGCGGCGATCAGGACGGAGAGGACGCGAGAGACATTTGCGAGCGCACGCGTAGAGCCTGCGCGATTCCGCCATGGTGCCATGGCAACCTCCCTTTTTTGGCCTGCAGCTTGCTGCCGCTTGAGCGCGGGCAGTCAATCGCGGGGAGGCCGTCAAGTCAATCAGGCCGGAGAGCGGAAGCTCATCAGGCTGCGGGTCTTGTAGTCGTAGAACTTGCCGGTCTCGGTCCAATCAGGCGCGCACATCGGCACGATGAATTCGGCGACCTGCTCGGCCGTATCGAGCGTCGCCGGGTCTTCGCCCGGCATCAGCGTGGCGCGCATCCGAGTGCGGACGGGGCCCGGATTGAACAGATTGACGCGCAGCTTGGTGTTCGCGGTCTCCTGCGCCCAGGCGCGCGCCAGCGTTTCCAGCGCCGCCTTGGAGGCGGCGTAGGGGCTGACATAAGCGGTCGCCTTGTTGGCCGCGCCGGAAGTGATGAACACGGCGCGGCCGGCGTCGGATTGCCTGAGCAGCGGCTCCATGCAGCGGATCAGCTGGAAGTTCGCGGAGACGTTGACCGCCATCACGTCGGTGAAGGCCTTCAGCTCGATATGGCCGATCGGTGAGGAGGGCCCAAGCACGCCGGCATTGCCGACGAGGATGTCGAGCTTACCGTAGCGCTCATGCAGGCCGGCACCGAGGCGCGCGATGCCGTCGGAATCGGTGAGGTTGAGCGGCACCAGCGTGGCGCTGCCGCCGTCCTTGCGGATCTCGTCGTCGAGCTCTTCCAGCCCGCCCTGCGTGCGCGCCACGGCGACGATATGCGCGCCGGCCTTGGCCAGCGCTTTTGCCGTGGCGAAGCCGATGCCGCGCGAGGCGCCGGTGACGAGAGCGATGCGGTCGGCGAGAGGATTTGTCATGGCGGGGTTTTACAGGCGTGGATGGCCGGGACAAGTCCGGCCATACAAAAACAAGCCAGACCTAGTAGTCGTTGCCGGTCCCAACCGCGGGTCCACGGTCTTCGCAGTCATCGGGAGTGACCTTCGTGCCTTGTCGAAAGGCAAAGAAGATAAACCCCATGAGCAATGAACCGCCGATAATCGCAATTACCGACTGGGTCATGGCATGCCTTCGTCAGCTCGCCTCCGCCAGCAATGACAATTGCCGCGGCTGCTGCTCGGTCTGGGTCTGGTCGGTGAGGTGGGTCGGATAGGCCCCGGTGAAGCAATGATCCGAGAATTTCGGATTGGCGGGGTCGCGGCCGGGCTCGCCCATGGCGCGGTACATGCCGTCGATCGACAGGAAGGCGAGCGAGTCGGCGCCGATGATCTCGCGCATCTCTTCCAGCGAATGTGTCGCCGCAAGAAGACCACCACGGTCCGGCAGGTCGATTCCGTAATAGTCGGGATAGAGGATCGGCGGCGAGGCGAGGCGGAAGTGCACTTCCTTGGCGCCGGCATCGCGCATCATGCGCACGATCTTCTTCGAGGTGGTGCCGCGTACCAGCGAATCGTCGATCAGGATGATGCGTTTGCCTTCGATCGCGGCGCGGTTGGCCGAATGCTTCATGCGCACGCCGGATTCGCGGATCGCCTGCGTCGGCTGGATGAAGGTGCGGCCGACATAGTGGTTGCGGATGATGCCGAGTTCGAACGGGATGCCGGAATGCTGGCTGTAGCCGACCGCGGCGGGCACGCCGGAGTCCGGCACCGGCACCACGACATCGACCGGCACGTGGCTCTCGCGCGCAAGCTGCGCACCGAAGGCCTTGCGGACCTCGTAGACCGAGCGGCCGTGAACGATGGAATCCGGACGGGAGAAGTAGATGTATTCGAAGATGCAGGGACGCGGCGCGATCGGCGGGAACGGCTTGTGGATGTCCTGCCCGTTCTCGTCGAACACGATGACCTCGCCGGGCTCGATGTCGCGGACGAAGCGTGCGCCGATGATGTCGAGGGCGCAGGTCTCGGAGGTCAGGATCGGGCAACCATCGAGTTCGCCGAGCACCAGCGGACGGATGCCGCGCGGATCGCGCGCGCCGACCAGCTTCTTGTTGGTCAGCGACACCAGCGCATAGGCGCCCTCGATCTCGCGCAGCGCGTCGATATAGCGCTCGATGAAACGGCTGCGCCTGGAGCGCGCGACCAAATGCAGGATCACCTCGGTGTCGGTGGTCGACTGCATCATCGCGCCGTTCTTCACGAGCTCGCGGCGCAGCGTCAGGCCGTTGGTGAGGTTGCCGTTGTGGGCGACTGCAAGGCCGCCGGCATTCAGTTCGGCGAACAGCGGCTGCACGTTGCGCAGGATGGTCGCGCCGGTGGTGGAATAGCGGACATGGCCGACTGCCATCGTGCCGGGCAGGCGGTCGATCACCTCACGGCGGGAGAAGGTGTCACCGACGAGGCCGAGGCGGCGTTCCGAATGAAAGCGGCCGCCGTCATAGGAGACGATGCCGGCGGCTTCCTGGCCGCGGTGCTGAAGGGCGTGGAGGCCGAGCGCCGTGATGGCCGCGGCATCTGGGTGGCCGTAGATGCCGAAGACGCCGCATTCCTCGCGCAGCGTATCCCCCTCCAGATCGTCTTGAAGTTCCAGCGCGGCCGGGCCGAGATCAAGTAGGGCGTCCTGGTCAGGATTTCGCATCTCGTCCGAGCCTCTCGTTAGGGCTTATCAACGCGCCGCGGGTTTCTCGATCAGCTTTTTAAGGCTGTCACGAGCCGGTTTGCTGTATCCGTCGGCACTGCCCGAAGGCTGCTGCTCGGAATCAGTTTGCTCTTCATCTGGTTTGTTTTTCTTGAATCTCTTCAAGATGGTGTTCTCGGGGTCGTCAGGCAAGAGGGCCATCAGCCAATCGCCGGTTCCCTGCAGCACCACGCGGGATTTGGCCCCTGTGACCCAATCCGGGCGCTGCTTGTCCGGCACCAGCCAGGTGAAGAACAGGAAGGCGACCACGACGATCAAAAGCCCGCGCGCCAGCCCGAACAGAAAGCCGAGGGTGCGGTCCAGCGCGCCGATGCGCGAATCCAGGATCATGTCGGAGATCCGGACCGTGATCACGGAGACCACGACCAGGGTGCCTACGAACACGCCGGCGACCACGACCACGCTCGCGACGGTATCGTTGTTGAAATAGGTCTTTGCGGTCGGCAGCAGCTTCGAGAACGAATAAAGGGTGACGATCGCCGCCGTGCCCCAGGCCGCGATCGACAGGATTTCGCGCATGAAGCCGCGAACCATGGCGAGCAGGCCCGAAATCAGCATCACACCGAGCAGGATCAGGTCGAGGATGGTTACTGGCATCGGCTGGTCTGGTCCGCTCGTACTTCAAGGTGCTCAGCGAATCGGTGTTTGGCCGCCGCCCCTAAGTGAGGGCCAGACGACGTTCCCGGCAAGGCCGCAACCACGCAATCCCATGCTGCTTTTGTGACGGCTGTATAGCGGCGAGGGCGGGGGACGTCACCACCGGCTAACCCTCTCCACGGCGGAATCTTGCCGGTGTGGCATTTTTCTCTGCCGGCGCGCTCGAGTCGCCCCGCCGGGACCCGCGCGCGGCGATCTCGGCGACCAGCGTCGTCAGGCTGTTGATCGCGTTCAGCGACAGGCCGGCATCGCCGGCGGCTTCGCCCCGGGCCGATTCGGGCAGCACGGCGCGCTGAAAGCCGAGTTTTGCCGCTTCTTTCAGCCGGGCCGGGGTCTGCGCCACCGGGCGCACCACGCCGGAGAGCGAGATCTCACCGAAATAGACCGCATCGGTGGGTAACTGCGCATTAACCAGCGAGGACACCAACGCAGCCGCGGCGGCCAGATCAGCCGCGGGCTCGTGGATGCGCAGGCCGCCCGCGACGTTCAGATAGACGTCGTGGCCGGACAGCTTGACCCCGCAATGGGCTTCCAGCACCGCCAGCACCATCGACAGCCGGCTCGGATCCCAGCCGACCACGGCCCGGCGCGGCGTGCCAAGCGAGGTCGGCGCCACCAGCGCCTGCAATTCGACCAGAACGGGCCTTGTGCCCTCGATGCCCGCGAAGACTGCGGTGCCGGGCGTGCCGAGATCGCGCTCGGACAAAAACAGCTCGGAGGGGTTGGTGACTTCGCGCAGGCCAAGCCCGGTCATCTCGAACACGCCGATCTCGTCGGTCGGCCCGAAACGATTCTTCACGGCGCGCAGGATGCGGAATTGCTGCGAGCCTTCGCCCTCGAACGACAGCACCGCATCGACCATGTGCTCGACCACGCGAGGGCCTGCGATCTGTCCGTCCTTGGTGACATGGCCGACCAGGATGATGGCCGCGCCGGTCCTTTTGGCAAAACGAATCAGGGCCTGTGCCGAGGCGCGCACCTGGGTGACCGTGCCAGGCGCCGATTCCACCGTGTCGGTCCACATCGTCTGGATCGAATCGATCACGATCAGCCGGGGCACCGCGCCCTCGGACAGCGTCGACACGATGTCTTCGACCGACGTCTCGGCGGCGAGCTGCACCGGCGCATCCGACAGCCCGAGCCGCTCCGCGCGCAACCGCACCTGTGCGACCGCCTCTTCGCCGGAGATGTAGACGACGCGGTGACCGGCGCGCGCGAGCAGGCTTGTGGCCTGCGTCAGCAGCGTCGACTTGCCGATGCCGGGATCGCCGCCGACCAGAAGCACCGAGCCGCGCACGAAGCCGCCGCCGGTGACGCGATCGAGCTCCGTCATGCCCGAGGATAGACGCGGGGCGTCCTGGGTTTTTCCGGACAGGCTCTCCAGCGCGAACGTCCGCCCCTTGCGTTTGGAGCGGATCGACACCGGCACGCTGCCGGTCGTGTCCTCCTCCGCGAGCGTATTCCACTCGCCGCAGGACTCGCACTTGCCCTGCCAGCGGTTATAGGCCGCGCCGCAGTTCTGGCAGACGAAGGAAAGCGTGTTCTTGGCCATGGGGACAGCGAGTCCGGGGACAGCGAGTCGGGGGTTTCAGGTTTGCTGATAGCACGGAATGACGGGTCGAGAGCGTGAGTCCGAGCGGACCGCATATCGCAGTTCGGCAGGCCTGATACACCCTTTGTTAGCTCTATGCCGCCGCAACAGGCCGGACTTTGCCAAATGTTAGCGGACGCGGGTCCAGTTTCGGAACCAATACGGGATGGCGAAAAGAATGACCGGACTTTTGCGGATATTGCTGGCTTTCGGCATCACCTGCGGCGTTCTGATGCCGTCTGGCGGCGCTGTTGCGGCCGATGCGAAGCGTCTCAACGTCGTCTTCGTCAACCCGGGCAAGACCGGCGAGGTCTATTGGGACATGGTTTCGCTGACCATGCAGGCCGCCGGCCGCAAGCTCGGCGCGCATGTCGAGGTGCTGACCAGCGAGCGCAATTACCGCACCATGCAGGAGCTCGGGTTCGGCGTGGTGGCACGCAGCGACAAGCCCGACTTTCTCATTCTCTCGAACGAGGAATCGGCCGCCGTTCCGATCATGGAGGCAGCCGAGGCCGCTGGGATCAGGACGCTGCTGCTCTCGAACACGCTGATCGGTGACGATGCGGCGCGTCTTGGACCGCCGCGTCAAAAGCTCAAGACCTGGCTCGGCGACATCACGACGGATCTTCAGACCGCGGGCGCGCGGATGGCCAATGCCCTGATCGACGCGGCGCGTGCCGAGAAATGGCAGAGCCCGGACGGCAAGATCCACATTCTCGGCATCGGCGGCGACGAGATCACGCCGGCCTCGATCGCCCGCAACGCGGGCCTCAAGCTCGCGGTGGACGCCGCGCCGGACGTCGTGGTGGATCGGATGCTGTTCGCCAACTGGACGCGGTCGGAGGCCGAGCATGTCACCACGAATTATCTGAGCTGGGCCGCGCGCAAGGACATCCGGCCCGCAGGCATATGGGCCGGAAACGATCCGATGGCGCTGGGAGCGCTTCGCGCGGTGATCGCTGGCGGCCTCACGCCCGGGCGGAACATCCAATTGGTCGGCCTCAACTGGTCGGAGGATGCGCTGCGCGAGATCAAGGCGGGCCGCTTGCTTCTGACCGACGGCGGGCATTTCCTGCTCGGCGGCTGGTCGATCGTTCTGTTGCGCGACTACGCCGACGGCTGCGATTTTGCGGACGTATCACCCCGTGTCGAGGTCAAGACGTCCGCGATCACGCGTAACAACCTCGCTGCGGTCGACGACCTCATCACCACGCGCGCCTTCGACCGGATCGATTTCGCGCGTTTCAGGGCCAAGGCAGGGCGTTGCGGCCAGTACGACTTCTCCGTCGATGCGCTGATCTCGTCGCTGACCCCTGTGGAAGGCGCTGCCGACTGATGCGAAACGGCGACGACATGACCGATCCGGATCGCAAGCAGCAGGCGCCGCCGCCGCGCTTGCGCTCGGTCGTCCGCGCGATGATCTGGGCGACAGTACCTGTTCTGTTGCTGGTTCAATTGCTCGCCTCCGCCGGCGTCGAGGCCTCGAGCTTCTGGTCGCAGATCAGGCAGCTCGACGCGCGCATCGCCCGCCTCGCGGAGAGTCGTGCCGAGCTGATCGCCGAACCGCTCTGGAAGATGCGCTACGATCAGGTCACGAGCGTGCTCAACGAGATCATGCACGACGAGAGCATCGCCGCGGCGGCCGTTTACGACGATACCGGAATCGCGATTGCCCGCGTGGTGGCGCGCCCGGTGGGACAGGCGGTCGCGGAGATCTCGCGTCCGATCAACTACAGCAACGGCAACATGGCGGTCCAAGCCGGCCGCATCGCGATCGTATATTCGCATGCGGCGCTCTACGCGGACACGGGCAGCCGTCTGGTGCTGCTGCTGGTCGTCGGCCTGTTGGCAACGTTTGCGACCCTGATCGCCATGCGGATCTCCGCCAACCTCTTCATCGGCAGGCCGCTGGCGGCGATGATGTCCGCGATCCAGCGCAGCAAGCAGGACGGCCGCGCCTATCCGGCGGAGGTCAAATCCTCGAACGAGTTCGGTCAGCTCGCGCATGCCTTCAACGCCATGCAGCACACGACGTCGGGTGCGCTCGACCGGCTCGGCCACATGGCCGCGCACGATCCGCTCACGGGGCTGCCCAATCGCCGTTCGCTCTCAGAGCACCTCGTGACCCTGAGTCACGATGCCGGCTCACCGGACGCGCTGATCGCACTCTGCTTCATCGATCTCGACGACTTCAAGGGCATCAACGACACCTTTGGCCATGACTCTGGCGACAAGTTCCTGGTGCACATTTCCGAGCGCCTTCGTGGTGCGGTCGAACCGCAAGATTGGGTAGCTCGGCTCGGCGGCGATGAATTCGTCGTCATTCGACCCGAGGTCAGCAACGAGGAGACCGCGCAGAGATTTTCGCGCCACTTGCTGGATGCGATTTCCGAGCCGATCCGACTTCACGACAAGCAAGTCGTGCCGCGTGCCAGCATCGGCCTTGCCGTGCGCCGTGCCGGAGATCCCGAGCTTTCGCACCTGCCGGCGCTCGCCGACATCGCGCTCTACCATGCCAAGAGCAAGGCGCCCGGCACGGTTGCGGTGCTCGACGAAGCGCTTCAGCGCGACTATCGCCGCCGCCGGGAGCTCGAACTTGCCATTCCCACAGGCTTCGACGAGAGGCAATTCGAGGTCTGGTATCAAAGCCAGGTCGATCTCGAAAGCCACGACATCGTCGGCCTGGAAGCGCTGATCCGCTGGCGCCATCCGGAACATGGCGTGATCGGTCCGGGCGAATTCTTGCCGCTGATCGAGCGCAGCGGCAACAATGCGCGGCTGACGCGCTATGTGCTCACCGACGCCTGCCGCGCGCTGCAACATCTGGCTGCGGCCGGCAGGCCGCATATCCGGATTGCGATCAATCTGCCGCCGTCCGAGCTCGCCGACCATTCGTTCGCCGCCGAGCTGCGCGCGACCTGCGCGCGCTTTGACGTGGCGGCATCGTTGCTGGAGCTCGAGATCACCGAGGGATCGCTGATCAACAACATGGCCAGCGCATCCGAGACGCTGCACCGCCTGCGGCGCCTGGGTGCCACCATCGCGCTCGACGATTTCGGCACGGGCTACAGCTCGCTCGCCCATCTCAGGCGGTTTCCGCTGGACAAGGTCAAGATCGACAAGGCCTTCATCAGCGAGATCCCCGATAGTGCGGAAGACAAGGCGATTGTTGGCGTCATCGCGTCGCTCGCCGGCACGCTGGGCCTCACTTTGGTGGCCGAAGGCATCGAGCGCGCCGAGCAGGCCCAAGCCATGCGCGAGATGGGCGTGAGGTTCGGCCAGGGCTTTCTCTATCATCGGCCGCAGCCACTCGAGGCCGTGTTGCTATGGCTCGAGGGACGGCCGGCCCACCAGAGCCGCGTCATCGAGGATAGCCCGTCGATCGCGCCCGAATTTGCGGTCTGAGCGCAGCGCGGCTACGGCTGCGCCGCATTCCACAGCATGGAGAGGCCGGCGGCGATCATGATCGCGTCCATCACGACGCGGAACATCTCCGGCTTCAGGCGCAGCACGAAGCGTTTGGCGATGAAGGCGCCCGCCATCAACGAAGATCCAGCGATCAGGCCTTTGACGAACACGTCGCCGGTCAGCGCGCCGAACCGTTCGAAGGTCACGGATTTCGCGGCATAGAGCCCGAGCGAAGAAGCCGCTTCGGTCGCGAGGAAGGCGCCCCGGGACAAGCCGTAGAACAGGAACAGCGGGACACTGAGCGGGCCGGTGGAGACGACGATGCCGGTGAGATAACCGATGACGGCCCCGCCGATCGCCAGATGCCAGAGATTGGCCTTGAGATCGTGCCGCGCCAGCCAGTGTCGCACCGGCACCATCGCGATCAGGAAGACCCCGATGGCGAGATCGACGGCGTGAGAGGGCAGGGCCAGCAGCGTCCGCGCGCCGAGCACGGCGGCCGGAATGCCTGTCACCGAATAGGCCGCGCAGGCCCGCCAATCGACCTCGCGCCACCAGGCCAGGATTCGTGAGAAGTTGGCCATGACGGCGGCCACCGCCATGATCGGCACCGCCTCCTTTGGCCCATAGGCATAGACAAGCACCGGCATCAGCATGATCGACGAGCCCGTGCCGACGATGCCGGAAATGGTGCCTGCGATGAGGCCGACGATGAGGACGAAGAGAAAAGCCAAAACGGTCTCCACGAATCGGGAGTTTAGCCGCGGCCAGCGGCGCAGGCGATCTGCGAGGCGAGGGAACCCTGTCTTGCCGAAGCCCGGCGTTAACCATCGGCGACGGTTCCAGTCTGAGCGAAATCGCTTCGAAGTTTCTTAAATCTTACTGGGTACCTCTCTTGGGCATAGTGATCTGGGGGAAGAGTATGGGTAAACGGGCCAAACGCGGAAAGGCGGAGACCTTCGCGATCCCGATGGCCGCGAGAGTTGCAATTGGCGCTGTGGCCGTTGGCGCGTTGGGGTACGGTTTGCTGTCCCGGCCGGCGAACGTGCAACCGGCACGAAAGCCGCCCGCGCACGAAGTCCAGGCGTCGTCAACTCCGGTTTACGTCGCAACGCCGGTTCATGCATCAGCTCCGGCTCCGACGCCGGCTTCGGCTCCGCTTCCGGCCCCCGCGCCTCTGATCGAACCGCCCAAAGCGGCCGACGTTCCCGGAGCATTGGTTCGGCAGGTGGTCGACTACGCCAGCCGCCAGACGCCGGGCACCGTGATCATCGACACCAAGAACACCTTCCTCTATCTCGTCCTGAACGACGCGCAGGCACTGCGCTACGGCATCGGTGTTGGCCGCGAAGGTTTCACATGGTCGGGTGAGCAGACTGTGGCTCGCAAGGCGGAATGGCCGGATTGGCATCCGCCCGCGGAGATGGTCTCGCGTCAGCCCTATCTGCCGCGGTTCATGGCCGGCGGTCCCGGCAACCCGCTCGGCGCTCGGGCGATGTATCTGGGCGAGACGGAATATCGAATTCACGGCACCAACAAGCCCGATACGATCGGGAAGCGGGTCTCGTCCGGCTGTATCCGGCTGACCAATGAGGACGTCGTTGACCTCTATGATCGCGTGAAAGTCGGCGCGAAAGTGATCGTGCTTCCGACAACCGTTGCCCGTCGACCACCCCAGGGAGCGCCGGCCGACGCCGCTTTCCGATTACCGGACCCGGCATCCCCGTTGAACCGGCCCTCCGCAACCCACGCGCAGATGCCGTCATCCGGACCGAAGATCGCCGAGGCCCAGTAACTCGTCCTTCGTCCTCCTCCTGCAACGGAGGACAAGGAGGCAAGTCAAGTCGCCCAATCGAGCTATTTTCAAAAGACCACACCTACCCGTGCCATTCCGGAAGACGCGCCTTACCGCCTCGCTATCCTGTCGCTCTTCAATTGTGATCAGGAAGGCAAGTTCCCATGAACGGCAAACCAACGATCGTTTTCTGCCACGGCATTTGGGCCGATGGCTCGTGCTTCAGTAAGGTCATCCCTGCATTGCAGGCCGATGGGCACGAGGTGATTGCCGTTCAATATGGTTTGGACTCTTACGAGGAGGATCTGGCGACGGTTAAGCGCACGCTCAATCGTGTGGGCAGCCCCGTCCTCCTCGTCGGTCATTCTTACGGCGGGGCAACGATTACAGGCGCAGGCACGGATGAGCGCGTGGTTGGGCTGGTGTACATTGCGGCGGTGGCTCCGGATGCCGGCGAAACCGTACAGGATCAGCTCGACAAATATCCGTCGGACATTTTCTCTCGCGTCGAGGTGGCGGATGGGCGTGCCTGGATGCTTCCGAGCGGCACCGAGTTCTTCGCAGGTGACCTCTCCGAGGCAGACCAGAAGCTGGTTTGGGCCACCCACTATGCGCCCGTCTACGATCTGTTCCAGCAGCAAAAGCTCAGCGCGGACAAGGTCGCGTGGAGATCGAAGCCAAGCTGGTACGTCCTGGCCACGAAAGACCACACTGTGCATCCCGATCTGCAACGTTGGGTCTCGAAGCGTATGGGAGCGACAGTGACCGAGGTCGCGAGCAGTCACGTCCCAATGCTGTCCCAGCCTGGCGTGGTGATCGACGTCATACGCAAGGCCGTGGCCGCCGTTCAAAAAGGCTGATCGCCGTCACTGCGCTGAATGCGAAGGAGAGGTCGCTCGTGGGCGATCTCTCCTGTTCACTGTCTGGTGCGCGACGACTGCTTCCAGAGACATGCCGCGGGTGTTTTGCCCGTTTCGGAGCATGCGTAACCCATTGATTCGCCAGCGGTCGGCTACTGTGCATGGGGTTGTTTTTCATGTTTTTGTCGAGTTGGCGCGGCAAGTCGGGGTTCGCAGCACACCGGTCAAGGCCGGCTGCGCGCTGCTGACAGCATGTTGGCAGCAGGGTCCGGCTACGACCATCTCCTGACAAAACGGAGAGCGGGTCATGCCGATCGAGGCAAGTTGTCATTGCGGTGAGACGGTGTTCGAGGTGACGGAGGCGCCCTCGAGCGTGACCCGCTGCACCTGCTCGCTCTGCGCCAAGCGCGGCGCGTTGTGGGCCTATTACACGCCGGCGCAGTTTCGGCTGCTGTCGCCCTCGGAGAACGTCGCGACCTATCTCTGGGGCAGCCGCACGGTCAAACACCATTTCTGCGCAAGCTGCGGCTGCGGTACCTATTCGGAGTCGCCCGACTGGTCGACCGGCAAGCCCGATTTCGACAATCCCAAGGTCGGCGTCAACGCGCGCCTGTTTGACGAGTTCGATCTCGAGGCCGTGCCGGTGACCATGATCGACGGCAAGAATCTGTGGTGAGCATGCGCTCTCACGCATGTCTGCTGCTCGTCCGTGCTCTTGAGACACTCTTGAAAAGCTGATCTGTTTCCGCCCGACAGAAAAGGGGAGGAAGCCAATGATGCGTCTTTTCGCGCGAGTGATGCTCGCGATGTGTCTGGCCGTTGTAGCCGGCTTCAATGCGCAGGCGCAGACCAAGCCCAAGGTCACGACATCAGGACCGGATTTCCCCAAGGCCGCGCTGTTCGTCGGCAACAGCTTCTTCTACTACAACAACGGCATGCCCGGGCATCTCTCCTTCATGGAGCGGGCTGCGTATCCCGAAAACAAGGCGGCCTATCGCAACACCATGGCAACGATCGGCGGCTCCGGCCTCGATTGGCACGATATGGACAATCTGCTGCGGCCGGGCGGCCTTGGCGCCTATTCGTTCGACGAGCAGAACAACGTCGTCTTCAACAAGCCGGGCAGGCAGTACGACGCCGTCGTGATGATGGATTGCAGCCAGTGCCCGATCCATCCGCAATTGAAGGACGCGTTCGCGACCTTCGCGAAGAAGGACAGCGAGATCGTCCGCGCCCACGGCATGCGGCCGGTCCTGTTCATGTCCTGGGCCTACGCCGACAAGCCTGAGATGACGGAAGCGTTGGCCGAGGCCTACACGATCGCAGGCAACGCCAATGATGCGCTGGTGATCCCCGCAGGTCTCGCCTTCGCGCGCGTGCGCAAGCTGCAGCCCGAGCTCAATCTGTATGCGCCGGACAAGCGGCACCCGAGCCCCGCAGGCACGTATCTGGCGACCTGCGTGACGTTCGCCGCGCTGACGGGCCGCTCGCCGGTCGGCAATTCCTACACGATGGGACTGGACGCACCGACGGTGGAGCTGCTGCAAAAAGCAGCGTGGGATACGGTGCAGGAATATTACGGGCGCTGACCTAGCGCAGCACGACCCAGGCCGGTGCGTGATCGCTCGCGCCTTCCTCGCCGCGAACCTTCTTGTCCACGCCGGCTTTTGCCAGGCGTGAGGCGAGGGCAGGGCTGAGCAGGAGATGGTCGAGCCGCAGGCCCGCATCGCGCGGCCAGCGGTTTCGCTTGTAATCCCAGAAGGTGTAGATGCGCTTTTCTGGGTGCAGTTCGCGGATCGCGTCACACCAGCCTTGCGCCACCAGCGACGCAAAAGCCGCACGGCTCTTCGGCTGGATCAAGGCATCCTTGTCCCACGAGCGCGTCGGATAGATGTCGATCTCATCAGGCGCAACGTTGTAGTCGCCGGCGAGCACCACGGGCAGATCCTGCTTGATCAACGTTCTGGCATGGCGCTTGAGCCGCGCGAACCAGTCGAGCTTGTAGTCGAATTTCGGTCCCGGCTGCGGATTGCCGTTCGGCAGGTAGATGCTGGTGACGATGACACCGCGTACCGCGGCCTCGATGTAGCGGGCTTCGTGATCGGCAGGCTTTCCCGGCAAGCGATCGCGGGTGAGAACGGGCTCGGCATTGCGGGCCAGGATGGCGACGCCGTTCCAGGTCTTCTGTCCACACCACACTGCGCCGTAACCGGCCTTTTCGAGCGCGGCCGCCGGAAATTCGCCATCACTTGCCTTCAACTCCTGAAGTGCGACGACGTCGGGCTTCGCCGTTCGCATCCATGCCAACAGATTGGGCAGGCGGCGATTGATGTTGTTGATGTTGAACGTCGCGATCTTCATGTAGAGCTACCGGCTCCTGCCTTCCGTTACCGGAGAAACAATGTCCAAGTTGAGCTTTGCCGTTATCGCCGTCGCCGTTGCGTTCTCCGGGGGCGTCTCGGCACAATCATCCGATCCGCGCGGCGCGTGCAAGGCGGACTATGACAAATTCTGCGCCGGCATTGCGCCGGGCGGCGGCATCGTCGCCTGCCTCAACGCCAAGCGCGACAAGCTCACCGCAACCTGCAAGACGGCGCTGGACAGCAGGAAAAAGAAGTAAGCGGCGTGCTGCTCAGCCCGGCAGCGGCGGTGGGCTAGCGGGCGGCTCGACCGGCGGCGGAGCGGGCGTCTGCTGCTCGACCGCCTGTGCGGGCGCCGGCTTGGCCAGCGGCTCCACCACGTTCCCGCCCTTGTAGATGCGGGCGTAGCGGCGGCCGAGGCTGGTCAGCACCTCGTAGCCGATCGTTCCGAAATGATGCGCGAGCTCGTCGACGGTAATGCCTTCGCCGAGCAGCGTCACCATGTGGCCCCGCCGCGCCGCGTTCGGCGGCAGATCGGTGATGTCGATCGCGATGAGGTCCATCGAGACGCGGCCGGCGACCGGACAGCGCTTGCCGGCGACGATGACCTCGGCGCCGCGGGTGCCGTCGTTGGAGCTTGCGGCGCGGAAATAGCCGTCGGCATAGCCGACCGCGATGATCGCGAGTTTCGTCGGCCGCCGTGCGGTCCAGGTGCCGCCATAGCCGACGCTCTCGCCGCGCTCGATATTGCGGATCTGCACGATGCGGGCCTTGAGATCGACCACCGGCTGCATCGGATTGTCGGCCTCCGGCGTCGGGTTGACGCCGTAGAGCGCGGCGCCCGGCCGCACCATGTCGAACTGGAAGGGCGCGCCGAGGAAGACGCCGGACGAATTGGCGAGCGCCGCCGGCACGCCGGAGAATTCGCTGGCGATGCCGCGGAAGGCCGCGAGTTGCTTGGCGTTCACCGGGCTGTTGAGCTGCTCGGCCGAAACCAGATGGCTCATCACCAGCGTGATGCCGTGATCGCCGGCGTTGATGCGGGGGATGATGGCCTGTGCTTCCGCAAGCGTCAGGCCGAGCCGATTCATGCCGGTGTCGATGTGGATGGCGGCGCCACCGGTCCAGCCGGTGCGGCGGCAGAACACGTCCCATTCGGCGAGCTCGTTGAGATCGCCGATCACGGGGCGGCAGTTGATCTGGGCGTAGTGCTCGCCGGTGTTCTGGAAATAGCCGCCGAGCACGTAGATCGCAGGCTCCGGCACCGCCGCGCGCACCTTGCGCGCTTCCTCGATGGTAGCGACGAAGAAGGTCTTGCAGCCGGCCTTGTTCAGGGCACGCGCGACCTGCTCGGCGCCGCAGCCATAGGCGTCCGCCTTGATCACCGCCGAGCATTCGGCAGGCACCGCCGTCTTCTCGAGCTTGCGCCAATTGGCGATGATGGCGTCGAGATCGACGGTGAGCACGCCACCGAAGGTCGCGAGCGCGGCAGCCTGATTGGCCTCCGCGGAGAGAAGGCCGGATTGCGGGATCATTTTCGGGTCGGACGCCATTGTCATGGCGCCGTTTTACGCAAGAGGCCGGTCAGGTTCAACCCAGGGAACTCAGTAGTCGTTGCCGCTGCGGTCCGGCACCTGGCTGTCCGGCGCAAGGTCGCCGAACCGTGTGATCGATGCTTCGAAGGCCACATCGACGGTGCCGGTCGGGCCGTGGCGCTGCTTGCCGATGATGACTTCGGCCTTGCCATGCGCAAGATCCATGTCGAGGCGCCATTTTTCGTGCTCGGGTGTGCCCGGGCGCGGCTCCTTGTTTCCGAGGTAATATTCCTCGCGGTAGACGAACAGCACGACATCGGCATCCTGCTCGATCGAGCCCGATTCGCGCAAATCCGAGAGCTGCGGCCGCTTGTCGTCACGCGACTCGACCTGGCGCGAGAGCTGCGAGAGCGCAATCACGGGCACGCTGAGTTCCTTGGCGAGCGCTTTCAGGCTAGTCGTGATCTCGGTGATTTCCTGCACGCGGTTTTCGCTGCGCTTGCCCGAACCCGACAAGAGCTGGATGTAGTCGATGACGATGAGGTCGAGGCCCTTCTGCCGCTTCAGCCGGCGGGCGCGCGCCATCAGCTGCGCAATGGAGAGACCGCCGGTCTCGTCGACATAGAAGGGCAACGACTGCAGCTCGATCGAGACCTCGCGGATCTTCTCGAAATCGGCCTCCGAGATGCCGCCGCGGCGGATCGAGGAGGAGGGGATGCCGGTGCGCTCGGCCACGATACGCGTGGCGAGCTGGTCGGCCGACATTTCGCAGGAGAAGAAGCCGATGACGCCGCCATGGGCGGCCTTCATGGTGCCGTCGGCCTGGAGTTCTGGAACGTAGGCGCGGGCGACGTTGTAGGCGATGTTGGTTGCAAGCGAGGTCTTGCCCATGCCGGGACGGCCGGCGACGATGATGAGGTCGGAGTGCTGCAACCCGCCCATCTTGGTGTCGAGGTCGCGCAGGCCGGTCGAGATGCCCGACAGCTTTCCGTCGCGCTGGAACGCTTTCGCGGCCAGATCGACCGCAAGCGTCAGCGCCTGCGAGAATTTCTGGAAGCCGCCGTCGTAGCGGCCGGATTCGGCGAGTTCGTAGAGACGGCGCTCGGCGTCCTCGATCTGCGCCCGCGGCGCGAAGTCGACCGGGGCGTCATAGGCGACATTGACCATGTCCTCGCCGATGCCGATCAGGTCGCGTCGCAATGCCAGATCGTAGATGGTGCGCCCATAATCCTGCGCATTGATGATCGTGGTCGCTTCGGCGGCGAGGCGCGCGAGATATTGCCCGATGGTCATGCCGCCGATGTCGGTGTCGGCGGGCAGGAAGGTCTTGAGCGTGACGGGCGTCGCGATCTTGCCCATCCGGATCAGGCTTGAGGCGGTCTCGAAGATGGTCTGGTGCAGCGGCTCGAAGTAATGCTTCGGCTCCAGGAAGTCGGAGACGCGGTAAAACGCGTCGTTGTTGACCAGGATCGCGCCCAGCAGGCTCTGTTCCGCCTCGATATTATGCGGCGCGCTACGATAAGCGGGAGTTCCGGCTTCGGGCGCGAGTTTGAGAACGTTCGAATCAGTCAGGGCCATGGTCGAGCGATAGCAATTTTCTGGGGCGGATGCGGGGCCGGGATAAAGCGCCGCCTCAGACCAAAGCGGAAGCAAAAGCTCGCTGCTATCAACCGATCATTAAAATGGTGGATGATTGGCCGCCGCAGCCCGCGCCGCGCTTGACGGATTTTCCTGGAACCATGCCGGGACCTGAAAGCCGCCGCTACCGCGCCACGGAAAACGCTCGTTGAAGTGAACCTAATGGGTTGGCGGGCAGACGTATCGAGACGCGCGCGAAATGACGCACGCTGGGCGCTTTCGGCTCGGTTCAGACCAGCAGGAGGTAAACCAGTGCAACCAGAGCCGCCCCGACGCCGGTAGCGATCAGGGCGTAATCGGTGCGGAGGTCGTCCTGCACGTCGAATGAGGTTTGGGTCTCTTTGCTCATGGCGACGGTCTAAGCCAGGGCCGACGAGACTTATGTGAAGCAGATCACATCTCCCCGGATTCTTTCGGGGGTACAGCCGGAACAGGCAAGCGGGCGGGGGGTTGTCTCCCGGTCTGCCACCAGGGAACGAGGCAAGCGATGCGGCCAGAACGGCAGCCCCGGAATTGGCGAAGCGAAGCAGGCAGCCGACTTTGGCTGTCGGGGCTGATCGCGGCCATGGAGCATGCTGAGCGGCCTGAAGTGCGTCGGGAACCGGTCGCCCCCGAAATCCTGAAGGCACTGCGGATGCAATTGGCCTTAACGGCCTCTTTCCGGTCTGCTCCGATTTCGACCCTGCGCCATTAGGACTTATTCACCAGCCAGCTTCAGCCTCGGCTTGGCGCCGGCCTCGACGGCCCGCAGCCGGGCTTCTTCACGCGCGATGTAGTTGCGCGTCATCGGCACGACGCCCTGACGCCGGGTGAGTTGAATCTGGAAGTTCATCATATCCTGCTTGCGGAACGTCATCTCGCTGGCTGCCAGGTAAAATTCCCACATCAGCGCGAAGCGCTCGTCATACAGCTGCACGGCTTCTTCACGCCGCGCCATGAAGCGCTCGCGCCATGCCTTCAGCGTTTCGGCGTAATGCAGGCGCAGTATCTCGATGTCGCAGATCAGCAGGCCGGCCCGCTCGATCGCCGGCAGCACCTCCGAGAGAGCAGGGATGTAGCCGCCGGGAAATATGTATTTGGCGATCCACGGATTGGTGGAGTCCGGGCCCTGCGAACGGCCGATCGAGTGCAGCAACATGACGCCGTCCTTGTCCAGCAGCTCGGCGCAGCGCCTGAAGTAGGCGTCGTAGAAGCGCGCGCCGACATGCTCCAACATGCCGACTGAGACGATGCGGTCGAACGGGCCGGCGATGTCGCGATAGTCCTGAAGCAGGAATTTGGCGGATCTGGTCAGGCCCTTTTCGGCTGCGCGCGCATTGGCGATCTGCAACTGCTCCGTCGATAACGTGACGCCAGTGACGTCAGCACCTGCGATCTCGGCGAGATAGAGCCCAAGTCCGCCCCAGCCCGAGCCGATGTCGAGGACGCGCTGGCCGCCCTTGACGAGCAGCTTTGCGGCGACGTGCCGTTTCTTGGCGAGCTGCGCATCGTCGAGCGTGCTCTCCGGCGTCTCGAAATAGGCGCAGCTGTATTGCTTGTCGGCGTCGAGAAAGAGCGAATAGAGCCTTGCATCGAGATCGTAATGGTGTGCGACGTTGCTGCGGGAGCGCGGGCGCGGATTGAACTGCTTCAGGTGCCGCACCAGATAGCGCAGGTGCCACCAGGGTTTTGCCCAGTGCGGCAATAGGTCGGGTTGATCGAGCAGGATCGCGAGGGCATCAGCTATGGTGCCGTGCTCGACGACGAACTCGCCGTCCATGTAGGCCTCGCCAAGCCCGAGCTCGGGATTGACGAGGATCCTTCGCTCTGCGTCCGCGGTGACGAAGCGGACTGCGACCGGTTCGCCCGAGCCGTCGCCGACGGTGAACTTCGAGCCCTTCGCCGTGGTCACCGTCATCGACCCGCGGCGGATGAATTGACACAGAAATTGGCGCAACAATCGATCCATCGGTACCCATCCTCTCGAGCGGACCCGAAGAGATGCGACTACCCGGCCTTTCACACCCTACGCCCGGGCATCTCGGCGGTTCCTATGCGTTTGCATCTAGATCTAGGGAGGTGTCCCGGGCCCGCTATTGCGCTGTGCTCAAAGCGGATATTCCCAAACCGCTTAATCACATCCTTGCGCGCGGAGGCTGCTTCCATTCGCGGCTCAATCGGATAAAAGGTGACCCGCCGCGGCGCCGCCTGCCGGCTGCACCTCTCGGAATTCAATGGAGATGATGGGAATGTCGAGCCGAGCGCTCAGCCTCGCGACGATCTTGCTTCTGATCGGCTTCGGCGCGACCGATACCGTTCTCGCGCAGGCGACGAACCTCGAGGCCGGCAAGGCCCCATCCCAGCTTTTCGCGCAGACATGCAATGCATGTCACAAGAGCCCGCGCGGCCTGTTGAAAACGGTGGCGCCGGGCTCGCTGCCGGGCTTCCTGCGCCAGCATTACACGACCAGCTCCGACATGGCCGGCGTGCTCGCCTCCTACCTCGTCTCCAACGGAGCCACCGACACCCGCTACCAGGCCAAGGACGGCAAGGATAAGAAGGACGGCGCCAAGGACAAGGACAAGGAAGCCAATACCAATCCCGCGCAGTCCCCCGAACGTCAGGGCCGCCGGCAACGTTCCCAGGAGTCCGCCAAGCCGGAAGGCGAGGGTGCCGCTCCCGCGGTCGAGGGCGCGCGTCAGAAACGCGCCGCGCGGCCGGCCGAAGAAGGAACGAAGGAAGGCGCGAAGCCCGAGGACCAGGCTGCCCCCGAAGGGCGCAAGGCCAAGCGTCTCGGCAAGCGTGGCAAGCCGGGAAGTGATGAGGCACCGAAGGTCGATGCCGCGGCGCCCACGGCAGACGACAAGAAGAGCGAGCCGAAGGTCGAATCCAAGCCCGAGACAAAGCCCGAGACTGCGAAGGGGGATTCCGGCGAGGCTAAATCCGAAGGCGGTAAATCTGAAGGCAGCAAGCCGTCCGAGAAGCCCGCCGAGGCCAAGCCGGAAAGTGCCAAGGTTGAGCCGCGCGGCAGCGAGGCTCCGGCGTTGCGGCCCGATCCGGTGCCCCAGGTGACGCCGGCGGCACCGTCCGCCGCGAAGCCCGCCGAGCCAGCTGCGCCCAAGGCGGCGGAAGACGCCGCCCCCAAGCCCGCCGCGAGGGCCGAACCGCCAGCGAAGTCGCAGGAGCCCGCGTCGCCCGCAACCGCTGCGGCCCCACCGCCGCCAGCCGAATCCTCCGGTCCGCCGACGCCGCCGATTTCGCGATAAACGACCATATATTTCGACGACGAAGGCCGCGCGCTCGCGCGGCCTTCGTCGTCTTGACCGCAACACGATCGATCGCAGCCGCGATCTCGCGCGGCCAGCCGGCGTTGACGGCCGAATACAAGCTCAATCTGTTGTCGCCCACGGCTGGCAAGAAGCTGATCTGCCGGGCGAGGGTGATCAAGCCGGGGCGTCAGGTCTCCGTGGTCGCAGCCGACGCTTTCTGCGTCACCGACGGCATCGAGAAGCAACCGGCAACCGCGCTCGCGTCGATCGCGATGCTGAGCGAGGACGTTGGCGCCAAAACGAAAAGCCCGGCCGCCTGAGGCGACCGGGCTTCGAAAGCCTTGCGCGAATGCGAGGCTTACTTCTCGGTCTCTTCCGCAGCCGGCGCCGGCTCGGCGTCGTCCTGCTGGGCTTCCGGGTCGAAGAACTCGCCGGCAGCTGCGATCGCTTCGGCCGCAGCATCCCGGTCTTCGTTCCGGCTCGAGATGTCCTCGCCGCGGTTGATGCGCTCGGCCTCGTCCTGGCTGCGCGCCACGGTGACACTGATCTCGATCTCGACCTCGGGGTGGATGGCGACCGTGATGGTGTGCTTGCCGATGGTCTTGATCGGCGCGTCGAGCTGAACCTGCGGGCGGGACAGTGAAACACCGTCGGCTTCGAACGCCACGACGATGTCGCGCACGTTGACCGAGCCGAACAGCTGGCCGGCTTCCGAAGCCTGACGGATCACGATGATGTTCTTGCCCTGGATCTTCTCGGCGATCTTGGACGCCTCGCCCTTGGACTCAAGGTTGCGAGCCTCGAGCTCGGCCTTCATGCCGTCGTACTTGGCACGGTTGTCGGCGGTGGCGCGCAGCGCCTTGCCGCGCTTGAGCAGGAAATTGCGGGCATAGCCGTCGCGAACCTTCACGACTTCGCCCATGTGACCGAGCTTGTTGACGCGTTCCAGCAAAATGACTTCCATATTCGTTCTCCTTTGATGTGTTGAGTGAGTTGGAATTTCGAACTTGAACTTTCGGATTTGAACTCAAGAGGTCGGCAGCGGCGGTGGTTGGCGCGTACGAAGGAAGCGTTCGCGGAGGCCGAACACGGCATCCGCGAGGCCGAGGATCACCATCGCCATGACGGGCCATCCGAACACGACCACGACGGCGTAGGTAGAGCCGAGCCAGAAGGTGCGGCTCTTCAGCGCCAGGGTCAGCGTGTGCAGCACGGCAAAGCCGGTCAGCGCATATCCCATCATCAGCGCCGCCGCCGCGATCTGCGCCACGATCGCAAGCAGTCCGCCGGTGAAGCAGAAGGCGAGCGCGATGCAGAGCGCGACGAGCGTCATCGGCGGCAGCTCCGCCGTCATCAGGTCCGGCCAGGGGCGTCGCAGCCGGCCCGACGTCGCCGTCACCTTGGTGCTGAGCCAGAGGTTGAGGGTCAGCGTCATCATCGCGACGATGGTGGCGGCGGCCGGCACGATCCGCACCAGTGCGTCGACGAATTGGTCGGTCTCGCCGGAGGTCTGCGGGTCGGCGGCGCGGAGGAGGCGCATCAGGCCACGGCGCAGCGTGCCGGTGATGGTCTCGGCGTCGGTACCGAGCGTGAGCAGGGCGGCGAGCGTGGTCAGTGTGGCGAAGCCCGCGATCCACAGCAGGATGCGGCCGACCGGATACCACTCGAGCACTGGCTCAGTGGGCGGCTCGGCGGCGGGCTTCGGCGCGGCGGGTCCGACCTGCCGGCTGAGCAGGACGAGATGGCCGAGCCACCAGGCCGGCAATGCGACGGTGACGGCGAAGGCAATGCAGTAGGGCAGGCCGAACAGCGCGCCGAGGCCAACCGCGGCGGCGATGCCGCCGAGGCTCGCGCAAAGCGGTCCCCAGCCGATCGAAGCGACCATCAGCGGCAGCGGTGCGAGATAGAACAGGACGAGCGAGATCAGCGCGCCCGAAGCGATCGAGGCGAACATCAGGGCCGACGCAGCGCCGGCGATCAGGGCTATCAGTCCAAAGGCCATCATCAGCTGTCCCGCTCCCTTCGAGCGGTTAGAGGCATCTCGCCCCAACCATCGGCGACCGGACGACCCGGAAGCCTTATGAGAAACTAGGTAGCTCGGCCGGCGGCGATGTCGCCGCCGGCCGAATTCGTCTTAGCGAATGACGTAGGGCAGCAGGCCCAAGAACCGCGCGCGCTTGATGGCGCGGGCAAGCTCACGCTGCTTCTTCGCGGACACCGCGGTGATGCGGCTCGGCACGATCTTGCCGCGCTCGGAGACGTAACGCATCAGCAGCTTGGAGTCCTTGTAGTCGATCTTCGGAGCATTCGCGCCCGTGAACGGGCAGCTCTTGCGGCGACGGAAAAACGGGCGGCGTGCACCAGCTTCAGCCATTGTTCTTACTCCCCATCCGTCGTGGTGGTGGTGGTCGTGGTGGTTTCAGCGTCTTCGCGCGGACGGCGCGGACCGCGGTCACCGCGGAACCCGCCACCTTCACGATCGCCACCACGGAAACCACCCTCGCGGTCGCCACGGAAGCCACCGCCTTCGCGATCGCCACGGAATCCGCCGCCACGGTCGTCACGCTCGCGGTCACGGTCGGCCTTGCGCATCATCGCGGACGGGCCTTCCTCGAGCTCCTCGACGCGGACGCTGAGATAGCGGATCACGTCTTCGCTGATGCGCTCCTGGCGCTCGATCTCGGCGATCGCCGCGGACGGTGCGTCGATGTTGAGCAGCACGAAATGCGCCTTGCGGTTCTTGTTCATGCGGTAGGTGAGGGAGCGTACGCCCCAATTCTCGGTCTTGGTGACCTTGCCGCCGAGACCTTCGACGATGCCGGTCATTTGCGCAGTCAGCTCTTCGACCTGCTGCGTGCTCGCGTCTTGGCGCGCGAGAAAAACATGCTCATAGAGAGCCATGGAAGTCCTTTCCTCATGTTGGCGCATCGCCCGGCGTCAAGCCCTTAAGAGGCCTTCGGAAAGGACTCTGGGATTAAGCTCAGAAGGCGGAAACACGGGACGACGGGCCGACTGGCCCTGCCACACCAAAATCACGAATGATTTGCTGAGACCGTCCGTTCAGCTCCCGGCCGGGGTCTGCGGATGGACGCGTTATACGGATTTCGGCTGACTTGGCAAGGTTTCTGGCAAGGTTGCAGGCGGCGTTTTGGCGCGGATGGTCCCGATGCGGGCGGCTGGATCCACCGCGGTCCACCATACCGGCTTGATTTATTTGTTTTGTATATCATACAAACAAAGCTGACGGGAGCGAACCCCAATGGCAGAAAAGTCGGCCCAGGAGCCGCTCGAGGCGGCAGGCGATCCCAAACACGCCGCCCGCGCCACGCGGTCGGCCGGCCGCAAAATGCGCTCGCTGCTGCTGGATGCCGCGAGCCCGCTGTTTCGGGAGCGGGGGCTGTCGGGCACGGCGATCACCGACATCGCAGCCGCTGCGAACGCGTTCCCGAGCCAGATCACCTATTACTTCCGCACCAAGGAGGCGCTGTTCGTCGAATGCGCCTGCCGCGAGTTGCTGTACCTGGCGCGAGCGACCGAGCAGGCGGCGCTGAAGGCGCGCACGCCACGGGACTATACCCACGCGCTGGCCGAGACCGTCACGGCGAGCGATTCGGTGACCTTCTTCGCCGAGGCGCTGACGCTGACGCGGCGGCGCCAGGATCTCGCGCCGCTGGTCGAGCGCACCATCGAGCGCCTGCACAGTGAGGGTGCGCGAGCCTATGCGAGCCAGGTCGCGCGGCACGGCTGGCGCTCCCTGCGCGCGCCCGATGAGAGTTCGCGGCGGTTCTGGGCCGTCGCCATCGGCGTCATCCTCGAGGGCTGCGCGATGGGCCGTTCGCCCGAGGCGCTGTGCGCCGAGATGCTGCGCGTGCTGGGTGAACAGGCGAAATTCAATAGTGACACGACGCGCCTGCGCCTTGTCGACGCGCGCGACGCATCGAGCAATTCGAATGAGGAGAGTTAGGCCATGACTGCGCTTCGCATGCGTGCCCGCGATTTCCTGACCGACGACCAACTTGCCGACGTGCGCCAGCGCGTGACCTGGAAAGGCGTCGCGCTGATCGCGCACGCCTGGGCGCTCATCATCGCGGCAATCGCCTTGGTCGCGTGGTGGCCCAATCCGATCACTTATCTCTTCGCCGTCGCCATCATCGGCTCGCGCCAGCTCGGGCTCGCGATCCTCATGCATGACGGCGCGCATGGCTGCCTGTCCGCCGACGAGAAAACCAATCTGACCATGAGCCAGTGGTTCTGCGCCTATCCTCTGTTTGCGGAGACGCGCAGCTATCGGCGCTATCACCTTCAGCATCATGCGCGCACGCAGCAGGAGGACGATCCCGATCTCGTGCTGTCGGCGCCATTTCCGATCACGAAGCTGAGCTATCGCCGCAAGTTCATTCGCGACCTCACAGGGCAGACTGGCTACCAGCAGCGCAAGGCGCAGTTGCTCAATGCGCTGGGGCCGAAGGACTGGCCGTTGCGACAGCGCGCGGCGCATTTTTGGGAGCATCTCGGCCCGCAATGTCTGGTCAATGGCGCGATGTTCGCAGCGCTCACGGCGGCCGGCGTGTGGTGGGCCTATCCGCTGCTATGGCTGGTGCCGCTCCTGACCTGGATGATGGTCATCACCCGTATCCGCAACATCGCCGAGCACGCAGTCGTGCCCGACAGCAGCGATCCCTTGCGCAATACCCGCACCACCTACGCCAATTTCCTCGAGCGCCTGTTCATCGCGCCGTACTACGTGAACTACCACCTCGAACATCATCTCTTGTTCTACGTGCCCTGCTACAATCTGCCCAAGGTGCACCGCCTGCTGAGCCAGAGCCGGCATGCGGGCCGCATGGAGGTGCAGCCGAGTTACGCTGCCGTGCTGCGGCTTGCGACCGCGAAGCCGAACCGCGATGACCGCCCGGGGCAACTGGTCAACAGCGCGCGCCGCGCGCAAGCGGGGTCCGAGGTCGACGCCAACCAGACGGCCGGCGGATTTTAGAGACCCGTCTCATCAGTTGAAGGCTGATCGAAGTTCCTATCTTGGCTTGACATTCCAGCCCCCGACAGTGTCTACGGCCCCCTTTGGAGCATGATCCGGAACCATGGCCTACGGCCGTGCGTAATCGGCTGCCGGTTCTCGCAGAGATCACGCCCGACAAGCAGGGAGCGCCGATGACGGCAGCATTCACATTTCCGGGGCAGGGTTCCCAGGCGGTCGGCATGGGCAAGGCGCTGGCGGATGCCTTTCCGGTGGCGCGCGCCGTGTTCGACGAGGTCGATGCCGCGCTGGGGGAGAAGCTGACGGCGACCATCTGGGATGGTCCGGCCGAAACCCTCCAGCTCACTCAAAACGCCCAGCCGGCCCTGATGGCGGTGTCTGTCGCCACCCTGCGCGTGCTGGAGGCCGAAGCCGGGTTTTCCGTGGAGCGGGATGCGGCCTTCGTCGCCGGCCACTCGCTCGGTGAATATTCGGCGCTGGCCGCGGCCGGCAGCCTGACGATTTCCGACACCGCGCGGCTGCTTCGCATCCGCGGTCTCGCAATGCAAAAAGCCGTGCCGGTCGGCGTCGGTGCGATGGCCGCTCTGCTCGGCCTGGACTACGAGGCAGCCGTGGCGGTGGCGGACGAGGCCGCGCAGGGGCAGGTCTGCCAGGCAGCCAATGACAATGGCGGCGGGCAAGTGGTAGTCTCCGGCGACAAGGCCGCGGTCGATCGCGCCGTCGAGATCGCCAAAACCAAGGGCGCCAGGCGCGCAATGTTGCTGCCGGTGTCCGCACCGTTCCATTGCAAGCTGATGCAGCCGGCCGCCGATGCGATGGCGGAGGCGCTGGCCGGGGTCACGATCAAGGCGCCGGCGGCCCCGCTGGTGTCGAACGTGCTGGCGAGCGCGATCACCGATCCCGACGAGATCCGCCGCCGCCTGGTCGAGCAGGTCACGGGCACCGTGCGCTGGCGCGAGTCGGTGGCCTATATGGCGGGGCAGGGCGTCACCCGTTTCTTCGAGATCGGTGCCGGCAAGGTGCTGACCGGTCTCGTCAAGCGTATTGCGGACGGTGCCGTTGGAGTCGCGGTCGGTGGTCCCAACGACATTGCTGCCGCCAAGGATGCATTGGCCGCTGCGAAGCAGGCCTGAAGCGCGATGATTCGTCGTCGCGATCGAGTTCTTTAGTTGACGCACGATCCTTTCGGAGAACCGCTGCGCATTTTTCCGGATCGTGCTTTGGAGGAGTTATCGATGTTCGATCTGACTGGCAAAAAGGCGCTCGTCACCGGTGCAACCGGCGGCATCGGCGGCGCGATCGCACAGGCGCTGCACGCGCAGGGCGCCACCGTTGCGATATCGGGGACGCGCAAGGAAGTGCTGGATGAGCTTGCCGGCAAGCTCGGCGAGCGCACCCATGTGCTGCCCTGCAATCTCTCCAAAGCCGACGAGGTCGAGGCGCTGGTGCCCGCTGCGGAAGCGGCGATGGGACAGGTCGACATCCTCGTCGCCAATGCCGGCATCACGCGCGACAATCTCTTCGTGCAGCTCCGTGACGAGGACTGGGAGGAGGTCATCAACATCAATTTGACTTCGACCTTCCGGCTTGCCCGCGCCGCCACCAAATTGATGATGCGCAAGCGCTTCGGCCGCATCATCGCGATCACCTCGGTGGTCGGCGTCACCGGCAACCCGGGGCAGGGCAATTATACCGCGTCGAAGGCGGGCCTGATCGGCATGATCAAGACGTTGGGTGCCGAATACGCCAAGCGCGGCGTCACCGCGAATTGTATCGCTCCCGGCTTCATCAAGACGCCGATGACCGATGCGCTCAACGACAAGCAGCGCGAAACGATTCTGACCAAGGTTCCGGCCAATCGCCTGGGCACGCCCGAGGACATCGCGGCGGCCGCCGTCTACCTGAGTTCAAACGAAGCGGCCTATGTCACCGGCCAAACCATCCACGTCAACGGCGGCATGGCCATGATCTGACGCCTCATGCCGCACCGCCCCCCTGGCGGCGCGGAATGCGGCAAACGGCCGTTTCCGGAGCGAAATGAGGCTTGTAGTCAACGCAATTGAAGTATGATAACCGGACCTTCAACGGATGGGCAAAGAACGCCATTGCAGGTTTTTGAAACCCTGTATATTGGCGATGCGGAGCCTTGGCCGTCATTCGCCGGGCCTGCATCGGTTAGGATGGGGCCAAATCAAAGTTCGTAAGCGAAGGCAGTCAACGACCACGACGGCTCGTATCGTCCCGGGGGGTCGGGTCTACAGGGAACAACACGAGGTTATGCAATGAGTGAGATTGGCGAGCGGGTTAAGAAGATCGTGGTCGAACACCTTGGTGTTGAACCCGAGAAGGTTGTCGATGCTGCGAGCTTCATCGACGACCTCGGCGCCGACAGTCTGGACACCGTCGAGCTGGTGATGGCGTTCGAAGAGGAATTCGGTTGCGAGATTCCGGACGATGCCGCGGAAACGATTCTCACCGTCGGCGACGCCACCAAGTTTCTCGAGAAGAACGCGAAGAGCTAAGGCTCTTCATTTTCGCGGGGACAACATTGAAACCGGACGGACCGCCCAACAGCGGTCAGCCGGTTTCTTGTTATTGGCCGTGAATGTTTCGATGCGGAGTTTTCGGATATGAGGCGGGTTGTCGTCACGGGTCTTGGCATGGTTTCGCCACTCGGCTGCGGTGTCGAGCCGACCTGGAAACGCATCCTCGACGGCCAAAGTGGCGCACGCAAAATCGAGAGCTTCGATGTCTCCGATCTTCAGACCAAGATCGGCTGCACGGTCGTGCGCGGCGACGGTACCAACGACACTTTCAATCCCGACATCTGGATGGAGCCGAAGGACCAGCGCAAGGTCGACGACTTCATTATCTTCGGCATGGCCGCAGCCGGCCAGGCGCTCGACGACGCCAACTGGCATCCCGAGACCGAAGAGGACAAATGCGCCACCGGCACCATGATTGGGTCCGGCATCGGCGGCCTCAACGGCATCGCTGAAACCGCGGTCCTGCTGAAGGAACGCGGGCCGCGCCGGGTCTCGCCGTTCTTCATTCCGGGCCGCCTGATCAATCTCGCCTCAGGCTATGTCTCGATCAAGCATGGGCTGAAAGGGCCGAACCATTCGGTGGTCACGGCCTGCTCGACCGGCGCTCACGCGGTCGGCGACGCTGCCCGTCTGATCGCGCTCGGGGATGCCGACGTCATGGTTGCCGGCGGCGCGGAATCGCCGATCGGCCGCATCGGCATTGCCGGCTTCAACGCCGCGCGTGCGCTCTCGACAGCCTTCAACGAAACGCCTGAGAAGGCCTCGCGTCCCTACGACAAGGACCGGGACGGCTTCGTGATGGGCGAGGGCGCCGGCGTTCTGGTCCTGGAAGAGCTCGAACACGCCAAGCGCCGCGGCGCGAAGATCTATGCCGAGGTGATCGGCTACGGTCTCTCAGGCGATGCCTATCACATCACCTCGCCGTCACCCGACGGCGACGGCGGCTTCCGCAGCATGGCGGCTGCGCTCAAGCGCGCCGGTCTCACCGCTTCCGATCTCGACTACATCAATGCGCACGGCACCTCGACGCCGCTCGGGGACGAGATCGAGCTCGGTGCAGTCGAACGTCTGCTCGGCAATGCCGCTTCCAAGGTCGCGATGTCCTCGACCAAGTCGTCGACCGGTCATCTCCTGGGTGCGGCCGGCGCGATCGAGGCGATCTTCGCCATTCTCGCGATTCGCGATAACGTCGTGCCGCCGACCATCAACCTGGACAATCCGTCGGTCGAGACTGCGATCGATCTCGTGCCGCACAAGGCGAAGCAGCGCGAGGTCAACGTCGCGTTGTCGAATTCTTTCGGTTTTGGCGGTACCAACGCGTCGGTGATCTTCCGGCGTCCGGTCCAATAGTTTGTGTTTGCGACGAATCCACCGTTTTGCCGTATTCGGCGATAGTCATACAAGTGGGCGCGTGTACTTGGCCAGACAAGCGATTGTCGGGTCGCATTTGAACCGGCAGGATTCAGGTTGCTTCGATGAGTGAAAGGCCGCCCATTTCGCCCCGGAGTCCGCGGGCAGCGCTCGAGCCCGAGCAGGTCCCGCCGCCGCCGAGGCGATCGGACCGCGCGCGTAATCCCTTCGTGATCGTCGGCAACGCCATCATCACCCTGCTGCTGATTGCGATGATCGGTGCGGGCGGCGTGTACTATTACGGCCGACAGGTGCTCGAGGCGCCGGGACCGCTGAAGGAAGACAAGATCGTCAACATCCCGCAGCGGGCCGGCAAGCGCGACATCGCCGAGACGTTGAACCGGGAAGGCGTGACCGACGTCAATCCGTGGGCGTTCATTGCCAGCGTCGCTGCGTTGAAGGCGAGCTCGGACCTCAAGCCCGGTGAATACTCGTTCCAGAAGAACGCGTCCTTGCGCGACGTCATTGCCACCATCGTCGAGGGCAAGGTGGTGCAGCATGCCGTGACGATCCCGGAGGGCCTGACCTCCGAGCAGATCGTGGCGCGCCTGTCCGACAACGACATCTTCACCGGCAGCGTGCGTGAGCTGCCGCGCGAAGGCACGCTGCTGCCCGAGACCTACAAGTTCCCGCGCGGCACCCCGCGCGATCAGGTGATCCAGCGCATGCAGCAGGCGCACAAGCGCGTGCTGACCGAGATCTGGGAGCGCCGCAATCAGGACATTCCGGTCAAGAGTCCGGAGCAATTGGTGACGCTGGCCTCGATCGTCGAGAAAGAGACCGGCAAACCGGACGAGCGCAGCCGCGTCGCCGCGGTATTCGTCAATCGCCTGAAGCAGAGGATCAAGCTGCAGTCCGATCCCACGATCATCTATGGCCTCGTCGGCGGCAAGGGCACGCTCGGCCGTCCGATCAAGCGCAGCGAGATCACGCAGCCCTCGCCCTACAACACCTATGTGATCGAGGGCCTGCCGCCGGGCCCGATCTCGAACCCTGGCCGCGCTTCGCTCGAGGCCGCCGCCAACCCGGCCCGCACCCGCGACCTCTATTTCGTCGCCGACGGTACGGGCGGGCATTCCTTCACCGAGACCTACGACGCGCACCAGAAGAATGTGGCCAAGCTGCGCGCGATGGAAAAGCAGATCCAGAACGACACGGTCGAGCCGGCCGAGGACGCGCAGGCGCCGGCCGCCGCCGCGCCCGGTGCCGCCGATACGCCGACGGCGACGACGCCGGCGCGCCCCAACCAGCAGAAAAAGCCGCCGGCCGCTCGCCCCGCGGGTCCGCCGCCGGCCCGCCAAGGCGCGGTGCAGGCCTCGCCCCCGGTGGTGCAGCGCTAGGCCTGCGCGCAGACCTGCCCCCGCGGGACTTTGCGGATTACACTTTCCTGCAAAATAGTCTTAAGATTCGCGTGGCTTGATGGCCGCGCGAATCCCGTGCTTCTGGAGAAATTGACCTGATGGCGTTGTCGTCCATGACCGGCTTTGCCCGAAGCCACGGCGCGAGCGGGCCGTATACGTTCGAATGGGAATTGAAGTCGGTCAACGCCAAGGGCTTTGACTTGCGGGTGCGGCTGCCGCAGGGGTTCGACGAACTCGAGGCTCATGCCAAGAAGCGCGCCGCCGAGCTGCTCTCGCGAGGCACCGTCTACGCCAATCTGACCGTCAAACGCGCCAATGCGGCCACCAGCGTCCGCGTCAACGAGGACGTGCTCAACGCCGTCCTCAAAGCCTCCGCCGTGATCGCCGGCAAGGTCGACGCGGTCGCGCCGAGCGTCGACGGGCTTTTGGCCATCAAGGGTGTCATTGAGGTTGCCGAGCCCGAGGGCGACGAGGAAGAAGACAAGGCCGCGCGCGCCGCCGCCGCGGACGCCTTCGACAAGGCGCTCGCCGAACTTGTCGAGATGCGCAAGCGTGAGGGGACCTCGCTCGGGCAGATCCTGATCCAGCGCGTGGACGAGGTCGAGCAGCTGGCGAAGAAGGCGGAGGCCGCGCCCGGTCGCAAGCCCGAGGCGATCAAGGCGAGGCTCGCCGAGCAGATCGCGAGCCTCCTCGACACCTCCGACCGTTTCGATTCCGACCGCCTGATGCAGGAAGCGATCCTGATTGCGACCAGAGCCGACATCCGCGAGGAGCTCGACCGCATCGCCTCGCACATCGCGCAGGCGCGCGAGCTGATCGGCAAGGGCGGCCCGGTCGGACGCAAGCTCGACTTCCTGGCGCAGGAATTTCACCGCGAGGTCAACACCTGTTGCTCGAAGTCGAACGACATCGAGCTGACCAATACGGGCCTCGCCATGAAGAACGTGGTCGAGCAGTTCCGCGAGCAAGTCCAGAATCTGGAGTGATCGATGACGATTGGCGGTCACGGAACTGATGGTGTCGAGCGGCGCGGATTGATGTTCGTGCTGTCCTCGCCGTCGGGCGCGGGCAAGACCACGCTGTCGCGCATGTTGATCGACCGTATGCCCGGCCTTCGAATGTCGGTGTCGGCGACCACGCGGGCGATGCGGCCGGGCGAGGTCGACGGCAGGGATTATTCGTTCGTCGACAAGGCCACCTTCGGCGCGATGGTGAAGGCCGACCAGCTGCTGGAATGGGCGACCGTGTTCGACAACAGTTACGGCACGCCGCGTGCGCCGGTTGAGGCTGCGCTGTCAGCCGGGCAGGACGTGCTGTTCGACATCGACTGGCAGGGCACGCAGCAGCTCCGAGAGAAGGCGCGCGCCGACGTCGTCAGTGTATTCATCCTGCCGCCCTCGGCCGCCGATCTCGAGAAGCGGCTGCATTCGCGCGCGCAGGATTCCGACGAGGTGATCCGCAAGCGCATGAGCCGCGCCAGCCACGAGATGAGCCACTGGGCGGAGTACGACTACATCGTCATCAACCATGACGTCGACGAGGCCTTCGCCGAGGTGCAGTCGATCCTGAAGGCCGAACGCCTCAAGCGCGAGCGGCAGACCGGCCTCGTGGGCTTCGTGCGAGGTCTGCAAGGTCAGCTTCAAGGTTAGGCTGCGTCAGCCGCGGCCCGTCCTTCGCGAGCCGTTCCAGCATCGTCGTGATCACGTCGATGTCGATGGCGTCCTCGACTCCCGCATCGTCATCGCGACCGGCCGGCTCTTCGTCATCGACCTCGTTGGCCGCGAGCCGCGGCGCCGCCTCGATCAGGAATTCTCCGTTGAAGATATCCGCATCGTCGAGCTCTGCGGCATCTTGGTGCGCTTGCGGGACGCGCTTGTCGATCACATCAATCTCGCGATCGATCGCGGCGAGCTGCGCGGTCTTGAGCTGGGCTGCCTGCGGACGCACGGCATCGAAATCCACCGGGCGCGGCTGCCGAGCGTGCGGCGCGCCGGCCGGCGCTGCGTTGAGCCAGGGCGCACGGCCATCGTCGCGATCGTGCGGCTCAAAATTGTCCCAGTTGACGCGGCGCTGGTCGGCGGCCTGGACGCGGATGCGTCCACCGGCGAAGCGGTAGACGACGCTGGCGAGGATGCCGGCAAGCGTCAGCGCGCCGCCGATCACGAGCAGCAGCATCTGGAGCGAGCCGGTCTGCTTGTCGGCGGTGCTGTCGGCCGCGGCCAGAGCCATCGGAGCAGGGGACTTCGCCGGCTTCGTGGTCGTCGGCTGCGCAGCGGCCGCCACAGGTGCAGGCGATGGCTGCTCTGTGGGCGCGGCGGACGCCGTGGTGGCGTCGGGCCAGCGCCCGGCGACAGCGGGCTGCTGAGCGTTGACGTCAGCGGAGGGGCTCGTGGCCTGTTGCGTTGGCGCCGGTCCCGCCTGTGCAGGCGTCTTCACAGTGACGATGCTCTGCGGCGTCAGATATTCGGCGCGCGCGTCCTGGACCGAGTGCTGCTGCGGCACGGCTGAATCCGCTGCAGGCGTATCCGGCGCAGCCTGGGCGGTTTGAGTGGCCTTGCCGCCTTCGGCACGCAGATACCAGCACTGCCGCTTGGTCGCGCGCTCGAGGCGATAATGCCAATGCTGGCCCTGCGGCGCGGCACCCTTTGGCGAGCCAAGGCAGTCGCTCGCGGCATTTGCCGTGCTCGGTGGCGTCGATGCATTCTGCGACACGGCGGCAAGTGGCGCGCCGGCAATGATGCTGCCTACGAGGACAGATAAGAATTTTGCGGTGCGGTTGCCCATCCTGGTCTCCCGATTACGCATGACGCAACTCGTTACCTTCCCTTTGTCGTCAAAGACTTGGGTGGCAATGAGCCGCAAATCCGGAGAGGATGTGGCCTGAATCGGGCCTGCGCGGCGTTCGTTCCGCCGCGGGATCAGACTTTTTCGCCGCTATTGCTTGCTTGAGGTCCAGGTTCCGCCGCAGCCGTCTGAGCGGCGGAATGATCCGGAGCCGCTGCGGCCACCGAGGCGGCCGGAGCCGGTGAAGGTCACACCATCGCCTTGACCGAACGTGCTGACCGCGCCGGTTGCGCTGACGGTACCCGTGACGCCTTGGCCTATGACCTTGCCTGAGGAAACCACGACCGCGCCGGACGTGGTTCCGCCGCAGCCGACGCTGACGACCATCCAGGCGCCGTCGAAACTCCCGCCACCACTACCCCCACCGCCGCGTCGCGAGGAGCTGCGCGGCTCCTCGGCCGGCTTGCTGCGACGCGCCGAGGGCGCCGGCTCGGCGGAACGGTCCGATCGCGAGCCGGACAGCGACTTCTCGTCATTGCCGATCGAGCCGCCGGCGCTGCCGGATTGTGCGACGGCGGACGGTGGAGCGATGGTGGCGGACAGGAAGAAGGCGAGGGCAATCGCGGGGATGATGGCATTGCGCATGCGTAAAAATCCAAAATGAAAATCGTATCAGCGGCCGGAGCCGTCGGCACAGACGGAACCGATAATGTGGCAAGCTTTGCCAGCCTTGCCGCATTCGTCAAGCGCGGCGTCTTTCGCGCGCTGCACGCTGTCGCGCTGGACCAGCGACCAGGATTTGTCGGAGATCGCGAACGCGCCGCAGCGGTTGCCATAGAAGGACAGCTCGATCGGACATTTGGCGCCGGCGCAATTGCCGCGCGCATCCGCCACCGCCGCGCGCCGCGAGGCGTGGTTCCAGGATATGCCCCATTTGCTGCCGTCGGGGCCGTAGACGATCGAGCCCCATGGCTTCAGGTCCTCCATCTTGCGCATCCGCAGCAGCAGGCCTTCGGTGGCTTCGCCCGTCGGCGCCATGGAAATCCGCTGCTGGAGCTTTGTGATCGCGCGGGTCATTCCGTCAGGGCTGTCAGGATCGAAATTGAGCTCGTAGAGCCGCTCGCTGAGTTCGCTCAGCAGGGCGGCATCGCGCAACGGGACGCGGTCCGGATCGGCGCGCAGCCGATCCGCCGGCAGCGGATCGGGCTGCATCGCTGCGACCTGCGGCGGGGCGGTTTGCGTCGGGGGTACGAAATAGAAAGTGCCGTCGATCGGCGAGGACGACACCCAGGGCTGCTGCGCGCCGGAGGTGGCGCGCTTCACCGCGAGGCCGACCTGGTTGAAGGTCTGGAACACGTCGAGGCCCGCGGTCCGGACCGTCGCGGCCAATGCTTTGGTGTAGGGGCTGTGGCCGTCGCTTCCGTCCTGGGCGACGTTGCCGGGTTGCGTTGCGTAGGAGATCAGCGTGCCCTCGGGCGCGCGCATCTGCGCGAGACCGCCATCGGAGGCGCGCAGGCCGCGCGAGCCGAAGGGGTTGTTGCGGCAGGCGTCCAGGATCACGAGGTTGAGGCGCGTGCCAGATCCCTGCATCTGGCGCAGCACGAGGTTGACGTCGGTCATCTGGAAGTCGACGTCGGCCTCGCGCGTCGGGTTCGCGCCGACCGGCACGAGATAGTTGGCGCCCGAGACCTGCACGCCGTGGCCGGCATAATAGAACAGCGCGACGTCGGCGCCCTGCACCTGCCGGCCAAAGCTCTGCACCGCCAGGTCCATCGCGCCCTTGTCGAGATCGAGCTGGGCGCGGCCTCCGACCAGCGTGAAGCCGAGCAGGCCAAGCGTCTCCGCCATCAGGCTCGCGTCCTTGGATGGATTGTCGAGCGGCGTGATGTTCTTGTAGGCGGAGTTGCCGACCACGAGCGCGATGCGCTTCTCGGCCGATGCAGGTAGCGTGACGACGACGAGCAGGGCTGCGACCAGCGTCGCCAGCCCCGGGACGCGACTGAAAATCCTCGCGCGCATCAAAATTCCCCAAAATAATGGCGTCAGTCTAGCAGTCCCACGCGCCGGCGAAAAGCGGTGCGGCATTTGTACAGGCCGTCATGCCCGGGCTTGTCCCGGGCATCCACGTCCTTCGTGCTGCGCGGCAAGGCGTGGATGGCCGGACAAGCCTGGCCATGACGCGGATAGGCGGCGTTATGTATTCGCAGGTGAGGGCGCATGCCTGCACGTTCCCGCGGCAGGTTCTCCCCGAGCCTTGCTGCCGTTCATCGCTCAATGGAAGCCAAAGGGCGCAGGGAAGGCCGGGCGCCGGCGGCACCCGTTGGTCCCTGCGCTACAGGAATGCAGACGGGGTGGACCGACGGGGTGGCCGATCGCCCAGCCTTCCCTGCGTGGATGGTTTTAACGGTGTCGTTCGTGCTCTCCCCGGGAGCGATGCACTATTGCCTCCGGTCGCGGTGCAGGCCTTGTGCGGCGAGAGGGCTTGGGGCAGGACCGCGGCCTCCTCGTCATTGCGAGCGCCGCGAAGCAATCCAGAATCTTTCCGCGGCGGCATTCTGGATTGCTTCGCGGCGCTCGCAATGACTGCGTGGAGACAGCGTGCGCTATCCTTCCATCTCGTGTCCCGGACGCAGGCCGACCGGGCTTGCCTCGTTGGAGCGCCGGCGCGTCCCCCGAGTTGCCTGCCTCGCTCACGTCAGATAATCCGGCGTGAAATCCGCGAGCGCGCGGAGTTCGTCGGGTTGCAACAGCTCGATCTCGCTTCCCTCCCAGGCAATCAATCGGCGCCCTCTCAGCTCCTGGATGGTGCGGTTGACGTGGACGATCGACAATCCGCAGGCATCGGCGACATGCCGCTGCGTCATCGGCATCTGGAAGCGGCGGTTCTTGACGAGGCCCACGACCTCCAGCCTTGCGGCGAGCTCACAGATCAGATGCGCTACTTTCGGCAGTGCCGCCTGTGCACCGAGGCGCGCGATCCATTGTCGCGAGATCGCCGCATCGATCAGCGTCTCGCGCCAGAACGCGCGGGTCAGGTGAATGGAGCCGTCGAGCAGCTGCTTGAGTTGGCTGTGTGCGACGTAGCCGACGATGGTGGGGCCAAGACCGACGAGGTCCGCATCCATCGGCGAGACCAGCAGCGTGTGCAGGCACGGCATGTCGCCGGGAACGTGGAAGGCGAGGATCTGGCTGCGATCGCCGACGATGCGAGCCTGGTAGAGAAAGCCGCTGACGACGAAAACGCAGCGAGAGGCATCTTCACCCTGGCGCAGCACGATCTCGCCGTCCGAAACCTGACGGAGCGTGGACGGCAGGCCAGCGATCTGGCGGCGTTCGTCTTCTGAGAGGCCTTCAATCGCCTGGAGATGAGCGATGAACTTCGGGTGCGGCATGGACAAGAGGAGGTGTTTCACTCGTCACGCGGCATCGCCGGGTCGAGCAGGCGTTGGGAGAGTTTTGCGATGGTCCAATCGGAGACGGGAACCGCCTGGAACTCGCGGATGGCGCGCGCAAGCTCCTGATCCGACATCGGCTGCGCCGGCTCCTTCAACCTGCCCTGCAGGAAGGCATGGCTGATACTGTCCAGGTGCTCGCCCGAATCCGGTGCGAACAGGTGGCGAATGCGCTTCAGGATCGTCGTAGAGCTCATGCGAATGGCGGGTGCAGTCCGCGATCGAGGGACGGTGGGCTGCGACCAAGTAATGTCGCAGACCGGTAGCAACCTGTGCTTCCGACCAGCGTTCTAGTCCGCTGGATATGGGACAGATGTATCATTTGATCGAAGCGGCAGGATTTTTGGCGGGATACGTGGAACGGGACACATGGAAAAAGCCCATGACGTGCTGATCCGGAACCTGGGCGAGCACACCGCGCTCGCACAGGAAGATGTCGCTGAAATTCGCGGGCTGACCTTTGTGCAGCGCGAGTTCGCGCCGAACGAGGATTTCATCCGTCAGGGTGACGAACCCGAGCATTCGGCGCTGGTCGTCTCCGGCATGATCGCGCGCTACCATCTGCTCGACAGCGGCCGGCGGCAATATCTCGCGTTCCATCTGTCCGGCGACTTGCCGGACTCCCAGGGCTTGTTCATCGACCAGATGGACCATGGCCTCTGCGCCCTCGGGCCCGCCTCGGTGGCCTTCATCCCGCATCGCGAATTGTTCATTGCCTTCCGGCGACGACCGACCTTCGCGCTCTCGGTCTGGCGCGAGACGCTGCTCGATGCGGCTATTTTTCGCGAGGCCATCACCAACAACAGCGCCCGGCCGATGCACACGCGCATGGCACACCTGTTCTGCGAGCTGTTCTACCGCGCGCGGGCCGCGCAACTCGTTCGCGGCAATCGCTGCCGCCTGCCGATCAGCCTGGCGCAGCTCGGCGAGACGCTGGGCATGGCGATCGCGACGGTGAACCGGACGCTCGCTGACCTCAGGCGGAGCGGGACCATGGACTTGCGCGACAGCGAGCTGATCGTGCTGAAATGGCGCGAACTGCAGCGGCTCGGAAGCTTCAGTCCGACCTATCTGCATCTCAAGCGTCAGTCGCCGCCGCGCGCGTGAGGCCGCAATATGTCAGCCGCTGGCAGATGCCGCGCGCCGAGCACTTCGTCGAAATGCTTCTTCACCCAATCGTTGCAACGGCAGGCTCTGGCTTCGAGCGCCGGCGCGTCGAGGATCAGGATGGCGCCACGGCGTGTCGCGAGGATCCGCCTCGCCTTGAACATCTGGATGACGCGGCTGGCATAGCTGCGGGAGACGCCGAGCATGCCGGCAAGCTGCTCGTGGGTGAGAGGGATCTCGGGGCCGCCGACGTGCTCCTGCGCCGACATGATCCACTTGGCAGCGCGCTGCTCGATCGAATGCGCGGCATTGCAGGCCGCGGTCTGAAGCAGCTGAGCGAACTGGCAGTCGGCGTAGCGCGAGAACACCTGCTGGAGCGTGGCCGACCTCTGCTGGGCCTGCTCGAGCGCGCGCGGCGGCAGCCGCATCAGGGTGCCGCCCAGCTTCACGACGATGCGCGAATAGGCCAGCGAGGCGCTGCGGCCGGCGGCAATGCCCACCGCGCCCTCGCGTCCGACCAGCAGGCTTTCGACCTCGCGATCGTCCTCGACCGGCACGGCGAACGACACGAGTGTCGAGCGGCAGGGAAAATGCACCGCCGTGACCTCGTCGCCCGCGTGATGCAGGATGTGGCTCGCCTCGAGTTCGACCGGCTGGAGGTGCGGCGCAAGCAGTTCGAAATCCGGGCGGCTGAGCCGCTGGAGAAGATCGTTCTGGGGCCGACCGGTCACATGTATTGCTCTGGCCGGGAATCGGCACCGGCCAGAACCCTACGTTTCCGCGACGGAGCCGACGGTTCCAAAGTGCACACAAGGCGTTTTCCAAGCGTTGAAAAATTGGCCTCCGGTCTGCGGAATTACGGAAATCGCTGGCGAGGCGCATGTTACGCGAGGCAAATGGCGCTGCCGAACCCGGCGGCCTTCAACTTCACGAACTCTGTGCAGGAGTGCACACAACAGGGGCGCGGATCGGCGTAGCGTCCCCGATGCGGGGCGCCGCAGCCCGTGCGCTCTGCCCGACGGACCGCCGGCCTATACCTCAAACGCCGCCGGGCCGGCGGGCCCGAGGGCGGCGAGGATGTTCGTCACCCGAAGCGTGCTTCGCAATCATGCGCGGGCCGGCTTTTTTCCGCGTGGGCGCGATAGGCATCGATCGCCCTGTTGGCGAGCATCAGTTGCCGGCGTTCACCGGTCCTGAGCTGGGCCTCGATGGCGTCGAGCAGGACGTTCGCCGTCTCGTCCGGAGAGCCGAGCTCTCCGCTCTGCTCCAGGAAGCTCCAGGCGATGAAGAATGCGTTCTCGACGGTGCAGCGAATGGACATGGCTGCCAACGCGGCGCGGCCGTTGCCGTTCCGCGGGACAGACGAATGCCGTGTATTAACGAGCGTGCCCGCGCTACTTCAGCGAGCTGCTGATCGAGGTGAACTTTTTGTTCAGCGTCGCGCCGAGATTGTTGACGACGGCGATGATCGCGAGCGCGATGCCGGCGGCGATCAGGCCGTACTCGATCGCGGTGGCGCCGGACTCGTCGGCGAGGAAGCGGCGGATGGTCTGCATGGTCTTGCCAGAATTCCAAAAGAGAGTTGGCGAGGACCATAATCCGCAGGGAGCGGGTTCCCCAATTCGGAACCCCGCCTTGCGTCAATTTCGAGTTAATCTCCGTCCACGAAGCGGGCGGTGAGAAATGGATTCCGCCGCCCTGCGTTCGTCGATCTTCTACGGCGCTAGTTCTTGAGCACGATGCGGCCGACGACCTTGCCGGCGCGAAGCTCGTCGATCCAGGTCTGGACGTCGCCCATCGGCTCCTCGCGCATCGGTGTCGGCTTGATCTTGCCGGCGCGGGCGAGCGCCATCAGCTCGTGAGCCTCGGTGAGCGTGCCGACCATGAAGCCCTCGATGGTCATGCGCTTGTAGACCCATTGCACCATCGGCAGCGTGAACTGGCCGCCCATCAGGCCGGAGACCACGATCTTGCCGCCGCGCGCGGCGACCGCGACCGCGAAAGCCATGGACTTCTCATTGCCCGCGAAATCGACGATCTCGTCGAAGCCGCCATCGGTTTCCTTGAGGATGCGCTTGATCACGTCGGGCTCGGCCGGATCGTAGGCCACCGCCGCGCCGTTCTTCAGCGCGGTCTCGCGCGCGGCACCGCTGAGATCGGCGACCGTGATCGGCTGGTTGAACATGGCCGCCGCGAAGGAAAGGCCCATCATGCCGACGCCGCCGAGGCCGATCAGCAGGAGATTGCGCTGCCGCGGCCGGTCGACGAGGCGCTTGAGCGCGCCATAGGCGGTGACGCCGGAGCACATCAGCGTCGCGGCCTGGTTGACGGGCAGGGGATCGTAGTCGAGCAGATATTTCGAGTCGGGCACCAGCACGTGGGTGGCGAAGCCGCCGTCGATGGAGACGCCTAGAAAGCGCTGCCTGGCGCAGAGGTTCTCGTCGCCATTGGCGCAGTCGCGGCACTGGCCGCAACCGATCCACGGAAACACCGCCTTCTTGCTGCCGACGAGACCGGCGAATACGTCGGGGCCGACTTCGTCGACCACCCCCGCGATCTCGTGGCCGAGCGTGAAGGGCAGCGTCATGCCGCGCGTGGTGTCGAGCTTCTTGCCGCCGCCGAGATCGGCGTAGCCGTCCTGGATGTGCAGATCGGAGTGGCAGAGGCCGCAGCGCTCGATGCGCACCAGCACCTCGCTTCCTTGCGGCTTCGGCGTGTCGACGATGGTCTCGCACAGCGGCGCATCGAACTTGACAAGGGACTGCCGACGCATCAACGCCATATTTCTTCCTCCGAAATTATCTCTCTGTTTCGCTGCGTATATTGGCCAATTCACGGGCCATGGCAACAAAGCCGGAAATCGGAACGGTCTCCGCGCGCCGCGTCGCGTCGACGCCGGCAGCTGCGGCGAGCCGTGCGGGATCGGCGCCCAGCGCCTTCAGGCTTTGCCGCAGCATCTTGCGGCGCTGGCCGAAGGCGGCGGCGGCGACCTGTTCGAGCAGCTTGCGATCGCAGGCGAGAGGCGTTTCGCGCGGGATCAGTCGCACGACGGAAGAGGTGACCTTCGGCGGCGGCACGAAGGCGGACGGCCCAATGTCGAACAGGATCTTGGTCTCGCAGCGCCAGTTGGCGAGCACGCCGAGCCGGCCATAGGCCTCGTCGTCCTCGCGCGCCACGATGCGCTCGCCGACCTCGCGCTGGAACATCAGGACCATCATGTCGTACCAGGGCGGCCAGGGCTCGGTGGTGAGCCAGCCGACGAGAAGGTGGGTCGCGATGTTGTAGGGCAGGTTGGCGACGATTTTTGCTCGTTCGCCCGACAGCAGCGGGCGCGGGTCGAAGGTCATGGCGTCGCCATGCACGATCTCGAGACGGCCGGGATAGCGCGCGGAAATATCCTGCAAGGCAGGGATCGCGCGCTCGTCATGCTCGATGGCGATGACGCGTCTGGCGCCGAGCGCGAGCAAGGCGCGCGTCAATCCGCCCGGGCCGGGGCCGATCTCGATGATGGTAGAGTCCTCGAGCGGAGCCGCCGCACGCGCGATGCGCGCGGTGAGATTGAGGTCGAGGAGGAAGTTCTGGCCGAGCGATTTGCGGGCCGACAAAGCGTGCTGGCGAATGACCTCGCGAAGCGGCGGGAGGTCGTCGATCGCGCTCATCGGGTTTTCGCAGCCGCCATCCGGCTCGCAAGCCTCAACGCGGCGATCAGGCTTGCCGGATTGGCCTTGCCGGTCCCGGCGATGTCGAAGGCGGTGCCGTGGTCGGGCGAGGTGCGGATGAAGGGCAGGCCGAGCGTGACGTTGACCGCGTCGTCGAACGCCACCGTCTTGATCGGGATCAGCGCCTGGTCGTGGTACATGCAGACGGCGCAGTCGTAGCTGTTTCGCGCGGCTTCGTGGAACATGGTGTCGGCGGGGAGCGGTCCCTTCGCCTCGATGCCGTCGCTGCGCAACGTCTTGATCGCCGGCGCGATCACGGTCTGCTCCTCGTGGCCGAGCGAGCCGTCCTCGCCGGCGTGCGGATTGAGGCCGGAGATCGCGATGCGCGGAATGGCGATGCCGAAGTGGGATTTGAGTTCGGTCGCGACGATGCGCACGGTCGAGACGATCAGCTCGCTGGTGAGCTGGGCCAGTGCGTCGCGCAAGGAGACGTGGATGGTCACGGGCACCACGGCGAGCCGCGGCGACCACAGCATCATCACCGGCTGCGGCACGCGGCCGTCTTCCGCGGCGAGCTCGGCGAGGAATTCGGTATGGCCGGGATGGCGGAAGCCGGCGCGATAGAGCACGCTCTTGGCGATCGGATTGGTGACGACGGCGCCGGCGCGACCGTCGCGGACATCAGTGACCGCCTGGCGGATCGAGGCGAGCGCGGCCGGCGCGCTCGATGCGTCGGGCTTGCCGGGCTCGGCACTCGCGGGCTCGTCGCCGGTCGCGACCACGGGCAGGGCCTCAGGGAAAGCGGCCCCGGCCTCGCCGGCGCTCACCGAAGCGATCCTGACGTCGGCGCCGAGCGCTTTGGCGCGGCGCGCGATCAGCGCCTCGTCGCCGAGGAGATAGAAGGCGGGCAGGTCCAGTTCGCGGCGCTTGAGCCAGGCTGCGATAGTGATGTCGGGGCCGATGCCGGCAGGTTCTCCCAGCGTCAGGGCGAGAGGCTTGGTAGGCTGCTGGGCCATCAGCGGTTGCGATACTCGATCATCGCCGCCTTGCGGAGGTCCTCGAGATAGGCCTTCTGGGTCTTCTCGTACTTCTCCTGATACATCTTCTCGCGGACCTCGCGCTTCTTCGGCGTGTCGATCATGGTCGGCTTGCGCGAGCACAGCACCACCATCTCGATGCCCGCTTTGGTCGTCTCGGGGGCGGTGAGGTGGCCGATCGGCGTGTCGTCGAGGACCTTGCGTAGCGCCTCGGGCAATTCAGCGGTGGTCTTGGTGACGATGTCGCGGATGGTGGCGTTCGGCGTGGAGCGGAACAACGAATTGGCTTCTTCGCAGCTTCCGACGCGCGAGCGATATTGCTCGGCTTCCTTATGCCGCGTCTCCAGGAACGCCGGCGACGATCCGCGCGGCACGATCAGCACGATCGGCTGCATCTTGTATTCGGTGCCCTCGATCTGCAGCTTGTCGCCGGTCTGGGCCTGCACGGCCTGCGCGACGTCCTTCTCACCGACCAACAGCTTTTCCTTGAAGCGGCCGCGCACCAGGCTGCTCCAGACCATCTCGGCCTTCATGCGGCTCTTCAGGGTTTCGGGGCGGACGCCCTTGACCTCGAGCGACTTGGTGAGCTGGTCCGGCGAGATGCGCATGCGCTGCGCCATGCCATCGTAGGACTGGTTGATGTCGGAGACGCCGGGATCGACCCCGTATTTCTTGCCTTCCTTCATCTTCACCCGGTCGTCGATCAGCTCGTTGATGACCTCCTGACGGGCCGGTGTCTTCTGCGTCGTCAGCTGGTCGAGCTTGGAGCGCTGGTCAATGTCGAAGTCGGTGATGGGATCGCCGTTCACCATCACGACGATGTTCTGCGCGCGCGACGGCGTGCCGGCCAAGAGCAGGGCGGTGAGGAGGAGGAAGAGGCGGAAGACAGGCAATGGGATCGTCATATTTGTCGCTCGCATGTCAGCCGCGGTGAACCTGCGATCGGGAACACGCGGCCGGCACCTTCAAACCAATCACTGGAGACCGCTGCCGGAACTGCTGGTCGTCGCTGTGTTCGCCAGCGTGCGCAGGCCGATCTGGAACATGATCGCGTGGTTCAGCACGGGCGGCGTCGCGCCTGCGGAATAGCTATACGCTGTTACATAGTTCAAGCCGAGCACAAAACAATCGTCGACGTAGCCGGCACCGAGCACATACTGGTTGATCTTGTTGGCCTCCAGGTCCCAGCGCGCCGAGCCCGTGACCACCCAGTTGGCCGCGACCTTGATCGAGCCCGACGTCAGGATGCCCTCGCGGCGGGTCAGATAGCCGAGTTCCGGCTGCGCCGCGTAATTGCCGTACAGCATGCTGACGGACCAGCGGTTGAAGTTGGCGCGGCCTTCCGCCTCGAAGCGCTGGACGTTCCAGGTCTGCTCGTCCATGCGCGAGCGAACGCTGAACGTATAGGTGCTGTTGGGCGAATAGGCGGCGCTCGCCACATAGTCGGAGCGCGGCCTTTGCAGGCCGGAATCCACGCCGGTGTTGATGGAGTCCTGGACCGCGAAGGAGTTCATGCCGAACAGCTGGTAGGACTGGCCGAACAGCGTCTTGATGGCGCCGCCCCTGTCGAACTGCGTGGTGGACTGCACGCCGACATTGGCGCGGCCGCCGCCCTCGACACGGTCGTAGCCGGAGAACTTGTCGACGCTGAACAGGTTCGAGGCGTCGAACACCATGCTCTGCGCGTCCTCGTTCGGGAGCTTGCCGGCATAGGTCTCGTTCGGCCGAATGATGATCTGCGCGATCGGCTCGATGGTGGTCGAGCCCCAGGGCTGAACGTTGATGAAGGGATAGCGGTATTCGAGGCCCACGGTCGGCATCAGGCGGAACGCCTGGGTGTCGCCGACAGGAAGATAGTTCGACACGCCCGGCTGGTTGGAGACCGAGGAGTTGATCGCATCGGCGCGGAGAATGGCGAACGGCGTCCAGATTTCACCGAACGGATCGGTGAAGGATTTGCGCCACTGCGCTTCGGCCGTCAGGCGGGTGTAGGTGCCCGGGAAGCCGCGCATCAGGCACTGCGACGGCGTGCGCGCGAGCGGATCGGCCGATGCCGTCGTGCACAGGCTGTTGGTGTTGGCGAGCGTCGTGATCGGATCGAACACCGCAGTGTCACGCGACAGGTTCACGAAATTGGTCTTGTAGCTGAACTCGCCGCCGAAGACCGGATAGTTCAGCACGTTCGAATAGTCGATCACGGGGTAGACGACCGGCACCTGGCTCTGGTTGCCCGAGTAGCTCAGCCAGTACATCGTGCGCGCGTCGAAGAAGCTGCGATTGCCGACGCCGGTCAGGTAAAGCTGCGAGAGCGCATCCGTCGGCAGATACAGGAACGAGCCGAGCGGATCGCGATATTGCGACAACCGATAGTCCGAGAAGAAATAATAGTCGGACATCAGGACGCCGTCCCAACCCCAGACCCATTTGTCGTTCAGCGCGAACTGACCCTTGGTGTCGACGGCGCCGCGGAACTGCTTGTCGCCAGGCTGGCCGGCGAGCGCGCTTCGATCGAGCTGGTCGATGCCGTAGACGCGGATCTGATAGGCGCCGTCCATCAGGCGCTGGCGGAATTCGGCCTGGAACAGCACACCCTGCTTGGACGTGATGCGCGGGCTGAAGGTCGCGTCCATGTCGGGCGCGATCGCCCAGTAGAACGGAACCTCGACGCCGTAGCCGAACGGCGTATTCGACGTGAAGCCCGGCATCAGGAAACCGGTCTTGCGCTTCACGGTCGGGTCGGGCGTCGAGAAATAGGGCATATAGGCGATGGGCACGCCGAAGAATTCGAGCTGCGCCGTCTCGAAATACAGCATCTTCTCCTGCTGGTCGTGGATGATGCGCGCACCCTTGACCTGCCATAGCGGCGGCTTCTTCGGATCGTCCTTGCACGGCGCGCAGGCCGTGTAGACGCCGTTCTCGAACACCGTGTAGTTGCCGCTGGAGCGATCGGAGCGGCTCGCCGCCATGCGGGTCTGGTCGGCCGTATCGACGCGCAGCGAATCGACGAAACCGTCACGGTAGTCGTCGGACAGGTCCAGGATCTCCGCATAGGTGATCTTGCCGTCGGCATCCGTCATGCGGATGTTGCCTTCGGCATGGAGCCGCTTGGTCTTCTGGTCGTAGATGACTTTGTCGGCCTCGACGCTGGTGCCGTTGTAGAACAGCTGGACGTTACCGACCGCGGAGACGCGCGAATTGTTGTAGTCGTAGTCGACCTCGGTCGCCTGAACCAGCATCTGGTTGTCGTTGACGGCCTTCGGCGGCTTCGCACGCGGCGGCAGCGGATTGTAGGTGAAGCTCTGGGCGGAGGCCGGCGCAACGGCGGCAACGTCCACCACGCCACCGAGCGATACCACGGCAGCGACAGCAAGCAGGAACCTGCGAATGGACAAGCCACACCCGTTCGCGCGCACCACTGTGCGCCGCGTCAAACGAGACACGGGCCCTCGGTGGACGGCCGTCACTATCCGTCCTCCTGATACAGCAAGGCCAAAAAGCCGGTGAGGCCGCCCACCACCACGGGCAACCACGCCGCAGCGATCGGATGCATCAACTCAGCCTTGCTCAAATCTTCAGTCACTTTCGACAGAACGTAGAGCAGAAAGCCTGCGCCCACGCCACTCAAAACCATCTTCTGCACGCCGCCCATCCGGAAGAAGCGCAACGACACGGAAGCCGCGAGCATCACCATGGCGGCAAGCAAAAACGGCTGTGCCAGAAGCTTCTGATACTGGAGTCGGTATCCGGCTGTCGCGAAGCCCGAGCTTTCGGACGAGCGGATGTAGCTCGGTAGTTGCCAAAAGGACACAGTCTCGGGTGTGGAAAAGCTGTTGCGGACCTGCGCCTCGGTCAGCGTCGTCGGAATCTCCAGGCTGGCCTGATCGACCGGCGGCGAATCCAGCGAGAAGCGGCGGACGCCCTTGAACAGCCAACGGCCGGCCTCGAGCGTCGCCTCGCGCGCCTCGACCCGCTCCTTGAAGTGCTGCTCTGTGTCAAACCGGAACAGGGTGAGCCCAGTGAGCCGGACGCCCTGCTGCTCGCTGCGCGCCGCGTTGATGATGGTCTGGCCATCATTGGTGACCTGATTGAGCCAGAAGCCGGAGGCGTCCTGAATGCCGCCGCCGGGTGCCGAGCCGAACAGCTCGGCTTCCATGCGCTTGGAGAGCTCGCGCAGATTTGCCGACATCGGATTGTAGGCGACGGTGGCGATCACGCCGATCAGCAGCGCGCTGCCGAGCGCCGGCGAGATGAATTGCCATGCGGAGACGCCGGCGGCGCGCGCGACCACGAGCTCGAGCCGGCGGGAGAGGGCGAGATAGCAGGTCATGGCACCGATCAGCATGCAGAACGGCGTCAGCTTCTCCAACAGCTGCGGCACGCGAAACAGCGAGGTCTCGGCCACCATGACTGCGGAGGCGGATGCGAGCCCCGAGGTCTTGCGCACCATCTCGATGTAATCGACCAGCACCAGCAACAGGAAAATGCTGGCGAACACGCCGAGCGCCGCGACCACGAAACGGCCGGCGAAATAGCGCCCGAGTGTGTTGGTGAGCATGCTCATGCGGTGGCCGGGCGTCGGAACAGCCGCGCGATGCGCGCGTTCGACCTGTTGATGGCCTCCATGAGGCGCGGCGGCGGCTCGACCACGAGGCCGCCGATGATGATCGCCAGCCCGAGGCCGATGGCACCGATGACCATCGCATATTGGACCAGCACCGCGCCCGGCGATTTCACCGCCATCACCGAGCAGGCGAAACCGGCCATGCGCAGGCCGAACACGGCGAGGATGGATGAGCCGATCGAGAAATTGCGGCTCTGGCGCGTGGTGCGAGGCGCACCCAGAAACGCGAAGGTCAGCACGGCAAAGGCGAACGGATAGATCGGCGCCAGCAGGCTGTCATGCAGGGCCGAGCGGAATTGGCCGGGAATCTGCTTGTAGACAGGGTCGTCCTCGGACGGCGAGAGCAGCTCCCAGAGATAGCGCTCGCGGATGCCGAGGGTGACGTCGCGGCCCTGGCCCGAAAACTTCGACATGTCGAAGCCGTAGCGGCCGAACGCCACCAGCGCGGGATCGCGCTTGCCGGCCTCGAAGCGCTGGAGATTGCCGGTCTCCAGCACCAGGAACGATCCGTTGTCGTTCTTCACGACTTCGCCGTGCTCGGCGACGATCGAGACCCGCTCGTTCGGATCGCGGCGGTCGTCGATGAAGATGCCGGCGAGGATGCCGCCGGGCTGGCGTTCGCGAATCCGGATCGTCAGGTTCTTGTCGAGCTGGGCGAAGCGGCCGGGCTGCAGGATGTTGGTAAGCACGTCGGCGGTGATCTCGGCGTCCCACTGCTTGATCCGCCGCATGCCGTCGGGAGCGAGATAGGCCGCGATGAAGGCGACCAGCAGCGCCACGACGCAGGTGGCGTAGAAGAACGGATAGAACAGCCGGAACGGCGAGAAGCCGGCGGCATTCATCACGATGATCTCGGAATCGGTCGCGAGCTTGTTCAGCGTATGCGAGATCGCGATCATCAGCGCGATCGGCGAGATGATCAGGACCAGCGCGGGCACGACGAGGCTGGTGATGCCGAGGAAGGTCAGGATGGTCTGACCCTGGCTCGTCATCAGGTCGATGCCGCGCAACGCTTGCGTAATCCAGATCACGCCCGTGAGGCTGACCAGGACCAGCGCAAACGACGCGAGCGTCGTGCGGAAAATATACCTATCGATTGACCCCATGCGCTACCGCACGAATCCCACCAAGTCCCCAATGCCGGCCGGAATTCCGGCTGTCCAACCAATCCCCGCAAGAGGATCCCCAAGGTCGGCCAACCATCTCATCCGCCAGCTTACTCTCTCAGTACCATCCCTTTGATCCGTCAACAAAATGGCTGCCCCGTGGCACCCTCAATATATGGTTAATATTTCCCTCGTTGTGGCCCCTCGGCCACGGGGGGTGCTTGGCATCTGCCGGGCCGGTGGCCATAGTGCGGTACGCTCAGTGAATCGCCGTTCAGCTCCGGCCTGTGGCCGGGGCCGCCGATCGGTAAAAAGCGCAATGTTTTGAGGAGTTACTCATGTCCGATGCCATCAAGGTCGGCTTCGTTCCATTGTCTGCCGCCGTCCGTGGCATCATGGTCGTGTTCTGCGATGACGGTCTGAAGCTCGGCCCGGCGACCGCCAAGGCGCTCGGCGGCGCCACCGAACTCGTGAAGCGGGCGGCCACCGCCGCCGCCTTCAAGGGCAAAAGCGGTGCTGCGCTCGACATCCTTGCACCCGAGGGCGTGAAGGCCACCCGCCTGATCGTGATCGGCGCCGGCAAGGCGGCCGGCCTGAAGGCCAACGACTTCCTCAAATTCGGCGGCGTGGCGGCGAGCAAGCTTCCGGCCGGGGCGGCGGCCATGACCGTCATGGCGGAACTGCCCAATGGCGCCATGACGAGCGAGCAGGCGGTCGCGATCGCCTCGGGGCTGCGGCTGCGCACCTACAAGTTCGACCGCTACAAGACCAAGAAGAAGGAGGGCGAGGAGGGCGGCACGCGCGCCGACGTCTCGTTTGCGGTCGGCGATGTCGTCGCCGCGAAGAGGGCGTTTGCATCGGCCGCTGCGATCGTGGACGGCGTGGTCATTGCGCGCGACCTGGTCAACGAGCCGCCGAACGTGCTTTTTCCCGAGGAGTTCGCGCGCCGCGCGGGCCTGCTCCGAAAACTCGGCGTCAGGATCGAGGTGCTCGACGTCAAGGCGATGGACAAGCTCGGCATGGGCGCGCTGCTCGGCGTCGGCCAAGGCTCGGCGCGGCCGAGCCGCACCGTGATCATGCGTTGGGACGGCGGCAAGAAGGGTGAGGCGCCGGTTGCCTTCGTCGGCAAGGGCGTCTGCTTCGACACCGGCGGCATTTCGATCAAGCCGGCCGGCAGCATGGAGGACATGAAGGGCGACATGGGTGGCGCTGCCTGCGTCGTCGGCCTGATGCATGCGCTCGCGGCACGCAAGGCCAAGGTCAACGTCGTCGGCGCCATCGGCCTCGTCGAGAATATGCCGGACGGCAACGCGCAGCGCCCGGGCGACATCGTCACCTCGATGTCGGGGCAGACCATCGAGATCATCAACACTGACGCGGAAGGCCGCCTGGTGCTTGCCGACGTGCTCTGGTACGTCGCCAAGAAAACCAAACCGAAATTCATGGTGGATCTGGCGACGTTGACCGGCGCCATCGTGGTCGCGCTCGGCACCGAGCATGCCGGCATGTTCTCCAACAATGATGAGCTTGCCGAGCGGCTGCTGGCGGCCGGCATCGAGAGCGGCGAGAAGGTCTGGCGCCTGCCGCTTGGCCCCGAATACGACAAGCTGATCGATTCCCAGTTCGCCGACATGAAGAACACCGGCGGCCGCCATGGCGGCTCGATCACCGCGGCGCAGTTCCTCCAGCGCTTCGTGGACGGCACGCCCTGGGCGCATCTCGACATCGCCGGGACCGCCATGGGGGCGCCGAAGACCGACATCAACCACAGCTGGGGAAGCGGCTATGGCGTTCGCTTGCTCGACCGTCTGGTCGCCGACCATTACGAACGCAAATGACCCGAGATGACTGAAGTCCTGTTCTACCATCTGCAAAACATGACGGTAGAGAACGTGTTGCCGCCGCTTCTCGAGAAATCGCTGGAGCGCGGCTGGCGCGTCGTGGTGCAGTCGACCTCGCCGGAGCGCGCCGATACGCTCGACGCCCATTTGTGGACCTATCGCGACGATTCCTTCCTGCCGCACGCGACATGGCGGGTCAGCGACGCCGCCGATCAGCCGATCGTGCTGGCGGTCGAGGAGGACAATCCGAACGGTGCCAATGTCCGCTTCCTCGTCGACAACGCCGCGCTGCCGCAGGACGCGCAGGGCTATGAGCGCATGGTGCTGCTGTTCGATGGCGACGATCCGGACGCGCTTGCGTTCGCCCGCAGCGCCTGGGCGGATTGCAAGGCGCGGGGATTTGATGTCACCTATTGGCAGGCTGACGAGCGGGGCCGATGGCAGAAGCGGAATTAGCCGTCGCTCGCAATTAATGATAATTTGCACTTTTCGGGTGATGATGGCTTTTGTCACCTTCGTGCCGCAAAGTGATGTTGCTACAATTGCTTAGGGCCGATCCTTCACTCGGGGAATTTAGTTCATCGTGCGACATCAAAAGCTTCCCAGCTCGCTCATAATTGCGTTGGCGGCCGTAGCCCCGCTGGTCGCGGGCTGTTCGGGCGGGACCGATCTGTTGTCCAGGGATGCCCAGTGGTTCAACACGCCCAGCCGCCTGTTCATCAAAAGCATCTCGATTGAGTCGCCGCCGCTGACCCCCGACAAGCCGGTTGGGGCCGAGGATCTGGTCAGCGCCGACGGGGCTTGTGCCGGCATGGCGCCGCCGCCCGGGCCGGCCGATGCGAATGCGTCGACGACCGCGCCGGCTCCGATGGGCGGCACCGTCGCGCTCGGCCACACCGAATGCGACGTGGTGCGCGGCATTGGCGCGCCCTCGAGCGTCAACCTCTCCGGTGATGCCGCCGGCAGGCGCGTTGCCGTCGTGACGTGGACGACCGGGCCGCGCGCCGGCATCTACACCTTCACGGCCGGCCGCCTGTCCTCGATCGAGGGCACGCCGGAGGCACCGGTCATGCCGAAGGCGACCAAGCCAAAGCCGAAGAAGAAGTCGGCGTAACACGGGTCGGCCTTTTGCCCTGAAGCTGGTTGCGGCTGTCGATGCGATCAGCCGCGCACGCTCGTCCCCATCGTCAAGCGGCTTTGCATCCCTATTGCGATGGCAGAGGCGTGAATCGTGATCTCTCCCGTTCGCGCTCGCCGGCGATCTTGTTCGCGAGTTTCGACATCATGGATGCCGACCTTCGCCCAAAGTGCCCTCATTGCCTCGAGCTGCGTTCTTCCGCGCGCCTTGAAAATCACGGGGGCGTTACGCGTGATCCGTGATCAGGCGGTTCGTGATGAGCAAGCCTTCGCATCCCCTGTCGGAAACTGCCCCGAAGGAAAACTGGAGGAAATCTCCAGAATAATCACGCGCGTCTCAAGCAACGGTTCAAGAATGTCTTGTGCGCGAATGCTACGCGTCGAAGGGAGGGGCTAGGTCGGAAGGATCATTTGGATGTCCATTACCTCTGTGTTTTCCCCGGTTACGGGGCAGCTCACCATTTTCGGCGACAGCGCGAATAACGGCCTCGTGATAAGTCGCGACAAGTCCGGCCGCATCCTGGTCAATAACGGGCACGTGAAAACGGTTGGTGGCGAACCCACGGTCGACAACACCACCGCGATCGACATCTTCGGTCAGGGCGGTGACGACACGATCACCGTCGACGAATGCCACGGACCGATGCCGGCGGTGCACGTCTTCGGCGGCGACGGCAATGACAAGATCACGGGCGGCTCGGGAGCCGATCTTCTGTTTGGTCAGGCCGGCAACGATTTGATCAAGGGCGGCGGCGGCAACGATCTGCTGTTCGGCGGAGCGGGTAACGACGTGCTGGACGGCGGCAGCGGCGACAACCAGCTGTTCGGCGAGGCTGGCGACGACGTCATGATCTGGAATCCCGGCGGCGGCACCAACCTGTTCGAGGGTGGTGAGGGCAACGATACGGCTCAGGTCAACGGAAGCAACGGCGCCGAGACGTTCACGATCACGGCGAACGGCACCCGCGTGCGGCTCGACGGGGCGGGCGCGGCGCCGTTCTCGCTCGACATCGGCACGACGGAAAATCTCGTCCTGCACGGTGGCGGCGGCGACGATGCCATCACCGCGGGCAACGGGCTCGGCAGCCTGATCTCGCTGACGCTCGATGGCGGCGCTGGCAACGACAGGATCATCGGCGGTGACGGCAACGACCTCATCATCGGCGGCAGCGGCGACGATATCGTCAATGGCGGACGCGGCAACGACGTCGCCCAGCTCGGGAGTGGCGACGACACTTTCATCTGGAATCCCGGTGACGGCAGCGACACGGTCGAGGGCGGCTCGGGCAGCGACAAGCTGCTTTTCAATGGCGCCAACATCAACGAGACCATCAACATCTCGGCCAATGGCGGCCGGGTGCGCTTCACCCGCGACGTCGCCAACATCACGATGGATATCAACAGCGTCGAGCAGATCGAATTCGATGCGCGCGGCGGCGCCGATAATATCACCGTCGGCGACCTCACCGGAACCGGCGTCAAGCAGGTGCTGGTTGATCTCGGAGCCGTTCCGGGAGGGACGCAAGGCGACGGCACAGCTGATACGGTGACCGTCAACGGCAGCAACGGCAATCAGCACATCGAGGTCACAGCCACGGGCACAACGGTGACGGTCACGGGCCTGCCGGAGGTCGTGACGATCGCAAACGCAGAGGCCGGCAACGACCGGCTGGTCGTGCAGGCACTCGGCGGCAACGACGTGATCGATGCATCCACGCTCGGAGCGGCGATCGGGCTGACCATCGACGGCGGGGCGGGCAACGACACCATCACCGGCAGCCAAGGCGCGGACACCCTGATCGGCGGCGACGGCAACGACAAGGTCATCGGCGGCCGCGGCAATGACGTCGCGCTTCTCGGCGCAGGCGACGACATCTTCACGTGGAATCCCGGTGACGGCAGCGACACTGTCGAAGGCGGCACGGGCACCGATACGCTGTTGTTCAACGGCGCCAATGTGGCCGAGACCATGTCGATCTCGGCGAACGGAAGCCGTGCGCTACTCACCCGTGACGTCGGTGCTATCGTCATGGACCTCGCTGGCGTCGAGCACGTGCAGATCGCGGCAGCAGGCGGCGCCGACAACATCACCGTCAACGATCTGACCGGGACAGGAATCACGCAGGTTGCCATCGACCTCAGTGCCGGCCCCGGCAGCCAGAGCGGCGATGGAGCGGCGGACCGCGTGACCGCGAACGGCACGACCGGTGACGACAACATATCGGTTGTGACCTCCGGCGGATCGATCGTGGTCAACGGCCTCGCTGCGCAGGTGACGATTGCACACGCGGACGCCGGTGATGTGCTCGGCATCAACGGCGGACAAGGCAATGACGTCATCAATGCGTCTTCCATCAAGGCGGGACAGTCGTTCAGCCTCAACATCAACGGCGGTGACGGCAACGACACCATCACCGGCAGTGCCGGCAATGACATTGTGAACGGCGGACGCGGCAACGATTTCGCCAATCTCGGTGCGGGCGACGACACCTTCGTCTGGAATCCCGGCGACGGCAGCGATACCGTCGAAGGCGGCAAGGGCACCGACACGCTGGCATTCAACGGCGCCAATATCAGCGAGAACATCAACATTTCGGCCAATGGCGGCCGCGTGCTGTTCACGCGAGATGTCGCCGCCATTGCGATGGACCTGAACGGGGTCGAGCATGTCGACTTCAATGCTCTCGGCGGTGCCGACAACATTACCGTCGGCGACCTCTCCGGCACCGGCGTCAGCCAGGTCGACCTCGATCTCGGCGCCAATGACGGCGCCGCGGATACCGTGACCATCAACGCAACCGGCGGCAACGACGTCATCACGGTGACCGAGCACGACGGCATCATCACGGTGTCGGGGCTTGGCCAGGACATCAACATCACCGATGCCGGCGCCGGCGACAGGATCGTCATCAACGGCCTCGATGGCGACGATGTCATCACGGCTTCCGGCTTGCACGGCGGCATCCAGCTCGTTGCCAATGGCGGCAACGGCGACGACGTGCTGATCGGCAGCCCCGGCAACGACACGCTGGCGGGTGGTGCCGGTGATGACGTGCTGATCGGCGGGGGCGGCCTCGACATCCTGGACGGCGGCACCGGCAACAACGTCGTCATCCAGGGCGGAGCGTTCGCGGCCGCGATGCTGCTCAACCAGGCTATGGCGGCGAGCTTTGTCCCGGCAGGTGAGGGCAATGGCGAGATGCCGCTGCCCGATCCGCACGCGGCGCAGAGCCAGGTGCTCGCACCGCCCCAGCACGCCTGAAGCTGGCGGCTGCGGCCTGGAGAACGCTCATGACGACCAACGCGGTCTCCGCCGATACGGGGCTCGATGCCTTGCTGACGCTGCTGCATCTGCAAGGCGTTGCGGCCGATCGCGAGCAGCTCAGGCACCGGCTCGGAGCGGCAAGTTTCGGCGCAGCGGATATCGTCCGCTGCGCCAGGTCTCTCGGGCTTAAAGCGCGAACCTACCGAACGCAGTGGAGCCGTCTGTCGGACACCCCGCTGCCTGCGATCGCAATGCTGCGGGACGGCGGCTTCATGGTCATCGCAAAGGCCTCCGCCGACAAGGTGCTGGTGCAGTCCCCGGAGGCGCAGCGCCCGGTGCTGATGGATCGCGACGAGCTGTGCGCGATCTGGGACGGCGGCTTGATCCTGATGGTCCGGCGCGCCGGCCTGTCCGACCTCGGCCGGCAGTTCGATATTACCTGGTTCATTGGCGCGATCGGCAAATACCGGCGGCTGCTGGGCGAGGTGCTGGCGGCTTCGTTCTTCCTCCAGCTTTTTGCGCTGGTCTCGCCGCTGTTCTTCCAGGTCGTAATCGACAAGGTTCTGGTGCACCGCTCGCTGTCCACGCTCGACGTCCTCGTCATCGGCCTCGTCGTCGTCTCCCTGTTCGACACCGTGCTCGGGATCCTGCGCAATTACCTGTTTGCGCACACGACCAACCGCATCGACGTCGAGCTCGGGGCCCGCCTGTTCCACCATCTGCTGGCGCTGCCGATGGCGTGGTTTCAGGCCAGGCGCGTCGGCGATTCCGTGGCGCGGGTCCGAGAGCTCGAGAACATCCGCAATTTCATCACCAGCTCGTCGCTGACGCTTCTCATCGACCTGGTCTTCACCTCGGTGTTCCTGGCTGTGATGTTCGCCTATTCGGCGCAGATGAGCTTCATCGTGCTCGCATCGTTCCCGTTCTACATCGCGATCTCGGCCGTGGCGACGCCGCTGTTTCGCCGCAGGCTGGACGAGAAATTCCGCCGTGGCGCCGAGAACCAGGCCTTCCTGGTCGAGAGCGTCAGCGGCATCGAAACGCTGAAGGCGATGGCGGTCGAGCCGCAGATGCAGCGTCGCTGGGAAGAGCAGCTCGCCGGGTATGTCTCGGCGAGCTTCGGTGTCACCAGCCTCGGCAACACGGCAAGCCAGCTGGTGCAGCTCGTCAGTAAGGTCGTCACTGCCGCCATTCTCTATGTCGGAGCCAGGCTGGTGATCGGTGACGCATTGACGGTCGGCGAGCTCGTGGCCTTCAACATCTTCGCGGGGCGGGTGTCGGCCCCGGTGCTGCGGCTCGCGCAGGTCTGGCAGGATTTTCATCAGGCGCGACTGTCGATCGCGCGGCTCGGCGACATCCTCAACAGCGCGGCGGAGCCGGCTTACTCCGCCGCCCGCGCGGGGCTGCCGCCGATCCGGGGCAACATCCGCTTCGAGCACGTCTCTTTCCGTTACCGGCCCGATGGGCCGGAGATCCTGCACGATGTCTCATTCGACATTCCAGCCGGACAAACCGTCGGCATCGTCGGATCGTCCGGCTCGGGCAAAAGCACCTTCGCCAAGCTGGTGCAGCGGCTCTACGTTCCGCAAGGCGGCCGCGTGCTGGTCGACGGAATGGATCTGATGACGACCGACCCGGCCGGGCTCCGTCGGCAGATCGGAATCGTGCTCCAGGACAACATGCTGTTCAACCGGTCGGTGCGCGACAACATCGCGCTGGCCGATCCAAGCCTGCCGATGGACCGCATCATCGACGCGGCGAAGCTGGCGGGCGCTCATGATTTCATTCTGGAGCTCCCCGAGGGCTACGATACGATGGTGGGCGAGCGCGGCTCGACGCTCTCGGGCGGGCAGCGCCAGCGCATCGCGATCGCCCGTGCGCTGGTGGGCAATCCCCGGATCCTGATCTTCGACGAAGCCACCAGCGCACTCGACTATGAAAGCGAGCGGATCATCCATGACAACATGAAGGAGATCGCGAAAGGCCGCACCGTCCTGATCATCGCGCACCGTCTGTCCACGGTCCGCGGCGCCGATCGCATCTTCACCCTTGAACGCGGCCGGCTGGTCGAGGACGGCACGCATGATGCGCTGATCAAGACCGGCGGCCGCTACGCCGCCCTGCATCGTCTCCAGGGAGGCATTTATGAGGTCGGCTAGCACTGTGCCGGCCGCTCGTCCGGAGCAGACCGTGATCCCGTTCCGGAATGGAAAGGGCCGGCGCGCCGAGGAAGTCGCCTTCCTGCCGGCGGCGCTGGAAATCACGGAAACACCGCCGTCGCCGATCGGCCGCGCCATCGCCCTGGTCCTGATGCTGCTTGTCTGCGTAGCGCTGGCCTGGTCGGCCTGGGGCACGATCGACATCGTGGCCTCCGCGATGGGCAAGGTCGTGTCGAGCGGGCGAAGCAAGGTGGTCCAGCCGTTCGAGACCGGCGTGGTGCGCGCCATTCACGTGCAGGACGGTCAATCGGTCAAATCGGGCGACCTGCTGATCGAGCTCGATCCGACGGTGAACGCTGCAGAGCGCGATCGTCTGCACGACGATCTGATGGCCGAATGGCTCAATGTCGCGCGCCTGCGCGCCGCATTGGCAGGCGGCGAAGAGGTGTCCGCCGATCTCGTCGTACCAGAGGACGCCGATCCCATGCTGGTCGCGACGCAACGGCAGCTCCTCGCCAATCAGGTCAGCGAGAACAGGGCCAAGCTCGCGGCGCTGGCGCGTCAGGAAGCGCAGAAGGAGGCCGAACATCAGACGATTGCGGCGACGATTCACAAGCTTGATGCGTTGCTGCCGGTCACCCAGCAGCGTGTCGAGATTCGCAAGACGCTGATGGAGAAGGAGATCGGCTCGAAGCTCACCTACTATGAGACCCTCCAGCTTCAGATCGAGCAGCAGGAGGAGCTTCGCGTCCAGAGCAGCCGCTTGAAGGAGGCCGAGGCGGCCGTCGCCGCGATCCGGGAGACCCGCATCCAGGCCTTGGCGGAGTACAGGAAAAGTCTCTCCGACGAGCTTGCCAAGAGCGAACAGAAAGCCAATGGCGTCGCACGCGATCTGATCAAGGCGCAGCAGAGGACGAGGCTTCAGCAACTGACGTCGCCGGTCGACGGCGTCGTGCAGCAGCTCGCGGTCCACACTGTGGGCGGCGTGGTCACGCCCGCGCAGTCGCTGCTGGTGATCGTGCCGACCGATACGCGGCTCGAGATCGAGGCGATGATCTCCAACCGCGATATCGGATTTGTCGAGGCCGGGCAGGGCGCCGCCATCAAGATCGATACTTTCAATTTTACCCGCTACGGGCTTCTCGCAGGCCGGGTCGTGAGCGTCTCGCCGGACGCCATCATCCGCGACCGGCCGCAGGAGCGCGGGAGCGACCGTGCGCTTGGGACGCAACGCGACAGCAGCGAGCCCAGCGGGCAGGAGTTGAGCTACAGCGCCCGCATCTCGCTGGATCGCAGCCAGATGCAGGTGGACGACCGCCTCGTCAATCTGTCCCCGGGGATGGCGGTGACTGTCGAGATCAGGACCGGCTCGCGCAGCATCCTGAGCTATCTCCTGTCGCCCCTGCAGCGCTACCGGCACGAGATCATGCGGGAGCGCTAGTTCCCGCCTGTTGCCGACGAAGCTTCGCGAGGCGTGCTGAGGGGGCCGATCAGGCCTTCGGCAGCTACACCATGCCGCGGGCACGCCACTCGCGATGAAGTCATTTTGGTGTGGCCGCGCAGCCCGGAATGCGTACATAGGAGCAAGCAAAAAATTTGGAGGAAAGCATGCGGCTCATTGCCCTCGTATCGGCTCTGGTTCTGCCGTTTGGCGCGGCGCTCGCCGAGGACTATCCGATCAGGCCCGTCACCATGTTGGTGCCGTTCGCCGCCGGCGGACCTACGGACACCATTGCTCGCCTGACCGCGGCAGGCATGGCGAAATCGCTTGGCCAACAGGTCGTCGTCGAGAACGCGCCCGGCGCCGGTGGCACCATCGCCACGACCCGCGCCTCGCGAGCCCAGCCCGACGGATACACGCTGCTGATCCATCATGTCGGCCTCTCGACCGCCGCCACACTGTACCGCAACCTCAGCTATGACACGAAGACGGCCTTTGCGCCGATCGGGCTTGTGACCAATGCGCCGATGACCATCATCGCGCGTCCGGATTTTCCGGCCGACACGCTGAAGGAATTGGTCGCCTACGCCCAACAGCAGGGCGACAAATTGACCTATGCCAATGCCGGACTCGGCGCGGCGTCGCATCTCTGCGGCATGCTGTTCATGACGGCGATCCAGAAGCAGCTGACCGCAGTGCCCTACAAGGGCAACGGCCCCATCATGAACGATCTTCTCGGCAGGCAGATCGATCTCACCTGCGACCAGGCCACGAACACGACCGGCCCGATCATGTCGAAGCAGGTCAAGGCCTATGCGATCACCACCAGGGAGCGGCTGAAGAGCCTGCCCGATCTGCCGACGGCCGACGAGGCCGGCCTCAAAGGGTTCGAGCTTGGTGTCTGGCACGGCATCTATGCCCCCAAGGGCACACCGCCGGCGGTCGTTCAGAAGCTGACCGCGGCACTCCAGTCCGCCCTTAGGGATTCCACGCTGATCGCCCGGTTCAACGACATCAACACGGAGCCGGTCCCGCAGGAGAAGGCAACGCCGGAGGCGCTGGCCGCGATGCTCGCGAGCGAAGTCGACCGCTGGGCTCCGATGATCAAGGCAGCCGGCCAATTCGCGGACTGAGCCATTTCTGCGCAATTCGTGCCGGCATCGCTGCGTGAGCGGGCCAAGTCAGCACGGTAAAGAAAGTCCATTCAACAGCTAATCATCGGGTAGAAAAATACCGGTACTGTGCATGGGGTTGTTTTTGCGATTTTAATGTCGGCCGGTCGTGGAGGCTTCAACCCGCCGCTTCGTCGAACTGCGTGCTCGCCTCGAGCCACTGTTCCTCGGCACGCGCCAGCGCATCGGCCGCATTGGCGCGCGCTTTCGACAATTGCGCGGCCTGCTTGGGGTCGCGGGTGAAGATGTCGGGCAGGGCGAGCGCAGTGTCGATCTTGCTGATGATCGCGCTGACGCGGGCGATCTCGGTTTCGGCTTCCGCGATACGTTTTTTCAGCGAACCGCGATTGTCCGATCTCGGACGCTGCGGCCTCTCGCTCGCGGCGCTTCGCTCGCGCGGGGCGGGCTCGCCATTGCGCGCGGATAGCACCAGGCGGCGATATTCGTCGAGGTCACCGTCGTAATTGGTCACGGTGCGGTCGGCGACGATCCAGAGTTGATCGGCGCAGGACTCGATCAAATAGCGATCGTGCGAAACCATGATGACGGCGCCGGGGAATTCGTTGATGGCTTCGGCGAGCGCTGCGCGGCTGTCGATGTCGAGATGGTTGGTCGGCTCGTCCAGGATGATCATGTTGGGGCCGAAGAAGGTCGCAAGCCCCAGCAGGAGCCGCGCCTTCTCGCCGCCCGACAGTTTTCCGACCTTGGTGTCGGCCGCCTTGCCGGAAAAGCCGATCGCGCCGGCGCGGGCGCGTACTTTCGCTTCGGGCGCCTCGCCCATCAGCTTGCGGACGTGGTCGTAGGTCGAGGCATCCTCGTTCAATTCGTCGAGTTGGTGCTGCGCGAAATAGGCAATCGACAGCTTGTCCGCGCGCGTCACCTTGCCCGAGAACGGCGCGAGCCGGCCCGCGAGCAGTTTCACCAACGTCGACTTGCCGTTGCCGTTGGAACCAAGGAGCGCGATGCGGTCGTCATTGTCGACGCGCAAGGTGACGCGGTTCAGCACGGGCGTGTTCGGATCGTAGCCGACCACGACGTTGTCGGCGGCGATGATCGGCGGCGACAGGATTTTCTCCGGCGCGGGAAAGCTGATCTCGCGTACGCCCTGGGTGACCAGCGCCGTGATCGGCTTCAGCCGCTCCAGCATTTTCACGCGTGACTGCGCCTGCCGGGCTTTGGAGGCCTTGGCCTTGAAGCGGTCGACGAAGGCCTGCAGGCGAGCGCGTTCGGCTTCCTGGCGCTTGACGGCTTTGGCATCGAGCATCTCGCGCATGGCGCGCTGCTCCTCGAAGGAGGAGTAGGTGCCTTTGTAAAGCGTGAGCTTGCTGCGATCCAGATGCAGGATCTGGTCGACCGAGCTTTCAAGGAGGTCGCGGTCATGGCTGATCACGATCACGGTGCGCGGATAATGCGCCAGGTGATCCTCAAGCCACAGCGTGCCTTCGAGGTCGAGATAGTTGGTGGGCTCGTCGAGCAGCAACAGGTCGGGAGCCGCGAACAGCGTTGCGGCAAGCGCGACGCGCATGCGCCAGCCGCCGGAAAATTCGGCGCAGGGGCGGAGCTGGTCGGAGGCGGAGAAGCCGAGGCCGGAAAGGATGGCGGCGGCACGGCTCGGTGCCGAATGCGCGTCGATGTCGACCAGCCGGGTCTGGATCTCGGCGATCCGGTGCGGGTCGGTCGCGCTCTCGGCCTCGGTGAGCAGCGCGTCGCGTTCGAGGTCGGCTTTGAGCACGACCGAAATCAGGCTCTCGGGGCCGTTCGGCGCTTCCTGCGCGAGGCTGCCGACGCGCCAGCGGGGCGGCAGGGTCACCGTGCCGTGCTCGGCGGCGAGCTCGCCGCGGATCACCTTGAACAGGGTCGATTTGCCGGTGCCGTTGCGACCGACCATGCCGACGCGGGATCCTGGCGTGATCTGCACGGAACTCTGGTCAATCAGAAGGCGTCCGGCGAGGCGGATGGAGAGGTCGGTGATGGCAAGCATGCGGCCTTGTCACCGCACCCGCGATCAAACGCAACCCGTTTTTCCGTGTCCACGGGCCAGTGCTCGTCAACTCAGTGCGAATCGCGGTCGCGCTGCTTCAGCTCATTGAGGAGTTGCTCGAGGTGCGTCGGGAGCCTGGCTTCGGGGCGCAGACTCTGCTGGAGCCGTTCGCCCACCGCATCGCGGATCGAGCGGCTGGTGCGCCGGTCGATTTGCTCGCTGTCGTCGGCGAAAAGGCTAACCATCGCAGGGTTCCGTGTTCTCAAAGAAGCGACACGGTACCAAGTCCTTGGCCCCCAAATGGTTTCGCCACTCGCGGCGATTGCGCGGCATTCTAGCAAAAATTGTGTGAAGCCGCGCAATGGCCCACTCCGAATACAAAACCCCGGCGCTGGGGGACGCCGGGGTTTCGCTTGGAAGGTACCTTGGGGCTCAGGTATCCTTTGGTTCAGGCATCCTGGGAAAGGTGCTGTCGGGCTCAGTAGCAGCGGTTGATCATCCGCCAGCGGGGTCCCCAGGGGGTCGGGACCAGCCGGCGCACATAGCAGCCGCCATAGCCGTAGGAGACAGGGCCGCCGGCATAGAACCGCGGTCCGCCCCAGCCGTGATGCCAGCCACCGCCGCCGCCATGACCCCAGCCGCCATGCCAATGAGCGGACGCAGAGGTCGGCGCCAGCGCGGCACCAAGCGCGACCGCGGCAACCGCGGCGAGCGAAAGTTTCCTCAACATGGTGATCTCCTCAAAACTGCCGGCGCGGGGCTATCGCGTCGATGGAAAGGCCGCCGAAACGGTCCGCCTCGGGCAGAGGCTTTGGTTTCGATGGACCTGAGGTTATCCGAGCGAGGCTGAACCAAACCCTGACGAGGCCTTCAGATTGGGTTCATTTGGGTGAAATCGTCGTAATCCATGTTGAAATTCGGGCGCTTGGCCTGCGGCGAAGCGCCCGCGAGTCGGTTTTGGCGGTCGCTTGCCGTATCGCGAACGCGCCGATATAAGCCCGGCAACTCCGAACCACCGTTTTCTCTTCAAGGACAAGATCATGGCCATCGAACGCACCTTCTCGATCATCAAGCCCGACGCCACCGCGCGTAACCTTACCGGTGCGGTTAACGCCGTGATCGAGAAGGCAGGCCTGCGCATCGTCGCGCAGAAGCGCATCCGCATGACCAAGGAACAGGCCGAGACCTTCTATGCGGTCCACAAGGCGCGCCCCTTCTTCGGTGAGCTCGTGGACTTCATGACCTCGGGCCCCGTGGTGGTCCAGGTGCTGGAAGGCGAGGGGGCCGTCTCCAAGTATCGCGACGTGATGGGGGCGACCGATCCGTCCAAGGCGGCTGACGGCACCATCCGCAAGCTCTACGCAAAGTCGATCGGCGAGAACTCCGCGCACGGTTCGGATGCGCCGGAAACCGCCGCGATCGAGATCGCGCAGTTCTTCTCGGGCAACGAGATCGTCGGCTGATCCGTCGGCCGATAAGGTAACGAGACGCGGCGAAAGGACGTAGTGTGAACTGGCTCTGGCAGATCTTCGATCCCGCTACGATCGGGGCATTCTTCACCCAGTTCCGCGTTGAGATGGCCGAACCGACCTTCTGGGTCGCGGTCGGCAAGATCATCTGGATCAACATCCTCTTGTCCGGCGACAATGCGCTGGTGATCGCGCTCGCCTGCCGCGGCCTCAAGCCGCGGCATCGGCTGTGGGGCATGATCCTCGGTGCAGGCGCGGCGGTGCTGCTGCGGATCATCTTCACGGGCATCGTCGCGAGCCTGATGGAGCTGCCGTACCTCAAGCTGGTCGGCGGTCTTGCGCTGATCGTGATTGCGGCAAAGCTGCTGGTGCCGGAACAGGAGGACGAGGACGGCGTCCAGTCGGCTTCGCATCTGTGGCAGGCCGTGCAGATCGTGGTCGTCGCCGACATCGTCATGAGCCTGGACAACGTCATTGCGGTGGCCGCGGCCGCCAATGGCAGTGCGCCCCTGCTGGTGCTCGGCCTTGCCATCAGCGTGCCCTTGATCGTCGCCGGTGCGGCGCTGATCATGGCGCTGCTCGCAAAGCTCCCGGTTCTGGTGTGGGCCGGCGCGGCGCTGCTCGGCTGGATCGCGGGCGAGGTGATCGCGACCGATCCCGGCATCGCGCCGAGGCTGCACACGCTGTTCGACGGTCCGTTCGGCGCCTCGCTCGACAACATGCTCGGCGCCTTGCGTATCCCGCCGCAATTCGCCCATGGCGGCGGAGGCGGCGAATATCTCTGCGCAGCTCTCGGCGTCGTCGTCGTGCTGGTCGTCGGCTCCATCTGGCGCCGACGCAGCATGAGCGCGGCCGCGCTGGAGTCCTCCGAACGCCACGCCAAAGCCTCTGCGGAGTAGGCTTATCTTTCGAGCACGATCTTTCCGGAAAAACGCTTCACGCTTTTCCGGATCATGCGCTAGCGCCGGACAATCGAGCCGGCGCGGTTGATCAGCCGGGCGAGCGCGCGGAAGCGGCTGCCGACGCGGTCCTCGACGAGATCGCCGAGGCGGTGCTCGAACACCAGCAACAGCTTACGGCCCACGCTGCGGAAATGCGTCGCAGGCAAGACGCCCGGACGCGCCGCCGAGATCAGATGCGCGACGCGGAAGGCCGCGCCCAGCAGGCGGGCGCGTTCGAGCTGCGCCGGCGTCAGAAGCTCCTGCATGGCGACCGGCGGCTGGTTCTCCTCGCTGAGCCCCGCATAGCGATAGAACACGGACAGGCCGACGAAGGCGCGCTCGGTGTGGGTGATCGCGCCGAAATTGCCGTTGACGACGAGGCTCAGCGTCTGCTCGCCGCGATGGTCGGGATGCACGCGCCAGCCGATGTCGGACAGCAGGCACGCGGCGTGGCGCAGGCGGCGGTCCTCCTCGGTCTCGCGCAGCTTCACCACGCGGGCGAGGCGGTCGGTCCAGGCGATCAACTCGCGCGCGTGCTTGGCCGAACGCGACAGCAGCTGGTTCAGCTCCTCGGCCGCGCAGATCAGTCCGTCCTTGTTGCGTTCGGACTCCGGCAGCTTCTCGTGCAGCAGGCCCTCGCGCACGCCGAAGGTCGAGAACACGATGGTCTTCGGCTTCGCCACCCGGATGATGTGCTCGAGCACCAGTGCGGCATAGGTGAGGAGCGGGCGCCGGGCATCGGCGACGATCTCGATGTCGGCGAGCATGCCGGCGGCCGCAAGCCGGCGGAGACGACGCGAAAAATCGAGCGCCTCGGCCGCCGAAATCGAATAGCCGTGCATCACTTGGAGCGGATAGCCGCTCTGGATGATGTGGATGCGCGCAAGCGCGCGCCAGGTGCCGCCGACGGCGTAGAAGCTGCGGCCGCTCCCTGCCTTGAGCTGCGGCACCCCGTCGAGCGCTTCGCGCACGATGCGGTCGGCGCGTTTCAGGGATTTATGCGCGAGGTCCTGCAGCGCGAGGCCGCCGAGCGGCAGCGTCACGCCGCTGCGCACGGTGTTTTTGCGCACGTCGATCAGTTCGAGCGAGCCGCCGCCGAGGTCGCCGACGATGCCGTCGGGATGGTGGATGCCGGAGATCACGCCGAGCGCCGACAGCCGCGCCTCGCGCGGGCCCGACAGGATCTCGATCTTCACCGCGCAGATGCGCTCGGCTTTCGCGATGAAGTCGGCGCCGTTGGAGGCGTCGCGGCAGGCGGCGGTCGCAATCGCAAACACCCGTCCGACCTGCATCACCCGGCACAGCGCACGGAAGCGCTTGAGCGAGGTCAGCGCCTTGTCGACGGCGTCGGGCGCAAGCAAGCCGGTGCTCTGCACCTCGCGGCCGAGCCCGCACAGCGTCTTCTCGTTGAAGATCGGAATGAGGCTCCGCGTCGGTCCCTCGTAGACGACGAGACGGACCGAGTTGGAGCCGATGTCGATGACGGCGACGCTCGAGCCGCGCTTGCGCGGCCGCTTCACGTCGACGATCCCGGATCAGGATTGATGACGTTCATTACGGCGCGTGAGGCGGCGCGGCGAGGATTCCTTGAGCGACTTACCACGGCCAGACAGACTCGGATTTGTCATGAAGTAGTTGTGGACGTTGAAAGGCTCCTCGCCCTTCGCGGTCTTCATACGCGTTGAGGACCCGTCCGGCAACAATTGCCAGCTCTGTTCATTGTCTTTGAGATTCGCAACCATGATCTGTTCGAGAACCTGCTGATGCACCGTGGGATTTTGCAGCGGACACAGCACCTCGACGCGGCGGTCGAGGTTGCGCGGCATCATGTCCGCCGAGGAGATATACACAGCCGCTTTCGCGCTCGGCAGGCCCTGGCCCATGCCGAAGCAGTAGATTCGGCCGTGTTCGAGGAATCGTCCGATGATCGACTTTACGCGGATGTTTTCCGACAGGCCGGGAATGCCGGGCCTGAGGCAGCAGATACCGCGCACCACGAGTTCGACCTGCACGCCGGCCTGTGAGGCCTCGTAGAGCGCGTCGATGATGTCGGGGTCGACCAGCGCGTTCATTTTCATCCAGATCGCACCAGGCCGGCCGTGTCGCGCATGCGCAGTCTCGCCCTGGATGTGCTCGATGATGCGCTTGCGCAAGGTCAGCGGCGAGACCGCCATCTTTTCCAGATCGCTCGGCGCAGCGTAGCCGGTGATGAAGTTGAACACGCGCGCGGCGTCGCGGCCGATGGTCGGCTCCGAGGTGAAGTAGGAGAGGTCGGTGTAGATGCGCGCGGTCACCGGATGGTAATTGCCGGTGCCGGTGTGGACGTAGGTCGTGAGGCTGCCGCCCTCGCGGCGCACCACCATCGAGAGTTTCGCGTGCGTCTTCAGTTCGAGGAAGCCGTAGACGACCTGCACGCCGGCGCGTTCGAGGTCGCGCGCCCAGCGGATGTTGGCTTCCTCGTCGAAGCGGGCCTTCAGCTCGATCAGCGCGGTGACGGATTTGCCGGCTTCGGCGGCTTCCACGAGCGCACGCACGATCGGCGAGTTGCTGGAGGTGCGGTAGAGCGTCTGCTTGATGGCGACGACGTCGGGGTCGCGCGTGGCCTGCTGGAGAAACTGCACCACGACGTCGAAGGATTCGTAGGGGTGATGGACGACGAGGTCCTTCTGTCGGATCGCAGCGAAGATGTCGCCGCCTTGCTCGCGCACGCGCTCGGGATGGCGCGGCACATAAGGGGTGAATTCCAGGTCGGGCCGGTCGAGGCGGGTGAGCTGCGAGAGCTCGTTCATGGCGAGCACGCCGTCGACCAGGAACACCTCGTCGTCGGCGGTCGACAGCGCGTGCTGCACGAAGCTGCGCAGCTGTTCCGGCATCTTGGCGTCGATCTCGAGTCGGATCACGGAGCCGCGGCGACGGCGCTTCAGCGCCGTCTCGAACAGGCGGACGAGATCCTCGGCCTCTTCCTCGATTTCGAGTTCGGAGTCGCGGAGGACGCGGAATGCGCCCTGGCCGTGCAGATTGTAGCCGGGGAACAGGCGGTTGATGAACAGAGCGGTGGCCTGCTCCAGGGAGATCAGCCGGACGACCTTGCCCTCGGCCGGCAGGCGGATGAAGCGGTCGATCTTGCCGGGCATGCGGATCAACGCGTTCATCTGCTTGCCGTCGGCGGCGCGCGTGAGCTGGAGCGCGATGGTGAAGCCGAGGCTCGGAATGAACGGGAACGGGTGGGCCGGGTCGATCGCGAGCGGCGTCAGCAGCGGGAACACGTTGCTGAGGAAGTAGTCCTCGATCCAGGTTCGTTCCGCCTTGGTGACCTCCTTGCCCTCGACCAGCACGATGCCCTCGTCGGCAAGCGTGCCGCGCAGGTCGCGCCAGATCGCCTGCTGGTCGGACGCAAGCTGCGAGACGGTCCGGTTGATGAGCGCGAGCTGCTCGGACGGGGTCAGACCGTCGGGGCTGCGCTCGGCAATGCCCTCGCGCACCTGGGCCTTGATGCCGGCGACGCGGACCATGAAGAACTCGTCGAGGTTATTCGCTGAAATCGACAGGAATCGCACCCGCTCCAGCATGGGGTGGCTGGGATTGACCGATTCCTCCAGGACGCGGCGGTTGAAGTGCAGCCAGGAGAGCTCGCGATTGATGAACCGCTCGGGGCTCGATGCGATCGCCGGCGGGCCTTCGGCTTCCGGGGCTTTTTCTTTAACTTCAACAGCTTGCGCAGAGTCCATCAGAAGTCGATCCATCCAGTTCGCCCCAATTTGCGACTTACGCGCAAAACCCGCGGGAGCATGTGTTAGAGCGATGACGTTTCGATGACATTGATGTTCCGCCGCCCGGCCGCGTCAAGCCGCCTTGGTCAGACATCCCGGAGCAGCTCGGCTGCCAGGGCCCGGGTGACGGGACGGCCAAGGCGCAGGGCCTCGGTGTCCAGCAGGTCGACAGCCCGTCGGGCGGCGGCCGAGGACCGCTCCAGGCGAGTGGCGAGGTAGCTGACCACGCTCTCGTCCACCGCGAGCTGGCGGTCGGCGCAGAATTTGACGATCAGGCCGCGGAAGAGCTGATCGTCAGGCGGCAGCAGCGAAATAACGGGGACGGCGCGGAGCCGCGAGCGCAGGTCGGCAAGCTCGATCTCGAGAGAAGCGGGCGCCTCGCGTCCGGTGAAGAGAACGTAGGCGCCGTCCTCGCGGGCCAGATTCATCAGATGGAACAGGGCGCGCTCGTCGAATTCCCTGGCCTTGGGGTCCTCGACCACCAGCGCGCCGGTGGCGAGCGCAGCCGGGACGGCTTCGGCGGTCAGCCCATTGGCCGTGGTCGAGCGGGCGCCTGAAGCCTCGGCCCAGATCGCGGCGAGATGGCTCTTGCCGCTTCCTTCCGGGCCGGCCAGCCACATGATCCGGTTCGGCCATTCCGGCCAGGCGTCGATGAGGGCAAGACCGGCGGCATTAACGGGGCCTTCTAGGAAATTGTCCCGGCTCAGGCTCTCCGCATGCGGAAGCGAAAACGCCAATTGTCGGGGATGAACGCGGCCTGGCACGCTTGCTTTGCTCCGTGCCGGCGTGCCGGCTTCGTTTGACGAGATGCGACTTCATCGAGCGGGAGTTGGCCTTTTGCGGGGCCGCTTCCCAACTCACTTGGCCTCGATCGTGCTCATGTGCCGCAACCACTCAACGAGATAGAGCGACACGGAGGAGAGCGTGAAGACCGTTACGAGGCCCATCAGGATGATATCATAAGGACCGGCTTTGAAGCCGAAGGCGAGGGCGGCCAGCACCAGCGCCGCGAACGCTACCTGAGCCACAGTGTTGAGCTTGGATACCTTCGAGGGCTTCATCTCCACAGGGCGGTCGAACAGCCACGATATGATCACGGCGGCGACGATCATGATGTCGCGCGAGACCACTAGGATGACGATCCAACGCGGAATCGCGCCCCAGATGCCCAAGGCCATGTAGATCGAGACCAGCAGCGCCTTGTCGGCGAGCGGGTCGAGCAAGGCGCCGAGCTCGCTCGTCATGTTGAAGCGCTTGGCAAGGAAGCCGTCGACCGCGTCGCTGATGCCGGCGATCAGGAAGACGGCGAACGCCACCTCCATTTGGCTCGACACGATGGCCCAGACGATGATCGGGACCAGCATGATGCGGCCCAAAGTAATGATGTTCGGTATACTCACACGGCGCTTCCCGGCACCCGGCCTGACCTCGAATTCGGCCCTTTGGAGGCTGAATCGGTTGATATCTCTACATAGTATACGGAGGCGCGCCATGCGAGCCATTGCGCGTCCCCGGAATTCGACGTAACCAGCCGCAAACCCACTGGAAATCGGGCATGACCGACCGCAAAAACGGCCTCACTTACGCCGATTCAGGCGTCGATATCGACGCGGGCAACCGCCTGGTCGACCTGATCAAGCCAATGGTGCGCGCAACCGCGCGGGCCGGCGCCGACGCCGAAATCGGCGGATTCGGCGGCCTGTTCGACCTCAAGGCGACCGGTTTCAAGGATCCCATCCTGGTGGCCGCGACCGATGGCGTTGGCACCAAGGTCAAGATCGCGATCGAGACCGGCCTGCATGGCGGGATCGGCATCGACCTCGTCGCCATGAGTGTCAACGACCTCGTGGTGCAGGGCGCCGAGCCGCTGTTCTTCCTGGACTATTTTGCCTGCGGCAAGCTCGATCCGGAGGCGACCGCATCGATCGTCGCCGGTGTCGCCGAAGGCTGCCGCGAATCCGGCTGCGCCCTGATCGGCGGCGAGACGGCCGAGATGCCCGGCCTCTACAAGGACGGCGACTACGACCTCGGCGGCTTTGCCGTCGGCGCTGCGGAGCGGGGCACGCTCTTGCCGCGCAAGGACATCGCCGCCGGCGATGCCGTGATCGGGCTCGCCTCGTCGGGTGTGCACTCCAACGGTTTCTCGCTGGTGCGGAAGATCGTGGAACAATCCGGCCTCGGCTTCGGGGCGCAGGCGCCGTTTGCGCCTGTCATGACGCTCGGCGGCGCGCTGCTGACGCCGACGCGGCTCTATGTCAAATCCTGCCTGCGCGCGATCCGCGAGACCGGCGCGGTGAAGGGGCTTGCCCACATCACCGGCGGCGGCTTCACCGACAACATTCCGCGCGTGCTGCCGAACCATCTCGGTGTCGGTATCGATCTGGCGCGCCTGCCGGTGCTGCCGGTGTTCAAATGGCTGGCAGCCCAAGCCGGCATCGCCGAGCTCGAAATGCTGCGGACCTTCAATTGCGGGATCGGCATGATCGCGATCGTCGAGCCGGACAAGGTCGACGAGGTCGTGGAGGTCTTCACTGACGCCGGTGAGACCGTCGCCCAGCTCGGTACCGTGATCCCGGCTGAGGGCGAGCACCGCGTCATCTATAACGGCCACCTCGATCTGGCGCTTTGATGAAACGCCGCGTCGCCATCCTGATCTCCGGTCGCGGCTCCAACATGTCCGCGCTGATCAGGGCCGCTGCTGCTGCGGATTTCCCGGCGGAGATTTCGCTCGTCATCTCGAACAAGGCCGACGCGCAGGGGCTGGAAAGGGCCAAAGCGAGCGGCGTGACGACGCTGGTGATCGAAAGCAAGCCGTTCGGCAAGGACCGCGCCGGCTTCGAGAAGGTGCTGCAATCAGCGCTCGATCAGCACGGCATCGAGCTGATCTGTCTCGGCGGTTTCATGCGGCTGTTCACGGCTGAATTCACAAAAGCCTGGTACGGGCGGATGCTCAACATCCATCCCTCGCTGCTGCCGTCATTCCCAGGCTTGGACCCGCATGGCCAGGCCTTGCGCGCCGGCGTCAAGCTGTCCGGCGCAACGGTGCACTTCGTCATCCCCGAGACCGATGCCGGCCCAATCGTGATGCAGGGTGCGGTGCCCGTGAGCGATCACGACACGGCGGACACGCTGTCGGAGCGTATCCTCGAAGTCGAGCACCGCATCTATCCCGCAGCGCTGAGCCTGCTCGCGACCGGCAAGGTCCGGATCGAGGGCGACGTGTGCAAGACCGCGGGCAGCGGGCCGTCGGAGAATTTTCTGGTTGCGCCGTTGGTGCGGTGAAGCGCCGTCGCACGAAATACTTCTCATCCCCAAAACAAAAACCCCCGGCAGAGCCGGGGGCAACGTCATGATCTCTTGCGCAGACCGCGAGAGAAGTCAGGAGACCTTGAGATTCTCCGCGGATGCCTTGCCGCGGTTCTCCACGAGGTCGTATTCAACCACCTGGTTTTCATTGAGGGTGGAGAGTCCGGCGCGCTCGACGGCGGAGATGTGGACGAAGACGTCCTTGTCACTGCCGTTCGGCTTGATAAACCCATATCCCTTGGTCGGGTTGAACCATTTGACGGTGCCCTTTTGCGGCATCCTCAGTCTCCTCCGCTAGATACAAAAACGACGCGGCCGCTTTTCGCGTGCCACGCCACAAACGGGCTTCCGGTAGTCTGTTCGAGTCTTGAGTCTCAATGTCGCGAAACGCACAGTCGAGCGGCCAATTCCGATTGTGTCCGATATTGCAACATGAAAATCGCCCGTTAGCAAGCCGCGCGCGAATTTCAAGTCCGGGCCGGGTGCCGTCATCTGCAATTTACGACCTGTGGCCGGGGAACCACAATCGAGGGCAATCGCCTTGGCGATGAGGTCTGGACCGATTGACCCTCGGGGGCAGTTCAGCACAAATCGTCGCATGCAGTGTGGCGCGTGTTGCATTTTTGCGCGCCGCCATTTTGCTTTGGGATTCATTGTCATGCGCTGCACATTGCAGCTTTCCGGGAAGCGGCGGGTGATTGGCGGAGACCGGGTTCGTCGGACGGCGGCCAAGGTCGCGAGTGCCATCGTGCTTGGCTTGGTGACGACGGCTGCTCCCGTTCTCGCTCAGGTCGCCCCGCCGCTGCCACCGCCACCGCCTCCCACGCCGTCGGCCACCTCCACCAATTACGACCAATCGGCCGGCAACAGCGCGCTCAATCTCGGGTCGAACTTCCTGGAGCGGCTCGGCAACCAGGCATCTGGCGGCGTCAACCGGGCGTTCCGAACCAATCCCGGCGGCGGCGGCGGCGCATCGGCCAGCGCGGAAGATCCGCGCTACCGCACCTGGTTCGAGGGCTACGGCATCTCGGTCCGGACCGATGCGCAAGGAGACTTTGTCGGCGACAAGCGGAAGACCTTTGGCGGTGTCGCGGGCTTTGGCGCGCGGCTCGCACCGGGCGTCAATCTCGGCTTCTCCGTCGACCAGAGCCACACCGACATCGACGTTCCGCTCGCGCTCCAGTCCGCGACGCTGGACCTGACTCAACTCGGCTTCAGTGGCTCCGTCGACAAGGGCCCCTGGACCTGGGCTTTCGCGCTGGTGCACGGTTTCGGCAAGGTCCGCTCCAGCCGGGATACCGGCCTCGGCCTTGCGACCGCGGGTTATCGCGCCGCAGTCGACGGCGCGTTGACCGAGATCAGCTATTACTGGACCAAGGACCAGATGCGCATCGTGCCGAAGGGTGCACTGGAATATGTCCGCGCCACCAGCGTCGCGTTCCAGGAGGTTGGCGGCCTCGATCCACTCAATGTCGGCTCGACGGCGCTCTCTCGCGCGCGCGTCATGATCGGAGCCGAGGTCGGACGCTACTTCATCTTCGACCAGAAGATCCTGGACCTGTCCGCCTACGGCAAGTTCGTCGACAATTTCCATCAGAACCTGGGATCGGTGCAGGTCAGCCTCGGGACCCAGAGCATCGTCGTGCCCGGGATCGGCGAGAGCCGCTACGGCATGGATGCCGGCGCCTCGGCCTCGCTCAGTCTGACCAACACGGCGCGGCTCTACGTCAACTACGACGGCAAGTTCCGCAGCGAGCTGACGTCGCATCAGGGCACGGTCGGCTTCGAATATCGGTGGTGAGGCGAAGCCTGCCCACGTCCGCCCAGGGCCGGATCTGGAAAACTGCGAAGCGGTTTTCCGAAGAGATCATGTTCAAGCTTTAAGTCGGCATCGCCGCGACATAACCCGTCAATCCAAAGCCCTCGCGCGCGGCCGTCATCATTGGCGCCAGCGCGTTCGGATGGATGAACTCGTCGCGGAAACAGGGATGGATCTTGGAATCGAAGATCTTCTTCAGCCAATCGACCACGATCTTGTGGCGCTCGGAGGCGCGGAACTCCTTGTGATAGGTGAGCCAGAGATCGGCGTGGTGGCTGACGCCGAGATCGACGGCAACGAGCGGGGCGCCGAGCGCGATCGAGACCGTCGGCAGGAACCCGATGCCGGCGCCGCGCTCCACCGCATAGAGCACGCCGACCGAGGAATTGGTCTTGATCCCAACGATGCCCTCGAGCGACTTCAGTCCGAGCACGCGGGCGTAGGCGCCGTCGTCGACCTGCGGGGCGCTCTGCTTGATGATGCGATGGTTCTTCAGCTCGGCCAGGGTCGCGGGCACGCCGTAGAGGTTTTCGTACTCCTTGGAGACGAAGGGATAGATGTGCAGCCGGCCGAGCTTGGCGACGATCAGATCGGGATTGGTCGGTGGCTCGAGCTGGATCGCGATATCGGATTCGAGCCGCGCGACGTCGGCCTGTTCCATCGCGCAGCGCAGGTCGACGGTGATCTTGCGATAGGTCTTCTGGAAGTCGATCAGTCGCGGCAGGATCCAGAAATTGCCGGGGCCTTCCGTCACCGCGACGCGCACGGTGCCTGACATGTCGTTCGACGATCGCGAAGCACGCCGGAACACGTTGAAGGCATGACGCTCCATATGCGCGACGTCGGCGATCATCGCGCTGCCTTCGTCGCTGAGCGTGAGCCCGCTCTGGTCGCGCAGGAACAGCTTGCAGTCGATGCTCTCTTCGAGCCGGTCGATCCTGCGCATCAGGGTGGTGGAGGTGAGCCCGAGCTCCTCGGCGGCGTTGCGGAAACTTTTATATTTTGCGCAAGCTAAAAACAGTTTCAAATCGTCCCAGGACATATCCAGGGCTTCTTCACGGTGCTGCATCATCGCAGCACCCCGGTGCAATAACTGCTGCATACGCCAGATCCCCAGCCGCTAAGCTCTTGGTCATAGCGGGGCACGAAAGCCGCGAACGATAGAGGGGTGACATGGGTATGGAAAGGGGCTCGTTTGCCGCAAGGCATGATTTCGACGCGCTGCCGCTCAGTCCGGATGTCGACGTCCGCCGCGCCCAATTTTCCGAAATCGCCGCGCTTTCGCAGTTGGCCCACCGGCTGGTGCCGGGCGTTCGGATCGGGGCGGCGGAGCTTGCAAAATATTTCGCCTTCGATCCCGAGAGCATCCTGACTTTCAGCCGGAAGGGCAACCTCGTCGGCGGCATGGCCTTCCTGTTTCTCAACGATCGCGGGCATGATGCGCTGCTGCTCGACGAGATCTGCCTCACCGCGCCGGAGACGCGCCATCTCGCGTCCGCGAAGGAAGACGTTTCCGCCATCTACATCTGGGCGATCGCGGCGACAGGGCGCGGCGTCGCCGGTCTTGGCAAGGCCGCGGCTCATCTGAGGCAGCTAAGGTTTCGCAACGCGGATTGCTATGCGCAGCCGTCAACCGTGGCCGGACGCGACATCATGAAGGCGACAGGATTCGAGCCTGTTCCAAGCTTCCAACCCGACCTCTGGTGCTACGAGCGGCCCTGGCATCGGCAGCCGATGCGCATGCCGGGCGGGATCATTCAAGCAAGGAGTTTTGCAGATGCACGGTACTAGGATTCCTCTCGCGAAGCCCGATTCCCGCGCCATCACCATTCGCCTCGCACGCGATCTTAGCGATCTCATGCTGGTCACCTCGATCCGCTCGGCCGTCTATCTCGCCGAGCAGGATTGCCCGTTCGACGAGGAGTTCGACGGCAACGACATGGTCGCCGCGCATTTCATCGGCTATGTCGGCAACGAGCCTGCGGGCTGTCTGCGGGTGCGGTTCTTCGGCGATTTCGCCAAGGTGGAACGGCTTGCGGTGCGGCACCAATATCGGCGCTCGCGGGTCTCGTTCAAGCTGGTGCAGGCGAGCGTCGACTATGTGAAGCGCAAGGGCTTTCGCAAGATCTACGGCCAGGCGCAGGATCGGCTGGTCGATTTCTGGGCCCATTTCGGCGCCAAGCCGCTCGGCCACAATCGCAAGATCACTTTCTCCGACTTCTCCTACACGGAAATGCTGCTGGAGATCGAACCGGGCCCGGATGCCATTACGCTGGACAGCGATCCGTACGTGATCATCCGACCCGAGGGCGATTGGGACCGGCCGGGCGTGCTCGACGCCTCGGCGGGACGGGCCGTGACGTCGCCGCTGCGGGACGTCGCGCTCGCTGGCCGTTGAAACTGGTGCAGCTGCGCGCAAAAACATGCTGGTTTCCATCACCGACGATCCGCCGATCTTGGTCTGCGCGGATCTCCAGGTCGAATATCTGACCCCCGGACGTCGCCACGTCATCCTCGACGGCGACGCCGCGACAGCGCGCTGCGTGGAACTGTTGACGTTCTGGCGCGACAATCTCTGGCCGGTGATGCATTTGAAGCGCATCGCGCAGGCGGCCTGGTTCAATCCGGCATCCAAGCTGACCGATTGGATCGCGGAGGCGAAGCCACGGCCGGGAGAAATGACGTTCGAGCACCCGCTGCCGTCGGCCTACAGTTCGGCGCGTTTTGTGGACTACATGTCCAATATCCGCAATGTCCGTTGCGTGCTCGCGGGCTTTTCCTTGGACGAAACTGTCCTGGCTACCGCTATTGACGGGTTTCACCGCAGTCATCGCTTCCAGGTGGTGGCTGACGCGGTGGCCTGCCAGCAGCCGGGGACAGGCGATGCTGCCGCCTACAAGCATGCGGTAGTGAATGTGATCGGGAATTTTGCTACAATCCAGTCCAGCGCCGAACTGATCAGAACCAGCGGCGCCGTTGCGGTGTAGGCGGCCGCGATCGACGGATGGAGTGGGACATTGTCACGGGGAGATCAGCTCGAGGAGCTGGCAAGCGACCTGTCGCGTGCCGCCGAGGCGGCGCGCCGTCTCGGTCTGCCCACGACGGTGTATCTGCTCTCGATGGCGCTGGTGGAGGTGCGGGAGGCCGCTGCCGCCGATGGCGATGGAAATGACGACGGCGCGACGTGACAGCTGCCCGATGTGCGGCTTTGTGCAACGCTGCTGAGCGCTTGCTGCCGACGAATTGACGTTGCAAGTTTTGCGCGGTGGCAATAGCCAAGGAGCTGGATCATCGAGTGATGACGCTGGCCGCGCCGGCGACGTGACGCTTTCAAGGATGCCTGCAAATGTCCATGTTGCCCAATTCGCAAGAGGCCCGGGATGTGGCCTATCAGCTCCATCCCTACACCAACGCGCGCGCCCATCAGCAGGCCGGTCCCCTGGTGATCGAACGCGGCGAGGGCCCTTACGTGTTCGACGCCTCGGGCAAGCGCTATTTCGAGGCGATGGCAGGCCTGTGGAGCGTCGGGCTCGGCTTCAACGAGAAGCGGCTGGTCGAAGCCGCGCACAAGCAGATGCAGGCGCTGCCATTCTATCACACCTTCTCCGCCAAATCGCACGGGCCCTCGATTGATCTCGCCGAGAAGCTGGTGGCGCTGTCGCCGGTACCGATGAGCAAGGTCTTCTTCACCAACTCCGGCTCGGAGGCCAACGACACCGTTCTGAAGTTGATTGCCTATCGCTCCAATGCGCTCGGCCAGCCACAGCGTAAGAAGGTGATCAGCCGGATGCGCGCCTATCACGGCGTCACGATTGCGTCCGCCAGCCTCACCGGGCTGCCGAACAACCACCGCTCTTTCGACTTGCCGCTCCCGAACATCCTGCACACGGGCTCGCCGCATTTCTACAAGGACGGCGCGCCCGGGGAGAGCGAGGAAGCCTTCGCGACGCGGCGGGCCGAGGAGCTCGATGCGCTGATCCAGAAGGAAGGCCCGGACACGATCGCGGCGTTCTTCGGCGAGCCGGTGATGGGCGCGGGCGGCGTCATCGTGCCGCCGGCGACCTATTGGGACAAGATCCAGAAGGTATTGAACAAGTACGACATCCTGCTGGTTGCCGACGAGGTCATCTGCGGCTTCGGCCGCACCGGCAAGATGTTCGGTTGCGAAACCTACGGCATCAAGCCCGACGCGATCGTGGTCTCCAAGCAGATCACGTCGAGCTATTTCCCGCTGTCGGCCATCATGATGAACGATCGCATGTTCGAGCCGATCGCCGATGAGAGCAACAAGATCGGCGTGCTCGGCCACGGCTTCACCGCGGGCGGCCATCCGGTCGGGTCGGCGATTGCGCTGGAGAATTTGAAAATCATCGAGGAGCGGGGCCTCGTTGCGCATGCCGCCGAACTCGGTGGCTACATGCAAGGCAAGCTGCGTGAACTCACCAGCCATCCGCTGGTCGGCGAGGTCCGCGGTGTCGGCATGATCGCTGCGATCGAACTGGTGCTGGACAAGGCGCGCAAGACGGCTGCCGCAACGCCGGGCGCCGTCGGCGGCATGGCCAGCCGCATGCTGCAGGAGCGCGGCGTGATTTCGCGCAACATGCTCGACGCCATCGCCATCTGCCCGCCGCTGATCGTCACCAAGGCCCAGATCGACGAGCTGGTTGCGGCGATTTCAGGTGTGCTGGACGACATGAAGCCGGAAGTGGCGAAGCTGACGCCGGCGTAAGGGAAGCGTTTCAACGCGAGCGGAGCGTCTCACCACACTCTCGGTGTCGTCCTGGCGAAAGCCAGGACCCATACCGCGCGATCTAGCGAGACGGGTGGTAGTAGTCCCGAACGACGAGTCTTCGCCAAACTCTTGCATGGAGTAATGGGGACGACGTTGCGGAGGGTTGGCGGCCTATTCCGCCCGCTGAACCCCGATCACGCGGCCTTTCTCCACCGCCAGCGCCAGCTCGCCGCGCTTCAGTTTCAGTGCGGCCTCGCCGAACAGCTCGCGGCGCCAGCCGCGTAGCGCCGGCACGTCGGCCTCGTCGTCGGCCGCGATCTCCTCGAGATCGTCGACGGTTGCAATCACCTTGCTGGCGACCGCGTGGCGCTCCGCGGTCATGCGCAGCAGCACCTTCAACAGCTCGACGATCGCGGCGCCATTGTTGTTGTTGCGCGGCTTTTCCAGCTTCGGCAGCGTGGCGTGATCCCGCGCCAGCCCGCGCTCGACCGCGGCGACGATATCGGCGCCCCATTTGGATTTCTCAAAACCCTTCGGCACCGAGCGCAGGTTTGCGAGCTTCTCGATCGTATTCGGCGCGTGGGTGGCGATGTCGCTGACGGCCTCGTCGCGCAGCACGCGGCCGCGCGGCACGTCGCGGCTCTGCGCCTCCTGCTCGCGCCAGGCGGCGACCTCCATCAGGACTGCGAGGTCCTTGGGCTTGCGCACCCGCGTCTTGAGCCGTTCCCAGGCGCGCTCGGGGTGGAAGTCGTAGGTCTTGGGCGAGGTCAGGACCTCCATCTCGATCGAGACCCATTCGCTGCGCCGGCGCTTCTTGAGGTCGGCATCGAGCGCTGCGAACACGTCGCGCAGATGCGTGACGTCGGACACGGCGTAGTGCATCTGCTCCTTGGTCAGCGGCCGGCGCGACCAGTCGGTGAAGCGATGAGTCTTGTCCGGGCGGTGCCCGGTGACCTTCTCGACCAGCGCGTCGTAGGCGATGCTGTCGCCGTAGCCGAGCACCATGGCCGCGACCTGGGTGTCGAACACGGGGTGCGGGATGATGCCCGCCTGATGCCAGATGATCTCGATGTCCTGGCGGGCGGCGTGGAACACCTTCAGCACGGCCTCATTGGCCATCAGCTCGAAGAACGGCTTGAGGTCGATGCCGGCGGCCAGGGTGTCGATGACGATCGCTTCCTCGGCGCTCGCCATCTGCACCACGCACAGCAGCGGGTAATAGGTGGTCTCGCGCAGGAACTCGGTATCGACGGTAATGACGGGGTGCTTGGCCAGCCGGCTGCAGGCAGCCGCAAGGTCAGCGGTGGTGGTAATCAAATCCATGAACGGCCCATGACAAGTCCATCAGCCGTTCTGCCGAAAGCGCTGTGATGTCAAGGGGCTCGAAGCGAATTCGAGCCTTGCATTTGGGCCGGAATCGCATTTTCCGACGAAAATCCTATTCGTAGCGGACCCGCCGGGAGGGTTTGCGCGCGCAGGGCAGCGCCACCACGACCACGCACATGGCGACCAGCGCCAGCCCCAGGAACTCGAAAACCAACAGATCCACGGCAATGTCCCCCAGCAACATTGCTAAACTTGTCCGGGGGGAATTGAGGGTCTGTTAATTCTCGTGGTTACCGGCGGCGGGCTGGGCCGGATGGTGGACGCGGGGTTAACGGGGGCACCATGCGATGCAGCGCCGCGGCATCCGGCGTCACGTCATGAGCTTCGGCAGGACGGCCGCCAAGGCGTCCACGGCGGCGCGAACTTTCGGCGGCATCCGGGGCGAGCGGGGCCAGAGCGCGTGGCAGTCGTAGAGAAATCCCGGCTGACCGCTCAACAGATTGATGAGCGTACCGGCGCGTAGGCGTTCGCGGACCAGCCAGTATGGCAGCCAGGCCAGCCCCATCCCCTGTGTAGCGGCGTCCGCAATCGCGTCGAGATCGTCGAGCCTGAGCCTTCCCGCCGGCATGATTTCGCTCGGAGGCTGGCCTTCGCGGGGAAACAGCCACGGCCGGACGCGTCCGGAGCGGCGATAGATGATCGCTTGGTGTGCGGCGAGATCGTCGAGCGATTTCGGCTTGCCGTTGGCGCGCAGATAGGAGCGCGAACCGCACACCGCCATGCGCTGGCTTGCGATGCGCCGCGTCATCAGGCCGGATTGATCGTTTAGATCGCCGGTCCGGATCGCAAGATCATAGCGGGCCTCGATGATGTCAGCGATCGGGTCGCCGAACGAGAGATCGAGCTCCAGATGGGGATATCGTCGCGCGAGCTTCATCAGCAAGGGGGCGATGCAGTGCCGGCCCAGCAGGGCGGGCATGGTCACGCGAAGCCGGCCACGCGGCTCGGACAATTCGTCGGAAGCGACGGCATCGGCGGCCTCGGCTTCGGCGAGCACAGTGCGGCAGCGCTCGTAATAGGCTTGGCCTGTCTCGGTCAGGCTCTGGCGCCGTGTGGTGCGGTTGAGGAGGCGGACGCCCAAGCGTTGTTCGAGGAAGCGAACGTGCTTGCCGACCATTGGCCCCGACATTTCGAGCGCATCGGCGGCAGCGGCGAACGAACCCACGTCAACCGCCTTGACGAAGACGGCCATGCTGGTCAGGCGGTCCATGATTGCAAACTCCTGGTTTCGACTGTTTGGCCGTTTGATCGCTTTATCCGCTGCCCTGCGGTTGGCATAGCTCCATTCAATTCAATCGTTTTGGAGTGTGTTCATGGCGCGCGTCGTTCGCTTCCACAGACATGGTGGCCCCGAGGTGCTGCGCATCGAGATCGTTGACGTCGCGCCGCCAGGAAGGTGCGAGGTGCAGATCAGGGTCAAGGCCCTCGGGCTCAATCGCGCGGAAGCGCTCTTGCGAGCGGGGACCTATATCGAGACCGCGACCTTTCCGTCCGGCCTTGGTCTCGAGGCCGCCGGCGTCGTCGAGGCGATCGGCGAAGGCGTGAGCGGCTTCTCGCCGGGCGAGGTCGTCAGCATCGTGCCGCCCGTGTCGATGGTGCGATGGCCGGCCTATGGCGAGCTCGTCACGTTTCCCGCGGAGTTCGTCGTGAAGCACCCGCCCGAGCTCGGCTTCGACGCGGCGGCCGCGACATGGATGCAATATCTGACGGCGTTCGGCGCTCTGGTCGATATTGCTGGGCTAAAGCGAGGGGAGGCAGTGGTTATTACAGCAGCGTCGAGCAGTGTCGGGCTTGCAGCGATTCAGATCGCGAACCGGATTGGTGCGATGCCGATTGCAGTGACGCGAACTTCGATCAAGCGGCAAGCCTTGCGCGATGCTGGCGCCGCCGACGTCATCGCCTCGGTCGAAGAAAACATCCGGTCGCGCCTGGAGGGCATTGTCGGCTCAAACGGCGTTCGTGTGGTGTTCGACGCGGTCGGCGGCCCGATATTTGAGCCGCTCACCGCCGCGATGTCGCCGGGTGGCGTTCTCATCGAATATGGCGGCCTGAGCCCCGAGCCGACGCCATTTCCGCTGGTCAACGTCCTGACCAAGAGCCTGACGCTGCGCGGCTATCTCGTGCACGAGATCATCCGCGACCCCACGCGGCTTGCGAAGGCGAAGGCGTTCATCCTCGATGGGCTTTCGGGTGGTGCCTTGCGTCCGATCATCGCCAAAACGTTTCGCTTTGACGAGATCGTCGAGGCGCACCGTTTTCTGGAGTCAAACATGCAGGTCGGCAAAATCGTGGTGACGATCTGAGCGAACGATCGTCTTGGACAAACGATTTCCGCACCCGCATCACGGATTACGCCTTCGGCTCCTCCACCCTGCGCACCGAGCTCGCCTCACGTCCCGCAGAACGTCTGCAGCACCCGCTGGTCCGGCAGCGGGGGATCGGCGTAGGCGGCGTAGTCCGGCTGGTCATCGAACGGCTTTGCCAGCACCTTCACCAATTCCTCGAACGGCGCGTAGTTGTTATCGTTGACCGCTGCCTGGATCACGGCCTCGATGCGGTGGTTGCGCGGGATGAAGATCGGGTTGACGGCGTGCATGGCTGCTTGCCGTTCGGCTGCGCTCTGCGGCTCCAGCGCCGTGCGCTCGTGCCAGCGCCTGGCCCACTCGTCGAACGCCGCGGGGTCCATGAATTGCGCGCGTGCATAGTCGGCAGCAGGATCGCCAGCGGCGTCACCGAGTTTGCGGAAGGTGAGGGTGAAGTCGGCCTGGTTCTTGGCCATGGCGTCCAGCAGGTCCTGGGTCAGCGCGTCGTCGCCGTCGCGCTCCGTGAACAGGCCGACCTTCTTGCGCAGGCCCGCCTGATAGGCGTCGCTGAACGTCTCGGAGAAGGTGCCGAGAATGTCCTGGGCCTCGGCGACCGCCTTTTCCTGATCGTCGGAGAACAGCGGCAGCAGGCATTCGGCCAGCCGGGTCAGATTCCACAGCGCGATGCGCGGCTGGTTCGCATAGGCGTAGCGGCCCATCTCGTCGATCGAGGAAAACACCTGCGCCGGATTGTAGGCATCCATGAAAGCGCAGGGGCCATAATCGATGGTCTCGCCCGAGATCGAGCTGTTGTCGGTGTTCATCACGCCATGGATGAAACCGACCAGCAGCCAGCGTGCGACGAGATCGGCCTGGCGCGCGACGACGCCACCGAGCAGCGCGTGATAGGGCCGCTCGGCGCCGAGCAGCTCCGGATAGTGCCTCGCGATGACATGGTCGGCGAGCCGGCGAATGGCATCGGTGTCGCGGCGAACGGCGAAGAACTGGAAGGTCCCGACGCGGATGTGGCTCGAGGCGACGCGGGTCAGCACCGCGCCTGGCAGCGCGGTCTCGCGGATGACGTGCTCGCCGGTGACGACGGCAGCGAGTGAGCGCGTGGTCGGAATGCCGAGCGCGAACGTCGCTTCGCTGACGATGTATTCGCGCAGCACCGGCCCGAGCGCGGCACGGCCGTCGCCGCGGCGGGAGAACGGAGTGGGACCCGAGCCCTTGAGCTGGATGTCGCGGCGGATGCCGTCCTTGTCGATGACCTCGCCGAGCAGGACCGCCCTTCCGTCGCCCAGCTGCGGTACGAATTGCCCGAACTGGTGGCCGGCATAGGCCATGGCGATGGGATCGGCGCCGGCCGGAACCGTCTTGCCGGCCAGGATTTCGGCGCCCTCGGGGGTCTCCAGCACATCAGGATCGAGTCCGAGCTGGAGCGCCAGCGGCCGGTTCAGCTTGATCAGCCGTGGGGCTGCGACCGGGGTCGGCGCGACCCGGGCGAAAAAGCTGTCCGGCAGCGCCGAATAGGAGTTCTGGAACGGGAAATGGACTGTCATGGCCTCAAGATAGGCGTGGAACGCCTGATGGCAAAGGCTTGAGCCCAGATTGGGCAAAAATGGGCACTTCCAGCCGAAAACGGGCCGTTCCCTTGGTTGCCGCCCCCGGTCTCGTCGGGTAAACCCTGCCGCAACTTTGGGCCGGCCGTTTCGGCGGTTCGATTCGATCCTCCGACATTGAATTTGGGACGACCATGCATCGCTACCGGTCACATACATGCGGCGCGCTCCGCGAGGGCAACATTGGCGAGACAGTTCGCCTCTCGGGCTGGGTCCATCGCGTTCGCGACCATGGCGGCGTGCTGTTCATCGACCTGCGCGACCATTACGGCCTGACCCAGTGCGTGGTCGATCCGGACTCGCCGGCGTTTTCGCAGGCCGAGAAGCTGCGCTCGGAATTCGTGGTGCGGATGGACGGCAAGGCCCGTCGCCGCCCCGAAGGCACCGACAATGACGATTTGCCGACCGGCAAGATCGAGATCTATGTCAGCGAGATCGAAGTGCTGGGCCCGGCCGGCGATTTGCCGCTGCCGGTGTTCGGCGACCAGGAATATCCCGAGGACATTAGGCTCAAGTACCGCTTCCTCGACCTGCGTCGCGAGAAGCTGCACCAGAACATCATGACGCGTGTCGAAATCATCAAGTCGATGCGTCGGCGCATGGAGGGGCAGGGCTTCTTCGAGTTCAACACCCCGATCCTGACCGCGTCCTCGCCGGAAGGCGCGCGCGACTTCCTGGTGCCCTCGCGCATCCATCCCGGCAAGTTCTATGCGCTGCCGCAGGCGCCGCAGCAGTACAAGCAGCTGCTGATGATGTCCGGCTTCGACCGCTACTTCCAGATCGCGCCGTGCTTCCGCGACGAGGACCCGCGCGCCGACCGTCTGCCGGGCGAGTTCTACCAGCTCGACGTCGAAATGAGTTTTGTGACTCAGGAAGATGTCTTTGCGGCCATGGAGCCGGTGATCACGGGCGTCTTTGAAGAGTTTGCCAAGGGCAAGCCGGTGACCAAGGGCTGGCGCCGGATTCCGTTCGCCGAGGCGCTGCGCAAATACGGCAGCGACAAGCCGGACCTGCGCAACCCGATCGAGATGCAGGACGTCTCCGAACACTTCCGCGGCTCCGGCTTCAAGGTGTTCGCGCGCATGTTGGAGGACCCCAAGAACCAGGTCTGGGCGATCCCGGCGCCGGGTGGCGGTTCTCGCGCCTTCTGCGATCGCATGAATTCATGGGCGCAGGGCGAGGGCCAGCCCGGCCTCGGCTACATCATGTGGCGCGAGGGCGGCGAAGGTGCCGGTCCGCTTGCCAACAACATCGGCGCTGAGCGCACCGCCGCGATCCGCGCCCAGATCGGCGTGAAGGAAGGCGATGCCGCGTTCTTCGTCGCCGGCGATCCCGACAAGTTCTGGAAGTTTTCAGGGTTGGCCCGCAACAAGGTCGGCGAGGACCTGAACCTCACCGACAAGGAGCGGTTCGAGCTGGCCTGGATCGTCGACTTCCCGATGTACGAGTACAATGAGGAAGACAAGAAGGTCGACTTCTCGCACAATCCCTTCTCAATGCCACAGGGCGGTCTCGATGCCATGAAGGGCCAGGATCCGCTGACCATCAAGGCATTCCAGTACGACATTACCTGCAACGGCTACGAGATCGCCTCGGGCGGTATCCGCAACCACGTGCCGGAAGCGATGGTGAAGGCCTTCGAGATCGCCGGCTATGGCGAACAGGAAGTCGTCGATCGCTTCGGCGGCATGTACCGTGCCTTCCAGTACGGCGCCCCGCCGCATGGCGGCATGGCCGCCGGCGTCGACCGCATCGTCATGCTCTTGTGCGGCACCAACAATCTGCGCGAGATCTCGCTGTTCCCGATGAACCAGCAGGCCATGGACCTCTTGATGGGCGCGCCGTCGGAGCCCAGCCCCAAGCAGCTCCGCGAGCTGCATGTGAAGGTGAATCTGCCGCAGAAGTGAGGCTGTCTCCACGGCGTCGTTGCGAGTAGCGAAGCAATCCAGAATCTTTCCGCGGAGGGACTCTGGATTGCTTCGCTTCGCTCGCAATGACGGGGAGGGATTTTCGCCGGTCCAATTGCCGTCCCCGCGCGCAGCGTCGTTCCTTACAGCCCCGTCGACGCCTCGATCCTGAATTGGGCAAGCGCGCTCTGTGGGTCGGTTTGCAAGAGCTGCATCAATTGCATCAGCGGTGCCTTGGCGCGCGGGGACAGCTTGATGGAAAGCGTCTGGCCCGGCGTCTCGACGAAGCGGGCGATCGCGTCCACGGCCGCGTTCGCATCCGGATTGGCGGAAGCAACTTGCTCGCGTTTAGCCGTGATGCTCTCGACGAGCGCCTGGCGTGCGGTATCGCGGCTTACATTCTGCATGCGCGCGAACTGCGCCGCGACGAGATCGACGACGCCGCTATCGCGCAATGAGAATTCGAGTGTGCCCGCCTCGATGCGTGCCGCCTGGCCCATGAGCTGAGCGGGATCGATCGAAAACACCTCACGCGGCACGTTGCCGAGCGCAATACGCAATTGCGCGCTTGCGATCCCGCCGATGTCGAGCGTCGCCGGCGTCAGAACGAAGCTGTTGGACTGTTCGGTCCAGGCAGCGCCGAGATCGAGGTCGACCGCGAGCTTGTCGATCCCGCTGGCAATCAATGGAAGCTGCTTCGGGTCGGATGGATCGGTGGGCGTGACAAATTTGGCAACCACATGCGCCTTGCTCGGGATTGAGCCGACCAGCTGCCCCCAGTCTAGGCTCAGTGTGTCGATCATGACCAGCTTCTTGGTGGTCTTGAACGGCGCCGTCACGCCCTTGATCTCTGCGCCTGCGAGCACGCCGAACAGCCCGAGCATCTGATCCGGCGAGGGCGCCCGCCCGGGAGTGGTGAGGCTTGCTGCCCAGCGCATCAAATTCGCCGTGCTGAAGGATTTCAGCGCGAAGCGCTCCATCTTGAACTGGCCTTGCGGAGATGGTGTGTCGACGCCTTCGACCGCGAACTCGCCGTCGCGATATCGGATGGCATTAACCGTGGCCGTTCCTTGCGGCGTGCCGACCGACATCTTGCCGATTTCGGCCTTACCGATGCGAAGACCCTCATAGACTCCGGCGAGCTTCTCCAGCAGCTCGCGTGCCTGTGCCGGCGTCGGCGGGACCGATTGATCCCGCGGCAGCGCGGCAAATATCTCGGCCAGCCGGAATTTCGACGGCTGCACGGCGATGTCTTCCATGGTGAAGCCGTCGATATCCACTCGCATCCCCTGTGCCGATTTGAGCGCATAGGGACCTGTCGAGACCTGCCGGTAGACCCGGCGATAGCTGTCGTCGCTGGCCGTCTGCGGATCGAGCGCGGCGAGGATCGCGCTTGAATCGAAATCGTTGACGATGATGTTCGACAATTCGCCCGTCAGCTTGTCCGGCTTGCCGGGCTGCTTCACGTCGACCGAGATCACGGCGCGGTCCGACTTCATCGCGTCGATCTTGCCGTGCTTCAGGTTCTGGATCGCCAGTCCGGAATAGGTGACCTCGCCGCTGCCGGCGGCGCCGGAATCGAAGCTGATCGTGAGGGTCGGGGCCGTGAGCGACGATGCAGCGACACTCGCATATTGGCCGAGCACGTAGCGGTACAGGTCGACCAGCGAGCCGTCCGCCGGCACCTGATCCGCGTGAACAGGACCGGCATAGTCGCGCATGACCAATTGCGGGATCTTGTACGCGACCTTGAGCTTGGCAGCGCCGATCTGGTCCAGCGTAACCTCGAGCCCGGTGATGTTGATATCGTCGGCCGAGAACCTTGTCTCGTCGATCTGGCGAACGCCCGTGCCCTTGATAGCGGCGATCCTGATCTGCGCCTGCGGTGCCTTGCCGGGCGTAACTGCGATGTCCTCGATCGTGAGGGTGCGCGTGGGCAGATCGAAGGCGATCTTGCCGTAGCTGGCCTTGCCGCCTTGCTTGCGGATTTGCTCGAACGCGGCCTCCACCTCGGCGGTGGTGCGATGCTGGACGTAGAGATTGAAGCCGAACCATCCGCCCGCGACCACCACGGCCACGACGATCAGGCCGATCAGGATTCGCTTCATTCTCAGCTCCAGTTGCTCGCGTTGCAGGACGCAACTTGCCATATTCGCAAAGCAATGCGGGGTCCAGGGAAAGTGAGCGCTATCAGATATTTGACCGGGCGCCCTGTTGATGGAGCCGCAATCGGATGTTGCCACCGGGGCGCCCGGCGTGCTTCATCCCGTTTCCATGACCCGGAAATACCACCCGAAGGCGGGCCGGTCAGGACAACGTAGTTTGAGGCCGGTAACGCGAGGCGAGACACCGCATGTCGTCTTATTCCGATGATCTCCACCAGGCGGCGCTGGCCTATCACCGTCTGCCGCGCCCCGGGAAGCTCGAGATTCAGGCGAGCAAGCCGCTCGCCAACCAGCGCGACCTCGCGCTGGCCTATTCGCCCGGCGTCGCCGCCGCCTGCCTGGAGATCGCCAAGAACCCGGCGGAAGCGGCGACGCTGACGATCCGCTCCAATCTGGTCGCCGTGGTTTCGAACGGCACCGCCGTGCTCGGCCTCGGCAATATCGGTCCGCTGGCCTCGAAGCCGGTGATGGAGGGCAAGGCGGTCCTGTTCAAGAAATTCGCCGGCATCGACGTGTTCGACATCGAAATCGCGGCCGACACCATCGAGCGCGTGGTCGAGACCGTGGCCGCGCTCGAGCCGACCTTCGGCGGCATCAATCTCGAGGACATCCGCGGACCGGAATGCTTCGAGATCGAGGCGCAGCTCAAGGAGCGCATGAAGATCCCGGTCTTCCACGACGACCAGCACGGCACCGCGATCATCGTTGCCGCCGCCGTCACCAACGCCCTGCGACTCAACGGCAAGAAGCTCTCCGACGTGAAGATCGTAGCATCGGGGGCAGGGGCCGCGGCGATCGCGACCCTGAACCTGCTGGTGTCTATGGGGGCGCAGCGCAAGAACATCTGGGTCTGCGACATCGACGGCCTAGTGCATGAGGGCCGCAACACCACGATGGACCGCTGGAAGGCGGTCTATGCGCAGAAGACCGACAAGCGCACGCTCGCCGACGTCATCGGCGGCGCCGACATCTTCATCGGCCTGTCCGCACCGGGCGTGCTCAAGCCCGAGATGGCCAAGGCGATGGGCGACAAGCCGCTCATCATGGCGCTCGCGAATCCGACGCCGGAGATCATGCCGGAGGAGGCGCGCAAGGTGCGCCCCGACGCCATGATCTGCACCGGCCGCTCCGACTTTCCGAACCAGGTCAACAACGTCCTCTGCTTCCCCTTCATCTTCCGTGGCGCGCTCGACGTCGGCGCCAGCGCCATCAACGAGGAGATGAAGCTCGCCGCCGTCGAGGCCATCGCGCAGCTCGCGCGCGAGGCGCCGTCCGACGCGGTCGCGCAAGGCTTTGATACCGGCGAGACGCAAGGGTTTGGCCCGGGCTCGCTGATCCCGTCTCCGTTTGATCCGCGGTTGATTTTGCGAATCTCGCCGGCGGTCGCCAAGGCTGCGATGGATTCCGGCGTCGCGACCCGGCCCATCACCAATTTCGACGAGTACACCGCGCTGCTCGAGCGCTTCGCTTTCCGCTCCGGCCTCGTCATGAAGCCGATGTTCGCGAAGGCCAAGACCCAACCGGTGCGCGTGATCTACGCCGAAGGCGAGGACGAGCGCGTGCTGCGCGCCACCCAGGTGGTGCTGGAGGAGAAGCTGGCGACGCCGATCTTGGTCGGACGTCCGTCGGTGGTCGAGGCCCGCATCGAGCGCTTCGGCCTGTCGATCAAGGCCGGCAGGGACTTCGATCTCGTCAATCCCGAGGACGATCCGCGCTACCGCTCCTACGTGCAGTCCTATGTCGAGGTCGCCGGCCGCCGCGGCGTGACGCCCGATGCGGCGCGCACGGTGGTGCGCACCAACAACACCGTCATCGCGGCGCTCGCAGTGGTGCGCGGAGAGGCGGACGCCATGCTTTGCGGCGTCGAGGGCCGCTACATGAGCCATCTGCGCCATGTCCGCGAGATCGTCGGGTTCACACCGGGGATCAGCGACTATGCGGCGCTGGCGCTGCTGATCACCAGCAAGGGCGCCTTCTTCATCGCCGACACCCAGGTGCGGCCCAATCCGAGCGCCGAAGAGCTCGCCGAGATCGCCTCGCTCGCGGCGGTCCACGTCCAGCGCTTCAACATCAAGCCGAAGATCGCCTTCGTCTCGCATTCGGATTTCGGCAGTTACGACACGGAATCCTCGCGCAAGATGCGCCGGGCGACCCAGCTCCTGAAGGAGAAGCATCCGGAGCTCGAGGCTGACGGTGAGATGCAGGGCGACACCGCGCTCTCGGCCGCGGCGCGCAAAATGGTGCTGCCGCACTCCAACCTCGAGGGCGAGGCCAACATCATGATCATGCCAAGCCTCGACACCGCCAACGTCGCCTATCAGATGATCAAGTCGCTGGCGGACGCGCTGCCCGTCGGTCCGATCCTGATCGGGCCGGCGCGTCCAGCCCACATCCTCACCCCGTCCGTGACGGCGCGAGGCATCCTCAACATGACCGCAGTGGCTGTGGTGGAAGCGCAGGAGCGCGCGTCGCGGCAGCAGCCGACGTTGTTTACGTAGGGGCGGGGCTCTTCACCTCGCCCCGCTTGTGGGGAGAGGTCGAATTCGCGCGCAGCTCGAATTCGGGCGAGGGGGGACTCTCCGCGAGTCCAACTTTCACCGTCCCGGCCGAGGCTCCCCCTCACCCCAACCCTCTCCCCGCAAGCGGGGCGAGGGAGCGCACCTGCCGCGCGTCGGCAATTCAATGCTTTCAAAACGACTTTCGCCATTTCCCCGTTTGTAAACCGGCGAATGACTCTCCATAATCCTTCAGTGCTTTCGCGAAAATTCCGGTTTCAAAAAGCCTGAGCAAAGAGGCCGATCATGCCAGCGTTCGTGACTTTCGGGCGGATTCTGTTCGCCGTGCTGTTCATCTACACGGGCGCGGCAAGACTGTTTGCCATGCAGGCGACCGTTGATTTCATCGCCGCCAAGGTCGTGGTGCCCGACATGATCGCGCCTTACGCCAAGCAGGTCGAGACGGCGACGGCCATGACGACGCCGCAACTGCTGGCGATCGCGGTCGGTGTCCTCGAGATCATCGCTGGGGTGATGATCGCGCTGAATTTCGGCGCGCGGTTCTTCGCGATGCTGATGATCATCTATGTCGCGGTCGCGACCTTCCTGTTCTACGACTTCTGGAACCAGGTGCCGCCTGACAACGGCAAGATGCTGCTGGACGCGCTCAAGAACCTGTCGATCATCGGCGCGCTGTTCATGATCATGGGCTACGGCCGCGCCACGCGTCCGGCGGAGGCGGCCTACGGGGACGTATAAAAGTTAAACCGCTACGTCCTGCGCCACGGCGTGACGGTCACCCCGTGCGCGGCGTCGAGCAGATACGGCGCGCCCGGTTTCATCCCGTGTGAGGCCAGCACCTGCTGAGGCGTCCGCGCCGGCACTTCCACAAAACAGCCTTCGCCGCCGGGCAGCCGCAGATGCTGGGCTTCCGACAGCCAGAACGTGTCGTAGCGGTTCATGAACATGTCGAACACGACGGGGCCGCCGATGATTGCGACCGTGCCGGAGGCGACATCGGCAAACGCACAGGCGTCTTCGAAGCTGACGTGATCCGGATTCCACAAGGTCGCGTTCGGCATTTCGGGATCGACGGTCAGAGCCTTGATCTTGCGGGTCAGGATCAGGCGCTTGCGCTTGGGTGAATTCGGCTGCTGCTCGTGCGAGTGACGGCCGTGCACGATCAGCGCAGCGCGATCGAGCGCCTGCTCGAAGAACAGCTTGTCGCCTTCGAATTTCAGGCTGTCGGGCATGACATGCGCCGCGTCGGCGAGCATGCCGTCCGCGGAGACGATGACGTAGCCTTCGATGCGAAAGGACAAGGCGCGGCTATTCGGAAACCGTCGTCACGACGCTGTTGACCGGCCGGGTGCTCACCGTCGGCAGCTTGACGTCCTTGAGCAGCTCCTGATCGTATTCCGGCAGCGTAGAGGCCGGGAACTTGGCGCGCATCGCCACCACCTTGTAGCCGCCGGCCTTCAGGCGCTTGAGCAATTCGGGCAGGGCCTCCGCGGTGTGCTTCTGGAAGTCGTGCATCAGGATGATGCCCTTGCCCTTGCTGTCCAGCTTCTTCATGACGGTCTCGACCACCTTCTCGGGCTTTGAGGCCTTGAAGTCGAAGGAGTCGATGTCGCAGGAGAAGATCGCCGTGTTGCGATTGCCGAGATAGGTGACCATCTCCGGCGGATGCTGGAGCGCCGGGAAGCGGAAGAAAGGCGAGGGCGAAATGCCGCCGAGCGCCCATTTCACTGCGGAAAGGCCCTTCTCGATCTCTTCCTTGCGCTGCGCTTCCGTGAGCTTCTTGTTGTTGAGATTGGCGTGCGACCAGGTGTGGGTGCCCACGGTGTGGCCGGCCGCGTAGACCTGCTTGAGGATCTCCGGCTCGTACGTCGCGTGCTTGCCGATCGAGAAGAAGATGCCGGTGGTGCACTCGTCGGCGAGCGCCTTCAGCACCGCAGGCGTGTTCTTGGGCCAGGGGCCGTCGTCGAAGGTCAGCACGACCTCCTTGTCGCGCAGGAAATCGAGCTCCTTGAAATGCTCGAAGCCGAAGCCGGGACCGCCCGTGGTGTCGATCTCGACGGTGCGGGCGACGCCCAAGGCGCCCGGCGTGTTGCAAGCCGCGCGCGCGGGCTGCGGCGCCTGTTTAGGCGCGGGAGGATTGACGAAGCCCGCCGGCGCGGCGGCTGCTGCAGGAGCGGGTGCCGGAGCCGCAGCGGGCGCAGCCGCAGCCGGTGTTGCCGCCGGTGGGGCTTGCGTCGCGGCAGCGGGCTTTGCAGCCGGGGTCTGCGACCATGCCGCGCTCGTCATCGCCAGAGACATCGCGCTTGCCAAAATCAGTCCTGCCGCGACACGCATGGTGTTGTCCTCGAGGTTGATCCCGTTGTTCCGCCGCGGCTTTTCGCCTCCGGCAAAACCATCCTGCCCCTAACGATCCTAGCCTAGATGGTGGGCCCTCGCCATTGCAACGGCTGTTTGGCGCCCCACCGCAATTGTGCCCAACCGGGTTGCGGGACATGCGCCGTCAAGTGTCGGCCAGCGCCTTGGCGATCGCCGTCTTGATCCGCGTGTCGGCCGGCTCGACCGTGGATGCAAAGACGTCGGCGATATAGCCGTCCCGGCCGATCAGATATTTGTGGAAGTTCCAGCGTGGAACATCTTTGGGGCGCGCCTCTGCCGCCCATTTGTAGAACGGATGCGCTTTCGCACCGACCACGACAGCCTTGGCCGCGATCGGGAAGGTAACGCCGTATTGGTGGTGGGCGGTCTCCGAGATCTCGCTGGTGCCGCCGGGCTCCTGTCCGCCGAAGTCGTTGGAGGGCACGCCAATGACGGTGAGGCCGCGTTGGCGAAACTCGCCCCAGATGTCTTGCAGGCCAGCGTATTGCGGCGTGTAACCGCAGAGCGAAGCGGTGTTGACCACCAGCAGCGGTTTGCCGGTGAAGGCCGCAAGGCGGATGTCGCCGCCTGACAATGCCGGGAAAGAGAAGGCGTAGGCGGAGATTCGGCTCATGCCGCCATCCGCCAGTGCACGCGTCACCGGCGCCAGCGTGCCTGCAAAGGCGGCGATGAGCATCGTCCTGCGGTTCATCATGACGGCGTCCCCCGAAATGATACGAGGCACATGTTACCCCGCCGCTGCGAGCGGCCTCGTCAACACCGCGTTATCTGCCGCGATAAAGCCCGCTAGTACAGGCGGACGATGAAATCGGTGCCTTCGCCAGTCTCGCCCTGGTTGATGCCCTGGTCGGAGACGATGATCGAGCCGCCTGACGTCAGCATTTCGTTGATCTTCGTGATCGTGTCGGCCGGGACCGAGATGCGGTCGAGGGCTTCGGCCGGGCTGTCCGGCGTGACCACAGGCTTGGCAGCGACGGGAATCACGGCTGCGCCACGCTGGTGGCCTGTCATGCGGCGATCATCCTCGCGCGCGGCAGAGCGGACGGACACCGGCAAGGACACCACCGACCAATGCAGTGCATTGGAATCGGCCTTGTCGACTTCGGCGGTAAAGACATGCGTGCCGAGCGGTCGGTCGCTCGCGGCGATCGTGACAGGCACCTCGAACAGCGGCGCAAAGTTCTGCCGCACGTAGAGCTTGGAATCCTTGCGGCTGATGAAGACCGCGATCTGGCCCGCGCGCTTGGGCGCTTCAGGTTTCGCCACGGGCGCCGGATCGGCAACGCGGGTTTCGTCCTTCTTGACGTCGGGCGTGGCCGCCTGCGCTGGAGCCACGGCCGGTGCATCGGGCGTCTTCGCGGGTTCGGCGGTTTCGGACTTCGGCGTCTCCGCGGCCTCGACAGGCTTCGCTTCAGTGTTCGCGGGCTGCGCGGCATCTCCGGCCTGGGGCTTGGCCGCGTCCGCCGCCTCAGCGGTCTTGGTCTCGGGCTTTGCGGTGGTCTCGGTCTGGTCGGCCGAGGCCTCCTCGCGGACCGGGGCATATCCGGTGGTCACGTCCGACAACACGGTGTGGCCGACCGACGAGCGCAGCTCGAGCACGCCGTCCGCGCTGGCAGTCTTCGTTTCAACCGGCTTTGCTTCGGTGGCCCCGGTATTGGCCGCGCCCTTGTCGGCCTTCTCGGCGGCATTGGTCTGCGGCTCCAGGCTGGCCGCGGGTTGCGGCGGAACGCGCATCGAGGCAAGCAGCGGATGTGAGAAGTTCTGCGGTGACATCTGCCCGGGCGAAACGATCACGCGCGCGCCCATCCTGGTCCAGTTCCACATCTTCACAGCGAACGCCATCGGCATGCGGATGCAGCCGTGCGAGGCCGGATAGCCCGGCAGCACACCGGCATGCATGGCAACGCCCGACCACGTGATCCGCTGCATGTACGGCATCGGCGCGCCGCTATAGATGTTGGAATGGTGGAATTTGTGCTTCTGGATGACGCTGAACACACCCATCGGCGTCGAATGGCCCTTCATGCCCGTCGACACCGGGGATTCCGCGAACACGCCCTTGGTGTCGTAGACCGTGACCTTCTGCCGGTCGATCGAGACGACGATGACGAGAGGACCCTGCGGTTTCGTGCCGGCTTCTTTTTCGGCAACGAGGTCTTTCTTGCCGGCCGCACCACGCTTCTGCGGCTTCTGGCGCGGGACTTCGGGATGGCGCTCCTGGCGCCCGTAGGACCCGTCGGAATAATCCGTCCAGTAATAAAACGCTGCGTCCGCCTGGCTCGCCGTGCCGATCGCACCCGCCGCCGTCAAAATGGCGACCTGCCAGAATCGCGCCGGCTTGGCAGAAAAACCAGACCCGTTCACGCTGTTCATCATCGAATCCATAATCCAAATCAGATGTTAGTCTCTCAGAGGGGATACGCGTTCACCAGCACGGCGGTTCTGCGATCAGCTACTTTTGTCCAAAGCGTAGCAAAAAAGCCTCACGGAGCGGTAAACGGCGGCCGTATCGGCCTGCCGATCGTCTTCCTGATCGGTCGCCTCATACCTACATTGCTGGGACTTGTTACTGGAGAACTTCATGTCATCTCGTTTCCCCAGTCTTTCCAGCATCCGCTTGAAAGGCCTCGCTTTATTTCTCCTGGCGCTGACCGTGCCTGCGGCGTCCGCATCCGCCGCGGACGAGCCGGATCTGATCTTCCGCCGCTCGACCGTGTTCAAATGGATGAGCCCGAACGACAAGCTTGCGACCTATGGTCTCGACGATCCTGAAGTCGAGGGCGTGGCCTGTCATTTCACGGTGCCGGAGAAGGGCGGCTTCAAGGGCTGGCTGGGCCTTGCCGAGGAGGTCTCGGACATTTCGCTCGCCTGCCGTCAGGTCGGCCCGATCAAGTTCAAGAACAAGATGGAGCAGGGCGACGACATGTTCCGCCAGCGCCGCTCGCTGTTCTTCAAGAAGATGCAGATCGTGCGCGGCTGTGACGCCAAGCGCAACGTGCTGGTCTACATGGTCTATTCGGACAGGCTGATCGAGGGCTCGCCGAAGAACTCGACCTCGACCGTCCCGGTCATGCCGTGGGGACCGGCGGACGCAAACGTCCAGAAGTGCGGAGAGTTCTTCACTCAGTGACGCTCTTGCGTTCACTCACTGACGCGTTTGCGTTCACTCGGTGATGTCAGCGCGGCTGGCGCGCGGTTTTGCAAGATGCGAGCCGGTCAGCCGCACGAATGATTGCGGTGTGGCCTCAAACCCACGGCTCGATTGCAGCGCCATTTCGCCAGGCGAATTGGCGCTGCTGCGAACAGACCGTTGCTCCCGGCGGTCCGTTCGTTGGTCCGCATCGCGCGTCGTTGCGCGATTCTGCGCCGTCATGATGGCCGTTCCTCACATGAACGCGCTCGGTGATTCCGGGCGTCTCGGTCTCGATAGCTTGGGTCGCCGTCGAAGCGCCCCCGGTTCGACGGGGCCCAGCCGTCGTTCGGCTTCTCTTCAGCACAAAAACGTAAAACGCATGTGAAGGGTGTGAGGCGGGATCATGACGGCGCCAGCATTCCGGCGCGCAGTCGAGCGCGCACGGAACCTGCCAAGCCACATTGGGCGGCCGCACGACCCATCTGAAAAGATTGAGATTTTCCCTCGAATATGTCGTCGCCCCGAGCGGGACGAAACAATTCTCACGGAGATGAAACCATTTTCCGGCTTTGGCGCATCACGCGCGAAACCGCCCATGGTTATCAACCTCACAACGACGACGGCGCACGCCGGCCAGAGAATTAGGAGACAAGTCCATGCGCACGCTCAGCCTCATCCTTGCTTTCGCTTTCGTGCTCGCCGGCTCCTCGTTCGCGGGCTCGCCGGACGGCAATGTCCCAGGCATCGGTACTTTCCAGTACAGCGGCTCGCCGATCATGACCCCGGCGCCGCAGCCGATCGTGGTTGCCGCGCGCTTCTGATCGCCAACAAGAAAAATCAGCCGATAAAGGCCATCATGATTGTTCGTACCTTAGCTGCGGCGTTCATATTCCTTCTGACGATCAGTGCCGTTCAGGCGCAGGTGCGCTCTCCCTCCAGATTACCCGATCCCCGTACCGAGTTCGTGAGGCAATGCGCGCCGCGCATGCTCGGGCGATGGGAGCATCCGGAAGAGGTCTGCGGCTGCCTGCACGATCATGCTGCCGCCGTCGTCGAGGATCGCGATCTCCGCGAGGCCCTGCTGCGCGGCATCAGCGAGACCGGGGTGCCGACGATCGAGACCGACTGGGTGCCGGCCGCAAAGCAGACCGAAATCGGCCCGACCTTCACCAAGATCGCCAAGCCGACCCTGCAATGTATGTTCGATCCGGCGAAGTAGCGCTCATCGCTTTGATTTCGGACCAAACCGCGACACGCAGGTGCTCGTCCGTGCGACGCCCTTGTCGGTCATCTTGGCGCCGCGCACTTCCTTGACCTGTCCGGCGGGACAGGTTCCGTCGTCCACTTGCACGCGCTGGCCGAGCTTGAGATCGACGATGTCCTGCTCGCGTCCGACCGTGCCTGCGCGCGCGGTCGCGGCGAGTGCGATGAAGATCAGGAGCGAGAGGCAAGTCGCGCGGCGTAGCAGCATGGTGTGAGCTCCCGGCATCGATGCCGCAATGTAGAGAGCGGCAGCCGATTCTCATAGTGAGCGTTCGTCATGCCCGCCGGGCACGCAAGGCCGCTCGCGATTCCCGCGCGAGCCGCTCGGCGGATGCGACGAGCTTCGGAACCGCGTGGCCGGAAAATCCCAGCACGAAACCGGGAAGAGGACGCGCGCGTGAATAGGTGTCGGCCAACAGCCAGCCTTCGGCGCCGGCGGCCTGCTTGGCGTCTGCCGCCACAGCCAGATCGACCGAGGGATCGAACCGAGCGACAAGATGCAGACCCTGTGATGGGACCGGCACCGACAGCACGCCCTCGGATTCGGCTTCGAGCGTCCCGGCCAGCGCGTCGCGCGCCTCGCGGTAAAGCTTGCGCACGCGCTTCAGGTTCGCCGCGAACGCGCCGGAATTGAGCATGTCGGCCACCGCGCCCTCCATCAGCGTGCCGGGAAAGCGGTCGAGCGCGGCCCGCGCGGCGGTGACATCCGCAATCAAGCGCTCGGGCAGGGCGCAATAGCCGATGCGCAGGCCCGGAAACAACGTCTTGGCGAACGTGCCCATGTAGATCACCCGCTGGAGGTGATCGATGCCGGCCAGCGACATCAGCGGCGCGCCGTCGTAACGGAATTCGCTGTCGTAATCGTCTTCCAGCACGAAGGCGCCGGCCTGCCTGGCCCAGTCCAGCAGCTCGAGCCGCCGCGGCATCGACATCTGCACACCCAGCGGAAACTGGTGCGACGGGGTCACATAGGCTGCGCGCGCGGACGGCGCCGCTGCGCGGCCTTTGGCGACACGCATGCCGTGCGCGTCGACGGGAACGGACACGGCACGATAGCCGCAATGCGCGATGGTTTTCCGCGCAGCGGGGTAGCCGGGGTCTTCGCACCAGACCTGGTCGTTGGGCTTCAGGATCGCGCTCAGCACGATGCGCAGCGCGTGCAGCGTGCCCGACGTCAGCATGATCTGATCGGGATCGCAGCGCAGGCCCCGCGCCGACAACAGATGATCGGCGATCGCCGCACGCAGCTCGCGGCTGCCACGGGGATCGCCATAGTGCAGATGCTCCGCGCCGAAGGCGCGCATGCGACGGCCGACAAAAGCCCGGAAACGCTGCACGGCGCGCGCGTCGATATGGGTGCAGCCGAGCGAAAACGCGCCTTGCCCCGGCGTTTCGACGCTGACCTTCGGCCGCTTCGGCTCGGCTGCGCGCGCGGGGATGCGCGCGGCGACGAAGGTGCCGGAACCGACGGTGGCGTCGGCAAAGCCGTCGGCAATCAGCCGCTCATAGGCGGTGACGACGGCATTGCGCCGAAAGCCAGTCTGTTTGGCCAGCGTGCGCGACGGCGGCAGCGGCTCGCCGGGTTTCACCAGACCGCCGACGATCATCTCGCACAGCGCCTGATACAGCCGGTGCGCCGACGAGGCGCCAGCCGTGATGTGCGGGCCTGCGAGGTCGAGCGGCAGCTCGGCTTTGGCCGGCGAGGAGACGGAATTGGTCGGAATTTTTCGCATGGAATTGGCACTATCGCAGACCAAATCCGTGGCTACAACTGCGCTGGAAGTGATCCAATCCGACAGGAGCGGCCGTGAGCCAGACCGAGAACCAAAATTCCTATCCGACATCCGCGCGCAACCAGGTGAAGCGCCGTCACGACCGCGGCTTCTACGATCACGACACCGTTCATCGCATCCTGGATTCCTCGATGCTCTGCCACGTCTCCTACGCGATCGACGGCCAACCCTATTGCACGCCGACCTTCTTCTGGCGTGAAGGGACGAAGCTGTACTGGCACGGCTCGAGCGCCAGCCGCATGCTGCGCAACCAGACCCGGGGCGAGCGTGTGTGCCTGACGGTCGCCCATCTCGACAGCCTGGTGCTGGCGCGCTGCGGATTCAATCACTCGGCTGACTACCGCGCGGTGATGGCATTCGGCACCGCCTATCTCGTCACCGATCCCGAGGAGAAGGATCGCGCGGTGATCGCCATGGTCGATCGCTTCTTCCCGGACCGCACCGCGAGCCTGCGGGCGAGCAACACGCAGGAGATCAAGGCGACCTCCTTTATCGCGATGGAGATCGAGGAGGCCTCCGCGAAAGTCCGCGCCAAGGGTGTCGCCGACGACGACGAGGACTATGAATTGCCGATCTATGCCGAGCGCATCCCGGTACGCACCGTGCTCGGCGCGCCGGAGCCTTGCCCGCGGCTGCTTGAGGGCGTGCGCCGACCGGCGACACTGAATGGCTATTCGGAGGGCCGGCTGCTCGAAGATGCATTGCGGGATGCCTATTTTGCAGAGTACCCGAACGGCTGAAATCGGCTAGCTTGCGCTCCATCGATGATCTCAATGCCCGATTGGAGTTGCCTGATGAATGCCGAAACGCAGCAGAGGATTCTTGACGCCGTTGATGCCGGCTTCGAAGCCCAACTCGCGACCACACGCGATTTCGTCGCGATCCCCTCGACTCGCGGTGCGGAGGGACCGTGCCAGGACATGATCGGCGACCTCCTGCGCGTGCGCGGCTACGAGGTCGACGACTGGCACATCGATGTCGACGACCTCAAGGATCTGCGCGGCTTCGGGCCCATCGAGCACGATTTTTCGAAGGCGCGCACTGTGGTCGGCACGTACCGGCCCAAAACTGAGGCGGGCAAATCGCTGATCCTCCAGGGCCATTGCGACGTCGTACCGGCCGGCCCGCTAGAACTGTGGGACACCCCGCCGTTCTCGCCCGTCATCAAGGACGGCAAGATGTTCGGTCGCGGTGCCTGCGACATGAAGTCGGGCACCATCGCAGCTCTCTCCGCGCTCGATGCGATCAAGGCCGCGGGCCTCAGGCCGACGGCGCGGATTCACTTCCAGTCCGTGATCGAGGAGGAGAGCACCGGCGTCGGCGCGCTCTCGACGCTTCAGCGCGGCTATCGCGCGGATGCTTGCTTCATTCCTGAGCCGACCGGCGGCAAGATGGTGCGCTCGCAGGTCGGCGTGATCTGGTTCCGCCTGCGCGTGAAGGGCCATCCGACCCACGTCGCCTTCGCCGGCTCCGGCGCGAACGCAATCATGGCGGCCTATCATTTGATCCAGGCGCTGCAAAAACTCGAGATCGAGTGGAACGAGCGGGCGAAAGCCGATCGTCACTTCAAGACGCTGAACCATCCCATCAACTTCAACCCCGGCATCATCAAGGGCGGCGACTGGGCCTCCAGCGTGCCGGCCTGGTGCGACGTCGATTGCCGGATTGCCGTGTTGCCGGGCTGGTCGATCGCCGATCACCAGAAGGAGATCATGGCTTGCGTTGCGGCTGCCGCGCGCAACCATCGTTTCCTCGCCAATAATCCCCCGGAGGTCGAATGGTCGGGCTTCTTGTCGGAAGGCTATGAGCTGACCGACGCCGCCGCGCCGGAAGCCGCGTTCGGGAAGGCCTTCAGCGCCGTCTATGGCGGCCAAATCGAAGACCTCGTCTTCACCGCGCTCACCGACACGCGCTTCTACGGCCTCAATCACGGTATCCCGAGCCTGTGCTTCGGCGCGAGTGGCGGCGAGATGCACGGCTTCAATGAATATGTCGATCTGCAATCGCTGAAGAAGACGACCAAGGCCATGGCGCTGTTCATCGCGGATTGGTGCGGGGTGGAGAAGGGGTAGGGGCCTTCCGTCGTCATTGCGAGGAGCCCTTGCGACGAAGCAATCCGGACTGCCACCGCGGAGGCAGACTGGATTGCTTCCGCCTTCGCTAAAGCTTCGGCGGACAAGTCGCTGCCCTCGCAATGACGGGAGCTGCCCAATCCACCGGCGTTCCAAAATCCTTTAAGCTTAAACTAAAGACTAGGACGCCGCCCGCGCCGGTGGCAGACTGGCGCCAGGTCCACAAGGTCTTGAGTCCGTCGAGGAAGTCACGATGCGCGATTGGGATGACGCTTACGCCAATTCGGCCCATATCCCGGGCTCGGACAAGATACCGGCGCTGTGGGCGGAGCGCGCGGCGGCTTATCGCGCCGGACTGAAGGAGTTTCGCGCCGACATCGCCTATGGCCCCGGCGAGCGCCAGCGCCTCGACCTGATCTTGCCCGACGGCGACAGCAAGGGCCTCGTCGTCTTCGTCCACGGCGGCTATTGGATGCGCTTCGACAAATCGGCGTGGACTGATCTCGCCGAAGGCGCGCGGCATCACGGCTGGACGGTGGCACTGCCAAGCTACACGCTGACGCCGGCCGCGCGCATCTCCGACATTACGGCGGAAATCACCGTAGCGATCGCCAAGGCGGCCGCGCTCGTCGCGGGACCGATCCGGCTCGCCGGCCATTCCGCGGGCGGGCATCTCGTTACGCGCATGCTGTGCGACGACAGCCGGCTGGAGCCCGCCGTCTTCAACCGCATCGCCGGGACGCTGTCCATCAGCGGCCTGCATGATCTGCGTCCGCTGCTCAAGACCAGGATGAACGACACCCTGCGCATGACGATGGAGGAGGCGACGCTGGAAAGCGCGGCGCTGCATCTGCCGCGCGGGCCTTCACCCGTGACCGCCTGGGTCGGTGGCAACGAGCGGCCCGAATTCATCCGCCAGTCCGATCTGGTGGCCAATGTCTGGACTGGATTCGACGTGCCGACGCGTCTTGTCGTCGATCCCGGGCTGAACCATTTCACCGTGATCGACGCCCTCAAGGAGCCGTCGTCGCCAATCACCGCGCGCCTGATCGGCCTCGACTGAGGAGGCCTTAAAGATCGATCGAAAGGGCATGCCATGACGTCCAGCGAATACGATCCCGCAAGCGAAGGCGCCGAGACCGATTTCGCCCGGCGCATGTCCTACGGCAACTATCTGGCGCTGGACGCGATCCTCGGTGCGCAGCATCCGCTGTCGGAAGCGCATGACGAGATGCTGTTCATCATCCAGCATCAGACCACCGAACTCTGGATGCGGCTCGCCATCCACGAGCTCAGCGCCGCACGTCGTTCGATCGCGAAGGATGAAGTGCAGCCTGCGATGAAGATGCTGGCACGGATGTCGCGTATCTTCGAGCAGCTCAACGGCGCCTGGGACGTGCTGCGCACCATGACGCCCAGCGAGTATACGCGCTTCCGCTCGCAGCTTGGCCAGTCCTCAGGCTTCCAGTCGCGGCAATACCGGTTGATCGAATTCCTGCTGGGCAACCGCAACCACGCCATGCTCAAGCCGCACGCGCACGATCTGGAAACCACGCAGCTGCTCGAAGCCGAGCTCGCGACGCCAAGCCTCTATGACGAGGTACTGCGGCTCGCCGACCGCAACGGGCTCAAGATGCCTGCGGCCGTGCTGGCGCGCGATGTTCGCGAGACCCATAGCTTCAACGAAGGTGTGCTGCAGGCCTGGCGTATCGTCTACGAAGCGCCGGAAACGCACTGGATGCTCTACGAGCTGGCCGAGAAGCTGGTCGATTTCGAGGATTATTTCCGGCGCTGGCGCTTCAACCATGTGACGACAGTCGAGCGCGTCATCGGCTTCAAGCGCGGCACCGGCGGCACCGGCGGCGTCAGCTACCTCAAGCGCATGCTGGAGGTCGAGCTGTTTCCCGAGCTCTGGCGCGTGCGCACGATCCTGTAGAGATTTCCGTAGAGAATTCGATGACCAAGCTTCGCGTTTACGACGACACCAAAGCGCTGTTCCATATGCCCGACGGCGTCATCTATCTCGACGGCAATTCGCTCGGCGCGCTGCCGCTTGGCGTGGCCGAGCGCGTCAGTCGCGTCATCACCGCCGAGTGGGGCGATGAGTTGATCCGCGCCTGGAACACAGCGGGCTGGTATGCCCAGCCGCGTCATGTCGGGGATCGCATCGCGCGACTGATCGGCGCGGAAGCCGGCTCCATCATGGTCGGAGATACGCTGTCGCTCAAGGTCTATCAGGCGCTCGCCGCCGCGCTCGATATGAACGCATCGCGCAAGGTCGTCCTGTCGGACACCGGTAATTTTCCGACCGACCTCTATATGGCCGAAGGCCTGATCGCGACGCTCGGCCGTGGCCATCAATTGCGCCTGGTCGCGCCGGAGGAGATCGAGGCGTCGTTGTCGGAGGAGATCGCGGTGCTCTACATCACCGAGGTCGATTACCGCACCGGACGGCGCCACAACATGGCGAAGCTGACTGCAAGAGCGCATGCGCTCGGCATCGTCACGGTATGGGACCTCGCGCATTCGGCCGGCGCGCTGCCGGTTGACCTTGCAGGCACCGGCGCTGATTTCGCCGCCGGATGCACCTACAAATACATCAACGCCGGTCCCGGCGCGCCAGCCTTCCTCTACGTCGCGCCGCGCCACGCCGACAGCGTGCGAGCCGCTTTGTCGGGGTGGATGGGGCACGCAAAGCCGTTCGCGTTCGAGCTTGCCTATGCAGCCGCGGGCGGTGTCGAGCGCATGCGCGTCGGCACGCCGCCGGTGCTGGCAATGGCGGCGCTGGAGGCTTCGCTCGACATCTGGGACCGCGTCGATATCAGGGAAGTCCGCGCGCGTTCGCTGGCGCTCGGCGATCTCCTGATTGCCGAGGTCGAACGCCGCTGTCCGTCCTTGAAGCTCGTCACGCCGCGCACGCATGAGCGTCGCGGCTCGCAAGTCTCCTTCGCCTTCGCAGGCGGCTACGCTGCGATGCAGGCCCTCATCGCCCGCGGCGTGATCGGCGATTTCCGCGCGCCTGACATTATGAGGTTTGGCATCACGCCGCTGTATATTGGCGAGGCCGAGGTGATGAAGGCAGCCGAGTTCATCGAGGAGGTGATCGCGGGCGAGATTTGGCGGCGGCCGGAGTATCAGGTGGTGAATGCGGTAACGTGAGGTACGAAGGCTGTCTCCCCCGTCCTTGCGAGCGCAGCGAAGCAATCCAAAATCTTTCCGCGGATACATTTCTGGATTGCTTCGCTGCGCTCGCAATGACGACCTCGGACGTCATTGCTTTGCCGCGCGGAGCAATTCACCCTGTGAGCAGAATGATTTGGGAGGAGATCCGATGACGCCGCTCGAGAAGCTTAAAGCAATGAAGATGCCGTTTGCCGAACTCAAGGGCGTCGAGTTCGTCGAGGCCGGGAAAGATCGCGTGGTGGCGCGGATGACGGTCAGGCCCGATCTCTGCACGCTTCATCACACCATCCACGGCGGCGCGGTGATGGCGCTGGCCGATTCCGTCGGCGCGGCGGCCACCGTGATCAATCTCCCGGAGGACGCCAAGGGCACGACCACGCTTGAGAGCAAGACCAACTTTATCGGGGGGGCCAAGGAGGGAACCACGGTGATCGCGACCGCCACCCCAGTCCACAGAGGCCGGCGAACCCAGGTCTGGACCACCCGGCTGGAGACCGAGGACGGCAAGCTGGTCGCCGTGGTGACGCAGACCCAGCTGGTCCTCGTATGAATACGGGGGCTTGATTTTGTTAACGAATGAGTCGCCTCCCATGCCCGAAACTTTGGCAGGTTCCCGTCTTGAAAAATTTGTTGCGATGCACAATATTGGAGGCCTAGGGATTCGAACGCCTCCTCGAGGGACACCAAGAGGAGTTTTGACTTGTCACTCGCAGCAGATTTTGGACTTGAAGTAACCAGCCGCCCGAAGTCCGTTCAGGGCTACGTGCGCACGTTGAGCCAGCAGGAAGAATTGCCGCTCTTGCGCGATCACCTGCTGAGGCTTGATGCCGAAAGCCGGCACGACCGCTTCAACGGTTTTCTCGACGACAGTTTCATCGAGCGTTACGCCGCCCGTTGCGCCGAGGACGGCACCGTGATCGTCGCCTATATCGTCGACGGCGTGGTCCGCGGGGCGGCCGAGTTGCATCCGCCCGAGGGCGATTCGCTGCCCGAGGTCGCCTTCAGCGTGGAAGCCTCGGCGCGGCGCCAGAACGTCGGCACCGTGCTGTTCAGCCGCCTGATCGCGGAAGCGCGCTGGAAAGGCTACAAGCGCCTGCGTATTACCACCGGCGCCGAGAATCACGCGATGCGGGCGCTCGCCAGGAAGTTCGGCGCGCATCTGCAATTCCGTCATGGCGAATCGACCGGTACGATCGATCTCGCCAAGGCGCCCGAGGACGAACTCGCTGATCTCGCGGCCTCGCCATTCGCGGCCGGCCGCGCTCTGATCAGCTTCAACTCGACCTGCTGGAAGATCATTTCCAGCATCTACGGCAATCGCGCCGCCTGAAAAAGCCGATTGGAATCAAAAAAGCGGACCGGCAAAACCGGTCCGCTTTTGTATTCAGAATAGCGAGCTCAGGTGCCGGTGCGCTTGTCGTTGCCGAAGCGGCGCACGACACGGCGTTCGACCACCACCGAGCGCTGTGCGCCCTGTTCGCCGGCGATCACGCGGGTCGAGGTGATGCGGCTGTTGGTGCGAACCTGTTTCTTGACCTCTGCCTGGACGACATCGAGCGGCATGCCCATCAGGGCTGCGGCGATCTCAGCCTGCTGCTCCTGATCGTCGGTGATGCCGACGGCGGCGAAGATCGCCTCGTCCAGGGTCGGCGGATCGTGGCGCACGCGCCGCGTGCCATATTTGGTATTCCAGTCTGCGTTCATAACGGCCTCGTTTCGATGCCGGGATACCTAGTGCTGTCTATGTTGCATTGCAATATGAAATCGGTGTGGCATCTCAGCTATGCACCGGTCGGGCGTCAGGTGGTGACGCGTCACCGGCAACAACTGGACCCGCTGTTGTGGCCAGCGCTTCAGCGCCGCGTGGCCAGCTTCCGTCAGCCCGTAGATTCCCCGCTCGGTGCGTTCGAACCAGCCATACACATTGTTAAGCATGATCTTGCCGGCATCGGGACAGCGTTGGCGCAATTCGCTCACCCTCCGCGGGCCTACCGCAAGCTCCGAGGCGCAGGCCAGCGCCTGCTGCCGATAGGCCGTCATGATCGGCGCGCGCGTGCTGCCGCCCAGCACCGGATCGCCCTGGCGGCGCTGATGCTCTGCGACGAGGCGCGAACGGACCTTCGGCTCGCGGCGTGGCGCTGCCGTCGGCGGCTTCACCAGCACCTCGACCTGACCGCGGTCGGTCACCCCGAGCATGCCGAAGCCGAGGCGGCGACAGAGATTGCGATAGCGCGCGTCGGTCTCGCGTCCCTTGCCGCGCACCGACATCTTTGCGGCAATCCAGACCTCGTCGCCGGCCGGTGCACGATCGACCGCCTGAAGGATCAGCTCGAGATTGAAGCTCAGCTTGAGCTCGCCGATCACGACTACCGGCGGATCGCCGGCGCTGAGGCCCACGAGATCGCAGCCGCCGATCTCGCCCTTGACCGTGAAGCCGAGCTCTTCGAGGAAGCGTTTGACAGGCAGATAGAGCGTGGTTTCCAAAGAAAGCTTCCGGGTGTCACGTCCGATCGGAGAATCAGTTGCGGCAGTTTAGCCCGGAACGGGCTTGGGGCTCTGCGCCATTTGATCGGGAACCGATGATCCGGCTGTTGGCGAGAAAATCGCACTCACCGGCGAGCAGAGCATCCGTTTCAAAGGCAATCTCCGGCTCTTGGGTGCCGGATTGACGCCTTTAGCCTATGAGACGGTCGCGTGCGAGCCGATCCGGAACCAGACGCAGGCTCCATCAGACTCGATAGCGAGGGCGCGATAACGTAGGCCGACTCTGGCGGACCAAAATCGTCCGACCCGTTTGAATTGAAGCGAGGGATGCGTTGGGTCGTTCTTCAGCAGCTTGAAATTGGCATCGGCGAGCCGCCGAGCATTGACGGGCAATGCCTCATAAGCCTTCCAGAATCTCGTGGAAGCTGTGTGCTTCACAAGTCGCGCGTTTGGGCGGCGCGATAATCGCTCAGCGCTTCCTCGGCAAATTGATCGAGCTTACCCGCCTTGATATCCTGCTCCAGGACCTGATCGAAGCGTTCAGCGTCGAACTGCTCGAACCATGCACGAAACCGGGCCAATTCGTCAGGCGTAAGTCGCTCGACCGCTTGCTCGATATCTTCCGTTGTCATGGTTCGAATATAGCAATGCAGGAAGGTTTAGAAAAGGTGGGCGGCAGTTGAACCTACACCCGCCCGCCGACCGGGATCAGCGCGCCGGTGACGCCGCTGGCGGCATCGCTGGCGAGGAACAGGATGACTTCGGTGAGCTCCTGCGGTGTCACCCATTTGGCGAAGTCGGCTTTCGGCATGTCGGCGCGGTTCGCCTTGGTGTCGATGATCGAGGGCAGCACCGCGTTCACGGTCACCTTGCCTTTCCACTCGCTCGCCAGCGCCTCGGTGAGCCGGTGGACACCGGCTTTCGACGCCGCATAGGGCCCCATGCCGGAGCCGGCCTGAAGCGCTCCCATGGCGCCGATATTGACGATGCGGCCGGCTGTGGACGCGGCCAGATGGGGCAGCGCCGCGTGTGAGGCGTTGAGCGCCGTCAGCAGGTTGAGCGCATGCATGTGCTGCCACGTCTTGACGTCGCCGTCGCCCACGGTCTCGGCGGCGAAGCCACCGGCGATGTTGACCAACACGTCGACCTTGCCAAAGTGTCTTGCCGCCACCGCGACCGCCGTCTTTGCTTGTGCCGCCTCGGACAGATCGACGCCGCCGATCTCGATGCGCTCAGGCGTCGCGGAGATTTGCGATGGCGCATGGTCGATGCCGGCCACGCGCGCGCCGCGCGACTGCGCCGTCTCGGCGACGACTTTTCCAAGTGCGCCGAGTGCTCCGGTCACGATCAGAACCTTGCCTTGCATCATCGTTCTCCCGGCACGGCCGTATAGGATTTATTCCCGCTTACGATTGCAAATAGCGCGCCTTCAGTGCGGTCCGTTCCGCTGTGCCGAGCTTGAGACCGTCGCGCAAGTAGGTTTCGAGATCGCCATACTCGCTACCGACGGCCTCGAAAGCAGCGGCAAGATACGAGGCCTCGACGGTGCCGATCGCGTCGAGAACATCGGCGGGAAGATCGGAGACATTTGATGCGTCGCGCTTGTAGTGCCGGTTGGTCAAGAGGTAGTCCTCGGCAATGATTTCGTCGGCGACGCCGAGCGCATGCAGGATCAGCGCGCTGGCAAAGCCGGTGCGGTCCTTGCCGGCGGTGCAATGAATGACCAGTGGCGCGCGGTCCTCCAGGAGATGTCCGAACAGGTTGCGGAAACTGGCCGTGTTGTGGCGGACGTAGTTGCGATAGGATTCGCGCATGAGTTCGAGCGCGACCGGCGCGGTCAGCCTGCCTCTGGCGACCTCGGCGCGCAGCGCGGCCACGACCGTCGGCTCGATCGGCAGTGAGTGCACGGCGATCTCGCTGACCCCGCAGACACCCGCCGCGCGCTCCTCGACGCCGCGAAAATCGAAGGCGCTGCGCACGCCCAGCGCGCGGACGATCTCGACATCGGCGGCAGTGAGCTGGCCGAGATGGTTGGAGCGGAAGATGTGCCGCCAGCGCGTGGTGCGGCCATCTGCGGTCGGATAACCGCCGAGGTCGCGAAAATTGCTGGCGCCTTGCAGGGCGAGATGGCGGGTAGGGGAGTCTTTCATGGAGGTGTCTTGTCACGCATCTGAAGCGGTCGGTGACCGCCTGTGCGACCATATGATCCCGCAATCAAGTCCGGAATCAAAAAGGGCCGAAACACCGTTGTTTCGACCCTTTTTCGACTGACGCCGGGCATTGAGAGACCGCGGCGGTATTGAACCGAACGCAGGCATCAGCGATCCCATTTCGGCTTGGCTTCATCGACTGCTTCCTGATGGTACCAGCTGCCGCTGCAAATCGTCTCGTTTACGGGGAGCGAGGCGTGGTTGGCGGGAAGGCCGGTCTCACCGTTGCGGCGCCCCCCGAGAGCCGAGCGGCCCCCGACAGGGAATTGGTAGATCTGTGCAGATCCGTGACTCAGTCCATTGTTCATCATTGCGGTATCTCCCGAGATCGCAGCGCTGGCCTCCATGGTGCGCCCGACTCGTTGGCTTGTGGTTACTGGAATCCCCATATCGGCCGTGCATTCCGAAATGCAAAGTGCTGAAAAGGAAATCAGCCTTGGCCTATTTTGTAGGCAGACTGCATTCTGCTTCCTCTAAGGCAGCGCTCGGGTGGCTAACGCGTGGGCCGTTGCGAAGGTTGCGGGCGACGGGCGCAGACTTGGCGAATATTGCCGGACGTTGATGCGCGTTTAGCCGGCAACCTCAGACCCGGGCCTGCCTGCTCCAGAATCGGGCGATTTCCGCGGGATTTTTGCGATGCAGCTTCACCAAAGGTGCGCCGCTATGACGCACGGCGCACTGGCCGATCCGCCGGGAGGGAGAGGGGGCCGGCGGCGGTGGAAAACCTCCCGCGCTGCGGCCTTTTGGCACGTTAAATGCTTGGAAAGGGTCGGCCGATGTTGGCCGGGTAAACAATCGTGCGGGGGCCTGCGGCCCCCACCTTTCGCATCATCTACAGAGAGGCTCAATGACCAAGTATAAGCTCGAGTACATCTGGCTCGACGGATATACGCCGACTCCGAACTTGCGCGGCAAAACTCAGATCAAGGAATTCGCGTCGTTCCCGACGCTCGAGCAGCTTCCGCTCTGGGGCTTCGATGGCTCCTCCACCCAGCAGGCTGAAGGCCACAGCTCCGATTGCGTGCTGAAGCCGGTCGCGGTGTTCCCGGATGGCGCCCGCACCAACGGTGTGCTCGTGATGTGCGAAGTCATGATGCCCGACGGCAAGACCCCGCACTCGACCAACAAGCGCGCCACCATTCTCGACGATTCCGGCGCCTGGTTCGGTTTCGAGCAGGAATACTTCTTCTACAAGGACGGCCGTCCGCTCGGCTTCCCAGCCTCCGGCTATCCGGCGCCCCAGGGTCCGTATTACACCGGCGTCGGCTTCTCGAACGTCGGCGACGTCGCCCGCAAGATCGTCGAAGAGCATCTCGACCTCTGCCTGGCTGCCGGCATCAACCATGAAGGCATCAACGCGGAAGTCGCGAAGGGCCAGTGGGAATTCCAGATCTTCGGCAAAGGCTCCAAGAAGGCCGCTGACGAAATGTGGATGGCCCGCTACCTGATGCTGCGCCTGACCGAGAAGTACGGCATCGACATCGAGTTCCACTGCAAGCCGCTCGGCGACACCGACTGGAACGGCTCCGGCATGCACGCCAACTTCTCGACCGAGTACATGCGTACGGTCGGCGGCAAGGAGTACTTCGAGGCGTTGATGGCGGCGTTCGACAAGAACCTGATGGACCACATCGCCGTCTACGGCCCGGACAACGACAAGCGTCTGACCGGCAAGCACGAGACCGCGCCCTGGAACAAGTTCAGCTACGGAATTGCCGATCGCGGTGCTTCCATCCGCGTGCCGCACTCCTTCGTCAACAATGGTTACAAGGGCTATCTGGAAGACCGTCGTCCGAATTCGCAGGGCGACCCATACCAGATCGCTTCGCAGATCCTGAAGACGATCGCTTCCGTGCCGGCCGACAAGAAGGCCGCCGCCTAAGATCCTCCCGGCCCGGGCTGGGGGGCTGGCCCGGGTTGGACTTCGATCCGCCGAAGCCGAAAGGCTTCGGCGGATTTTTCATTCTGATGACAGCCGTTGCGGAGACCCCTCGGACGTCATGGCGGGAAATTTGTCCATCGCCGCCGAAAGCGGGATAGAGTGCGCCTGGATGCGTGCAGGGCCGGGGACGGCTGGTGTTTGAAGGCTTCTACAAGGTGAGATTTCAGCTCGGCGACGGGGTCGGCCGGAGCGTGATGCATGCTGGCAACGGCAAGATGCTCGGCGGCAATTCGGCCTTCGCCCATATCGGCACCTACGCCAAAACCGAAGCCGGCGTCGACATCGTGATCAACACCGTCCGCCACAACCCCGATCCGACCTATCGCGCCATGGCGGGCACGGACGATGCGACCCTGCTGGCCAAGGGCTGGGCCGACGGCGATCTCTATCGCTTCAAGGGCGAGCTCAAGGAGTTGCCCGGCGTACCCTTTCAGTCGTTGATGACGCCGATCACCGAAGACGAGATGCCGATCGCCGGCGGCGTCGGCGAGGCCGGCATCGCCGACGGGCTTTACTCGGTGCATCTGCGCATGCTCGACGGCGTCGACGGCGGTCTCACCGGCGTGATGCTGCTCAACAAGGGCCGCATCCTCGGCGGCGACGCATCGTTCTACTATCTCGGCAGCTACACCGCCGCCAACGGGCGCTGGAAGGGCCAGATCCTCAATCAGGAGCACACGCCGGCCAACGACGATCCGATCTTCGGCGGCCACGAGGTCGGCATCGGCTTCTCCGGCACTTATGATGCCGAGGAGGCGGTCCTGGAGGCAACGGCGCTCGCCGGCAAGCGCAGCCTGCGCCTGACCGCCGCGCTCAAGCTGATGCACCGCGCCTGATCGCCACGGGAATCGCTGATGGAAACAATTCGCATGCTTTCGACGCTCGGCCTGATGGGCGCGATGCGCAGCCTGTCCTCCGCGCACGAGGCCGCGACCGGCGTCCGCATCGACGCCGACTTCGCGCCGACTCTGGCGCTGCTCAAACGGTTGCGGGACGGCGAGGCCGCCGATCTCGTGATCCTCACCCGCGAAGGGCTCGACGAGATGATCGGCGAGGGCCGCGTCGTCTCAGGGAACGCAGCCGACCTCGCACGCTCCTTCGTCGGCATCGCGGTGCGGGCAGGGCAAGCACATCCCGACATCGCCACCGCATCCGCGCTGCGCGACACGCTGCTGGCGGCGCGGTCCGTGGCCTATTCGCGGCTGGGCGCGAGCGGCGTGTACTTCGCCCAGCTGGTCGTCCGGATGGGGATCGCGGCAGAGATCAACGCCAAAGCCACCATCGTCGAGCAAGGCTTTACCGCAGAGCGGCTCGTGAGCGGCGAAGCTGACCTCGCTGTGCAGCAGATCAGCGAGCTGAAGCAGGTCGAAGGCATCGAGGTGGTCGGCCCGGTCCCGCACGATCTGCAAACGCCGGCCGTGTTCTCCGCCGGCCGGATGGCCAACGCCGAGCACGCCGACGCCGCGGACCGGCTGCTGCGCTATCTGGCATCGCCCGAGGTCATCCCCGTGCTGCGCCAATCGGGGCTGGAGCCTTGAATTTGCCGGGGCCACGACGCAACCTGGCGTCCGTGCGGACTTTCCTCGTTGCCATCCTCCTCACGCTTGCGGCGCCGTTGTCGGCGCATGCGCAATCGGCCGATCTCGTCCTGTGCGACCGGGTCGCCGCCGACCCCAGCGATCCCGACAAGCCGGCCGATATGAGAGGCGTGACGGAGATTGCGGCCGCCGACGTCGCGACCGCCATCAAATTCTGCAAGCAGGCCGCGCCGTCGTCGCGGCGCGCGATGTTCGCGCTCGGCCGCGCCTATGCGGCCAACAGGCAGACGGCGGAAGCGATGGCAGCCTGGCGCAAGGCCGCCGACAAGGGATCGAGTGCGGCGATGGTCGAGCTCGGTGTGGCCTACGGTACCGGCTCCAATGTCGCCAGGGATGAAGCGCAGGCGCGCAAATTGTTCGAGAAGGCGGCGCAGGCCGGCAATCCCCGCGGCATCAGCAATCTCGCCGCGCTCAGTGGTACCGGCGGTGCCGCGCCGGCCGATCCCGCACAGGCGCGCGCATTGCTCGGCAGGGCCGCCGAGACCAATGCCGAGGCGCAGTACCAGCTCGGCGTGATGCTCTCCGAAGGTACCGGCGGGGCGAAGGACGACGCCGCGGCGCGCGCGCTGTTCGAGAAGGCGGCCGCGCAAAACCATCCCGGCGCGCTGGAGCGGATGGGTGCCTTCGCACAGGAAGGCCGCGGCGGGCCAAAGGACAAGGACGCCGCGAAATCCTATTACGAGCGCGCCGCAGCGCTCGGCGATGCGGATGCCAAGCAGGCGCTGGAGCGGCTGCGCTGTCCCTATGCGATCAAGGACAAGCAGGGCAAGCTCGTCACCACGCTGTGCTTCTAAAGCGCGTTGAACGCGCTTTGGATTTATTTGGGAGCATGATCTCTTCGGAAAACCGCTGCGCACTTTGCGCCAACGCGGCCCTGCGGGTCCGGATCATGCTGTAGCTCATTTGTAGCAGTAGGCGACGTTGTTGCGGGCGTCGCGATAGGTCGTCTCGAGAAAATCGGGATATTGCGCGGAGGCCTTCGCCACCGCGCGGACGACGCAGTCCCAGAAATCGCCATCCCAGCTGAAATGCGTGAAGGTCGCGTCCTCGAACCTGACGGCGGTGATGATGGCCTGCCTGATCGCATCGTCACCGGCGCCGGGATGAGCACGCTTCAGATAACCGAACATCGGTCCCTCATGGGCGTGGTCGCGATCCCAGCGGTATTTCGCGCTGATCTGCTCCGGCGTGAGGGTGCGGTTGACGCGGACCTCTTCGGCGGTCGGGCGCCCCTCGACCGAATCCAGCTGGGTGCGTCGGCGCCAAAGCTCGAACGCGGCATCGAGCAGCGGCTGCTTCGCCGCGCTTGCGATGAAGGTTGCGATCTGCGCCTCGGCTGATGGCTCCATGTGATCCATGCCGGTTTGTCGCGCGCCTCAACCGGCGGGTTCGAAGCCGGCTTGGGGGAGTGCGTAAGGGCGGCTCGCGACCGGCCAAACAAAAAACTCGAAAAACAACCCCATGCACAGTAGCCAAGTGTTTGAAATCGCAGGTCCGCAAATGGTGTGAATCGCCTCCTGCGGAATTGCCGAAATTTATTGCGCCGTCGGGCAAAACAGGCGCATGATGGCATCATGGCAGGGTGTGGCTTCGCGAATGCCCCTGCGCGAAAAAGCCCGATGGTCTTGGTGCGATGGCGGTGCTAGGTAGCGCGTGCTTTCCTTCTGATATTCCGGGTCAATTGCGTTGCTGGACGGACTCTACAAGGTTGAATACGGGGTCAACGATGCCTTCGGCCGCAGCATCATGTGCATGCATGACGGCAAGCTGCTGGGCGGCAATTCGGCATTCGCGCATCTCGGAAGCTATTTCGAGCGCGACGGCGAGATCATCGCCGAAGTCATCACCGAACGGCATAACGACGATCCCAACTACAAGCCGCTGATGGGGGCCGACGTCGCCTCGATCGGCGCGCGCGGCCGGCTCGTTGGCAACCAGATCCGTCTCGCGGGCAGCGCGGACACGATGCCGGGCGCCGGTTTCTGGGCCAATCTCACCCGGCTCGATGACGAGGGGTTGCCGCCGCAGGGGACGATTGGTCCGGGCGGGGTGGTGAACGGGCTCTATGCGATCCACCTGCGCGCGCTCGACGGCGTCGATGCCGGGCTCTCCGGCGTCATGCTGCTGATGGACGGTCGCATCCTGGGCGGCGATGCGTTCTTCTACTATCTCGGCTCCTATTCCTCGGCCGACGGCCGCTGGAAGGGCGAAATCCTCAACCAGGAGCACACGCCGGCGAAAGGCGAGAACCCCGTGTTCGGCGGCTATGAGGTCGGGATCGGTTTCTCCGGCACCTGCACAACGGACAGCGGCGAGCTCGAAGGCATCGCACTTGCCGGCAAGCGCAGCTTGCGGCTGGCAGCATCGCTCAAGCTGATGCGAAGGGCGTAGGACGGTTATTCAAAGGTCCGGGGTGTCCGCTTGCGGGGGTAAAGCAGGCCTGACGTGCCACTGAGGACGAGGTCTTCAAGGGACCCATCAGCGGAGTAGCGACCCGCTTCATTGAGGTCTGCTCACCGAGGCATGGCGGACCAGATTTGCTCACGTTGAGTTCTTCGTATTTTGACCCAATTCGGACCTGGACGGGCGCCGCTGTGGTTCAACTACGGAAGTCCTTTTGTCGCCGTAAAGGGATTGAACCCCTGTTCTGCAAGAGCAGCCCACGAAGCAGCTCCTAGGTGTGGCAATCGGAAATAGAGTCGTGGCTTGGCCGGATCGGTATCCAGCATGAACCCGGTCGGTAGCGCTCCAACACTTGTGGCGTAGAACCCGCCATCCGGCGACCTCTGGGATTCGATGACAGCGACCAACGATTTTGCCTCCGCAGTCCTGCCGAGCAATTTCAGCAAGAGAGCCATTTGGCTTGTCCCTTCGGTCCACACACCGTCTCGGTCTTCTCCGTAAGAAAAGCCCTCGTTGACCTTCATCCGCTGGTCGGCGGTATTAATGGCCGATGCAAATCTCATGGCCGCTCCGGGGAGCGCCGTTAAAGGCCAGACTTGAGCATCAAGGGCCAAAATCGGATTGCGCGTGACGCCATCTTCGGCGGTGCCTGCGGCGAAACAGCCGCATGCCGGATCCCACATCGTGTCGACGAAGAGCTCAGCAGCTTTTGCCAGGTCACTCCAGTGCGGATCGCCTGTACGGGTTGCAAGAAGGCCAAACGCGGCGGCGAGGTCAGTGTTGTGTTCAGTCGATTTCCATGTCCGCAACTCGGGCGTCGGTTCGTGCCCAAACGTACCGCCCGTGAAACCGCCAGTCCCGCGCCTGTCGGCCCATTGCGCGACCCAGGTGCCAAGCCTTGCTGCACCATCGCGGAATCGAGAGCCGGTGTTCACATCATCAATCGACAGCAACGCCAACATGGCCCACGCGATGTTACCGTTATCGCTGCCCACCTGATATCGATCCTCTAACCACTTGTTTTGCGTGCTGTCCCACCACCCCGGAAGTTTGACAGGGCCATTTGCCACCACACCCGCGGCGTAAGCGTTCCGGAGCCGCCCATCATTCCAGGTCCGGTCGTTGTCGATGGCCCAGAGAACCGCCGCGCCGATCCGACGTGCTTTATCTTGCTCACCGCAACCGACCAATGCGATGGCGGCCACCGCATTATCATAAAGGTATGCGGCTCCATGCAGAGGCCCTGAGTCCACGGTCGGATAGCTGGGCAAGAACAGTGGCCCCGGCGGTGCCTTATCGATTAGACCAGCGAGATACCCGCATGCAGACGCTTCTGGTGTTGCTAGAGCCCGTCGTGGAGTGGCGACCACAATGATTATGAAAGTCGTTAGAATCCATACGAAGGATGCTGTTCGGGCCATTTGCCGTTCTCAGGGTGGACGCTGATCCTATACCCATTGGCGAGGTGTGGAAGTGGCCCACAGCTGACCTTGGGACTTGTTCCCACGAGGTCTGCTTCTGGGCCCGTTTCCGACATGCCCATAGCCGGACATGGGCCCAAAATTCTGCTATATGAACATTGAACTTTCCCGAGCCCCGGGTGCATCATGAGCAGCGAGCCCGTAGAGCGGCGATTGGCGGCTATTCTGGCGGCGGATGTCGCGGGTTCTTGCCGCTTGATAGGGATCGACGAAGCAGGCACGTTGGCGCAGCTGAAAGCTCTTAGGAAGACGCTTTTGGATCTCAAAATCGCTGAACATCACGGACGTGTGGTCAAGAATACAGGGGACGGCGTCCTCGTTGAGTTCGCCAGCGTGGTCGACGCCGTCCAATCTGCCGACGAAATTCAGCGAGGCTTGGCCGAACAAAATGTCGATGTGCCGCAGGATAAGCGGATCGAGCTCCGCATCGGCATTCACGTCGGCGATATAATCGTCGACGAAAACGACATCTTTGGTGATGCAGTGAATATCGCGGTGCGCCTTGAAGGAATCGCGGAGCCGGGCGGCATTTGCATCTCCGACGACGCGCAACGTCAAATCCGCGGCAAGGTTGGTATCACCTTCGATGACATGGGTTCCCGAAGCTTGAAGAACATCGCCGACCCGATGCGGGCTTGGCGCTCGCGGTTGGGAGACCACGCTCACCCAGCAGAGCCCACAAAAGCTGCGATCACTACGGCTCAACTCGCATTCCCTGATAAACCCTCCATCGCGGTGCTGCCGTTCCACAACATGAGCGACGAGCCCGGGCAGGAACATTTCACCGACGGGATTGTGGAGGAAATTATCACGGGTCTGTCGCGCATGCGCTGGCTGTCGGTTGTCGCGCGCAATTCGAGCCTCGTCTTCAGGGGGCGAAGGGTCGACGTGAAGCAAATTGGACGCGACCTTGGTGTGCGCTATGTGTTGGAAGGCAGCGTCCGCAAAGCCGGGAATCGCGTCCGCATCACCGGGCAGCTCATCGATTCGATTTCGGGGGTGCATCTATGGGCCGATCACTTCGATGGCGGCCTCGAAGATGTCTTCGCTCTGCAGGACAAGGTTACAGCGAGCGTCGTGGGTGCAATCGAGCCGACCGTGATAGAAGCGGAGATCGAACGTATCAAGCGCACGCCGGCCGCTAGTCCTTACGACTATATCGCCAAAGGATTTGCCAGCCAGCGCACCTGGAGCAGGGCCGGCAACGAGGAGGCACTGCGGCTATTTCGATACGCGCTGCAACTCGACCCAAGTTTGGGCGTCGCCTATGTCTTGGCGTCGCAGTGCTACACTTGGAGCAAGTCTTTCGGCTGGCTCACGGACCCCGGCTTGGAGACGGCCGAGGGTGCGCGGCTCGCTCGACGCGGGCTCGAGCTCGGCAGAAACGATCCTCCAACTCTTACAATGGCCGGATTTGCTATCGCCTACCTCGAAGGTGGTCTCGATGTTGGTGGAGCTGCAATCGACCGGGCGCTTGAGCTTAATCCAAACTATGCCGGGGCCTGGGGCCTTAGCGGCTGGATCAGGGTTTTCCGCGGGGAGCCCGACCTCGCGATCGAGCACCTCAAGCGCGCCATGCAATTGAGCCCAGGCGATCCGCTGATGTTCGCTTGGCAGAGCGCCGGCGCGTATGCGCATTTCTCTTTAGGCCGCTACGAGGATGCGCTGGCGTGCGTGGAAAAGGCGCTGCGGGAGCGTGCGGAGTACCTTCCAGCCGCACGGATGATCGTGGCCAGCGCCGCGATGGCCGAACTGCTCGAACGACCGGAGACCTCGGTGGCCCGCTTGCGCGAACTCGAGCCGAGCCTGCGCATTTCCAATCTCAAGGATCAGATCCCGTATCGCCGGCCCCAAGACCTCGCCAAATTGGCGGATGGTTTGCGCAAGGCTGGGCTCCCGCAGTGAAGCTCACGAGCGATCCCAATCTCGTCGAGACCGCCAAGCCGGGCTCTACGTCGGGCGCATTCTGAACGGTGAGAAGCCGGCCGATCTCGTACAAAGACGAGCAAAATTCGAGCTGGTCATCAATCTAAGTATGCCATGGCTCAGTTTGAGCGTCCAAATGCAATGCAATTGCTCGCCGAGGAGGTGGTCGAGTGAGGGTTGTTTGCTGCGGTTCATGAGTCCGCTCATGGGCCCATGACGGACCTTAGCTCAGAACCTCGCTACGGCCGCTTTCGGTATGTGACCCGATGTGCAAGCTGCGCGAGGGCTGCTTGCCGATAGCGGCAGTCAATGCGGCAACACAGTTCGGCCAAGTTTGATCCGATAGTTCGCTGGCGAAATGGGGGCGCCGATGGTCAGATTGTATTGTATCTATGCCGCCGTACTCGGCTGTTTGGTCTCGTCTGCGCAGGCTGCCGGTGTTCAGCTTCTGGATACCGATCCAAGTTTGGCCGGCGCTATATGGTATCCTTGCGCAGCAGCGGCGCAACGAGTGCCCCTCGGCCAACTCACTGTCCAATTCATTAAATCGATTGAAGGTACGAAGGACTGTCCCGTCACAGGAACGAAATTGCCGCTCGTGATTGTCTCACACGGACGCGGGGGCTGGTTCGGACAACATGATGACACGGTGCAGGCCCTGGCGAGCGCCGGATTTGTCGTCGCTTCGATCAACCTTCCGGGGGACAATGGAAACGATTCCTCGCAACGAGACAGCCTTTCCATTTTGGCATCCCGGCCCGCCAGCATTATCCGACTGCTCGATTTCATCTTGAATGATTGGAAAGACCGGGCTGCGATTGATTCCTCCAGGATCGGCTTCTTTGGGTTTTCGCTCGGCGCCTATACCGGATTGGTTTTGGCGGGCGGCAATCCCGATCTCCGGAGATTTGCGCTTTTCTGCTCGGATGCGAACCGAACGCGGGCATGCGAGCAACTCCGTAGCGGCGACATACCAAGCAGCTTGCCTCACGAGCCTCGGATCCGAGCCGCAGTGCTCGCCGATACGGCAATTAACTTTGCCTTTCCCGCCGACCGCTTGGCCGACATAAAAATCCCGCTGCTGATGTGGCGATCGGAGTTTGGGGGCGCAGGCGTAGACCCGAAAAACTCAGCGCTCGTTGCTGAGTCGCTGCCCGGCAAAAAGGAAGTGCGCGTGGTGCCTGCCGGTCATTTTGCTTTCCTGTCGCCGTGCTCGGCACAGTTCGCGGAGAAGCTTCCTCGCTTCTGTGCTGATCCGCCAGGTTTCGACAGGACGGCATTCCATCGAGAGTTCAATGCCAGCATCGTCAATTTCTTTCGTGAAACTCTCGTTCGCCAGGGCGAGAGCCGCTAGCAGCCGATCTTTCAGCGCGACAAACCGGACCATGACCTGCAAATTCCGGGCTCGCGATCACTTCTAAGGTTGCCTCGTTGAGCTTGACTCCCACGCTACCGGCCCAAGTTGATTTAGAAGTGCGCTAAATTCGTTCCTGTATCTGGAACCGAGTATGTGGTTTAGAGTCTCGTGATCGCCACCCGGTCCCTTGGCTTTTATCGGTGACAGAGAGTCCTGCACGCTCCCGCCTTTCACAGTCGCGGTGAGCTATGTGTGAGAAATGTGACGAGATCGACCAGCGCATTGCGCGGTACAAGTCCATGGCATCGCGTATCAACGACCGGATTACGCTCGATGGCATAGCTGAATTGATAGAAGCTGCGCCCGCCAAGAAGGCCGCTTTCCATTGCAAACCCGAGCAACAGTAAGGCCGCCTTGAACCTACACGCCGGCGGTCCCGACCAATGTCCACTGGAGGATTGCAGTTTCCAGTTCCAACGTGGCGCCACTGAGCATTATTGGGCTTGGTGGCGTTTTCGTTTAGGGAGCATTTTGAAACTCCGAGCGGCCTATTTCGGCCCCGATCCGGCGCCGGCCTGTTTCCCGCCCCAGTGCCCGGTTTGATTTCAGCACCGGCCTGCTTTGCTTTGTCGCAATCGCCTACCTCGTCCAGGGCATCACTGGCTTAACCCACAGATAGGGCGTAGACTCATCCGATCACCGCCCCGCCATCGGCATCTATCGGTGACTGAGAGTATCGCGCTCCCGCCTCCTACCCGGAGAGCACCATGCGCACCAAAACCGAACAACCCAAATTGTCGTTGCAGAATAGGCTTATGCTCGAGGCCAACCGCCTCAAGGACGATGCAAACAGGTTGCCCCATGGCCCCCTTCGAGAGGCCATGATCCGCGCGGCGGGACTAACTGAAAGTGCGCATCGAATCGAGAATTGGCTGTCCTCGGCAAGTCTACGAGCGCCAACGTGACCAACGATCGGCAAGCAGCGCCATGACATGATAACGCTCGGCGTGAACGACAAATTCGACTGAACCGTTGGCGGAACGGAGCGCTTCGACGTCGTCACGGCGCCGGGCAGGCCGCTCCGGTCTTTACCCAGGCTTCGACCAGCGCGCCGGCCTGCTCTTGCGTGCCCGGCACGGGTGAGCGGCCGAAGCCGGGCTTCCAGGCCCACCCGACGAGGGTGTCCTTGCCGATATGGTCGATCAGGTCTTCCACCTTGCGCCCGCCATTGCGCGCGGGATCCCTGATCTGCTCGCAGATCTCGCCGACGGTCTTGCCCTCCCAGGCCATCTCGCGCGGCGCCAGATGCCAGTCGGGATGGCCGGGCATGCGGCCGGGCTCGAAATTGGCCTTCTGGTGACAGGTGTTGCAGCGCATCGCCTCGAGCCCATGGCTGTCAGCGCCGCGCGTGACCGGCGGCTGATGCAGACGGGCATTGTCGCCCTGGCGCGGCCTGTCGCCGGCCGGATGACAATTGGTGCAGCGCGGATTCGTCAGCACCTTGCCGAGCTCGGTGAAGATTGCGGCCGAACGCTTCTCTGTGTCGCCGATCGCGGCGAAGCTCTCGGGCGAGGCGAGGGCGTGGCTTGCCGTCTCCGACGCCGCGTAGCCCGCACTGAGACTGCCGGCGAGTGCGGCGACCACGGCAATCATCTTGAACCGCACGTCGGAGATCATGCTGCGTGTCACTTGGTGGCCATGAGGTAGCGCTTCGAGTCGGCGAGGATCACGTCGCGCACCGCCTCGTGATATTTGACGTAGCCGGTGCAGCGACAGAGATGACCGTCGAGCGCATCCGCGATGGTCTGCTCCAGCGCCTCGCGCGCGACCGGTGCCCGCGACAGGCGCTCCAGCAAGACCTGGCCCTCATTGAGGAAGCCCGCGGTGCAATAGCCGCACTGAAAGGCGAAATGCGCGATGAACGCCTTTTGCAGGGTCGAGAGCTCGCCGTCCCTCGCGTGCCCCTCGACGGTGCGGATCGATTTGCCGTCGAAATTCATGGCGGGCGCGACGCAGGTCGGGCTGGTGGTGCTGGTGCCGTCGGGCGCGTCGACGATGACGGCGCAGCTCAGGCATTGCGCGGCGCCGCAGCCGAACTTGGTGCCGGTCATGCCCAGCATCTCGCGCAGAAAATCGTTCATCGAGAGATCGTCGCGGACGTCCATCGGACCGTGCTTCTGGCCGTTGATGGTGAGGCTGAGGGTCGTCACGCGAGCACTCCCTTCAATAGGCTTGCGGTGACCGGCAGCGCGCGGAAGCGATGGCCGGTGGCGTCGTGGATGGCGTTGATCAGCGCCGGCACGATCGGGATCATCACGACCTCCGCCATGCCCTTCGGCGCTTCGTCTGGTACTAGCGGCTTCAGCATCTCGATCTCGAGATCGCGGAGCGGCAGGTCGGAGCCGCGTGCGACCAGATAGCGCCCGAGATTCCATTCGCCGTTGCCGGGGCCGCCCTCGAACGGGGGCAGGGTTTCGAGCAGCGCGTAGCCGACGCCCATGGCGAAGCCGCCCTGGGCCTGGCCCATCACCACCTCGGGCACCAGCGCGGTGCCGCATTCGAAAACGCTATAGGCCTTGGCGATGCGAAGCGCGCCGGTTGCGCGCTCGATCTCGACGCGGACGACCGTGCCGCACATCGAGGTGTAGGCGGTGCCGATCCGGTTGTTGTCGGTCGGCGGAAACTTGACGCTGGTGCGGTTGATCCGCTCGAACTTGCCGTTGCCTTTGCGGATCGCCAGCGCGTCGATCTCGGCGCGGTATTGCTCGCCGGACAGCGGGAAGCGTGCCCGCGACCACGCCCAGCGCGAGAAGCTGTGCGCAACCGCACCGGTGACGAAGCCGCGCGCGTGAGCTGCCGCCGCGAGCGCAGGGAGGGCGAGCGGTTCGAGGCCGGGCATGGTGAGCTGGCCGTTCTGCCAGCTTGCGCTGGCCCATTGCCCCGCGCGCGGATCGGTCTTTGCGATCCGCCACAGCTCAAGCGCCGCGGGCCACAGGCCGAAGCGGAAAATCACGCGGGCGGCTTCCGCGGCGGAATGCGTGCCGACATGCGCGCCGATCGAGGAGCTCGTTGGCGAGCTGATCGCGGGCACCCAGCGCGGGTTCTTCTCCGCGGCATCCTGGGTCTTCTGGTCCATGGTGGAGGGATCGCCGGATGTGACCAGCCCGAGTACGTCATAGCTGTCGACGCGGGCGACCGAGACCTCATCGGCGATGGCGCCGAGATGGCCGGCGACCCGGTTGGCCAGCGCCGTCCCGATGCCGTTGCCCATCTCGACATGATCGCAATAGATGACGATCCTGCCGTCAGGTCCAAGCTCAACGCGTCCGAGCGAGCCGTCCGCACCGGAGCCATAGTCTTTCGTCACGCAGGCAACGCCGGTGCCGACCAGCCGATCCGACGAGGTCTGCTTGAACTGCGCCCGCTGCTGCCAGATCGGATGCTTCTCGAGCTTGTCGAGGATTTCGGGCGTGCGCACCGAGACGATGTAGGGATTGCCCGTCATGGTCCGACCGTTCTGCGGCAGCGCGTTACGCCGCCGGAAATCGATCGGATCGCGCTTGAGCTCGGACGCGGCTTCGTCGATCAGGACCTCCAGCGCTGTCATGGCTTGCAGGATGCCATAGCCGCGCATCGAGCCTGCGCTCACGCCGCGCGAGTGCACCGCGACGGTCCTGACGTCGACCTTCGGAATGTCGTAGATGCCGATCGCGCCGGTGGCCGCGACGATTGCGACGCTGGCCGAGAAATGGGCGAGCCCGCCGCCGTCGAGCACGTGATCGGCGGCGAACCCCTTGATCTTGCCGGTCGCGCGATCGATGCCGATGCGCGAGCGCATCTTGATCGCGTGGCGTTTGATGCCGGCCTGAAATTGCTGGTAGCGGTCATGCGCCAGCCGCACCGGCTTGCCGGGAAAGCAGACCGCCGCGAGCGCAACATAGAGAATGAAGGGCGTGTGATCGCGGCCACCAAAGCCGCCGCCGACATGGGCGAATTGCGCGTTGATGTGCGCCGGCTTGTAGGGCGCGCGCGCCTTGCCGAACAGATGCGCGATCGACTCCGCCGCCTCGTAGGGCGACTGGACGCCAAGCAGCAGTTCGAGATTGCCGCCCTTGCCCTCGTACCAGGCGAGCCCGCATTCCGGCTCGAGGAACATCGGGTCGACCGATTGCGTCTCGAACTCGCGGTCGAGCACCAGCATCGAGGCGTCATTCGCTGCAAGCTCGGCGCGGATCTGCTCGCCATGTCTCGCCGCCTTGGCGTAATCCGCCGGCATGTCCTTCGCGAGCGGCGACCACACCGGTAGCGCCGCGCTCTGCACCTTCTTGGGCGAGACCCAGCCGGCCTGGAGCGGCGAATAGACATCCGGCTTGTCAGGCGGGGGACCTGCCACGCGGGTGAAGCGGAAGGCCCCGTAATCGGGGACGACGACAGGCCCGGTCTCCTCGCCGAATTGGACGAACGTGCCGTCGCGCAGCGCGAGACGCGCCTGGTCGAAGGCGTCGAACTTTTCGAAGATCAAAAGCGCGACCGGCTGTCCCAGATAAAGCGGCGTCTTGCCGATCGGACAGAACAGGTCGCCCGCATAGAATTCCGGCACCTGCGTCCCGATCCGGTCGAGATCGGCGGCTGTCACCACCACCGACGGCTTGAGCGCGCCGCCGAGGCGGGCGAGGTCCAGTCCGGTATAGACATGCGTGGCGTCGTTGGCGCGGACCAGGATCGCGCGCGAGGTGGTCTGTGGCCAGCCCTGCAGATCGTTGGCGCGGAAGTCGGAAGCGTAGAGCTTTGCGCCGGTGACCTTGGCGACGCCGTCGACACGGCCGGCGCCCGTTGCCGCCGGATTGAACTTGCCGCGTCCGGGCAGCGTCTCGTGCGCCGCGAAGGGCACGCCCGTCGCGGACGCCAGATGTGACAGGCTGACCGAGATGCCTCCCGCCGACAACCACTTCACGAACTCACGTCGCGAAGGCCCCATGATCATATCCTTGTACAGAGTTTCGAGAACATCGGGATGCGGCCAGCATGCGATGTCCGGAGGGCATAGGTCAGCGCCAGCGCGAATCCGTCACGATGCATCATGCGACGATAGAACGGGTGAGAAGGTTTACAACCGCTGAATGTCGTGCGCTCGCAGATCGAATTGTGGTTTCGTGCTTGCTTTGAAATCGAATCGAACGGAAGACGGTCCGGCAACAGGGGGCGCGATTCAAATGCAGCACGATCCGAACGGTGCGTCTTCAGTCACCAGCACCATGGGCACGACGAAATTGTCGCGCCGCCAATTGCTGGATTGCGGTCTCAAAGCGGGCGCTTTGTCGCTGTTCGCAGGTGCAGCGAATGCCCAGCACGCCGTGCACGACCATGCAGGCAGGTCCCACACCGCGGACATGTCGCCGACCATGGGAATGATCGCTGATACGCCCGTTCCCGCCATGGACCAGCCGCTGCTCGAGCCCGAGGTGCGGCGGTCCGTCAATGGCGTGCTGAGCACGACCTTGCGCGTCGGCTATGCCTATCGCCAGATCGGCGGCGTCCGGCTCTATGTCAGGTCCTATGAGGGCGGCAGCCCCGGCCCGACCTTGCGCATGAAGCCCGGCGATACCCTGCGCATCAAGATGATCAACGATTTGCCGCCGAACCGCGATGGATTGCCGGCCGACATCAGTCATCCGCACCAGTTCAACAACACCAATTTCCATTTCCACGGCGCGCATACCAGCCCAAGCGGGATTTCCGACAACGTCATGCGCTCGATGGCTCCGGGCCGCAGCTACAACGTCGAAATCACCCTGCCGGCCGATCACACCAGGGGCACCTACTGGTATCACCCGCATCACCACGGCAGCGCCGACATCCAGATGTCCTCCGGCATGGTCGGCGCCGTCGTCATCGAGGGCGATTTCGCCGAAATTCCAGAGATCGCGACCGCCCGCGAACGCCTCATGGTGCTGACCCAGGTGGTCTACGATGCCAGCGGCATGGTCGAGAATTTCGAGACGCTGTTTCCCGAGACTGCGACGCGCTTTCTCGCCATTAACGGCCAGCGCCGGCCAATGATCGAGATGCGGCCCGGCGAGGTGCAGCGCTGGCGCATCCTCAATGCCGCCTATCAGGACGACATGCTGCTCGACCTGGAGAAGCACGATCTGCAAGCGATCGCCTATGACGGCATCCAGCTCGGCGCCATGCAGCCGCTCAAGCAGGTCCTGATCGCGCCCGGCCAGCGCGCGGACATTCTGGTGAAAGCAGGGAGCCCCGGCACCTATGCCTTCAACGCGGCGCAGTACGACCAGGGCCATCCTTCGCCAGTGGGACCGCTGGCGCGGGTTGTGGTCTCAGGCGCGCCGATGGACATGAAGCTGCCGCGGGCCCTGCCGCCGGCGCCGCTCGCGACCATCAAGGATTCCGAGATCACCAACCGTCGCAAGGTGGTGCTGTCGGCGACCGCGCCGGAGGCCGATGCCGCCGGCCATTGGCAGGAATTCGAGTTCTTCGTCGACGGCAAGAAGTTCGACCCCAGCCGTATCGATCAGCGGGTCAAGCTGGGTGCGGTCGAGGAGTGGACCATCGTCAACACCCATGAGCATGACGACCACGTGTTCCACATCCATACCAACCCGTTCCAGGTGATCTCGGCCAATGGCAAGGCGCTGGCGGTGCCGGAATGGCGGGATTCCGTGATCGTGGAGCGCAAGGGCGGCCAGGTCGTGTTCCGCTCGCGCTTCATCGATTTCACCGGCGTCTACATGCTCCACTGCCACATGATGAACCATGAGGAGATGGGCATGATGCAGACCGTGGAGGTCTACAAGGCCTAAGCTGCGGGTCGAATTGCGCGAATTCGGCGGCGCCCGGGGCTGATCCGGGTCCGGCCGGGCTTCCCCTGGCGGCCCGCATGGCCTATGACGCTGCAACGCAACAATCCCCCCAAAAGACCCCATGATCCGCCTCGACAACGTCAGCAAGCAAGCCGGCCACCAGATCCTGTTCATCGAAGCCTCCGCCGCCCTCAACAAGGGCGAGAAGATCGGCCTCGTTGGCCCGAACGGTGCGGGCAAGACCACGCTATTCCGGATGATCGCCGGCGAGGAACTGCCCGACGAGGGGCAGGTCTCGACCGACCGCGGCATCACCATCGGCTATTTCAACCAGGACGTCGGCGAGATGGCCGGCCGCAGCGCCGTGGCCGAGGTCATGGACGGGGCGGGACCCGTGAGTGCGGTGGCGGCCGAGCTGCGCGAGCTCGAGACCGCGATGGCCGATCCCGACAAGGCCGACCAGATGGACGAGATCATCGCGCGCTACGGCGAGGTGCAGCACGCGTTCGAGGAGCTCGACGGCTATGCGCTCGACGGCCGCGCGCGCGAGGCGCTGTCCGGCCTCGGCTTCAGCCAGGAGATGATGGACGGCGACGTCGGCAAGCTCTCCGGCGGCTGGAAGATGCGCGTGGCGCTCGCCCGCATCCTCTTGATGCGGCCCGACGTCATGCTGCTCGACGAGCCGAGCAACCATCTCGATCTCGAAAGCCTGATCTGGCTCGAGAAGTTCTTGCACGATTACGAAGGCACGTTGCTGATGACCTCGCACGATCGCGAGTTCATCAACCGCGTGATCTCCAAAGTGGTCGAGATCGATTCCGGATCGCTCACCACCTACGCCGGCAATTACGAGTTCTACGAGCAGCAGCGGGCGCTGAGCGAGAAGCAGCAGCAGGCGCAGTTCGAGCGCCAGCAGGCCATGCTCGCCAAGGAGATCAAGTTCATCGAGCGTTTCAAGGCGCGCGCGTCGCATGCGGCTCAGGTCCAGAGCCGGGTGAAGAAGCTCGACAAGATCGAGCGGGTCGAGCCGCCGCGCCGCCGCCAGACGGTGGCATTCGACTTTCCGCCGGCGCCGCGGTCGGGCGAGGACGTCGTTGCGCTCAAGAAGGTGTTCAAGGGCTACGGCAGCAAGCGCATCTATGACGGGCTCGATTTCATGATCCGCCGCCGCGAACGCTGGTGCGTGATGGGCGTCAACGGCGCCGGCAAATCGACGCTGCTCAAGCTCGTCGCCGGTGCGAGCGAGCCGGACGAGGGCACGGTCGCGGTCGGCGGCAGCGTCAAGATGGGTTATTTCGCCCAGCACGCGATGGACCTGCTCGACGGCGAGCAGACGGTGTTCGAGTCACTCGAATACGCGTTTCCGACCGCAGGGCAGGGCTCCCTGCGCGCGCTCGCCGGCTGCTTCGGCTTCTCCGGCGACGACGTCGAGAAGCGCTGCCGCGTGCTCTCAGGCGGCGAGAAGGCGCGCCTGGTGATGGCGAAGATGCTGTTCGATCCGCCGAACTTCCTGGTGCTGGACGAGCCGACCAACCATCTCGACCTCGCCACCAATGAGATGCTGATCACAGCGCTGTCGGATTTCGAGGGCACCATGCTGTTCGTCTCGCATGACCGGCATTTTCTCAGCGTCCTGTCGAACCGCGTGCTGGAGCTGACGCCCGAGGGCATCCATCAGTTCGGCGGCGGCTACACCGAATATGTCGCGCGCACGGGGCAGGAAGCGCCGGGGTTGCGGAGCTAGTTCTTGCTCTTGCCCTTGCCCGCGATCGTGGCGATTGCCTCGATCTCGTTGGTCCAGATCCCGCCGGAATAGCCTTGCGGGAGCCGGGCAAAGAGCTCGGGCGTATCGATGCCGGTGGAGAACTCGCCTCCACTGTAGGGACCGAGCACGAACACTGCGCTGTTCGCGCCCTCCATGCGCGCGAGGAAGCGGTCAGGCCAGCCCCATAGAAAGGGCGCGATATTGATCGGCACCAGCACCATCGCGTTCCGACAGGCTGCCGGCACCAAGCCGGTCCAGCCGTAGCCGATATAGCCGATCAGGCAGCTTCGGATTGCCGCGCGCGAGATCGTGCGAACTTCCGGGGTAAGGCGACGGATCATGTCGATGGGCTCGTCGCCGCCATAAACCATGATCGTCCGGCGGCGCTCGGCCGGCAGCGCGTTCAACACCGTGGCAAGTTTCTCGCCTTCGTATGCGTCGCGGCTCTTCACGTTGATGAGCAGCTTCCTGTCAGGGAAGGCGGCGAACACTTCCGACAATTTCGGCATCATCCCGATGCCTTTGCCGCGAAACGGAAATGTCTTGCCGCCGTCGGCGGTGTAACCATAGCCGATGTCGAGCAGCTTCAGCCTCGCCATGCTTTGCTCGCGCGTCACGCCGTGGCCGTCGGTGCGGCAATCGAGCGTCCAGTCGTGGAAGACGGCAAACTCGCCGTCGGTGGTCGGGTGCACGTCGAGCTCGACCACATCCGCGCCGGCGTCGAAGCTTGCCCGCATCGAGCGAACAGTGTTCTCCAGATAGTCGTGTGTCGCCGGCAACATTTGCGCGGCGGTGCAGGTGTCGTTCTTCACATCGCGCTCATCGAAGCGCTGCGCCATGCCGCGATGGGCGAGTAGCACCGGCTTGCCGTTACGATGAGGCGCCAGCAGACTCGTGTTGTTGACGTAGACGCCCGCGGCGACGGCGATCATGGCTGCCGTCGCGACTCTCAGTTTCGTGCCCACCGATTCTTCCCCCAATTCCGTGATCACCGTCGGCGGCGTTTGGGGTTGATTTGCGGCAATCATCGCGCAAGGGGACGGCTCTGCGCCTTCCGGCTTGAACGGTCCGATGCCGCCCGCTACGCTGCTTTAAAAGCTGGGGTGGAACGCGCATGAAGCAGCTGCGGATCGGCGACATCACCATCGATGCGGTGATCGAGCGGGAGGGGCCGTGGCGGCGGCCGCAGGATTTTTTCCCGGCCTATGACGAGGGTGTGTTCAAGCACCATCTGCCGACGATGGAGCCGGAGGTGTTCGACGCCGCGCGCGGCATGATGGTGATCACCTATCAGACCTTCGTGGTGCGCACGCCGCGCTACACCATCCTGGTCGATACCTGCACCGGCGAGGACAAGGGCCATCCGCCGCCGTTCGATTTTCCGGGCAAGGCGCGCTGGCGCAACGAGCTGTTCGCGCTCGGCATCGGCTTCGAGCAGATCGATTACGTCTTCTGCACGCATCTTCATATCGACCATACCGGCTGGAATACGACCTTGCGCGACGGACGCTGGGTGCCGACTTTTCCGAATGCGAAATACGTCTTCCACAAGGGGGAATATGCGGCCTGGGAGGCCGAGCACGCCAAGGGCAGCAACCCGCCCGGCACCGTGTTTCGCGACAATTGCCTGCCGATCGTCGAGGCAGGCCAAGCGCTGCTGGTCGATGACGATTACGCGCTCGACGACACCGTCACGCTGACGCCGACGCCGGGGCATTCGCCCTGCCATTGCTGCGTGAACATCTTCTCGAAGGGCCAGCGCGCGGTGGTGGCCGGCGATCTCATGCATCACCAGATCCAGTGCCGCGAGCCGGACTGGTCGGCCAAGCCGGATTGGGATGCGAAGCAGTCGGCGGTGTCGCGGCGGAAGTTTTTTGCTTCCGTCGTCGACACCGACACGCTGATCCTGCCGATCCATTTTCCGGCGCCGACGGTCGGGCTGATCAAGCCGTTCGGCGCCGCCTTCGACTACCGTTTCAAGCGGGAGTAGGGCGACCGGACGGTCTAGTAAGTGAAGAACATCCGCTGGATTTCCTTGGTGTCGGTCGTCTTGGTTAGCGCCAGCATCAGCAGAATACGCGCCTTTTGAGGATTGAGCGTATCCGAGACGACGAAGTCGTGTTCGTCATCCTTGGCCTCGCCATTGCGTGCGACGATGCCGTTGCCGACACGGCTGCTGCGCACGATCACGACGCCCTTCTTGCGGGCCTCGTCGAGGGCCGGTTCGACCGCGGGACGAGCCAGGCTGCCGTCACCGACGCCGGCATGCACGATCCCCTTGGCACCGGCGGCGACAAACGCGTCGATCGCGACCCGGTTCATGTTGGCGTAGCCGTAGACAATGTCGACTTGCGGCAGGACATCGAGGCTGGAGACGTCGAATTCGGAGTCCGCGGTGTGCCGCCGCGTCGATTGACGATAGAAGAACGGCTTGTTGCCCTGCATGTAGCCGAGAAAGCCGAGTTCAGGCGTGCGGAAGGTGTCTGCCGTCGAGGTGTTGTTCTTGGTCACATCGCGAGCCGCGTTGATCTGATCGTTGAGAGCAACGAGCACGCCCTTGCCGACGGCCTCGTCGCTGCCTGCGAGGATCACCGCATTGAAGAGGTTGATTGGCCCATCCGCGCTGATCGCGGTCGACGGCCGCATCGCGCCGACGACGACGACAGGTTTCTTGCTCTTGACGACGAGGTCCAGGAAATAGCTGGTTTCCTCGATCGTATCGGTCCCGTGCGTGATCACAATGCCATCGACGTCGTCCTGCGCGAGCAGCGTGTTGACGCGCTTGGCGAGCTTGAGCCAGTAGTCATTGTTCATGTTCTCGCTGGCGATCTGGAAAACCTGCTCGCCCTTGACGTTGGCCACCGTTTTCAGCTCGGGGACGGCGTTCAGGAGCGTCTCTATGCCAACCGTGGCGGCGGTGTAGCCGACCACGGTGGTGCTGCTCGCCCCGCTGCCGGCGATCGTGCCGCCGGTTGCGAGCACCATGACGTTGGGCAGTCCCGGGCCCCTTGCATGCGCGACGTCAAAACTGATGAGCAACGCGAAGAGCACGCTCATTATCGCCATCGTGTAATCACGCACTCGAAACTGCAACATCTCGACCACCCTTTGCTGGAAGATTCGTTGGTGCGCCCCGGTTCGCTCAGCGCTGCATGTTCCGCTAGCCGAGGCACTCTGTCTAGGGTGGCGACGATTTTGCTCTGCGCGCTCGGCGCGTGCGAGAAGAGGCAAACGGTCTTTGCCTCTGTTATTCAGAGACAAAAACGTGGATGCCCGGGACAAGCCCGGGCATGACGAGTTTGTGGAACCGTTGCTCGCTAAATGAGCACCAAAGTCGCAGCGGTCAGGCGCCGACTTCGCACTTCTTCATAAAGCTGTTCTTGGCGGCGCCGGCGAGCGGCTTGCCCTCGGCGCTGACGGCCTTGGGCGCGCAGGCGTCGGCCTTGCACTTCTTCATGAACGAGGTCTTGGCGGCACCAGCCAGGGCCTTGCCGTCCTTCCCGACGGCCTTGCTTTCGCAGGTGTCCTCCGCGAAGGCCGAACCAGCCGCAAACGTGGCAACGATCGCAGCCAGGAAAATCCGCTTCATCATGATTGTCTCCCTAAACCAGAAATGGCGCGCGGATTGGAGCCGGGAATCGTGGCGCAATCAAGCTGGATGAGCGCCTGCCGTCCGGTCTTCCTGGCGATTTTTCGAGCGCGGGTGCGAAGGGGCCGACGGCCTGCTGCACTGCTCGCTGACCGGGACGGGCGATCCTGCTAGCTTCGGGCGAGTTTAGCCGAAGGGAGCATCGTGATGGAGACCCTGATTGCGAACATGCCGGATGCCGCTTCTGACCGGCATTCTCACCTGGTTCGGCCGCAAGAGATGGAATGGCAGAAGACGCGCTTTCCCGGCTGCGAGGCCAAGACGCTGCTGTTCGATCGCAGCAGCGGTCTGATGACGGCCTTGATGCGCTTTGCGCCGGGATCGGTGCTGCCCGATCACGAGCATGTCGGGGTCGAGCAGAGTTATGTCATCGAAGGCGCTCTCGTCGACAACGAGGGGCCGGCCAAGGGGATTGCCTGCAAGGCCGGCGAATTCATCTGGCGCGAGGCGGGCAGCCGGCATGCCGCCTGGTGCCCGGAGGGCGCCCTGATCCTGGCGATCTTCCAGGTGCCGAACAAGTTCTTCGAAGCCGACGGCCGCGTCGTGGATGCCGCCGGTCAGGATTGGGACCAGACGTGGGGGCACACCGACGCGCAACGGGCGGGGAGATAGGCGGCTGTTCGCAGCTCAAACGCTGTCATCGATGCTTCTGACGAGCATGGTGACCTGAACGGCGATCAGCCGCCGCATCTCTTTGCCGGTCCTGGCGGTTTCGCGCAGCCCCCGCATGCCGAACACCAGGCATCGCGCCAGTACTTCCGGCTCGTCCGCTATCGCAGCGGCCTTCACCTGATCGCGGATGAGGTCGGCGACCAAAGACTGGAAGTTGTCGTAGACGTTTCGGACTGCCGGGAAACGGAGGTCGAACAGATCTGCTGAATCGGGATGCGCCTCGATCAGGTCGAAGCCATGGGATCCCCAGGATTTGCAGGCGTGGAGCAGCTTGGCATGGAGACCGTCGAGACGCGCGATCGCGGCCTTAATGTCGCGATGCTTCTGCTCGTCCATTCTCTGGATCACCGCCGCGAACACGGCATCCTTGTCGGGGAAGAGCAAATAGAGCGCCGGCCGCGACATGCCCGCCTTGGCGGCGATATCGCCCATCGTCGTACGGGCATGGCCGTAGCGGGAGAAGACCTCCGTCGCAGCCTCGATCGCGAGCTCCTCTTTCGAAATGCTGGAACGAGCCATGAGCCTCACCGGCGTCGGAATTGAACCTCCGTCATATTGACAAAAGAACAAGAATTGTCAATTTGACGGAAACGGCATGAAGCCATGAGAGGTTCTGCGAGATGAACGATGAAGCGCGACTGAAGACCTGGAACACCTATCAGGCGGCGTGGGGACCCGTCGACGAGGACGAGCGGCGTCGGCTGCTCGAGCAAAGCGTCGCCGCGGACTGCGTGTATACCGATCCGGGCTCTCAGATTGAGGGACGCGACGCCTTGATGGCGCGCATCGGTCAAACCCAGCTCAAGTTTCCTGGCGCGCATTTCAGGAATGACAGCTTCCTCGAACACCACGAGCAGGGGCTTTTTCGCTGGACTATGTATGATGGCGCCGGTCGCGTGTTCGTCACGGGTGAGAGTTTCGGCCGCTTCGGCGGCGACGGCCGGCTCGTTCAGGCGACGGGCTTCTTCGAGGTGCCCGCTGCCAAGGCCTGAACGCCGGCCGGCGTGGCGGCCGATCCTGCCGCTCCCGATATCGCCCTCAGGCGCCGCGCGCGAGAAGCGCCTTGAAGTCCGCGCGTGCGCGCTGCGCTTCCGCGCGCGCCACCTCGGAGGCATCGCCGAGGCCGAAATAGCCGTGGATCAGGCCGGGGCCTTCATGGTGCTTTACCGGCACACCGGCGGCTTCCAGCGCGTGCGCATAGGCTGTGCCCTCGTCGCGCAGGGGATCGAACCAGGCGGTGGTGACGATCGCGGGCGCGACGCCGGCAAGCGAATTCGCGCGCAGCGGTGAAACGCGCCAGTCGGTCGCGTGCGAGGGATCGGCGAGATAATGGCCGCAAAACCACTCCATCACGGCGCGTGAAAGAAAGTAGCCCTCGGCATTCTCGGCGCGCGAGGGGAAGCGTGCGTTCTCGCGCGCGTCCGCATAACTCCCGAGGACGTCGGTCACGGGGTAGACCAGGAGTTGCGCGGCGAGCTTGATGCCGGCGTCGCGGCAGGCGATCGCGGTGGTGGCGGCGAGATTGCCGCCGGCGCTGTCGCCGGCAACACCGAGGCGTTTTGCATCGCCGCCAAATTCCGCGACGCGGCCAAACACGTCGCTGACCGCGGCAAAGGCGTCCTCGAACGCGCCGGGAAAGCGCGTTTCGGGCGGGCGGCGATAGTCGACGGAGACGACGACGGCGCCGGTCTCGATCGCAAGGTTGCGGGCCTGCCGGTCGTGGGTCTCGAGGTCGCCCGCGACCCAGCCGCCACCATGGAAGAACACAACGGTCGGTGCGGGCGTGGTGCCGACCCGGTAGACACGTGCATCGAGCGGTCCGGCGCCGCCTTTCACCTTGATATCCGCGATAATGTCGACGGGTGGCGGCGGTATGGCCGCGCGCGAGGCAGCCAGTGCGCGCAAGGAATCGCGGGCGCTCTGTGGCGTCATCGTCGTGGCATCGCGCATCGGCAGCAGCGGAATGATCTGGGCGATGACGGGATCGAGCGGTGCGGCCATGTTGGCTTTCATGGGATCCTCACAGGGTTCTTGGTCTTGCTTGCGGGTTAGCATAGATATGGCGCGCCGCGTCGGCAACCGCTCGCATGTGGCAATGCCGGGGAATGAACGGGCAGGGAGGTCTTGAGGTGGAATTCGAAACGCTGGTCCAGTCGCGCCGCAGCGTGCGCGGCTTCAGGAACGAGCCGGTGCCGCGCGCGGTGATCGAGGCGATCATCGACACCGCCAAACGTGCGCCGTCGTCGATGAACACCCAGCCCTGGCATGTCCACGTGCTCACAGGCAGTCCGCTGGAACAGCTGCGCCGACGCAACATGGAGGAGATGGTTGCCGGCGCCAAGGTCAAGCGCGACATCGTCAGCCACGGCGAATACCAGGGCGTGCACCGGACGCGGCAAGTCGACGTCGCCAAGAAATTGCTCGGCGCGATGGGAATCGCGCGCGACGACAAGCCGATGCGCCAGGACTGGGTGCTGCGCGGCTTCCGCCAGTTCGACGCGCCGGTGTCGCTGGTCTTGACCTATGACCGCGTGCTCGATCCCGGCGCGGTCTGCCATTTCGACCTGGGCGCGCTCTGCTACGGCATCGTGCTCGCGGCCTGGGACCGCGGGCTCGGTTCGGTGATCAACGGGCAGGGCATCATGCGCTCCGACATCGTGCGCGAGGTCGCGAACATTCCGGAGGACGAGGTGATCATGACCTGCGTCGCGATGGGCTATCCCGACGACAACTTTGCCGCGAACGCCGTTCGCTCCGATCGCGAGGGCAACGACGATTTCGTGCGCTACGTCGGATTCGCCGAGTAGCGCAGGCAGAGGAGATTATTCTCTCGCCGAATTTTTTTGGTGCGGACCGCTTGGCGGCCTCTTGCAATCTCGATCGTGCAGGAGGAACAATGTACGGACTGAAAGGTTTGATGCTGGCGCGAGGGAATTGACATGCGGCGGCTCGCTAGCCTGGTTCGACGGTTCTTCGGCCCGCGAGTGCGGCGTCCGATCGATGATGATCCAAGTCTTCCTTTCACACCCGAAGAGTTCGGCCGGCTGATCCGCAGCGGCCGGCACGAGGACATGAAGCTGCTGGCCGAAGGGCTCGCGTGCCGGACCGTTCCGCGCCGCACCAGACATCGCGCCGCGCACTAGACCGGGGTCGAGACGGGTTGCTGCGCTCATCTCGTGAGCGCGACCTCTCTGAACGCGGTCAGCAGTGCCTTTTCCAGCTTTCCACTCATTCCGCAGAGAATGTTATAAGCCTCTGCCCGCGGCATCGTCGGCTTGTAGTGCCGGTGCTCGATCAGGGCAGCGAAGATGTCCGCGATCGTCAGGATGCGCACGACATCACCGATGTTCCCGGCGCAAAGCGCATCCGGGTAGCCGCTGCCGTCGAGAAATTCGTGATGATGCCGCACGGCATCAAGGATCTCTGGCGAGATATTGTCGTGGTCTTTCAGAAAATCGTAGCCCGCCACCGGGTGCGTCTCGATTATGGCACGTTCCTCCGGATCGAGACGGCCGGGCTTGTCGAGGATGGCAAGCGGAATCCGGGCCTTGCCGATGTCGTGGAACATGGCCGCCGTGTATAGCCGCTCCAGATCTGGCCTGCCGACGCCAAGGCTCAGGCCGAAGTCGATGGCGACGCCGGTGACGAGGAGGCAATGCTGATAGGTCCCCTCGTGATGGCGCCGCACCGTGGTGAGCCACTCCGACAAGCCATGCTGGGTGATGCGATCGGCGATCTGGCGGCCGGCTTCCTTCGTGCCGTCGACGTCGACAGGCTCGCCGAGCGTGACGGCCGTGAACATCGACGCGATGGCGATCGCCGCGGTCTCGACCGCGTTGTCCGGCTGCGGCGCGTGACCTGAGGAACCAGACGCCTCTTCGGCGGGATGAGCCAGCGCTGCCAGCAGCTTGATCTTGTCGATCGTCCCGGGAAGGACGAGCGTGGCCCCGAGCGCGTAGGCTTGCGAGATACTCATATGAGAGGAGTGCTCGACCAGGAAGATGCGTTTCGTTGCCTTCGCGAGCTTTACGGCTCGTTTCTTGATGGCCGCAATGGTGCGGACCTCACGCAATTCCGCACGGATCACGATCGCGAACGGCACCTCGGACAGCTTGGCTTCCGCGTCGAGCCGTTCGCCTGCGACGGCAAACTGCTGCTCGAGAATCGAACAGACGCTCGACAATTTGTCCGAGGAATCAGCCAGCACATGCACGAACCGGCGTGCCGCTTCCTTCTCTCGGATGCCGCCGTCGCCTTTGACGGGGCGGGATATAATTCGCGCGTTCTGCACGGTTGACCTGAATCATGCTGGAGTTAATCGGGGCTGATGAATCCTTGGGGCTATTTGCTCTGAGCGGCAGTCTGCGCGGCGGCTGCCGGTTTCCTCTTTGCGTCTGCGGTGACGAAGTGCACGCCGGCGGTGGTGCCGTCGATCCAGACCAATTCGCAGCGCCGGTAAGCGAGCCCCGTCGACGATAGCAGCAGGAAGAATTCCTTTGCCCGCAGCACGTCGAGCGTGCCCTCAACTTCGATCTTCGCACCGCTTTGCGATATGTCGAGCAGAACGCAACTGCGCCGCCACGTGCCGTCCGAGCCCATCAGATTGACCGGCTGCTTGTGATCCATTTTTACGCGCTGCGCTTTGCGACCGTCGAACTTCATCGGTTAACCACCATCTTCGAGCCGCGATCTACCGGATCGCGCGTGTTGGCGCTTGCTGCTATTTCTCCCCATCGCACTGCCCATTGGCTGGTGGACAGAAGCAGCGTCTCGAAGATGCGTTGCGCGCGCTCGCGCTCGGCAAAAGAGAGCCTTTTCCCGCCGCGGTTGCTCAGGATGGTAAGGGTGGTCTGCCAGTTCAGCCGCGAAGCCCGGCACGCCATGACCAGCCCTTCGCAATCGTCGTCGCTCACGACACGCTCGATGATCTCGAGCGGCGCCCCTGAAAGCACCGACAGCGCCGTGAACAAATTAGCCGTTTCGCCGCGGATCGCAAAACGGTTCACCGTGGAATCGTTGAGCTTGCCGATGCGGTTGAGGACGACGATCTCCGGCCTCGCGCTTGCGTAGTCGGCCCTGCAAGGCCGCTTTGGCGGAGCCGGCTCCGCTTCCGGCACCGGCGCCGCGGCGGGCGGGTTGGGTGTGGCCGGTGCCTTCCGGGCTGGTGGGGCGGAGAGCAGCTTGCGTACGACTAGGTCGGGCGTGCCGGGCCGGAGCACCAGCGCCTTCGCGATCTCGCCGTCCTGGTCAGCCTTGGCAATCAGCGCTGCATAGGCTGCGTCGGAGAATTTCGTTCCCGGGTTCTTGATCAGGGCAAGGCAGATCGCGCCGCCGTGCTTGATCAGCGCCTCGGTCACGGTCGGCGCGATCTCGCTGCGGGCTGTGATCGCGCGTCGATGTCGCTCGCCACGGGAGTCAATGACAGCCTCGAGGTCCGCCGCGGAGAGTGCCTGCGATTTGAGCAGGACCGGACACGCCACGTCGGGATCGTCGTGTGAGGCCAGACGCCACAATGTTTCGGGAGGCGCCACGTCAAGCTCGGCGAGCGCCGTGCTGAGCTGAACCAGCGCGATGGCATCGACCCGTTCCGTCAAGCGCAGCAGAACACCGTCGACCACGTTGACGAGCAATTCCCGGCACTGGTCGTGGCTGCCAATGAGCAGCTGCACCATGCCGGAGAGAATGCGGTCGCAACGCTCCGCCGGGCACGTTGCGACCGTCTCTTCGAATTCAGCGAGAATATCAGCAGGCGAATTTGCCATCATGGCAGGGGCCTGACTCAAAATTGATTTTGACTATCGAACAGCGCTCATTCCGCTCGACAGAGGTTAATATGAAATGTTGCTTTCGATCGTTTGGGTATTGGTGCACCGCTGACACGGCAGGAAACGCTATCGAAAATTGGCGAGATTTGATGCGCCGGGTTGTACTTGGACTTCGACGCTCGCCAACTGGTCGGCATAGTTCGAAGTGATTCTTTCAGACTGAGGGGACACCGGAACGGGAAGTTGGGTCGGCATTGTCGCCGGACGCGCGTTTGTTGCGACGCGAAGTTTCACATTGCCATGAACAGAACTGATGATGCGCCGACGCTGGCGCCAAAGGTATTTCGCTTCACCGACGTCGATGAATTTCGAAATGCCATACGGGGCCTGAACTTCGAGTTCACGCCATTCGTACGAAGGATTTCGGCCGAGCAGATTATTCTGTCGCTGCCCGGCTGCGACGTGAATTTGACGCGGGCATTTCCGCGGGTCGTCGACGCACAACTCGTCGAGAATTGCACCGCGATCGGATTCACGATGGACGACTTGGACGTGCCCGTTCGATTCAACGGCACGCGGCGCACACGACCCGTCATCGTCATCGGCAGCGGCGGCGCGGCCTACACCACCGTCGAGGAGGTTCAGCGGGAAATCGCCTCGGTGGTGTTCAGGCCGGAGGTGACGGATCGCGGCTGGCCACAAGCAGCCCTCTGCTTCAAGATCTTCGAAACGACCGCCGCGGGCTTGAACCGGCTCCGCGTTGTGGTTCGGGAGGTGTTGGCAGCCGCGTCGGAGCCGGTCGACGCGCCCGACGTGCCGCTGAAGGCGGCCGCCATGAAGGAGACCCTGCTCGGCGCCGTGGACGTAATTTTCCAAAATATGGGTCCCGCGCGATGGACCCTGCATCCCAATGACGAGCGGAACTTCAAGGTCTTTCAGGACATCCGCGCGCTGCTTTCCGACGACCTCTCGCAGCCCATCTACAGCGCCGAGATCGCGCGCAAGCTCGGCCTGCCGGTTCGCACCATGCACGACGTCGTCCGCCGCTATCGCGGCATGAGCCTGCACCGCTATCTACGCCTGCGGCGGCTGTGGCTGGTGCGCCAGCGGCTGCTCGCCGGTGCCGACAGCGTCAAGGCCGTCGCGCTGGCGTTCGGGTTCTGGCATTTCGGCGACTTCTCCAGAAGCTATCGCGATCAGTTCGGCGAGACACCGTCGCAAACGCTCGAGCACGGACGGCGAACCTAGCGCGTCAAAACGTTGAGGCCGGCTTGCTGATACGTGCTATACTACCGCCCATGAGCAATCGCATCCTCGTCCTCTACGGTTCCTACCGTTCCGACCGCATGGGCATCCGCCTTGCGAATTTCGTCATCGATCGCCTGCGCGCCCGCGGCGACGACGCCGTGTTCATCGATGCCAAGGCGATCGGCCTGCCGATGCTCGATCGCATGTACAAGGAATATCCCAAGGGCTCCGCACCCGAGGCGCTGGAGAAGCTGGCCGGAGAGATCCGCGGCGCGGACGGTTTCGTCTTCGTCACTGGCGAATACAATTGGGGCATCCAGCCGGGCCTGAAAAATCTCACCGACCACTTCCTCGAGGAGTGGTTCTGGCGTCCGGCCGCGATCGTGAGCTATTCGGCCGGCCGCCTGTCCGGCGCGCGTGCCTCGACCGCCTGGCATGGCACGTTGTCGGAGATGGGCATGGTGGTGGTGTCGAGCACCATCGGCGTCGGCCCGATCGCACAGACGCTGTCGGAAGCTGGCGAACCGATCGGCGAGGGCGGCAAAGCGCTCGAACGTTCATTCCCGCGCTTCGCCGACGATCTCGCCTGGTGGATCGAGGCCGCCAAGGCGCAGCGGGCGCGCAAGGCACCGCCTTACTGACGGTCCCGGACTACGAAGCTGCGCGTTTGCCGCGCTTACGCGGCCCTGACCTCACCGAGGAAACGGTCGAACTGTCCGGCGAGATCGCGTGACTGAGTCGAGAGCTGCTCGGCGGCGCCCAGCACCTCTCTTGCGGCCGTGCCGGTATGGTCGGCGGCGCGCTGCACGCCTGAGATGTTGGTGTTGACCTCCTGGGTGCCGCGCGCGGCCTCCTGGACGCTGCGGGCGATCTCCTTGGTCGCCGAGCCCTGTTCCTCGATCGCGGCCGCAATGGCGGTGCCGATCTGGTCGATCTCGCCGATGACGTCGGCAACGTTGCGGATCGCGGTCACGGTCTCGTCGCTCGCGGCCTGGATCGCCGAAATCTGCTCGGAGATTTCGGTGGTGGCCTTGGCGGTTTGGCCGGCCAGCGATTTCACTTCGGCAGCAACCACCGCAAAACCGCGGCCGGCGTCGCCGGCGCGGGCGGCCTCGATGGTCGCGTTGAGCGCCAGCAAATTGGTCTGCTCAGCGATGCTCTGGATCAGCGTGACGACGTCGCCGATCTTCTGTGCGCCCTCGGCCAGCGCTCGGGCGGTGTCGCCGGTGCGGCGGGCGTTGTCGACGGCGCGGGCCGCGATCTCGGTAGACTGGGCCACTTGACGGCCGATCTCCGAGATCGAAGAGGTCAGCTCTTCGGTGGCGCTCGCGACGGTCTGGACGTTGCTCGATGTCTGCTGTGAGGCGGCGGCAACGACCGCGGCCTGGCTGTTGGTCTGGGCCGCCGTCGAGGTCATCGACTGCGCCGTGCTTTCCATGGTGGATGACGCGCGGGACAGTCCGCCGACGAGCTCGGTGACCTTGGCTTCGAACGCGCGGGTGATCCCGTCGAGCGCCTGTGCGCGGCGCATCTTGCCGTCGTTCTCGGCCTGCTTCTCCGCCGCAAGGCTGTCGGCCCGGATCATGTTGTCCTTGAACACCCGGACGGCCGCGGCCATGGCACCGATTTCATCGGAACGCTCGGCGCCGGGAATCTCTTCCGCAACCTCGCCATCGGCAAGCCGCGACATCCGGGTCGTCAGGTTGACGATCGGGGCGCAGACGCGGCGGCGGACCGTGACGATGAGGCCGGCGCTGGCGATCAGCACGGCGAGGAGGCCCGCGAGTGCGATGGTGAAGCTGGTATGGGCGGCCGTGGATGCACCGGCGAGAATCTGCTCCGCGTTGTCGTAGAAGGCATCGCGGACGTCGATGATGGTGCTGAGGCCGCGCTGCGTGGCGGTGTAATAGGTGTCCATGTCGTGTTCGTACTTGCCGCTGACCGCACCCTCCTTCACCAGCTTGAGCTCGCGGCCGAACTCGTCGATATAGATCGCGTTGAATTTCTCCAGTGCGGCGGCAACGTTCGCCGGCGTTGCGGGATTGCCGCGCAACTCCAGCAGCGACATCACGATCTGGTCGTTGCGGCCCTGCGAGCGGCTGATCTCGGCCTTCTCGGTATCGGTCGCCGGCTTTTTGCCCCCGACGAGATTCTTGTGCAGGCTGGAGTTGAAGCCGCCCACGTCGCGCAATGTCATGGCGATGTTGGCGTAGCTGGCCTGCCGGTAGGCATCGCCGTTGAGGATCGCCATGCGGCGGACCTGCTCGTTGAGCAGCGCGGTCACGCCGGCGTTGAGCACGGCGTTGTCGGCGACGATCTTCTTGGCCGCGTCCTTGCGCGCCTCCGGCGGGCCCGACATCGCCTTGTCGATGGCCTCGCGCAGCGCGGTGAACTTCGAATTGACGGCGTCGATGTTGCCGCCGGTGGTGTTGCCGTCGTCGAACGGGCCGGGCAGGTCCTTGCGCAGCGCGTTCATCCTGTCGCGGGCGGCATCGGTCTGCTTGCGCAGCTTGTCCTGCTCGGCAAGCAGCGCCGGGTCGACGGCGGGAGGGCCATAGAGGATGTTGGTAGAAAAGCCGCGCTCGGGATTGAGGTAGCGTGGGATGTCGCTGACGGCGCGAACGATCGCCAGCCGCCCCTGGGCCTCGGTGATCCGCTCCATGGTCTGGTATTTCGTCACGGCGACGTAGACGGCGAGGCCGCCGCCCACTGTCGAGAGCGAGACGATGGCGGTGGTCAGGAGCGTACCGATTTTCATGATTCTGTCCGGCAACTGGCGCGGGAAATTATTGCACGGACCATAGGCAGGCGATCTTAATCCCGGGTTTACGCTGGTGGCCGCGGCAGCCGCGCGCTGAGTCTGTCCGTCTAGGCGTAGGTCGCGCTTACGGTTCCGAGCGGACCGAAATCGGCGACGTAAGTCTCGCCCCGCTTCGGCCGCAGCATGCCCGTCAGCGTTCCGGTGGAGATGGTCTGGCCGGCCTTGAGGCCGATGCCGGTTCGTGACAGCTCATTGGCGAGCCAGGCGAGCGGCACCAGCGGATGATCGATCGCCTCTGCAGCGCTGCCGCGGCGCCTCTCGGCGTCGTTGCAGTTCAGGACGACCTCCTGATTGGCAATGTCGCGTTTGCGCCAGTCCGCGATGGGCTCTCCAAGCACGATCGTTCCCGATCCGGAGCCGTCGGCCATGATTGCGGGCATCGGGGGAAACGCCGCGTCGTGGACGAAGCGGCATTCGGCGAGCTCGATGCCGGGATGCAGCGAAGCGACCGCATCGCCGACCTCTTCCACCGTATAGGGCTTCGCGCGCGGCGGCAGGTCGGCGCCGAGCCGGGCCTGGTACTCGACCTCCGGAATCGGACTACATTGTTTGACGTGTTCCACGCTCGCGGGCGAGGTCTTGATCAGTGGCGCGAACACCCGCCCATAGATCGGCGTGGAAATGCCAAGCTGGCGCTGGAGCCCGGGCTTCATGCCGGCGATCTTCCAGCCGACGACGTCCCAGCCCAATTCTTCTTCCACCATCTGCGCGATGCGGTACGCCGTGTCGGCATCCGGCGGCACCAGCCGCTGCTCGAGGCCGCTTTGCTGCCGGCCCTCGCGGCGCAAATCGGCGAGATGGCGGGCGAGTTCGCGTTGTCGGGAGAGATTCATCGGTGCGTCTCCATTCTATCCTGGTGTGCGGGCGAGGGCGGAGGACAGGACCGTCTCCAGCTCCTCTTGCACCTGATCGAGCGCGTCGGCGCTGCGATTTGCACGGCACATTGCGACCGTGCCTTCGATCGAGGCGACGACCAGCGTTGCAAGCCGCTCCGCGCGTTCGGCGGCCACTCCCTCGCGCAGGAGGGCTGAGCGCATGATCTGTCGCCAATCGGCGAACACGCCGTCGGCAAGATCGAGCAGGTGCTGCTGCGCCGTCTCGTCGTCCCTGTCGGAGGCTTCTCCGACATAGCGGTCGACGGCGACCGCGAGCACGGGGCAGCCGGCCTCGAAGCCGGTCGCTTCCAGCTGGCGGCGCCACGATGCGACGAAAGCTCGCAAGCCACCGATCACGCCGCGTTCGTTCATGGCCCTCTCCAGGGGAATGGACACCTGCTTGCCGGCAAAGGTTACGGCCTCGGCGATCATCTGCTGCTTGCCGCCGGGGAAGTGGTGACTGATCGAGCCGCGTGGCGTCGCCGCATGGCGGACGACGTCGCGCATGCTGGTGGCGTTGACGCCGCGCCGGCTCATCAGGTCGGCGGCGCCGGCGATCATCTTGTCGCGCGTGGTGGTCATCGGAACTTCCGCAATTGGCTGTGCTTTATCTAAACTATGACGATTGACATAGGCAAGCGGCACTGCGATATGACGTGCGTCATAGTCGCAGAAAGGAATAGGTTGACCATCATCACCGTGACCGCACCTGCCGGCCGGCTCGGTCTGGCGCAGCGCCGCTGCCTCGCCGAAAGCCTGACCGACGCCGTGCTCGCGCCCGAGATCGGCCAGCATGCGCCGGCGGCGCGAATGGGCTTTCAGGTGCATTTCCATGACCTGCCAGCCGACTGCATGGCGATTGGCGGCCGGCTCCTGTCGGACCAGGAAACGCCGCGCGACGTGATGACCGTCAATATCGCGGTGATGAACGCAGCCTGGCCTGCCGAGGTGCGAGCGGAGGTGATCCGCAATGTGCTGGCGCGGCTTGCGGAGGCCTGCGGCATGCAGGCGCCTGCGCCAACCTGGTGGGTCAATTTCGAGATCATCGAGGAGGGAAGCTGGGGATCGCGCGGCGGCGTGCTCTCGATCCTCCAACTCCTGGATTCCGGTGTGTTCACGCCGCAGCGGATCGAGGCTATCCGCGCGGCAATTCAGCCGCCGGCCTGATTTGCCCACCGACTATCCGGAGAGAAGCGAAATGAGCGAAGGTCAGATCCGCACCGAGGTGCACGGCCATGTCTTCAAGATCATCATCGACAACGCCGCGAAGAAGAACGCGTTCACGCCGGCGATGATGGAGCAATTGTCCGATGCGCTGACTGAGCTGCACGACAACGATGCCTATCGCGTCGGCGTGGTTTGCGCCGAGGGCGGGGATTTCACCGCCGGTCTGGACATGCCGAAATTCTTCGGCCCGACTGCGGAGAAGCGCAATATCAGGGAAGGCAATGTCGATCCGCTCGGCCTTGCCAAGCGCTGCCGCAAGCCTGTTATCACCGCCGTGCAGGGCATCGTGTTCACGATCGGCATCGAGCTGATGCTCGCCGGCGACATCGTGGTCGCCGCCGAGGATGCGCGCTTCTGCCAGATGGAGTCCAAGCGCGGCATTGCGCCGCTCGGGGGCGCGCATTTCCGCTTTTTGTCGCGCGCCGGCTGGGGTGACGCGATGTATCATTTGTTCCTCTGCGACGAGTTTTCAGCCGAGCGCGCCCACACAATCGGTCTCGTCCAGGAGGTCGTGCCGGCGGGAGAGCAGGTCGAGCGGGCGATGGCGCTCGCCGCCATCATCGCGCGCAATGCCCCGCTCGGCATCCAGGTCACCAAGGAAGCCGCGGCCAAATATATCGAAGGCGGCGAGGCGGCGGCGATCGCCTATATCCCGATAATCCGCGATCGCGTGCTTGCAAGCGCCGACGCGAAGGAGGGCATTCAGTCCTTCATCGAGCGTCGCGCGGCCGTCTTTCAGGGGCGCTGATCCGACGCGCTATGTCGGCCGATCCAGCTTCGACAGGATCTCCAGCGTAGCGCCGTCGCGCTCGCCGGAAAAATATTTGGCGAGCGCCTCGTCGAAAACGGGCTCATTGGACACCGCGTCGAACAGCGTCATCGACGACCGGAATTTGGCGTCATCGGGCGCGCCGAGGATGGCGTTGATGGTTCGACCCTCGATGGCAAGCACGAGGCGGGTGCATTCGATCAGGCGCGGACCGAGGATGGGGTGGGCGAGATAGGCCTTGGCCTCGGCGCGGGAGGCGATGGCGTAGCGCTGCGACATGGCGCTGAAGCCGAGGCCGGCGACCTGGGGAAAGACGAACCACATCCAGTGGCTCTGCTTTTGGCCCCGGGTCAGCTCCCCCTGGATGTCGCGGTAGACCGGGTCTTGGGCCCGGACAAAGCGTTTGAGGTCGAAAGGATCGGTCATTGGATACCTTAGGATACCTGGAATGGCTTGCCGGAGCCTTGCCGGCCGCGATTATGCCTAACTTTTGGCTCCCAATGTGGTAGCTGGTATAGAATCTCCGGGTGGGGGTGGGTCCCCCCGGGGATCGATTTTGGGGAGCTGATGGTTTCCGACCGGGCACAAGCCGAGAGGCTATTGTCGCGCCGCCGTATTGGGCGAGCCGAGACGATATTGCTGTCTCTGGCCGCTGTCGCGCTGGCACTGGGCGCCGCCGCCTGGGTCGCGGATATCGGCGGTTCGGCCTCGCTGGTCACCGCCGCGCTGCCGCCGTCCAATGCGCCTTCATTCGATGATCGTTTCGCTTCTGCTTCCAGCAGTCCGCCCGCCCGCGAGCTCGGCTTGCGGACGCTGGAGCGCTCCGCGGTGAGTGCAGTCCAGCTCAAATTGCGCGACGCCAAAGCGATGCTTGCCCAGAAGCTCCAAGGCGACGACTGGCGCTCGACCCTGACCGACGACGACCGGCATATGTCGGAGGAGACGAGACAATCGCAGCGTGCTGACGCCATCCCGATGCCGCGCTCGCGCCCGCCCCAGGCCGACATCTCGGCCCAGATCGCCTCGAGCCAGGCTTACGCGGAGACCAACCCAAGGGTCGACAACCGCAACTTCTTCGAAAAATTCACCGACAAGATCAGGCTGGCCTCGCTGACGCCCGACAGTGGCCTGTTCGGCAAGGCGCCGGACCTCGCCGCGCTCGGTTACGATTCGCGCACCGCGGTCTACGACATCTCGGCCAAGGCGCTCTACCTGCCGAGCGGCCTCGCGCTCGAAGCGCATTCCGGCATGGGCGCGCTGATGGACGATCCGGAGCACGTCGACCAGCGGATGGTTGGCGCGACCCCGCCCGCGACCTACGACCTCAAGCCGCGCGAAAAACTGTTTCACGGCGTCCGCGCACTGCGCTTGACGCCTACCGAAGGCACCAGCGCGCTCGGCCGCGTCGGCCTGCTCACCCACAATTACATGCTCGGGCCCCGTGGCGACTCCAACGGTTGCGTGTCGATCAAGGACTATGATCGGTTCATGAAGGCCTACGACAACGGTGAGTTCAACCGTCTGGTCGTGGTGCCCAAGTTGACCCCATCGGCGACCGCCTCGCAGCGCGCGAGCACTGAGTCCTGATATCTGCTCCTGATATTTGCCTGCCGCGGCGGGGCTGCCGTTTTCCCTTCGTTAAGCCGTCATCGTCCAGAAGCAGCCCATGAGTGATCCGCAAAGTTCCGAGACCCCGCTGCGCACGACGTTCAAGATCAAGCTGAACGGCGACACGCTGGCGATCGCGACCGTCGGCCAGGCCTATCAATTCCTCACCAATTTCAAATCGGTCGAGTGGATGGAATTCCGCTCGCTGCACGAAGACGCGGTCGCGGCGCTCGAAGGCGCCGCCGAGAACGCCATGCTCGTCGTGCAGGCGACCAACGCCGTGCGCGCGCTGTTCGTCAGCGCCAAGCTGCTCTGAGAGCGACACGGCAGATATTTGGGGAGATTCCCGGATTGCGCTGCGCTCCATCCGGGCTACCGCTCACGACTTGAATTCCGCTATAGGAACGGCAATAGCTCGCGAAGATCGCGCTCAAGCCGATACATTGAAACGTAGTTCAGGGAGAGACCCATCATGAAACGCCGTGCATTTCTCAAGGGCGGCGCGGTCGCCGGCGCGACGACGCTGGTTGCCGCACCCGCGATCGCGCAAGGCGCGCCCGAGATCAAATGGCGCCTGACGTCGAGCTTCCCGAAGTCGCTGGACACCATCTACGGCACCGCGCAGACGTTTGCGAAATATGTTGCCGAGGCCACCGACAACAAATTCCAGATCCAGACCTTTGCGGCCGGCGAGCTCGTCCCCGGCCTGCAGGCGCTCGATGCGGTCAGCACAGCCTCCGTCGACATGGCGCAGACCCCGCTCTATTTCTACATCGGCAAGGAGCCGGCGCTGGCCTATGCGACCGGCGCGCCGTTCGGCATGAACCATCGTCATCAGGAGTCCTGGTGGCATTTCGGCGGCGGCGCCGACCTCACCAACGAGGCGCTGAAGCCGTTCAAGGCGCATGCCATCCTCTGCGGCAATTCCGGCACCCAGATGGGCGGCTGGTTCCGCAAGGAGATCAAGACCGTCGACGATCTCAAGGGCCTGAAATTCCGCATCGCCGGCATGGGCGGTCATGTGCTGGCGCGGCTCGGCGTGGTCCCGCAACAGATCGCGGGCGGCGACATCTATCCGGCGCTGGAGAAGGGCACGATCGACGCGGTCGAATTCGTCGGCCCCTATGACGACGAAAAGCTCGGCTTCCAGAAGGTCGCAAAATACTATTACTTCCCGGGCTGGTGGGAAGGCGGCGCCATGCTGCACATGATCGTCAACGACGAGAAGTGGGCGTCGCTGCCCAAGCAGTACCAGGCGATCGTCAACCAGGCCGCGTCGGCCGCGGGCGCCTGGATGCTCGAGAAATACGACAGCGTGAATCCGGCGGCGCTGAAGCGGCTGATCGCCAATGGCGCGGAGCTGAAGGCGTTTCCGCAGCCGGTGCTGGAGGCCTGCTACGCTGCGACCCAGGAGCATCTGAACGAGCTCGCCACCAAGAGCGACCTCTTCAAGCGCACCAAGGAAAGCCACGACGCCTACATGAAGGAGCTGCTGTTCTACACGCAGATCGCGGAGAATTTCTACGACAATTATCTGCTCGGCAAGATGCGCAACAAGACCTGATCGCGCAAACGCCCGCGGGTGGGCAAAGGCGCACTTGCGCCGTGCCCACCACTGCTTGCTCGACTCGCCATGGTGGGCACGCTTCGCTTTGCCCACCCTACAGCATCTGTCGTGCGGTGAATTAAGCCGTGCCCAAACCCAGCTTCTCGTAAATGCGCCGTGCATAGGCGCCGAACAGGTCCGTCGTCTTCAGCGGCAGAGCCCGCGGGAAGGGCAGGTCGATCGGGAAATAATCGGCCATCTTCGCCGGGCCGGCGGTCAGCACGGCGCAGTGCGAGGACAGGAATACGGCCTCCTGGATCGAGTGCGTGATGAAGATGATGGTCTTGCCGCTCTCGCGCCAGATCCGCAGCATCTCCAAATTCATCTGCTCGCGCGTCAAGGCGTCGAGCGCGCCGAACGGCTCGTCCATCAGGATCAGTTTCGGGTCGTGAATGAAGGCGCGCGCGATGGCGGTGCGCTGCTGCATGCCGCCTGACAGCTCTCGCGGATATTTCTGCTCATAGCCGGCAAGTCCCACCAGATTGAGCAGATCGCGTGCCCGCTCGCGCGCGGCCTTCATGGGAAGACCGACGATCTCCGCCGGCAGCAGCACGTTGTCCAGGATGGTCCGCCATTTCAGCAGCAGCGCCTGCTGGAACACCATGCCGATGTCGCGGGTCGGATCGAACGGGCTTTTGGCATTGCCGATCTTCACCGTGCCGCCGTCGGCGTCGTGCAGGCCGGCCAAGATCTTCATCACCGTGGTCTTGCCGCAGCCGGATGGCCCGACCAGCGAGACCAGCTCACCCTCCTGCACGTCCATGGTGACGTCGGACACCGCGAGGAATTCGGCTCCGCCGCTACGATAGACCTTGCGGACGCCGTGCAGGCTGATAAAGGGGTTTGAGCTCATGCCAGCCATTTGTTCAAGTTTGCGGCCACGAAGGCATCGTCGCTGAGATCTGAATGCTCGCGAGTGACGCGGTCGATCTCGTCCTTCTGGCCGGGGCTCAGGCCCTCGTTCGGATCGAGGCACCATAGGCCCTGCATCAGGCCCTGCCGTCGCAGCACCTCATGGCAGCCGGCGATGCAACCGTGAAAATCGTTGGCGACGTCGAAGAAGGCGCTGTTGCAATCGGTGACGCGGGCATCGAGCGCGAGCAAATCGGCCGGGACGCTGTCCTTGTGCCGTGCCGCCTTGCAGCGCTCGAATTGCTTGATCGCGCTCGCCGTCCACACCGACCAGTGGCCGAGCAGACCGCCCTTGAAGTAGGTCCGCGTGGTGACGCCGTTGTCGCGCAGATCGAACGGCAGCATCAAATCGAGCAGGATGTGGTCGTCATTGCCGGTATAGATCGCGACGCGGTCGAGCGCGCCGGCCGCCGCGACGCCGCGCAGAACATCAAGGGTCCTGTAGCGGTTGAACGGCGCGATCTTGATCGCGATGACATTGTCGATCGAGGCAAAGCGCTGCCAGAACCGGCTCGACAGGACCACGCCGCCGACTGCCGGCTGAAGATAGAAGCCTACCAGCGGAATTTCGGCTGCGACCGCTGTGCAATGCGCGATGATCTCGTCTTCGGACGCGCTCTTCATCGCAGCGAGACTGAGGAGCCCTGCGTGGTAGCCGATGTCGCGCGCGGTGCGAGCTTCAGTGGTGGCCTGCCTGGTCGGACCGGCGAGGCCCGCGACCAGCGCCAGCGGACGCTTGGTCCAGTTCGCCGCCGTCTCGGCAGCGAGCTCGAGCACGGGCCGATAGAGGCCGACATCGCGGATCGCAAACTGCGTGGTGTGGACGCCGACGGCAAGGCCGCCGGAGCCGGCGTCGATGTAATAGCGCGCCAGCGCGCGCTGGTGCTTCTTGTCGAGCTCGCGTTCGGCGGTAAGCGCGAGGGGATGCGCCGGCAGCACGGTGCCGTCGGCGATCAGCTTGCGGATATCGCTATTGATCTGGCTGTGGTGCATGATGTCCTATCCGAATTCAGGGCCGGCGACGGCGAACGGCATGTCCTCACCCGCGGCAGTGGCGGGGCCGAACCGCATGCGCTGGAACGGCCGTTCGATGCTCCAGCCCGATGCGGTCAATCCTTCAGGGAACGCGGCTTGCGACGCGACGGCATCGAGCAGCAGCGGCCCGGTCTCCGATCGCGTGATGGCATCGACCAGGGCCAGCGCGGCTGCGGCGTCGTCGGCAAACAGCGGGCCGATATGGCGCGCGGTGCGTCCGTCGCGAACCAGCGCGATGGCGCCGTTCGCGGCGACAATGCGTGAGCCGGGACGCTGAGCGAAGTTGGAGAGCAGGGCGGTTCGATCGAGGCCCGTAGCCCGCCGGTCACGCGCGCAGAGCGCGTCGAGCGTCGCAGATGAAGGTGGCTGCGCGGACGCGAACGCGGATTTCACCAGCTTGAGACGGCGCAATTGCAGCGTCGGCGTGAACCCGAGCGGTCCGTAGACGGCAGCACCGTCGGGTGTTGCGTCGAGCCAGCTCGTCAGGCCGTTCCTGCGAGCGGTTTCCAGGCAGGCATCGACGAGGCGCGTTGCAATGCCGCGGCGGCGATGGGTGCCTGATACCAGCACCATGCTGATCCAGGCGTTTTTGCCGGAGTAGGGCAGCAGGGCCGCGGTTGCCACCAGCCGTCTGCCGTCGCGGATGCCAAACACGATTCCATCGTGCAGGAAGATGCGCCAGTCCTCCTCGATCTGGTTCCAGTGTGCTTCCGTCGACAGCACGAGCCCGGCGGTCGCATCGTCGACGCCGAGCTTGATGATGGCCGGATCGTCAGTAGCGTCCATCGCGCACCTCGTATTTGGTGGGCTTGCCGAGGCTCGGCATGGCGCGGGACACCCAATCCGCGGTCCAGGCGATCAGCTGCTCGGTGTCGACGACCGGCAGGCCGAACAGCTCGACGGCCTTGGACGTGTCCGTCAGCCACGCCGTCGGCTGTTCGTTTCCTGTCAGCACCGGCGCGCGGCCGAACCTGGCGCCGAATCGTGCTGCGAGGTCGCGCACCGCCAAGATCTCGTGGCCGCTGACATTGACCGGCGAGGTCGGCGTCGTGCAATGCGCGAGGCAGCGCAGCGCCTGGGACGAGGCATCGCCCTGCCAGATGAAATTGACATGGCCGATGCTGACGTCGATCGGCGTGCCCGTGAGCACTTTCGATGCGATGTCGTGGAGCACGCCATAGCGCATGTCGATCGCGTAGTTGAGGCGGAACAGCCGCCCGGGCGTTCCGAACTTGCGCGAAAAATACTCGAACATGCGCTCGCGGCCGACGCAGGACTGGGCGTACTCGCCGGGCGGGTTCGGCGCCATGTCCTCGCGCGAGCCTTTGCCGTCGACGGGGACGAAGGGATAGATGCAGCCGGTCGAGAACGCCACGATCCGCGACGACGGGAAGGCCTGTGCGACCAGCGCCGGCACGTGCGCATTCATCGCCCAGGTCAGCGAGAGGTCGCCCTCCGCGCCGAATTTGCGGCCGGCCATGAAGACGATGTTGGGCGCCTTCGGCAGCGCCTGAATCGCTGCTTCGTCCATCAAATCGCAATTGATGGTCTCGACGCCACGCGCGTGCAGCCAGTCCTTGACGCCGGCGTCGCTGAAGCGGGCAACGCCGATGATGCGGCGATCGGGTGCTGCGGCTTTGGCGAGCCCCGCCAGCGTCGGCCCCATCTTGCCGGCGACGCCGAGGATCATGATGTCGCCATCAACCCTGGCGAGGTCGTCGACCAATGCCTGCGTCGGCTGGCACAGCAGATCGTCTAGCGCAGCGATATCAGGGATGGTCTTCGGCAGTGTCTGGCGGGTGAGGAGCATGGTTGTGGTCCTTGGTCTTGGCTTTGCCGTTCAAGTCGGTGTTGCGTCACCGACCACGAACATGCGTTCGAGGACGAGCACGAAGCCGTAAAGCGCGACGCCGAGCAGCGTCAGCAGCACGACAGCCATCACCATCGCGGGCGTGTCGAGCGACGACTGCACCTGGATCATGAGGTAGCCGAGCCCGCGCTCGGAGGCGATGAACTCGCCGACGATGGCGCCGGCCACCGCGAGGATGGCGCCGACCTTCATGCCGGAGAAGATGTAAGGCAGCGATCCCGGCAGCTGGATCTTGCGGAACAGCGTCCAGCGCGAGCCGCGCAGCGATTTGACCAGATCGAGCAGATCCGGCTCGACCTCGCGCAAGCCCCGCGCGGTGGTGAGCAGGATCGGAAAGAAACAGATGCTGAAGGCGATCAGGATGTTCGGCACGATGCCGTAGGAGAACCAGACGATGAGGAGCGGGCCGAGCGCGACCTTCGGGATCATGTTCAGCGTCACGAACAGCGGCAGCAGCACGAGGCTGATCAGCGGCGCCCAGCTGAAGATGACGGCCAGCGCCACGCCGACAAATGCGCCGAGCGCAAAGCCGCCGAGGATCTCGATCGCCGTCACCAGCGTATTGGCGCCCCAGGCGTAGCTCGCGGTTCCCAGCGTCTGGATTGTCGCGAGCGGCGAGGGCAGGATGAACTTCGGCACGTGGAAGGCATCGACCAGGACCTGCCAGAGCACGAGCACGGCGAGGTGCACGATCAGGACGATCGCAAAGCTGCGCGTATTGCGGGCGCCGTCTCCTGTCACCGGTTGCTCCCTGTTGCCGCCGGCCACCTTGCCGCCTGGTCTGAAGCCTAACCGTCCTTGAGGGAAGTTTCAACCAGTTGGTTGATTACGGACGGAGCGAATGCAGCACGAGATCGGCGACGTGCCGGCGGCGGGCGCGGCGCGCGGCCCGGCTCGACAGGTCCTTGCCGAAGATCGCCGATAGCGTCGGCGTGTTCGAGAGATAGAAATAGCTGAGGCCCGCGATGGAGATATAGAGCTGGATCGGGTCGATCCCCTTGCGGAACATGCCGGCGCGGACCCCCTCGTGGAGGATGTGGGACACGCTCTTCACCAGCGGCGAATGCATCGCCTCCAGCCGCGTCGAGCCACGGACGTGGCGGGCGCCGCCGCGGTTCTCGTCGTTCAGAAGCACGATGAAATCGGGGTTTGCCGCGAGGTAATCGAACGAGGCCTCGATCAGTTTCCGGATCGCCTTTTCCGGCGGCAGGCCTTCGAGATTGAGCTGGCGCTCCTGCTCGCGGATATCGGCGTAAACCCATTCGAGCACGGCAAGATAGAGCGCGTCCTTGTCGCCGAAATAATGGTAGACGAGCTGCTTGTTGACGCCGGCGCGCTCCGCGATCTCGTCGACGCGGGCACCGGCAAAGCCGTGCCGGGCGAACTCCTCGCGCGCCGCGGTGAGCAGCTTCCTGCGGGTTGCGACCGGGTCGCGCCGCTGCGGCACGGTGTCGCCTGAACGTTTTGCGGGCATTTCCAACCAAACAGTTGACAACTTGAGGGCGGCCTTGTTGCATTGGTATCCTCACAGGGGGAGAGCGACAAGCCGGTCGCGGGCAACGAGGAGAGATGCGATGAAGCGTTTGCAGGCGGCGGGCTCGGCCCTGGCTGTGGCCCTGATGCTCGGATTACCAGTCGTGCCGGCGACCGCGGGCGAGGCGGTCAACCTGATCCTGAACTGGGCACCGACGGCCGATCACTCGCCGTATTATTACGCCAAGGCGCAAGGCTGGTACGAGAAGGCGGGCATCGATCTGACCATCGAGGTCGGCAAGGGCTCCGGCGTCTCCGCCGCCAAGGTCGGCTCCGGGGGCTCGCCCTTCGGCGTCGCTGATCTCGCCACCATGCTGGTGGCGAAGAGCAAGGGGGCTGACGCCGTTGCCGTGATGAGCGTCTACGCCAACACCGGCCAGACCTTCTACTGGCTGAAGAGCTACGGCGTAAACGGGGTGAAGGATTTTGCCGGCCACAAGATCGGCAATCCGCCCGGGGACGCCTCGCGCGTGATGTGGCCGGCCTTCGCAAAGGCTGCAGGGCTTGCCCCCGACTCCGTCGGCTTCGTCAATGTCGGGCCGACGGCGAAGATCGCCGCGCTGAAGAGCCATACCGTAGATATCATCAGCGACTTCTACAACGAGCACGATTTGAAGGTGATCGAGTTCGGAGCCGATCTCGGCTACGTCAACTGGAAGGACATCGGGCTCAATCCTTACGGCAATTCGCTGATCGTCAACGGCGGCTATCTGCAGAAGAACCCGAAGCTGGTCGAGGAGTTCGTCCGCGTCACGCAAAAGGCCTTCGCGACTTGCGTTGCCGACGCCGCGCCCTGCCTGAAGGCGTTGCTCGACCAGGTCTCCGGTCTCGACAAGGAGAACCAGGAGCGCCAGTGGGAGCGCATCAAGTTCCTGATGACGGACGAATTCACGACGACGAAGGCGCTCGGCTGGATCGACGGCGAGCGGATGAAGAAGGACTACGAGCTGGTCCAGACCTATCTCGGCATGGAGAAGCCGTTCGACGTCACGACGGCGTTCACGACCAAGATGCTCGACCCCGCCATCAAGATGGATGCGAGCAAGGTGAAGAAGTAGGAGGCAAGCGCTCGCCCCGCATGTCGCTGTCATGCCCCGCGCAGGCGGGGCATCCAGTACGCCGCCGCCTATCGGTTGACCCACAACCGTCTCGGAATACTGGATCGCCCGCCTTCGCGGGCGATGACAGCAGCGCGTTGGGCGAGAGCGTCTGCCTGACGCTCGCCCAATGCCCGCCGGCTCATCGCGGCCCACCAACATCCCACGTAACCCCACGGAGAAATTAACCGGCCATTAACCATATCGGCGGCATCGTTAACCATTCAATAACAGGGAACGAGTCGGCCGCTATGGAGGCTGCAGTAAAACCTCAACGCCAAATGGTTCGCCTGCGCGGGCGCTCCTATGTGGCCTTCGTGTTCGTGCCGACGGTTCCCATCCAGGACTGGCTGCAGGAGATCGACACCACCATCGCGCGCTCGCCGGGCTTCTTCGCCGGCCGCCCCGTGGTGATCGACCTGTCCTCGGTCGATCTCAGCCAGTCCGGCATCGGCCATCTGCTCACCAGCCTTCAGGACCGCAACATCCGCGTGCTCGGGATCGAGGGCGTGGAGGAGGGCCGGCTGACCCCCATGATGCCGCCGCTGCTGTCGGGCGGGCGGAGCTGCGTGGTCGAGCCGAGTGCGCCCAAGAAGGTTGAGGCAAAGGTCGAGACCAAGCCGACTTCGCTGCTGCTCGAAAGCCCCGTGCGCTCCGGCCAGACCGTGATATTCCCCGAAGGCGACGTCACCATTTTGGGTTCTGTCGGCTCCGGCGCCGAGGTCGTTGCCGGCGGCTCCATTCACATCTACGGCGCGCTGCGCGGCCGTGCCATGGCGGGCGTGAACGGCCACACGAGCGCACGCATCTATTGTCAGAAGATCGAGGCCGAACTGCTTGCAATCGATGGTTTTTACCAGACCGCCGACGATATCGACGCGGCCCTGCGCGGCAAGCCGGCTCAGGCCTGGCTGCAGGGCAACACCATGCGAATTACTGCGCTGAACTGACCAGAAGGAGATTTGAGAAATGGCCAAGGTACTGGTCGTGACGTCAGGCAAGGGGGGCGTCGGCAAGACCACGACGACCGCCGCGCTGGGAGCTGCGCTCGCGCAACGCGGCGAAAAGGTCGTGGTCGTCGATTTCGACGTCGGCTTGCGCAACCTCGACCTCGTGATGGGCGCCGAACGCCGCGTCGTGTTCGACCTCATCAACGTGGTGCAGGGCGTCGCAAAGCTGCCGCAGGCGCTGATCAAGGACAAGCGGCTGGAGAACCTCTGGCTGCTGCCGGCCTCGCAAACCCGCGACAAGGACGCGCTGACCGAAGAGGGCGTGGGCAAGGTCATCGACGATCTGCGCAGCCGTTTCGACTGGGTGATCTGCGACAGCCCTGCCGGCATCGAGCGCGGCGCCTCCATGGCGATGCGCTTTGCCGACGAGGCCGTGATCGTCACCAATCCGGAAGTCTCCTCGGTGCGCGATTCCGATCGCATCATCGGCATGCTCGATTCCAAGACGGTGCGGGCCGAGAAGGGCGAGCGGGTCGAGAAGCACATTCTCATCACCCGCTATGATCCCTCGCGCGCCGCGCGCGGCGAGATGCTAACCATCGAGGACATCCTCGAGATCCTCGCAACGCCCTTGCTCGGCATCATCCCGGAGAGCCAGGACGTGCTGCGCGCCTCCAATGTCGGCACGCCGGTGACGCTGTCGAACGCGGAAGGTGCTCCGGCGCGGGCCTATATCGACGCGGCGCGGCGGCTGTGCGGCGACACCGTGCCGATGCAGGTGCCGACCGAGCGCAAGGGCTTCATGGACCGCCTGCTGCGAAGGAGGGCCGCATGAGCATGGGTTTGCTTCGGCTTCTCCGCGGCAACAAGGCCTCTGCACCCGTCGCGCGCGAACGGTTGCAGATCCTGCTTGCCCATGAACGCGGACTGCGCGGCCAGCCCGATCTGCTCGGTGTGCTGCGTGAGGAAATTCTCGCGGTCGTCTCCAGGCACGTCACGCTGGACCCGACCAAGGTCATCGTCCGGCTCGATCGCGGCGACGAGGTCTCGACCCTCGAGGTCGATATCGAGGTGCCCAACGATTTCGAGCGCAAGCGCGCGGCGGCCGGGTAGGATTTCGGCCGCGACGCTTCGAATTTGGGGTGGGTGAGAAGGCGGTCCGCTGGGTATAGCGGGCCGCCTTTTGCGCGTCGAGTGAACGCTACGGAACGAGGTCCGGGGCTCAATCGTTGTGAACAACCCGCGGCGGCGCGATGCACCGCGGTTTCGTCAAACGGGAGAACGCCCATGATGACCGAGGTCCAGGTCCACACCGTCGCGCGCCAGATGTTGGAACAGCACGGTTTTGCGGCGATCGCGAAGGCCGCGGAACAGGCCAGGGCTTGCGAGGGCCGCGGCGAGGCCGATGAAGCCAAAGAGTGGCGTCACCTCGCCGACGCGATGAAGATCATTCGCGGTCCGCACCAGAGCTGACACTCCCGCGCGTTCAACGCTCCCCGCGGTCGGCGCCCTGCGGCGACGTACGATGCTGCGTCTGCGGCTGGGAGCGCTCGCCCGTTTCCTTGCAGGGCAGCGGCTCCCACGAGCCGTCCGGCGCCTGCTGATAAGCGCTGCACGATGACGGCGAGGTCGATTTGTCCTCACCCTTCTGGGCGTCGGAATTCTTCGCCAGCACGGGCGCAGTCAGGATCGTGGCGACGGCAAACGCCACGGCGAGAAGGACATGGTTGATCCGCATGGGGCTCCCCTGTTCGAGATTCGAGAGAGCCGCATGCTGGCGAGGATTGTGACGATTATTGGCCGAAGCAAAAGTTCCGGCGCGGCGTGCTTAACGCCGCGCGACAACGCTAGCCGCCCTTGCTGCGGATCAGGCCGGCGAGGTTGGTCTTCTGGGCCTCGCACCAGCTGGGCATCCCGAGGCGGCGTTGGTTGAGGTCGGTCGCCTGGGTGGCCACCGCGACCTCGGCCATCAGATCGTCGTCCTGCTTCTCGCCCAATTTGCCGCCGGTGTGCATCCACGCGATTGCCTTGCGGACCTTCTCGGTGGTGCCTTCGGGCAGCTGCATCTGCTCCGCCTTCTGCACCAGATCCTGGTAGACGACGTCGGTGCCGGGACATTCGACCTTGGCGGCGAAGGCCTGCAAGACCAACGTGACATAGGTCGAACGTGGATGGTCGGCCGCTTGGGCCGGCGCCGCCAGCAGCAACAGGGCCGTCATCAGAAAACCAGTGCGCATCCTTGGTACCTCCCCGAATTTTCGGGAAGGCTAGCGGCTGCCGCGCCGCTCCGCAATGGGGATAGCGTGCGGCTGCGAAGACGGCCGGCGGGCTAGCGCCGCCAAGCCGGCACCGGATCGAGCGGCGTGCGATAGACCTCTTTGTGATCGCGGTCGGTGACGCGCACAGCGCAACCCTTGCTTTGCAGCTCGGGCTTCACCTGCGACAGCTCGGTGGCCAGTTGAACGGCGCGATCCGAGGCGACCTCGATGTCTTCGAGGATGATGCCGCCCTGGTTCTTGAACTCTTCACCAACCACGAGATCGAAAGAATAGTAGGGCATCCGAATTCCCCGGTGTGACGAATTGAGCTTCGGGTGGACGTTTCAACACATGACCGATGGTACCACTGAGTCGATGTTTATCGAATGAACGGCGCGCGCAATCTCTGTGCTTATGGCGCAGAAATGATGTGCAGCATTCAAGCGCGTTAAGATTTTATTAAATATGTCGGCGTGATCATGAGGCATGGAATTGCAGCAGAACCGGGCTCCGGGAACCGGCAGCTGCAAGAGAAGGCCGCCGGCATAAATCCCGACGGCCTTTTCTCTTGATCGAAAACGATCGAAGCGCCGCTTCCCGTAGTCATCCGGAGTCAACGCATCATATCGACTCGGACAGCATCGCTGGCGCGACGCTTTCGTGTCATCGCGTGACGATCGTTCAGCGCAGCGGCATTGGCGGGCGTACGACAGGTCCGTCGTCGTCGGCAACGGCTTGCGTCGTCATGGCAGCTGGCGGTGGGACTGCGGCAGCCTGCGAAGGCGGCGGCGGAGCGAGCGGCGCGGGCGAATAAGCCGGCATGTAGGTGTGCGACACGACCGGCTTGGGCTTGCGAACCAGCGGCGCCGCGGGTCGCGGCGGCAGCGCAGACATTTGCGCGCGCGGATCGATGCGCGGCTTGGCATCGGCCACCGGCTTCGGCGCGGGTGGCTTCGCCATCTCGCGTGCCATCTGCTCCTGCCCGGCCTTCAAGTCGGCGATGTTGGCCTTGAGCTGCTCGATCTGTTGCGCCATCGCGGCGAGATCGCGCGTCATCGACTGCACCGATTGTACAGGATCGGATTGTGCTGCCGCGGGCACCGCTGCTGCAAGCTGGGTTGCGGGCGGAGCCGCAGATTGATCGGTTGCTTGATCCGTGGCGGCTTGATCCGTTGCAGCCTGGTCCGCAGGCGCCGCGGCTTGTGCGGCGGCGACCGGTGCCGAGTGCGAGGTCGACGGCAGCAGCGACGACAATGCCGGGGTCCATTCGGCGAGCACCTGTCTTGCGGTGTCGCCATGTTTCTCCCAGGCGACAGTGGCGGCCGCGCTTCCGCCCGCAAACAGCATCGTGACGAACGCGCCGCGCAGCCATTTGCCGGCTGAGGAGCGCTTCTGCCGGCTGAGACCATCACTGGCCGCGACGCGCACGGCGGTGTCGACCGAGGGCGCTGCCGCCTGCGGCTCCACGAGGGGACTGAACTTCGGCTCCGGATTCGTTCTGGACTTCAGCGTGAACGCCGGATCTATCTTGGGCTCCGGACGGGCCGTAATCTCAGGCGCGAGCGCGGGCGCGACGCTGAGAGGGCGCGAGGCCAGCACAATGTCAGGCGAAATCTGGACGGCGTCGTGCGGGTCGTTGTTCGTGACCGTGTCCTTCACGATCTCATCGACGATTTGCCGAGAGTTCAGCGTCGCGAGCATCGCAGCTCCTTTGAAGCCTGGGTGTTTTGAAGCCCAGTTGTTGAGTAGTTGAAGTGTTAGCCGTCCGCATTCGCGCGAGCAGATCCGTGAGGTGAGCCCATCCAATTCCCCGAGGCCCAAGCACATGACGCACGAGTCCAGCCGGGTTTGACCAAAGCAAGGCGAGGGGATGGAGACTGTGCGACGCTCTTGCGCCGTTTGTGGTGATGGAACCCGGTTGATCAAACACGCGCAATTGTTCCGCAATGCCTTGTTTTCAGCACGATTTTGGCAGCATCTGGTGTTGCTGGGGGTGCTGCTATCGCTATCGGGGCCGGCGGTGCCAAGATCCTTATTCGTTCTATTCGTCCTTGCCATGCTTCCGTTGGGCGGCTGCATGCAGACAACGCTTTCGCCATCGACAGATGTGAGCATGACGCCGCGCGACCGGCAGTTGCTGGCGCATACGCCGTACGCGCAGGCGAACGTGCCCGAGCAATATCTCCGTCATATCGTCGATTATCCGCGCAAGGAGCAGCCGGGCACGATCCTGGTCGATACCGATGCGCGCTATCTCTATTTCGTGCTGCCCGAAGGCAAGGCGATCCGCTACGGCGTTGCGGTCGGCGAGGAAGCCATGGCGTTCTCCGGGGTCGCGCGGGTCGGTCGTCTGGCGGAATGGCCGGACTGGGTTCCGACGGCGGACATCCAGGCGCGGCTCGGACCCTATCCGGCGCGCGTGCCCGGCGGTCCCGCCAATCCGCTCGGCGCGCGGGGCATCTATCTGTATGCCGGCAACAAGGACACGCTCTACCGCATCCACGGCACCAACCAGCCGGAATATATCGGGCAGGCGATCTCGTCCGGATGCATCCGGATGCGCAACGAGGACGTGATCGATCTCTATGACCGCGTGAAGCTCAATTCAATGGTCGTGGTGCTGCCGCCCGGACAGAACGCGCAGGTCGAGGCGCGGCCCAGCTGGCGCGGGTGAGGTCGCCCTAGTTCTCGGGACGGGCGATGCGCCATTGCAGCGTCGTGGCATTGCCGTTGGCCTCGCCCGGCGCCTTGTCTGCCGGCGAGGTGTAGAGCGGACGATAACGATATGCCCACATCTTGCTGCCGTCGTTGCGGTTGATCACGGTGAAATCGCCGATCGCCTTGGCATCGGCTGTTGCGGAGAGCGGAATCCAGCTCTCGACGCATTTCCCGTTGCAGTTCGACGTCTTGCCGGTGGTATCGCGCTCGTAATAGTAGAGCGTCATGCCGTTGAGGTCGACGAGCGTGGGGCCCTGCTTGGTCAGGATCACTTTCGCCGGTGAGGTCGCGGGCTTCGGCGGAGGAGGGGCATCGCCGCCGCCATGGCCATTCGCGAGCGCCGGAGCGGCCGAGAGCGCGATCGCCGCCGCCGCAATGAGGAACCTGAACATCCGAAACTCCAGACCGGCAAAGTTAATCGCGCGTTAAACGCCGAATGCCGCCGACCATAACAGCCGAAGGTTAGTTCCTGGTTTCGCGATACTGCGACAATGAGGGGTAGAATTACGGGGGCCTTCTGTCGTGGCGCGTTTCCTTGACGCGAAGCGGTGCCCCTTCGCTCGAAAACGCTCTATGCCTGCACCTCGCGCAACGGGGCGCGGCTGAGCTCGTTGCCGGCGGCGATGGCCTTGTGCAACAGCCGCATCAGATCCTCACCTTCCTTCGCGCTGAGGCCACGCAACATGATGCGTTGCGCGGATTCGACGGCCGGCGTGATCTTGCGCAGGGTGCGGCGGCCTTCGTCGGTGATCTCGAGCTCGCGGGCACGACGGTCGCGGCGCGAGGCGCGGCGCTCCGCGAGCCCCTTCTGCACGAGGCGGTCGATCACGCCGGTGATGGTGGTGCGGTCGTAGGCAATCAATCCTGCGAGCGTCACCTGGTCGAGCCCCGGATTGGCCTTGATGGTCGCGAGCGCGGCGTATTGCACCGGCGTGAGGTCGAAGCCGGCATCCTCGACCTCGGCCAGAAACACCGCCACCGCGATCTGCTGGAAACGGCGCGCCAGATGTCCGGGCATGTCGTTGTTGTCTTTCACCGAATTTCTCCGTTGGGGTAGGACGGCCGGGATCGTTGACAAGTATACTGATAGTCAGCATACTGAGCAATATCCAAACAGAACATCGGCGGGAAAGGTGCTCATGCAATTCCATCTCAATGGATTTCAGCCGGGCGACCCTGAAATCGCAGATCCCGCCGCGCGCATTCAGCCTTCTGGCGCAACGGGCGCCGTGCCTGAAGAGGTCGATGTCCTCATCGTCGGCTGTGGTCCTGCGGGCCTGACGCTTGCGGCCCAGCTTGCGCAGTTTGATGACATCAAGACCTGCATCGTCGAGCAGAAGCCGGACCGCTTGCTGGTCGGGCAGGCCGACGGCATCGCATGCCGCACCATGGAGATGTTCCACGCCTTCGGATTCAGCGAGCGCGTCCTCAAGGAAGCCTGTTGGGTGAACGAGACGACATTCTGGAAGCCGGACGAGCGGCTGCCAGAACATATCGTCCGCAGCGGCCGGGTGCAGGACGTCGAGGACGGCTTGTCGGAATTCCCGCACGTCATTCTCAACCAGGCGCGCATTCACGACGGTTTTCTCGACGTCATGCGCAAAGCGCCCGCCAGCCTCGAGCCCCATTACAGCCGGCGCCTGCTCGACCTTCAGGTCGATCCGGCCGCGGGTCCCGCCGACCATGCCGTGACGGCGCGGCTCGAACGGCTCGATGCCGGGAACGAGGGCAAGATAGAGACGATCAAGGCGCGCTACGTCGTCGGCTGCGACGGCGCCCGCAGCACAGTGCGCAAATCGATCGGCCGCGAGTTGCTCGGCGATTCCGCCAATCATGCCTGGGGCGTGATGGACGTGCTGGCGGTGACCGATTTTCCGGACATCCGCTTCAAGGCCCTGATCCAGTCGGCGAAGGACGGCAGCCTGCTGATCATTCCGCGCGAGGGCGGTTACATGGTCCGCCTCTATGTCGAGCTCGCCAAGCTCGACATCGGCGAGCGCGTCGCCAATCGCAACATCACCGCCGATGACGTGATCGCGAAGGCGCAGCGGATCCTCAAGCCGCACACGCTGGATGTGAAGGAGATCGCGTGGTGGTCGGTCTACGAGATCGGCCAGCGACTGACCGACAAGTTCGACGACGTGCCGGGGATCGAGATCGCTAAGCGTCTGCCGCGGATCTTCATCGCCGGCGATGCCTGCCACACCCACAGCCCGAAGGCCGGGCAGGGCATGAACGTCTCGATGCAAGACGCCTTCAATCTCGGCTGGAAGCTCGCTGCCGTTTTGCGGAAGCAGTCTGCGCCAAGCCTGCTGCATTCCTATTCGGCCGAGCGCCAGGCCGTTGCGAAAGAGCTGATCGATTTCGACCGCGAATGGGCTGGGATTCTTGCGTCCGCCGCCAAGGCCGGCGGCGCCGATGCCGCCAGGACGCAGGACTATTTCGTCAGGCACGGTCGCTACACCGCAGGCACGGCGACGCATTACCGCCCGTCGGTTCTGACCGGAGCGACGTCCCACCAGCAGCTCGCGCAAGGCCTCGTCATCGGCACGCGCTTTCATTCCGCACCCGTGATCCGGCTTGCGGATGCCAAGCCGGTGCATCTCGGTCACGCAGCGTCCGCAGATGGCCGCTTTCGCATCTACGCTTTCTCCGGCGCTGAGGATCCGGCAACAGCCGGCTCGGCTATACGCGCATTGTGCAATTTTCTCTCCGAGGCGCGGGAGTCGCCGGTCCGGCGTTACACGCCCGTGGCCGCCGACATCGACGGCGTGATCGACCTGCGGGCGGTCTTCCAGCAGGATCATCGCGAGCTCGCCGTCGAGGCGATGCCCGCGCTGTTGCTTCCGCGCAAGGGCCGGTACGGCCTCATCGACTACGAGAAAATGTTCTGTCCGGACCTCAAGAATGGCCAAGACGTTTTCGCGATGCGCGGTATCGATCGTAAGGCCGGCTGCATGGTCGTGGTGAGGCCGGATCAGTATGTCGCGACCGTGCTGCCGCTCGATCATTTTGCTGCGCTTGCTGCGTACTTCGACGGTTTTATGCAGCAAGTGAACTGACGGGACGGCGGCGCACACACTCGCGCGTGCGCGCGATGTCGATGAACGGCGAATGAATATTGAACCGCGCACGGCATTCGTCTCGATCTTTCGACGGATGAGACCTTCGTTCGCGGAACGCCTGTTCCGCTTGCGCGTTCCGACTCGAAAGAGGAGGACTACGCCATGAAATTCCGAAGCATGTTGTTAGCCGCATTGCTGCTCGCCCCGACGGCCGCGCTGGCCGCTCCGGGTATGGTCACCGTCTCGACCGGCCTGCGCGCCGGGCCGGGTTCGGGCTTTCCGCTGGTCGATCGCATCCCCGAGGGCGCCCGCGTCGATATCCATGGTTGCCTGCGCGGCAAAGCCTGGTGCGACGTGAGCTTCTCGGATGACCGTGGCTGGGTGTCGTCGCAATATCTCGAATATCTCTACCGCAATCATTACGTCTATCTCCCCGACTATGTCGACGAGATCGACGTGCCGATCGTCCCCTTCGTGCTGACCTCGTACTGGTCGAGCTATTATGAGGGGCGGCCCTGGTATCGGCGGCATGCCCACTGGAATAGCTACTGGACCTCGCATCAGCGCGAAGCGACGCGGATGACGATCGATCCGCGCGCGGCTCGCATGGGCCGCGCGGCAACGCGCGATGCGGCGGTCGCACTCGGGCGCAACAGTGCGAATGCCAGGGAAAATGCGAAGGAAAGTGTCAAGGGCGCGGCCGCGGTCTCCGGTCGTGATGCCATAACTTCACGGCACGACGCCGCGATGGCCAGGCACGAGAGTGCGACTGCGACGGACCGGAGCCGTGCGGGACGAAGCGACCGCATCGCGCATGAGCGGACCAATCTTCAGGGCCGCAATCCGCACGATGCACAGGCCCGCATCATGCACGAGCAGGCCGCACACCGCGCGGCCCTGCATGCCCAGCCGATGGCGCGCCCGCATGAGGCGCCGCGTGTCTCAGCAGCTCCCGCAAGCCGGCCCGCGATGCCGCATGTGGCCCAGCCTAATGTGAGCCACGGCTCCCCGATGAACGCTCATGCCCAAATGCCGGCGCCGCGCACGGCTGCGCCTGCGATGCCTCATGGCGGTGGCGGCGCTCCTCACATCAACGCCGCGCCGCACGGCGGCGGTGCGCCGGCCGGCGGTCCCGGTGGCGGGCACCAGAAGCACTAGCGTTGCCAACGAAAGCCCGGCCCTCGCGCCGGGCTTTCTGCTGAGGCCCGAGCGGGTTCCTTGCCCATACAATTTAAGAAGTTTCTTCGCGGGCAGATTTCATCGATCGTAATATGTCTACTCAAAGCTGTAAGCATTCCACTCGGGGCAGCGGGGCACGGGAGGATGACGACGATGAGACAGAACCAGGCGGAGACGCGCCGCCATAATGTCGCGAAGCGGTCGATGACCAAGGAAGCCAAGCAGCTGTCCGGCCTGATTGCCGGATTGCGCCAATCTCTCGAGGTGATTCACAAGGAGCGATCGAGCACCAAACTCTCCGGCGCCGAGATGGGCCTTCTCGACGAACGCCGCAACAATCTGTTGCTGACCATCGCAGCCCTCGACGACCGCCTCTCCGCGGTGCAGGGGCTGATCGATCTTGGCCGCCCCCACATCATTCGCGTCCACTGATCGGAGCGCAGACCTGATGCTATCGGCTTCGTCGCGGCGGCGACGGAACCGGGCTCAGCTGCCGGCTCTGCCTGGCATAGGGATTGGCGTAGCACTGGGCGGATTGCCCGGAGGCGGTCGCGGCGCACTGCGCGATCGTCGCAAAGCTGCAATCGATGCTGCGGCCGTCGATGGTGTAGATCTCGATGCAGACGGGATGGCGCGGATCGTAGGTCTGAGCCGCTGTGGGCGCCGCGCCAAGCAGGCCCGCACCAAGGCAGCCCACGACAAGCAGGATCGCATTCATGATGCGGCGCACGAAAAGCTCCTTTCGTAATCGGAACAGGCACAATGCTGCCGCGGATGGCACCAAATTGCCACGCTCCCGGCGAATTGCCGCCAAAGCCCGCTGCCACGACGAGAGCGGCTGCAGGCAACGCTAAGGGGATGCGCATTGGCCTACAAGATGATCGCAGAACGCGACAATGAGAAGTGCAGTTTTGCCCGCGAGAGCCGTTTGCTCATCGTGGCGAAGGCAAAGGTTTGGGCAAGCGAGGGGTGGAAGGTCGTCATCACCGACCAGGACGGCAAGGCCTACGCGCCGCCCGAGTTCGATCAGCTATTGGCGGCCTGACCGCAAGACGGGGCTGGGCAAGACATTGATTTCGCCATTTCGATTAGGGCGCGGCGTGATCGCGCCCCTTATGAGTCTTCCAACGATGACTCTTGCGGCGGCCGCCGTTCTGACGGCGACGGTTGCCGTGGCGCAAAATCTCGATGCCGGCAAGTCGCCGCAAAAGCTTTTCGCCGATGGGTGCGCGACCTGCCATCGCAGCCCGCGCGGTCTTGCCAAGGGGCGCTTCAACCTGACGCTGTCCTGGTTCCTGAAGGACCATTACGCAACCAGTTCGGACACAGCCAAAGCGCTTGCCGCCTATCTGGAATCGGTCGACACGGCGCCGCCGCGAGCTGCGGCCAAGCCTGGCGCGAAGCGATCCGGGCCGCGTACTCCCAAGCCGTCGCAAAGCCAGTAGGCGTGGGTCGGCTGCCGGAAGGGCGTCGCGAAGCCGAAGGCCTTGCCGGTGAACACCGTGCTTGCCGGCATCAATGCACCGTGGTCGCCGAGAACAGGTTGATGACCACCACTCCGGACACGATCAGCGCGATGCCGACGAAGGCCGCAGCGTCGAGCATCTGGCGAAACAGCACGAAGGAGATCGTTGCAGTCAGGATGATGCCGACCCCGCCCCAGATCGCATAGGCGATGCTCAGGGGGATGACCCGGATCGCGACCGACAGCGCGTAGAACGAGGCGACATAGAACAGCACCATCGCCAGTGTCGGCCACAGCCGCGTGAACTGCACGGATTGCTGGAGGAAGGCGGACGCCGTGACCTCGAGGACGATAGCGAGGGCAAGCGCTGCGTAGGCATTGAAGGCGGAAGTCATCACGGGCTCGGGCGTATTGTGCAAAGAAAGATACCGCACGGTACGGGGAATATGACGTTTGCCCGGGTCCAGCTATCACGTGTCAGTGACGAGCCTGCGACACGAAGGAGCGCCGCACGAAACCGCCGCGCGATGGTTCGCGCGGCGGCTCATTGGTCTTGGCGTTAGTTGATCCGCACGGAGAGTTCGACGTCCTCGGCAAAGGCCGTGGACATGTAGCCGCTTCTGGGCATCCGCATGCGCGCCAGATAGTCGGGGCTGTCGTCGGCGTTGTCGGCGACGATGATCGCGCCTGGCCGGAGATGGCCTTCGACCAGATCCAGGACAGCGGGGTAGAGCGCCTTGGCGCCGTCGAGTAGCACGAGATCGATCGTATCAGGCAGATCGACTTGAAGCGTCTTCAGCGCGTCGCCTTCGCGGATTTCGACGAGATCCAGCAGCCCGCCGGCCGCGAGGTTCTCGCGCGCCCGGGCCGCCTTGGACGGTTCGAATTCGCTGGTGATGAGGCGGCCGCCGCCATTGTCGCGCAAGCCCGCGGCAAGGTGCAGGGTCGAGATGCCGAACGAGGTGCCGAATTCGACGATCGCTTTGGCGCGGGAGCTGCGTGCGAGCATGTAAAGCAGGTGACCGGTCTCGCGGGAGACCGCGAGCGGTGCGTCCTTCAGCCGCCCGTAAAGGTCGCGGTAAGCGGTCTTGCTCCGCATCATCCGTGCGCGGTCGGCGTCGGTCACATCGGCGAAGGCGGCTCGCATCGCGCCGCGCGCGGCTTCGTCCTGGTCGAACAGACGATCGAGCAGTGGCGCAAGTGATGAGATGGTCGGGGTGGTCATGTGTACTCTCCAGATGTCGCCGAGAGGCGAGTGCTTGCGTGAGAATTGAAATACGACTAATTCGTCGCATTCGCTATTCGCATTGCCCGAGGGCCCATGGCCGATCGCCGAAGCCGTTCAGTTTCCTCACGAAAACAGCCGCAGCAGGCCCGCTCGAACGAGCTGGTGGCGGCCATTCTGGACGCGGCTGTTCAGGTCCTGGCAAAGGAGGGGGCGCAGCGCTTCACGACGGCGCGGGTGGCCGAGCGAGCCGGGGTGAGCGTCGGGTCGCTCTATCAATATTTTCCGAACAAGGCGGCGATCCTGTTCCGCCTCCAGAGCGACGAGTGGCGGTGCACGAGCGAGCTCCTGCGCGGCATCCTGGCGGACCGGGCGAAGCCGCCACTGGTGCGGCTGCGCGCGCTGGTCCACGCCTTCATTCGCTCCGAGTGCGAGGAGGCTGCAATCCGCACGGCGCTCAGCGACGCCGCGCCGCTCTATCGCGATGCGCCCGAAGCACACGACGCGCGGGCCGCCGGTAAAGGCATCGTCGCGGCCTTCATGCGGGAGGCCCTGCCCAAGGCGCCGGATGCGACGCGGGAGCTTGCCGGCGAGCTGATCAAGACGACGCTGAGCGAGGTCGGCAAGCAGTTCTCGGAGACACCGCGCAACGAGGCGGAGATCGCGCATCATGCCGACGCAATGGCCGACATGTTCTGCGCCTATATCGATGAGCTCGCGCGGCGACGAGATCATTCCTGACATCCGCGTTTGCGGGCCAATATCGCTTCTGATCTGACCGGATCATGAGTTAGCCTCGATTGTCCTCCAGCCCGCTAACGAGCGCCCCGCCATGCATGTCCTCCGCCCCCAATTCCGTATCGAGGAGCAGCAAGCGCTGCAATTCGCAACCCAGCGCGGCTTCGGCATGATCGTCGCGGCGGATGAGCGCGGTCCGCGCGCCTCGCATGTGCCCTTCGTGCTGGAGCAACGTGAGGGGCGCGCGATCGTCCAGATCCATTTCACCGCCAGGAATCCGCTCGTTCCGCTCGCGGATGGCGTGCGGCGCTTTCTGCTGATCGTTGCCGGCGATGACGCCTACATCTCCAACGACTGGTATTCTTCGCGCGACAACGTCTCGACCTGGCTGTACGAGGCCGTGCACCTGTCGGGCGTGGCGCATGTGCGCGGGCTCGACGAGAACCGCGGGCACGGCGATGCGCTACTCGCGGTCGCCGAAGCGCGGCTGCCGAAGGCGCCCTGGGACCTGGCGCAGATGGAGCCGGACAAGCGCGAGACCATGTTGGCCACCATTCGCGTCATCGATCTCGTGGTGGATACCGTCGAGGGGCAGGCCAAGCTCAACCAGCACAAGAGCGATGCGGATCACGTCGCGGTCGCCGGCCGGCTGGTGCGGTCGGAGGAGAGCGGGCATCGGCGGCTGGCGCGGAAGATGCAAGCGCTGCGGCCGGGGCTTGGATATCATTTTTCGTGACTGGGCGACCTTGTCTCGCTTGACGATTACTCCTACGGACCTCTTTCATGCTCGTCATCTCCATTCAAAGCCAGGTGGTCCACGGCCATGTCGGCAACAGCGCCGCCGCCTATGCCATGCAGGCGGAAGGTGTGAATGTCGCGGCGGTGCCGACCACGCTGCTGTCGAACCATCCGCGCTATCCGACCCTGCGCGGGCGGGTGCTGGAGACCGAGCTCGTTGCAGACCTGCTGAGAGGCGTCGAGGAGCGCGATCTCGTCGACGAGGCTGCGGTCCTCGTCACCGGCTATCTCGGTTCGTCCGGCAATGCCGCTGCCATTGCCGATTTCGTCGAGCGGGCGCTGACCCGCAATTCAAAACTGGTCTATCTCTGCGATCCCGTGATCGGTGACGATGGCCGCGTCTACGTCGCCGACGGCATCCTGGACGTGGTCCGGCACCGGCTGCTGCCGGCCGCCAATCTGACCACGCCGAACCAGTTCGAGCTCGGGCTGCTCGCAGGCCTCGACATCACAGATGCGCAGGGTCTGCGCGCGGCGTGCGCGGCGCTGGCCGGGACCGGCCGCATCGACGTGGTCGCCACCGGTTGCACGCTCACTGATACGGCGGAAGGGCAGGTGGAAACGATTCTGTGCGCCGACGGTCAGTTGTCGCGCTTTGCGACGCCGCGCCTGCCGATCCGCCCCTCAGGCACCGGCGATCTTCTCACGGGCCTGATCGCGGCGCATCTGGCCAAGGGCACAGCGACCGAGGCGGCGGTACGGCTCGCGGTCGAAACCATCTTTGCAGTGCTGGTGCGGACTCAGGAGGCGGGCACCGTCGAGATGCAGCTCGTACCGCTGCCGACGCCGGGACGATAAGGTGTGATACTCAGGTCGCGCGTTTCGCGGCCGATTGCGCTGATTTCTGCGGCTTTGCCGGAACCTTCTGCTCGCGCGTCGCCTGTGCCTTCGCCTTTGGCGGCTTTGCGCTTGCCACGGCCCGCGTCTTCCTCGGCTTGACGCTGGCTTCCTTACGGTCCGACGTGCCTCGGCGCGAGACATATTCCGTACCGTCAACCGGGCCGACATGCGGGGGATCGCGGCCGAGATAGGGTCGGCCGATACCGAGCGCCTTGCCATTGGCATCGACCCACTTCCACAGCACCTCGGTCGAGACCCAGCGTTGCGCGCGGTTGTCGCCCTTGGTGCTGACGATGTCGGCCGCCATGCCGTGGCCGTAGCCGCCGCGCGTGCTGCCGCCGTGATAGGAGCGGTCCGAGGCAGCCTTCAGGCCACTCGCGATCGACTGGCGATAGTCGTCCCGAAACGCGCTGGTGATACCCGGCGAAAGCCCGGCAGCCTCAGCCGCGAGCAACGTGCGAAACAGCTTTTTCTTGAAACTCTTGTCCATGCCGCCGATGACGTAGTCCATCATCGACATGCCGGCGCGGTCGGCCGCCTTCGGATCCTTCCATCCAAAGTCCTCGTCGACCAGTTTCGTGAAGCTGCGCATCACGGTCACCATCTTGCCCTTGCGCTTGACGGTGACAGCGCGCCGATCCTCGACCTTGACCGAGTCTTCCTTGGGCGTGCGCTGGTAGAGCGCCCAGAGATAACGGTCGATGCAGGCTTCCATGACGTAGCATTCGTCGAGCACCGCGGTCGTGTCCGCGGACGGCGAGGCCTTGCTCGCGGCAGGCGCAGGGCCGGTCGCGATCGTCGCGGGCGACAGTGCGTCCGTCGTCACGATCTCGGTGGGATCGGCCGAGGCGAGTTTGATCACGGGCTCCGGCGCCGGAGCAACCTCGCTGGCGACTGGTGTCGGCTCAGGCGAAATCTGCGGCGCGAGCGGCGCTTCGGTCGGCAAGATCAGCACCGGGTCGGCCGAGGCGAGCTTGATGGCCGGAGCTGGCGCCTCGGGCGCTGCCGCTTCAGCATTGACCAGCCCTGGTATCGCAGCGACAGCGGCCGCGATATCGGCGGTCAAGGCGACGCCGTCCTCGATGGCCGCAGCGTGCGGGATGTCGGCGAGGTCAAGCCGGCTGAGATCCTTCGCGCGCGAGACGGCGGAAGCATTCGCGCCGCTGTTCTCGATAAGGGCAGGGGCATAGGCGGACAAAGAGAGCGCCAGCCAGCCGGCGAGAACCGCCGAGGGGCAGGAGACCGCCACCAGAAGAGACCGCCGATCATTCATGATCCCTGCCTCCAAACGGTTCTGTCGAACCTCGTCTTCTCCGAACAGTCTTGACCAAACAGTCTTGCACGAAAAGGCACGCTACGCGTCGATTGTTCGGAGGACGGTGTGGCGGCGCAATGGCGCAATTCGGCGAAATGGGGCTTTTCGAGCGGGTGTTGCGCGCGGGCAACGCGGGTTCCATTGTGGTCTCAGGGGGCCGTAGTCGAAAGGGCCCGCAAATGCGGCATTCATTGTCATCAACTTGAGGCGACTGAATTTACTCAATCTTGGATTGTGGCTGTGCAAGTGTCCCGCGTCGGCGATTCCGGCAGAGTTGGGAAGGACACGCACATGAAACTGAAATGCAAATGGGCCGAATTCGCTGCCGATGAATCCGGCGCTACCGCGATCGAATACGGCCTAATCGCAGCCGGCATCGCGCTCGCGATCATCGAGATCATCTACGCCCTCGGCACCAACCTCGTCGCAAAGCTGCAATCGCTGGCGACGGCGTTGAAATGAGCTGTGTGGCGCGGCGCCCGGCGCTTCGCCGCAACCTTGGGCCGGCTGGCGCGTTAGGCGGCCATGACGCATTCGTCGCTTCGTCCCATGGACGCCTTCGATCCTTCCGAGCCCGCCATCCTGCACGACCAGCTCTCCGATACGATCATCACGTGGACCGCTGAGCAGGCTGACGATTTCAGGCGTGCCAGCCAGCCGGGACAGGACGGAACCGTGATCTGGAAGACCTACGTCTTCGACGGCTGGGGACACGTGCTCGGCGGCTGACCGCCGCTCATAAAAGTGTCATGTCGCAGTCGGCGGTGATTCGGCCAAAGCCTTGTGCGCATTAAACATATTGCTATGCACCGGGCGCGTTGTTGCAATGCAGCAACGCATGTCGCAACGCAGCAAAATGAGCTTAGATGTGCTCCGAACCTTCCATCAGGAGCATCACCCATGAACAAGAAGACTCTGTCGATCGCCGCCGCCATTCTGACGATCGCGGGCAGCACCGCGGCTTTCGCCGCCGAGCTGCCGACTTATGAGGTCAACGGCTTTCCGGTCTCCCCGATGCAGGTGCGCGTGCTCGGTGCAGCGCATGTCGAGCAGCAGGCCTCGGCGCCCACTACTGTCGCTTCGGTCCACCAGGCCCGCGTTCTGTCGCCGCGCAAGGTGAAGACGGCTGACGTCACGACGGGCAGCGCCCGCTGATCTGGGGACGCCACAAGCCAACGTCAAGCCAACGTGATGCAGGCTCGTTTTCTCCGAGCCTGCCTGGACCGCGTTCCCTTTCGGGAGCGCGGTCTTTTTTTGGCGCAGCGAGTCATGATCACGTGCGGTTGTGTACGGCCGTTCAAAGCGAGTGTGATCTCTTTAATAGTTGCTTTGCAGATCGCGGCGCTTGATGCGGGCGCCGCTTATTGAGCAGCCAAGAATCATTTTCATAATGGAGTAGTCATGTCTGTTGCACAGAAAGCCGTTGTTGCAAGCGTCTCGCCGCGCGCGTTCATTCTCAAGCATCTCGCCTTGTTCGCAGCCGCCGCGCTGTTCGTGTTCGTGCTCAGCCTGACCTATGGGCTCGATCTCAGCCCCGGGTTTTTCTGAGAGAAGGCGCGCTGGCGTCTCTCGCTTGCGTGCCAGCCTTGCAGGCACATGGGTTGAGCCATGGCCTCTGTCGGCGTACCGCTTTGTCCCATGGATCAGCGGACGAGCGGCGCTGACGCTCTCACTCAAAAGAACGATCAGGCGCCGGCGCTTGTCGGTGTGCTCTGCGGCCTTGCCGCGGCGGTGTTCTGGGCGCTCGGCTTTGCCGGCACGCGGCACGGGCTCAAGGTCGGCTTCTCGCCGGTCGATCTGCTGGTGCATCGCTATGTCTGGTCCGGCATCGCCTTCCTGCCGCTGGTGATACGCGGCGGGATCTCCGATCTCTGCGGCATCGGCTGGGGCAGGGGCCTTGCGCTGATGGTGCTCGGCGGCCCCGTGATGTCGCTGATCTCCTACACCGGTTTTCTGTTCGTGCCGCTCGGCCATGGCAGCGTGATCCAGCCCTCCTGCGCGACGCTCGGCGGCCTGCTGCTCGCGGCCTTGTTTCTGAAAGAGCATGTCTCCGCGTCGCGCATCGCTGGCGCCCTCGTCATCGTCGCCGGGCTCGGCGTGATCGGCGCGGAATCGATCGGTCATATCGGCGTCGATGGCGTGCTGGGCGATCTCACCTTCGTGCTGACCGGATTGATGTTCGCAGGTTTCGGCGCGCTGGTGCGCCACTGGCGTGTCTCCGCCGTGTCGGCTGCGCTCGTCATCAACGTGCTGTCGCTGCTGCTGCTGCCGATCTACCTCATGACCGGCGGCCTCGCGCGGATCGCGGCGATCGGTATCGGTGAGAACGCCATCCAGGCGCTGGCGCAGGGCGTGCTTGCAGGCCCGGCTGCGCTTTATCTGTTCGCCGTCTCGGTCCAACGCCTCGGCGTTGCCCGCGCCGCCGTTGTCCCCGCCTGCGTGCCGGCGCTGACGGTGCTCACCGGCTGGCTCCTGCTCGGCGAGCCGCCGACACTATTGCAGACGGCGGGATTGGTGACGGTGCTGTGCGGATTCTATCTGGCGCAGAGGCAGCGATAGATCGCAAGCCTCCGGACCGCGCTTACCATTCGATGGCGGCAAACTTGACGCCGCGGCCCGTCAGCTCCCGCCCGAGCCGCTCGGCGCGCTCGCTGGCGGATTTGCCGAGCAGCCGATACCTGCCTCCGAGCGCCTTGTCGGCGACAACCTGATGCCGGATGTTTTCGTACAATCGCAAGACGGCCTGATCGCTTAGATTGTCGAACATGTCATCGGTCGGGTTTGGCCTGGTCGCGTCACCTGTTGGCGGTCCTCGCAGAGCGGCCTCCCAAGTCTTGTTCGTACGGATGTCGGCTCATGGGTAGCGGTCCGGCGCAGCAACGTATGTCCACTTCTGAACATTGCGACATGCGGCCGCCTCGGCTTACGCCTTCCTCACGAACTCCGATTTCAAATTCATCGCGCCGATGCCGTCGATCTTGCAGGCGATGTTGTGGCCGTCGGTGGCGTCCTGCAGGCGGATGTTGCGGACCTTGGTGCCGCCCTTGACGACGGAGGAGGAGCCCTTGACCTTGAGATCCTTCATCACGATGACGCTGTCGCCATCAGTGAGCGCATTGCCGTTGGCATCGCGCACGCCGGCCTCCTGCGCGGCGTCCGCGGCGGCCTCCGCCGTGCCGCTCCATTCATGGCCGCATTCCGGGCAGACCCAGAGGCCGCGATCCTGATAGGCGTGCTCGGAGTTGCAGGTCGGACATTTCATCGCGTCGGTCATCGTTTGCCTCGTCGCCCGTCACGGGCGCGCCGCACGCTTTCCGCCGGAAAAGATGGATTGGGAGCAAATCCTTTACCATGGCTTTCAGTCCTGGTCGAACCCCTGGAAACTTAGGAGTTCGGGAAAAATTCTGCGGTATCGAGGTCCGGGTTTACGCGGCGTCCGTTCGACGTCGCGGCGGAAGGGAGTGTTCTGGTCATGAGCGAGCATCGCGCCGCAGTCAGACATCACACGCTACGCACCGGCATTGTCGAATTCGACAACGGTACCGGCAAGATCATCAGCGCGCCCTGCACGATCCGCGATGTCTCGGGCACCGGCGCGCGCCTCGGCCTCAACGCCTCGCTCTGGGTCGCCGAGCAGTTCACGCTGGTCTTCAGCAGCGGACTGCGCAAGCACTGCCGCGCCGCCTGGCGCAAGGGCCGGCTGATCGGCAGCGCATTCGCGGACGGCTATGCGAGCGCGGACGAGCAAGCCGTGATGATGACCGCGGACGAGCAGTCCCGCCACCGGCTTGGGATCGGTGCGCGCCTCAGGGCTGCGCGCGAAAAACGCGGCTACACGCAAGGCCAGCTCGCCGAACTCATCGGCGCCACGCCGGCCTTCGTCTCGCTGGCCGAGCAGGGCCTGGCGGACATTCCGCTGTACCAGCTGATGCACATCGCCGATCTGCTGATGGTCGGTCTCGATGGGCTCGTCGCAGGACCGGCGCCCGAGGACGTGGACGCGGCGTAGGCGGCACCGCCTCAAAACAAAAACGTCGAAAACAACCCCATGCACAGTAGAAATCCCGAGGGATTTCAGCGTGTTGAAAATCCGAAAAAGCGGTGGTGTTGAGCCGTAGCACGGATGGAGCGCAGCGGGCTACGGGCCTCGCACCAACTTCGGCGATACCGAATCGAATTTGACTCGTCGGGCAAAACAGGGGCAGTATGGCATGATGGCGCCGCTGGAAGCTGGTGGCTCGCCAGCTGCGGAGTGACATGCCGAAGACACCAAAAAGAAAACTGAAGACCTACCAGACCTCGCTCGGCTTCTACGACCAGGCGATCGCCGCGCCCTCGATGAAGGCGGCGCTGGATGCCTGGGGCGCCAGGTCCAATCTGTTTCACCAGGGCGCCGCGAAGGAGACCGACGACCCCGACATCGTCGCCGCGACGATGGAGAAGCCGGGCGTGGTGCTCCGGCGTCCGGTGGGGTCGGACGGGGCGTTCACCGAGCATTCCGAGTTGCCGACCGATCTCGCTGACGACGAGGCCACGCCGAAGCGCAAGGCCAAGTCCAAAGTAAAGTCCAAGCCGGAAAAGCGTCCGTTAAAGGCTGCAAAGCAACCAGCCCGCAAGATCGACGATCAACAGGCGCGCAAGGCCGCCGCGGCGTTCGAGAAGGAAGAGCGGCGGCGGGAAGCCGAGCGCCGCAAGGAGGAGGCCGCTCGCGCCAAGGAGCGCGCGCGCCGCGACAAGGCGGTTGCGAGCGCGCAGGCGGCGCTGGACGAGGCAAAGCGGGAGCACGAATCGCGGGCGGAGGCGATTGAAGCCGAGCGCGCTGCACTCGACGAACGCGCCGGGGCGGAGCAGAGCCGGTGGGACAAGCAGAGGATGAAGCTGGCGGAGGCTGTGCGTCGCGCGCGGGAGTAAATGCCCGGCCATGCGCGCCGCGTCGTCGTCCTTGGCGGCGAGGTCGCGGTTCCATGCCTATATGGACTGATGTCCCACATAGGTTGCCATGTCTGAAAAGCCGTCGATTTCTAAAAGCCCCAATTCCAAAAGCCCGATGATCGTGTGCTCGCGCCGCGCGGCGCCTGTCCTGGTTTGCCGCAAGTGCCTCAAGCGCAGCGACGTCGGCCGCGACGTCAGGCGTGCGCTGAAATCCGAACTGAAGGCGAACAAGCGCGACGGCACCAAGCCGGCCAAGCTGATCGTGACCGGATGCTTCGGCCTGTGCCCGAAGCAATCGATCGTGATCGCGAGCGGCGCCAGCCTGGCGCGGCAGGAATATGTGCTGGTTGCGGACCGCGATCAGGTGCCGCGAGCGCTCGCGCTGTTGGATGGCAAGCCCGGCGCATGATGGTCGGTCTGCGCTGCGCCGAAACGGCGGAGCGGCCGGCGTCGGTCATTCCGGCAAAGCTTGATCGCAAATTCGCTTGCCTTGCCTGGCGTCCTTTTGCACTCTGGCGGCAAGGAGACCAACGCATGAAGATCATGACTGTCGCGTGTGCGCTCGGAACCGCCCTGGTGCTGGGCAATCTCGGGATATCGGATGCCGAAGCCCGGACGCGGAAGGCTCGCGTGGTGGATGAACAACGGCTGAGGGTGGATGTCCCCGTGCTCAGGCCAACGCCGTGGGATTACAATATCGTTCCGCGCTATCGTTATCGCCCGGAAGACGACCGGGTCGACCCCTACGGCCCGCCGCTGGTGTCGTCGTATGTCCGCTACGAGGGCTGGCGGTGGCCGTATTGGTGGTGAAGGGCGACGTTCCTAACCGCCATCCTCCGCCGCAAGCCGCAGAAACTGCCGCTTCATTACGTTGACCCTGGCGACATAGCTCGCGACGAGGTGATCGCCGCAGCGCTCGTCGGCGATCATCTGGAACTTGCGGCGCGCGTAGGCCGTGGCGGGGCCGGCGCCGCAGAGATGGATGAAGGCGGCGAGATCCTGCCGCTCGCGCGCACTCGCCTTCACATCGCCCGCACGGGTGAGCACATCGGCGACATTGCGATCGAGATAGACCGATGCCAGCTCGATGGCGTGGCTCGGGATTGCGCGGATATAGAGGAAGGGAGAGCCGCAGCCGGCCTCCGTGACCGCGTTGCCACGAACGCAGAACCGCGCGGCGTCGGCATAGGCTGCGTCCAGCATCTGGAAGAGGCCGACGGCGCTGGAGGCGGGCCGGTAGATCGCGAGCGGATTGAAACTCCATCGCCAGCGCCAGTAGGTGCGCGCGAGCGGATTGCCCGATGTCTCGACCTGCGCCAGCGCGGCCAGCAATTCGGGCGTGATCGTCGCGGTGGCATGCTTGCGGAATAGCGGCCCGTATTGCCGCCAGGTCTCCGGTGGATCCTTGTCGAGCGCGTGGCCGACAAGGACGAACAGCTCGATCGGCTTGCGCATGGTTTGATAGGCGATGTTCACGAGCACGACGACCGCAAGCAGCATCGCCACGCCGCCCGCGATCCGGACCATCCGCGGTGCGCGCGCGAAGGTCTTTCGCATCCATCGTGCGCGTCGCCTGAGCTTGCGAAGGCGAGAGAGGAGGGGCTTGCTTCGTCCTGGCATCGGTCTTCTGGGAGTGCATTGCGGAGGCTTTGCACCTGGTTAACGCTGCCACCAGGCCTTGAAATCCGGCTTCTTTTCGCTCTGGTCGCGTGCTTTCAAGCCGCCGGTCCGTACTCCCACGGCAGTTCGCATCCTTGATGGAAATAACCCGAGGTTGTAATGTGCGCCGCAACAGGGTTAATTTTGTGTGAATGGATCGGCTGGAATGACCGTAATCGAAAGCGTGGTGTCGGCGGAAGGCGCGGAGCGGAAAATGCCGCCGGGCGTGCTGGTCGAAGGGCCGGTGGTCGAGGCCAAGTTTCGCGACTCCTACATCTCCTTCGTCATCATGATCGGCGGTTCGATCGCGGCGCTGGTCTGGGCGTTCTGGCAAGGCATCGGCTGGGTGGAGGTTTCGGTCTTCGCCGGCACGTTCGCGCTGTCCACGGTCGGGATCGGCTTCATGCATCGCTACTTCGTCCACCGCAGCTTCCGCTGCGGTCCGGTGATGCGGACGTTGTTCGCGGCCATCGCCACGATGGCGGTGCAGGGCTCGATCCTGAAATGGGTGAGCAATCATCGCCGGCATCATCTTCACTCCGACAAGCCCGGCGACGTCCACAGCCCTTACTATGACGGCGACGGCAACCCCTATGTCACCTTCGCCAAGGGGATGATGCATGCGCAAGGCGGCTGGGTGTGGGACCAGGCCACCACCGATGCCGGATACTACGCCAAGGATATCCTGGCCGATCCGATCGCGATGTTCTTCACCAGAACACGCTGGTACTGGTACGCGCTCTCGGCGGTGATCATTCCGGGCGCGATCGGCTACGCCTTCGGCGGCGTGCACACGATGACCGGCTGCATCCTGTTCTCCGGCCTGTTCCGCAGCTACCTCATGACCATGGCGACGTCGCTGGTCAACTCGGTCTGCCACAGCGACGGCCGCTACGGCTACCGCCGCTTCGATCTCGACGACGGCACCACCAACGAGTTCGTGACCACGATCCTCACCTTCGGTGAAGGCCTGCACAACAACCATCACCGGTTTCCGCGCGACGCCTACATTTCGCACGCCTGGTACGAGATCGACATCAACGGCCTGATCATTCTCGGGCTCGGGAAGCTCGGATTGGTGCACGACATTTTCGCGGCGGGAAGCAGGGCTGTTCGCTCTGGAGATTCGGAGGACGGAAAGCGTCCAGTGGCAGATACGGAAGCGATGGTCTGAAGCAGGTAGGATGGGTCAAGCGGAAGCGAAACCCATCAATTGCCATTATGACGCGATGGGTTTCGCAAGTGCTCTACCCATCCCACGTGCGTGAGGCGCGGGCCAAAACCGCATCTATCCCGCGTTGGCTTGGACGCCATCGGTGAAATCCAAACATAAGTTGTGTTCGGAGGGAACTCTGGCCCAAGGGAGCCGTTGAGCCTGTGATCCCCGAGCGTAGCGAGATCGAACCTCCGATCCTCGCCTGAACAAGACCGCAGTCGCCTTGTGAGAGCGGCTCGGCGCGAAGCGTCCTCCGTGCGTATTAACCGGAAACCTTCATGAACAGCCCCGATGTTCGCCATGCCATTCAGATCGACCGCGGCTCCAGCCTGGCGATCTGCAATGAAATAGCAGACCGCCTGCGGATCAAGCTTGGCGGCGAGCACGACCCATTGCCGCGACATCTAGCGGCCCTGGTCGACCGGATCGCGCATATCAGCAGCCATTCGAACCAAGCGACGCCCGTGATGACCTCCAGATCGGATTCAGCATGTTAGACTTTTCGAATGCATCTTTTACGCCTGAAACCATCGGCGTCATGAAAACTGCGCTGGACACGGCGGTTGCGTCACTGCCGGCCCCGGTCAGCTCTGCGCATGTCCGCTCGATCGCGGAGACGATCCTTCGCACGGCGAAGGAGGGCGAGCGAGACCCCGCTGTCCTGGAGCGCATGGCGTTGATGGAGCTTCAGATCTCGCCGCGTGACTGATGCCGGTCCGCTAGCTTGCGTGCCGGCGCAGAAATGCTCGCGTTCATTGCCGCGCCCTGATGCTTCGATGGAGCTCTGGGGCCGCGGAAGCATTCACATCTGCAGCCGCGATCACGCGGCTCCTGGAGAATCCCCAACATGATACGTCATTTGTTGATCGGCGTTGCCGCGTGCGCAATCGCGGCAATGTCGACACTATCTGCTTCTGCCATGCCCCGGGTTGCGGCGGAGACGCTGGTCGCTGGCTCCGACAGTCCGGTGATTCTCGCGCGCGGCGGTCATGGACACGGCCACGGTCACATGGGACGTGGCGGCCACGGTCATCACTATGGCTGGAGCAGGGGCCGTCATCGCGGCTGGCGCTAAACGCAAACCGACTCAACATCCGGGGCCGCCTTCGATCGGCGGCTCCGTAAAGTCGGCTCATTCGCCCAGCGGGCTCACCAATCCGGATCGCCGTAATAGGGATCGACCATATAGGGCGGGGGCATCCAGGGCCCTCGCGACGGCCTGGGCCGCCGAGGTGCGGCCGCTTGCGCGTGCGGTCGTGCAGGCGCAGCGGCATCGTTGTTGATCACGCTGCGCGGGGCGGGTTTCGTGGATGCAGGCGCGGATGCAGGTGCGGATGCGGGTGCGGATGCGGGTGAAGTCGTCAGCTCCTTTTGCAGTGCCTGGACCTGTGCGGCGAGGCGCGCATTGGCCGCCGCATCCTTCTCCTGCGCCGCCTTGAGCTGTTGAATGGTGTCGGCCTGCTCGCGCAGCGTCTGCTCGCTGCGGCTTTTCAGTTGCTCGAGCTTTCCGTTGATGTTCGCGAGCTCGCTGCTGATGGTCTTGAGCGATTGCGCGAGATCAGACGACGACGGGTCAGGCGTTGTGGCGCCGGATCTCGAGGCGTCGGGTCTTGAAGCGTCAAATCCTGCGTTGCTCTCCGTGTCCTTGGCGACCGGCGGCGCTGGCACCGTGCCGGGCTCATCCGCGGCAGCCAGTTGCACGGCCCGCGGTGGCGCCGGACTTTCGACAGCGGAGGCTTGCGGAGGCGCCTTCGCGACCGGCGGAGCCCATCGCGCCATGATCGACCTGCTGATCGACCTGGCCTCATCGCGATATTGCGAAGCGAAGGCGACACCGAGAATGCCGATTGCCAGCACGAGGCCGATCAGAGCGCGCAGCATGGGACGATCTCCCATCAGGCCTTGATTACGAACCCTGCTATCCGGCGCCGGCGCCTCGGCCTTGGGAAGCTCGTCCTTGGGAGGCTCCTCCTTGGGAATCTCGTCTTTGGGAGGCTGGACAGCCTCCGCGGCGGCGCTTGCTCGCGGGGCCCGTGGGCTTTCGCTGCTGTGTTCCATTCCGGAAACCAGCCGGTCCAGCCGCGCAAGGTCTTGCTCCGCGCTCTTGATCCGGTCGTAAGCCCGCGCCAGCCCGCCATCGGCGCGCCCCACGTCCGGCTTGGGGGCCTCAGGTTTGGGCGCGTCTGCCTTGTGGTCGTCAGGCTTGGGGTCGTTCGTCTCGGGCACCGATGCGCTCTCGATCCAGTCGGGCGTCAATGGGAGTGCGGCAGTTCAATCGGAACGATAGGTCTCGCCGCTGTCCCACACAACGCGCGTGCGAAGGAGAAATTATGGCGGGCTCGGAGGAGGGCGGGTCGCGGGGTAGCGGGCCCCTTGATCTGGATCAAGCAGGCAGCGCCCGACCGCCTCCAGCGTGCAGGCATTCATCGGAAGGAAAACATGGTTCAGACAAGAGTGATCGTCCTTGGTGCCTTCGCCGCCCTGCTGCTGGCCGTGCCGGCCAAGGCCCAGGTGCTGGTCGATGTTTCCAAGATCAGCTGCGACCAGTACATCACCCAGCGCATTACCCACATGCAGACCGTGAACGTCTGGCTCGCCGGGTTCTACGCCGGCCGGCGCAACAATCCCGTTGTGGACACGCAAGCGCTGAACAAGAACGGCAACAAGCTCTCGCGCTTCTGCGAGTCGCATCGCGAGATGCCGCTGCTGGATGCGGTCGAGGCCAATACGAAGTAGCGCCTCGCTGGTCCACCCGACGAGCTCTTACCGTAATGTTGGGCTTGGGAACCAAATGCAAAATCATTCGATTGATGAGCATCACCCCACGATCAACGGAGACACGGATGGAACTGTCCGGGAAAAAGATTGCGATTCTTGCGACCAACGGCTTCGAGCAATCGGAGCTCGAAGTGCCGCGTGATACCCTCAAGGCGGCCGGAGCGACCGTCGAGATCATTTCGCTGCAGCCCGGCGAGATCAAGGGCTGGGACGAGAAGGACTGGGGCCGCCCCGTCAAGGTCGACAAGACCCTCGATCAGGCCAAGGCCGGCGATTATGACGCGCTGGTGTTGCCCGGCGGCCAGATCAACCCTGATCTCCTGCGCGTCGAGCCCAAGGCGCTGGCCTTCATCAAGAGCATCTTCGATGCCAAGAAGGTCGTTGCCGCGGTCTGCCATGCGCCCTGGCTGCTGGTCGAAACCGGCATCGCGAAGGGCCGCAGGATGACCTCCTACAAATCGATCAAGACCGACATCGCCAATGCCGGGGCGAAGTGGGAGGATTCCGAGGTCGTCGTCGACCAGGGCATCATCACCTCGCGCAACCCGGGTGACCTCAAGGCCTTCAGCGCCAAGATCATCGAAGAGGTGAAGGAAGGCCGCCACACCCAGCGCAGCAACGCGGCGTAAGGGTGGTGGCGGTGCGCGAGGCGATGCCATCCAACCCCGGTTCACGTGGCGCTATCGAATGACATTGGCGTAGGGTGGGTTAGCCGAAGGCGTAACCCTCCACGACTTGCCGTAGAAAACAAAAGAGGTCGGTTACGCTTCGCTAACCACCTCACGCGCCAGAATTCTGGAGCCAGCAATCAATAGCGGCTGCCGGTGCCCTTTTGCTGCGTGATCCAGTCCGACAACGTTTTCGGTCTGGCTTTCTCGGTCCGGCCCGGTGGTGCCTTTGGATTGTCGCGGGTGCCTTTGGTCGAACGGGACCGCGGTGCATCCGTTGCGTGGACGCTCCTCAAGGCAGTCGTCGATGCCTCAGCGGCTTCCTTCTCCAGGCGCAACTGCTTCAATCGCGCCATCTTGAGGCGCTCTGCCTCGACTTCGGGTCGTTCGGCGAGCTGCGGCTTGTACTGAGCAAGCTCGGCCGGGACCAGGACACCGAGAATGGTCGTCTCGCCGAGCGCCTTGCAGGCTTCGAGCCGATGCAGTCCATCGACCAGAACGAGGCGGTCTCCGTCGCGCCGAACGGAAATGGGAGCCTGTTGTCCGATGTCCAGCATGCTTTCCGCGATCTCCCCGACGATTTCGGGCTTGATGGCTTTCTTCTGCTTCGTGGGAACGAAAATCGTCTCGATCGGGAAGCTTTCCGGTGTTGGCATAAGTCTACTCCGCTTCTACCGGGCGCGTCGGAACCCATGCCGGTGGTGTTGGGAGTTTAGGAGGGAAGGTGGCGGCCGCAAAGGCAATTCGGTGGAAGGGTATTGATGAGCATCGAGGCCGGAAACAACCTCGATACTATCGAGATAGTGCACTCAATTGATACGACGCACCAAACGCGAGCTGAAGCTGCAGATCGGGAGGATGGGCGAGTGAATTTGGTGCACTGTCACCGCAATTTCGCGGGATTACTGATTCGCTATGAGTTGGCGATCCATTAAGCGCTTGAGCAAGACAGCCCCGCCGCACCGTTCCGGAATGGCCGCGGGATCAAATGCCCCGTCGCTGACGAAATAGCCTGTCGTGTAATACGAGGCGCAATTCCAAAGAAACGGGCTGTTGACTTGGCGTCTCCGATACCCAAATCCATTCCACGCTTCCAGTCGAAACAGAATTCGAGCAATGCTCCAATCTGTGGCTCCAATGAGCCCACTTATTCGGAGCGCATCCGAAGCTCCATCTTCCCAAGTAGCAAACGGTCCTCTGCCTTTAGGCACATGCACCGTTACGGCGGTGAGAGGATCATTGTTCGATAGGTACTTCTGGAAATCCAGTCCGTTCTCTAGATAGTGCACTACACCGACAAAAAACCACGGTACGCCTGTTCTGCTTTCAATCTCTGAATATCGAACTTTGTTTGCAATAACCTTGTCGACGATGCCGTCTACCTTCTGATTCTCGACCGCCAGTATCAGTTCCTTGAACATCCGATTGTATTCGTCTGCTAGAGACTGAAATGATGAAACGGTTGACGGAGTGGGAATTCTTTCCTTGCGGTCTATGAGGCGATCGAGATCCTCCTTGGCAAATTTGATTGGCGAGACCCCGTCGATCAGCCGCCACGACCATGTTGTCAATTCCTTAGGGAGATCCTTTTCCGTCGAAGTCAGGATGTCTTTAGCGATCTTCACGTATTCGAGCGATATCTTGTCTTTGTCGACCGCTCGCTGCTGATCCTGCTGAATTCGCGCGGACTCTTGTTTGTCATGCTCAATTGTCGTCTGAATTATCCAGCCACCGACCCCAAGGATGATCGGAATTGCCGCGGTCGCAAAGATTTTCGCGATCTTATCAGCCTTGTCGAGAAGCGATGGGGGCGCCCTACTGGGCGGCTCACTTCGGTCCGTAGCTTCTGTCATGTCTCGCCCCGCATCGCGCATTTGCGCGAAGACCTATCCAGTGAGAACAATCCCTAGGTACAAAGCAAGATATGCATCAGGTGGAATCAGATTTCAATGCAACTTAAACATGTACAAGCAGCGTAATGCCGGAAAAGCAGTTGCGTTAATACTGGGGGCTGGGTGTGCCCCGGTGGGACGCGCGATCGGCTTCGCTGCCGGCCTCGACAGCCGAAGGGAAAATATTCCCAGCCTTAGTGCTTTCCTCCACCTGAGATGTCGGGCTGAGCATAGGCACGCCTCAGTGCGTAGGATGGGTAGAGCGATCGTGAAACCCAACAGCCGCCGCGACATGATGGGTTTTGCAACGGCTCAACCCATCCTCCGGGCTCCTAGTTTGCAATGCCAATATTTGAGAAAGCCAAACGGCTTGCGGAAATTTTAACGCCGATAAGCGCCACAAGATCATGTTCGTTCTCGGCAGGCCTCAAGAGCCGATCTGTTTCTACAGATAGCTTCGTGACAAGGGAATCGTCTTGGAGCAAGCAGTGAATAGGGTCGCTTGAAATTGCATTTTCGAAATGCTTTTGTTGCGCTCGAGGAGGCATCGACAATGCATCAAGAAGAGTTTTGATCCGATTATTAATATCCCCGCCTTCGCCGATCAATTGACCAGGCGCTTGCCTTCTCAAGAAGATGATGTCGAGTTCGCACATCAAATCCAAGCGCTTCGAAACTAGAGACGCGAAGAGGGTCGTGCCGCGCGTTTCCAGAATTCCGATTTGACTTGTTGGAACGTCATATTGCTCCTTTAGCATCTTTTCTGCTTCACTCCTCAGAGGCGAGTGTTGCCACAGCTCACGAATTTGAGGAGCGAAAGCAGTCCGCATCGCATGGATATCGACGAGGCTAGCCCGCTGCCTTGGTGCGATCGGACCTTCGTATAGAAGTCGAAACTTCATCGTGTGCTTGCCCGCGAGGGGCACCCTTGTAACGGAACCCTTCCTGGGCGCCCAATTGCAAAAGACCCGCTGAGTCGATCAGCGGGTCTTGTTAGGGCTGCGATTATGCCGATGTACTCACGAACACCCCGTCGTGCTTCCGCACGTATCGCATTTCATGCACGTGCCATTCCGCACCAGCGTGAAGTTGCCGCACTCGCTGCACATCTCGCCTTCGTAGCCTTTTGCCTTCGCTTCCGCGCGGCGTTCGGCCTTGGAGGGGACCATGGTCTGCGCGGTGCCGGACTTGCTCCACTGCAGGGCTTCCAGCTTCTCGGTGGGCGAGAGGTCGTGGGCCACTTCCTGCTTCAGCGCGACGGCGCCTTCCAGGACGTCGCCGGCACGGCCTGCACCGTGCGAGGCGAGCGAGGTGACCTTGCTGCCGCCTGATGGTGCGCTGTCGTTGCCCTGCGCGACCGCGGTCGAGCCGCCGCGCATCACCACGAGGTTGTCGGTGCGGGAGCGGGTGAGGCCGCGCGACACCAGCTTGGAGGCGCGCTGGCCGTGATCGTCCGGCTCCTTGCCTTCCTCGACGCCCTTGCCGAGCACGTCGAACCCGGTCTCGCTGGGATCGACATGGGCGAGGTCGAAGCGGCTGAGATAGCTCACCGCCAGTTCGCGGAAGACGTAGTCGAGGATCGAGGTCGCGTATTTGATGCTGTCGTTGCCCTGCACGGGGCCCGCCGGCTCGAAGCGGGTGAAGGTGAAGGCGTCGACATATTCGTCGAGCGGCACGCCGTACTGGAGGCCCAGCGACACCGCGATGGCGAAGTTGTTGATGAAGGAGCGCAGTGCCGCGCCTTCCTTGTGCATGTCGATGAAGATCTCGCCGATGCGGCCGTCGTCATATTCGCCGGTGCGCAAATAGACCTTATGTCCGCCGACGACCGCCTTCTGGGTGTAGCCCTTGCGGCGATCCGGCATCTTCTCGCGCTCGCGCATCACGATGATGCGCTCGACCAGCTTCTCGACGATCTTTTCCGAGACCTGGGCGGTACGTGCCGCCATCGGCTTGTCGTAGAGATGCTCGATCGCATCGTCCTCGTCCTCATCGTCGGCGATGAGCTGCGAGTTGAGCGGCTGGCTGAGCTTGGAGCCGTCGCGGTAGAGCGCGTTGGCCTTCAGTGCCAGCTTCCACGACAGCATGTAGGCGGACTTGCAGTCCTCCACGGTGGCGTCGTTCGGCATGTTGATGGTCTTGGAGATCGCACCCGAGATGAAGGGCTGCGCCGCCGACATCATGCGGATGTGGCTCTCGACCGAGAGATAGCGCTTGCCGACCTTGCCGCAGGGGTTGGCGCAGTCGAACACCGGATAGTGCTCGGCCTTGAGGTGCGGGGCTCCTTCCACCGTCATCGCGCCGCAGATGTGGACGTTGGCCGCCTCGATCTCGCGCTTGGTGAAGCCCACGGCCTGGAGCAGGTCGAAGCCGGGGGCCGCGATCGCCTCGGCGCCGATGCCGAGCTGGTCGCGGATGAAGTCTTCGCCGAAGGTCCACTTGTTGAAGGCGAACTTGATGTCGAACGCGGTCGGCAGCGCCTTCTCGACCTTGGCGATGGCTTCATCGGTGAAGCCCTTGGCCTTCAGCGTCGAGGCGTTGATGCCGGGCGCGTTGGAGAGCGAGCCGTGGCCGACGGCGTAGGCCTCGATCTCCGCGATCTCGCTCTCGCGATAGCCGAGCGCGCGAAGTGCTGCTGGGACCGCGCGGTTGATGATCTTGAAGTAGCCGCCGCCGGCGAGCTTCTTGAATTTCACCAGCGCGAAATCAGGCTCGATGCCGGTGGTGTCGCAATCCATGACCAGGCCGATCGTGCCGGTCGGCGCGATCACCGTGGTCTGGGCATTGCGATAGCCGTGCTTCTCGCCGAGCTCGAGCGCCGCATCCCAGGCCGCTTGCGCGTGCGTGACCAGGTCGGTCTGCGGGCAGGACACCAGGTCCATCGGCACGGGGTTGACGCTCAGCCCTTCGTAGCCGTTGGACTGGCCATGGGCGGCGCGGCGGTGGTTGCGGATCACGCGCAGCATGTGCGCGGCGTTCTTCTTGTAGCCGGGGAAGGTGCCGAGCTCGGACGCCATCTCGGCCGAAGTCTTGTAGGTGATGCCGGTCATGATCGCGGTCAGCGCGCCGGCGATGGCGCGGCCTTCCTTCGAGTCATAAGACAGACCCATGGTCATCAGCAGGCCGCCGATATTGGCGTAGCCGAGGCCGAGCGTGCGGAACTCGTAGGAGAGCTCGGCGATCGACTTCGACGGGAACTGCGCCATCATCACCGAGATTTCGAGCACGACGGTCCAGAGCCGGCAGAGGTGCTCGTAGCCTTCGACGTCGAAGCGCTTGGAGGGGATGTCGTAGAACGTCAGCAGGTTCGCCGAGGCGAGGTTGCACGCCGTGTCGTCCAGGAACATGTATTCCGAGCACGGATTGGAGGCGCGGATGTCGCCGGACGCCTTGCAGGTGTGCCAGTCGTTCATGGTGGTGTTGAAGTGCAGGCCCGGGTCGGCCGACGCCCAGGCGGCGTAACCAATTTTTTCCCAGAGGTCGCGCGCCTTCAGCGTCTTGGTGATCTTCTTGGTGGTGCGTCCGACGAGATTCCAGTCGCCGTCGGTCTCGACCGCGCGCAGGAAGTCGTCCTTGAGCGAGACCGAGTTGTTGGAGTTCTGCCCCGAAACCGTGAGGTAGGCTTCCGAATCCCAGTCGGTGTCGTAGACGTCGAACTGGATGTCCTTGTAGCCTTGTTTTGCAAACTGGATGACGCGCTTGATGTAGTTGTCGGGGACGAGGCTGCGGCGCGCGAGCTTGATCTCGCGGCGCAGCGCCGGGTTCTTCTCGGGATCGAAGCAATCGTCGCCCGAGCCCTCGCAATTGACGCAGGCCTTGAGCACGGCCTTGAGGTGCTTCTGGTTGATCTTGGATCCGGTGACGAGAGCCGCGACCTTCTGCTCCTCCTTCACCTTCCAGTCGATATAGGTCTCGATGTCGGGGTGATCGACGTCGACGACGACCATCTTGGCCGCGCGGCGCGTGGTGCCGCCCGACTTGATCGCGCCCGCGGCGCGGTCGCCGATCTTGAGGAAGCTCATCAGGCCGGACGAGCGGCCGCCGCCGGAGAGGCGTTCGCCTTCGCCGCGCAGGCGCGAGAAGTTGGAGCCGGTGCCGGAGCCGTATTTGAACAGGCGGGCTTCGCGGACCCAGAGGTCCATGATGCCGCCCTCGTTGACGAGGTCGTCACCGACGCCCTGGATGAAGCAGGCGTGCGGCTGCGGATGCTCGTAGGAGGATTTCGACCGGGTCAGCTTGCCGGTGAAGGGGTCGACGTAATAATGGCCCTGGCCGGGGCCGTCGATGCCATAGGCCCAATGAAGCCCGGTGTTGAACCATTGCGGCGAGTTCGGCGCGACCATCTGCATGGTCAGCATGTAGCGGAGCTCGTCGTAGAAGGTCTGGGCGTCTTCGTCGGAGGAGAAGTAATTGCCCTTCCAGCCCCAATAGGTCCAGCAGCCGGCGAGACGGTCGAACACCTGCTTGGCCGAGAGCTCGCTGACATAGCGCTCTTTCTCGGGCAGGAGGGCGAGCGCCTCGGTGTCGGGCACGGAGCGCCACAGGAAGGAGGGAACGGACTCTTCCTCGACCTTCTTCAGGCGCGCGGCAACGCCGGCCTTGCGGAAGTACTTCTGGGCCAGGACGTCGGAGGCGACCTGCGACCACGCGGTCGGCACCTCGACGTTCTCGAGCTTGAACACGACAGAGCCGTCGGGATTCCTGATCTCCGACGTGGTCAGCCGGAAATCGATGCCGGCGTAAGGTGACTGTCCCGAAGTGGTGTGGCGCCGCTCAATCCGCATGGTCTTGCCCCGTCCTATCTTTGACCGGACCGCCTCCGTTCAGGCGTGCCGGGTCATCATTTCATTTCGCGGTGCTTGAGGGCGGTCGGGCCCCTTGGCAACGCAGCTCAGCCGGTAGACCCGGCCCATTTTCTCCCGACGCGATTCCTCGATGCGCGCACCGATCATCCGCCGGCACGTCCAGACCCATCCGCCCCAAAGGGATGAGCCCGACATGCGTTCAACGCCCCACACATCAAGTCTTCAACCACTGCACGTCTTCAACCATTGCCATCCGGGCCTGTTTCCAGCCCGTTCAGGCGCCCGAAAGGTCCGCTCTCGCCGGGCAGACAAGCCCGTATCCCGCTGCCTTTGTCTGGCTTGGCGGAGTGCTGTTTTGCAGACCCTTTGGGGGAGTGCCGGCGGGACGCAAACACACTCGCGCCGAACGGATCGAAAACTAGGACTCTCCGTTACGCCCGTCAAGAACTAGTGCGAGTTCCTGAATCAAATACTAAATATGGTGGATTGTGGGGGATAACAGGGGGCAGGCCCGCGCCTGTTGTTGAGCCAAGTATCAGTGAGTCCTCAGGGATTCCCAACCGAAAAAATTTGCATCTTGTGGTGCCACGGAGGCTTCACCCCGCTGTTCACAGGGCAGGTATATTTTTGAATGGCGGGCTTGCCTCCGGGGGACTCACGTAGGGCTACGGAAGGTGAGGGCAGGCATGCCCGCAGGGGTGGTGGTGGGAGGCGCGAATCCGCGCCAAGCTCGGTCCGATTTTGCCGGATTGCCCACATGCTTGATTCGACTCGGCCGGTGCTGCGACCGCGCATCGCCCCGGCCGGCCTGATGTTCCTCGCCATCACCTCGGTGGGCTGGGGCTTCAACTGGCCGGTGACGAAATTCCTGCTCTCCGAGCTGCCGCCGCTGACCTTGCGCGGGGTCACCGGCGTGCTCGGCGCGGTGCTGCTGGCGGCGCTGGCGCTGATCCGCGCTGATAGCCTCACCGTCCCGCGAGAGATCTGGCCGCGCCTCGTGACCGCCGCGCTCCTCAATGTCACCGGCTGGATGGTGCTGATGGGTCTGGCGCTGCTGTGGCTGCCGGCGAGCGAAGCGGCGCTGATCGCCTACACCATGCCGGTCTGGGCCTCGCTGATCGCCTGGCCGGTGCTCGGCGAGCGGCCGACCTTGTTGCGCACCATCGCACTGGTGATGGCCTTTGCCGGCCTCGCCTCGATCATGGGCGGCAACGGCTTTGCCGCCACCGCGGACAAGCTGCCGGGCATCATCATGGCGCTGTGTGGCGCGATCGGCTTCGCCGCCGGCACGGTGTTTTCGAAGAAGTATCCGATCCGCCTGCCGCCGATCACGGCCGCGGCCTGGCAGATCGGGATCGGCTGCCTGCCGATCACGATCATCGGCCTCGCCGTCGAGACCACGCATCTGGAGCTGGTGACGCCGGTCGGATGGTGGCTGCTGGTCTATTCGACCGTGGTCCAGTTCTGCATCGCCTATGTCAGCTGGTTCGCTGCCCTTGCGCGCCTGCCGGCCTCCGTCGCCGCGATCGGCACCATGGCGGTGCCTGTCATCGGCGTCGTGGCGTCCGCGATCGCGCTCGGCGAACCGTTGGGGGCAGGGCAGATCGCCGCGCTGGTGTTCACGCTGGCGGCGGTGGTGCTGGCGACGCGGTAGAGCGAGTCCTCATGAAGAGGCTGGCCGCCTGATGTCCGCTTGACCGCCATCATCGGCCGGAGAGCGGAAGGCTTCCGAGGTCGCGGATGGACCGATCGGCGGCATGCTGAGCACACAAAAAAGCCCCGGAGGATGCCGGGGCTTTCGCAGTGCTCTTAAGGATCAGTACCTGGCGACGACCGGACCGCCGAAGTTGAACTTGTAGTTTACGCCGACCGTCGCGGTAGATACCTCCAGCCGAGTCGAGATGACTTCGGAGGGAAGTCCCGCCACGAAGCCACTGCCGGTAACGGCCGAGATGTGCTGAACGTCTCGACGGCCGAAGTCCATATAATTGTACTCGGCAAAAGCCGACCAGCCCGGAGCGAACATCCACTCGAGACCGCCACCCACTGTCCAACCAGAACGGTTCACACCCAGAGCCGTTTCGGAAAGAGCTCCGCTGGGCTGCACGACGGTATTGTCCTGCCGGGTCCAAGCGCCACCGCCCTTGATATAGCCAAGCAGCTGCGGAACGAATAAATAGCCGACGCGGCCCGTGACAGTCCAAACGTCTTTGGTCTCGTTAACGGAGGTAAAGGTCGGGAACGCTGGCAAAGCGTGCGAACTGCCGATGCGAGCATAATCGTACATGCCTTGGATACCGACCACCCAATTTCCAGCAAATTGGTAATCGCATCCGATCTGACCGCCGCCAATGACCTGGCTGTTATCGCTAGAACCATAGTCCGCCGGAAACAGTACACCGAGTCGCGACACTCGGGTTTGATCAGTCCGGGCCCAACCACCGCCGACGTTGCCGCCAACATAGCAACCCGTCCAATTATAGACCGTGACAGGTGCGGGGGGGTGGAGCCTTCGCATAACGAGGAGCCATATCTGCGGCGATAGCTGATCCGGTGAATGCTGCTATAGCGGCGATAGAGATCACGATCTTTTTCATGTCCACTCTCCCATGGCGCATCCGAAATCGTGGCCCGAAAGTAGCGCTATTCTGGCAAATTACTGTCCCCGGAAAGCCACACTCGCCTGTTGTCGCGACGATTGGTAGGCATCGAAACACTGCGAAATGTGCGAAGAGCGACAAGTCGGCTATGGGGCCGATTGCAGGAGTCTATGTTGTTGACGGGCTACCGCCGGGGCAGGAAGGAACGACAACCTTGGTGTACGCACAAAAGCCGAGGTGTCAGATGTCATTGCGTGGAGTGATCCGCAAAATCGAACCGGACTGCACTGGGCAGCGTGGCTGACGTTCAGCTGCAGCTCAGTCGGGTTTTTCCTGGGGTTCGGTTTGTCTACCTGGCCGAGGAACCGCCAGGTGCGATCGAGACGCCAAAACACGTGCCTCTTACGCTGCGGCTATGGCTTATGTTGTTCGGAGTAAACGCACGCTACCCCTGTTGCAACGGCTCCTGAGAGCGGGCCTGTCCTATTTCGACGTCATAGACCTGATCGCGGGCGTCGCCTCGAAGGCCAGAATTGTCGGTCTCGATCTAGTCGAATTGGTGCCGGAACGTGATGTGCAGACTATTGGGGCGATCTGCGCAGCGCGGATCATCTGCAACGCCATTGGATGTGCCGCCAAGCAGAAACGCTAGCCCGCCACCGCGCCTCCCAGCGCCTTCCTGATCATCTCGGCGAGCTGGTTGCGGCGGTAGGGTTTTGTCAGCAGCATGACGCCGTCGTCGAGCTTGCCGTGGTGGACGATGGCGTTGTCGGTGTAGCCGGAGGTGTAGAGCACCTTCACCCCGGGGCGGATCGTCGCCACCTTGTCGGCGAGCTCGCGTCCGCTCATGCCGCCGGGGATGACGACGTCGGTGAACAGCAGATCGAACGGCTGGCCGGCCTGGATCAATTCGAGCGCGGCCTTGCCGTCGGGCGCGGCGACGGTCTGGTAGCCGAGGCTCTGGAGCTGCACGGTGACGAAGTTGCGCACCAGCGGGTCATCCTCGACCACGAAAATGGTCTCTGCGCCGCCTTCCGCCTGCGGCGTGGTGGTGGGAGCCACCTCGGCCATGCCTTCGCCCGGCGGCAGATAGAGCTTGATCGTGGTGCCGTGGCCTTCCTCGCTGTAGATCTTGATGTGGCCGCCGGACTGCTTGACGAAGCCGTAGACCATGGAAAGGCCGAGGCCGCTTCCCTTGCCGACCTCCTTGGTGGTGAAGAACGGCTCGAACGCCTGCTGCTGCACCTCCGCCGGCATGCCGGTGCCGGTGTCGCTGACGGCGAGCATCACGTAAGGACCGGGCCGTACGTCGGGATTGTTTTGCGCATAGGCCTGGTCGAGCACGACGCGGTGGGCCTCGAGCAGCAGCTTGCCGCCGTTCGGCATGGCGTCACGCGCGTTGATCGCCATGTTGAGCAGGGCATTGGTGAGGCGGGACGGATCGATGTGCGCGGTCATCTGCCCCTGTTCGAGCACGGTCTCGATCTCGATCTGCTCGCCGAGGGTGGGGCGCAGGAGTTTCGCGATGTCCGCGACCGCGGCGTTGATCTCGACGTTGCGCGGCTGCAGCGGCTGCCTGCGCGCGAAGGCGAGCAGATGCTGGATCAGCTCGGCGCAGCGTTCGGCGGCCTCGTCGATCAGGCGCGCCACGCGCTGGAGCTCGGGCTGCTGCTTCAGGCTTGCCACCAGCGTCTCGGTATTGCCGGAGATCACGGTCAGCATGTTGTTGAAGTCGTGCGCGACGCCGCCGGTGAGCTTGCCGATCGCATCCAGCTTCTGCGACTGGTACAATTGCCGCTCGGTCTCGCGCGACATGGTCGCGTCGTGATAGACCAGCACCGCGCCGGAGACGTTGCCTTGCCCGTCCAGCATCGGCCGGCCGCTGATCATGAGATGACGGGGAGCATTGCCGCTGTGCGGGCGGACGATCATCTCCATATTCTCGAACGGCTCGCCGCGCAGCACGCGTGCCGACGGCAGTTCGTCCGGCTTGAGCGGGGTGACGCCGTCGCCGTGAAGCACGCTGGACAGCGCCCGCAGATTGCGCAGGTTCATGCCGGTCCGGTGCAGCAGCATGCGCTCCGCGGCCGGATTGGACAGAAGGACGTTGCCCTCGGCGTCGATGACCAGCACCGCTTCCGCCATGCTGTGGAAGGTGCTCTGGAGCACGTTGACCGACAGGCGGAGCTCGTCATGCGCGGTGACCAGATGCTCGGTGCGCTCGGCCACTGCGGTCTCGAGCTGCTGGTTGGCGGCCGTGGTCTCCAATAGCGTGCTCTTGAGTGCGCCCTCGGTGCGCCGGCTCTCGCGCATCATCATCACGACCAGCAGCAGGATCACCAGCGCGCCGGCGACGTCGATGCCGAGCAGCACGATGCCGGTGCGGCGCGAATCCTGGGAGCGCGCCGCGAGCAATCGTTCTTCTTCTGCGCTCAGATGATCGAAATTGCCCATCACCGTGTCCATGTGGCCACGGCCCTCGCCCTTGCCCTGGAGCGCGGCAATGCCGGCCTGGTCGTTTCCGGCGCGCAGGCGCATCACTTCGGCGGCGATCTCGATCCGGCGCAGCGCCAGCGGCTCGGTGCCCTCGAGCAGCGCGACATGTTCCGGAGTGTCGCGCACGCTGCGCTTGAGGTCGGCGAGTGCCGGTGCGATCCGGGCGTGCACCGCCTGGAATTCCTCGCTGAAGCTCGGGTTGCGATAGATCTCGTAGCCGCGTGCGGCGCTCTCGGCACTGCGCATCAGCACGCGCAGGTCGGAGATCTTCTTCAGCACCTGGACGGTGTGATTGACCCAGGCCGCGTCGGACCGCGACTTGACGTCGAGGCCGATCGAGGCTGCGGTGATGATCAGGAGGATGGCAAGTCCAGCACCGAGAATGACGCGCTGCGTTGGGATCAAGGGGCTTCTTTCTTGTCCTTCGGCTGCGAGCCATCGCCCGGCGCGGCGATGCATTCCCGGATCGTGGTCAGCAGCGCGTCCGGCGTGAACGGCTTGCGCAGGCAGCGGGTCGCGCCAAGCTCCAGCGCCATCCGGAGGAAGTCGGGAGAGGGCGAGGCGGATGAGGCGAAGGCGTAGCCGGACATCGCGATCAGCGGAACCGCCGGCGCGCGCTCGTGAAAGATGCGAATGGACTCGAAGCCGCGCATATGCGGCATGAAGATGTCGACCAGCATCACGTCGAAACTCTGGGTTTCGAGCGCAGCCAAACCCGTTTCTCCGCCGTCAGTCAACGTGACGTCGAAGCCCTGACGTTGGAGGAGGACCTCGATGGTCGCACCGACCATCGGATCGTCATCGACCACGAGAATACGCGGCATGACACTTCCCAGTCATCGAAGTCCCCATAGCCAAGTTGATACAGGTGAATCGCGCGTCGGGTCAATTTGGGATTGGATAAGGGTAGGTATGCACGGTGCGGTGAATAAAGATCCGCGCATCGGTTGTATGCGACAGTCGCCGATGGCGAACATGAGGCGAGCGAAACAGGTGAGGCGCCCGAATGCCAAAAAGGCGCCGCATCGCTGCGACGCCTTCTTCTTCACGTGTTGCAGGTCGTGTTACGGGCAGGGATGACGCTGGCCGTCATAGCCGAGATAAGTGCCGGACGCCGGATCGTAGGACTTGTAGCGCTGCGCGCAGTAGCCCGCGGAGTCGCCGCCGCTATCTGGGACCACGGCTACTGACGGCTCATCATAATAGCTGTCGTCGCCATAGTAGTAGGGGTCGTTGTAATAGCCGCCGCCGTAATAGGCGTACGAGCCGAGGCCGCCGATCGCAGCGCCTGCCGCGACACCGGGCCAGAAGCCGCCGCCGCGATGGCGCCAGCCGCCGCCGTGCCAATGACCGCCGCCGCCATTCCAGTGCTGACCCCCGGCTGCTGCGAAGCTGCGCCCGCCGCCGCCGTTGAAAGCAGCTCCGCCGCTGGGACGCATGGCTGTACCTGCTGCGAAATTGCCACCGCCGCCACCGATCCTCGCGCCGCCGAAGTTGCCGCCGCCCATGCGGGCGCCGCCACCGCCAAAGTGAGCGCCACCGCCGCCGCCGCCGCCGAAGTGGGCACCGCCACCTCCGCCGAAATGGCCACCGCCGCCACCGCCATGTCCGCCGCGACCTTGCGCGAAGCTTGGCGTCGCCAACGGGAGAACCAGCGCCACGGCCGCAGCCGCGCTCAAGACTTTCAGACTTCTCATGATCAAAACTCCTTTTCCCGGAAGCAAACCCGATGAAAGGGCTGTAGTTCCTGGGATCACGGCGGTTTGCGTGCGAGGACAAGTTTTCATGGCGACGCTGTATCCGGCATGAACGGATCGCGTCCGATTTGCGGCAGAGTCGGTGTGCCCGGCGACCGCATCTGCAGCAGGGCACCGCCGCCCCCGCCGAACTGGACATTTCGCCGTCCGGATGGCATCAGGACCCGACGAAGCAGGGCCCTTGCCGCATGAAACAATTCTTCCTCAAGTTCTTCACCTGGTGGAATGGCCAGACGTTTGGCACCCAACTCTGGACCAGGCGCTATGGCGAGCTGGTCGGCCAGGACGAGCAGGGCAACCTCTATTATCGCACCCGCGGCGGGGCGATCGATCCGGCCCTCGGCTTCGAGCGGCGCTGGGTGGTCTATAACGGCTACGCCGAGGCCAGCCGTATCCCGCCGTCCTGGCACGGCTGGATGCATCACACCGTCGACGTGCCGCCGACGCAGGACAGCTACCAGCCGCGCGAGTGGGAAAAGCCGCACCAGCCCAATCTCACCGGCACGGCCAACGCCTACCGTCCCTCGGGCTCGACGCTCGCCAGCGGCAAGCGGCCCAAGGCGACCGGCGACTATCAGCCTTGGACGCCCAGCTAGGCTTCCGATTCCCGTCTCAACCCTTGTCGTTGGAGTGGATGCACCCGCATCCGCCTCGCTCTGCTGTGGACAGCGGGAACAGCGGGGATGAGTCCTGCGCGGGCATTGCAGCCACGCGGGCGATGCGGCTCAATGGTCGCATCTTACGGAGATGGGAGACCATCGCGTTCGGTTCGGGCAACAGTTCGCGACTGTCCCGAAATGCAGCGGCCGCCGACCAGGACTCGATCGGGAAATAGGCCCCCGGTCTGGAAGCTCCGAAATCGCCCGATGAAATGTGCAGCCGCCGTAAGACAGGAAAGGCCGCTCGGGAAACCGGGCGGCCTTTTTCTTTCATGGAGGCACAACTGGATGTCGCGTCCGTGCGCAGCACCGCTACGCGCTGCAGCGCGCCCGGGACACGAGAGCGGAGACTAGGTCATCCGCTCAGCCGCGCGCTTCACCGCCTCTAGCCGCCGCGCCTGACCCTGCGCGCCACGCTCTTTCAGCAATGTCAGCACCTCGGCGGGTGCGGTGTCGGGCGAGCCTGCATTGAACGGCGGGGCCGGATTATATTCGAGTTGGAGCTGGATCGCCTCCGCGGTGGTGCGATCGACCATGATCGACACCAGGGTCAGCGCGAAATCGATTCCCGCGGTGACGCCGCCGCCGGTGATGCGGTTGCGGTCGACGCAGACGCGCGTCTTGGTCGGCGTCGCGCCGAACTGAGCGAGCATCTCCATCGCGCTCCAGTGCGTGGCGGCGCGGTAGCCCTTCAGGAGGCCGGCGGCGCCGAGCGCCAGCGATCCCGTGCAGACCGAGGTGACGTATTTGGCGCCCTCGCCCTGCCGGCGCAGGAAACCGAGCACCTCCTCGTCATTGAGCAGGTCGTTGGTGCCGCCGCCGCCGGGCACGCAGATCACGTCGAGCTGCGGGCAGTCGGCGAACGTTGTGGTCGGCGTCAGTGTCAGCACGGAATCGCTCGGCACCGGCTCGATCCGTTTCCAGATCAAATGCAGTTTTGCGCCCGGCACAGAGGAGAACACCTGCAAGGGGCCCGTAAAATCGAGCTGGGTGACGCGCGGAAACACCAAGAGACCGATCTGGAGCGGGGACGACATGAGAGCCTCCAATTTTGAGCTTGACGGACGCAGCCTCTCATGATGCCCTTCTGTCCAAAATGGCGTATTTCCCTCGCTTTCGGACATGACCATGATCGGCATCCTGATCTTCCCGGACTTCCAGTTGCTCGATGCGGCCGGCCCGATCTCGGTGTTCGAGATCGCGGCGCGCTGCACGGGCAAGACGACACCCGGGATCCGCGTGCTGGCGGTGAACGCGGGGCCCGTGCGCAGCTCGTCCGGCGTGGAGATGATGGCGCGCGACTTCAAGTCGGCGAATGCGATCACGACGCTGGTCGTGGCGGGAGGCGCGGGCGTGACGGATGCCGCGCGCTGCGAGGTCACGCGCGCCTTCGTGCAGCGGCTGGCGCGGCGCGGCGTGCGGGTCGCCAGCGTCTGCTCGGGCGCCTATGTGCTGGCGGAGGCGGGATTGCTCGACGGCCGTCGCGCCACCACCCATTGGGGACGCACGCGGGATTTCGTCGCGCGCTATCCCAAGGTGAAGTTCGAGCCGGACCAGATTTTCACGCGCGACGACAATGTGTGGACGTCGGCAGGCATCACGGCGGGCATAGACCTCGCGCTCGCGATGGTGACCGAGGACCACGGTGAGCAGATCGCGCAGGACACCGCGCGGCAGCTCGTGTTGTATCATCGCCGCAGCGGCGGCCAGTCGCAGTTCTCGTCACTTCTGGAATTGAAGACGCCGAACGGGCGCTTCGGCGCGCTGCTGTCCTGGGCGCGCGAGAACCTCGACGCTCGCTTGACGGTCGAAGATCTCGCCGACCGCGCTGGCATGAGTGCGCGGCATTTTGCCCGCGCCTTTGCCGCCGAGACCGGCACGACGCCCTCGAAGGCCATCGAGCGCTTGCGCATCGAGGTCGCGCGCGAGCGCGTGCAGTCCTCGCGCGAGGCGATCGAGCTCGTCGCGGAGACAACCGGCTTCGGCGACCCCGAGCGCATGCGGCGCGCTTTCATCCGCGCCTTCGGCCAGCCGCCGCAGGCGCTGCGGCGCGCGGCAAGGGCCGGGTAGGGAGAATTCACCGATTTGGAGAGGCCGCTTGAGCGGGTGAGTAGACTTGGATATTTGAGCAGACTTGCATATTGCGCGGCATTTCGCCTTTTGGACCCGGAACCGACCTCCCTCAAGCGAATGCAGCCGTTGCGGACGATCTGTACAACACGTACCGTCGCCGAAACCGATGCAAGGAACCCCAATGACCGATCGAGAAAAGATTCTGATTGCCCTTCGCGAAAAACCTCTGAAGACTTTCGACATCATGAAGCGCGTGAACATCAAGAACCAGGACGACTGCCAATCGCTCCTGTTGAAGATGCGTGACGACGGTGCCGTGAAGTTCGACATTCACAAGGGACATTGGCGCGCTGCGTGACCACGTTCGCTTGGTCACCAGCGGTTGACTTGCGGATTGGTTCAGCCCGATGCGGCCTTGCCGCCGGTCGCCGCGGCGCCCGAGGCCTGTGCGCGCGCCGTCAAGCGCCGCGCGATCGGCATCAGCATGTAGGGCGCCAGGTGAATGGGAAACTGCGTCATCGCGAAATAGAGCCAGGTGGTGGGCGGCAGCGCGCCGGCGGTCGCGGCGAGCATCAGGCCCAGATTGCGCTGTGACACCATCAGCCCGAGCGCCAGCGCGCGCTCATAGCCGATGCGGCGGAACAGCAGCGTGGTCACGGCGAGCAGCGTGAAATAGATCGCGAAGGCGAGAGCTGCGAAGCCCAGAGTGGAGACCGGCCGGGCGACGAGATCGCTTGCGACATCGCCCATGATCGCGGTCGCGAAGACCAGCAGGATGACGATGTTGAAGCCGTCGATCGGCTGCCTGTGGCGCTGGATCGCGGCCGCGCCGAAGACCTGCCGGATCACGGTCGCTGCCAGCAGCGATGCTGCGAGGATGCCAAGCAGCTTCAGCCCCAGCGCAGGCGGCGAGATGCTGAGCATGTCGCCGAGGAACAGGCTCGCGAACAGCGATGCCGTGAACGGCACCAGCGCGGTCGCGCTCACCAGCGTGACCAGCACCAGCGTGGCATCGAGGCCCATCAGCGCGGCCAACGCCGGCGCGGCCATCATTGGCGAGGCCATGCTCTGCAGCATCAAGGCCAGCGCAAGGTCGGGCGCGCGCGCCGTGAGCCCGGTGACATGGACCATCAGCCCGACGATCACGGGCACGCCGATCATGGTCCAGACGGTGGCGGTCCCGACCAGCGCCGGCCGGCGCAGATGGCCGGTGAGCGCGGCGAGATCGACCCGCATGAAGGAGATGCAGAGCAGAACGAAGATCGCCTCGGTGACGTAGGGGCGCAGCAACGCCCCGAGCGGCGGCACCGCGAGCGCGATGAACACGACGGCGGCCACCGCGCGGGTGCCTTGGCCGCCGAGCCATGTCAGCCCGCGCAGGGGGAGGGCGAATATGCTTTGAAGAACGGGCGGCATGGGAAATGGCGTTTCAGCCCAATCCTTTCAGCCACGCGCCGATCTCGCTCACGGCGACATTGGCCTCACGCAGCAATTTTCCCATCGTGATGAAGCCGTGGAACTGGCCGGGATAGTGCTTGGTAGCCACGGGCACGCCGGCCTGCTTCAGGCGGTGGGCATATTCGTCGCCTTCGTCGCGCAGGGGATCGGCACCGGCGGTGAGCACATAGGCCGGCGGCAGTCCGGCCAGGTTTGTCGCCCGTGCCGGCGAGGCGCGCCAGTCGTGGATATCGGCGGCGCCGTTGAGATAGTGGTCGCGAAACCAGCGGATCACCGAATGCGTCCGCAGCACGCTGGTCTCGGGCTCGCGGTGAGAGCCATGCGTCATGGCGAAATCGGTCGCCGGGTAGATCAGCAACTGGGCCGCGATCGCGGGACCGTTGCCGTCGCGCGCGGCGAGCGCGACGACGGCGGCGAGATTGCCGCCAGCGCTGTCGCCGCCGATCGACAGCCGGGAGGCGTCGATGCCGAGCTCGCGCGCGTTGGCGGCGACCCATTTGGTCGCGGCGATCGCGTCATCAATGGCGGCGGGAAATTTGTGCTCGGGCGCGAGGCGGTAATCCACCGAGATCACGATCAGCGCGCCGGCGTCGGCGAGCTGGCGGCAGACGACGTCATGGGAATCGAGATCGCCGATCACCCAGCCGCCGCCGTGGAAGAACACCAGCGCTGGCGACAAACCATCATGCCGGCGCGGCTCCTTCGGAACATAGAGACGCGCGGGAATGGCGCCGTGCGGTGCCGGGATCGATAGCGGCGTGACGCGCGCGAGGTCCGGTGGCTCGGGATTGGTCGCAAAGCGTGCCTGCGCGTAATAGGCCCGCGCTTCCGGGGCGGTCAGCGTCTCGTAGGCGGGCCGACCGGCCTCCTGGAAGGCCTTGTAGACGGCGGCGGCATCGGGATCGAGCACGACGGGCATGGGGGAGCGACCTTGCGGGTTTCGGGTTGTTCGTTGGACGTCGTTTTCGGGGGCGATGCCCGTCTGACCCCTGAGAGGAGTGCTCGACTATCCCATCCGGGGGCCGATCTGGCCAGACCGGGCCGGGAAGGGCAGGGATGCCGCCCTTCCCCCGCCGTATTCGCCGTGTTAACCGGATGGCCTGCGAGCGGCGGTATCCCCTGTAGAATGTCCAGCAAGCCCGATTCGCTGTTGAAGCCGCGCGAGATGTTTCGAACATTTACTCTGACAGGTCTTGCGGCGCTTCTGGCCGCCACCGCACTGACGGCTGCGACGCCGGCGCAGGCGCAGATCGGTACGATCTTCTCCGATCCGCCGCCGCTGCGGCCGCCCGGCAACATTCCGCGTGGCCAGCCCCAGCCGCAGCAGCAGATGCCCGACGACGACGAAGAGGTGCCGGAGCTGCCGCCGCAGGGCCGTGTGCTGCCGTCGCGTCCGATGGCGCCACCGCCGGGTCGGCAGGGCAATGTGATGCCGGGGCCGGTCGAGACCCAGCCTCTGGCGCCGCCGCCAGGGTCTAGCGCAGCTCCGCCAAACCAGCCGCCGTCCGTCGCGGTCGCTCCACCCAATCCGCAAGGCGCGCCGGGTCAGCGCCAGCCGCAGCAGAAGGGCGCGCCCGGAGGCGCAGTCCCGCAGACGCCGGCGAGCCTTCAGCCGGGCGACGAGGTCGTCACCGAGCCGCCGGCCCAGAAGATCGTGAACAAGAAGGCGACCTTCTCCGGTCTCGACAAGATCACCGGGCGCATCATCAATTTCGACGAGGAGATCGGCGAGACCGTGCAGTTCGGTGCGCTGCGCGTCAAAACCGACGCCTGCTACACGCGGCCGGCGACCGAGGCCGCCAACACCGACGCCTTCGTCGAGGTCGACGAGATCACCTTGCAGGGTGAGGTGAAGCGCATCTTCTCGGGCTGGATGTACGCGGCAAGTCCAGGCCTGCACGGCGTCGAGCACCCGATCTACGATATCTGGCTCACCGACTGCAAAGAGCCGCAGCAGACGATTGCGACCGCGGCACCGGATCCCGGCACCAAGCCGCCACCGCCGCCGCCCGCGCAGAAGAAAGCCGCGCCCAAGCAGGTGCAGCAGCGTCCGCCGCAGCCGCTGCCGCCGATCCAGCAGCAGCAGCCGGCACCGCCGCCACCACCTCCGCCGCCCGAGCAGCGCCCGGGTCTGTTCGGTATCCCCGGGTTCGGCCGCTAGGCCAAATCCCCGGGGGTTGGCTAATATCCCTGATTATTGCCGCGCGGCGATGATCTCGAGCGCGCGTGCGCCCGGGATCGCTTCACCGGCGGAGAGCCTCAGGAAATCCCCGGGCTCGCCCGCGAGCGCCTTGTCGAGCAGCGCGGTGTAGCGCCGCCGCGAAATCTCGGCCGCGCCAAAACTCTTCAGGTGCTCGGTGACGTACTGGGTGTCGAGCAGCTCGAAGCCGCCATGGATGAGCCGCGCGACCAGATGCACCAGCGCGACCTTGGAGGCATCGCGCGCGGTGTGGAACATGCTCTCGCCGAAAAAGGCCCGGCCCAGGCTGACGCCATAAAGCCCGCCGACGAGGTCCTCGCCCTGCCAGGCCTCGACGCTGTGGCAATGGCCGAGCTCGTACAGCCCGCCATAGAGGTCGCGGATGCGCTTGTTGATCCAGGTGTCCTCGCGCCCGGCCTGCGGCGCGGCGCAGCCGGCGATCGTTGCCTTGAAGGCGGTGTTGACGGTGACGCGGAATGAATCCGAACGCACGGTGCGCGCGAGCCGCGAAGCCACGCGAAATCCGTCGAGCGGGATGACCCCGCGCAACTCCGGCTCGACCCAGAACAGGGTCGGATCATCGGCGCTTTCGGCCATCGGAAAGATGCCGCAGGCATAGGCCCGCAGCAGCACGGCTGGCGTGATTTCAGACGGGGCAGAGTCGCGCGAAGTCATGGCTCGCCATAATAGCAGGATCGCAATGCGGTTGCGATGGGCGGTGCAGATCAGTTCGCTGCGGCAGCAGCCGGCTTGCCGGCGGCAACCGGGACACGGCGGAACATCAACATGACGCGGGTTCCGGAATGGGTGGGGTCGCGCTCGACCGAAGCATCGAGCTTCGTGGCCATGGCTGCGACGATGCGCTGGCCCATGCCGGTGGAGCGCGGATCGGCCTTGACGTTGTCGCCGACACCATCGTCGCTGATCGACAGCAGGAGATCGTCGCCCTGCGAGGTCAGCTCGACATGGATCGGGCCGGCGCCGTCAGGGTAGGCGTATTTCACCGCGTTCATCACCAGCTCGTTGACGATGATGCCGACGGCGACCGCACGGTCCGGATCGATCTCGATCGGTTCGGCCTTCAGCGTCAGGCGCGACATCCGGTTGCCCTCGGCCGAGCGGCGCAAATCCTCGAGCAGCGAGTCCAGATACTGGTTCAGGACCACGCTCTTCAGGTCCTGCGAGGTGTAGAGGCGGCGGTGCACCTGCGCGACCGCGGCGACGCGGCCCATCGCATTCGTCAACGCAGCCTTGACCTCGTCCTGCGCAGCGGAGCTTGCCTGCAGATGCAGCAGGGAGGCGATGATCTGGAGCGAGTTGCCGACGCGGTGGTTGACCTCGCGCAGCAGCATTTCGCGTTCGGCGGCAAGGGCCGCGTAGCGGTCGCGCGAGGCATGGATCTCGGCTTCGGCTTCCTCGCGCGCCTTCTGCATTTCGGCCTGGCGCAGCGCGCCCTCTGCCGCGACGTGAAGCAGGGGGATGAAGTCGCCCTTGACGTCCTTGACGAGATAATCGGCCGCGCCCGCTTTCAGCGCCGTCACCGCAATGCTGGAATCCTGCGAAGCGGTGACGAAGACCACCGGCGGCGCGCCCGGGATCGCCATGATCTGCTCCAGCGTCTCCAGTCCGTCGAGGCCGGGCATGTACTGGTCGAGCGCCACGACGTCGATGCCGCGGTCAATGCTGTCCTGCGCGCCCGCGCGGCGGATGAGCTCGAGGCCTTCCTCGCCGCTTGCGGCGTGAACGACCTTGTAGCCGCGCCGTGTCAGACCGCGATCGACCAGACGCGCAAGCGCCCCGTCGTCGTCGATGTAGAGCAGTGTGGGCATGCGCTGGTTCATGGGGCGGCGGGCGGGACCTGGATGACCGAGAAGAACAAGCCGAGCTGCCGGATGGCATTGGCGAAATTCTCGTAGTTCACGGGCTTGGTAATGTAGACATTGCAGCCGAGCTCGTAGCAGCGCTTGATTTCCTGGGAATCGTCGGTGGTGGTCAGCACCACGACGGGCGAGGCCTTCAGATATTTGTTCTCCTTGATCTGCTTGAGAATGTCGATCCCGGTCATGTCGGGAAGGTTGAGATCGAGCAGGATCAGGAGCGCATTACCTTTCTGCACGAGCCCGCTGCCGTCGGGCCCGAACAGGTATTTCATCGCGTCCGTGCCGTTGGCAAAGGAGATGATCTCGTTGTTGACGCCGGATCTTCGGATGTTCCGCTCGATCAGCCGCGCGTGCCCTTCGTCGTCCTCGATCATGATGATGCTGACGGGTTGAGTCATTGATCCGCGTTCCGGTTGCTGGTGTTCCAGGTAATGGGCAGCGTGATGATGAAGGTACTGCCCGTATTCAGTTCCGATGATACCGACATGGTGCCGCCGAGGCGACGCACAAGTGCACGCACATGCGCAAGACCGATGCCCTGACCGGGCTTGTCCTGGGTTCCGGCACGGCGAAACAGGTCGAAGATCCGCTGGTGGTCCTTGGGGTCGATGCCGCGGCCGTTATCGCTGATCTCGAAGATTGCGTAGCCGAGCTTGGTGCGCCCGCGGATTCTGATCTCGCCGGGGACGCCGGGCTTGAGATATTTGATGGCGTTGTCGATCAGATTGGAGAAGATCTGCTCCAGCGCCAGGCGGTCGCTGACGAGATTGGGCAGGGGGGCGACTTGGATCTCCGCCTGCGCCTCGGCGGCCTGATGCGCCAGCGTCGATACGATCGCTTCGATCAGCTCGGCGGTGTCGATCTTTTCCGGCTGGAACTCGCGCCGGCCCTCGCGGGTGAGATTGAGGATCGCCGAGATCAGGCGATCCATTTTGGCGATCGACGACTTGATGAAGCCCAGCGCTTCGGAAAAATCCGCTGAGAGCTGCTTGTCGGGACCTTCGAGCGCGATCGCGCCGTCCGGCAGCGGCGGCCCGTCGGCCGGGACGTGGGTAAGGCCGCCGATACGGCGGAAAATGTCGCCGCCGAGCTCTTCGAGTTCGCTGGTGAAGCCCATGATGTTGACGAGTGGCGAGCGCAGATCGTGGCTGACGATATAGGCAAAGCGCTGGATCTCGTTATTGGCTTCGCGCAGATCGGCCGTGCGTTCGTCGACCACGGCCTCCAGGTTGACGTTGGCGTCGCGCAGGCGCGCCTCGGCATCGTCACGGGCACCAGCCGAGCGCCGCACCAGCCAGATCGATATCAGCGCCAGCAGCACGACGAGGCCGGAGCCGATGCCGGTCATCGACGCGGCGAGGGTCTGGCTGCGATCCGAATTGACCGTTCGGAGCCGGAACAGCCGCTCCTCCTCCTGAATCATCCCCGTCGCGACATTGGCGATCACGGCTGTTGCGTCCGTGGAGGCGATCTCGCGGACCAGCGCTGCGGCCTTCTCCGGCTCACCCCGCCGGATGAAATCCATCTCCTGCGCGAACTGCCCGAGCCTGGTCTCGATCGCCGCGCTCAGCTTCTCGATGCTTTGGCGTTGCGCCGGGTTGTCGCCGATCAGGCGCGTGAGCTTGTCGAGAGCGGGGATGACGGCCGCCACGGCCTTGTCATGCTCGACCTTGAAATCCGCCCCTTGTGTCAGAAGGTAGCCGCGGGCGGCGCTCTCGGCCCGCCGGATTTCCAGCAGGAGGGCGTTGATCTGGTTCTCCGCCTCGATGGTGTGAACCACCCATTTGCTGTCGTCTCTCGCCTTGTTGACGAGGTAGACGGAGCCGGCGCTGATCACGGTCAGCACCAGGAGTCCCGCTGCGAACAGCAGGATCTGCCAAAATGTACGCCGTCGCTGCGCGTCAGCGGTCACGACGGTCTCGCTCGATCAGGATTGCCGGACTTCAAAACGCCCCCTCGGAACTGTCCCCATCGTCCCAAACGCGATTGGGGCCAAAGGGTTCCATGCGGAGGGACGGCTACTTCGGGGCGGGTTCCGCCTTGCCGGCAAGATATTGTTCCAGCCAGTGGATGTGGTAGTCGCCGTTGATGATGTCGTCTTCGCGCACCAGAGCGCGGAACAGCGGCAGCGTGGTCTCGATCCCCTCGACCACCATCTCGTCCAGCGCCCGGCGCAGCCGCATCAGGCACTCGCCGCGGGTCTTGCCGTGCACGATCAGCTTGCCGACCAGCGAGTCGTAATAAGGCGGGATCGTGTAGCCCTGATAGACGGCGGAATCGATCCGCACACCGAGCCCGCCGGGCGGGTGATATTGCGTGATGCGGCCGGGCGAAGGACGAAAGGTCTGCGGATTCTCGGCGTTGATGCGGCACTCGATCGCGTGGCCGATGACCTGGACCTCTTCCTGCCTCGCCGGCAGGTCGCCGCCGGCGGCGATGCGGATCTGCTCCAGCACGAGGTCGATGTCGGTGATGCTCTCGGTGACGGGATGCTCGACCTGGATGCGCGTGTTCATCTCGATGAAGTAGAACTCGCCGTCCTCGAACAGGAATTCGATGGTGCCGACGCCGAGATATTTCATCTCGCGCATCGCCTTGGCGCAGGTCTCGCCGATCTTGGCGCGTGCAGCCGCGGTCAGCACGGGCGAGGGGCCTTCCTCCCAAACCTTCTGGTGGCGTCGCTGCAGCGAGCAGTCGCGTTCGCCGAGATGAATCGCGCCGCCGCGGCCGTCGCCGAGGATCTGGATCTCGATGTGACGCGGCTTCTGCAGATATTTCTCGAGGTAGACGGAGGCATCGCCGAAAGCGGATTTGGCCTCGTTGGCAGCCGTCGACAGCGCGACCTGAAGATCGGCCTCGCTCTCGGCCACCTTCATGCCGCGGCCGCCGCCGCCCGCCGCGGCCTTGACCAGCACGGGGAAGCCGATCTTCCTGGCGATCGCCATCGCGTCGTCGTTGGGGCCGACCCCTCCGTCGGAGCCGGGCACCACGGGAATGCCGAGCTTCTTGGCAGTCCTCTTGGCCTCGATCTTGTCGCCCATCAGGCGGATGTGCTCGGCCTTCGGGCCGATGAAATGCAGATTATGCTCGGCGAGGATTTCGGCGAAGCGCGCGTTCTCCGACAGGAAGCCGTAGCCGGGATGCACGGCATCGGCGCCGGTGATCTCGCAGGCCGCGAGCAGCGCGGGCACGTTGAGATAGCTGTCCTTGGACGCCGGCGGCCCGATGCACACGCTCTCGTCCGACAGGCGCACATGCATGGCATCGGCGTCGGCGGTGGAATGCACGGCGACGGTCGCGATCCCGAGCTCCTTGCAGGCCCTGAGGATGCGAAGGGCGATCTCGCCGCGATTGGCTATGAGGATCTTGTCGAACATGGTGTCCTTATTGGACTGACGCGCGGAAAGCGGCGAGGGCGATGAGACCGCCCTCGAACGTCACTCAATGATCACGAGTGGCTCGCCGTACTCCACCGGCTGGCCGTCCTCGATCACGATCTGCGTTACCGTGCCGGCGCGCGGCGAGGGAATCTGGTTCATGGTCTTCATGGCTTCGATGATCAGCAGCGTCTGGCCGACCGAGACCTTGCTGCCAACCTCGATGAACGGCTTGGCGCCGGGCTCCGGCGCCCAATAGGCGGTGCCGACCATCGGCGAGGTCACGGCGCCGGGATGCTTCGACAGGTCGGCAGCGGCCGGCGCGGCGGCAGCTGCAGCCACCGGGAGCGCGGCGGGGGCAGCCGCCATCTGCATCGGCATGGTCGCGGCGACGCTGATGTTGCGGGCGACGCGCAGGCGCAGGCCGGCACGCTCGATCTCGATTTCAGTGAGGCTGGTCTCATCGAGCAGCAAGGCGAGCTCGCGGACGAGGGCGGAATCCTCGCTGGAAAACTTTGCGTCTGCTTTGTCGTCTGGCTGGCGCGCCATGTTGTTTGATCCGAATGTTCTGTGTGAAGGGGGAGCGTCAGGCTTTGGGCTTGATGCCGAGCTTGGCGGCAAGGCCCTGGATGGCGAGGCGGTAGCCCTCGATGCCGAAACCGCAGAGCGAGGCGAAGGCCGCGCGCGCGGTGTAGGAGTGATGTCGGAAATTCTCGCGGGCGTGGATGTTGGTGACGTGCACCTCGACCGTCGGGATCTGCACCGCCAGCAGCGCGTCGTGCAGCGCGATCGACGTGTGCGAATAGCCGCCGGCATTGATGATGATGCCCTTCATCTTGCGGGCATGTGCCTCGTGGATGAAGTCGATCAGCTCGCCCTCGCGGTTGGACTGCCGGCAGTCCGCCTTGAGGCCGAACGTCGTTGCCGTCTCCCGGCACAGCGCCTCGACGTCGGCCAGCGACGCATGCCCGTACTTCTCGGGCTCGCGTGTCCCCAACATGTTGAGGTTCGGCCCGTTCAGGACAAGGATCGTGTCGGTTGCTGGTTCGGCCATTCCAATCCCGCAAGAGGTGCTTCGGCGTGGCGGGGGTTATAGGTAACAAAGCGCGTGAGGGGAAGCCTTGAAGGACCTCCGAGCTGGCTTCAGATGCCTCATCCGGGGTGCAAAAACCTGTGCGCAAGCTACGGAAATTGCTTGTTAACCAGTCCGAAGCATGGCTGCCGCAGCGCCAGAGGGGCTGGGTCTCCCGAGAGACCGAAAGCCCCCGCCGATCTCTCGGCGGGGGCTCGTGCGGACGGGTCGGTCAGCGGACCGGCTTACCCCTCGATGACGTACACGATCTCGCGCGTCTGCGGACGAACGATCACGTACTGGCCGTGCACGAAGATCACCTCGTAGCCGCGCCACTCCGGATAGATCTCGACGATCCGCGGCGGGAGCGGGTGGAAATGAACGCTGGCAGGGATCGTCGTGCCGACCGAGATGTTGAAGTTGACGTTGGTCGTTTCCTCGATCTTGGTCGACTTGATCGCGGATGTGATCTCGGTCCGCTTCTCGGGCGGCGGTGCAGAAGCGGTCGCGGAGGCCGTGCCGGTCGTGGTCTGAGACTTGGTATCGGCAGCCTTGTTGTCCGCACCCTTGGTCTGACTGTCTGCGCCCTTGGTCTGGGCGTTCATATTGCCGCTCTTGGTGTCAGTCTCCGTGCTCTTGGACTTGTCGGTCTGGGACTTGTCCATCGTGCTCTTCGACTTGTCCTGCGCTGCCTTGTCCTGCGCTGACTTGTCATGCATGGACTTGTCCTGCGCGGACTTATCCTGCGCGCCTTGGGCGTGCTCACCCTTCGCCGCGCCGGCCTTCTCGTCGGCCGCGTTCTTGTTCATCGCGCCGGACTTGTCCATCCCACCCGACGACTTCTCCTCGGCTGCACCGCCGGGCTTCATGGCGCCGCCAGTCTGGCCGACGGTGCCCTTCTCCTGAGCGGATTCACGGCCCATCGAGCCGCCGCGCTCGGCGGCGCCGGAAGGCTGCGAGTGCTGCGTCGGCTGCGCGCCAGCGCCGCCACCGCTGTCGCGGTTCATGGTGCCCTGTGCGTTCGCCAGACCGGTGCCGGCGACGAGCGCGAGCGCGGCGACCGAGATCATAAAGCGGTTAGACATTGAATTCTCCTCACGTGTTTCTCTGCGTCATTGCCCGCGCCGACAACGAAAGGAGGTATCAGGAGTTCCGGAACATTGGCGGTTCCGCGGCATTTGTTTGTTGAACGCCAGATGAACGCGCGCGCCAGATTTCGGCGCAATGAAAAGGCCGGCGTTTCAGCCGGCCTTTTGCATGCGTGAGTTGTAGAGCAGATCCCTGATCAGCAAGTCGCCTTGTCAGCAGGTCGCTTTGCCGCAGCGGGCCACAGCGATCTTTTCCTTCAGGCTATCGACACCGACGGCGCCGACAACGATCTGCTTGCCGATCACGTAGCTGGGCGTGCCGTTCATGCCCATCGCTTCGGCGAGCTTGAAGTTCTCCTCGATGGTGCTGCGCACCTCGGCGCCGCCGATATCCTTCTCGATCTTCGCGACGTCGAGACCGGCTTCCTTGGCCGCCTGAAGCGCGCGCGCCTTGTCTGCCGCGCCACGGCCGCCGAGCAGCTTCTGATGGAAATCGAGATATTTCTTGCCGGAGGGATCCTGCATGCGCACCGCGACTGCGACCTGGGCTGCTTCCACCGAACCCTGGCTCAGCACCGGAAACTCCTTCAGCACCACCTTCAGCTTCGGATCAGCCTTCATGAGGGTGAGCATGTCGTCCATCGCGCGCTTGCAGTAGCCGCAATTGTAGTCGAAGAACTCGACGAAGGTGACGTCGCCGTCCTTGTTGCCGAGCACGACCTGGCGTGGCGAGTTGAAGATCGCATCGGAATTCTGCGCGACGCTGGCCTCGTGTTTCTGCGTCTCGGCCGCGGCCTGGCGCTTGGTGAGCTCGGCCATCGCTTCCTCGAGCACCTCGGGATGGGTGACGAGATAGTTCTTGATGATCACCTCGATGTCCGTGCGCTGGGCATCGGAGAAGCTGTCGGCCGACGCGGGCGCGGCTGCGCCGAACATGGCGAGCGCAAACAGCGCGGGAGCAAGCAGGCGCAGCGAAGGCATAGGCAAATCCTCTTATCCAAAGCAGGTTTCGGAAAACGTCCCGGCGGACTTAAGCTCGGTGTCGTGACGTCGTTTCGTAAGGCGTCGTGGCGTAAGGCGTCGTCCTGTAAGGTCGTCTTGGTCTTGTCAGTTGCGCGGCGGTTTCGACGCCACGATGTCGTCGGCCTTGACCCATCCGGGCGTGCCGACGGCGAAACGGGTTTTCGCGCGCGTCGCAAGCTCGCGGGCGGTCTTGTTGTCGCCGCGCAGATAAGCGGCCTGCGCCGACGCCAGATCGGCCTCGGCATAGTCGCCCTTCCGGCCATAGGCCATCGCGAGCTGCATGTAGCCGAGAATGGCCTCCGGTTCCCGTGCGACCGCGGCCCGGAGAATCCGAACGGCGTCATCGGTGTAGGCCTTATTATCGGACCCAACCAGAGCCTGCCCAAGTAACATCTCGATGAGGGGCGCGTTGTTCGAAAGTGCGACAGCCTTGCGCAGGGCAGGGATCGCCTCGGCCGGCTTGCCGCCCTCCAGCAGGGCCTGGCCGCGCACCTCGTAAAAATACGCATTGTTGGGCTGGACCTGGATCAGCGCGTCGATCTGGGTGAGCGCGCTGCGCAAATCCCCGTGCAGATAGGTGCTGATGGCGCGGGCGTAGCGCGCCGGCATGCTGTCATTGGTCAGGGGATAGCGGCGATACACCGTCTCCGGCCGCTCCATGAAGGCGGAGATCTTGGCGCGCACCATGTCGTGGCGGAGCTGGAGCGCTGGATCGTCCTTCTTGTCCCAATAAGGGCTGGAGCTGACGAACTCTTGCAAGGAAGCGACGCGCTCGGCCGGCATCGGGTGCGACTGGAGATAGGGATCGGCGCCTCGTGCGGCGAACAGGCTCTCGCTGGTGAAGCGCTTGAACGTCTCGTACATGCCCTTCGGCGACTGCTGGGTCGCAGTCAGGAATTTCACGCCCGCGCGGTCGGCGTTCTCCTCCTGCTGGCGCTGGTAAGACAGCAGCGTCCGGCGGATCATCTCCTGGGGACCGGCGAGGGCGGCGGCTCCTGCATTGGCAAGGCCATTGTTGCCGGCGCTGCCACTGCCGCGGGTGCTGCCTACGGCCATCGCGCCCGCGCCGAGCAGCATGGCGATGATCATCTGGGTCTGGGCATTGGCGAGCTGCTCGCGCAGCTTGGACAGATGGCCACCGGCCAGATGCCCGGTCTCGTGCGCGAGCACGCCGATGATCTGGTTCGGCGTCTCCGACTGGAGGATCGCACCGTAATTGACGAAGATGCGGCGGCCATCGGCGACGAACGCGTTGAACGAGCCCTCGTTGACGATCACCATCTGGATGTTCTGCTTTTCCAGACCGGCGGCGCGCAGGATCGGGCGCGTGTATTCGCGCAGCAGCTGCTCGGTCTCGGTGTCGCGCAGGACCGGCGGCCCCTTGGCCTGCGCATGCGCGGCCGAGAACGGCGTCAGCGCGATCGCAGCCGCCGCGACGAGGGAGGTGAGGGCGGTGGCCGTCTTGCGCAATGCGATCTGGAACAACATCAAGCGGTCTGGGTCAAACGGTCTTGTCAGCAGGCTTGTCAGGCATTCCTGGTCAAGCAGTTCAGTGATTGGTTTTGGCGATTGGCGGCGGACCGGATACGCGATATGCCCCTTTGAGCCGTACCCCTTATGAGCCGTACAATGCGGCCAGTCTGGGGCGCAAGCACCCCGTTTTGCCCGGGTCGGACGGATCGGCCCCGCCAGCGAATAGCAGAAATCGATGCACGATGCGACATTGAGGAACCGATTGGGAGAGTGGCTTGCGCCCTCCCGCCGCAGCGATGTTCCCCCGTTCATGGTGATGGACGTGATGGCCGCGGCGGCCCGGATCGAGGCGGCCGGAGGCCATGTGATCCACATGGAGGTTGGCCAGCCCGCCGCCGGCGCGCCGAAGACTGCGATTGCGGCCGCCCATGCGGCGCTCGAGGCGGGGCGGATTGATTATACTTCCGCACTCGGCATCCCCTCCTTGCGCGCGCGCATCGCGCGGCATTATCGCGATGCCTATGGCTGTGACGTCAGCCCCGAGCGGATCGTGGTGACCACCGGCTCCTCCGGCGGGTTCATTCTGGCATTCCTCGCGATGTTCGAGCCGGGCGACCGCGTTGCCGTAACGGTGCCGGGTTATCCGCCGTACCGTCATATCCTCACCGCGCTCGGCTGCGAGCCGGTGCTGATCGAGACCACGAACGAGACGCGCCATGCGTTGACCGGCGAGGCGCTGCTGGCCGCCCATCGCAAGGCGCCGCTGAAGGGCGTGCTGGTCGGCAGCCCAGCCAATCCAACCGGGACCATGATGTCCCGCGAGGCGCTCGCCGGTCTGATCGCGGCGGCGGAAGACGCGGGCATCCGGTTCATCTCGGACGAGATCTATCACGGGCTCGATTACGCGTTTCCCGCGGTGACGGCTGCGGCGCTGTCGGACCACGCGCTCGTGATCAACTCGTTCTCGAAGTATTTTTGCATGACGGGCTGGCGCGTCGGCTGGATGGTCGTGCCCGAGATTCTGGTGCGGCCGATCGAGCGGCTGCAGCAGAACCTGTCGATCTCGGTGCCATCGCTGTCGCAGATCGCAGCCGAAGCGGCCTTCGACGGCGCGGCCGAGATGGAGGAGATCAAGCACGGCTATCAGGAAAACCGGCGCATCCTGATCGAGGGATTGCCCAAGGCCGGCCTGACCAGGTTTCTGCCGGCCGACGGTGCATTCTATCTCTATGCGGACGTCTCGGATTTCACCTCCGACAGTTTCGAGTTCGCCAAGCAGATGCTCGAACAGGCCCATGTCGCGGTCACGCCGGGGCTCGACTTCGATCCCATCCATGGTCGTTCATTCATAAGGCTCTCTTACGCGCGTTCGGCTGCGGAGATGCGGGAAGCAGTTGACCGGATCGCCCACTGGCTTAAATAGCCGCCAGTTTTCTACAGCCTTCTGGAGTGCAACTTGTCTGACCGTTCCGTCCCGTCTACCGCCACGCATTCTCCTCTCGCCGCATTGATGTGGCCGATCCGGCCGGGTGAAACCGTCGGCGCCTTGCGCGCCGTCGTGCTGATTGCGCTCGGCACCGCCTTGATGGCGCTGTCAGCCAAGGTGAACCTGCCACTGCCTTACGTGCCCATGACATTGCAGACGCTGGTCGTGTTGATGATCGGCGCCGCCTATGGGTGGCGGCTTGGCAGCGCAACCATGATCGCCTACCTCGCCGAGGGCGCAATGGGCCTGCCGGTGTTCGCCGGTCCCGTTGGTGGAATCGCACCGTTGGTCGGCCCGACCGCAGGCTATCTGTTCGGCTTCATTGGCGCCGCGTTCGTCACCGGCTGGCTCGCCGAGCGCGGCTGGGATCGCAGCGTAATGCTGCTGTTTGCGGCCATGGCCGTCGGCCACATCCTCATTCTGGCCGCGGGCTTTGGCTGGCTGGCCTTCGGTCTCGGCCTCGGCGCCGCAAAGGCGTGGCAGGTCGGCCTGATGCCGTTCGTTGCGGCCTCGCTGGTCAAGAACGCGCTGGGCGCGACGTTGATGCCGGCGATACGCCGGGTGGTCGACCGCGGGTAAAGCGCGCAATATCGAGCAGTTCCGATTGACAGGGCCGGCCAAGTTGATCTTGGCTGGCCTGGCGTTTTGAGGGGGAGTGAAACAATGACGACGACAACGATGGTGGGGGCGCCGGTCGCGCCGCCCGCCGCCAAGCCGTGGTACAAGGTACTTTATATCCAGGTGCTGATCGCGATCGTGCTTGGCGCCATCGTCGGCTGGCTCTGGCCGTCAGTCGCTACCAATGAGTGGATCAAGGCACTCGGCGACGGCTTCATCAAGCTGATCAAGATGGTGATCGCGCCGATCATCTTCTGCACCGTTGTCTCGGGCATTGCCCATATCCAGGACGCCAAGAAGGTCGGCCGCATCGGCGTCAAGGCGCTGGTCTATTTCGAGATCGTCTCGACCTTCGCACTGGTGATCGGACTCATCATCGGCAATCTGGTGAAGCCGGGTGCGGGCTTCGGCGGCGCCGCCGCCAACGCGCAGGCCGTCGCCAACTACGCCAAGCAGGCTGAAGGCCAGAAGTCGGTCGACTTCGTGCTGCACATCATTCCGGACACCGTCGTCGGCGCCTTCGCGCAAGGCGAGATCCTGCAGGTGCTGCTGTTCTCGGTGCTGTTCGGCTTCGCCATCATGGGGCTCGGCGAACGCGGCCACACCATCCGCAGCTTCATCGACGACGCCGCGCATGCGGTGTTCGGCGTCATCTCCATCGTGATGCGCGCAGCCCCGATCGGCGCCTTCGGCGCGATGGCCTACACCATCGGCAAGTTCGGCACCGGGGCGATCCTCAACCTCGTCGGCCTGATCGCGACGTTCTACGTGACCGCGGCGCTGTTCGTGTTCGTCGTGCTCGGAACCATCGCGCGCTTCGCCGGCTTCTCCATCTTCAAGTTCCTCGCCTACATCAAGGACGAGCTGCTGATCGTGCTCGGCACCTCGTCCTCGGAAAGCGCGTTGCCATCCTTGATGGAAAAGCTCGAGCGCCTCGGCTGCTCCAAGTCGGTGGTCGGCCTCGTGGTGCCCACGGGCTATTCGTTCAATCTTGACGGCACCAACATCTACATGACGCTGGCGACCCTGTTCATCGCGCAGGCGCTGGGCTTCGATCTCACCTTCGGCCAGCAGCTCACCATCCTGGTGGTGGCGATGCTGACCTCGAAGGGTGCCTCCGGCATCACGGGCGCGGGCTTCATCACGCTGGCGGCGACGCTCGCCGTGGTCGATCCGCGCCTCGTGCCGGGCATGGCGATCGTGCTCGGCATCGACAAGTTCATGAGCGAGTGTCGCGCGCTGACCAATCTGTGCGGCAACGGCGTTGCCTGCGTGGTCGTCGCCTGGTGGGAGGGCGAACTCGATCGCGACAAGCTCAACGCCAACCTCGCCAGGCAGATCGATCCGACTGACATGGAAACGGCGGTCACGACGGACTGATCTGCATTTGGCGGTGCCGGGCGCCGTCAGATCTTGAAGTAATAGGGCTGGTCGAGATCCTCGATCAGCCCTTTTTCTTTGGGCGACCAGCCGAGAGCGGCACGCGTCTTCGCGCTCGAGGTCGGAACGTCGGCGGCCGCGAACTGTGCGAACCAGCCGAAATGCGCGGTCGCTTCCTCGGGCGATTGGGACACCACGGGCACGCCGAGCCGCCGGCCGATCACCTCCGCAATCGCCTTGAACGGCACGCCTTCCTCGGCGATCGCGTGATAGTGCTTCGCGGTTGCGCCTTGCTCCAGCGCCAGCCGGTAGACGCGCGCGGCATCGACGCGGTGCGCGGCGGGCCAGCGGTTGCCGCCATCGCCAACATAGGCCGATATGCCTTTCTGGCGCGCGAGGTCGATCAGGATCGGGACGAAGCCGTGGTCGCCCTCGCCATGCGTGGACGGCGGAAGGCGTACCACGGCTGCGCGGACGCCAGCCAGCGACAGCGCGGTCGATTCCGACACGCGTGGAAAGCGGTGCGATGATTCATCGTCCTCGGTGGCGAGGCGTCCGGGCGCAAGCAGCGCGACGCCGGAGGTGACGATGAGAGGGCGACTGGAGCCCTTGAACTCCTCGCCGATCGCCAGGATCGCGCGGCGGTCGAGCTCGCAATTGTCCAGAAACTTCGAAAAGTCGTGGTTGAAACCGAGGTGCAGGACGCCGTCGGAGGCGGCCGCGCCGCTGCGCAACGACGCGTGATCCTCCAGCGACCCGCGATGGACCTCGGCACCCATCGCGGCGAGCGCCGCGGCTCCCGCGTCGGAGCGGGCGAGGCCCGCGACCCGGTGGCCGGCGGCGATCAGGTCGCGGACGACGGCGGAGCCGACGAAGCCGGTGGCGCCAGTGACGAAAACACGCATGAGTATCTCCAGGGTTGGTGGAGACGACCATCCGCGCTAGGATTATCCGGGTAAAGTGGTGACATTATCGGGGTATGATTGCTAACAGGATGAGCGAGGGCGCGACAGCTGAGAACCTCTTGGGGACGTACCTCAAGGACCGCCGCACCCGGCTCGATGCCGCCGCGTTCGGCTTCGCGGGTAGCCGCAGGCGCACGCCCGGGCTGCGCCGCGAGGAGGTGGCGCAGCGCGCCAATATCAGCCCGACCTGGTACACCTGGCTCGAGCAGGGCCGCGGCGGCGCGCCGTCGCCCGATGTGCTCGACCGCATCGCGCGAGCGCTGATGCTGACCGATGTCGAGCGTGAGCACCTGTTCCTGATCGGGCTCGGCCGCCCGCCCGAGGTGCGCTACCAGGCGAGCGAAGGCGTCTCGCCGCGGCTGCAGCGCGTGCTCGACGCGCTGGAGACCAGCCCGGCGATCATCAGAACTGCAATCTGGGACGTCGTTGCCTGGAATCGCGCCGCCACCATCGTGCTGACCGATTACGCCAAGCTCGCGCCGGAGCGACGCAACATCTTGCGGTTGATCTTCTGCGAGCCGCGGGTGCGCGCCGCGCAACATGACTGGGACAGTGTGGCCCGCTTCGTGGTCGCCGCCTTCAGGGCGGATGCAGCGCGGGCGCCGGGGCCGTCTCGCATGTCGCCGACTTCGTCGATGAGCTCTGCCGCCTTAGCCCCGAATTCGCGTCGCTATGGCGCGACAACGACGTCCGCGCCCATGGCGAAGGCGTCAAGCATCTGCGCCACCCCGTGCTCGGTCCGATCGCGTTCGAATATTCGGCCTTTGCCGTAGATGGTAGGCCAGATCTCGGCATGGTCGTCTACAATCCGGCGACGCCTGATGATGCCGAACGCATCAGGACGCTTCTCGCCGAGCGCGCTGGCTGACGGAATTTGCGAACTCGCGCGTTCAACCTGCATCGGGCGACGCGCGCGCGGTGCTTGCCGTCAACCCTGGGAATTAGAATCGCTCCGGCCGGTACGGCGTCGGATCAATCATAGGCGTTTCGCCGCTCATCATCTCGGCGAGCAGGCGCCCGGTCGCGGGTCCCAGCGTAAAGCCCTGGTGGCCGTGGCCGAAGTTCATCCAGAGGCCGGGATGGCGTGGGGCAGGGCCGAGCACCGGCAGCATGTCGGGCGTGCAGGGGCGGGTGCCGAACCACGGATCGGGCTCGACCCGCTTGCCGAGGTCGATCAGCTCGCGCGCGGAGGCTTCCGCGCTGGCGAGCTGCACGGGCGTTGCGAGCGCGTCCAGGCCGGTCAGCTCCGCGCCGGTGGTGATGCGGATGCCTTTGGCCATCGGACCCATGGCGTAGCCACCGGCTTTATCGACCAGAGGCAGATCGAGCGAGGCGCCACCGCTGTAATGCATGTGGTAGCCGCGCTTGCGCACCAGCGGGATGCGATAGCCGAATTTGAGCAGGAGATCCGGCGACCACGGCCCGAGCGTCACGACGGCGTGGGCGGCGTCGATGCGTCCAACGTCGGTCCCGACCGACCAGCCGGTCGCGGTTTGCTGCAAGCTCTGGGCATCGCCTAGCACGATGGTGCCGCCGAGGCGTTCGAACAGATCGGCATAGGCCGTGACCAGCGCGCCGGGATCGGACACGGTCCAGGTGTCGAGCCAATGGATCGCGCCGGGCAGGTCGTCGCGCAGGACAGGTTCGGCCTTGGCGAGCTCGGCGCCTGAGAGCGCACGAAACCTCACGCCGAATTCGCGCTGGTCCTCTTCCGCCGCCTTGACGGCGAGATCGAACGAAGCTGCGTCGCGATGCAGGTGTCGGTATCCCGCGCGGCGGATCAGATTGTCGGCGTGGGCTTCGCGAATGAGGATGTCGTGCTCCGCCGTCGCGTAGGCGATCAGCCGTGCCCAGGCGTCGATCGCTTCGCGATGCCGCTTCGGCGCCGAATGCCACCAATACCGCAGCAGGGGCTCGATATGGAGATGAAGCGATGACAGGCTGTAACGCACGTCGTTGGTGCGTCCGGTCGCGATCTTCAGGAGCGTGGCGAGGTCGCGCGGCATCGGATAGGGGCGCACCGCTTCCGCCTGGATCATGCCGGCATTGCCGTAGCTGGTCTCGCGGCCCGGCTCCCTGCGGTCGATCAGCGTGACGGACCAGCCGCGCTGCTGGAGGTGCAGCGCCGCGCTGACGCCGATCATGCCGCCGCCGAGGACGATCACGCTTTGCATCGAACTGACCTCGCAAATCAAAACCGCCCGGTTTGGCCGGGCGGTTTCAACAGTTTTGTTCGCTTTATTCGCCGCCGCCGAAGCGGCGCGACCACCAGCCGGCACGACGCGGTGCGGCCGACGTTTCGCTTGCCGCTGCGGGCGCGGGCTCCGGAGCCGGTGCGGCAACCGGCTCGGGCGCCTGAGCAACCGGCGCCGGTTCACTCTGGCTGCTCGATAGGAAGCTCACCTTTTCCCGAACCGTCGAACGGCGTCGTGAGGCCTTGTCGTCGGCGTTCTCTTCGTCCGCGGCAGCAGGAGCCGGCTCAGGCCGGGCCGTTGCCTCGATGCTTGCCTCGATCTTTGCCGCGGCGCGCGGCTCTGGCTGGGTGACCTGCGGCTGCGAGGTGTGCTCGGCCTGCGCGATCGAGGGCGCTGCCTCGCCGCTGAAACCGTCGAAATCGGCGACTGCGTCGGTCGCTTCCGACGGCGCATTGGCCGCGAGCTCGTCGCCGATGGAGCCGGCGAGACCTTCCTCGCCAGGACCACGCCGGCGGCGTCCGCCACGGCGACCACGCCGGCGGCGGCGGTCCGCGCTGCCCTGCTGCTCGCCACGGGCTGCCTGGTCCTCGCCGTCCTCGCCGTCCGGCTCGGCCTCGGCATCCTCTTCGCCTTCGCCGGCCGCCATGGCCGTCTCGGCAAGAGCGGGAGCGCCATCCTCGCGCGTCTCCTCGTCGCGCGGGCCACCGCGACCGCGGCGACGACGGCGACGCTTGCGGCGCTGGCTGTCCTGCTCGGTAGCGTCGCCTGCGGTCTGCTCGCCTGCGGTCTGCTCCTCGGCGAGACCTTCGGTCTCCTCGGTCTCGACCTCGGATTCGGTCTCGGGATCGAATTCCTCGTCGTCATAAGCCTCTTCGACCAGGGGCGGCGGGCTTGCGGCCGCCTGGGCCGCCAGCAGAGCCTTGGCGGCTTCCAGCGTATGCACCTGCTCGCCGCGGTCGATGACATAGGCCTGAGGTCCGTTGACGCTCGGGTCGGCGATGACCGCCAACGTGACCTTGAAGCCGTTCTCGAGGTCGCGCAGATGGCCGCGCTTGTGGTTCAGCACATAGAGCGCGACGTCAGTGCGGGTGCGGACCACCAGATTGTGGGTCGCGCCCTTCATCAGGATCTCTTCGAGGCCGCGCAGCAACTGGAGCGCAACCGAGGACACCGAGCGCACATGGCCGGTGCCGCCGCAATGCGTGCAGGGATCGGTCGAGGACTCCAGCACGCTGGCGCGGATGCGCTGGCGCGACATCTCGAGCAGGCCGAAATGCGAGATGCGTCCGACCTGGATCCGCGCGCGGTCCTGCCGGAGGCAATCGGACATCTTGCGTTCGACCGCGCGGTTGTTGCGCTTCTCGTCCATGTCGATGAAGTCGATGACGATCAGGCCGGCGAGGTCGCGCAGCCGAAGCTGACGCGCGACCTCCTCGGAGGCCTCGAGATTGGTCTTGAGCGCGGTGTCCTCGATATGATGCTCGCGCGTCGAGCGTCCGGAGTTGACGTCGATCGAAACCAGCGCTTCGGTCTGGTTGATCACGATGTAGCCGCCGGAGCGCAGCTGCACGGTCGGCGAGAACATCGCATCCAGCTGGCTTTCGACGCCCATGCGCGAGAACAGCGGCTGGCCGTCGCGATACTGCTTCACCGCGCTCACATTGGCGGGCATCAGCATCTTCATGAAGTCGCGCGCTTCGCGGTAACCGGATTCACCGGCAACTGAGATCTCGTCGATCTCCTTGTTGTAGAGGTCGCGCAGCGAGCGCTTGATCAGCGAGCCTTCCTCGTAGACGAGGGTCGGGGCCTGCGACTTCAGCGTCATGTCGCGCACCGTCTCCCACATCCGGATCAGGTACTCGAAATCGCGCTTGATCTCGGGCTTGGTGCGGGCGGCACCCGCGGTGCGCAGAATGATCCCCATGCCCTCGGGCACGTCGAGATCCTGCACCACTTCCTTCAGGCGCGAACGGTCCTGCGCGCTCGTGATCTTGCGGCTGATGCCGCCGCCGCGCGCGGTGTTCGGCATCAAGACGGCATAGCGGCCGGCGAGCGAGAGGTAGGTCGTCAGCGCTGCGCCCTTGTTGCCGCGCTCTTCCTTGACGACCTGCACCAGCATCACCTGGCGGCGCTTGATGACTTCCTGGATCTTGTACTGGCGGCGGGGACGGAAAGTGCGCTCCGGCACTTCCTCCAGCACATCGTCGCCGCCGACGGATTCAACGACGTCCTCTTCGGCATCCTCGTCGTCCTCGTCTTCGTCGTCATCCTCAGCCGTGGCTTCGGATTCGTGATGCGGAGGCTCCGCACTCTCCCCTGCGGCGTACACGGCGTCGGCAGGCTCAGCAGCCGATGTCACGGCCTCGGCAAGGTCGTCGGCGTGTGCGTCGGAGACAACCTCCTGCGGCTCGGCAACGGCCTCGGTGGCGACCGCGGGCTCGGCACCGATCGCTGCGACAGGCGCTGGTGTCTCGTCGGCATGATCATGGTCGTGATGACCATGGTCGCCATGATCGTGGTCGTGATGTTCGTGCGCGTGATGATCGTCACCATGGGCATGATGATGGTCGTCGTGGTCATGCCCTTCGTGGTCATGTGCTTCGTGGCCGTGATCATGATGATCGTGGCCTTCGTGCTCGCCGTGATGCTCTGCGCCGGCGTGCAGGTGCTCGCCCTCGTGCGACGCGCCCTCGGGCAGGGCCTCGCCCTGGACCTGCCGGGCCGCGGGATCGCTGCCTTCGACGACGTCGCTGCGGACGCGCTCGCCATGACTACGACGGCGGGAATTGCGGTGGCGGGAGCGACGGCGACCCTGGGAGCGGTTCTCGCTCTCTTCCTCGGCCTCGCGATGGGCCTGCTCCTCGGCTTCGATCAGCGCCTGCCGGTCGGCAACCGGGATCTGGTAGTAGTCGGGATGGATTTCGCTGAAGGCGAGGAAGCCGTGGCGGTTGCCGCCATATTCGACGAAAGCGGCCTGGAGCGAGGGTTCGACCCTTGTGACCTTGGCGAGGTAGATATTCCCGCGCAGTTGCTTGCGTTGCGCGGTCTCGAAATCAAACTCTTCGACGCGATTGCCGCGGACCACGACGACCCGGGTCTCTTCCGGGTGGGTGGCATCGATCAACATCTTGTTGGGCATGTCTTAACTCTTGGCGGCGGCGGGCGCGATTCACCGTGGGCGCCATCAGCGCTGCCGGGTGACGCGACGGTCCACCTGATTCGGGGGTGAGGGGAAGGCCGAAACGCCGTCTCTCGCGCCTTGCCGAACCGGAAGCCGGAGGACCAAAGCGGCGCGCGGAATTTTCACTCCGCAGCGTCGCGAATGGTCCTTCGGAATTGGTCGGCACAGTCTGGCGCATCAAGCGTCGGCCCGTATGAAACATTGGGCGGCGGGGCCGCCCCTCAATCAGTTGCTGTTGGCCAGGCATGGCGCGAGCGCGCTCGCCTTGGGTATTATGAACCGTTCCCTTGGGATTAAGGGACCGGGTAACGGGTCGCGCCGCTGTCAGAACCGTCCCGGAAACGTGGTGGTAACCGGGGACCGTCCGCCGCCGGAGCTTGCCCCGTCCACCTCGCTGCCGCGCACCGCGCTGGACTTAGAGGGGAACGGAAAAACGCTGGAATTCCCAAACCTTGAGAGTTCCGGCGCTGCACCGGGAGGCTGAATGCGACACAACCGGAAATATCGGCCGTCAGCATTCCGTACATACGTGGATTGGGCCATTCGTGCAAGGAGCGTCGCACGGCGGTCACAGTCAGCGAGTTTCGCGTGTCCGTCATTAAGGATCGTTTAACCCCGTGGTTCTATTGCGTTAAAGAGGCTGCTCGGAGGCACGGAATCGGTGGCGAGCCGCGCAAATCAAAGGATCCTGCTGGGATGCGTGCTGCTCTGCGCGGCGGCATTGCCGTGTGCTGATTCCTCGCGTCTGAAGGCTGCGGAAAGTCAGCCTCAACTCCCTGTTGCATCAGCGAATTTCCCGACGGCCTCGGCCGCCCGGCTGGCCGGCGACGGCCGGCAAACGCGCTTTGTCCTCGACATCGACCAGACCGTGACCTTCCGCGCCGTCACCTTGGCTGACCCGTACCGGGTGGTGGTCGACGTGCCCCAGCTTAATTTTCAACTTCCCGCCGGCACCGGTTCCGGCGGACGCGGACTGGTCAAGGCCTTCCGCTATGGGCTGGTGATGCCCGGCGGCTCCCGAATCGTGTTCGACCTGACCGGCCCGGCCAAGATCGCCAATTCCTACGTGGTGGAGGCTGCCAACGGTCAGCCGGCGCGGCTGGTGCTCGAATTGGAGGAGGTCGAGCGCACCGCCTTCGTGGCGTCGTTAGCTCCGGAAAACCGCCCTGAGCTGCGGCCGGGAATTGCCGATCCGCCGCCCGCGACGGTTCCGGCATCTGCGCACCCTGAAGCCGGGCAGAAGGCCGATGGCCGCGCGGTGGTCGTCATCGATCCCGGCCATGGCGGCATCGACAACGGCACGCAGTCGAGCGGCGAGAGCGAGAAGAATCTGGTGCTGGCCTTTGGCCTGGCACTGCGCGAACGGCTGGAAAAGACCGGCAAATATCGCGTGGTGATGACACGGGACGACGACACCTTCATCCCGCTCAACGACCGGGTCAAAGTCGCCCGCAACCTCAAGGCGGCGTTGTTCGTCTCGATCCATGCCGACGCGCTGCCGCGCGCCGAGGGCGATGCGCAGGGCGCGACTATCTACACATTATCCGACAAGGCATCAGACGCCGAGGCGCAGCGGCTGGCGGATGCGGAAAACCGGGCGGACGCCATTGCCGGCTTCAACCTCGCGGAAGAGCCGACCGATGTCGCCGACATCCTGATCGATCTCACCCAGCGGGAAACCCGCACCTTTTCAAGTCGTTTTGCCCGCCTGTTGATGGGCGAAATGAAGTCGACGGTGCGCATGCACAAGCATCCCCTGAAGTCGGCCGGCTTCCGGGTGCTGAAGGCGCCCGACGTGCCGTCGGTCCTGGTCGAGATCGGTTACGTCTCCAACAAGGGCGACCTCGAGCATCTGGTCTCCGAGGGATGGCGTTCGCGTGCCGTGGGCTCGATGGCGCAGGCGATCGACGGGTTTTTGGCCAAGCGGATGGCCACGGCCGGATCGTCCAATTGACGACCGGGGGATCGACGAACTGACGTGATATTGACGACCCGGGGATCGTCGAATTGAGAGTGATTTTCCGTCCCGCCGCAAAAGCCCTAGTTTGGCCACAGCGGGCGCTTTATAAAAACGCCGCAGGGGGTTCCGGAATCGGCGAGAATCCCGCTCGGCAAGCGTCTTGGGTCCGGCACTGATAGTATTGAGTAAGGCCGGTGAATTCGCGATGGTTTGGTGCCTGTTTTCGGTGCCAAGGGCTGATCTTAAGCTGGTCTTGGGCTGATCTTTGGGCTGATCCAGAGTTTGAACGGATAAACAGATAATGCGCTTGCTGGTGCGGTTCATGGGCTTCCTGTTCGCCGCGGGAACGGTGTTGTTCCTTGTCGGGGTCGGTGCCATCGCAGGCCTGATCTGGCATTTCTCCAAGGACTTGCCCGACTACTCTCAGCTTCAGGATTACGAGCCGCCGGTGATGACCCGCGTGCACGCGACCGACGGCTCGCTGCTCGGCGAATACGCTAAGGAGCGGCGGCTTTACCTGCCGATCCAGGCGGTGCCGAAGCTCGTGATCAACGCTTTCCTCGCGGCCGAGGACAAGAATTTCTACGAGCATGGCGGCATCGACTACACCGGCATGGCGCGCGCCGGCGTGGTCTACATCCAGAACTACGGCTCCAATCGCCGCCCGCAGGGCGCTTCCACGATCACCCAGCAGGTCGCCAAGAACTTCCTTCTGACCAACGAAGTCTCCTTCGCCCGCAAGATCAAGGAAGCCTTGCTGGCGATGCGGATCGAGAAGACCTACTCGAAGGACAAGATCCTCGAGCTGTATCTGAATGAAATCTATCTGGGCCTCGGTGCCTACGGCATCGCGGCGGCGTCGCTGGTTTATTTCGACAAGTCGGTGAACGAGCTGACGGTGGCAGAAGCGTCCTATCTCGCGGCGCTGCCGAAGATGCCCGCGACGCTGCATCCCGTTCGCAACCGCGACCGCGCCATCGAGCGCCGCAACTACGTCATCGATCGTCTGGTTGAGAACGGCTGGGTCAAGCAGGCCGACGCCGACAAGGCGCGCAAGGAGCCGCTGGCCGTGACCAGCCGTTCCAACGGCGCCCACACCTTCGCCGGCGAGTATTTCGCCGAGGAAGTGCGCCGCGACATCTTCGAGCGTTATGGCGAGAAGAAGTTGTACGAGGGCGGCCTCTCGGTCCGCACCACGCTCGATCCGAAGATCCAGGTCATGGCGCGCAAGACCATGGTCGCCGGACTCGTCAACTATGACGAGCAGCAGGGCTATCGCGGCGCCATCAGCAAGCTCGACATTTCGGGCGACTGGGGCGTCAAGCTCGCCGAGATCAAGTCTCTGTCCGATATCTCGCCATGGCGCATGGCGGTGGTGCTGGAGACCAGCGACCAGTCGGCGCGCATCGGCTTCCAGCCGAGTCGCGAACTCGGCGGCGCCATTAGCAAGCAGCGCGAGACCGGCCTCATCACGCTCGACGGCATCAAATGGGCACGAGCGGCCTCGGGGGCTGCGAAGGGCAGGACGGCGAGCGCGGTGTCGCAAGTGCTTCAGCCCGGCGACGTGATCTACGCCGATCCGCTGTACAAGGACGCCCAGCCTGTCGAGGGCCAGTACCGGCTGCGCCAGATTCCCGAAGTGTCCGGGGCGATGGTGGTGATGGACCCCTGGACCGGCCGCGTGCTGGCAATGGTCGGTGGGTTCTCGTTTGACCAGAGCCAGTTCAACCGCGCCACGCAGGCCTATCGGCAGCCCGGTTCGTCGTTCAAGCCGATCGTCTATTCGGCCGCGCTCGACAACGGCTATACGCCCTCGACTGTCGTGCTCGACGCTCCGATCGAAATCGACCAGGGCCAGGGCGCAGGCGTGTGGCGGCCTGAAAACTTCTCCTCGGGCAAATTCCAGGGGCCGGTGACGCTGCGCAATGCGCTGCGGCAGTCGCTCAACACGGTGACGGTGCGCCTCGCCCAGGACATCGGCATGCCCTTGATCGGCGAATATGCCCGCCGCTTCGGCGTTTATGACGAACTGCCGAACTATCTCTCCTACGCGCTCGGCGCCGGTGAGACCACGGCGATGCGCATGGTCACGGCCTATTCGATGCTCGCCAATGGCGGCCGCCGGGTGAAGCCGACTCTGATCGACCGGATCCAGGATCGCTACGGCCACACCATCTTCAAGCACGACCAGCGCGAATGCCGCGGCTGCGACGCGCCGGGCGGCTGGAAGAACCAGAACGAGCCGCAGCTGATCGACCGCCGCGAGCAGGTGCTGGATTCCATGACCGCCTATCAGATCACCGAGCTGATGGAAGGCGTGGTCCAGGCCGGTACCGCCACCGTGGTCAAGCAGGTCGGCAAGCCGATCGCCGGCAAGACCGGCACCACCAACGAGGCCAAGGACGCCTGGTTCGTCGGCTTCTCGCCCGACGTCGCCGTCGCCATCTATATGGGCTACGACAAGCCGCGTCCGCTCGGCAAGGGTAACGCCGCGACCGGCGGCCATCTGGCGGCTCCAATCGCACGCGACTTCCTCCAGCTCGCGCTCGCCGACAAGCCCGCGGTCCCGTTCAAGGTGCCGGCCGGCATCAAGCTGGTGCGGGTCGTCGCCAAGTCCGGCATGCGCGCAGGTCCAGGCGAGACCGGCGGAACCATCCTCGAAGCCTTCAAGCCGGGTACGGCGCCGCCGGATAATTATTCGGTCATCGGCGTTGCCGATGCCGACGGCCGCATGCCGGCGTCACAGCAGCAGCAGCCGGATTCCGGTTTCTTCATGCGGCCGGGCACCGGCGGGCTGTACTAGGGCTTAGGACAAGACAGATGTTCGTCGCCGCGGCGGTTGCGCTTTGCAGCCGCCGCCGCTACATCCCGTTGCAACGAGACGCGGAACAATTCCGCGAGACCCGAGAATCACATGCGCGCCGAAATCGAACGGTTGGTAGAAGAGATCAAGCAGTCTGTCGGGCTGCTGAGGAGGCATCTTTGACGTCGAGAAATCGACGGCGCGCCTCGCTGAGCTGAACAAGCTCGCAGAAGATCCCAACCTCTGGAACGATCCCCAGAAAGCCCAGAAATTGATGCAGGAGCGCACCTCGCTCGAGGATGCGCTCTCCGGCATCGGCAAGGTCGAGCAGGAGCTCGAAGACGACATCGGCATGATCGAGCTTGGCGAAGCCGAGGGCGATGAGGGCGTCGTCAAGGAAGCCGAAGCCGCGCTGAAGACCCTCAAGAAGGAAGTCGCCCGGCGCGAGCTCGAGGCGCTGCTGTCGGGCGAGGCCGATAGTTTCGATTCCTATCTCGAAGTGCATGCCGGCGCCGGTGGCACCGAGAGCCAGGACTGGGCGCAGATGCTGCTCCGCATGTACTCGCGCTGGGCCGAAACCCGCGGCTTCAAGGTCGAGATGCTGGAAGAGTCCGAGGGCGAAGAGGCCGGCATCAAGTCCGCGACCATCCAGGTCTCTGGCCACAATGCCTATGGCTGGCTCAAGACCGAGGCGGGCGTGCACCGCCTGGTGCGGATCTCGCCGTTCGATTCCAATGCGCGGCGGCACACCTCGTTCTCGTCCGTAGCTGTGTTTCCGGTGATCGACGACACCATCAAGATCGACATCAAGGAATCCGACGTTCGCGTCGACACCATGCGCTCCGGTGGTGCCGGCGGCCAGCACGTCAACAAGACCGAGTCCGCGGTACGGCTGACGCATATCCCGACCGGCGTCGCCGTGGTCTGCCAAGCCGGCCGCTCGCAGCACAAGAACAAGGCGCAGGCCTGGGACATGCTGCGCGCCCGGCTTTACCAGATCGAGCTGAAGCGGCGCGAGGAGAAGGCCGCCGCCGACCAGGCCGCCAAGACCGACATCGGCTGGGGCCACCAGATCCGCTCCTACGTGCTGCAGCCCTACCAGATGGTGAAGGACCTGCGCACGGGTGTGCAGACCTCGGACACCTCAGGCGTGCTCGGGGGCGATCTCGACGAGTTCATGGCGGCAACCCTGGCGCAGCGCGCCTTCGGCACTCCCGGCGCCGACATCGAGGACGTCGACTGATGCTCCGCATCGCCTTCATCGGGCTTGGACGGATGGGCCATGGCATGGCCGGCCGCTATCTCGATGCCGGTTTTACGGTGACGCTGTGGAATCGCAGCAAAACAAAAGCGGAAGACCTGATCGCGCGCGGCGCGCTGTGGGCGACCTCGCCCGAGGACGCAGCGATCGACGCCGATGCCGTCGTGACCATGGTCGCCGATGACGAGGCCGCGCGTGCGGTCTGGCTCGGGCCCGAGGGCGCGGCCAAGACCGCGAAGGCCGGCACCATCGCGATCGAATGCTCCACCGTCTCCTATGACCATGCGCGCGAGATGGGCCGCGAAATGAATGCGCGCGGTCTGACCTATATCGATTGCCCCGTGACCGGATTGCCGGATGCGGCCGCGAGCGGAAAGCTGACGCTGCTCGTTGGCGCCGATGCGGCCGATCTCGAACGCGCGGGGCCCTATCTGACACCGATCGGTTCGACCATCCGCCATTTCGGCTCGGTCGGCTCCGGCACGGTCTACAAGCTGATCAACAATCTGATGGGCGCGATCCAGATCGCCGGCCTCGCCGAGGGACTTGCCATCGCCGAGCAGGCCGGGCTCGACATGAATCTGGTGCTGGACTCGATTCAGGCGGGCGTAGCCGCGAGCCCGCAGGTGCAGCGCCACTCCAGGCGCATGGTCGCCCGCGATTTTTCCGGCGCAACGTTCACGGCGGCACTGCGGCACAAGGATGCCGCCTACGCGGTGAAGCTCGCCGAGAGCCTGCTGGCCGACAAGCCGCTGGTCGCGCGCGCCGCGGTGGAGGCCTACGCACAGGCGAAGGCCGCGATGCCCGATGACGACGAAGGCAAGATGATCGAGCTTGTGTCGCGGCCGAAGAAACCGTCCTAGCGGTCGCATCGACATGGGGCAGCCTCGTTCGCCTCGTTCGAGCATCGGTCTTGTAAACGGGCGCGTCGTCGGAAATCGGGTGGCGCTGTTCGCCGTGTTGTCTTAGGCGGCTGTCTCGGCCACCGTCATGAGACGCCATGTCCCCGAACGACAACCGTATCGACGCGCGCGACTGGTCGCTGCTCGCTGTGCTCTCGGTGCTCTGGGGCGGCTCGTTCTTCTTCAACGGCGCTGCGCTGCGGGAATTGCCGCCGCTGACGCTGGTGCTTTTGCGCGTTGCACTTGGCGCGGCTCTTCTGCTGCCGCTGCTGCGTATCCAGCGCATCGGATTTCCCAAGGGTGTGACGGGCTGGAGGCCGTTCGTCGCGATTGGGCTCCTCAACAACGTCATCCCGTTCTCGCTGATCGTGATCGGCCAGACTTTCATTCCAAGCGGGCTGGCGTCGATCCTGAATGCCACCACGCCGCTGTTCACGGTGATCGTGATGGCCGCGGCAGGCGAAGAGGCCTTACGGCTGCGCCGCGTGGCCGGCGTTGCCCTCGGGCTTGCCGGCGTGATCATCCTGCGCGGATGGGGCGTTGAAACACGGGCAGGGCAGGGGCTCGGCATCCTGCTCTGCCTCGGCAGCGCCTTCAGCTATGGCTTTGCGGCGCTAGCGGCGCGGCGGTTGTTGAAGGACGCAGCCCCGCTGGGGACGGCAGCATTTCAACTGATGGCTTCCACGGTGATGATGGCGATCGTCGCCGGCGCGATGGAGCAGCCGTGGCGTCTCCCGATGCCGGGCGCGACAACGTGGCTCGCTGTGCTTGGCCTTGCCGGCTTGTCGACGGCCCTCGCCTACATCGTCTTCTTCCAGATCCTGCGGCGCTCAGGCGCGACCAATGTGATGCTGGTGACGCTGGTCATTCCCGTCACCGCCATTCTTCTGGGATGGCTGGTGCTGGGCGAGCCGATCTCCATGCGTGAGATCGCGGGCGCGATCGTGATCGGCAGCGCGTTGCTGGTGATTGATGGGCGCGTTCTGAACCTGCTGCGGCGCGGCACATAGTTCCAGAGCCGCCGTTTCACCTCGCGGAAAATCGCGGCGCTTGCCAGCCGAGATCCACCTTGCGACACTCCCAGCAAAACAAGACTACAAAACACAGGGGAGAGAACGATGCCGGGTTGTCGCAATAAACTTGCAGCCCTTGCCATGCTTGCTGCCGCCGTGTTGGCCACAACATCGGCTCTGGCGCAGAAGAAATACGATCCCGGCGCCACCGACAACGAAGTCAAGCTCGGCAATATCATGCCCTATAGCGGGCCGGCGTCGTCCTATGGCGTGATCGGCAAGACCGAGGCCGCGTTCTTCAAGATGATCAACGACCAGGGCGGCATCAACGGGCGCAAGATCAATTTCATCAGCTATGACGACGCCTATTCCCCGCCGAAGGCGATCGAGCAGGCGCGCAAGCTGGTGGAGAGCGACGAGGTGTTGCTGATCTTCCAGCCGCTCGGCACACCCTCGAACTCCGCGATCATGAAATACATGAACGCCAAGAAGGTACCGCAGCTCTTCGTTGCCTCCGGCGGCACCAAGTTCGGCGACCCCAAGAATTTCCCATGGACCATGGGATTTCAGCCGAACTACCAGAGCGAGGGGCGGATCTACGCGAAGTATATCCGTGACAAGTTTCCGAACAGCAAGATCGCGGTGCTCTGGCAGAACGACGACGCCGGCAAGGACCAGTTCAAGGGCCTGAAGGATGGGCTCGGCGACAAAGCCAATATGATCATCGCCGACAAATCCTATGAGGTCAGCGATCCTTCGATCGACTCGCAGATCGTTGCGCTTCACGATTCCGGCGCCGACATCTTCTTCTCATGGGCCGCGCCGAAAGGCTCGGCGCAGGCGATCCGGAAGGTCGGCGAGCTCGGCTGGAAGCCGAAATTCTTCCTTGCCAATACGGCTACGTCGATCGCCTCGGTGCTCAAGCCCGCCGGGCTCGACTATTCCAAGGACATCATCTCGACCGCATATCTGAAGGATCCGACCGACCCGACCTGGGACAAGGATCCGGCGGTCATCGCGTGGCGCACCTTCATGGACAAGTACTATCCCGAAGGGGACAAGACCAACGCCAACAACCTTTACGGCTACGTCCAGGCGGAGGCGATGGCGCAGGTGCTGAAGCAGTGCGGCGACAACCTCACGCGAGACAACGTCATGAAGCAGGCCACGAACCTGAAGGATTTTCACACCGACCTGATGCTGCCCGGCATCATGGTCAACACCTCCGCCGACGATTATTTTCCGATCGAGCAGATGCAGCTGATGCGCTTCAACGGACAGGCCTGGGAGCTGTTCGGCGACGTCATCACGGGCGAGGTCGGCCACGAGCGCGGACAGTAGTCAGCCCCATTTTCGGCGTCCCCCCGCTTATTCGGTGACGAGATCGGCGGCGCGTTTCGCCTTCTTGCCGGTATTCTTGACCGTCTCTTCTCCGGCCTTTTCGGCGTTGGCGCGAAGCTCACATTTGGTGCGGATCTCGTCGAGCTCGTCATCGGTCAAATGCTCAATTCCGACGAAGGAATTCTGCACCGCGCTCACCCGGATCAGTTCGTCAAGCTTCACCTGGATCGCCGCGCTATCGCGATTCTGAGAATTCTGAATCAGGAAGACCATCAGGAACGTCACGATGGTGGTGCCGGTGTTGATCACCAACTGCCATGTGTCGGAGTACTGGAAGATGGGACCGGTGACCGCCCAAACCAGGATGATGCCGGCTGCAATCATGAATGTTAGCGCGCGCCCGGCCGCTTGAGATGTTCGGTTAGCAATATCGCTGAAGAGTTGAGCCGCGCTGTTACGTGGCTGGTTCGCTTTGCCCTTGGCCGGACGAGCTTTGGTATCGGTCTGTTGCATCGGAAGATCGCGCTGATAAGGGAGCTGCGATCTAACGTCGAGGGAACTCCGAAGTTCCGCGATGTAAACAGGAACTAGGCGAGCGGACTCTCAACGAGCCTAGCCCGCGCTCAGGCGCACGCCGGCGCGCAGGAATTTCTGCGGATCGACTGCTTCGCCGTCGATGCGGGTTTCGTAGTGCAGGTGCGGGCCGGTGGAACGGCCGGTCGACCCGACGAGCCCGACGACCTGGCCGATCTTCACGATCTCGCCGACCCGGACATTGATCTCGGAGAGATGGCCGTAGCGGGTCGCAAGGCCATTGCCGTGATCGACCTCGATCATGCGGCCGTAGCCGCCGGACCAGCCGGCGGAGACGACCTTGCCGTTGGCAGTGACACGAACGGGATCGCCGCTCGCGGCGCGGAAGTCGAGCCCGGTGTGCATCGCGGGCCGGCCGAGGAACGGATCGCTGCGCACGCCGAAGCCGGAGGTGAACTCGACCTCGCCGATGACGGGCTTGCGATAGGGCACGAGTGCGAGCGTGCGATTGAGCCGGTCCATCTCGGCGCGGGTGCTGTTGATGCGATAGAGCTGCTTCTCGAACGGCCCCGAACTGGCGGTGAGCTTAACGGGTACGAAAGGCCCGCCCATTGCCGTGCGTGGCACGGCGGCTTCGAGATTTGCGAGGTTCAGGCCGAGATCGCTGACGACGCCGCGCATCCGGCGCATGCGTGAATCCATGCCTTCCTCGACGGCGTTGAGCGCCGCCATCTGGCGACGCTCGACCTGGTCGAGTGAGGTCGTGAGCCGAACGACGACGTTGTCGAACCCTTGATTCTTGGCGAATTGATTGACGGGCGGAGCTGCGAGGGTCGGCGCGCGCGACTCGAGCCGCGCCTCGCGATCCGGCGGCGCCACGAAGATCACGGTGTCGCTGATCGGCGAGGGCTTTGGCGTGCCCTGCGTCGTCTGGCTGGCATCGCCACGCTGCGGGGTGGAGCGGGGAATCGATCCGGTCACGTCCGGCATGGACCCGAGCGCCGTGGCACGGGACTCCAGCGCCGTCTGGCGCTTCACTATTTGGTCGAGCTTCTGGTCGAACTGCTCCTGGTCGAGCAGTTGCCGGCTGGTGGTGCGGTCGACCTTGGCGCGGAGCTCGGCGATGCGGTCCTCATAGGCGTATTGCATCTCGGCCTGCCGGGCGATCAGCCGGGTGAGGACGTCGTCGCGGAAGGCGAAATAGGTCGCGGTTGCGGCCGACCAGAGCCCGAGCAACACGATCGTGCCGACCACGATCCAGAACACCACAGGCCCCAGGCGAACCTGCTTGCCGTGATGCACGATGGTGTAGGCGTCGTCGATGTCCGGAAGGGGAAGTGCGGTTGCCACCGCGGCGGCACGGCGATGAAAGGCTCGGCCGTGGTCGTGGGGGTGATGTTGGGGGTACTGCGAGAGTTGGGCAGAACTTTTCGACATCGGCACTCCCGCGCCGATCGGATGAGTCCGTGCGGCCTAATTGCCGCGGCAATCTGGGCCGGTCATGGTTAATTTTCCGGAAACGGAACCGCTTGAATTTAAATGATTGGTTAAAGGCTCCTTGCGGCTTCCAGCACCTCGTCGGCGTGGCCGTCGACCCGGACATTGCGCCAGATCCTGGCAATCTTGCCGTCGGCGCCAAGCAGCATCGTGGTCCGAAGAACTCCCAGGAAGCTCTTGCCATACATGGACTTTTCGCCCCAGGCGCCGTAGGCCTCCAGCATCGCGTGCGTCTCGTCCGAGATGAGGGGCACGCCGAGACCGTGCTTGTCGCGGAACTTGTCCTGAGCCTTGACCGGGTCAGCGGAGATACCGAGCACGGCGGTGCTGGCCTTGGCGAAGGCGCCGGTCAGCCGGGTGAAGTCGATGGCTTCCCTGGTGCAGCCCGGCGTGTCGGCGCGGGGGTAGAAGAACAGGACCAGCTTCTGGCCGGCATAATCCGACAGCGCAACGACACCGCCACCGTCGCGGGGCAGGCGGAAGGCGGGGGCCTTCTGACCCTCGGCTAAGCCGGCCTTCGCCGCCGTTTTGGGCGCGGATGCCGATTTGGAAGAATTTAACCGTTTCGGTGCGGCCTTATGCGATGCTGTCTTTGCTATGATCCCAGTTGATTTGCTCGCTGGTGTCCGCTGTGTTTTCGCGGACTTAGTTTGAGTCGCAGCCCGCGCTTTCACGGGCGTCTTTTTAGCCGTCGGACTGACGGAGGGCGTTTTGGACGATTTCTTTCGGGATTTCTTGGACATACGCCTTCCTTTCGTCGCTTTCGGCGGGTCAACCAAAGCGGTATTGCAGCCTTTTTCCGGTATGCCGGAATCGTGCCCTCGGCTGGATGAGTCTGACGACGGCGAAGCCTGGTTACAAGGAATTACACGGACCACCCCACTGCTCGTTGAACGCGCTCCCGGGGCGACATGACGAACAGAAGGAATATTCGAGGTATGGCGGCAATGCCGGCGCGGGAAGCTTCGCTTCCTGACGACGGCTGCGGCCCCGGCGGCGCTCAATCCCACGACGGGCGCCTGTATCGAGAGGCAATGGCAAGGAATACGTCGCCCCAGGATTACAATCGGGATTCGGATCGGCGCGGCAGCCAACCAGAGCAGCAGCAATGGGACGACGCCGATTGGGATCCGGATCAGGAAGCGGCGGCGGGCTATCGGGCGCGCCGGCTGTTGTCGCGTTCCAATTCGGGCTTCCATCGCTTCGCTGACGGGTTTGGTCCCTTGCGCCGCTGGCTGGGCGGCGGTCGCTGGGTGAAGCGCGTGGCCGTGGTCGTCGGTGCCCTGGTCGTCATCTTCGTCGGCTGTTTCGGCGCGCTGTGGTGGCGGCTCGGCGCCGGTCCCATCAATCTCGACATTGCGACGCCGTGGCTCGCGGCCGCGATCGAGGACAATATCGGTCACGGCAACACCGTGGAGGTCGGCGGCACGCAGATCGAACGGGCCGGGCGGATCCGAATCGCCGTGCGCATCCGTGATATCGTCGTGCGCGACCACGATCACGTCATTGTCGCCACCGCACCGAAGGCCGAGGTGAAGCTGTCGGGTGCAGGCCTGCTGATGGGGCATCTGCGCGCCGAAAGCCTCAACCTCGTCGATGCCGAGCTCGCGATCCGGATCGCGCCTGACGGTACGGTCACGGTGTCGGCTGGCGACACCGCAAAGCCGCTTGCAACTGGCGTCGCCTCCAAGAAGGACGCGGGGCTGCCGCCGACTTTCCCGCGCAATGGTGTCCCACCGCCGCCATTCGCCACCGGGCCTGCGACCCCCGACGCATCGCAAGCCGCGACCCAGGCCACGGCCCCGACCGGCATTCTTCAGGGCCTCGACTGGCTCGACAGTCTGAGCATGACCGGCCTCGACGGCCAGAATCTCAACGAGATCGGCCTGAAGAACGGCAATCTGATCGTCGACGACCAGCAGCGCGGCAGCAAATGGACGTTTGAGAACATCACGCTCAGCCTGCGCCGACCGAGCCGTGGCGGCGTCGCGCTCAGCCTCGGCGAGGAGGGCGCGCGTCCTTGGTCGTTGCGTGCCACGATCGGCCCCACCGAGAACGGCGTGCGCTCGGTCGATATCCGCGCCGACAAGGTTTCGACCGCCAACATCCTGCTGGCGCTGCGGGTGAAGGATCTCACCTACACCGCCGACCTGCCGCTGACCGGCGAGCTCAAGGGCGAGCTCGGCCGCGACGGCGTGCCGACCTTCTTTCGCGGCAAGATCGCCGTCGGTGCCGGCAACATCATCGACACCGATACGCCGGATTATCCGATGGCGATCGACTCGGCCGAGATCAATGTCGAGTGGGACGCCAATCGGCGGGTGCTGGTCGCTCCGTTCAAGGTCCTCTCGGGCGCGAACCGCCTGACGCTTCTGGCTCATGTCGAGCCACCCAACGGCACCGTCAATGACTGGCAGCTCGGTTTCAGCGGCGGTTCGATCCTGCTCGGCGGCATCGACAACGAGCCGCCGCTGGTCTTCAACCGTATCGCGATCGGCTTCCGCTTCGACACCGACCACAAGAGGCTGCTGTTGACCCAGGCCGACATCTCCAACGGAGAGATCGGCGTCGCCGGCACCGGTGCCATCGACTATTCGGGCGAGCCACGGCTGACATTGGGTTTTGCGGGAACGCCGATGTCGGCCTCGGCGCTCAAGCGGATGTGGCCGACGCTTGTCGTTCCCGAGTTGCGCGAATGGGTGATCGAGCGGATCGAGCGTGGAACGCTCCAGCGCATCGAGATCGGCGTTAACTCGCCGACGAAGAATCTTCCGCGCAAGGGCCCACCCATTCCCGACGACGGCCTGTCCGTCAATATCGTGGCGAGCGGTGTCACGGTTCGCCCTGTCGATGGCCTGCCGGTGGTGCACGATGCCGATTTGAAGGCGCGCGTGACCGGCCGCACCGCGACGGTGAACATCGGGCAGGGCATTGCCGATACGCCGGCGGGCCGCAAGGTCACGATTTCCGACTTCGTCTTCGAGGTGCCCGATATGGCGCCCAAGCCGTCGCCGTCGCGGACCCGGTTCCGTGTCGAGGGTCCGGTGCCCGCAGCCGCCGAAATGCTTTCCAACGATCGCCTGAGCGATCTGTCGTCGACCGTCATCGATCCCAACACCAGCAAGGGGACGTTCTCGGCGAACGTCCAGCTTGGGCTGCCGGTCAAGGGCGAGCTGACCAAAGCCGACACCACCTACAGCGTGACCGCCGATCTCAACGGTTTTGGTGCCGACAAGCTGGTGATGAACCAGAAGCTGGAGGCCAACAACCTCAAGATCGTCGCGAGCAACCAGGGCTATCAGGTCAAGGGCGACGTCAAGATCAACGGGCAGGCGGCCTCGCTCGACTACCGCAAGCCCGCCGAGGGCGATGCGGACGTCAAATTGCAGACCACGCTGGACGATGCGAGCCGCGCGCGTCTCGGGTTCGATCTGGGCCCCGCCGTCAGCGGATCGGTGCCGATCAAGCTGTCGGGTAAGATCGCCGGGGGGCCCGACCAGACGACGAAGCTCGGCATCGAGGCCGACCTGACCTCGGTCAAGCTCGACAACATCCTGCCCGGCTGGGTCAAGTTGCCGGGCAGAGCGGGCAAGGCCAGCTTCAAGGTGGTGCCGACGGCGCAATCGACGCGCCTGGAGGAGATCGTCATCGAAGGCGGCGGCGCCTCGATCAAGGGGTCGATCGAGGTCGATGCCAACGGCGATCTCATGAACGCGAACTTCCCGACTTACGCGCCGTCCGACGGCGACAAGGCGTCGCTGAAGGTGGAGCGCAGCCAGGACGGCGTGGTCAAGGGCACGATGCGCGGCGACGTATTCGACGGCCGCGGCTTCCTGAAATCGGCGATCTCAGGCAATTCCAAGGACGATGCCAAGAGCAAGACGAAGAACGTCGATTTCGACATGGACGTGAAGCTCGGCGCCGTCATGGGTTTCAACGGCGAGGCGATGCGCAGCGTCGAGGCCAAGATGTCGCGGCGCAATGGTGCGGTCAAAGCCTTCACGTTGAGCGGCAGGATCGGAAAAGACACGCCTGTGGCCGCCGATTTGCGCGGCGGCCGCGCCCAAGGCAACCGCGAGGTGATCTATCTCCAGACCAGCGATGCCGGCAACTTCCTGCGCTTCACAGACACCACTAACAAGGTCTTTGGCGGCCAGATGGTGGTGGCCATGGAGCCGCCGACGTCGGAGCCCACGACCCGGGAAGGCCTGATCAATGTGCGCGACTTCTCGGTCAAGGGAATGGATCAACTCGATCGCGTCGCGGCGGGCGCTCCCAACGGGGCGCAGAGCGGCGTGGCCTTTACGGCGATGCGTGCGGAGTTCACGCGGCAGAACGGCGCGCTCACGATCCGCGACGGCGTGGTCAAGGGGCCGATGATCGGCGCCACCATCGAGGGCTCAATCGACTTTCCCGGCAATCAGGTCTGCATGAGCGGCACATTCGTGCCGATGTATGGCGTCAACAACATCTTCGGCCAGATCCCGTTGTTCGGCATCTTCCTCGGCGGCGGCAACAATGAAGGATTGATCGGCGTGACCTACGAGGTCGTCGGCACCCCGGCCGCGCCCGTGATGCGCGTCAATCCGATTTCGGCGATGGCACCCGGTCTGTTCCGCAAGATCTTCGAATTCAACACCGGCAAACAGAACTCGCCGTTCGAGGAATTCCCGTCGCAGTCGAACGATGGTTCGACCGGAACGACGCGCCAGCTCTCGAGCGGCTGCACCCTCGCGCGGCGATAGCGGCGAGCTGACTTCGTCATGCCCGGGCTTGTCCCGGGCATCCACGAACTTTGTTTCCATAAGCGCGCAGAACGTGGATGGCCGGGACAAGCCCGGCCATGACGACGTGCTGCCCGCCTTACGCCGCGCGCACGCCAGCCAGGAAGGTCCCGACTTCGCCGGAGAGCTGCTCGGCCTGCTTGGAGAGGTTCGAGGCCGCGGCGAGCACCATGCCTGCCGCATTGCCGGTCTCGTTCGCTGCCGTGCTGACGCCGCCGATATTGGTGGTGACCTCCTGGGTCGCCTCCGCCGTCTGCGAGACGCTGCGGGCGATCTCGGCGGTGGCGGCGCCTTGCTCCTCGATCGCAGCGCCGATCGAGGTGGCGATCCGGCTGACCTCCTCGATGGTGGCGGTGATGCCGCCGATGGCGTCTACCGCTTCCTTGGTCGCGCCCTGGATCTGGGCGATCTTGTCGCCGATCTCGCGGGTGGCTTCCGCAGTCTGGCTCGCCAGCGACTTCACCTCCGAAGCGACGACCGCAAAGCCGCGGCCGGCTTCACCGGCGCGTGCGGCCTCGATGGTGGCGTTGAGCGCGAGCAGATTGGTCTGCGCCGCGATGCTGGAAATCAGCTCGGCGACATGCTCGATCTGCTGGGCGCCGTCCGAGAGGGCGCGCACGATGGTGTCGGTGCGGCGTGCGCTGTCCACGGCACGGCCGGTGACCACGGCGGATTGCGCGACCTGACGGCTGATCTCGGTGATGGAGGAGGAGAGCTCCTCGGCGGCGGCCGCAACCGTCTGGACGCGCTGGCTGGCTTCGGTGGCGGCCGAGCCGACGACGGCGGCGCGTCGGTTGGTGCCTTCCGCGGTCGACGACATCGACTTGGCGGTGACCTCCAGTTCGCCGGAGCCCGAGGCCATCAGGCCGACGAGCTGGCCGACGGAGGCGTCAAACCGGTCGGCAAGCGAGATCAGCGCGTCACGCTTCTCCTGTTCGCTGCGGGTCTTGGTGGCGACCTGCTCGGCCTCCAGCTTGCGCGCTGTCAGCGCGGTCTGCCTGAGCACTTCGAGGGTCTCGGCCATGCGGCCGATCTCGTCGCCGCGACCGGTCTCCTCGACCGCCGCGTCGATGGCGCCTTCGGAAATGGCCTGCATGCGGTTCTTCTGGCGGTCGAGTGCGCCGAGCACGTCGCGGGCGATCAGCCAGGACAATGTCGCCATCAGCAGCATCAGGCCGATGCCGATCGCCCCCAGCTCAAGCGTCAAGGCTCGCACGTCCGCATCGATGTCGTCGACATAGAGGCCGTAGCTGATCGTCGCGTTCCAGGGCGCGAATTTGCGCGCGAACACGGTCTTGCGGACGGGCTCCGTCTGGCCGGGGCGGGGATAGAGATATGAGGTCACGCCGCCCTGTGCGGTCTCAGCGCCAGCCTTGATAATGGCGTCGGCGATCAGGACGCCATTGGAGTCCTTCGCACCGGTGATCTTGCCTTCGAGCTGCTGGTTGGCGCCGTTGACGATGAGGGACGTATCGGCGTTATAGACCACCGGATAGCCTTGGCCGCCATTGAAGCTCATGCGGCGGCCGCGCTGGTGGAACTGGACCTTCGCTTCGGCCTGCGTCAGCTTGCCGGCGCCGACTTCTTCTTCAAGTGATTGGGCGAGGTTGTGGAGCATATCGACCGCGGTCCGCATCTGCTGGACGCGGTCCTCAAGCATGCGGCTCTTGCTGAGCACGGACGACACCCCGATGATGGCCGTGACCGTGAGTGCCGAAAGACAGACCATGCTGGCGAGCTTGGTGCGGATCTTGAGGTGGCTCAGCAGCTTCATCACGGCCTCGACGGAATGGTTATTGTTGCTCGCGTCGGTAGCATGAAATTCTTACCAATCATGAATGGACGCGTGCGACGGCTGCCGCGCAAGCGGCGTCCGCGAGCCGCATGCGCAAACATCCATGCGGAAATGCGCCACGTGGGCGCATGGCAAGTCAACTGGGAGAAAGATTGTGTGGGTCTTTAGTCCCGACCGAAGCCGGTGGGAGCGGACATGAACCGATTCGGTCATCGCCTCATCATGTCGATGCTGCTGGTCGCGGTCCTCGTCCTCGTCTGGAACGTGCTGGGCTCGCGCTGAGATGGCACCCCTAAATGTTCGGGTGCCATCCCCTTATCCGCGAATCAATTGCTGATGCCTCAGCGCCGCGGGAACGCGCCGCCGGTTGTGCCGCTAGTCCTTGCCCATCGCCGCATCGGCGCTGACCGAGCCGCCGCCGGCTGCCGAGAGATAGAGGCAGGCGAAGCAGAACAGGATCGCCGCGGTGCCACCATTGAGCAGGGGCAGGAACACCGGCGTCTCGCCCTTGAACATGTGGCCCATGAAGTAGGCGAAGGCCATCTCACCCGACAGGATGAATGCCGCGAGGCGGGTGAACAGGCCGATCATCAGCAGCGCGCCAAGCACGAGCTCAAGCGTACCGGCTGCGTAGATGATCGGCGGGATGTTTGCGAAGTAGGGAAGCACCGGAAACTTGAACAGCTTGGCGACGCCGTACTGAAACAGCAGCAGGCCGGTGACGAAACGAAACAGGCTCAAGAGAACCGGTTGAAAGCGAACGAGATAGGGAAAGTTCATTGGTTTGTGCCCTCCATCCAATGCTTGCGACTAGGACCGCATTCAGTTCTGCCCTGCAAGCCGCCCAAGGGCAATTTGCGCTGACATTTTTGTCATGTCGGACAAAACACCGCAGGAGGGACTTTCACCCGCGCACCATCCACATCTTTTGCAGCTGTTCGCGTCGTGCCCATCCGTAATTTCCCGGTGACGCGAATGCCCGCAGGTTACCTCTGAGACACCTACCGCCGCAGGGCGGGCACCACCAGGAACGGGATCATCCCGAGCACTACGCTCGCAAGCGCGAAGGCGAGCAGCGCGTTGTAGCCCTGGGTCGCGTCATGGATCAGGCCGCCGCTCCAGGAGCCGAACGCCGAGCCGAGTCCGCTGCCGATCGAGATCGTGCCGTAGATGGTGCCGACGCGCTTGCCCCCGAAGATCTTCATCGCGGTCGCCGTGATCAGCGGTCCACGTGAGCCCATCATGCTGCCGAAGCAGACCACGAATCCGGTGAGCAGGAGGAGATTGGCGGAGTATTGCAACAGCCACAGCAGGAAGATGCCGAGGATCGAGATCGCGTAGCTGAGCAGCACCGACGGCCGACGTCCGATCAGGCCATCGAGCGCGGACACGCCGAGCATGCCGAACACCAGCACGACGCCGGAGAAGCCCCAGGCGGTCGCGGCCTGCAACGGTGGAAAGCCGGCATCGATCAGATAGGCCACGATCTGGGCGGCAATCGCGTACATGCCGACCGCGGTGAAGAAGAAGGTCGAGAACAGCGCCCAGAAGGCGTGATGGCGCATCGCGCTCGGAAGGGTCCAGCCGTGATCGACGAAATCCGGATCGGTCTTCTTCGCGATATGCGGCGAGCCCGAGGCGAACAGCCGCCATGGCAGCAGCATGAGCGGCACCAGCAGGCCGAGCGCGGCGAAGCCGAACAGCTGGTAGGTTTCGCGCCAACCGAGATGATCGATCAAAAGCTGCGAGGCCGGCAGCAGCGCCAGCACGCCGCCACCCATGGCCGAGTAGACCACCGCCATCGCGGTCGGCAGCTTTGGGCCGAACCAGCGGCCCAGCAGGATCGAGTTCGGCACATTGCCGATGAAGGCGACGCCGATGCCGACGCAGAGCCCGATCGAGAGCTGGAACTGCCAGAGTGACTGCGCGTGGCTTGCGATCAGGAAGGCCGAGCCGAGCAGCAACAGGCCGAGTGCATACACGATGCGCGGTCCGGAATGATCGAACAGCCGCCCGACCAACGGCGCCATCAGTCCGCTGACGAGCCAGGTCAGCGAATAGATTGAGACCACCTGGGCGCGATCCCAGCCAAAGTTTTCCGAGATCGGCTTCAGGAAGACGGTAAAGCTTTCGCTGAGGCCGCGGCCGAGCACGGCGAGTGTGAAGCAGAGCGCGAGCACCACGAGCGCGGTGCGCACGACGCCCTGCGGCGTCGCCGTGACGCGCTCCCTGGTCGCTTGCTTGGACTGTTTCTCGAGCGTGTTCTGGTCCATTGCCGATCAGGGAGCGCGCTTCGGCGCGCCCTGACAAGCAGCAAAACGCTCATACGCCTATGCAGGCCTGAGCAGGATGTGCTTCTTCTTGCCGAACGACAGCTTGATCACGCCTTCCGGCGTCAGGTCGGCCGCCGACAACGCCATCTTCTCGTCGGTGACGGGCTCGTCGTTGACGCGCAGGCCGCCGCCCTTGATCTGGCGCCGTGCTTCGCCGTTAGAGGCAACGAGGCCCGCCTTGACGAAGGCATTGAGCACGCCGAGGCCGGCGTCGAACTCGCCGCGTGGAATTTCCACGGTCGGCAGGCTCTCGGCCAGCGCGCCTTCCTCGAAGGTGCGGCGCGCGGTCTCGGCCGCCTCGTTCGCTGCGTCGCGGCCATGCAGGAGCGCGGTCGCCTCCGTGGCGAGCACCTTCTTGGCCTCGTTGATCTCGGAGCCTCCGAGCGCCTCGAGCTTCCTGATCTCGCTCATCGGCAGCGTCGTGAACAGCTTGAGGAATTTGCCGACGTCGGCATCTTCGGTGTTGCGCCAGTACTGCCAGAAATCATAGGCCGAGAACTGGTCGGCGTTGAGCCAGACCGCGCCTTGTGCGGTCTTGCCCATCTTGACCCCCGATGCCGTCGTCAGCAGCGGCGTCGTCAGCGCATACAGTTGATGGGTGCCCATGCGGCGGCCGAGATCGACGCCCATGATGATGTTGCCCCACTGGTCGGAGCCGCCCATCTGCAAGTTGCAGCCGGTCCGCCTGGCGAGTTCGACATAGTCGTAGGCCTGGCAGATCATATAGTTGAACTCGATGAAGCTCATCTCCTGCTCGCGTTCGAGGCGTAGGCGCACGGAGTCCATGGTCAGCATGCGGTTGACCGAGAAGTGCCGGCCGATGTCGCGCAGCATCTCGATGTAATTGAGCTTTGTCAGCCACTCGGCATTGTCGAGCATGATGGCGTCGCTCTTGCCCTCGCCATAGCGCAGCACTTTTGCGAACACGCCGCGGATCGATTCCTTGTTGGCCTCGATCTCGGCGACGGAGCGGATCGCCCGCGTCTCGTCCTTGCCGGAGGGGTCGCCGACCATGGTGGTGCCGCCGCCCATCAGCGTGATCGGTTTGTTGCCGGATTGCTGCAGCCAGTGCAGCATCATCATGGTCAGGTAGTTGCCGATGTGCAGCGAGCGGGCGGTGCAATCGTAGCCGACATAGGCCGTCACCTCGCCCTTGGCGGCGAGTGCGTCCAGCCCCTCGAAATCGGAGCATTGGTGGATGAATCCACGTTCCTGCAGCGTATTGAGGAAATCCGATTTGAATGCAGTCATTTGTCGGCGTGCCTGACAATTCTTGGTTTACTGTTTCGGGAGCAATTTAAGGGTCTTCCGTGGGAACTCGGTTGCTGCCCGCTACTTTGGCCTGTGGCATTATAAGATGTGTCCCTCTGGCACAAGATCGGCATGCCGGAGGGGGCTTTGAGGATGCTGATCCATGATGTTGACGGCACTCGGTTTGATGAGCGGCACCTCGCTGGACGGGGTGGACGTCGCGCTGATCGAAACCGATGGAAAGCAGGTCAAGGCGTTCGGGCCGTCCGGCTACCGGCCCTATAGTCCGGCGGAGCGCAACCTACTCCGCCAGGCGCTCAGTGAGGCCGTGCACCTGTCGCAACGCGATGCCCGGCCGGGAGTTCTGGCCGAGGCCGAACGCGCGGTGACGCTGGCGCACGCCGAAGCGGTGGCCGCCTTCGTCGCCCAGAACCGGATGAAGCCGGAAGACATCGACATCGTCGGCTTCCACGGCCAGACCGTGCTGCACCGCCCCGAGAAGCGCCTGACCGTGCAGATCGGCGATGCGCCGGCGCTGGCGAGGGCGATCCATATTCCCGTAATGCATGATTTCCGCGCCGCCGACGTCGAGGCCGGCGGGCAGGGCGCGCCATTCGTGCCGGTCTACCACCGGGCGCTCGTCCAGTCGCTGGAGCGCGAAGGGCCGATCGTTGTCGTCAATATCGGCGGCGTCTCCAACATCACCTATATCGACGGCAACGACACGCTGATCGCCTGCGACACCGGTCCCGGCAATGCGCTGCTCGACGATTACATGTACCGCACCATGAATCAGGCGTTCGACGCCGATGGAAAGTTCGCCGCGCTCGGCAAGGTGGACGAAGCCTGGATCGCGCGGGCGCTGGAATTGCCGTTCTTCGCAAGCCCACCGCCGAAATCGCTCGACCGCAACGATTTTGCTGCCCTCAAGCTGGGCGATATCGCGCCGGCCGATGGCGCCGCGACGCTCACCGCCTTCACTGCGGCGGCCATCGCCCGCATCGTCCCGCTGCTGCCACGCAGGCCGCGAAGCTGGATCGTCTGCGGCGGCGGCGCCCGCAACCGGACCATGCTCGAGATGCTGCGGGAGCGCGTGGGGTCCGCCACTGTCGAGGCCGCCGAGACAGTCGGCTGGGCCTCCGACGCCATCGAGGCGCAGGCCTTCGGCTTCCTGGCTGCCCGCGGCCTAAAGGGCCTGCCGCTGTCGTATCCCGCGACCACGGGCGTGCCGATGCCGATGACAGGCGGGGTGATCGCGCGGCCGTGAGGTGATCCTACATCGATACCGTTCAATGCAAATGCATCGAACTTGACGAATGTATGCAAATGCATCTATATTGGATGCAGTTGCATCCAACCGCCGGGATCTTTGCCATGACCGCTTCACTCAAACTGATCAGCCACAAGCTTTGTCCATACGTGCAGCGTGCCGTGATCGCGCTCAACGAGAAGGGCGTCTCGTTCGAACGCATCGACATCGATCTCGCCAACAAGCCGGACTGGTTTCTCAAACTGTCGCCGCTCGGCAAGGTGCCGGTGCTGGTCGTGACGAGCGAGAAGGGCGAGGTCGCGCTGTTCGAGAGCAACGTGATCTGCGAATACATCGAGGAGACGCAAGGCGGCCGAAAACTGCATCCGACTGATGCGCTCGAGCGTGCCGAGCATCGCGCCTGGATGGAGTTCGGCTCGGCTATTCTCGGTGATCTCTGGGGGCTGGAGACCACGACCGACCCGGCGACGTTTGAGAGTAAGCGCCAGGCACTCGTGGCGAAGTTCGCGCGTGTCGAGGCCGCGCTCAGCGCAGGCCCATTCTTTGCCGGCGATGCGTTCAGTCTTGTCGATGCGGTGTTCGCGCCCGTCTTCCGCTATTTCGATGTGTTCGATGAAGTGACCGAACTCGGCATCTTCAAGGATCTGCCGAAGGTGCGCGCGTGGCGCGCCGAGCTGGCAAAGCGTCCGAGCGTCCGTACTGCGGTGGGCGCGGATTATCCGCAATTGTTACGCGCCTTCCTCGTGCGCCACGACGCGCATCTGCTCAAGCTTGCGGCCTGAGCCCACGCCGATGTCGCAATCCATGGCCTGGCTGATGCTGGTGATCGCCGGCGCACTTGATGTCGGTTGGGCGATCTCGATGAAATATGCGGAGGGCTACACGCGCGCTGGATGGAGCATCGTCTCGCTCGTGCTGCTCGCAGCCTTCGTTGTCCTGCTCGGGCGTGCCTTGAAGGTGCTCGAGGTCGGCGTCGCCTATTCGGTGTGGACCGGCATCGGCGCGGCCGGCACCTTCGTCATGGGCGTCGTGCTGTTCGGCGAGACCTTGAGCGCGATGAAACTAGCGGGCATCGCGCTCGTCTTGATGGGAATCGTCGCGCTCAAGCTGGCTTAAAACCGAGCTTTAGTTTGGTAGCCCGGATGGAGCGAAGCGCAATCCGGGGCCTTGTCTCAGCAGATGGAGCTTCCCGGATTTCGCTTCGCTCCATCCGGGCTACAAGGCTCAGCGACGAGGCCTTAGCGCACGTTGGCGAGGCGCATGTCGAGATAGGCGGTGATGGTTTCCATCAGCGGCTCGAGCTTGGCGTCGAAGAAATGATTGGCGCCGGGGATGACCTGTTGGTCGATCACGATGCCCTTCTGCGTCTTCAGCTTTTCAACCAGCGTGTTGACGTCCTTGGGCGGCACCACCGCGTCCTTCTCGCCGTGCACGATGAGCCCAGAGGACGGGCAGGGCGCGAGGAACGAGAAGTCGTAGAGGTTGGCGGGCGGCGCGATCGAGATGAAGCCCTCGACCTCCGGACGGCGCATCAGCAGCTGCATGCCGATCCAGGCGCCGAAGGAGAAGCCGGCAACCCAGCAGGCGCGCGCTTCGGGATTGATGGTCTGCGCCCAGTCGAGCGCCGCGGCCGCGTCCGACAATTCGCCGGTGCCGTGGTCGAACGAGCCTTGGCTGCGGCCGACGCCGCGGAAATTGAATCGCAGCACCGAGAAGCCACGATGCGCGAACGCATAGTAGCACTGGTAGATGATCTGGTGATTCATCGTGCCGTGGAACTGCGGATGCGGGTGCAGGACCATCGCGATCGGCGCGTTCTTCTGCTTGGCCGGATGGTAGCGGCCTTCGAGACGGCCGGCGGGGCCGGTGAAAATAACTTCAGGCATGATGATCTCTTGATTGATCCCTTGAAGACGCTCTTCAACAATCAACCGATTGTGCGGATTTCATCGGCTGCTGGGCCGATCAAGCCGCGAATGGAAGGGTGGAGCGGCGCCCTCGGATGATGCGCGAGCGGCGCGCGGCGAACTGACGCGCGCGTTCTAACATGAGGCGAGGGTCAAAAAGCAAGCATCTTGAACATCGCCCAATGAGCTCAAGAGCTTACCCGGTCATGCCAGTGTCATGCCGACGGCTGCCGGGACCCAACCAGGTGACGGCCAGGATCGGTGGTGTGGCAACAACCAATTGGAATCACGATTGTTTATCGTTTGTCGGGCGATCGCCGGTGGCGATTCACACCGGCTCGGTGCGATCTCGCAGGGAGGCGACCGCGGGCCGATAGCGGCGGCTGCCCCCAAGCGTCTGCCCATTGTCGAATGTGAGCTCGAAATCCCCTGACGGCTTGAAGTCCACGGCGCTCACCCGGTCGAGATTGGCGAGCCTGGTCCGGTGCACGCGCACGATGGCGAAGCGGGCGAGCTCGCTTTCGGTCGCGGCCAACGTGCCGCGGATCAGGTGCTGGATGCCGCTGGCGAGGTTGTATTCGATGTAATTGCCGGCAGAGGCGACCCACAGGATGTCGCGCGGCACGACGCGAATGCGGCTGGTGCCGTCCCGGAGCCAGATCAGATCGGGGGACGACTGCTCCAATGGAACGGCCGGGATGGGCATCGCCGCCCGCACGGCCTTCCGCAGCTCGCGCCGGCTTTCGAGCAGCCAGAGCGTTGCTCCGAGCAGCAAAGCGGTCACGGCATCCTTGCGGAACTCGTATAGGACCGCCGCCAACGAGAAATGGAAGTCGTAGGCACTTCCCGCGAGCCAGAGCAGGGATTTCCGGACCGCTACCATTCCGGTGATGTGGAGGGCCGAGAAGCCAAGCAAGGCGACCGCGGCGATTCCGATCCGAATTGTCAGCGGCCGTGTCTGGCGCATGCGCCGGACGGCCAGCACCAGGATCGGCACCAGCAGCAAGATGACGATGATGCTCGACAGCTCCCAGAACAGTCGCCGGCCAATGTCATAGCTGTCGCCACGCCAGGCGGCGTCCTGCGCGCCGGAGAGCGCATTGACGATCCCGATGGCGAGCGAGACGGCGGCGATCGCGGCGAACATCGTCCCGTCGCCACTGATCCCGCCGGGCCAACCGCTCGTCCCGGACCCCGACGCCTCGTCCCCTCGCGCCCGGTCCTGATCCCAAACCGTCTCGACACGCTCCGTTTCGGGGGCATTTTGGCCGTCAGCCATGGCCCAAAACCCGTGTTTGCCGTCCCGCCGAGGAGCAGAGAACCATGTCAACACCGCAACAAATTTCGACTTCGGAACGACGCATCGATCTGGATTGGGTGCGGATTTTAGCGTTCGGGCTCTTGATCTTCTACCACGTCGGCATGCTCTACGTGTGCTGGGGGTTTCACATCAAGAGCGAGCACCGGCTGACTTGGCTCGAGCCCCTGATGCTGGTCATCAATCCCTGGCGGCTGTCGCTGTTGTTTCTGGTTTCCGGCGTCGCCACCCGTTTCATGCTGGGCAAGTACAACCTCGGTGCCTTCGTCCGCACGCGCTCGGCACGACTCCTGATCCCACTGATCTTTGGCATGTTCGTGATCGTGCCGCCGCAGTCCTACCTCCAGATCGTTGAGAGCCTCGGTTACCCCGCCGGCTTCGCCGATTTTTACGTCCGGCACTATCTGGCGTTCGGAGCGCAATTCTGCCCGAACCCCTGTATCGTGCTGCCGACCTGGAACCATCTCTGGTTCGTAGTCTATCTATGGGTCTACACCGTCGCGCTGGCCGGCGTGCTCTGGCTGCGGCCCATGCTGGCCGATCGGCTCGGCCCGAGACTGGCTGTCCTCCTCACCGGACCCGGGCTGCTGGTCCTGCCGTGCCTTTTGTTCGCGGCCTGGCGCTTGTTCCTGTTTCCGGCCTTCCCGTCGACGCACGCGCTGTTCGGCGACTGGTACAATCATGCGGACCATGCGACCGCGTTCCTGATTGGCTTCCTGCTGGCGAAAGAGGGCGGTATCTGGCGCGATATCGAACGGCAGCGCTGGATTGCGCTCGCAGTTGCCGCAAGCCTGTTCGTCCTGTTCATTCTGCTTCGTGCCGGCCTGGTCGAGCCATCGCCGATGCTGAGATGGTTCGCGAGCTCGGCCTATGGCTGCTACCAATGGCTGGCGATGGCGGCGGTGCTCGGCTTTGCGCGACGCCACCTGACGGCCGACGGCCCCGTGCGCCGCTATCTGACCGATGCGATCTTTCCCTATTACATCGTGCATCAGACCGCGATCATCATGATCGCGCACGCATTGCAGGGCAGCGGGCTATCAGCCGGAAGCGAAGCCGCCATCGTAATATCAGGCACCGCGCTCACTTGCCTCGTCGCCTACGAGATCGCGCGTCGGATCGCCTGGCTACGGCCACGGTTTGGCCTCCGGACAGAGGTCCGATCCTCGGCCGGAATTGCGCAGCAACAGCCGGCCTGATGTGCGGCGGCTGCCGATTGGCGCGAGGGTAAAAGATGCTAAGAGGGCGCCATGCCGAGCCGCGTCTATCTCGACTGGAATGCGACCACGCCGCTGCGCGCCGAGGCGCGCGCAGCGATGCTGGCCGCCTACGAGCTGATCGGCAATCCGTCCTCGGTTCATGCCGAGGGGCGACAGGCGCGGCGGCTGGTCGAGGACGCTCGTGCCGTCCTCGCCGCAGCCGTAGGCGCGCTGCCGCGGAACGTCGTCTTCACCTCCACCGGAACCGAAGCCAACGCGCTGGCGCTGTCGCCGGGCCTGCGGGGGCCGTCTGGAGGGCCTGTTGAGCGGCTTCTGGTCTCGGCCGTCGAGCATGCTTCGGTATTGGCAGGCGGCCGGTTCCCGGCAGATGAGATCGGTCAGATCAGGGTCACGCCCTCCGGCGTGATCGACCTCGATCATTTGAAGGCGCTGCTCAGCGAGGGCCCGCCGGCGTTGGTCTCCGTCATGGCCGCCAATAATGAGACGGGCGCGCTGCAGCCGGTCACTGACGTCGCGGGAATCGTTCACGGGGCCGGCGGCCTCCTGCACGTCGATGCAATCCAGGCGCTTGGAAAAATCCCTTTTGATATTAAGGTGATCGGCGCGGACCTTGCGACCTTTTCTGCGCACAAGATCGGCGGCCCCAAGGGGGTCGGCGCGCTGGTCGTGGCCGACGGCGGGGCCGGACTTGAGCCGGTGCTGCGGGGCGGCGGGCAGGAGCTGAACCGGCGCGCCGGAACCGAGAATGTCGCCGGCATTGCCGGCTTTGGAGCATCCGTGCGGGTTGCCCTTCAGGCTTTTCCGGAGGATGCGGAGCGCATGGCAACCCTCAGAGATCGCTTGGAAAATGGCATTCGCTCCATGGCCGGCGCAACGGTCTTCTCAGATGACATCAGGCGATTGCCAAATACCGTTCTTTTCACTGCTCCCGGCTTGAAAGCCGAGACCGCGGTGATCGGCTTTGACCTCGAAGGCATCGCGGTATCCTCGGGTTCCGCCTGTTCCTCGGGCAAGGTGCAGCCGTCCCACGTGCTGTCGGCGATGGGGTATGATCCCACCGTCGCCCAGGGAGCGGTGCGTCTCAGTCTGGGCTGGTCCACGGAGCCGGATGACATCAACAGGGCGTTAGAGGCTTGGCGAAAGCTCGGTAATACCCTACTTAAGGGATAAGCGATGAAACACGGCTTGAACGGTTCTAAGCGCGTGCGTCCCGCCAAGAAACATCGTAATAGTCGTCCGAGTTTGATGATCCACCGCGGTCCTTGAAACCGCGAGCGGAGGATAGAATGCCAGCCGTGCAAGAGACGGTCGAGCGCGTGAAGCGCATCGACGTCGATCAGTATCGTTATGGGTTTGAGACCCTGATCGAGTCCGACAAGGCCCCCAAGGGGTTGTCGGAAGAGACCGTCAAGTTCATCTCCGAGAAGAAGAACGAACCCGCCTGGATGCTCCAGTGGCGGCTCGAGGCCTATCGGCGCTGGCTGACCATGACCGAGCCGACCTGGGCCCGCGTCGACTATCCCAAGATCGACTTCCAGGACCTCTATTACTATTCGGCTCCCAAGCCGAAGAAGACGATCACCTCGCTCGACGAGATCGATCCCGAGATTCTGAAGACCTACGAGAAGCTCGGCATTCCCTTGCGGGAAGTCGCCATGCTCGAAGGCGTCGAGCCGAAGCCCGGCGAGGAAGACCCCAACAGGCGCAAGATCGCGGTCGACGCCGTGTTCGATTCTGTCTCGGTTGCGACCACCTTCAAGGCCGAGCTGAAGAAGGCCGGCGTGATCTTCATGCCGATCTCGGAGGCGATCCGCGAGCATCCCGAGCTGGTGCAGAAATATCTGGGATCCGTGGTGCCGACCTCGGACAATTTCTATGCGACGCTGAACTCGGCGGTGTTTTCGGACGGCTCGTTCGTCTACGTGCCGCCGGGCGTGCGCTGCCCGATGGAGCTGTCCACCTATTTCCGCATCAACGAACGCAACACCGGCCAGTTCGAGCGCACGCTGATCATCGCCGACAAGGGCTCCTACGTCTCCTATCTCGAGGGCTGCACCGCGCCGCAGCGCGACGAGAACCAGCTGCACGCGGCCGTGGTCGAGCTCGTCACGCACGACGACGCCGAGATCAAATATTCGACGGTTCAGAACTGGTACCCGGGCAATTCGGAAGGCAAGGGCGGCATCTACAATTTCGTCACCAAGCGGGGTGACTGCCGCGGCAACAATTCCAAGATCTCCTGGACCCAGGTCGAGACCGGTTCGGCGATCACCTGGAAGTATCCGAGCTGCATCCTGCGCGGCGACAATTCGCGTGGTGAATTCTACTCGATCGCGATCTCGAACGGCTATCAGCAGGTCGACTCGGGCACCAAGATGATCCATCTCGGCAAGAACACGTCGAGCCGCATCATCTCCAAGGGCATCGCCGCCGGCAAGTCGCAGAACACCTATCGCGGGCTCGTCACGGCGCATCGCAAGGCGACCGGCGCGCGCAACTTCACCGCCTGCGATTCGCTATTGATCGGCGACAAATGCGGCGCGCACACCGTGCCCTACATCGAAGCCAAGAACTCGTCGGCGACGTTCGAACACGAGGCCACCACGTCCAAGATCTCCGAGGACGTGCTGTTCTACTGCATCCAGCGCGGCCTCACGCAGGAGGAGGCGGTCGGCCTCGTCGTCAACGGCTTCGTCAAGGACGTGCTGCAGCAACTGCCGATGGAGTTCGCGGTGGAAGCGCAGAAGCTGATCTCGATCTCGCTCGAAGGATCGGTCGGCTAGCGCCGGCCTCATCCTGAGGAGGCCACGTAAGCGGCCGTCTCGAAGGATGAATATGGAAAGATTGTTGGCCTCGATCCTTCGAGACGCGCCTGCGGCGCTCCTCAGGATGAGGAGATAGATGGAAACAAGATATGGCTTTGCTCGAAGTGAAAGACCTCAAGGTTCGTGTCGAGGAGCGTGAGATACTCCATGGGCTGACGCTGACCGTGAACGAGGGCGAGATCCACGCGATCATGGGGCCGAACGGCTCCGGTAAGTCGACCCTGTCGCACGTCATCGCCGGCAAGCCCGGTTACGAGGTCACCGACGGCGAGATCCTGTTCAAGGGCGAAGACCTGCTCGCGATGGCCCCGAACGAGCGCGCCGCCAAGGGCGTGTTCCTGGCGTTTCAGTATCCGGTCGAGATTCCCGGCGTCTCCACCATGAATTTCCTGCGCACCGCGCTGAACGCGCAGCGCAAGGCGCGCGGCGAGAGCGAATATTCGACGCCGGACTTTTTGAAGAAAGTCCGCGACGTCTCGAAGTCGTTGAACATCCCGCAGGACATGCTCAAGCGCGGCGTCAATGTCGGCTTCTCCGGCGGCGAGAAGAAGCGCAACGAGGTGCTGCAGATGGCGCTGTTCGAGCCGAGCCTGTGCATCCTCGACGAGATGGATTCCGGCCTCGACATCGACGCGCTGCGCATCGCAGCCGACGGCGTCAACGCGCTGCATTCGCCCAAGCGCGCGATGGTCGTCATCACCCACTATCAGCGGCTGCTCAACTACATCGTGCCTGACGTCGTGCACGTGATGTCGAAGGGCCGTGTCGTGAAGAGCGGTGCCAAGGACCTGGCGCTGGAGCTGGAGTCGTCCGGCTACGCCCAGTACGAGGACGCGTAAGGAATTTTGCGATGAACGTTGCTGTGGCAAAGACCGGAAACGGCCGCGCGGTGAGCGATCTGTTCGCCAGCGCCGAAGGCCGTCTGCCGGGTTCGCCTTCCGTGATCGCCGTGCGGCGCGAGGCGTTCGAGACCTATGAGCGTCTCGGCCTGCCGCACCGCCGGATCGAGGAATGGAAATACACCGATCTGCGCGCGCTGGTCGGCGAGGTGCTGCCGCTTGCGGCTGCACCCGATGCGGCTGCGTTGAAGCGCGCTGCGGACGCCGTGAAAGCGCACGCGATCGCGGGCGCCCGCAAGCTGGTGCTGGTGGACGGCGTGTTCGCTGCCGACCTCTCCGACGTCAAGGCGCTGGCCTCCGAGGTGAGCGTTAAGACCTTGCGGGAGACGCTGGACAAAGATTCCGGTCTGTTGAAGACCGCGGCAACCGATGCGGTGATCGCGCTGAACGCGGCGATGGCCACCGACGGTGTCGTGCTTGATATCGCCGACGGCGTGCAGCTCTCCGCGCCGATCCAGATCATCCACATCGCGATCACCTCTTCCGCGTCGACGTTCACCCGCTCGCAGGTCGCGGTCGGGAAGGGCGCTCGTGCCACCATCATCGAGAGCTTCGTCGCGGCCGGCGCCAAGGCTTACCAGGTCAGCGATGCCGTCATCCTCTCGGTCGGCGACAACGCCGACGTCGCGCATATCCGCCTGATGGATGATTCGCCGGATGCGGTGAACATCACCTCGCAGTTCGTCACGGTCGGTGCGAACACGAAGCTGAATTTCTTCAACATGACCACCGGTGCTGCGGTCAGCCGCCTGCAAGGCTTCATCACGCTGGCGGGCGAGGGCAGCGAACTCTCGGTCAACGGCGTGAACCTGTTGCAGAAGACCGAGCATGGCGACACCACACTGGTGGTCGACCACGCCGTGCCGAATTGTGTGAGCCGCGAGGTCTTCCGCGCCGTGATCGACGACCGTGCGCATTCGGTGTTCCAGGGCCGCATCATCGTTCGTCCCGATGCACAGAAGACCGACGGCAAGATGATGATCCGCGCGCTGCTGCTCTCGGACGAAGCGGAAGCCGACAATAAGCCCGAGCTCGAGATTTTCGCTGACGACGTCTCCTGCGGGCATGGCGCCACCGCCGGCGCGCTCGACGACAGCCTGTTGTTCTATCTGAAGGCGCGCGGCCTGCCCGAGAAGCAGGCCCAGGCGCTGCTGATCCAGGCTTTCGTCGGCGAGGCGATCGAGCAGATCGCCGACGATGATCTGCGCGAGCACGTGATCGGCATTGCCGAGCGCTGGCTGGAGCGGCGCCAATGAGCACGCATCCGGCAGTCAAGAACGGCTCTTACGACGTCGCGCGCGTGCGCCAGGATTTTCCGGCGCTGGCCATGCAGATCTACGGCAAGCCGCTGGTCTATCTCGATAACGCGGCTTCTGCGCAGAAGCCGAGCGCCGTGCTCGATCGCATGACGCAGGCCTACACCTCCGAATACGCCAACGTGCACCGCGGCCTGCATTATCTCGCCAACGCCGCGACCGAAGCCTATGAGGGCGGCCGCACCAAGGTGGCGCAGTTCATCAACGCTGCGCGGACCGAGGAAGTGATCTTCACCCGCAATGCGACCGAGGCAATCAACCTCGTCGCCTCGTCCTGGGGTGAACCGAACATCAAAGAAGGCGACGAGATCGTCATCTCGATCATGGAGCACCACTCCAACATCGTGCCCTGGCATTTCCTCAGGGAACGCCATGGTGCCGTGATCAAATGGGCGCCGGTCGACGACGAGGGCAATTTCCTCATCGAGGAATTCGAGAAGCTCCTGACATCGAAGACCAAGCTGGTCGCGATCACGCAGATGTCGAATGCGCTCGGCACCATCGTTCCGGTCAAGGACGTCGTGAAGATCGCTCACGCCCGCGGCATCCCCGTGCTGGTCGACGGCAGCCAGGGCGCCGTGCATCTGCCCGTCGATGTCCAGGACCTCGGCTGCGACTTCTACGTCTTCACCGGCCACAAGGTCTACGGTCCGACCGGCATCGGCGTGCTCTGGGCCAAGTACGACCACCTCGTCGCGATGCGTCCGTTTAACGGCGGCGGCGAGATGATTCGCGAAGTCTCGCGCGACATCGTCACCTATGGCGATCCCCCGCACAAATTCGAGGCCGGCACGCCGGCGATCGTCGAGGCCGTCGGGCTTGGCGCCGCCATCGACTACGTCAATTCGATCGGCAAGGAGCGTATCGCCGCGCACGAGCACGATCTCGTCACCTACGCCCAGGACAAGCTGCGCGAGATCAACTCGCTGCGGCTGATCGGCACGGCACGGGGCAAGGGCCCGGTGATCTCTTTTGAGCTCAAGGGCGCCCACGCCCATGACGTCGCCACCGTGATCGACCGCCAGGGCATCGCGGTGCGCGCCGGCACCCATTGCGTGATGCCGCTTTTAGAGCGGTTCAACGTCACAGCCACATGCCGGGCGTCGTTCGGCATGTATAATACGCGGGAAGAAGTCGATCATCTGGCACAGGCGCTGTTGAAGGCGCGGGATTTGTTCGCATGAGTGACACGGCCGAAATCAAAGCCAATCCGATGGAAACCCAGTCGGCGCTGCCGCCTGAGGAGACCGAGCGTTTGACCACCGAGATCATCGCCGGGCTCAAGACCGTGTTCGACCCGGAAATCCCGGCCGATATCTACGAGCTCGGCCTGATCTACAAGGTCGAGATCAAGGACGATCGTTCCGTCGACGTGAAAATGACCCTGACGACGCCGAATTGTCCGGCCGCCGGCGAGTTGCCGACGATGGTCGAGAACGCGGTCGCCAGCGTCCCCGGCGTCGGCGTAGTCGACGTCAAGGTGGTCTGGGAGCCGGCCTGGACGCCGGAACGCATGAGCGACGAGGCCCGCCTCGTGCTCAACATGTGGTGACGCGTAACCCTGGCTTTAGATACTCGTTAGATCCTTGGCATTGAATTCGCTCGGCAACGGACCACATCACTGACATGACACAGATATCGTCGGGTTCAACACCAGCATCCACTCCGAAGCCGCGGCGGCCGCGCCCGCAGGTGATGCGGCTGACGGACGCTGCTGCCCAGCGCATCAACGAGCTGACCCAGCGGGCCGATTCCGAGATCGTGGGCCTGCGCGTCGGCGTCAAGAACGGCGGCTGTGCCGGTCAGTCCTACACCGTCGAATACGCCCATGATGTTCGTCCGACCGACGAGGTCGTCGAGGACAAGGGCGTCAAGATCCTGGTCGATCCGAAGGCCGTGCTGTTCCTGCTCGGCACCGAGATGGACTACAAGGCCGACAAGATGCAGGCCCAGTTCGTCTTCAACAATCCCAACCAGATCTCCGCTTGCGGCTGCGGCGAGTCGGTCGAACTGCGCCCGGCGCAGATCGACGGGTAGTTTTTCCGTCGTTGCGAGGAGCACTTGCGACGAACAATCCAGACTGTCTCTGCGGCGACAATCTGGATTGCTTCGCTTCGCTCGCAATGACGGCGGTGGTATGAAGGCTGGCCTGCTCGCCCCGGGAAGCCTGCCATGGACCGCGAATTCCTGATCGACCTGTTCGCCGATTTCGGCCCCGTCGCCATCCGAAAAATGTTTTCCGGCTACGGCATCTCCGCCGACGGCATCAATTTCGCGCTGTTCCTGCGTGCCGGCTTGTTCTTTCGCGCCGACGAGATGACCATCCCGGACTTTGAAGCGGAAGGCTCGAAGCCATTCCAATACGCGACCCGCGCTAAGACGGTGCTGGTGAACTCCTACTGGGAGCTGCCGGCCCGCCTGTTCGACGATTCCGTGGAGCTTGCGCAGTGGGCGAGGGCGGCTCTCGCCGCCGCCCAGCGCGCCAAGGTGAAGAAGCGGCCCAAGGTCAAGAAGGCGGCGAAGAAGGCCGCCAAGCCTGCGAAAGCGCGGAAGAAGGCGAGCAAAAAGAAAGCGGTTGGGAAGCGCGCCAGGCGACTGGGTTAGGTTCAGTCCATGGCCTTTGTCAGGCCAACCCTCATGTCTTTGGCGATGTAAACGCAGACACCGTCAGCCAGCACGCGGCCGTCGGCAAATCCCAGGACCAGCCTGCCGCGCCTCACCTGGCGCATGACGACCTCGTAGCGCACGCATCGTGTGTCCGGTGTGATGGAGCCCGTGAACTCCACCTCGCCGACGCCGATCGCGCGGCCCTTGCCCCCTGAGCCCGACCAACCGAGCCAATAACCGATCATCTGCCACATGGCATCCAGTCCCAGAGACGCCGGCATCATGGCATCGCCGCGAAAGTGGCAATCGAAGAACCAATGGCCTGGCGCGATGTCGAGCTCGCCGACGATATGGCCCTTGCCGAACTCGCCGCCGTCCAGGCTGATCTCCGTGATGCGGTCCATCATCAGCATTGGCGGCGCCGGCAATTGCGCGTTGCCGGGGCCGAAATAGCTGCCCTCGCTCGATCTCAGCAGGTCGTCCCTGGTGTAGGACGGTTGCGGCGTGTGAAAATCATGCGGGTTGGGCAAGACGACAAGTCCTCCGGATGCTCGCAGTCGGACGCCTCGAGACGGCGAGGGAGATGTCGTTCGTCAGGCCAGAATGTCAAGCGCAGGTGGCGGTGCGCGGCTTCGGCGTCACGCCACCCGGTTGTGCGTCTCGACCGCGAATTCCGGATCGGCCTCGCAGATCACGCGGTTGCGGCCGTTGCGTTTGGCGGCGTACAGGCAGGCATCCGCGCGTTCGATCAGCGCATCGGTGTCGTCGCCCTGCTTCAGCATGGAGACGCCGATGGAGATGGTGACGCGGCCTAGGATTTCGCCGGTGGACTTCTTTTTCAATTCCTTAGCCATCACGGCGCGGCGGATGTGATCGGCCACCGTGAGGGCCTGGCGCAGCGCGGTGTTGGGCAGCACGACCGCGAATTCCTCGCCGCCATAGCGCGCGGTGATGTCCTGGCCCTTGATGGTCTGCTTCAGCGACAGGCCGACCAGCCGCAGCACCTGGTCGCCGGTGAGATGGCCGTAGGAATCGTTGAACGACTTGAAATGATCGATGTCGACCAGCAGCAGCGACAGCGGATCGCCGGAGGCGAGCGCGCCTTGCACGGCCATGTCGATCATGCGATCGAAATATTTGCGGTTGCCGAGCCCCGTCAGCGGATCGGTCAGGCTCTCGGCGCGGATCGCCTCCAGGCTCTGCTGAAGGTTGCTGATCTCGCTCTTCGACAGCGTCAGCCGGTCTTCCAGCGCTTTGTTGGTCTCGCGCATCTCGCTGGTCGAATGCAGCAGCGTCTCGACGATCGACTTGATCTGCTCGGGGCTCTTGGCCGATGAGAGCTTTTCGGTCGCGCCCGACAGGCTGGCATCGTAGGAGCCGGTCATCCCGAGCGCGTCACCGAGTACCTTCATCACGTCGTCGATCTCGCCGATGACGCGCGCGCCGACCTTGTCGATGCGGTCGGTGGTCTTGATGTGGGAGAGGTAGGTCTCGTAGATCTGATCGAGATCGGCTTCGGTCAGCGTGCCGCTCCGCGCCAGTGTCTCGTTGATGATCTTGTTGAGCGAGGCATTGTAGCCGGTGGCGTAGACGAACCAGATCTCGTAATTGCGGGGAATTGCGGTCTGTCGTAGCGATCGGATCTGACCGAGCGCTACCTCGGCGAACGCCATTGTGCGTTCGTGTTCGTCGAGCACTTTGACCACGGAACATACCCCACAGCGATCGGCGTGCCGTCGACCGCAGCAATACTTAAATTATGTTCGTAGGCTAACGGACGATCGTGAACGCCCCGTAAATATACGTCCACGAATACGTCCAGAAAAGTGCGCGCAAGCTTTATTTCAACCAAAGCCGGGCGCGCATCGGGCTTCAGGCGCCGGCTGGGGAGCGAACCGGACGCAGCAGAAAGGCCGGCAGATGCGAGTGGTCGCCCGGCTCGCTGTCGGCCTCGCGTTGGCGGCGCGGCTCGGGACGGCCGATCGACGGCACATGCGACGGATTGGCCTGCTCGCGCGCACCGTCACGCGGCTCGGATGATGGCTTGGCTTCGCGCGGAGGCCTGGCTTCACGCGAAGGTCTGGCTTCACGCGAAGGTCTGCCTTCACGCGAAGATCTGGCTTCACGCGGAGGCCTTGCCTCGCGCGCGGGCCTTGCTTCGGAAGCGGGCCTTGCTTCGGGAGCGGACCGTGCTTCGGCTGAAGGCTGTGCCTCGCCACGCGCTTCGCGCGGCTCCTGGCTGCGCTCGCGACCGCGTTGCGGCTTGCCGCGTCCGCCGCGTGAACGTTCACGGCCGCGCTGCTCGCGCGGACGCTCGCTCGCATCGGAAGCATCGGTGCGGACTTCGAAATCGCCTTCGGCGCGCGGAATGCTCTGTCCGATCAGCTTCTCGATCGCCACCATCGACTTCTGGTCGGGCGGCGTGACGAGCGAGATCGCCATGCCGGACCGGCCTGCGCGACCGGTGCGGCCGACGCGGTGGACATAGTCGTCGGGATGGTGGGGAACGTCGAAATTGAAGACGTGGCTGACCTCGGGGATGTCGAGGCCGCGGGCGGCGACGTCGGATGCGACCAGCAGCGGCAGCTCGCCCTTGCGGAACTGTTCGAGCGCCGCCGTGCGGGCCGACTGATCCATGTCGCCGTGCAGCGCGCCGACGCTGAAGCCGTGCTTTTGCAGCGATTTATGAACGACGGCGACATCGCGCTTGCGATTGCAGAAGATGATCGCGTTCTGGAGATCCTTGGCCTCGCGGAGCAGTCGGCGAAGCAGCTCGCGCTTCTCGTGCGCCTCGCGCCCGGCCGGGACCTGACACTGCGTAACCGTGACAGCGGTGGTGGCAGGCTTCGATACCTCGATCTTCTGCGGATTGTGCAGGAAGGTTTCGGTGATGCGCCGGATCTCCGGCGGCATGGTCGCGGTGAAGAACAGGGTCTGCCGCGTGAACGGGACGAGCTTGCAGACGCGCTCGATGTCGGGAATGAAGCCCATGTCCAGCATGCGGTCGGCTTCGTCGATGACGAGCAGCTCGACGCCGGTGAGCAGCAGGCCGCCGCGCTCCGTGTGGTCGAGCAGGCGGCCGGGAGTGGCGATCAGCACATCGACACCGCGCGTCAGCTTGGCATCCTGGTCGCCGAAGGAAACGCCGCCGATCAGGAGGGCGACGTTGAGTTTCTGGCCCACGCCGTAGCGGTCGAAGTTTTCCTTCACCTGCGCCGCGAGTTCGCGGGTCGGCTCAAGGATCAGCGTGCGCGGCATGCGCGCCCGGGCGCGGCCCTTTTCGAGAATGGTGAGCATCGGCAGCACGAAGGCGGCGGTCTTGCCGGTGCCGGTCTGGGCGATGCCGAGAACGTCCTTGCGAGCAAGGACGTGAGGGATCGCCTGTTCCTGAATGGGGGTGGGGGTGGTGTAACCGGTGGCCGCCACTGCGGCGAGGACTTTTTCGGATAGTCCGAGATGGGAAAAAGACATTGAGCCTCTGGTCGAAACCGCCGTTCGGATTCGAGGGTAATAAGGCTGTCGCGTTCCACCCCAAAACGGCGCGCTCTCAAAGAAGCTGGGGGTGCTGACTCACGCGAACAAAGCGCCAAGCTCAGGAATCGCTCTTCGATACCGAGCCGCGTCGACCCGGAACATAGGGGGGAATCGGCCAAAGTCAATGGAGCAGCCGCGGGAAGGCCCTAAAAAACCTGAGGTTTTCGCTCAAATAGCGGGCGAGGCTGCGGTTTTCCGCCCAATCCAGCGGTCGGCCGGAGCTGTCCAAACGTCGGCTAACGCCCTTCCGGACCCTGGGCGCGAAAGTCGCCGGGGGCCATCCCATAGGCGGTGTTGAAGACCCTGTAATAGGTCGCGAGGCTGTCGAAGCCGCAGGCGGTCGCGATGTCGGCGATCAGCCGGTCCGGGGCTTCGCGCATCAGGCGGCGACTCCGGTTCAGGCGTTCGTCCGTCACGGTTTGCGAAAAACTCTTGGCCGCGGTTTCGAACAGCATGTGCAGGTGACGGACCGACACGCCGAGAAGGTCGGCCACCATCGCCGGCGCCATATCCGGGTTTTGCAGGTGACGCGCGATCAGGCGTCGTGCCAGCGAGAGCCGGGCGGTCCGCAGCGCGGCCTGCCCGAGGCGGCTGCCGGGCCGCAGGATGCCGCGCTCGATCAGTGCCAGATGGGCTACGGCATCGGCGGCGCCGTCATCACCCGCGGCAACCGTACCGAGGTCGGCAAAGCAGGCGTCGAGTAGGGGCGCCAGGCTGGGATCAACGAACGTCCGGGGCGCAAGCTCGCGCATGCGCTTGTCCTGCGTGGAGAGACCGCTCACGGGAATCTTCAGGATCCGCAGGTGGAAGCCTCCCGCGCCAAGCGGCGCGGCGCGATAGGGCTGGTCGGTATGGCTGGTGGCGAAGCTGCCGTTGGCGATCGTGAAGTCGCTGCCGCGCATGCCGCCGAACCAGGCGCCGCTGCCGAGTTGCTGATAGACGCAGAGGCTGTCGCCCGGCGCGTCAGCGATGTCGGTCATGCTGCGCTCGACCGTGTAATGCGAAGCCTTCAGCTCGACGAGGCCGGCTCCGCCAAGCTGACACAGCGAGAATTCGCCGAAGAAGTCCGCGCGGCGTTCGCGCTCGAGTTCGACGGTGACGCCGAACAGGCCCTTGGCGCGCACCTCGCGCCAAAAGTCGAAGCGGTCGTGCGGCTCGACCTCGTCGGTGCACCAGCGATACACGGCGTCCCCTCGCTTCCAGCGGAATTGCCCACAAGAATTGACCGAGAAAAAGCAAATTCCGGTGGCATCTACCATAGGCTAGACGACAGACCTGTGTCCTCAGAGCTGTTGAACCAGCGCTATGGCTGGGCCGACTATCACATCAACGACGCGGTTCCCATGAACCGCTGTTCGAAGGAACCGGCGTGGGCCGTTCTTGAGGGATTTTCGATGACACGTCGGCTTTTCAGAGTACTGGCAGCGCTTGGCCTCGCGGCCGGCCTCAGCGGTTTCGCGCTTCCCGCCTGTGCCGAGAAGCGCGTCGCGCTCGTGGTCGGCAACAACGACTATAGGAACGTTCCGAAGCTGCTCAAGGCGGTCAACGACGCCCGCACCATGGGCGATACGCTGAAGCAGCTCGGCTTCTCGGTGATGCTCGCCGAAAACCAGAGCCGGCAGCAATTTTCGGAGACGCTGCTCGCGTTCGATCGGACGATCGAGCCCGGCGACACCGCGTTCTTCTTCTATGCCGGCCACGGCTTCGAGATCGCAGGCCAGAATTACCTGCTGCCGACGGACGTGCCGGCAGCGACGGAAGGGCAGGAAGAGCTGGTGCGTGACGCCTCCATCCTGGCCGATCGCATCGTCGAGCGCCTCCAGAACAAGAAGGCGCGAACCTCGATCCTGGTGTTCGACGCCTGCCGCAACAACCCGTTCGAGCGCAAGGGTACCCGCGCCGTCTCCGGCGGTGGCGGGCTTGCCCCGATGGTGCAGCTGCCCGAAGGCGTGTTCTCGGTCTTCTCCGCGGGCCCGCGCCAGACCGCGCTCGACCGCCTCTCCAACGACGACGCCAATCCCAATTCGGTGTTCACGCGCACCTTCGCCAAAGAGCTGCTCCAGCCCGGCGAGAACCTGGTGCAGGTGGCGCAACGTACGCGCCGTCTCGTCAGCGAGATGGCCGACACCGTCAAGCACAGGCAGGTGCCGGTCTATTTTGATCAGATGGTCGACGACGTCTTCCTCAGCGGCATCGCCAAGGATGTCGCCGCGCGCCCGGCCGATCCGCCGGCGCAGAAGCTCGCGGCGCTGCCGCCAGTGTCGGTGCCGCGCGTGCCGAAGGAGGAGACCACCAACGCGCCGATCGCGAGCTTCTCGCGCCACAATGGCGGCTGGAGCGTGGTGTTCTCCTTTGCCGATCCGACGCTTGGCGTTTCCTGGCGCATGGCCGGCAATGGCGATTTCCGCGAAACCGGCTTCATCGATACGCTCGACCCGCGCACGCGCAAGAGAATGCCGAACCCGTCGATCGAATTGCCGCCGGACGCGCAGGCCGGCACCATTGAGGTCCGCTATGTCGACCAGTCCGGTGACATGCAGGGGCCGTTCCCGATCAGGTTCGATCCCGAAGCCGCGCTGATCCGCGACCAGCGCAAGATCCTCGACATGACCGCGACGAGCTGGCTGTCATTCCGCGAGTTCAACGGGCTGCTGGTCTACTACACGCACCTCGTGTCTTACCGCTGCGCCATCCGCGAGGTGCGCATCGGCATCGACACCGCCGTTCCGAACCAGGTGTTGAAGATGCCGGGCTGCGACATGCGCGATCCCAGTGCGATCAGCGCCGGCATGCCGCTCTACATGAAGCTCGCGCCGGCAACGCAGTTCATCTCGGTGGAGCTGACCTATCGCGACGGCAGCGTGTCGGAGATCAAAAGCTTCCGCAGCGCGAACCGCAGCAATAATTGATGAGGCGGCCGAAGGCGTCGCGCGCGCTTCTTGTTACCCGCGGCGCTTCCTGATGAAGCTCTTGAGCTTCTCCTACTCCTCGTACGGATAGCCGTTCCGTTCGATGCGCACCGGCGCAAGCGGCGGCCTGCGCGGTGCGATCATGATCAAGACGAAAAGCACGTTGATCAGGATCCAGACGCCGAGCAGTATGAGGATTGTCTGCACTGCAATTTCCTGAATGAGTCGGAATTGGCGTAAAGGCTAACGGCCATTCACAATCGCGGCAAATGAATCTTGCTTGCTGCACTGCACAGAAACCTTGACCCTAAATGAGAACCCGGCCGTGAAACCCGATACGTCGCAGAATCTCCAAGGCGCCTCGCTGAAAATGCGGTGTTGCATCGTCGGCGGCGGACCGGCGGGCATGATGCTCGGCTATCTTCTGGGGCGCGCCGGCATCGATGTCGTGGTGCTGGAGAAGCATGCGGATTTCTTCCGCGACTTCCGCGGCGACACCGTGCATCCCTCGACGCTCCAGGTGATGGACGAGCTCGGCCTGATCGACGGATTCCTGAAGTTGCCGCATCAGCGCTTGCAAAAGATGGACGGCCTGTTCGGCGGTACCCCCGTTCGCATCGCCGATCTCAGCCGCCTCCGCACCAAGTACCCCTTCATCGCCTTCATGCCTCAATGGGATTTCCTGAACTTCCTGCGCGAGGCCGGCCAGCGCTTCGCCTCGCTGAAGGTGATGATGAACACGGAAGCGGTCGATCTGATCCGCCGCGGCGAGACCATCGCCGGCGTGCGGGCGAATACGCCGGACGGCATCGTGGACATCGAAGCCGATCTCACCATCGCCTGTGACGGCCGGCATTCGACCGTGCGCCAGCGTTCCGGCCTCGAGGTCGAGGAGATCGGCGCGCCAATGGACGTGCTCTGGTTCCGCGTCGGCCGCAAGGCGAACGAGACCGAGAACGTGTTCGCGCGCGTCGAGCCCGGCAAGATGATGATCACCTTCGACCGCGGCGACTACTGGCAATGCGCCTATGTCATCGCCAAGGGGCAATACGACGCGGTGAAGGCGAGGGGATTGCAGGCGCTGCTCGACGACGTCGTTCGCATGGCGCCGATCCTGAAGAGCGGCATTGCCGATGTGAAGAGGTTCGACGATTTCAAGCTGCTCACCGTCGCGATCAACCGCCTGCCGCGCTGGACGCGGCCCGGCTTGCTTCTCATCGGCGACGCCGCACATGCGATGTCGCCGGTCGGCGGCGTCGGCGTCAATCTCGCCGTGCAGGATGCGGTCGCGACCGCAAATTTGCTGGCGGACAAGCTGCAAAACGGCTGCCCGTCGGAGAACGAACTCGATGCCGTGCGCCGTCGCCGCGAATTCCCGGTGAAGATGACGCAGCGAATGCAGATGATCGTGCAGAACAACATCATCAGCGGCGCCTTGCAGGGCGGCGACCGGCCGCTGAAAGTGCCGCTGATCGTGCGCCTCATCACCGCGCTGCCGTGGCTCCAGGGCATTCCGGCGCGTCTGCTCGCGCTCGGCGTCCGGCCCGAGCACGTGCAGTCGAAGGCTGCGCCGGCACGGTAGCGCAAGGACTCGGTAGGGATAACGCGGCGTTAAATCGCGCTCAGCGCGTTGCCTGCGTACAACAGTTCAGATAGATTGAAGGCGCGCTGCTTGCCAATCCGGCGTCTTAACTGTCTTGATTCAAATTTGAGTAAGAACTGCGTGTGAGCGTGCACCCATCAAAGGACACGGGGTGTACCATGCGTAACAAGTTGATTGCCGCCTTCGCCTGCACGACCGCTCTGGTTTCGACCGGCGCCGCTTCCGCCGCCGATCTCGGTGCGCGCTACACGAAGGCGCCCGCCTATGCGGAGCCGCTGTTCAACTGGACCGGCTTTTATGTCGGCGGTCACATCGGCGGAGCATGGACCAACGAGCAGTTCATCAACAACGGGACCGGCGCGCCGTTCGGCGATCTGACCCCGGGGCAGGGCTACCGTCAGCGCAACTCCGGCATCCTGGGCGGCGCCCAGATCGGCTACAATTGGCAGGCCAACAACTACGTGTTCGGTATGGAAGGCACGATCTCGGGCCTCGACAACAAGGGCTCGTTCTTGAACACCGCGTTCGGCGCGGGTGACGACGTGTTCTCCTGGCGCGCCAATGTGCTTGCCACCGTCGTTGGTCGCGCGGGCTTCGCCGTGCAGAACAACCTGTTCTACATCAAGGGCGGCTATGCCGGCGTGAACAACCGTCTGTCGGTCACCGATACGGTCGGTCCGGCCACCGGTTCTGGCGGTCAGACCCATTGGGCCAACGGCTGGACCGTCGGTGCCGGCTGGGAATACGGCATCACCCGCAACTGGATCGTCGGCCTCGAATACAATTACGCAGCTTTCGGTAGCCAGACCTATCAGCTCGGCGGCACCTCGGGCAATTACAGCTTCGATGCCAAGCCGCGCGACCTCCAGTGGGCCGTCGTGCGCGCCAGCTACAAGTTCGACGCGCCTGTGATCGCCCGCTACTGAGTGGATCAACGAACGACCAAGCAACCATAAAAGACGATCACTGCCCAAATTCAAAAGCCCCGGCATTGTCCGGGGCTTCTTTTTTGTGTGCAGGTTTCTGGCGTACGGCCTAGGCCATCACCGAGAACCCGCCATCGACGGGGATCGCGGTGCCGGTGACGAAGTTGGACGCGGACGAGGCAAGGAACACCGTGATGCCGGCGAAGTCGTCGATGTCGCCCCACCGCCCCGCCGGCGTGCGTGCCAGCACCCGCTCGTGCAATCCCGATACCTGCTGCCGCGCACCGCGGGTCAGGTCGGTGTCGATCCAGCCGGGAAGGATGGCATTGACCTGGATGTTGTCGGGCGCCCACGCATTGGCGCAGGCGCGCGTGTACTGAACGATACCGCCCTTGCTCGCCGCATAGGCCGTTGCGAAGCTCGCGCCGAAGATCGACATCATCGAGCCGATGTTGATCACCTTCCCGTTGCCGGACGCCTTCAGCGCCGGATAGGCCAGCTTCGAGCACAGGAAGGCGCTGGTGAGGTTGGTGTTGATCACCGTATTCCATTCGTCGAGCTCGAGCTCGTGCGGCGGCTTGCGGATGCTCATGCCGGCATTGTTGATGAGGATGTCGATGCGGCCGAGATCCCCGACGACACGCTCGACCATCGCGGCGATGGCCGCCTTGTCGGTGACGTCGGTGGCAACACTGATCGCCTTCACACCGCGTTGACTGAGATCGGCCACGGCGGCGGCCGATTTGGTTTCGTTGCGTCCGACCACGGCGATGTTGGCGCCGGCATCGGCGAGGCCGCGGGCCATGCCGAGCCCGATGCCGCCATTGCCTCCCGTGACGATCGCGACCTTGCCGCGGAGATCGAACCGACTGGATGTCATGCTGCTATTCCCTGGTTTCTTCTATTGGTTACTCTGCCAGATCAGCACCAGCCCAAAGCCTGCCATGGCTGCGCCATAGCCGGCCCATTGCAACTGGTTGACCATGAAGCTCGATCGCGGCCACGCGACGGTGCCCGTGCCCTGTCCGATCCAGAGCAGCCCGACGGCAAGGGCAAACAGGCCTGCTACAAGCAGAAATCTGCGCATGCATTCCTCCCCATGGGTCCGCTTCTGTCGTGACGCGGCATGACCACTGCCGCGGCCCGAAAACCTGGCGGGAGACTAGCCGTAGCCGTGGTTCGGATACAATGGCCGCTGATGCAGTTCGCAGGGCGGATGCATGTCCATATGCAAGGTCCGCTGAAGCACCGTACAACGAAAAAGCCCCGGACGATGCCGGGGCTTTAACGTCTGAACTTGCGTTCGGATCAGTACTTCGCGACGACCGGACCGGTCCAGTTGAAGCGGTAGACCAGCGAGGTCGAAATCGTCTGGTTCCAGCTGTTGGCGCGGATGTCGCGGCCGACGAGGACGTTGCCAGCATCGAACAGTTCGTTCTGGGTCTTGGCGTTGTAGAAGGCCGAGCGATATTCGGTCTTCATGAACCAGCCGGGCGACTGGATGCCGAAGATGTTCAGGTTGTTCTCGACGCCGCCGCCGATGAACCAGCCATTGCGGTTGTAGCTGTTGAGATGGATACCGGCGGGCGCGCCGGCCAGGGTCATGAAGTTGGTCTGGCCGAAGTGAGCGCCCGAGTAACCGCCGTTGACGTAGGAGAGAACGTTCGGAGCGACCAGCCAGCCGAGGCGGACACCAGCGGCCCAGGAATCTTCCAGCTTCTGGTTGCCAGTGATGCCAGCGATCGGGTCCTGAATGGTAGCACGGATGCTGCCGAACTGACCGTCAGCGAACACGCCGGCGACCCAGGTGCCGCTGAACTGCCAGTCGTAGCCGAGACCGACGGTGCCGAACCAGCCCGAGCCACCCTGGCGCTGATCGATCGTCAGGGGAACTGCGCCAACCGTGGTCTGCACGCGCTGGTCAGAGGCCGAGAGGCCGCCGCCGGCGCCGCCGAAGATGTAGAAGCCGGTCCAGTTGGCGACGGGAGCCGCCATCGGCGCCTTCACGTAGGGACGGGCGCCAAGGTCAGCGGCCGAGGCCGAACCGGTCATCGCGGCAACCGCGGTCAGTGCGAGCAAAATCTTCTTCATCTTAAAATCCCCAAGCTTTGGTCTGTCTGGAAGGCGCGAGCGCACTGAAGTCCGTGTGATCTGATGTCCCGGACTATACCTGCTTCTCTCCGAAATGCTGTTGCAGAGCAGGCACAGTCGCCGGGAAACGCCGCACGGCAGGGATTCTGAGCACCATCGTGGAAATTCAAAATAGTCATGTATTATCAATTCAGTAGGTCGAATTTTGCGATTTGTATTTTGGTAACTTCTCGTTAGTAAATCCGGCTTTGTCCGAAATGGAGGCAATCCTGCATCAGCCCGGCTGGGTGAGTCGTTGGCCGAGTCGCGATGCGACGAGGCAGGGAATCACCGAAGCCGTGGCGGACCGTTGGCAGGATCGGCGGGCAGGATCGTCGGGAAATGGCGGTTGTCGTCCCCAAAAACAAAGAGCCCCGGCTTCATGCCGGGGCTCTTGATGGGATACGACCGAGCAGCGCCTGCGGATCAGACGTCCAGCAAATCGTCATTGGCGAATTCAGCCTTGTCCGAGATGAACGCGAAGCGCGCTTCGGCCTTGGTGCCCATCAGCCGCTCCACCGAATCCGCCGTGGTGTCGCGGTCGTCGGCGAGCAGAACCACTTTCAGCATGGTCCGCTTGGCCGGATCCATGGTGGTTTCCTTGAGCTGCGCCGGCATCATCTCGCCGAGGCCTTTGAAGCGATTGACCTCGACCTTGGCGTTGGCGTTGAACTCGCTCTTGATCAGCGCTGCCTTGTGCGCGTCATCGCGGGCGTAGACCGACTTGGTGCCGTTGGTCAGCTTGTAGAGAGGCGGCACGGCGAGGAAGAGATGGCCTTCGTCGATCAGCCGCGGCATCTGCCGGTAGAAGAAGGTGATCAGCAGCGAAGCGATGTGGGCACCGTCGACATCGGCGTCGGTCATGATGATGATGCGCTGATAGCGCAGATCCTCCTCGCGATACTGCGCGAGCATCCCGCAGCCGATCGCCTGCACGAGGTCGGCGAGCTGCGTGTTCGCCGTCAGCTTGTCCTTGCCGGCGGAGGCGACGTTGAGGATCTTGCCGCGCAGCGGCAGCACGGCCTGGGTCTTGCGGTCGCGCGCCTGCTTGGCACTGCCGCCGGCCGAGTCTCCCTCGACGATGAAGAGTTCCGAACCGTCCAAACCGGCATCGCTGCAATCGGCGAGCTTCCCGGGCAGGCGCAGCTTTTTGCCGGCGGTCTTGCGCGCGGTCTCCTTCTCTTGCCGGCGGCGCAACCGCTCCTCGGCGCGATCGACCACGAAGTCGAGCAGCCTGTTGGCCTGGTTCGGATTGCCCGACAGCCAATGGTCGAACGGATCCTTCATCGCCTGTTCGACGATGCGCTGCGCTTCGGCCGTGGCAAGGCGATCCTTGGTCTGGCCCTGGAATTCGGGCTCGCGCACGAATACCGAGAGCATCACGGCTGCGCCGACCATCACGTCTTCAGACGTAATGGACGACGCGCGCTTGCCCTGGCCGACGCGCTCGGCGTGATCCTTGAGACCTCGCAGCAGCGCGCTGCGCAAGCCGGATTCATGCGTACCGCCATCGGGCGTCGGCACGGTGTTGGTGTAGGACGACAGGAAGCCGTCGGCATCCGCAGTCCAAGCCACCGCCCATTCGCAGGCGCCATGCGCGCCGTTGCGGCCCGACTTGCCGGAGAAGATGTCGGGATGCACCAGCGTGTCGGCGTGGATCGCCGCCGCCAGATAATCCTTGAGGCCACCGGGGAAGTGGAACGTCGCTTCGGCCGGCACGTCGTCGACGCCCTTGAGCAGTTCAGGCGCGCAATTCCAGCGGATCTCGACGCCGCCGAACAGATACGCCTTCGAACGCGTCATTTTGAACAGGCGCTGCGGCTTGAACGCTGCCTTTGCACCGAAGATGTCGGTGTCCGGCTTGAAGCGCACGCGGGTTCCGCGGCGGTTGTTGATCTTGCCGAGATCCTCGAGCTTGCCCTTCGGGTGCCCGCGCTCGAACGTCATGCGGTAGAGTTTCTGGCTGCGCGCGACCTCGACCTCGAGCAGCGAGGAGAGGGCGTTCACCACGGAGATGCCGACGCCGTGCAGGCCGCCCGAGGTCTCGTAGACCTTGGAGTCGAACTTGCCACCTGAGTGCAGCGTGCACATGATGACTTCGAGCGCCGACTTCTTCGGGAATTTTGGATGCGGATCGATCGGGATGCCGCGGCCGTTGTCTGTGACGGTCAAAAAGCCGTCCGCGCTCAACTCGACTCCGATGAAGGTCGCATGCCCCGCGAGCGCCTCGTCCATCGAGTTGTCGATGACTTCGGCGAAGAGGTGATGCAGCGCCTTCTCGTCGGTGCCGCCGATATACATGCCGGGCCGGCGGCGCACCGGTTCCAGGCCTTCGAGCACCTCGATGTCGGCTGCGGTGTAGTCGGCCTCGGCACCGCCTGCGCGCGGGGTCGCCTTGGCGGCGCGGGGCTTCGGCTCATCGCCGCCGAAAAAATCGTCTTTTGCTTTGGGCTTCAACTGCTTGGACATATATCTTTATGCGTTTTGAGGGCCGCATGAGCGGCGAATCGGTTGGGCCGACTATGCCACTTCTGACCTGGAAAGGTTATCGCAGGGCGGGCCGGGCGGTGTGGTTGGGAGCCAATCCCGGCGATTTTACGCCGCACCCCCAACGAATTCCCGGCAATGTGACGGTCCGGTCCGGTCTGGACCGGACTTTGTGACTTGATGTCACACAAGTCCTTGGCTTACCAGTCCTTTTCATCGAGCAGCACCTTCGGGCAGGGCGGAAAGGCTATTTTGAATGGAGCAGTTTGCGCACGCGCTGGCGGATTTTGTGCGCGCTCACCAGACATGGGCAGCTCCCATCGTGTTCGTGCTCGCCTTCGGGGAGTCGCTCGCCTTTATCTCGCTGCTGATCCCGGCCTGGGGCGCGTTGGTCGCGATCGGCGCGCTGATCGGCGCGAGCGGCATCAGCTTCTATCCGGTCTGGATCGCCGGCGGCATCGGCGCCGCGCTGGGCGACTGGGTCTCCTACTGGTTCGGCTACCGCTACAAGGAGAAGGTCGCGCAGATGTGGCCGCTCTCGCGCTATCCGGAACTCCTGCCCCGGGGCGAGGCCTTCGTGCGCAGCTGGGGCGTGCCGAGCATCTTCATCGGCCGCTTCTTCGGTCCCTTGCGTGCCTCTGTGCCGCTTGCAGCCGGCATTTTCGAGATGCCCTATTGGAGCTTCCAGGCCGCCAATTTCGTCTCGGCGCTGATCTGGTCGGCGGCGCTCCTGCTGTTCGGCGACGTGATCGCGAAGATCATGGAATGGATCTGGCGGGTGGTGTGACGTCCGAACCTTGACGCGAACCGCAACTGGCCCTATAGCCCCGCGCCATGATCAACGCCGCGACTATTTTGTTCGCCCGTCGCCGCCGCCGCTCTTTAGCGGTTTGGGCGGTCGATCGCGTTTGAGATCATCGTCTTTGCCGCTGGATCCGATCCGCGGCATTCTCTCTCCTGTCAGTGCGATCTGATCCGGCGGCCCCAAGGAGGCCCAGCAGGAGACAACGATGTACACGCCACCCTTTTTCAAGCAGGACCGCGCCGCGAGCCTGAAGTTCGCCGACACGCGCGGCTTCGGCACCATGTGCGCGTTCGACGGCCACAAGCCGATCGCCTCGCCAATTCCGTTCTATTTGACCTATGCCGCCGACGGCACGCCGCAGGCCGCCTTTCACGTCGCGCGTCACAATCCGCTGCTAAAGCTTGCGGACGGGACGACCTCCTGGCTGCTCGCGGTCAACGGCCCCGATGCTTACGTGTCACCGGACTGGTACGTCTCGCCGGATCAGGTGCCGACCTGGCTCTACCAGTCGGTCCATCTGACTGGGCCGGTGCGGTTGTTGTCGGATGGTGAACTGGCCGTGCAGATCGACACGCTCAGCGACAAGTTCGAGAGCTGGCTGTTGCCGAAGAAGCCGTGGACCTCAGCCAAAATGACGGCGGGGCGGCTCGAGGCGCTGAAGAAGGGAATCGTGGGTCTGGTCATGACGGTTGAAGAGGTCGAAGGCAGCTTCAAGCTCAACCAGCACAAGTCCGACGCCGACTATACGGCGATCGCCAACGCACTTGGCGCGCAGGCCCATGCCGACGCCAAGGAGATCGCGCAACTGATGCAGGACGTCAGGCCGGAGGCCTTGGCATCCGAAACCAACATGCTCGAAAGGAGCGCGCCATGACCTTTTCTGAAGCCAGCCTCGTCGACACCAAAAATGCCCCGAAGACCGGCGCTGCGACAAAGCCCTCCACCGTCTTTGTCGACGGTGGCTCCGGCACCACCGGGCTCGGCATCAACGAGCGGCTGAAGCTGCAGAACGACGTGGTCGTGAAGACGATCGCCGACGACAAGCGCAAGGATCCCGCGGCCAAGAAAGCGCTGATGGAGGAGGTTGACCTCGTCATCCTCTGTCTGCCGGACGATGCTGCCAGGGAAACGGTTGCGCTCATCGATAGCATGGGCGCTGCGGGACCGAAGGTGCTGGATGCATCGACCGCGTACCGGGTCGCGCCCGATTGGGCCTATGGCTTTCCGGAACTGACGCCGGATCAGGCTGGCAAGATCAAGGCTGCGAAGAAGGTCTCCAATCCCGGCTGCTATCCGACCGGCGCGATCGCGCTGCTGCGACCGATCGTCGATGCCGGCCTGCTGCCTGCGGACTATCCCGTCACCGTCAATGCGGTGAGCGGCTATTCCGGCGGCGGCAAGTCGATGATCGCGAGCTTCGAAGATGGCAGCGCGCCGTCTTTCGAGCTCTACGGCCTCGGCTTCGAGCACAAGCATCTGCCCGAGATGCAGCTCTATTCGAACCTGACGCGACGGCCGATCTTCATTCCCTCGGTCGGGAATTACCGGCAGGGCATGCTGGTGTCGGTGCCACTTCAGCTCGACACGCTGCCCGGCAAGCCCAGCGGCGCGGACCTGCAAGCCGCGCTGGCAAAGCGCTACGCCGGCTCAAAATACGTCACGGTAATGCCGCTGCAGAACGAGGCGACCAAGGGCGGCAAGCTCGAGCCGGAGGCGCTCAACGAGACCAACATGCTCGAGCTCCACGTCTTCGCCAGCGACAAGTACCATCAGGCGGTGCTGGTCGCGCGGCTCGACAATCTCGGCAAGGGCGCCTCCGGCGCGGCCGTGCAGAACATGCGGCTGATGCTGGGCCTTGCCGACGAGTAGCCGATCGAGCGTTGCCCGCAAGATCAGTCCGGTGGACGAAGCGACGCCGCAACTTTCTACTCCGGCAAGACGATCCAGCGACGCCTGAAAGGAACGTGTGATGAGTTTGAAGAAAATCGGCATTCTCGGCGCGTCCGGCTACACCGGCGCCGATGCGGTGCGCCTGCTGGCGCGGCATCCGAATGCGGAAATCACGGCACTCACCGCAAACACGCATGCCGGCAAGGCCATGAGCGAGGTGTTTCCGCATTTCTTCATGCTGGATTTGCCCCAACTCGTGGAATGGGAAAAGGTCGACTGGACCAAGCTCGACGCGGTGTTCTGCGGATTGCCGCACGGCACCACGCAGCAGATCATCGCGGCCGTGCTGAAAGCCAACCCGAAGATCAAGGTCCTCGACATGTCCGCCGATTTCCGGCTACGCGACAAGGAAACCTACGCGCAGTGGTACGGCCACGAACATCAGGCGCTCGAGTTGCAGGGCGAAGCCGTCTACGGCCTGACCGAATTCTATCGGGAGAAGATTACCGCGGCGCGGCTGGTCGCCTGTCCCGGCTGCTATCCGACGGCAGCGTTGTTGGCGCTGGTGCCACTGGCGAAAGCAAAACTGATCGACGTCGATGACATCCTGATCGACGCCAAGTCAGGCGTCACCGGCGCCGGACGCGGCCTGAAACAGAACACGCTGTTCAGCGAGGCGGGCGAGGGGATGTCGCCGTATTCGGTCGGCACGCACCGGCATGCACCGGAGATCGAACAAGAGATCGGCGTCGCGGCGGGCGCGAGCGTGACCGTCAATTTCACGCCGCATCTCATACCGATGTCGCGGGGCGAACTCTGCACGTCCTACGTCAAGCTCAACGGCGCGACGCCGGACGATTTGCGGGCGGCCCTCGAGCAAGCCTACGCGAACGAGCCGTTCGTGCATGTCGTCAAGAAGGGCGTGCTGCCGCAGACCCAGAACGTACGCGGCTCGAACTATGTCCAGATCGGCGTCATCGCCGACCGGATCAAGAACCGCGCCATCGTGATTTCGGTGCTCGACAATCTGGTGAAGGGCTCGGCCGGTCAGGCGATCCAGAACATGAACCTGATGTTCGGATTCCCCGAGACCGCTGGACTGGAGCAGATCGCGCTGTTTCCCTGATCGGAGTGATCGCCGTGGACGAAGGGACTCTGCAATTCTATCGCAGCAACGCCCGGTCCTATGCGGACTGGGCGAAGGCGCCCTCGACGCGGCTGCGAGGCTTTCTTGCTCTGCTGCCGTCCGGCGGCTCGATCCTCGAGCTCGGCTGTGGCGCCGGCAATCATTCGGCGGTGATGCTGGCCGAAGGTTTTTCGGTGCGCGCCACCGACGGCTCGCCTGAAATGGCCGAGATCGCGTCGCAGCGGCTCGGTCATGCCGTCGAGGCGATGCGGTTCGACCAGCTTGACGCGCACGAGGCCTATGACGGCGTCTGGGCGAGCGCCTGTCTCCTGCACGTGCCGCGCGACGAACTCACCGGCATCCTGGCGCGGATTCATCGCGCGCTCAGGCCGTCAGGCGTGTTCTATGCCAGCTACAAGATGGGCGAGGGCGACGGCCGGGACAGTCTCGGGCGCTATTACAATTATGCGTCGCCAGAATGGCTCGAGGCGACTTACGCCAGCGCAGGCCCATGGATCACGCTGTCATCGGACAGGAACGTGATCCAGAGCTTTGACGAGACGCCGGCGAACATGCTGCATCTCGTCGTTCGCAAGGCCTGATCTAAGACAACAAGGCCTGATCTCAAACCACCTTGAAGATCGCGACGGTCAGCACGGCCTGCGCGATGAAGCCGACGGTGAAGGCCACCGTGCGGAACACCGGGATCCCGAGCGCATAGACGATCGGTTGCGCTGACGAGTAGCAGCAACATTCGCTGCTCGTCATGGCCGGGCTTGTCCCGGGCATGACGGTTGCGAGACGCTTCCTCAGTACTTCGCGATGATCGGGCCGCCGAATTTGTAGTTGATGCGGGCGGTGATCAAATCGACGTCCTGGCCGATGCGGTCGGTGCGTGAGAACGTGCCGACCGGCGTCAGCGCGCCGTTGGAGGTAAGCGTGACGTCGTGACGGCCCATGAACAGATGGTCGTATTCGAGGCCGACCGACCAGTTCGGGGCGAAGCCGTATTCGATGCCGATGCCGACCGTGCCGCCCCAGCGGGTGTCGTCGGCACGATCGAACTCGGCTCCGGCCAGACCACCCGTTCCGATGCCGCGGTAGCGATCGCGGGTGACGGCGGCGCCGCCCTTCACGTAAAGCAGTGCGTTATTCCAGGCGTAGCCGACCTGGCCCGTGAACAGGCCGAAAGCATCGACGCGGGTGCGGTTCGCGACGCCGGCTACGGTGCTGGTGTTCCGGCCCGAGAGATCGGCCCAGTCGCCCTGTGCTTCGAGGCCGAACACGAAGGCGCTGTTCTGCCAGCGATAACCGATCTGGCCGCCGGCGACGGCGCCCGTCGCGTCATGGCAGCCTTCCGCAACGCCGGGCGCGAAACCAACAGTCTGGTCCCAGCAATTGCGCGACGAGCCATAGCCGCCGTTGGCGCCAATGTAGAAGCCGCTCCAATCATAGGTCGCCGCGATCATCGGCGGCGCCTTGGTGTAGGGACGGGCGGCGAGATCTGCGGCACTGGCCTGGGTCGCGACGGCCGCGAGCGAGAGGCCGGCGAGCGCGGATGCAATCTTCCAATTCATGTTTGCCCCGAATCATCAATGCGATGGGCAAATATACCTGTGGATGGGTGATCCTTCGTGTCAGCCTAGGGATCGCATCCCTGTTTTTGTCGCACTGTCATCCTTTGGCAACACCGGCGGCCGCGGCAGGCCTTCGAGCATTTCACCCCTTTGTTGCAGGCGCTAAGCCATCGGAGATCCGATCAAACCACCTTGAAAATCGCGACGGCCAGCACGGCCTGCGCGATGAAGCCGACGGTGAAGGCCACCGTGCGGAACACCGGGATCCCGAGCGCATAGACGATCAGATGCGCGACGCGCGACCAGAAATAGACGGCGCAAGCAAGCACCGTCCATTGCGAGGAGTAGTCGATCGCGTTCAGGATCAGCACCAGCGGCGCGAACAGCACGAGGTTCTCGACGGCGTTGTCATGCGCGAACATCAGGCGGTTCGCCCATTCCGATTGCGGCTTGTCGGTGCGCGAGGGATTGGCCATCGCGCCACCGAGACCGCGAATCTGGCAGCGGTTGATGGTGTAGGGAATCCAGAGGATTCCGGTCAGGACCACCGTCAGTGTCAGCCAGAACAATTCACGCGTCATAACCCGGTCCCCTCATCAATTTCTGCTGCATGCGTGGAGCTTATACGAAAGCGCGGAAGATTCTGCTATGCGCGAACCCTGACATAGCTGCCGGGCGCGTCCTCGATCGGGGGAAACGCCTCGCTGCCGACCGTGCGGGCCGGGACTTCCTCGGGATCGAGTGCGCCCAGCCATTGCCGCCAGTCCGGCCACCACGAGCCCTTGTGCTCGACCGCGCCCTTCATCCACTCGGCGACGTTGGCGGACTTCGCGTTGTCGTTGGTCCAGTACTGGTATTTGTTCGAGGCGGGCGGATTGACCACGCCGGCGATATGGCCCGAGCCGGACAGCACGTATTTCACCGGGCCGCCGAAGAACTGGGAGCCGTACAGCACCGATTCCGCCGGCGCGATATGGTCTTCGCGGGTTGCGAGATTGTAGATCGGCACCATGACCTTGGAGAGATCGAGCAAGGTGTTGTCCAGCACCAACGTGCCGGTCGAGAGCCGGTTCTCCAGATAGCAATTGCGCAGATAGTAAGAATGGTTCGACGCGGTCATGCGCGTCGCGTCCGAATTCCAGTGCAGCAGGTCGAACGCGCTCGGCTGCTGGCCCTTGAGGTAGTTGCTGACGACATAGGACCAGATCAAATCGTTGGAGCGCAGCATGTTGAAGGCCATCGCCATCTTCGAGCCTTCGAGCACGCCCGCCGCCTTCATGTCCTGCTCGAGGGATGCGATCTGCTCCTCGTCGACGAACACGAGCAAATCACCGGCATGGGTGAAGTCGACCTGTGCCGCGAAGAACGTCGCGGAGGCCACGCGCTGGCGGCGCTTCTCGGCGAGCCAGGCCAGCGTGGTCGCGAGCATGGTGCCGCCGACGCAATAGCCGGCGGTGTGCACCTTCATCTCGCCGGTGACCTTCTCGATCACGTCCATCGCCGTGAGCGGGCCTTCCTTCATGTAGTCTTCCCAGCTCTTGGCACCGAGCCGCTTGTCGGGATTGACCCATGAGATCACGAACACGGTGATGCCCTGATCGACGCACCACTTGATGTAGGATTTCTCCGGCTTGAGATCGAGGATGTAGAACTTGTTGATCCAGGGCGGGATGATCAGGAGCGGCGTGCGCAGCACGTTCTCCGTCGCCGGCGCATACTGGATCAGCTGCATCATCTCGTTCTGGTAGATCACCTTGCCGGGCGTCGTCGCCATGTTCACGCCGACGACGAGATTGTCCGGATTGGACTGACGGATCTTCAGCGTGCCCTTGCCGGCGGCGATGTCCTCGGCCAGCATCTTCAGCCCGCGCGCAAGATTTTCGCCGCTGCTGGCCACCGTCGCGCGCAGCACTTCCGGATTGGTCAGCACGAAGTTGGAGGGTGACATCGCGTTGGTGAGCTGCTGAACGTAGAACTCGGCCTTGCGGCGGGTCAGCGGATCGAGCCCCTCGGCGTCGCGCACAAGCTCCTGCGCAAATTTGGTCGTGAGCAGGTAGAGCTGCATCAGGAAATCGAAGAACTGGTTCGACTTCCATTCCGGATCGGCAAAGCGCTTGTCGCGCGGCGACGGCGCGATCGCGGGCGGGGCGTCCTGACCGGCCATGCGGCGCGCCGCCGAGCCCCAGAGATCGAGATAGTCCTTGGCGAGCTTGGTCTGGAGTACGGAGGACCGCGACGTATCCGACAGCCAGTATTCGGCGACGGCAGTGAAGGTCTTGACGACCTCGGTAAGCTCCGCCGGCGGACGATCCTGCACCTCGCCGCTCTCGCGCGGCTTCAGGTACGCGGCGAGCGCCTTGCCGCCGCTTTCCATCGCCCGCGCGACATTTATCGCGAAGGCTTCCGCATCGAACTTCGTCTCGGGTTTGGGCGTATCGGTCGTGGCCATACTCATGAGCAGAACAGTAACGATTCATTCCGTATTCGTCACCGCGAAGCTCGCATGTTTGGCATTAAACACTCTCGAAGATGTGTTGCAGTGCGATAAATTTTCTTGGTTCCGTCACAATCGAGCCGCACCGCTCGGCTTGGTGGACCGGGGCTATTTTCTCGCTCGGATCATTTGGGCAGCAATGGTTTGAGCTTGGGCGCGGACTTGGGTAAGGTTGCCCGGGGCCGTGCTTTGGGACGAAGTGGGGATTTCCCTGGTGTTGGCGTTGAGGGACCTGCAAAAGTCGCGACGGATCTGTGGCGCGCTGCTGATGGCGACGCTCGCCCTGGGCGGCTGCTCGAGCCAGCTCGCGGATATGACGCCTTCCGATGCGCAAGCGCATCCCAGGGAGGCCGGTAGCTATCTGCCGGTGCACGATCTGCCGCCGGATCGCGATCAGGCGGTGATGCCGCCGGACCAACGCGCCAAGATCGAGGCCGAACTTGCTGCCGCGCGCGACCGTCAGGCGGTTGCCACCAAGGACGCGAAATAGGGCGCTGCAAGGTAATCGCTGGCGCCTCCGCCTCGCCGTGCTAAAAGACCTTAGTTCAGCCGAGAGTCAGGGCGAACGACTTCAGTCAACGTCGTCGATAATTGCTCTAAGTATTTGATCTTGAGTAATTTTCGTGAGGGATGCGGGCGCCTTTCCGCCTGGTCTTTTATGGCCTGTCGATTCTGTCCTGACCGGTTGCCCGGAGCCGAGAGAGCCATGGAAGAGTTTTACCGCATCCGCCGCCTTCCGCCTTATGTGTTCGAACAGGTCAACCGGGCCAAGGCAGCCGCGCGGAATGCCGGCGCCGACATCATCGACCTCGGCATGGGCAATCCCGACCTGCCGGCGCCGGCGCACGTGCTGGAGAAGCTGAAGGAGACGCTGGGCAAGCCGCGCACCGACCGCTACTCGGCCTCCCGCGGCATTCCCGGGCTGCGCCGGGCCCAGGCCGGCTACTACGCCCGCCGCTTCGGCGTGAAGCTCAATCCCGACACCCAGGTGGTGGCGACGCTCGGCTCCAAGGAGGGGTTTGCCAACGTGGCGCAGGCGATCACCGCGCCGGGCGACGTCATCCTTTGTCCGAATCCGAGCTACCCGATTCACGCCTTCGGCTTCTTGATGGCGGGCGGCGTGATCCGCTCGGTGCCCTCGGAGCCGACGCCGCAATTCTTCGAGGCGGTCGAGCGGGCGATCGTGCATTCGATCCCGAAGCCGCTGGCGCTCGTCGTCTGCTATCCTTCGAACCCGACCGCCTATGTCGCGAGCCTCGACTTCTACAAGGACCTGGTCGCATTCGCGAAGAAGCACGAGATCCTGATCCTGTCCGATCTCGCTTATGCCGAGGTCTATTTCGACGAGAACAACCCGCCTCCGTCGGTGCTCCAGGTGCCGGGCGCGATGGACGTCGCCGTCGAGTTCACCTCGATGTCGAAGACCTATTCGATGGCTGGCTGGCGTATGGGCTTCGCGGTCGGCAACGAGCGCGTGATTGCGGCACTCGGCCGCGTCAAATCCTATCTCGACTACGGTGCGTTCACGCCGATCCAGGTCGCAGCGACCGCCGCGCTGAACGGACCGGACGATTGCATCAAGGAGATGCGCGACACCTACCGCAAGCGGCGCGACGCGCTGGTGGAATCGTTCGGCCGTGCCGGCTGGGAGATCCCGCCGCCGGAAGCGTCGATGTTTGCCTGGGTGCCGCTGCCGGAAGCCTTCCGCAGCGTCGGCAGCATGCAGTTCGCGACCCTGATGGTTGAGAAATCCGGTGTCGCGGTCTCGCCCGGCGTCGGCTTTGGCGAGCATGGTGAAGGATATGTCCGCATCGCCATGGTGGAAAACGAGCAACGGATCAGGCAGGCCGCGCGCGGCGTGCGCCGCTTCCTTGAAAGCGGCATCGAAACGTTGCACAACGTCGTTCCGCTCGCCACTCGGCGTTAAGTTCTCTTCCGCAGGTTTTCCAAAGCATCATGGTTGCACCCCTGAAAGTGGGCATAGCGGGGCTCGGCACCGTGGGCGCCGAAGTTGTCCGTCTGATTGAAACGCAGGCGCGCGTGCTTGCCGGCCGCAGCGGCCGCGGCATCCGGGTGGTCGCCGTCACCGCGCGCTCGAAGGCGAAGAAGCGCGGCGTCGATCTGCGCGGCATCGAATGGGTCAAGGATCCGCTTGCCCTCGCCACGCATCCCGGCATCGACTGCTTCGTCGAGCTGATGGGTGGCTCCGGCGATCCCGCGCTGGCGGCGGTGGAAGCTGCGCTGAACGCCGGCAAGTCCGTTGTCACCGCCAACAAGGCGTTGCTGGCAAAGCACGGCCTCAAGCTGGCAAAGGCCGCCGAAAAGCACGGCGGCGCGCTGAATTTCGAGGCAGCTGTCGGCGCTGCGATCCCTGTCATCAAGACGTTACGCGAAGGTCTTGCCGGAACCGGCATCAACCGGGTCTACGGCATCCTCAACGGCACCTGCAATTACATCCTGACCCGGATGGAGCAGGAGGGCCTGTCCTTCGCCGAATGCCTGAAGGACGCGCAACGGCTCGGCTATGCCGAGGCCAATCCGTCGTTCGACGTCGACGGCCACGATACCGCGCAAAAGCTCGCCATTCTCGCCAGCCTCGCTTTCGGCACGAAAGTTGCTCAAAGCGCGGTGTATGTCGAAGGTATCTCCTCCATCGCGCCGGAAGATCTCCGTGCCGCCGACGATCTTGGTTACCGGCTCAAGCTGCTCGGCGTCGCCGTTCGCACCGCCAAGGGCATCGAGCAGCGCGTCCATCCGACCATGGTTCCGAAATCCTCGTCGATCGCGCAGGTGATGGGTGTCACCAATGCGGTCACGATCGATGGCGAAGGCATCCCGCCGATCACGCTGGTCGGCCCCGGTGCCGGGGGAGCGGCGACCGCATCCGCCGTCGTGGCCGACATCGCCGACGTCGCGCGTGGCATCCGCGCCAATCCGTTCGGCCGGCCGATTTCGCAGCTGCGCGATACCAAGAAGGCGCCGATGGAGCGCCACGAGGGCGGCTACTATATCCGCCTTCTGGCACGCGATTTCCCGGGCACCGCGGCTGCGATCGCGACCCGGCTCGCGGAGCAGAAGATTTCGATCGAGTCGATCGTGCAGCGCCATCCCAATGGCGGCGCTGCGCCGGCAGACGGGAAGGCGGTCCCGGTGCCCGTCATCCTCATCACCTATGCCACGCACGAGGACGCCGTGCGCCGCGCGCTCGCGGCCGTGCAGAAGGACAAGGTGATCAGCGGACGGCCGCAGGTGATACGGATCGAGAAGAACTGAGCATGCTTAAGCAATGACACGGTTCGAACGAACTGTGGGTGTTACGAGTTGATGTGGCGGAGATGTCCGTCCAAAACTGTTTCGAAGGAGTGAGCCGATGTCGACCCATATTTCAGTCCCGCCGCAAGCATTGCTCGAGCGCATTCTCACGCTGGAAATCGTGCGGGTGACGGAGCGGGCGGCGGTGTCTTCGGCGCGTCTGCGCGGGCACGGCAACGAGAAGGCGGCCGATCAGGCCGCAGTGGATGCGATGCGGCGCGAGCTCAACAAGCTGCCGATCGAGGGCACGATCGTCATCGGCGAGGGCGAGCGCGACGAGGCGCCGATGCTCTTCATCGGCGAGAAGGTCGGCATGAACGCCGGCCCGCAAGTCGACATCGCGGTCGATCCGCTCGAAGGCACCACGCTGTGCGCCAAGAACATGCCAGGCTCGATCGCCACCATGGCCATGGCCGACGGCGGCACGCTGTTGCACGCCCCCGACGTCTACATGCAGAAGCTCGCGATCGGTCCCGGCTATGACAAGGGCGTCGTCGAGCTCGATGCGACGCCGGCCGAAAACGTCCGCCGCCTCGCCAAGGCCAAGGGCGTCAAGCCGGACGGCATCACCGTTCTCGTGCTCGACCGGCCGCGCCATGCCAGCATCATCGAGAGCGTGCGCTCGACCGGCGCCGCCGTGCGCCTGATCACCGACGGCGATGTTGCCGGCGTGATCCACTGCGCCGACCCTGATAATACCGGCGTCGATATGTATCTCGGCACCGGCGGCGCGCCGGAAGGCGTGCTCGCGGCCGTGGCGTTGCGCTGCATCGGCGGCCAGATGCAGTGCCGTCTCATCCTCGACTCCGACGAGAAGCGGGAGCGCGCCGCCAAGATGGGCGTCAACGATCCCAAGATGATCTACGGCATCGAGGACATGGCGCGCGGCGACTGCCTGTTCGCCGCCACCGGCGTCACCACGGGCTCGCTGCTGTCAGGCGTCAAATTCCGCAAGGACGGCGTGATCGAGACCGAGACGGTGGTGATGCGTTCCGTCACCGGCACCGTACGCTACATCAAGGCCGAGCACCGCGAACTGGCGAAGTTCCATTTGGACTGATTTTCTCCGTCATTCCGGGGCTCGCAAAGCGAGAAGCCGGAATCTCGCGCCACAACTTTTGGATTCCGGGTTCGCGACTTCGTTGCGTCCCGGAATGACAACAAAAAAATCAGGGGAGCGCCCATGTCTGATCTGTCCGTCGTCAAAGCGCTCGTCTTCGATGTGTTCGGCACCGTCGTCGACTGGCGCACCAGCCTGATCACGGACTTCATGTGGTGGGCGAAGGGCCGCGGCATCTCCGCCGACTGGACCGCACTGGTCGACGGCTGGCGCGGCATGTACATGGCTTCGATGGATGACGTGCGCAAACATCCCGAGCGCGGCTATGTCATGCTCGATGATCTGCATCGCCGCTCGCTGGAAAAGCTGGTCGCGCAATTTTCGATTCGAGGCCTGACCGAAGCCGATCTCGATCACCTCACCAAGGGGTGGCACCGGCTGCACCCGTGGCCCGACAGCGTCGCGGGCCTGACGCGGTTGAAGACGAAATTCGTGATCTCGCCGCTGTCGAACGGCAATGTCGCGCTGCTGACCAACATGGCGAAGTTCGCAGGGCTTCCCTGGGACCTCATCATGTCGGCCGAGCTGTTCGAGCACTACAAGCCCGATCCCGAAACCTATCTTGGCGCCGCGCGCCTGCTGTGCCTCAAGCCGGAAGAGGTGATGATGGTCGCCGCCCACAACGGCGATCTCGCCGCCGCGCAGAAGAACGGGCTGAAGACGGCCTTCGTGGCGCGGCCAACCGAATACGGTCCGCTCCAGAAAGTCGATTTCGAGGCCACCGGCAATTGGGACATCGTCGCCAGGGATTTTGTCGGAATCGCCGACAAGCTCGGGTGCTAGGGCGGCTGCGACTTTGCAGAGGGCCAAGGCTCAGCGTCGCAGCACGTTCCACGGCGCGAAGGCGTTGTTGACACCCTCGAGCGCCGGTCCGAGTTGCGGCACATGCCGCAGCAGCACCGATTTCATTCCGTTGTTGTGGATCCAGTCCATACCGAAATTGGTGTAGACTTCCGCCCGGTAGTCATCGGTGAAGAACCGGTCGCTCTTCAAACGCCGCGATGCCATCAGGATGAAAATGCGGAAGGCGGTATCGCTGAAGCCAAAACCGTCCGGCAGGTCCTCGGCCAATAGTCCGACCATCAGATCAACGCGATCGACGTCGCCCTTGTAGATCGCGCGCATCTTCCCGGCCGCGCTGGGGATGCTGGTGATTTCCTCGAACGTCTTGATCCGCTTTTTGCCGACCAGTTCGCGGAACCGATTGTAGCGCGGCACGCCGCGCTCGCGATCACGCATAATGTCGATCGCCGCCACGTCGAGCAGCGGCTGGTCGTCTTTCGTGAACCGGCGCAGAAAGTTCGGATAATTGTGGAGGCGAATGGCGCCGGGATGAGCGGTGCCGAACGAGTACAGCAGGTCGACGAAGCCGTGAGTCTGCATGAACTCCCGGGAGGCGCGCCCCTGCATATTGACCAAGTCGCTAGGGGTAATCTCTGTGCTATCGAGCCGCCGTACATCCATCGTTTCGGGGATCAGCGGGTGCAGGCGGTACACGGCGGTGAATTCCTCGGTCATCGCATAGGGCGCGCTGTGCTGATCCGTCGGAGAGCCGATGATGCCAAAGGCGGCTTCGCTGTTCTTGCCGAGCACGGCGCGCAGCACCCGGCACGGGATCCCCGACCAGTTGGCGTGCATGCCGAAGTCCAGTGCGGGATGGCCGAGGATGCCTGGCGTCCATTCGACGGTGTGGATCTTGGCGATCAGGGCCGCGTTGATCAGGCGAGCGCGCTGGAATAGCTCCTGGTCCTTCCAGGTCGGATACCGCGCCTTCAAGCCGTCGCAGATGACATTGTGCTCGCGTGCGAAGAGGTTGTGCAGCAGGCTGAGCCCCACCCACCAATTGTCGTTGAAGCCGGTGAGATCGGCGCCCGGATGCACCGGATCGGCTGGAAGCATCCCATCATTGCCGACTGCGATCTTCCCATCTGCCCGCGAACGGATCTGCATCTGCCTCGCGCGGTCGCTGCCGTAGATCTGTCCGGCATCCCACCAGTGCGAGTTGAGGTTGCGGAACGTGGGGGTCGCGCCGAGCCATGGTTCACGTGGCGTCTCGTCGCAAACGGTCCGACGGATCTTCATGCAGCCGTCGATCCGCTCATCCGCAGGCCATTCGTCGTTTGGCTTCAGCGGAATTTTGAACTCGTTTCCCGACTTGGGGGCCCCATGGCTGAACCAATTATGGGTTTCGAACTGGATCCAGGCGGCGGCCAGCAGATTGAGGCTGGTCGCGGGAATGAATTCGCGGCGCGCCAGCAACTCCTCCGAGATCACGCGCGGACTGGGTTCGAGCAGGTCGTCCAGGCGGTCCGGCACGCATTCGGGCAGCGCGAAATTGCGTCCGAACCGCGCGCCAGCCATCCCCATGCGCGGATGGTCGAGGCTGTTGAACGAGCCGTCGGCGGAACGCCAGCGGTCATTGCCCGTGCTCCAGCGAGGCGATGTCGTGCCGTAGCCGGTATGGTGCAGATTGTGCTCCCGCAGCCGATCGCGGAACGCCGAGAGATTGGCAGCTCCGAGCAGCCTCGGCAATTTGTCCCATCTGACAAAGAAGTTGATGGCCCGATAGACAACATCCGGGACCCATTGGAGCAGGCCGCGATGGAAGACAAAACCATCGTTCTCGCGGGACATTGACGCTCCCAAACAAATTCGCGTGAATAAATTCGGTTTGCAATTAGTAGATGTAGTTCAATAACACCAAAATGTCCGCCTGCCAACGCCGCCGGAGACATTGCGGATTGCAGTTGCTTGCCGGTCAGCCGGACGGCGGTGATCGTTCGGATGGTCCGGGCGGCGCTTGCGCCACCCGGACCTGATCCGGCGATTACAACGTCATCTGCATCGGTTCGGGATAATAATGGAATCCTTCGCCGGCCTTGGCGACATGGCCATAGCCCGGCCAGGCGAAGTGATAGGACATCACGGGCACCTTGTTCGCCGCGAGCATGGTCAGCAGTTTTACGCGCGACTCGGCCGCCTGCTTGGGATCGGTGTCGTAGGAGAATTCCATCCGCGGCCGCTCCAGCAGCAGCACCGAATGATGCGAGAGGTCGCCCATGAAGGCGAAGGACTTGCCGGCCGACGAGACCATGAAGATGGTATGGCCGACGGTATGACCGGGGGCCGAGATCGCCTGCACGCCCGGCAGGAATTCCTGGCCGTCCTTGAAGAACACGATGCGGTCGCGCACCGGCAGCAGGTTCTTGCGGGCGTGAACGACGAAATCCTTGGCGTCGCTGCCGAGCTTGCCTTCGTCGGTCCAGAAGTCGAAATCGGTCTGCGAGATGTAGATCTGCGCGTTCGGAAACAGCGGCTTGCCGCCGTCGTCCACGATGCCCCCGATGTGGTCGATATGGGCATGCGAGCAGACCACGGCATCGATGTCCCCGGGCTTGATGCCTGCCTCGGTCATGCTCTTCTGCTGCCGGCCGGTGGTGGCGCCGAACAGCTTGGAACTGCCCATGCCGGTATCGAACAGGATGAGCTTGTCGCCGGTGTTGACGATCGGCGAGTTCTGTTCGAGCACGACATTGTCCGGCGACAGGAAATTGTCGGCGAGCATCTTCTTCACCTCTTCCTTGGGAACGCCGGTGAAGGTCCCGGAGGGGTCGCCGAGCGGAAGCGGTCCGTCGGAGACGATCGTGACTTCGGCATCGCCGAGAACGAAGCGGTGCCAGTAAGGCGTCTGGGTGCCGAGCTTGGGAGCGCGCGCCATCGCGCTGCTGCCGAGCATTGCGCTGGCACCAAGGCCAGCCCCGAGGGCAAACAAGGACCGACGTGAGACATCGATTGTCATGCGTTTCCTCCGCTTTTGTGTTTTGTTTTGCGCAATTGTCGCGTGTTACCTTCGGCCTGCGCCGATCGCCTCGCGTCAGCACGATCCGACCGATGCGGTCAAATGCAATCAATGATTGTGTCGCGATTGTGTCTCTTGACCGCGCGTTGTGGCGGGACCGCAGGTTTCTTTCTGCGTCGCGAATGCCGTCTCACGAAATCCGCGGCACCAGGTCGCTCCCTTCCGTTTCGGCAAAGCCCGCCTGCAAAACCTCTTCGCGCTTGTGGCGTAGATGCGCGCGCAGGATATGGGCGAGGCCGACGCCGTCGCGCCTCTGCAGTGCGTTCAGGATGGCGTCATGCTCCTGCACTGCGACCGCCCAGCGCTCGGGCGTCATCGGCGTGACATAACGCGCGCGCCGGATGCGCGCGGTCACGGACGCATACAACCCCGCGAGCACCGGGTTGCCGGCCGCAGCGACGATGCCTTCGTGAATGGCGCGGTTGCCGCGATAGTACTGGATGAGGTCGCCATCACGATAATGCCGCACCATGTCCGCGTGCGCGGCGGCGATTGCAGCGATCTCGGCATCGGTGATGCGTTCGCAGGCGAGTTCGCCGGCGAGCGCCTCGAGACCCTGGCAGACCTCGAACAGGTCGCGCATGTCCTTGTCGGTCAGTTTTGCCGCACGCGAGCCACGGTGGGGCAGGAGCTGCACGAGCCCTTCGGCGGCGAGCACCTTGAGCGCCTCGCGTAGCGGCGTGCGCGATATCTGGAGCCGTTCGCACAGCTCACGCTCGGGAATCCGCGCGCCCGGCGGGATTTCGCCGTCGAGCAGGATGGCCCGGATGCGGCCGACGACTTCCTCATGAAGCATGGGTCTGAAGTCCATTTGAATGCAAAAATGAAGATACGTGCGAATTAAGGCAAGTTCCAGCTTGTAAATCGACAATTTTGCATTCAAAAATGTAGAAAAGCAGAAGGACATGAGGAAATGGACCAGCAGGTGGTGGCGGAAGACCTCGTTTTCGAGTGCCAGGACGGTATCGGGCGGATCACCTTCAATCGTCCGCAGGCCCGCAACGCCTTCACCTTCGCGATGTACGAGCGGCTTGCCGCGATCTGCGAGGAGATCAACGACGATCAGGCGATCAAGGTGCTGGTGCTGCGCGGGGCCGGCGACAAGGCGTTTGCCGCGGGCACCGACATCAATCAGTTCCGCGATTTCAAGTCGCCGCAGGACGCGGTCGACTACGAGAACCGCATCGATCGGGTGCTGACCACACTCGAACAGTGCCGCGTGCCGACGATCGCCGCGATCAACGGGTTCTGCACCGGCGGCGGCGCCGGCATTGCCGCGGCCTGCGACCTCCGCATCGGCACCCAAAGCGCGAAAATCGGCTTTCCCATTGCCCGCACGCTCGGCAATTGCCTGTCGATGTCCAATGTCAGTCGTCTCACCGCGCTGATCGGCGCTGCCCGCGTCAAGGATCTGATCTTCACCGCGCGCCTGGTCGAGGCGACGGAGGCTGCCAGTGTCGGGCTGCTCGGCGAGGTCGTCGAGGATCTCGCCGCGCTCGATCGACGCGCGGACGAGGTTGCCCGATTGCTCGCCAGCCACGCGCCGCTGACGCTGAATGCGACCAAGCAGGCCGTGGCGCGCCTGCAAAGGCGGCTGACGCCGGACGAGGGCGAGGACCTCATCCTGATGTGCTACACGAGCCAGGATTTTCGCGAAGGGCTCGATGCTTTCCTCACCAAGCGCGCGCCGCAATGGCGCGGCCAATAGGACGCCCCGATGCAAAGCGATCGCTCGCAATCAACCTCCGCCCGTTCGGGGCCGCTTGCCGGCCTCAAGGTCATCGACCTCACCCATGTCATGGCAGGGCCGACCTGCACCTTGATGCTGGCCGATATGGGCGCCGACGTGATCAAGATCGAGAAATCGCCGAACGGTGACGACACCCGCCATTCGGTGCCGCCGAAGATTGGCGACGAGGCGGCCTCGTTCCTGATGATGAACCGCAACAAGCGCGGCATCGTGCTGGATCTGAAGACCGATGGCGGCAAGCAGGTGTTGCGGCGGCTGATCGCGGGCGCCGACGTGCTGGTCGAGAACTTTGCGCCGGGCGCCATGGAGCGCCTCGGCTTCGGCTATGAAGACCTGCACAAGCAGCATCCGACGCTGATCTATTGCTCGCTGTCGGGCTTCGGCCGCACCGGACCCTACAAGCATCGCCGCGGCTTCGATCTGGTCGCCCAGGCCATGAGCGGCATCATGAGCTTTACCGGCGAACGTCCCGATGGTCCGCCCGTGAAATGCGGCCCGCCGCTGTCCGACATCACCGCCGGCCTGCTGGCGAGCATGGGCATCCTCGCAGCCTACACGCACCGTCTCAAGACCGGCGAAGGGCAGTGGGTCGAGACCTCGCTCTATGAGGCCGCGCTGGTGCAGACCTACTGGCAGTCGACTATCGCGCTCGCCGCGGGCACCGCGCCGCGCGCGATGGGTTCGGCCCATCCGCTCAACGCGCCATATCAGGCCTTCGAGGCCTCCGACGGCTGGCTGGTGGTCGGCGGCGCCAACAAGAAGCACTGGCTGTTGATGCTCGACGCGCTCGGTGCGAGCGAGCTCGCATCCGATCCGCGTTTCATCAACGGCGCCGACCGCATGGCCAATCTGAAGGAGCTCGAAGCCGTCCTGAGCGAGCGCTTCCGCACCCGGACGCGGGCGCACTGGCTGGCGGCACTGGACGAGAAGGGCGTGCCGTGCGGACCCGTGCACGACATGCTGGAGGCGCTCAGCGATCCGCAGACGCTGGCGCGCGAGATGGTCGTCGAGGTCGAGCATTCCACGCTCGGTCCGGTGAAGACGATCGGCTTGCCGGTCAAGTTTTCGGAGACCCCAGGCAAAGTGCGTACGGGCGCGCCGGTCTACGGTGAGCATACAAGCGAGGTGCTGGTCGAGCACGGGTTCGACCAGAAGCAGATCGAAGCGCTCGAAAAAGAAGGCGCAATCGTGCTGGCATCGGGAAGACGCGAGGAACGCGTCGCCTGACCGGGCGTCGAAAACGCAAGAACAAGAGACAAAAATCAGCTGGAGGACATCATGGGTCGGACGTCAACACTTCTGCTCTCCGCCGCCGCAACCGTGCTCGCCGGCACGGTGCCGGCGCTCTCGGCCTGGCAGCCGCAAAAGCCGATCGAGTTCGTGGCGACCGCGGGACCCGGCGGCGGCACCGACAATCTCGCGCGCGCCGTGCAGAACATCATCACCAAGCACAAGCTGGTGGAGCAGCCGATCGTCGTCGTCAACAAGGGCGGCGGCAGCGGAGCGGAAGGCTATGTCTACGGCAAGGCATCCGCCGGCGATCCCTACAAGGTGATCTTCGGCACGTCGAATGCCTGGCAGCAGCCGCTCGTCTCCAAGGTCGCCTTCAACTACACCGATCTCACTGCCATCGCGGCAATGGCGCAGGACGAGTTCCTGCTCTGGGTCAAGCAGGACGCGCCCTACAAGACGGCGGGCGACTATCTGAAGGCGGCCGCATCGGGCGAATTCAAGATGGGCGGCGCGCAGTCGAAGGATACCGACGAGGTGCTGACCCGCATGATCGAGAAGGCCGGCCACATCAAGCTGACCTACATCCCCTTCAAAAGCGGGGCCGAGACTGCCGTGCAGCTCGCCGGCGGACACCTCGACTCCCACGTCAACAATCCCAGCGAAAGCATCGGGCAATGGCGCGGTGGGACGCAACGGCCGCTTTGCGTTTTCAGCCCGAAGAGGCTGCCGCAGGGCGCCAAGGTCACCGCGACCGAAGGCTGGGGCGACGTTCCGACGTGCGTCGAGCAGGGTCTCGACATCAAGCAATATGAGCAGCCGCGGACGGTGTGGCTTCCCGGCAAGGTCACCCCGGACCAGGCCGCGTTCTATGTCGACCTGATGAAGAAGGTGCAGGCGACACCGGACTGGAAGGATTACATCGAGAAAACCTCCCAGGTCGACACGTTCCTGACCGGCGCCGATTTCGACAAGTTCATCAAGGAGGACCTCGAGCACGTCAAGCAGGTCGCGGGCGAGCAGGGCTGGTTGGTCAAGTGAGGCGGCGCAAGCCTCCAACCCCTCCGTCGTCCCGGCCTAGTGCGCAATTGCGCACTAGGCCGGGACGACACCGAGCGTTGGGGAACATGCGTGCCATAGCCGGCCATTGTACTTAGCCTGACCGGAGCCTCCCATGATATCGCGCCGTGCCCTCGAACTTGCGACCGCAATCCTCACCGGCAGCTTTGGTGTGGCCGTCGTTGTCTCCAGCCTCGATAACGGTATCGGCTGGTCGAGCGCGGGCGTGGACGCCGGCACGTTCCCGTTCCTGACCGGCATCATCATCTTGCTTGGAAGTCTCTACAATCTGGTGCGCGGTTTGATGCCGGTTACGTCACTGGCGAATGTCCCCATCGCGATCACGTCGATTGAGTTGCGCCGCCTTGCCGGCCTGTTCGTGCCGGCGGCAATTTTTGTGGCTGCGATCCCGTTGGCCGGGATGTACGTCGCCTCAGCCCTGTACATCTTCGCGGTGCTGGCGATCCCCCGACAACAATCCGTGCCGCGCGCGCTTGGCATGGCGGCGGCGACGGCGCTCGCGCTCTACATCGTGTTCGAGCGCATGTTCCAGGTGAGCTTGCCGCACGGCGCGCTCGCCGCGGCCTTCGGCTTCTGACGGAGAGGCCGATGGACAATCTCCAGGAACTCCTTCACGGCTTTAGCATCGCGATCACGCTGCCGCATCTGGCACTGATGGTGATCGGCGTGCTGCTCGGCATTCTTGTCGGCGTGCTGCCCGGGCTGGGTGCTCCGAACGGGGTGTCGCTGCTGCTGCCGCTGACCTTCGGCATGCAGCCGGTCTCTGCCATCATCCTGCTCTCCAGCATGTATTGGGGCGCGTTGTTCGGGGGATCCGTGACCTCGATCCTGTTCAACATCCCGGGCGAGCCGTCGTCTGTCGCCACCACCTTCGACGGCTACCCGATGGCGCGCGACGGCCGTCCGACCACGGCCCTCGCCACTGCCTTCGGCTCGGCGGCGTTCGGCGCGCTGATCGGCGTCATCCTCATCACCTTCCTCGCATCATGGGTGGCGCAGGTCGCACTCGCCTTCGGGCCGGCGGAATATTTCGCGGTCTATTTCCTGGCCTTCGCCAGCTTCGTCGGCATGGGCGGGACGGCGCCGATCAAGACCGTCGTCGCGCTGGCGATCGGCTTCGCCATTGCCGCCATCGGCATCGACACCGTTTCCGGCAGCGTGCGTCTCACCATGGGCGTCGACGAACTGGTCAAGGGCGTGAACTTCGTTGTCGCGGTGATGGGGCTGTTCGGCATTGGCGAGCTGCTCGTCGCCGTCGAAGAGGAGTTTCATGCCCGCGCGGTCTCGTCGAAGATAGAGTGGCGCGAGGTATTTCGCGCGATCGGCCGCCTGCCGCGGCATAGTGTGGCACTGCTGCGCAGCGCGGCCATCGGATGCTGGATGGGGATCACGCCAGGCGGCCCGACCGCGGCATCCTTCATGAGCTACGGCATCGCCCGCCGCTTCTCGCGCCGCGGTCGATATTTCGGCACCGGAGAGGTCGAGGGCATCATCTCGCCGGAGACGGCCGATCATGCCGCCGGCACCAGCGCGCTTCTGCCCATGCTCTCGCTCGGCATTCCCGGCTCGGCCACTGCGGCCGTCATGATGGGCGGGCTGATGATCTGGGGCCTCAATCCCGGGCCGATGCTGTTCGTGGACCAGAAGGACTTCGTCTGGGGCCTGATTGCCTCGATGTACGTCGGCAACATCGTCGCCGTCGTGCTGGTGCTGCTGACCGTGCCGGTCTTCGCCGCCCTGATGCGGATTCCCTTCGTGATCATCGCGCCGCTGATCGTGATCATCTGCGTCGTCGGCGCCTATTCGGTGTCGAACTCCTATCTCGATGTCGTCATGATGCTCGGCTTCGGCATCGTCGGCTACCTCTTCAAGAAGCTGTTCTATCCGCTGGCGCCGCTCGTACTCGCGATCGTCATCGGCGACAAGGCCGAGGATGCGTTTCGGCAGTCGATGCTGATGTCCAAGGGATCGCTCGGGATATTCTTCGCCAACAAGCTCGTGACGTGCCTGATCGTGGCCGGCATCGTGCTGTTGCTGCTCCCGCTCGTGCTGCAGCTTGCGCGCCTGGTGCGCAAGCCTGCGCCGTCCGCTGACGAGATTACAGCCCAAGAGAGAGCTCAAGAGACCGCTCGGGAGAAAGTGATCATATGACCGCACAGCCGCTCATTGCATTGGCAATGGGAGATCCCGCCGGCATCAGCCCGGAATTGACCGCCAAGCTCGTGGTGCAGGACGACATCCGCGCGCGTAGCCGGATCGTCGTGATCGGCGACCGCCGCATCTTCGACGAAGGCGCGCGCATTGCCGGCGTCAAGCCGGAGCTGACAACAGTGGAGCAGGGGGCCGATCTGCGCGCGGCGGAGGGCGAGACGCTGTTCGTCGATCTTGGGCACCTCGATCCCGGCGGCGTCCAACAGGGGGTCGCGAGCCTCGCCGGCGGCAGGTTCGCGCTTGCCAACTACAAGCAGGCGCTCGAGCTCGGCCGCGACGGCCGGGTCGATGCCGTCTGCTTCACGCCGTTCAACAAGCAGGCGATGCGGCTGGCCCGCGCCGAGTATGACGACGAGATCGCGTTCTCCGCGGAAGTGGTCGGGCTCAAAACCCCCGCAAGCGAGTTCAACGTGCTGGACCGGCTCTGGAACGCCCGCGTGACGTCCCATATCCCGCTCAAGGACGTCGCCGCGCGACTGTCCGGCGAGCGCATCCATCGCGCGCTCAAGCTGACCGATGCCTGCATGCGCAATGCCGGCTTCGCCCGGCCGCGCATCGCGGTCGCCGGTCTCAATCCGCATGCCGGCGACGGCGGCAATTTCGGCCGTGAGGAGATCGATGTCATCGCGCCCGTGGTCGCGGCCGGCCAGCGCGAGGGCATTGCCGCCGAGGGGCCGTTCCCGGCCGACACGGTGTTCCTGCGCGCCAAGGGCGGCGCCTTCGATGCGGTGCTGACGATGTATCATGACCAGGGCCAGATCGCGATGAAGCTGATGGGCTTTGATCGCGGCGTGACGTTGCTCGGCGGCTTTCCGTTCCCGATCTGCACGCCCGCCCACGGCACCGCCTATGACATCGCGGGCCAGGGCATTGCATCAATCGGTGCCAGCCGCGCCGCGGTGTTGCTCGCCGCGGAGATGGCCGCTCCGCGAGCCACCTGATTACACGCGATGACCTGGCGTTACTTCGCGACAGGCGTCACGAGCTCCTTGTCAGCAGTATCCACGACAAAGACCGCCAACAGCTTCGCGGGCTCGGTGTCGCTGGCATTGGCGCTGACGGCGTGGCGGTCGCCGGGCTTTTCAGAAAAGTTCTCTCCCTTGTGATAAACCTTGGCAGGCTCGTCATTGACCTGGCTGCGGATCGCTCCTTCCAGGATTGTGGCATAGATGAATGCGGAGCGCGGGTGCATGTGGGCGGGCGAGGAGCCTCCTGGGCCGTACTCGACCAGCACGCCCTTCATGCTCTTGCCGGGGACGTTGGGCAGCGCCTGGTCGAACACGACGGTCACCTTGGCCGTGGGTGTCGCCGTCTCGGCGGCATGGGCCGTCAGGAATGATGCGGCATAAACAGCGGTTGCGATCAGCAATCTGCGCATGGGAGTCTCCTCAAAGTTTCGCGAGCCAGGTTGCGAGCGACGTTTTCCCGAGCCGCGCCTCGCCGAGAGGGTTCAGCGACGTGTCGTCGATGGGAGCGCCGTAGTACGGCGCCCTTGGGTCTCCCACCACCGGTCGAGCGTCGCCGGACGCCTTCAGGCGCCGTGCGATGAAGTCATTGAAGGGCGCCTTCTCAGGTCCTGCGATATCGATGGTGCCGTTGAGCGGCTGGCCCATTGCGACCTCCGCGAGGTGATCGGCGACGTCCTCGGCGGCGATCGGCTGAAACAATGCCGAGGGAACGACGATCCGGCCATCGGCCGCACCCATATCGCCGATGGCGCCGAGGAATTCGAAGAACTGGGTGGCGCGGACGATCGAGTAGGGGACCGGAGATGCCTTGACGATGGTCTCCTGCGCCAGCTTGGCCCGAAAATACGCGATGTCGGGCGAACGCTCGGTCCCGACGATCGAGAGCGCCACATGATGCTTCACGGCCGCAGCCGCCTCGGTCGCGGCGAGGTTCTTGCTCGAACGCTCGAAGAATTCGAGCACGGCGGCGGGCTCCCACGACGGCGCGTTGGCAACGTCGACCACGACATCCGCGCCCGCCAGCACTGCTGCGAGGCCTTCTCCGGTGACGGCGTTCACGCCCGATTTCGGCGAAGCCGCGACGGCGTCGTGGCCTTGTTGCTTGAGCTTCGCTACGAGCTTGGATCCGATCAACCCGGTCCCGCCGATCACGACGATCTTCATGGCATATCTCCTCGGGGCGTTGCGGGCGCGAGCGTTTCAGGGTCGACGGCGCGCGCGTCGCGAAAGCGATGAGGCCACTCTTACCGGGGAAATGGGGCAGGCTCTTGCCTGTAACCGGCCCGCCTTGTCCAAAAATGCTGAAGACGTCTGTCGGATCGCCGATAGATAAAGTTGCATATCGAAATCATCCGACGCGCGGAGCGCACCGCTGATGCCGGCATCCGCCAGCGGCGCTCGCTAGATTGCAGCGCGTCCTTGTTGGTGTTCGGTCACAGACGGCATTCGCACCACGCAGCGGAACCCGACATGGCTGGTCGAGGTGTCGACCGGTTCGGCGTGCCGCGCGGCCGGGCGATATCGGCGGCAATAATTCGGCGCGCAGAGGTGCGAGCCGCCCTTGAGGACCTTGCGCGGAATCTGGATGTCGGGGAGGCGCGGGTCGTAACTTGTGTGCTCACCGCCGCCGCGAGGATTCTTGGGGATGCAGCAGGGTTTTGCGGCGTCGGCGGCGTGCTTTGACGACCACCAGTCGGAGGTCCACTCCCAGACATTGCCGATCATGTCGTAGAGGCCGTAGCCGTTCGGCGGGAAGGCCATGACCGGCGAGGTACGCTCGTACCCATCCTCGCCGAGATTCTGGACGGGGAAGTTGCCCTGCCAGATATTGGCCATGTGCTTGCCGCCCGGCATCAGCGCGTCGCCCCAGGCGTATTCCTCCGCCTCGAGGCCGCCACGCGCCGCGAACTCCCACTCCGCCTCCGTCGGCAAGTCCTTGCCGGCCCAGCGGGCATACGCTGCCGCATCGCTGAAGGAGACGTGGACGACGGGATGGTCGTCGAGGTCCTTGATGTTGCTGCCGGGACCATAGGGATGGCGCCAGCTGGCGCCGCGCAGGAAAGTCCACCACTGGCTCCAGTCGGTGAGATCGGTGATGTGCGGCAGCGGGGAGAACACTAGCGATCCCGCGTAGAGCATCTCCGCCAGCGCGCCTGGATAGTCCTTCGGATCGGGAACGACCTGCGCCTCGGTGACATGGCCGGTTGCGTTGACGAACTGCTTGAACTGCCGGTTGGTCACGGGCGTGCGGTCAATCCAGAAGCCGTCGACAGCGACGCGATGGCTCGGCGCCTCCTCGGGATAATGATGGTCCGAACCCATGCGAAAGGTTCCGCCGGGAATGAAGACCATCTCGCCGCTCTTCAAATCATCCGGCAACCACTCGCAGTGATCCAGATCCGCTCGCAACATGGTGGAAGCTCCGATACGCGCATTCCACCCGATGCTACTGCGCCAACTCTGGGAGACTTCGACGATAGCTCTTTGCCCTGCTCATTAGACGCATTGTCTGGTCCCCTCTTTTTGGCGCTCGGGGGAGAGGCGGACGCTTGCGTTGCGTCAACATCTCTTTCCTTTGCACGCACGTCTTGAGCACACGGCAAATCCATGCCGCATGCGCTCTGCCATCCGCAGAGCGTGTCCGCTCATCTCGCTAAGGTTGCAAACGGTATCCGAAGATTGGACGGCTGTGATGTGCAGTTTGTGCCAGTCTGCGCAGGCAGTTGGTGAGATCTAATGTCCCATGCCGCAAATCCCTCAATCGAAGGCATTTCACGCGCAAATCTTGCAACAAATGCGGCGATGATTTGCTCAAAAACGCGAAGTCGGCTTGTCGCACCCACCTCGCGTTGTGGTGGTATTTCGCTGCTGCCTGCCGCAGAATTGTCGCGCTTCAGTAACAGGGTACAGCCATGGGGCAATTCCTTCTGGTTGATTCGCGCAAGCTGGACGGTTTCGAAGGACTTCAGCAGGCCGTCCACGGCTCGCATGTCGATGTGATGCAACTCGGCCGCGGTCGGTTGCGCGGAACATTATCCCATGTCGGCATCGGCGACTTCTCGCTCAGCATTGGTGCGTTCAACGTTGGCATGCGCACGCAGCGGGTTTCCAGCGACGACAGACTGATCATCGGGATGCTGCTCGCGGCCGAAGAGCGCGTCGCCCACTGGTCGTTCGACATGCAGCTCAACGATGTGCTCGTCATTCCGCCGCGGCTCGAACATGACGGTGTTTTTCATGGCGGCTCCGCCTACGCCGCCATGCGGTTCGACCTCAACGAGGTCGCGACGCTGTTCGGCCGAGAAGCGCGCCTGAGCGACCCCGATACCTGGCGCAGCCGCGGTCATTTCCGCGCGCACATCGAGACCGGCGCGATCGCCTCGCGCCGCCTGGTCCGGATCATGTCGCACCTGCGCGACAACAAATATGGGCTGATGCCATCAACTGCCGATTTCTGGAAACGATCGATTGCCGAATGCATGGCTGCCAACGTCGCGTCGTCGCTGCCACCCGACGGCAATGGCTGGCTCCCTTCCGCGCGACGGCTGATCCGCAAGGTCGAGGAGTTTCTCGACGACGCCGGCACCCGTCCGGTGCACGTGTCGGAAATTTGCGGGACGCTCGGCGTATCGCGGCGGACCCTCCACCGCGCCTTTCAGGAGGTATTCGGTCTCGGTCCGGCCAGCTTCCTCAGGCACAAGCGTCTCTGCGCTGTTCACTCCATCCTGCACCAGAGCGCACCCGGTTCGACCACCGTGACAGCCGTCGCCATGCAACAGGGCTTTTACGAGCTCGGCCGGTTCTCGCAATATTACCTTGCAATGTTCGGGGAGCGTCCGTCGCAAACGCTTGGAATTACAACGCTGCAGCCAGTCGAAGACGACATCGCCAGAGCCTAGCGCTCTGGGTCCGGACCGCGAACGGTGCCATGATCGCATGCATGCCGGCGTTTTGCCCGCGTCAAACGGCGAAAAAACCGTCATGAAAACAACCAGATGGCTACTGTGCATGGGGTTGTTTTCACGGTTTTGAGTTGGACAGGCAGGCCGCCTCCCGCTTCACGCCCCGCAGACGATCACGCCGTACCAGCCCAGCCCGCGATAGGTCTCGTAGCCGGGCGTCGCATGGAACGCGACCAGCGTGCCGGAGCGGTCCTGATAGAAGCCGGAGCGCCGACCGTCCAGCGACAGCGAGATGCGTTCGCTGAGAATGCCTTGTCCGTCGGAAGCGGCGATCACGCGAAGATTGGAGTCGACCAGCAGCACGCGCGCCTTGTCGCTGTCGCCGACGCGCACGCCTTGCACGATGGCGCGGGCCTGTGCCTCCCAGTCGAAATGGATGGCGAGCACCCCGATCGGCGCTCCGTTGGCCTGGCCGCCGGCGCGGACGCTGGCGCAATAGGTCGCGACCTGGGCATTGCCAAGCAGCGGCTGGTTCTCGACGTCGCCCGCGACATAGTCGTCGCCGGAGCGCAGGGTCTTGGCCTCGCGAAACCATTTGGTGTGGGCGACGTTCTGGCCCACGACGCGAAAGCGGTCGGCGCGCCCGTTGGCGATGACGTTGCCCTCGAGATCGCAGAGCCAGAGGTCGAGATAGACGGTGTAGGCGCCCAAGATCACGCCGAGACGCTGCGAGGCATGGGACACGGCCGCGGCGTCGGGCGAGGCCGCGCAATCGACCAACGCTGAATCGGTCGCCCACCAGCGCACGTCGCAGGTCCGTTCATAGAGGTTGCGGTCGATCAGCTCGATGGCATTGAGCGACAGGTCGACCATGCGCTCGCCGCGCGAGCGCTGGCTCATCCGGTCGATCGAGGAGACGAGATCGCCGGTTCGTTTCGTCAATTGGCTTTCGAGCTCGCGGGCGATGGTCTCGACCTGCTGGCCGACGCCGCGGACCTCCTGCGCCACCACGGCGAAGCCCGCGCCCTGCGCGCCGGCGCGCGAGCTTTCGATCAGCGCATTCAGCGCCAGCATCTTCATCTGGTTGGTGATCTGCTGGATCGCCTTGGTCTTGTCGACCGCGATCTGGTTGACCTCCGCCGTGAGCCGGTTGATCAGCGCGGAGATATCGGAATCATCATCAGCGGGTTCATTTGCGATCGGCTTGGCTTTGAGACCCAGCGCAGCAGACATCGGGGGCTTCCCTTGGCAATGAGGTCTGATCTGCAACGAACCCGGAACAATCACTGACAGATCGAATACGATTCTTTTTCGAAGATTCCGCCTAACGCCTGCTTAATTTGCTGTTTTGCGGAATGCTCAAATGATAGTCAGTCCGCGTAGCAAAACGGCAATCCACCGCTTTGTGCCGCGCGGACGTTGCAAATCCCGGGGGATTGCGGGCCAATCGTCCCGTCGGCCGGACGATGCAATACTTCCGGCTCCCAGGTTCCTCAAACCGACCGTTGTTCATGACGCCGCCCGCCACCACCTTGCCCGTCGAAGCGCCCCAGGCATTCCTGGGGGTGGCGCGCTCGCTCACTGACAAGCTTTGGCGCGACCGGCTGGATGCGCGCGGGGCGGCGAAAGCGCTTGCCATCGTGCAGCGCCACCAACTGCCCGAGCTGCTGGCGCGGGTGCTGGCAGGCCGCGGTGTCGACAGTGATGCCGTTGTCGATTTCCTCGATCCAACCATCCGCAAGCTTCTGCCGGACCCGTTCACGGTCACGGAGATGGAAGCCGCCGCGAAGCGGATCGCGGATGCCGCGGCGAACGGTGAGAAGGTCGCGATCTTCGGCGACTACGATGTCGACGGCGCGACCTCGGCGGCGCTGCTGACCTGGCATCTGCGCCATTGCGGGCTTGACCCGCTGATCCACATTCCCGACCGCATCTTCGAGGGCTACGGGCCCAACACGGAAGCCGTGCGTGCGCTGGCCGCAAAGGGCGCCACCCTGCTCGTCACCGTCGATTGCGGCACCACCAGCATCGAGCCGCTCGCCGAAGCAAAACGTCTCGGCATGTCCGTCGTCGTGATCGATCATCATCAGGCCGGCACGGAGTTGCCGGAGGTCGACGCGCTGGTTAATCCGAACCGGCTCGACGATCTCTCCGGCCTCGGCCATCTCGCCGCCGTCGGCCTGGTGCTGGTGACGCTGGTCGCGGTCAATCGCGAATTACGCCAGCGCGGCTTCTGGAATGCGGAGATGCCCGAGCCTGACCTGCTCGGCATGCTGCATCACGTTGCGCTCGGCACGGTTGCCGATGTCGCGCCGCTGATCGGTCTCAACCGCGCGTTCGTCGCCAAAGGCCTGATCGCGATGCGGCGGCGCGACCATGTCGGCCACACCGCGCTGATGGACGTGGCGCGGCTCAACGGCCCGCCGGAGGCCTGGCATCTCGGCTTCATGCTGGGACCGCGCATCAATGCCGGCGGCCGCATCGGCCGGGCCGATCTCGGCGTGCGGCTGCTTTTGGAGGGTGACAGCGTCGAGGCCGCGCGGATCGCCGCCGAACTCGACCGCCTCAACAGCGAGCGCCGTATTATCGAGCAGGCCGCCGAAGCGCAGGCCGAAGCCGAGGCGCTCGCCTCGATCGGACTCGAGGACAAGATCGGCGTGATCGTGACGGCCTCCGAAGGCTGGCATCCCGGAGTGGTCGGTCTCGTTGCGTCCCGGTTGAAGGAGAAGTTCTCGCGGCCCGCCTTCGCGATCGCGCTGGAGCCTGGCGGCATCGGCACCGGCTCCGGCCGCTCGATTGCCGGCGTCGATCTCGGCAAGGCCGTGCGCCAGGCGGTCACCGACGGCATTCTGCTCAAGGGCGGCGGCCATGCGATGGCTGCGGGCGTCACGTTGCGGAAGGAAAAGCTCGCCGAATTTCGCGCCTATCTCGAGCATGCGCTGGCGCGCGACGTTGCCGAGGCGCGCCACGTCAACGAGCTCTACATCGACGGCGCGGTCTCCGCGCGCGCCGTGACGACCGAGCTTGCAACGACGCTCAACCGCGCAGGTCCCTTTGGCAGCGGCAATCCGGAAGTCGTGTTGGCGCTGCCGGCACACCAGCTCGTCTATGCCGACGAGGTGGGACAGGCGCATTTGAGGCTACGCTTCAAGTCGGGCGACGGCGCCATCGTCAACGGCATCGCGTTTCGTTCGATCGGACAGAAGCTTGGCAACGCGCTCGTTGCCAATCGCGGCCAGCAACTGCATGTCGCGGGATCATTGTCGGTCGATCGCTACCAGGGCGCCGAGCGTGTGCAATTCCGGGTCATGGATGTCGCGCTACCCGACCAGGGACCATCCATGATTAGATAGGCCCGGCAAACAACAAAAAACGAATAGAAAAAAGGGAGTGAGCATGGCAGGGCAGGTTGAGGGTAAAGTGGCGCTGGTGACGGGCGGCGCCTCCGGCATCGGCGAGGCCGTCGTCGAGCTGTTCGCGCGCGAGGGCGCCACCGTCATCGCCACCGACATCGACGAGCTACGCGGCCCCGAGCTCGCTGATCGCATCACCAAGGCTGGCGGCAAGGCGATTTTCCTGGAGCAGGACGTCACCAGCGAAGAGCGATGGATCGAGATCGCAGCCGAGATCGCGAAGCGCTTTGGCCGGCTCGATATTCTCGTCTCCAACGCCGGCATCGGCATTGCCGTGCCCTCGATCGTCGACATGACGCTCAGCGACTGGCGCAAGCAGAACGCGATCAACCTCGACGGCGTCTTTCTCTCGGTCAAGCATTGCCTACCGTTGATGCGCAAGACCGGCGGCGGCTCGATCGTCATGATGTCCTCGCTCGCGGGCCTGCGCGGCGCGCCCGGGCTGTCGGCCTATTCGGCGACCAAGGGCGGCGTGCGGCTGTTCGCAAAGTCGATCGCAATGGAGTGCGCGGCGGCCTGTGACGGCATCCGCGTCAACTCCGTCCATCCCGGCATCATCGACACGCCGATCTGGGGCAAGATCCCGACCGGCGCGACCGGCAACCAGGGCAACGCGCCGATCGACCCAGACGAGCGTGCGCGCGTCGTCACGCCGCTCGGCCGCGCCGGCCAGGCTGGTGAGATCGCCTCCGGCGTGCTGTATCTGGCCTCCGATGCCTCGCGCTACGTCACCGGCAGCGAGCTCGTCATCGACGGCGGCATGAATGCCGGCGGCGTGCCGCGACGGCAATAGCCCGCCGCGCGGGCTGCGAAGGGCAGGGTGGCGCCCGCGGGGGCTGACGCGCAGGCGTCGGACCTGTACAACGCGGGCGTCTTCCGGCCGACAGAGGTGTCCTTCCGCCATGGCGCACAGCCTTCACTCTTCGTCATCTACGCCAGCAACGTTCCGCTCGAACCGTCCGGACCTCGTCACCGACGCGATCCGCAGCGCGCGCGAGGATCTTGCCGCCTGCTTCCGCATGGCTGCGCGCAACGGCTTTGAGGAGGGCATCTGCAACCACTTCTCGGCCGTGGTGCCGGGCCATGACGATCTCTTCCTGGTCAACCCTTACGGCTACGCCTTCCGCGAGCTGACCGCGTCAAAACTGCTGATCTGCGATTTCCACGGCAACGTGCTCGACGGCGAGGGCGTGCCCGAGGCGACCGCGTTCTACATCCATGCCGAGATGCACAAGCGCCTGCCGCGCGCCAAGGTCGCCTTCCACACCCACATGCCCTACGCCACGGCGCTGTCGATGACCGAGGGTGATCCGCTGATCTGGGCCGGCCAGACCGCGCTGAAATTCTACGGTCGCACGGCCGTGGACCGCGACTACAACGGCCTCGCGCTCGACAACCGCGAAGGCGCGCGCATCGCGTCCAGCGTTGGGAATGCCGATATCATCTTCATGAAGCATCACGGCGTGATGGTGCTGGCACCGACCATCGCGGACGCCTGGGACGATCTCTACTATCTCGAACGCGCCGCCGAGGTGCAGGTGCTGGCGATGTCGACGGGCCGGAAAGTGCTGCCGGTCGATCCCGCGATTGCGGCCGAGACCTACAAGCAGATGCGCGAGGGCGATTCCGAATCCGCCCGGCTGCATCTTGCGGCGATCCGTCGCCAGCTCGATGCGGAAGAGCCGCAGTACCGACATTGAGGCGCGTTACGACCCCTGGCGCAGCTTCGCCAGCACCTTCAGCCCGCCATAGCCATCGGCAGGTGTGATCCCCGCGCGCTGCTGAAAATCCTTGATTGCCTTCATGGTGTCGTTCCCGACACGGCCGTCGGTGCCGCCGGTGTCGAAACCGGCCTTCGTCAACCGCGTTTGCATCTCCTGCACTTCTGCGAGGGTCAGCGCGCGCTCGGAGCCGGGGAATGGCTGGATAAAAGGCGGGGCGCCGAGGCAGCGGTCGCCGAGATGACAGATCGCCAGCGCATAGTTCATCGAGGGATTGTAGCTCTTCACCGCGTTGAAATTCGGCCCCAGCAGAAACGTCGGCCCGCCCGCAACCGGGGTCCACATTTGCGCGGATGCGGAGGGTTGCGGGAACGGCTGGCCGTCGGCACGGGTGACGCCGGCTGCCTGCCAAGCCGCATAGGTCCGGCTGCCGCTCATCTCACCGGGCGTGCGCACCTCGTAGCCCCAATGCTCGCCGCGGTGCCATTTGCCGCGATTGACGAGATATTTTGCGGTCGAGCCCAGCGCGTCGTCGGGCTTGCCGAACGGCGACACCTTGCCGTCGCCATCGTAGTCGATGCCGACATTGAGCCAGACCTCCGGCATCCATTGCGAATGCCCCATCGCGCCGGCCCAGGATCCCTGCATCTGCTCCGGCGTGCTCCAGCCCTTGTCGACGATGCGTAGCGCGTTGATCAGCTCGGTCTCCCAATAGGCTTTGCGCCGCGGCTCGTTCCAGGCGAGGGCGGCGAGCGAGGGAAACACCGGCGTCATGTGGTTCTGCTGCACCAGCGGATCGCCGTAGGCGGACTCGACGCCCCACAGCGCCAGCAGCGTGCCGCGCTCGACGCCGAAATCGCGCTCGATGCGTGCGAGCAGCGCCTCGTTGTTCTTCAGGGCGATCTTGCCGTTGATGATACGCCAGTCGGAGACGCGACGGTTGATGTATTGCCAGACCTGCTCATGGAATTCGGGCTGGTTGCGCATCTGCTTGAACACGCTCATGTCGGGCTCGACCCGCGCCATCGCGCGCTGCCAAGTCGCGGCCGAAATGCCTTTCGCCATGGCACGGGCGCGAAAACCCTCACGCCATTCCTCGAAGCCTGGAGGCGCGGCCAGGATGCGCGTTGGGACTGCGACGAGTGCGGCTGCGCCGAGCGTGGATCGAAGCAGAGCGCGGCGGCTACGAGAGGCTATGGAATCAGCGTGTTTCATGGACCCATTCTAGCGGGAAACATGGTGGCTGTGACCAGTTCCTGGAACTGCAGGAACAGACGCGGGCCCGCGTTCCCCGGAACAAACTGTCGCACTCCCGCATTCCCCCAGCATCACGTTTGAGGAGGAGAAGATGAGGAAATATCTGTTTGCCGCCGCCATGGTCACCGCCATCGCCGCGCCTGCGTTGGCCGACGAAGTCGGCGTTCACGTCGGTCCGGTCGGTGCCGGTGTGACCGTCGGACAGTCTCACGAATATCGTGAGCGGGACCGCGATCGCGACCGCACCACCGTCATCAGGGAGCGCGAGCCCGCCGACCGCACCACGGTGATCAAGAAGGAAGATGAATTCGGCAATCGCAGCAAGACCGTGATTCATCACGACAACGACTGATGGAGTGGGGCCCCGGCCGATCGCCGGGGCCCTCCGTCGCTCGCAGTCCGTTCATCGAGAATTCGGGGTGGAATGAAGATACGCGCGCACGCGGAGAGCCATGTCGTAGAACTGGACGACGGATCGCAATGGCAGATCTTTCCCGGCGATCTCGCCACCACGCTGAGCTGGGAGCCCGAAACCGATCTGCACCTGGAGCGAAGCGGCGAGCGGGTGAGTTCGCATGAGCTGGTGAATGACGCCGATCAAAGCCGCGTCCGGGTGATCGCAGCGGGCGAGACCTGGCCCGATGGCGAGGTCAAGAAAGTGTTGAAGGGCGGGTAGGGCGCGCCTGCAACAGGTCGGATATCCCCAATTTTGAGCCTGTCACTTTACGGTCGGTTTGCCTCCGCCTGCGCACAATGCGTGAATGCAGGAGCTGTTCGACATTATCCGCGCCAATCCCTGGCCGTTCGGGGCCGGGTTGTTCGTCGTCATCCTGATGATCCTCGCGCAGAACTTTGGGCGCGGTATTCAAGGCGACGGCGCAGTCAGTGACTTTTCGGATTCGGACGGTGGCGGCTGCGGCGACGGAGGAGGCGACTAGGGCTGGTCAGCGGCCGAACGCGCTTCGCCTAGTCCTCCTGCAAATCGGCTGCGATGCCTGCGAGCCAGCGGCGAATGCTTGCTTCGGCCTTGGCGTCGAGCCCGGCGGCCAGGCGCTTCTCCAACGCAATCACCCGTTCCCGGCACGCCTTCAAAAGCGTCGTGCCGCGCGGCGTCAGCTTCCATTGCTGGATGCGGCCGTGGACGGGATGGGGCGTCATCACAATCGCACCGTCACGTTCAAGATTGCGGATGATGACGCCGACGGTCTGGGGCGTCAGAAAGGTGAGGCGGGCAACGTCGGCCCCTGACAGTCCCGGATAAGCATTGAGCATGGTCAGCACCGCGAATTGCGGAGAGGTGACACCGAGATCGGCCAGCGACCGCTCCATCGTCAGACGGACTGCGGCGTGGGCCTGGCGCAGCAGATAGCCGAGATAGCCTTGCTCGCCGCGCTTGCCTTCCCCTGGGGCTGGGACGCGCACCGCCGGGGCGGCCGTGGCTGCCTGCCGCCGCGGTTGCGATCTCGTGATATCAGGCGGCTTGCGCGTCATGTAAGTGCTCTTATAATATGTCAGCGCTCTTACAATACCACGAGGTGAACGGCAATGTCACACGCCCGCAGCGAATACGAGGATTTCAAGAGGATCGCGCCCGACGCGTATGAGCTGGTGCTGGCGCTCGGCCAGGTCGCGGCCAAGGCCGGCCTCGACAAGCAGCTTCTCGAACTGGTCAAGCTGCGGGCATCGCAGATCAACGGCTGCGCCTTCTGCCTGCAGCATCACATCCTGCTTTCGGAGCGGATCGGCGTCCCCGTGGACAAGCTCAATTTGGTCGTGGTCTGGCGCGAGGCGCCGATCTTTTCCGCGCGGGAACGTGCCGCGCTGGCGTGGACCGAGGCGCTGACCTGCCTGCCCGACGGAGTCGGCGAAGACGTGTACGCCGAGGCGAGCCGTGAATTCTCGGAGACCGAGCTGACATACCTGACCTCGGCGGTCGCCTCGATCAACGTCTGGAACCGTTTTGGTGCGGCGTTTCGCTGGACGCCGGCGAAGCGGCCGGTCGCAGCGAATGCGGCGGCATCCTGATTGCAACGAAGGGAGATCATGATGACAACGATGAGTCTGCCCACCACACCGCGCCCGTTGCCGTCGCGCTCAATGGCGATCGCCGTTATCGGCGGGCTCGCCTGCGCGCTTGGGATTGGCAAGGCGCTGCCGGTAACGATGGACACCATATCCGGCGCACTCTCGCCGCTCTGCGCCACAGCTGCCGAAAGCTCGCCGCTCGACAAGGTCGAACCGATTGGCTCCTACGCGCTGCCGAACGTACCGGGCAAACGCGTCACCATCGTGCGCGTGTTCTACGGTCCCGGCGGGTTCTCGCGGCCGCATCGTCACGCGGGATCCGTCACCGCCTACATCACCAAGGGCGAGATCCGCTCCCAGCTCGGCGGCGGCCCGGTCGAAACGTTCGGCGTCGGCCAGTCCTTCTTCGAGCCGCCCGGCTCGACCCATCTGGTCTCGGCCAATGCGAGCACCACGGAGCCGGCGGAATTGATCGCGGTGTTCGTGGCGGACGAGGGCGCGCAACTCACGACGCTGTTGGAGTAGCTGGCACTCACAATCCGAAGCCGCTTTTGTTCAGGTCGGCTGCGATCGCTTAAGACGCTTCCATAGTGGTGAAAGACCGTATGTGACGGCCGGTATCGCAACCGCGCCGACAAGGAGGCCAACGACGCCCGAGATGGCTGCCTCGACCGACCATTCGACGATGCCGGCAATGGAGGGAAGGAAATGCGCGGCGGCCTCGGCGGCGGCATGGACCGTACGACCGATCACTGGTGGGCCGTATTGTTCGATGCCGTGCAGGATGATGCCGCCGCCGACCCAGATCATGGCGGCGGTGCCGATGGTGCTCAGCACCGCAAGGAAGGCCGGCATGCCGCGGACGAGCGCACGTCCAAGCAAGCGGATTGCGCCGCCAATGACTGAGGCGCCGCTATACCGCGCAAGGGCCAGGCCGACATCGTCCGCCTTCACGATCAGGGCGACCACGCCGTAGACACCAACTGTGATGAAAATGGCGACGAGGGCCAGCACGAGCGCCTGCGTCCAGATGCTGCCCGCCGGGACGGCTGCCAACGTGATTGCCATGATCTCCGCTGACAGGATGAAATCCGTCTTGATGGCGCTCGCGACCTTCTCGTCCTCGACCGACCTGGCATTCAACGCAATCGGCTGGGGCTGAGCTTCGTGGTCGTGCGCATGATGCGGCATCACGGCCTCGAGCACCTTCTCGGCACCCTCGTAGCAGAGAAAGGCGCCGCCCAGCATGAGCAGCGGCGTGACTGCGGCGGGAAGGAAATAACCAAGCAACAAAGCGATGGGCAGCAGGATCAGCAATTTGTTGCGGAGCGACCCAACCGCAATCTTGCCCACGATCGGCAGTTCGCGTTTCGAGGCAAAGCCGATCACGTAGTTCGGCGTGACGGCTGCATCATCGATGACCACGCCAGCCGCCTTTGCTCCCGCCTTGGCCGTTTGGCCCGCGACATCGTCGAGCGAGGCTGCCGCCACCTTTGCGATCGCCGCGATATCGTCGAGAAGACCAATCAGTCCGACACTCATCAACCCAGTTCCTTCGGCCTTCCAGCGGGCGGTGTGTGCGACAAACACGCTGTTGCACTGCCTGGCATGGAAGGAGCAAGCCGTCAGTTCTCGTCGCCGCCTGATCCCTCGCGCAGGTCCGGCTTGAGCACGTCCTCCGGCAGCGCATGCGCCACGGGCTGCGGCGTGCCGGCGATCTCCGGGCCGACCTCGCGGCCGCGGGCGCGGATCAGGCGCTCATAGGCGGAGACCAGCGTGACGTAGGGACTGACCCAGATCCAGCCGTCCCGAGTGAACACCTGCACGTCGAAATGCAGGTGCATCGAGGTGCCGGCGGGATGGTCGAGATAATTCGAGACCACGCCGATCTTCTCGCCCTCCGATACGACGCGGCCATTGAGCAGGCCATCGGCGTTCAGTGCCTGCGGGTTCATATGCATGTAGCGGAAACGGATGTGCTCGCTCCGGCTGTTGATTTGCAGCGTCACTGCCTGGTCCTTGGAAGCGCGTATGACCCTCGCATCGCGCACGGCGACGACGGCGCGCTGCTTGGGATCACAGGCTTGGCGGCCTTCACCGGGCGGTGGGCACTCAGCCGCGCGGATGTCCTCGCCTTGATGGCCATAACCGCCGCCGCATTGCCAGACCTCGAAACTGCGGGACTCGCAGAAATTGTCGCGCCAGGGATAGGCGGTCGTGCTCTCCATCTTGTCGCGCTTGGCATAGGATTGCGAGTGTACGAACGCGGGCGCCTTCTCGAGAGGAAAGCGGATCTGTGCGTAGGCCATCACGTCGGGATGGCCGCCCTGCTTGCGATAGCCGGTGTTCGGGATGATGTCGCCGCTCGGCCGGTAGGTGAAGTCCGGGGAACGTGCCCCGGGACGATCGAGAATGTTGGAAGCGATGTCCGTCAGCGGCCGCATGCGCTGGCCGCCGGCCACGCGTAGCGCCTTCAGGAAGCGTTCGGCGACCGGATAGGCCTCCTTGCAGGCAAGCCGCCGCGGTTTTGCGACGCTGTCGAGGCATTGTATCGACACCACATAGGTGACGCCGAAACGGGTGAAAGCGTAGCGTACATAGCCTTCCCGGATGAACTTGCGCAGGTCCGGGTAGAGCGCCGCGAGCGGTTTGACCGGCTCGCCCTTGCCGCCCGAGGGATCGGCAATGTCATAGACGAGCGCCGAACCCGTAATCTGCACCTCGACCGGCCTTGCGAAGACTCGGCTCGGCATGCCGTCTCCGGTACCAGGCTCGAACGAAAAGGTCGCGCTGTAGCCGGCGGGCCCGGCATCGAACATGTCGACGGAATTGATGTCGGCCTGGTAGCGCGACAGCGCGAGGGTCGCCGGCGCGCCATTCCGCCGTGCTTCGAAATACGCGGCAGCGTCGAACGGCAGCAGCACGGGCACGGAGCTCCGGGCGATGCCGGTGAAGAATTGCGAGGAGATCGCATTGAGCTGCACCAGCGCCGGCATTGCGCGGGAATCATAGCGCGGCACCGAACGACGGGGGGCGAAGATGAAGTCGTCCGCGACCCGGGGATGGGCGTTGATTTCGGTGCGGAGCTGGTCGAGCGCCGCGCGCCAATCGACGCGCAGCGCCGTGAGCGAGGGGCTGCGGAACTCATCCGCAGCAAGCGGAGAGGCAATGAAGAGCGAAAGCGACGCCAGAAGTTGCGAGACGAAGCGGAAACTTTTCCCAACCACTGTCTCGCCCCCCGGCGGCACCTGTTGCGCTCGCTTTGGCCCCGTCAGTCCTTGGCGCGCTCGGAGTAGGAGCCGTCTTCGGTCATCACGACGATTCGGGTGCCGACGGCGATGTGCGGCGGCACGGTGGTGCGCACGCCGTTGGACAAAATCGCGGGCTTGTAGGACGAGGAGGCGGTCTGGCCCTTGGTCACGGGCTCGGTCTCGACCACTTCGAGCGTCACGCGCTGCGGCAACGCGATCGACACCACATTGACGTCGTGCGTCGACAATTTGACCGTCATGCTCTCCTGAAGATAGGCCGCGGCGTCGCCGATGACGTCCTTCGACACCTGGACCTGGTCATAGGTTTCAGGGTTCATGAAGTGGAAACCATCACCGTCTTCATAGAGATAGGTGAAGTTGCGTTCTTCGATCGTGGCCTTCTCGACCTGGTCGGTGGTCTTGTAGCGCTCGGAGATCTTTACCCCGTCCGAGATTCGGCGCATCTCGATCTGGCTGACCGGGGTGCCCTTGCCGGGATGGATGTTCTCGGCGGTCACGACGACATATAGCTTGCCGTCTTGCTCGATCACGTTGCCCTTGCGAATAGAACTGGCGATGACTCTCAAAGCTGTATTTCCTGCTTGCTTGGCCCGGCTCGGGCCAGGAGGTGGTCAAATTGATGGGGGACCTGGGGCCCCAAATCAGACCGCGGCACCCGTTTCGGGCCGCAACATACTGGTTTTGCCGTTGGATGCCAGCGTTTTGCTGGCCAACGGAGCAGTCGGCTAATGGCTGGGGACAAGCCGATGTCGCCGTTCTGGTCCCCCTCGCGGCATCTCGACCGCCGGCCGTTCCTTCAGGCCAGGGGGGCCATCACAGGGGCTCTACGGGGATTTTTCGCCGAGCAGGGCTTCATCGAGGTCGAAACCTCCGTTCTCCAGATCTCTCCGGGCAACGAAACCCATCTGCATGCCCCCCGGACCGAGATCATGCGACCCGACGGCAGCCGTGTGAGCCGATATTTGCGGACTTCGCCGGAATTCGCCTGCAAGAAGCTGCTGGCGGCCGGAGAGACCCGGCTTTTCGAGTTCGCCCGGGTGTTCCGGGACCGCGAGCGCGGCGACCTGCATTTGCCCGAATTCACCATGCTCGAATGGTACCGGGCAGACGCCCCCTATGACGCCATCATGGCCGATTGCGTCGTCCTCATCGCCCGCGCGGCCCAGGCGACCGGTATCGGCACGTTCGCCTTCCGCGGCCGGACCGCCGATCCCTTCGCCGAGCCGGAGCTCGTAACGGTGGCCGGCGCCTTCGAGCAGCTTGCGGGAATCGACCTGCTTGCGACCATTTCCGGCGGCGAGGGCGACCGCGCCTCGCTCGCCCGGGCCGCTGCCGGCAAGGTCCGCGTCGCCGAGGATGACACCTGGTCCGACATCTTCAGCAAGGTCCTGGTGGAGCATGTCGAGCCGCATCTGGGGCATGGGCGTTTGACCATTCTGTTCGAATACCCATCTCCAGAGGCGGCACTGGCGCGCTTGAAGGCGGGCGATCCTCGCGTTGCCGAACGGTTCGAGGTCTATGCCTGCGGTGTCGAGCTCGCCAACGGCTTTGGCGAACTGACGGACGCCGAGGAGCAGCGCAAGCGCTTCACGCAATCCATGGCGGAGAAGCAACGCCGCTACGGCGAAGCCTATCCGCTGGACGAGGACTTTCTGGACGCGGTCGCGGCCATGCCGGAGGCAAGCGGCGTCGCGCTCGGCTTCGACCGGCTGGTGATGCTGGCGAGCGGCGCATCGCGAATTGATCAGGTGGTCTGGACGCCGCCTGCAAATGAAACGTTAAGCGAGACATGATGAAGAGCAATCTTGCGCGCACATTGCGCGAGCCGGCCGAACTTGTGGCCGAGCAGCTGGTATCAGCCGAAGCGCTGCCGGCGCTCGAACGTGTTGCCGCGCGTTACGCAGTTGCGATCACCCCCGCGCTGGTCGATCTGATCGACAGGTCCGATCCCGACGATCCCATCGCGCGGCAATTCGTTCCGACGGCCGCGGAGCTGGCGATGCAACCGGGCGAGAACGCAGATCCAATCGGCGATCATCCGCACTCGCCGGTTCCCGGAATCGTGCATCGCTATCCCGACCGCGTGCTGTTCAAGCTCGTTCACGTCTGTGCAGTCTACTGCCGCTTCTGCTTCCGCCGCGAGATGGTCGGACCCGGCAAGGAGAACGCGCTCTCGGACGCCGCCTATCGCGCGGCGATCGACTACATCCGCTCGCACGGCGAGATCTGGGAGGTGATCCTGACCGGGGGCGATCCCCTGATGTTGTCGCCGCGGCGGGTGAGCGAGATCATGGCGGACCTTGCCGGCATCGATCACGTCAAGATCATCCGCCTTCATACCCGCGTGCCGGTGGCCGATCCCGCGCGCATCAGTGACGAGATGGTCGCGGCGCTCAAGGCCGAAGGCGCCACCACCTGGGTGGCGCTGCATGCCAACCATGCGCGCGAACTGACAGGGCCGGCGCGTGCCGCCTGCGCGCGGCTGGTCGGTGCCGGAATCCCCATGGTCAGCCAGTCCGTGCTTTTGCGCGGCGTCAATGACAATTTGGCCGCTCTGTCGGATTTGATGCGAGCTTTCGTCGAATGCCGGATCAAGCCCTATTATCTGCACCACGGTGATCTCGCGCCCGGCACGGCGCATCTGCGAACGACGCTCGCCGAGGGGCAGGATTTGATGCGGCAGCTGCGCGGAAGGGTGTCCGGAATGTGTCAGCCCGACTATGTCATCGACATTCCCGGCGGCGCGGGCAAGTCGCCGGTGGGACCGAATTACGTGTTGCCGATGCAAAATACCGCACCTGATGCGGGTGATGCGGCATCGGAAACGCGCTATCGTATCGTGGATTATTGCGGCGACATTCATGTCTATCCGCCCGAGACCTGAAGATGCCGGCTTGAGAAATGGAGAGGTAAAATGAGAAGCATCATTTTGGCACTGTCGCTTCTGACGGTGTTCGGCAGCGCCGGCTTCGCGCAGACGGGAAGCAAGGGATCGACGACCTCGGGACAATCGGCGGGTTCTTTGCCGCCTGCACCCGTCGGTCATCGGCAGCCGCGCGTCGGCGACGTGCCGAACGAGAAGAACCTGAGCGATCCGAACGATCCCCTCAGCAAGGAAAATCAGGCGCTCGACAAGAAGATCAAGAGCATCTGCCGCGGCTGCTAGGCGCCGGAGCGGCGGGCAGGGTGCGACAGCCTCACCCCGCCCGCAATCGCTCGGTCAGGCGGAGCGCTCGTGCAGCCCAGCGCGCTTGGTGTTGCGCCGGATCTCGACCGCGTCAGCGAGCTGCTTGAGCACGGTTGCCGTGGTCGCCCAGTCGATGCATCCGTCCGTGATGCTCTGGCCATAGGTGAGCGGCTTGCCCGGCACCACGTCCTGGCGCCCGGCGACCAGATTGCTTTCGACCATCACCCCCATGATGCGGTTCTCGCCGCCGGAAATCTGCCGGGCGATGTCGGCCGTCACGAGCGGCTGGTTTTCCGGCTTCTTGCTCGAATTGGCGTGGCTCGCATCGACCATCACGAGCGGTGCGACGCTCGCTTTCGCCAGATCGTTGCAGGCCGCTGCGACGCTCGCCGCATCGTAATTCGGCGTGCTGCCGCCGCGCAGGATGATGTGACAATCCTCGTTGCCCGCGGTTGAGGCGATCGCCGAGCGGCCGAGCTTGGTCACCGCCATGAAATGATGCGGATTCGAGGCCGACTTCACCGCGTCCGCCGCGATGCGCACATTCCCGTCGGTGCCGTTCTTGAACCCGACCGGGCAGGACAGCCCCGAGGCCAGCTCGCGATGTATCTGGCTTTCGGTCGTGCGCGCGCCGATCGCGGCCCAGGACACGAGGTCCGCAATGTATTGCGGCGTGGTCATGTCGAGGAATTCGGTGCCGGCGGGCAGGCCGAGATTATTCACCGCCGAGAGCACGTTGCGCGCCAGCCGCAGGCCCTTGTTGATGTCGAAGCTGCCGTCCAGATCAGGATCGTTGATCAGGCCCTTCCAGCCGACCGTGGTCCGCGGCTTCTCGAAATAGACCCGCATCACGATCTCGAGCTGGTCGGCAAGCTCTTCGCGCAAGCTCGCGAGGCGCTCGGCGTAGTCGAGCGCGGCCCTGGGATCATGCACCGAGCAGGGGCCGACCACGACCAGAAGCCGGTCGTCCTGGCCATTGAGGATCGCATGGATGGCGTTGCGTGCCGCCATCACCACGCGCGTCGCCGTGAGCGTGCGCGGGACTTCCCGCATCACCTCTTCGGGCGTGCTCAGCTCTTTCAGTTCGCGGATACGAAGATCGTCGGTCGTGCTCAGCACGGCGGGCTCCTGTCATTTTGAGAACCTGCCGGCCAATAAAAAAGCCGCCAAGTCTGGCGGCTGTTCGGACTAGATGCTGCAATTTGTCAGATTGAGCGTGATCCTCCCACCGCCAGCGAGCTGTCGTAGCTAAAATACCAATAAAAGCTGATGGTGGCGGTTATCATGGCCAGTCATATAGCGCGGGGTCGGCGGCTTGTCACCCCCCGAATGGACGTGACGGCCACGGGGCGCCTCAACTGTTGCTTTTGCGTGCCGCCAGCGCCATGCCGATCAGCGTGGCGCCGCCGAACAGCAGGTTGATCCCGACGAGGATGCCGATCGCCCATTCCGCCGAGCTCGGCAATCCCGTGATCACCATGAACGAGATCGCGATGTCGACGAGGCCCGAGATCAGGAGCCACGACCAGCGGCCGCCCGGCTCGCGACGATGCTCCAGTGCGTACATGATGGTGGCGACGCCCTCGGCGAGGAAATAGGCGCCGAGCACGATGGTCAGCGTCAGCACGGCCTGCATCGGCCGCGCCAGCAGCAGCATGCCTGCGAGCACGGCGAGCGCGGCCGAGATCAGCGACCACCAGAAGCCCGGCGTGCTGCGCGCCCAATAGGTCGCGATCAATCCGCCGATGCCGCTGATCAAGAACATCCAGCCGAGGAAGATCGCAATCGCAAGGCTTGCGAGCGGCGGCAGGATCAGCGCGGCAACGCCGAGCACGGAAAGCAGGATCCCTTCGAACAGGAAGGCCTTCCAATGCGCCTTGACCGTCCGGCTCATGGCGGATTGCAGCCGGGAAAGATCCTCAGGCGATGTCATGGGCGGGCTCCGGATCGAGACGTGTGTGCTCGATCTAGTCTAGTACGTGCGCACCGCGCTCGCCACCCCGCGGCTCAGCCGCCGCCGTGCGCCGACGAAAAACCTTCGCCGCTGGTGCGGATGCGGTTGCGGCCGAGAACATAGATCGCGGTCGTGACGATCAGAAGTGCGAGGCCGAGCAGGATCGAGACCAGGCCGATCGGGATCAGGGCCAGCGTCAGATTGCGCTCGGGGTTGATGAGCCAGTGATGGATCGAGGTCAGCACGAAGGCGAGCCCGAGAAACCCGACGCCGCCACCGGCCAGCAGCAGCGCCCACATCCGGCGGAGCTGGCTGAGGCGCTCCCGCGCGACGTCGGTTCGGGGTGCATGATGGCGCGCGACGCGCCGTACCAGTCGGACGGCGAAGGCGATCGAGCTGAAGCCGATCAGCAGGCTCGCGCCGCCCAACCACATCCGCAGCGTCGGATCCAGATCCGGCATGCGCTGGAGTGTGAGCAGCGGGAAGTCGAAGGCCGAATGCAGGGCGAGCGGGCCTGCGAAGATCAGCAGGCGGCTGGAGAGACGGGCCCAGTCGCGATGATGGCGGTTCGCACCCAGCGCCGTGCCGGCGCGCGCGATGGTCAGATAGGCGCCGGCGATGATGCCAAGCGCGCCGTGGAACGGCACCGTCAGCACGCTGCGCAAGGCGGCCAGCGAGCGCCACATTTCGGCGTGCTGGACGAGATAGGCGAGGTTCTCGTAGGCGGCGAAGCCCAGGCCGACCGCGGCGCCATAGACCACGGTGTCCATCGGATTGGCGAAGGTCCGCCGCTTGGTCGAGGCGACCAGCACGATGGCGATCACCTTGACCGCTTCCTCGGGCAGCGCGACGCCGAAGATCGAATGCATGGCCAGCGCCGCCCAGGGGTTGTCCGGGGCCGCGACCATTTTGGCGAAAGGGGCGCGGGCCAGGCCCAGCAGCGAAATGCTGGCCGCGCCGAGCAGGAACGCGGTCCAGACCTGGGCCGGCGGTCCCGGGCGTTCCTCGGCGGCGATGACAAGCCACAGCATCAGCAGCGCCGGGGCAATGGCGGCCGTTCCGATGACGGTGGGTAACGCTTCAATCAGGTACATCGGCGCCGAAAATAGGTTCCCTTGATCCGCTTATCCACATCGTCCGATGCGACCTTCTGTCATGCGCTTGCTGTCGCGTCTCTTAACAAGCGTGACAGCCTGGGTTCATCAAGACGGTCGCCGAAGTGTAGAATATGGAGTGCAATCAATCGCATGACAGAACCACCTCGTCATCCCTGACAACGGTCGCGCGCCCGTCGTCAGATCGTGATTGGTAAGTTAGATCAAGGCAATGTGCAGGTTTCTTCGATTCACGATGAACGTGTCGCCGCGGCAAGTCCAGAACCGGGATAGCCCCTCCGGGCGAGGCATGGCTTGGCAAGCCGGCCTAGTCACGCTTCGTCGCACGAGAGGGTGACGAGATCCGGTGTGCCCGGATCTGCTCCAGCTCCCAAAAGGCGCGTATGAGGCACGTGCCGAGACAGAGCACGATGAGCAACAGCAGAAAGGCCTGGTCGACGGCAGAGATATGAGTGGGGATGGGAGTCATGGCAATGATAAAGCAACGCCCGTGCCACGCGTTCCCGCCGCGGCCTGTGCTATCTGCAAGGGCCGCCGCTCCCAAGCCCGCTTTGACTCAATGCGTGGTGAACGGCGGCGGTGCGTCGGGCGCGACGTCGAAGGCGCCGAGATGGAATTCCTCGCCGATGGACGCGTCCGGCTCGGAATGCTGCGCCATCAGCGTGAACGCGGCCTGCGGGTATTGCTTCCAGATGTCGAGATCGCCGGCGGTGATGGTGAGCCAGCCGAAGGTGTACATGTAGCGTCCGGGCTCGGTGACCCGGCCGACCCTGTCCCAGGTGATCTTTTCGACCGTGATCTTTTCGACTGCCATTCGGTCCCCCGATCGCAAGTCTGCAGATGATGCCCGGCAAGAGCCGCGGACCTTCAAAAGCTGACCCCGGAATGGGGCTGCGATAGGGCGGCGCGGCGCGAGGATCAGGCCGATTGCAGCATGGGCGTGCGGACGATCAGCCGGACGACGTCATCCCGCGACTGCTTTTCCGCGAATTTGACCGCGAACCCGTTTTCGAATTTGCGGATCACGCGCCCGACGCAAGCGCCGACCGCAAGCGGAGTTCCCACTGGCGGATCGTACTCGCAGGATATCGCGACACCGGCCGTGGAGACGTCGATGATGAAGCAGGCATGGGTGCTGCCGTCGGCGAGCGTCAGGAAGGTGTGCGCGACCTGCGGCACGAAGCGCGCGTCATTCCGCAGCTCCTGGACGCTGGCGTCCTTCTGCTTCTTCTCGAGCCAGGTCAGCTTTTCCGACATCCAGGCGCGCCGGGCCCGCGTCATGTCGAGTTCCATCAGGAATCCCGATTTCAGCGTCGCGCTGATGGTGCACTGGAATTCGCCAAAATCTTGGAAGTATGAGGTCACGCGCTCGCCGACCTTTCCGACCACGGGAACGTCGACCATCATGCGGAACGGTGAGACGCGGCTGGTGCGGCACGCGAAGGTGCGCAGCTTGCCCTCGCAATCGTACCAGCGCGGCAGAGAGTAGCTGCCGCTCACGGTGACTTGCACGGCACGCTGTCTGAGGAACTCTGCGACGGACATGGGCGCCAATCGTGTTGCGGAGGTTTTCCGTAATTCCACGGTAGCAATCAAATTCTAAGCAAATGATACCGGCGCTCACGAGCAGGGGTAAATTTTTGGTAAACGCGCGGGTCGGGATGGGCGGCATAGCGCCGCGATTAGCAGGCCCGCGATCTCACGATTGCGTCATCCGAGCAGCACCAGCAGCGCCAGCACGCCAATGGCCATGACGAGCTTGATCGTCGCGCAGGTCTGGCTGCCGGGTCCGCGCTCAAATCCGAACCACGGCAATGCATGCCGCATCGCGCGCGTTGCGAATGCTTCGACGATGACGAACAAGAGAGCGATGCCGGCGAGGAAGGACCATGATGCATCCGGCAGCATCCATGCCGCGAGCCACGCGGGAGCGGACGCCTTCAGCGATGCCAGCAGCGCGAACCATCCGAACAGCGATACGAAGCCCTTGATGATGTCGGGCCCGATCGTGCCGGGCTCGAGACGGATGCCGATCTTTCCAAGAGCGAGTTCGATGCGCTCGCCATCGGTGAAGAAGAGGAAGGCGCCGAGGTAGAGCGGGACGCGCGACTGAAACAGGAGCGCGACCATGCCGAACAGGACGGCGTAGCCGAAAGCATCACTGACGATTGTCGTGCCGGCCGCCTGCGACGGCTCCGGTGCAGCCGTGGCCCGAGGCAGCGACCTGGCGCGCGCCATGTGCTCGAGCATTCTAGCGCGGCGCTCCGGCGCGTAGGCTGCCGTGCGGTGGATCCATGGCGGCGGCGCCGGCGAAGCAATTCCGGCCTGGTCGTCCGAGGGAGATTTATGCTGCGCCATGGGCCTGCATCCGGTTCCATCTGGACATTGGTCGGAGCCGAGGGGCAGGGAGGTTCATGCGGGGGCAGCAGATATCGCCGCGTCATCCAAAACGCCCGGATAATGGCGCTCCCTAGCGGAATCGAACCGCTCTCTCCACCGTGAAAGGGTGGCGTCCTAACCGATAGACGAAGGGAGCAAACCCAGGGCCCCGCCGCTTTTCGCGGCACGGCCGCTGGCCGCCCGAGTCATGCCCGGCGGCTGCAGCGGGCGAACCTATAATGGCCTTTGGCGCCCTGGGCAAGCCGTTCGGGAACGGTCTTTTGGCGCCGGTGGATAGCATCCTCCCCGGATCATTCGGGGGCGAATTCAACGGTTTCTTAGGTTCCCTGAGCTAGCGCTGGACTGGGAGAATTTGAGCCGATGCCACCGCCCAAGAAGCGCGCAGCCCGCAAGTCGCTGTCGCAGCATGCCTGGATCACGCTCGAGGGCGGATTCGCGGCGCGGCAATGCCTGGTCCAGGACATCTCCGCCACGGGCGCCAAGATCACGCTGGACGAGGATGCGAGCCAGCTCCCGGGCGTGATCCGGATGGCGTTCGCGCGCGATGCGCGGACCGGGCGGAGCTGCCAGGTGGTTTGGCGCCGCGGCAAATCGGCCGGCATCAAGTTCATCTGACCCCGGGCAAAGTGACCTCGATGGCGCAAGGCGCCGGTTCGGGTTAGAACGGCCCGCATGCGTGCGCCGCTCCTCATCCTGATCTCGTTGCTGACCATGTCCGCGGCCGCGGCGGAAGCCTTGCGTCTGCCGCCTGCGGAGCGTCCACAGGCCGGCAAGGCCTTGCCGCTCAAGGGTGCCGGCGGGAGCGCGAAAGCGGGCTCCTGCGCCGCCTATGGCCGCGGCTTCCATCTGGTCGAGAGCACCGGCACCTGCGTCAAGATCGGCGGCTCGATCAGCGTCGAGACCGCGATCAGGCGCTGACCTCGATGCCACCGGATATCATGCGGCCCGAAATCATCGTCCCGTTCGTGATGTATTGCGCGCTGCTGTGGTGGATCGGCCGCGGCCTGAGCTGGACCGCGCGGCTCGCCACCGCGGCCGTGACGCTCGTGCTGATTTTCTGCGTGCTGCTTTTCGAGCGCGGTTGGCCCTAAACAAAAAAACGCGAAAACAACCCCATGCACAGTAGCCGCCACCTCTTGGCGGCACGCGGCGAAGTGCCGATTCATCGTGCTCTCAACGAGGGTTAAGCCGCATCACCGCTCACGACATCGGCGGTGCCACAAATTGCGCAAAACCGGGCCGTTTGCCGAGATCGGCGAGCCAGCGCGTCAGATGCGGCTGCGCGGGCCGGGTGATGCCCTCGACGCCGAGCCAGCGCCGCGCATAGGCGCCGATCGCGATATCGGCGAGGGTGAACGCATCGCCGTCCATGAACGGACGCGTGGAGAGCAGACGGTCGGCGATGGCCCAGACCTCGGCGGCGGCATCCGCATCCTTCTGCAACTGGATCATGTCGCGCTCGGCGGGCGGCGTGCGCACGAGGCCCCAGAACACCGGGCGGTCGACCGGCTGCACCATCGACAGCGTCCAGTCGAGCCAGCGGTCAACGCTGGCGCGCAGCTTCGGCGCCTCGGGATAGATTTGCGTGCCGCGCCCGTGCGCGAGGCAGAGATAGCGCATGATCGAATTGGATTCCCACAGCGTGAAATCGCCCTCGACCAGCGTCGGGATCCGCGCATTGGGGTTCATCGCGAGATAGTCGGCCTCGCGGGTCTTGCCGAAAGCCATGCCGGCGTCGATGCGCTCGTAAGCCAGGCTGAGCTCGGCGAGGCACCACAGCACCTTCTGCACGTTGACCGAATTGGCGCGGCCCCAGATCGTCAGCTTTTGGTCCGGCACGTCATCCTCCCCAGGCGTTTCTTTCGGCGCGGGTAATAGCGGAATTCACTGCGGCGAGCGACGCGCGATTGCGCCGATCCTCTCATGCAAAAGGGCCGCATGCAAAAAGCTCCGCCCGAGGCGGAGCTTTCATTGCAAGGTCAAGCTGGTCAGGCGATCAGCGGCCGAAGAACAGCCACAGCAAAATGATCACCGGGATCGGCACACCCAGCATCCACAACAAAATTCCGCGTCCCATCGTGTCCTCCTCCAATTGCATTGTCGAAGAGAGAACGCTTAGGGCAGGGGCTGGTTCCCGCGGAAAGGCTCTACCAATGGCCGATGTTGGGCATCGACGACCACGGCTCCTGCGGCGGCTTCGGATCGCCCTTCTGCAAGATCTCGATCGAGTGCAGATCGGGCGAGCGGACGAAGGCCATGTTGCCGTCGCGCGGCGGCCGGTTGATGGTGACGCCGGCCTTCTGCAGCTTCTCGCAAGTGGCGTAGATGTCGTCGACCTCATAGGCGAGATGGCCGAAGAAGCGGTCCTCGCCGTACTTCTCCTCGTCCCAATTCCAGGTGAGCTCGACCAGCGGCGCGCCGCGCGTCTGCGGCTGCTTCTTCAGCGCCTCGAGATCGTCCGACGAGCACAGGAACACCAGCGTGAAACGCCCCTTGTCGTTCTCGATCCGCCGCACCTCCTTCAGCCCCAGCGCATCCTGGTAAAACTTCAGCGCGACATCGAGATTGCGCACGCGCAGCATGGTGTGGAGGTATCGCATGGTTGTTGCTCCCTGGGTGGATGGAGGGTTTTTGGTTCGGCCGAGCCGAGCCGAGGGGAGTAGGAGATAGCAGGAAAATCCGAGGAGGGGCAGGGGGCGGGTGCACATGTGCATGAGGGCGAAGCCGGCTGATGAAGTAAATCAGCCGGCGAAATTTCAATGCACTTTCACCGCAAATCCAGTGGCGCACACGCGCCATTGGCAGTGTGTGCGGGGCGGTCTGCTGCCGCAGCCTATTGCGTCGCGAGGCGCTTTCCGGCCTGCTCGGCCGGCGGCGTGAAGAGCGATACTGCGGTGCCTTCGGGGTCACGAAACTGGAACGTCCTGTTGCCCCATGGCATCGTTTTCAGCTCGTGCACCAGCGTGACCTTGTCTTTCAGGCGCTCATAATCCGCATCGATGTCCTCAACCTGAAACTCGATCACGGCGGTCCGATTGGCGCCGGGCTCGGCACTGTTTTCTTTCCAGAGCGCGACCGTCTCGGCTGCGCCGATTGCCAGGTTGGCGCCCGGCGTCACGATCTTGGCGAACACCGGCGCGAGCCATTCGGCGGAAACTCCGGTGATCATTTCGTAGAACGAAACCATGCTTTTGATGTCGGTGGCGATCAGGCGAGTGGAGGCGAACTTCATGGCATGTCCTTTGGTTGACCGCAGATTTGAGCGGCATCGCGGGGCTCGTCGCACACCGCTGCTGCCACCCTGATGTCAGCAGTCACGACGCCGCGCCGAGCGTGCGAACTAAGGGCATGAATTGCGATGGCAGTGCTCAAGCGCTAGACCACGAGCCCCTTCACGCGATGCTCCCCACAGCGCGAACCGGGCGGTCAGAACGGTGACGCAACCGCAGAATTGGCCACCTCACTCACGGGTGGATAGGCTTGTGTAGCCGCTCGCAGATGAACTCCTCGCGGCAATGACGCGACTAACGGACATGGCCAATATCCTAGGTGAGCTTCTGTTTGCACTGATCCGCTCGATTGTTGCTGGATGGGCGTATGCGCTCTGGGTCAAACTGGCGACATGGCTCGAGCCGAAAATCCAACGGCGTTGGGTGAAGCTTGCCGTAGGGGGCCTCCTCGGCTTGGCAGCTTATTTTATGATTCCGATCTTGATGGGGCTGTTGGGCCCTTGAACACAATGAAATCCGTTCTCATCGTCGCACTGGCAATCGGGGCGCTCGTCTCGACGGTGCTGCTCGTCATGGAGCAGCTCACCGACTACTCCATCGCTGTGATGGCATGGGAGATGCCGGGCATATCCGCAGCCTACCTTTTCTGGGGAGCGGTTGGCAGTTCCGTTTTCCTGGGCGTCGCCATCACTTGGGCCGTGAATGCAATCGTTTACGGCGCGCCCGCCTTCGTTGTCCTTACAGTCGTCAAGCTGGCAATTCGCGGTCTGCCGAAGTGATCTGGCAATGACCGTGGGGTCAGATCTTGGCCTATGCGTCGGGAATTACGCATTACGGTGACACGCAGTTAACTGCGTGATTGCGGTGCTGTTCGCGAGCACCGACGGCTACCTTACGGGATAGTGCACTGACGCCGCAGGTGCCAACGAAACGCATCACGCTTAACGTTTGTGAATGCCGCGTTGGCCGAACGCCTGCAATTTTCCAGTATTGGCGGCACTTCAGATCATCGGTGGAGTCAGGCTCTCCCGTCTCGCGGGACGGAGCGTGCATGCCTCGATCGGCGTCCGCCCGCCAACACGACTAGCCGTATTCATTATGAGTTTGAGGACAGGTGATGTTGCTTCTGGAGGAGTTCAACGAACGAACGCTGTCGCACATGGACAGGGCGCTGGAGCGCGTCAGCGAGATGATGCCTGAGGTGATGGAAGCCTACACCGCGCGCCGGTATGTCGCCGAACGGATCATCCACTGCGCCAAGCACGAGACACGCGAGATCGACGGCCTCGTCGCGGCCGGCCGGCGTGCGGTCGCTGAGCTGGCTGTGAGGGTCGTCGAAAGCGATTAGCTGTCTGGCCGCGAACCTGCCGCAGAGGACCGCGCTCGCCGGCGATGATTGGTACAAATTGGCGCTTGGCGACGGGCGGCCTCCCTGTCAGCCGCCGCCCATCTTTCGGGTTTCGAAATGCAGCGCCGTTTACTTCTCGAGCCCGGCTTTCTGCCGCATCGTGTCGATCAGCTCTGACGCCTCTGCCTTGGTCAGATCCTCCTTGGGGAGGGGCTTGTGGGCCTGCTCGGCGAGGGTCTTGAGATAGGATTCCTGGGCGCCGGTCATCGGGTCGTCCCCGGAGACCCAATCCTTCGGGTCCTTTTGGGTGTTGCCTGCGGTGTTGCCAGCCATCTTGTTGTCGGTCACGGCGATCTCTCCTTTTCAGGCTCAATGCCGACTGATGTTTTTTGTTCCTTATTTGTTCGTGGCCCATGACGCAGCCAGGGCCGCACTTGCCCGGATTCAGGGTCGGGAGATGATCACGGAACGGCCGGCAGCGATCGGCGTCTGCGCATCAGACTTAGCTTGCGCCCCCAATCGAGGATCGGTGCCTCAACGGCGACGTGCAAGGCGGCGGCGAGACCGATGGAGAGCAGGATGCCCGCGATGATTGTCCCGACGGTCGACAGAAGCCACAGTCCGTCGAAGCTGGCGATCCATTTCACCACCAGATAATGGACGATATACAACGCGTACGAGATCTTGCCGAGCCATTGCAGGACCGGTGAGAAGGATCGCCCCTCGATCTCGACAGCGACCACAGCATGGATCAGCAATCCCGCGCCGAGGCCATAGGTCAGGACGCGCGCGAATTGCGGGTCGGCCGCGCCGCGCACGAAAATCCAGTACCACCCGGCCACGAACAGGCCCGCGGAAACGGCGGGGAAGTGGCGCGAAAAGCGCAATCGTCGGCTTCTCTGGAGATAGGCGATGACAACGCCGGCACCGAATTCCAGCACCAGCGGATGAAAGTAGATCCCGGCCTCCAGGCCGAAGACGAGGGCAAGAATGACCAGGGCGAATCCAGCGAACAAGATCTCGAACAGCCGGTCCGGCTTGATCGCCAGGACGATGGCGACGGCGACGTAGAAGTGCAGTTCGAAAGCCAGCGACCAGGCTGGGCCAAGGTACCAGTTCGGATAGGTCCATGCGAAGATGGTTCCGAGATCGAGAGCGGGGCGGTCGCCCGGCGCCAGCGCGATCCAGGAGGAGCTGACAAACGCCGCCAGCAACACCAGCCAATAGAGCGGGAAAATTCTGAGGGCCCGTCTGAAAGCGAAATCCAGCGGGTTGTGTTGTGCCGTCGCGGTGGTCGCGATGATGAAGCCGGAGATCACGAAAAAGATGTCGACGCCGCTCGCAAGTATCGTCAGCGCACCCTCGGCAAGCTCCGGCCCGACCATGTCGGGTCGCGCACTGATCGCGTGTCCGCAGACCACCGACAGCGCAGCGACGCCGCGCATCGCCTGTACACCCGCGAAGATTCGCACCAAGCCTCGCCACGTTCATTCCAGAATAGTGCAATTTAGGCGAGAAACCCATTAAGGAACAGTTGCGCGGATGCGATAGAATGGGTGTCGGATGCGTTAGGGTGAGGCATGCATCTGAGGCGGATTGATTGCTGTGCCCTTCCTCCAAGGCACGACCACAGGAGCACTCCCTAGCGCTTTGCTTCCTGCTTGCCCCGCCTGATTTCCTCTGCCTCGTCCACCAGCTTCAAGGCGGCGCCGTCGTAGCTCAGCTTCAGCCCACGACCGACGGTCCATATCCATCCCTCGCGGGCATCCCCGGTTGGCTGGGCGTTGAACTGGTCGGATATCGATTTGACGGCAGCGTCTTGGGGGCCCGGATTGCTCAACTCCGCGTTGACGCGCCAGATGGGATGTTTGGGGTCCGGATTCTTGGGGTCGACGTCGTCGGCAAAGATCGTGACCTTGGCGCCGTCGACTGCGCATTCGAGGACGTAGGAATCGCGAAGCTGACGGCAGCGGTAGCGACGTTGCGTGATGAGCTTGTTGGTCTCGTCGAATGTCATGCCGGGCGAAAAGCCGAGGATGTCGGACTTCTGCACGAGTGCCAGTGACGCAGGCTTCAGAAAGCTCGGCTGGACCGCCACGAGAACGGCCGCGGCAACAACGATCACGCCGGCGACAACAATGGCAATCTTCATCAGCCCCTCGTAAGAAACGTCCGACCATACAACAGCCGGAGCGTTCTACCAGCATCGCGCTGCATGGTTCGAGACGTCCGCTGTCGTTGGAGGATCGCACCACCGAAAGATCGCATGGTCACATATCGCCTGGTCATGAACGTGAAAAACCGCCCCTGACATGACCAGCGGCGGTTTTAGCAAACGGGGTTTTCGAAACGCGGTCTAGTGACCGGTGCCGGGCTTCGTCGTCTTCGGCGGCTTGCCATCTTCGATCCGGCCTTCATTGCGCAAGTCGCGACCTTCCTGGGCTTTCTTCTGGCTCTCAGGGGACTTGCCGTGTTCGTTCATCTCTTCCTTGATGAACCCGGCGCCTTCCTTCACTTTACCTTCAACGCTCATGACGATCTCCTTGTCCTGGTAATAGGTCAACTCGCGCGAGACCTGACCGTTCCGGTGCGCGCACCTATGTGAGGAGTGCAGTATTGAGGGTGCACTTTGTAAGGGTACACTTTGTAAGAGTGCACTTGCCGGGAACAGGTTAGTTGTCAGCGCGTACCGATGCGTTGATGTCGCGGGCAGAAACCGGAAAAATGCGCCGCGTCCAACATCCCCATTGCGTCCGGTTGTCACCCGGCAGTGCGTTGGACAACGCGGCTTCGGGCGACAGGTTTCCATCGGGAGCCGTTATGAAATGGCCGCGCCGCCTTTTGGAAAGCGACGCGGCCAAGAGGCAAGCGATATAGGAAACCGGCTTACTTCATGTTGCTGCGAGTCTTGGTGCCGCCCTGGTCGCTGCCGGGGCCGGAGCCGCCCTGGCCGGAGGCGTCGGGCCTCACCATTCCGCCCTTGCTCGTGCCGTCATGGCTCATGCCCGTCGTGCCCCTCGTCATCGTGCCCTTGTCCGTGTTGTTCATGCCGGGCTTCTGCATGTTGTCCGACTGCGCGGCGGGGCCGGTCTGGGTCTGGGCAAAGGCAGAGCCGCACATGAGGCCGAGGGCGGCGGTCGCAATGATGAACTTCTTCATCTCAAACTCCTGGTTGGTTGAGTAAGCCAACGGGAGCGCAGAAGCCCTGTTCCTAAAACAGGGCGTTCCAGAGTGCAAAAATTCTCGTCTGCGCGCGAACCGCTATCGACTTCGCTTGAAAGCGCTCTAAGCCGCAATCCGCTGGTCGGCCGGACCCGTCAAGTGCTTGAGCACTTCCGCATGCTCCAGGTCTGGAACCGCGATGGCGGTGTGGCTGTAGCTCGCATGGGTTCGTGATTTTGCAATCTGGTCCAGGATCTCGCCGCCCTTGATGACGTGGAGGCCCATGCCCTCTCCGGACGGGAAGATCGCGAGCACCACGTCATAGGCCGTGATGACGGCGCGCAGCGCTTCGGCCTTGTCTTCGGCAATTTCGACGAACACGCGAACATCGGCCGCGAGTTCACGCAGCTCGTTAAAATCCAGCACTGTGGGTACTCCAACGCAACGATACTGAGAGGAGCTTGGAGGGGTTAGGTTACCGAAGTCTCAACGGCGCATGCCCGGCAACAGGTTTCTCGACCGGGCGCCCCCCGCGAGGCGATAGACAAGCGGGCATTGCCGCCTGCTCGGCAATGCGCCGGCACGGAAAGAACATCTGGAACGGGGAGGGACGAAGCGCGCCTCATACCCCTAAGGGCGTCACACGATGCGCGCGTGACTTTATGCGCGCTTTACTTGGCGTATCCCTGGGATCGGAGCCACGCGATCTTGCGGTCGCCGTTGATCCAGTCGTCGGCATCTGCCTTGCTGGTGAAGCCCTTGATTTCGCGCTGTTCGCTGTCCGGGTAATCCGCCAGGATTTTCCAGTCGTTGTCTGCAATGCGGACGGTTTTGAAGGTCACTTTTGTTTTTGCCATGCCGCATTATGCAGGAGATGACCTGAAAAGAGAACCTGCCTTGTGACGGTCACCCGCGCGGCCCCAGGCGCAGACCTGGGGGCCAGCCTGATCGGCATTGCGCGGCCGGGTCCCCCAGAAAAGGCGAAAGCCCCGCCTGGGGGAAGCGGGGCTCTCTGATGGGGGTGAAGCTTGGGGACTTCAAAGAGTTAGACGCCTCAGGAAGAAAATGGTTCAACGCGGAAACGGCGCAAGCTGCGGCATCTTTGCCGGGGCGTCCGGGCTCCCCCAGAACCCCCTGCTTGCGTTTTGGGCGTCGATGGGTTCTAAGCCCCGTCACTTCATGAAAGTTGGCATGAATCAGAAGCGCGTTGCGCGGTTGGACCGCGTCCTGAGCAAAGCCTGCTCGCGCGCACAGAAGGAAATTCAGACATGGCGAAGATGACCAAGACTCAGTTGATCGATGCAATTGCCGAGGGTACGCAGCTGTCGAAGAACGACGTGAAGTCGGTCATCGAGTACATGGCAACCGTCGGCTACAAGGAGCTCAACGAGTCCGGCGAGTTCGTCATTCCCGGCTTCGTCAAGATGTCGGTTGTGAACAAGCCGGCGACCGAAGCCCGCATGGGCGTCAATCCCTTCACCAAGGAGCCGATGCAGTTCGCCGCGAAGCCGGCGAGCAAGTCGGTGAAGGCCTCGCCGCTGAAGGTGGCCAAGGACTCCGTCTAAGGGCTCGCCAAGGGCTCGCGTTTTCGTTGTGGACCCTCTTTTTCGCGGAGTGCTGCCGCGGAGTGCTGCAATGACCGCTTGCTTGTGCTGAACCAATAAGGAACTCTCTTAGGGAACTCTCGGGCGTCGTCAGGCTTTGCTTCCGAAAGGGAGAAATCACATGACTGGTCTCAGTGAAGTAGAGATTCGAAACCGCGCCTATCACCTCTGGAAGGAGGCCGGCGAGCCCGCGGGCACGATGGACACCTTCTGGTACGAGGCCGAAAAAGAGCTTCTCGCCGAGCGGACCAAGCAAAGCGAAGTCCCGCCCGGGATGACCGACAATCTGCCGGTCTGACTTTGCCGGTCTAAGAGCGGACAGAGGCGAGCGTCGACAGTTCTCAAAGCAGCCACCCGGCGTAACGCCCGGGTGGCTGCTTTGCTGTTCGGGCCATCGCTTGGATGGCGGCCTCAAAGAAAAACCCCGGGCTTAGGGACCGGGGCTCTTCAAGCTGGTCGGCCGCGTCGCGACATGCCGCCAGCACCACTGAATTCGGTTTGACAACGCGAGACGAAAAAATTCGTTCCGGCGGCTACTCCGCCGACACGGACACGGACACGTCGACGATCGCCGGCGTATCGACCTGGCGCTCGCGCCAGACGACGAGATCGCATTTGGGATTGAGCCACTGATACTCGGAGCCGCGCGCCTTCAGATGCGCGAGCGCTGCATCATGTGCGGCGGTCTGATCCGGCGCCTCGACCATGATTTCCACGGTCTCCTCGATCTGACGCACCACCTCGACGGCGTAGTATTTTCTGGTCACGGTCCCTCGCTCCGGAATGACTAACGGGGAGGGCCATGGCGCGTTCCCCAAAAGAAAAACCCCGCGCTTTCGCACGGGGCCTTCCTGGCTGGCTGCGATGGGATTTCAGCGCCGCGCCGCCGGCCGCGTTCTCGAACTTAAGGTTGAAAACCCAAAAAGCAACCGCGCCGACGCGCGGAAGGCTCAAGGCGATGTGCCCGGCGAATTTCGCGGGAGGGGCTGGACTTTCTGTTCTTAGTTTGTTCTAGTGAAGCATCTCTTTTGGCGGCGACCATTTGGTTGGAGGTCCCCATGACTGTCGAGAAACAACGCGAAGTGATCAGGCTCTGGAATCAGCTCAGGAAGCTCGAAGGTCCGGCCGCGGAAGAACTCCGCATCCAGATCCTCGAATGCTTTTCGGAGAAGGATCTGTCGGGGAAGGAGACGGTGAAGCGCGCAGCGTGATGAGCGTCGCACTACGTCGACGATAACAGGCAATCGCGCCTGCCTTCACCGATCGTTAGGAATCGTTTTGCGCTGATTCCTCGACTCCGATTCGTTCTTTGCGAACGAAGTGGAGTCGGATGCAGAACAAGCCGTGGCTTCTGTGTCGATGCGGGACATGCCCTCTCTGACCCAGCCGGCGTGATGCTTGGCACAGTCCCGTTGGCGTCTCCTCGCTATGAGATCAGGCGAGGGAGACGCGACATGGATGCGTGCTGGTTTATCGAGATGTTTGCCGAGATCGCAAAAGTGTTTTTGTACGACCGGCATCCGCGCTTGCGCAAAGGCAGGCCGTCGGTGCCGCAGGTGCAACCGCGATCGAAATCCGATGACGCGATGTGAGCGCGCGACCGTTTGCGATGATGCGATCGCTTGCGCACAAACGAAGAGTTAAGACTTGCTTCGCGCCGATTTCTGCGATTCCGATTCGTTCTTCGAGAACGAAAGGCAGGTGAAGCTGGAACAAAGCCGGACGGCGGATCGCCACAAGCTCCGCAGCCTCGGCTTCGCGCGAGGTTGAGACGGCTCGCCGAGTTCTGAAGGCGCTTGGCGAACTCCTAACGGAAGCTTGCCGCGAAGCCGATAACCCTATTCGGTTAGATTAAAAACCCAATCGCGTTGCGCTTGCCGCTGCTTGGGATAGGTGTGTCTGGCGACGTCTGGAAACGACTTTGCCAACAAGCGACTTTGGCCAACAAGCAATTTTGCCAAGAACGAATTCATGACACCTTTTTCACAACCGAGCTTTTATCAAGGCGACCGCCACACCTACCGGCGCGTCGCCATCGTCGGCACGCTCTTTTGTCTGGCGTTCGTGGTGATCAGCGTCTCGCTGCGGCCACAGCTCGAGGACACGCGTGTCGCGGTCAAGGCCGACAGGCTGATGCGCACGGCGGGCCAGCCACCTCACACGAATTAACGGTCGTCGCCGGAGATCTGATGGTCGGCGCAATTCCCTGGGCACGCGGTGCCATGTGAGGCGAGCGCCACGAAACCGGCATAACCGGACAGGTTGAGCAGGACTTCGAGCCAAACGGGCATGTCGGCCTCTTTTCTCCTTGAAGGCTACGCCAACGTGCGCGCGAAGCGCATGTTCCCGGACAAGACGGACCGGCGCCTCAAAGCGGGGTGGTGGGGTCGAGCCGCCGGCCGAGGGCGCCTACGGACTCGCTCGACGGGTGTTCCTTAAGGAACTCGGCAATGGCCCGCGCCAACTCGCCGTCGCTCATCGGCGTCGGCGGCGGGCGCAGCGTGCCGACACCGAAACTGCGGACGATCTCGTCGTAATGCTGATCGCCCGATCTCGGAACCAGCCTGCGGATACGGGCCAGCAATCTGGATATCGGCACTTTATCCTCCTGGACGCTCCCCGCTGGCAGCAATTGTGCTGCGTTGCCAATTTGCTGTCCGTGAAACTGAAAACCCCGCCAGCATTGGTGATGCTGACGGGGTCTTCGTGCTGTTGCCTCAACCGGATGGCGGAGGCGTCCGCACTTGAACAAGCAATTCGCGGAACGCGCGCCTGTTCCATGCGTGGCGGATTTAATCCGAGCTCGGTTCCACAGCCTTGCGCGCAACCATCTCACCGCGCCGGCGTTGTCTATGCGAGATACGAAGGAGGAGATTCATGATGAGGAAGACACTGGCAGTTCTGGCTACCGTTGCGGCCGTCGGCGTGACCGCGGTCGCGGCGCCTGCGCCTGCCGAGGCGCGCGGCCGCGGCATCGGTCCGGGCCTCGCATTCGGCCTCGCTGCCGGCGCCATCACCGCGGGCGCCGTCGCCGCGTCCCATCCTTACGGCTACGGCTACGGCCCGGGGTACGGCTACTATGGCCGCCCCGCTTATGCTTACGGCCCCGGTCCGTACGCCTACTACGGCGATGGACCGTACTACCGCCGCCACCATTATTACCGTCACTGGTAACGGCTGACCAAATGAAAAGCCCGGAGCAACGCTCCGGGCTTTTTTCATGCTCGGTGATGTGGTGTCGTTACGGCCAGAGCGAGGGCCGCTCCACCTTGCGCGCGTTGTCGAGCGTCGACACGAAATACTCGTCACGCTCGCGCTTGAATTTTTCCTGGGTGGCACGGAAGGCGGCGACACGGGCGGCGATCTCTTCGCGTTCGCGGATTTTACGTTGTTCGTCCTCGGTCATTTCAATCCCCTCTGCACGTGAGTATGTGTCCTACTGAACTCAAGCACTGCCGCCGCAATCACGTTGAGTCGCGTCAACACATGCATTGGCGCTTCTGATTGGGGCGTCAATGGGGAGGAGGCATTGCAGGATTGTGATAAGCGAGGGGCGGAAAAAATTGCCGACCACGTCGTGCGCCGCGGTGGATAACCGCGTCAACAATCTTGTCGCTTGCGCATGTTGCAGCTAGCGCAAAAACAAATCGGCAAAACCGATCGGCCAAGCCAATCGGCAAATCAAAACGGGAGGCCGCGTTGATTGCATCGTATCTTCGCAGCGGCGTCGAGCGTCTCGGCGACATGATCGCCGAAGCCAAACGGATCGTGCCGTTCACCGGCGCCGGCATCTCGACCGAGTGCGGCATCCCCGACTTCCGCTCGCCGGGCGGAATTTGGACCCGCAACCGCCCGATTCCATTCGACGAGTTCGTCGCCAGCCAGGAGGCGCGCGACGAATCCTGGCGCCGGCGCTTCGCGATGGAGGAGGTCTTTGCGGCGGCCCGGCCCGGCCGCGGCCATCGCGCGCTCGCCTCGCTCTATCGTGCGGGAAAGGTTCCCGCGATCATCACCCAGAACATCGACAATCTGCACCAGGCCTCAGGCGTCGCGAGCGACCACGTGATCGAACTTCACGGCAACACCACCTATGCGCGCTGCATCGGATGCGGTCAGGCCTATCCGCTTGATTGGGTCAAGCGCCGCTTCGACGAGGAGGGCGCCGCGCCCAACTGTACCGTGTGCGACGAGCCGGTGAAGACCGCCACGATCTCCTTCGGCCAGATGATGCCGGAGGACGAAATGCAGCGCGCGACTGCGCTGTCGCAAGCTTGCGACCTCTTCATCGCGATCGGTTCCTCGCTGGTGGTATGGCCGGCCGCGGGCTTTCCGATGATGGCGAAGAGATCAGGCGCACGTCTGGTGATCGTCAATCGCGAGTCCACCGAGCAGGACGACATCGCCGACCTCGTGATCCGCCACGACATCGGCGAAACGCTCGGGCCCTTTGTCGGTAATTGAGGCAGCAATTTGATTCGCGGCTATGCAAGCTGTTCATAGGTTCCGCCGAATCTCTTTTTTGTCTATGCGTCGCAACCGGGAGTGTTATCTTTTGAGTCGAAAGATTCGCGTCGCGTCGAGTTGAGAAGATTCTCTAAAGACGCGTGATTCGGCGCCGCCATTCAGGCGGGTTGCATGGCATGTGTGGGGTCCGGGGTTATGGGGTCGTCGGACGGATTTGAGTCCAAGAAGGTCGGAGTTCCCGCGGTGGGCGAACACGGCGGTGGCGGTCGCGACAGCGCACTCAGTCCGTTCACGGGACTTGGTGAGAGCAGCGCCAACCTCGTCGAGGTTCACGGCGTCATCAAATGGTTCGACGCCTCAAAGGGCTACGGCTTCATCGTTCCCGACAATGGCTGGCCCGACGTGCTCCTGCACGTTACCGTGCTTAGGCGCGACGGCTTCCAGACCGCCTACGAGGGCGCCCGCATCGTCGTCGAGTGCATTCAGCGCGCCAAGGGCTACCAGGCGTTCCGTGTGGTCTCGATGGACGAATCCACGGCGATCCATCCGGCGCAGATGCTGCCGCCGCGCACCCATGTCACGGTGACCGCGACCAGCGGGCTGGAACGGGCTCAGGTCAAATGGTTCAACCGGCTGCGCGGTTTCGGCTTCCTGACCTGCGGCGAGGGCACGCCCGACATCTTCGTGCACATGGAGACGCTGCGCCGCTTCGGCATGACCGAGTTGCGGCCCGGCCAGTATGTCCTGGTCCGCTTTGGGCCCGGCTCCAAGGGCATGATGGCGGCCGAGATCCATCCCGAGACGGGATCGCCGGTCTCGTCCCACTAATTTCATTCCCGCGATCGTGAGCAGAGGCGCGCTGGCTGACCGGCGCGCCTCTGGCTTTTCCGGCGACCGCCACGTAAGGACTGGTCCAGTCCCACGCCTCGAGAGCCATCCATGAATTTCGATCGAAAGGCCGTCTTCGCCGTTGCGAAGGGCTGGCTTGCCGCCATCCTCGTCATCGCCGGCTGTGCCGTCGCGAGCGCACCCGTCCGCGCCGCCAGCTTGCAGCCGCTCGAGATCGTCACCAGGAACGGCGTGCAGGTGTTCTCGGTCGAGATCGCGACCACCGAGGAGGAGAAGCAGACCGGCCTGATGTACCGCAAGGAACTGGCGGACGGCAAAGGCATGCTGTTCGACTTCAATCCCGAGCAGGAGGTGTCGATGTGGATGAAGAACACCTACGTCTCGCTCGACATGATCTTCATTCGCGCCGACGGCCGCATCCTGCGCATCGCCGAAAATACCGAGCCGATGTCGACAACGATCATCTCATCCAGGGGGCCCGCGCGGGCCGTTCTGGAGGTGGTGGCGGGGACGGCGCAAAAATATGGTATCCGCGCCGGCGACCGCGTCGGCCACCCGCTGTTCGGCAGCAAGTAGGCGGGCAAGGGGCTATTGGCAGGGCCATTGCCCCCGTCCTGACGGTCTTTTGGGAAGCTTGCTGGCGCCTTTGGAAGGCTTGCTGGCGCTTTGGGAAGCGTGTATCGACGGGGCTCGCCGGACATTCGGGGTATAGCGCAGCCTGGTAGCGCGGCAGTTTTGGGTACTGCAGGTCGTTGGTTCGAATCCAGCTGCCCCGACCAGTCCGGAGGTGGGTCGGAACGGCACCAGAGAACAACAGCCATTCGGCGAGGCGCCAGGCGATCCAGGCGAGCGCGGTTTCCAGCCGAGCGCGGCGATCCAGGCCAAGCCGACAAGGCGCGTTCGATGCAGATGCCCGGAGCTGCCAAAGCCTTCCTAACCCTCAACGCTCAATCCCTGCGCAACGCGACTTCCGCGCGATTTTTCAAGGCATTGGGCGGCTCGGAAGGCGCGGAAATCATAAAACTTTGTCGAACCTTTAGGCGTCGCCCTAGACATATAGGTGTTGGGGGATTTCAGCGCCCAATGCCTAACGGACGCCGCCAAGCGATGATATTCCGCTTGCGCGGCGTTACGCTTTTCCAACCATCAGTTCGTCGCGTACCAGCCGAACGGAAACGGCAGGAACGGCCAGGCCAGCTGATTGTCGTTGGCGACCTTCCGCGGCTCTTGCTCCGGCGTCTTGGCGGGCAGAGCAGGCGGCGTCGAATGCAGCGCCAAGCGCAAACATGCACATTGCAAATTCATCGTGGTGGCCCCCGCCCATCAATCGTTTTCAAAAATTCGCGTCAGCCTGGAAATCACCGCGCGTCCTCAAAACGACGCGCTCATTCTCAAATCGCACACAGTCTAGGAAAATCGGCGAGCGCTTTCAACCGGTCTTGCCACGCGCTCACAGGAAGTAAGGTTGACCGGTTAGGTTAAGGGCGAGCGGTTGTTGCGGCCGCTTTCGCGGCTGTTATCAGATCGGTCCGGCTCGCGATGGGTTGCCTGAATTCGTGCTCACACGACATCACAGTTCGTCGCAGTGCTCGTATCCTGTGAGTTCTGCATCATGTCTTTCGATCGCAACGTCCGAACCACCGGTCCGCAGGCGAGCTGGACCGAGATCTGGCACCTCTGGACCGTGCTCGTGCCGCGCCGCTCGATCAACGGGCAGCTCGTTTACGGCAAGGTCTGGCGCCGCCACGACGGCCGCGACTGGATCTACAAGAAATTCACCGAGTACGATAGCGAAGCGGCGGCCTGAAGCGGCGTCGCTGTCGTCCGGCGCGGTATCGCTGCTGCCCTTCAAGCGGCCTTTGCGGCCGCAGGCTTGGGCGGCGGCGGCTTCAGCGGCTTGTCCTGCTTCTTCGACCAGGAGATGTAATAGGCCACCGTCGTCATGATCGCGATGCCGGCGACGCTGACGAAGATCTGCGCAAATAGCGAGCCCGAGCTCATCGACAGCTCGAAATGACCGACGAAGGACAGGAACACGCCGACGCAGAACACGGCGAGCGACTGCTGGCCGCACACGATGATGGGGTCGAACCCTTTCCATTCCAGGCCCGGCCAGTCCTTCGGCACGAAGCGGATCACCAGGATCACGATCACGACGAAGTGGATGAAGCGATAGGGCGCGAGGTTGGTCTTGTCGTTCGGGTTGAATGCCGAGAACAGCCATTCCGGGAACATGCCGCCGAGGGTCGGGAAACGACCAGCCATGGTCATGACCAGCGCGAACAGCATGTAACCGAGACAGAGCCACAGCGTGACCGGCGCGTTGATCAGCGTCATCGAGCGCCGCGCGCCACCCATGGCGCACCAGGCGCCGAATACGAATAGCACCTGCCAGGCATACGGGTTGAAGTACCACTGGCCGGCCGGATAGGCGGTCAGGTTCAGGCCGAAATGCCGGGCGGCGAGCCACAGCACGATTGAGAGCGCCATAGTGAGGTCTGGCTTGCGCAGCATGAACCAGAGCACCGGCGGAAACAGTCCCATCAGCACGATGTAGAGTGGCAGCACGTCGAGATTGAGTGGCTTGAAGCGCAGGAACAGGCCCTGGCGCAGCGTCTCGGTGGCGTTGTCGACCAGGCCGGCGACGTTGAACTCGTTGATCATCTCTGAATCGCCGAAGCGCAGCGCCAGATAACTGATCGAGGCGATGTAGATCACGAACAGGATGATGTGAGCGACGTAGAGCTGCCAGACCCGCTTGGTCAGCCTGGTGGCGCCGACCAGGAAGCCGCGCTCGAGCATCATCCGCGCATACACGAAGGATGCGGTGTAGCCGGAGATAAAGACGAACAGATCGGCGGCGTCGGAAAAGCCGTAATTGCGGGTGGTGATCCAGTTCACCACGTTGTCGGGGATATGGTCGAGGAAGATCGCCCAGTTCGCAATGCCGCGAAACAGGTCGAGCCTGAGGTCACGGCCCTTCTCGGGGAGCGTGGCGTTGATGTTCAGGAAAGACATGCGACGGGAGCTTTCGGAGGGGACGGACAGGGAGATGTCAACGAAGCAGGGCCGCCGGGCGAGACCCCGGCGCGGAAGGCGGGTACGCAATTGTCACGATGCAGCATAATGATTATACCCATCGGCGAGCCATCCCGGGGGCCGGAATCACCGATCAGTTCCCAAAAGGTGTCTCTATACTATGCCCGCGGTTTCCACCAACTGCTACCGTGACGCATCGAAATCGGACGAAAAGACGAACAAGAGGCCCGGACCATCCATGACCGCACGCATTTTCAAGCCCGCCAAGAACGCGATGCAATCCGGCCGGTCGAAGACCAAGGAATGGCAGCTCGACTACGAGCCCGAGCAGCCGCGCGCGGTCGAGCCGCTGATGGGCTGGACCTCGTCCGGCGACATGAAGCAGCAGATCACGCTGCACTTCCACAGCAAGGAAGAGGCGGTCGCCTATTGCGAGCGCAAGGGCATCGCCTACCAGGTGATCGAGCCGAAGGAGTCGGTGCGCCGTCCGGTCGCCTATGCGGACAATTTCTCGTTCCGCCGCGGCGAGCCCTGGACGCATTGAAGGCGGGCCACGCGTCGAGACTCTCGTCGCGCCCGGGCTTGCCGTCTTCGCTGAAGCTTCGCCGGCCCAACACCGAATGCCCGGCAAGCCTTGGCGGAAGGGTCGCGGGCATCTACGTTTTAGCCTCCGCGTGAAAAGGCGCGGACGGCCGGGACAAGCTCGGTCAATCACGCCGGTTCTTCCCATGGTCCTGCGCTTGGCAGCCACTCCGCCCCGTGCTTCGCTGCCGCGCAAGACAGGCTCATGGCGAGGTGGGGTATGGCGGGGCGTGACCAGCTCGACGGCGTCGATCTGAAAATACTCTCCGAATTGCAGCAGGACGGGCGGGTTCGCAACAACGAGCTGGCGCTGCGCGTCGGGGTGTCCGGGCCCAACTGCGTGAGGCGGCTGAAATCGCTGTTCAGCCGCGGCGTGATCCGGGCGGTGCGCGCCGTCATCGACGAGCGGCTGCTCGGCTATGAGGTGGTGTCGTTCGTCTCGATCCAGCTCGGCAGCCAGGCCCAGCCGGTGCTCGCGGCGTTCGAGAGCTCGATCGCCGCGATCCCGCGCATCCAGCAGTGCTGGCGGATTTCGGGCGACACCGACTATCTTCTCAAATGCGTGGCGCCGAGCGTCGAGAGCATGCGCCAGCAGCTCCTGCATTTCGCCGCGATGCCGAACGTGAAGAACGTCCGGAGCTTCCCGGTGCTGGGTGTGGCGAAGGACGTGCCGCTGCCGTTGCAGGAGATCGCGGCGGCAGGATAGTTCGGCGGGGACGGGTGCCAAAGCGTGGCGGGCACAACGACATCCAAAACTCCGAAGGCGCGAGAGTGATCCCCTTGCCGGGATACAGGTTCGGATAAGACGGATAAAACATAAGTAACTCACCTAACTGTGACATGTTATTTGGGAAGTTCTGCAATGCGTCGAGCCGTGATTGCCGGTTCCTGGCGCCGGCCTACATGCGAGCTGTGAACCTCAGCCTGCGTCGCATGCCGAGGCCTCTTTTGTGGGACCCTGAAGCAGGAAAAGACAACATGACCCCGACCTCGAAGACGTTCGTCGCATCCGCTGCGACGCTGTTTGCATCTGCGTTTCTCATGATGACCGCGCCGGCTGCCCAGGCAGAAGACTACTGCATCACCAATGGCGCCCAGGCCGCACACGGCTGCGGCTATCCGACGATGGAGGCCTGCCGGGCCGCGGCCGGCGGCATCGGCGGCTCGTGCTCGCAGAGCGGCGGCGCGAAGACTTCGACCGACGCGCTTGCCTTCCAGCCGAAGCAGACGCAGTCGCGCACCAAGCTTCGCCCGGGTGGGCAGACCAACTCGAACTGATCGAGACCGGTTTCGAAATGTTGCGGCCTCTGAGTTGGATCTCGGAGGCCGCAACAGCATGACAGCCCGCGCGTCAGCGATACCGTCAGCGATACCTGCCGCGAAACTCGCGCGGTGAGGCGCCGGCCCAGGTGCGGAAGGCGCGGGAAAAGCTCTTCTCGTTGCGGAAGCCCGCGATCTCCGCGATCCGCTTGATCGGGTTACGACCGCGCATCAGCTCCTGCTTGGCGAGCTCGAACTTTGCCTCTTCCTTGAGATCGCGCAGCGAGGTCGCTTCATCGCGCAGGCGCCGATGCATGGTGCGGGTGGAGAGCGCCAGCTCGCTCGCGACATCCTCGGCTCCGAGGCTGCGTCCGCGCGCATTGCGGAGCACGCGGCGAACGCGCTCGACCAGGAGCCGGTCGCGCCGATAGGGTAGTACGGTCAGCCGCAGCGCGCCCTTGAGCATGTTGTCGAGGTCCGCCGCGCTACGGGTGAGCGGCAGCGACAGATAATGCTTGTCGAAGGTGATGGAAGCTCGGTCCGCATCGAAGCGGATGTTTCGGCAAAAGATGGTCGGATAGACCGAGACGTGGCCGGGCTCGGGGTGCGGAAATTCCGCGGCGCGGAGCGCGATCCTGGAATCCACGGCCCAGCAGGAAAAGCCGAGAACATAGCGGAGCAGGGTGACCAGGCAGAATTCGCGCAAAGGCCCGAGGTCGCGCAGCTCGCGGATGGACACGACGGCGGTCTCCTCGCCGACGGCGAGATCGAGCAGCACGTCCTCGGTCAGCAGGCGGTGGTGCCGGCACCAGCGCTTGAGCGCGACTTCCAGCGTCGGGGCGGTGATCGAGGCGCGGCACAGCATGCCGTAGGTGCCGAAGGGCAGCCGCCGCGAGAACCAGCCGAGCGCCTCGTCATCGAGTTCGCGCATGGCATGACCCGCCAGCGCCTCGAACTGGCCGGCCGTGACCCGCCCATCCGGAGAATTGACAAGGTCTGGCGTTACCTGACCCCGGCTCAGCGCCTCGGTCGGATCGCGGCCGTAGCGTTCGTAAGCGGCAACGACGCCGCGGACGAAGGCGGTAGGGGTCACGGCACGGCGCGGGATCGCGGTTGCGACTTGAAAAGGCATCGGACATCCTCTGGAAAAATCCTCGCCAAGTTTGGCGGAAAATGCAACCTTTTCGACCGCAGAAGGGCCCCGATGCCGCTAGGTTTGGTCCCCAAAATACGGAGGAATCGCCTTGAATATCCCGAGCATCGATTTCGATCTGGGCGAAGACATCAGCATGCTGCGCGACACGCTGCGCGCCTTCGTGGAGGCGGAGATCGCCCCGCGTGCCGCCGATATCGAGAAAGCCAATCTGTTCCCGGCGGACCTCTGGAAGCGCTTCGGCGACCTCGGCCTGCTCGGCATGACCGCGCCGGAGCAATATGGCGGCTCCAACATGGGCTATCTCGCCCATATCGTCGCGATGGAGGAGATTTCGCGCGGCTCGGCCGCGGTCGGGCTCTCCTACGGCGCGCACTCCAATCTCTGCGTCAACCAGATCCGCCGCAACGGCAATGATGCGCAGCGCGAGCGCTATCTGCCAAAGCTGATCTCCGGCGAGTTTGTCGGCGCGCTCGCGATGTCCGAGCCCGGCGCCGGCTCAGACGTCGTCTCGATGAAGCTGCGCGCCGACAAGCGCGGAGACCGCTACGTACTCAACGGCTCGAAGATGTGGATCACCAATGGCGGCGATGCCGACGTGCTGGTGGTCTACGCCAAGACCGATCCGGAAGCGGGCCCGCGCGGCATGACCGCCTTCCTGGTCGAGAAGGGGGCCAAGGGCTTCACCCACGGCCAGCATCTGGACAAGCTCGGCATGCGCGGCTCCAACACCTATCCGCTGTTTTTCGACGAATGCGAGGTGCCAGAGGAGAACGTGCTCGGCAAGGTCGGCGAGGGCGTCAGGGTGCTGATGTCCGGGCTCGACTATGAGCGCACGGTCCTCTCGGGCGGGCCACTCGGGATCATGGCGGCCTGCATGGACGCGGTGGTGCCCTACATGCACGAGCGCAAGCAGTTCGGACAGCCGATCGGCGACTTCCAGCTCATGCAGGGCAAGCTTGCCGACATGTATGCGACCTGGCAGGCCACGCGCGCCTATGTCTATGCGGTGGGGCGTGCCTGCGACCGCGCCGATCACGCGCGCAGCTTGCGCAAGGACGCCGCCGCTGCGATCCTCTATTCCGCCGAGAAGGCGACGTGGATGGCGGGTGAGGCGATTCAGGCGCTGGGCGGGGTCGGCTACACCTCCGAATTTCCGGTCGGGCGTCTGTGGCGCGATGCAAAGCTCTACGAGATCGGCGCCGGTACCTCGGAGGTCCGGCGCATGCTGATCGGTCGCGAATTGATGGCTGAGACGGCTTAAAACCTTCACGCAATTGGAATCAACATGCCGCTCCATTCCAGCATCGATACGTCTTCATCGGACTTTGCCCGCAATTCGGAGGCCATGCGCACCCTCGTCGCGGATCTGCGCGAAAAGCTGAGCCAGGTCGCCGGCGGCGGAGGCGAGGTCTCGCGCAACCGCCACACCTCGCGCGGCAAGATGCTGGCGCGCGAGCGCGTCGACCTGCTGGTCGATCCCGGCACTGCGTTCATGGAGCTGTCGCCGCTCGCGGCCTATGGCCTCTATGGCGGCGACGTGCATTCGGCGAGCGTCGTCACCGGGGTCGGGCGCATCGCGGGCCGCGAATGCGTGATCGTCGCCAATGACGCCACCATCAAGGGCGGCACCTATTATCCCATGACCGTGAAGAAGCATCTGCGCGCGCAGGACGTGGCGCGGCAGAACAATCTTCCCTGCGTCTACATGGTCGATTCCGGCGGCGCCTTCCTGCCGCTGCAGGACGAGATCTTTCCGGACGAGCGTCACTTTGGCCGCATCTTCTACAACCAGGCCCAGATGTCCTCGCAAGGCATCCCGCAGATTGCGATCGTGATGGGCTCCTGCACCGCTGGCGGCGCCTATGTCCCCGCGATGTCGGACGAGAGCATCATCGTGCGTAACCAGGGCACGATCTTCCTCGGCGGGCCGCCGCTGGTGAAGGCGGCGACGGGCGAAGTGGTGACCGCGGAGGAGCTTGGTGGCGCCGACGTGCACTCGCGGCAATCGGGCGTGACCGATCACTATGCCCAGAACGACGCACACGCGATCGGCATCGCCCGCCGCATCGTCGGCACGCTGAAGCCATCGGTACGACCGAACCTCAACATGCATCCGCCGCGTGATCCCTTGTTCGCGGCGGAGGAGATTTACGGCGTGGTGCCCGTCGACGGGCGCAAGCCGTTCGACGTGCGCGACATCATTGCGCGCGTCGTTGATGGTTCCGAGTTCGACGAGTTCAAGAAGCTCTACGGCACGACGCTGGTCTGCGGCTTCGCCCACGTCTGGGGTTTTCCGGTCGGTATCATCGCCAACAACGGCATCCTGTTCAGCGAGAGCTCGCTGAAGGGGGCGCATTTCATCGAGCTGTGCTGCCAGCGCGGCATTCCGCTGGTGTTCCTGCAGAACATCACGGGTTTCATGGTCGGCAAGAAATACGAAGCCGGCGGCATCGCGCGGGATGGTGCGAAACTCGTGACGGCGGTCGCGACGGCGTCGGTGCCGAAATTCACCGTCGTGATCGGCGGCTCCTACGGCGCCGGCAATTACGGCATGTGCGGCCGCGCCTACTCGCCGCGCTTCCTCTGGATGTGGCCGAATGCGCGCATTTCGGTGATGGGCGGCGAGCAGGCCTCGATGGTGCTGAGCCAGGTCCGGCGCGACAATATCGAGGCCAAGGGCGACAGCTGGTCGAAAGAAGAGGAAGATAAATTCCGCGAGCCTATCCGCGCGCAATATGAGAGCCAGGGGCACCCGTATTACGCGACCGCGCGTCTCTGGGACGACGGCGTGATCGACCCGGCCGATACAAGGCTGGTGCTCGGCCTCGGCCTCTCGGCGGCGTCGAATGCGCCGATCGAGCCGACGAAATTCGGCCTGTTCAGGATGTGATGCGATGGACCGCTCAAAGCTCTACCGCCGTTTTCGCACGCTCCTGATCGCCAACCGCGGCGAGATCGCCTGCCGCGTGATCCGCACCGCGCGCGCCATGGGCCTGCGCACCGTGGCCGTCTATTCCGAGGCCGACCGCGACGCGATGCATGTCGCGCTCGCCGACGAGGCCGTGCTGCTCGGTCCCGCACGTGCCCGTGACAGCTATCTCAACGTCGAGCGGCTGATCGAGGCCGCGCGCAAGACCGGCGCGGAGGCGATCCATCCCGGCTACGGCTTCCTGTCGGAGAATGCCGAGTTTGCGCAGGCGTGTTTCGACGCCGGCCTGGTCTTCGTCGGCCCGACCGCGGCGATGATGACCGCAATGGGCTCGAAATCCGGCTCCAAGGCGCTGATGGAGAAGGCCGGCGTACCGCTGGTGCCCGGCTATCACGGCGAGGCCCAGGACGATGCCACGCTGGCGAAGGCGGCCGAGAAGGTCGGTTTCCCCATTCTGGTGAAGGCGTCCGCCGGTGGTGGCGGCCGCGGCATGCGCATCGTTCGCTCGGCGGATGAACTCGCGCCTGCGATCGTCAGTGCGAAGCGCGAGGCCAAGGCCGCGTTCGGCGACGACCGCATGCTGATCGAAAAATATGTCGACAATCCCCGCCACATCGAGGTGCAGGTGATCGGCGACAGCCACGGCAATCTGCTGTCGCTGTTCGAGCGCGAATGCACACTGCAGCGCCGCCACCAGAAGGTGATCGAGGAGGCGCCGTCACCGACGCTCAATGCGGCCCAGCGCGAGACGGTCTGCGCCGCCGCGCGAAAAGCGGCCGGGGCCGTCAACTATGTCGGTGCCGGCACCATCGAGTTCGTCTCCGACGGCAAGGACGTGTTCTTCATCGAGATGAACACGCGCCTTCAGGTCGAGCATCCCGTGACCGAGCTGATCACCGGCATCGACCTGGTCGAGTGGCAGTTGCGCGTCGCCTTCGGCGAAGCGCTGCCACTCGAACAAGATCAGATCAAGCTCAACGGACATGCCGTCGAGGCTCGGGTCTACGCGGAGAACCCGACCAAGAACTTCATGCCCTCGGTCGGCAAGATCTCGACCTGGCGGTTGCCGGCGGAAACCGGCGGCCTGCGCATCGACGCGGGCTATCGCGAGGGCGATGCCGTCTCGCCGTACTATGATGCGATGCTAGCGAAGATGATCGCCTGGGCGCCGACGCGTGATGTCGCGATCGAGCGGCTGAACCGCGGGCTTGAGGACTCAGACGTTCGCGGCATCGTCACCAATATCCCGTTCCTCTCCGCCCTGATCACGCATCCGAAGGTGAGGGCGAATGCGATCGACACCGTCTTCATCGAGCGCGAGCTGGCGGTGCTGACGCAGGCACCGCCGGCGCCAAGCGAGCTCGAGCTCTGCGCCGCGGTGGCCGCTGTGATCAAGGACGAGCGGCAGGCCGCGCAGGCGGAAGCGAATTCGCCCTGGCAAACCTTTGGCTGGATGCCGGTCGGCCGCCGCCAGCGCAGCTTTGCGTTCCGCGTCGGCCACGGGCCGGAGCAGAAGGTTAGGCTGAACTACGGCAGCGGCCCGTCCACACTGGTGATCGGCGAGCGCGAGCTGGCGTTCACGATCGTGGTGAAGGACGGCGGCTTCGATCTGACGCTTGACGGCGTCAAAACGTCGGTCGCGGCCGTGATCGATGGTCATGAGCTGTATTTGCGCACGCGCAACGGGCGATTCGACCTGCATTGGGTCGATCCGTTCGGCGGCGAGATGGAGGAGCAGGCCGGCGCGGACAAGATCGCGGCGCCCTTGCCGGGTACCGTCGTCGCCGTGCTGGCGGAGGAGGGTGCCAAGCTCGAGAAGGGCGCGCCGATCCTGACGCTGGAAGTGATGAAGATGGAGCAGACGCTGCGCGCGCCCTATGCCGGCGTGCTGAAGTCCATCAAATGCAAGGTCGGCGACATCGTCCAGGAGGGCGTCGAGCTCGCCGTGGTCGAGCCTTCCGGAGAATGAGATGAGCGATCCCGTCCGCATCATCGAAATGGGGCCGCGCGACGGCCTGCAGAACGAGAAGACGGCGGTCAGGGTCGAGGCCCGCATCGCCTTCATCGAGGCGCTGGTCGCGGCCGGCCTCAATACAGTCGAGGTCGGCGCCTTCGTCTCGCCCAAGGCGATCCCGCAGATGACGAGCTCGGACGCCGTGCTGCGCGGCGTCAGCCACCTGACCGGCGCCGAATTCCACGTCCTGGTGCCGAACGAGAAGGGCTATGACGCCGCGCGCGCGGCCGGCGCCAAGATCGTCTCGGTGTTCGCGGCGGCCTCCGAGGGCTTTTCGCGGGCCAACATCAATTGCACGGTCGCGGAGTCCATCGAACGGTTCAAGCCGGTGCTGGCACGCGCCAAGGCCGATGGTGTGCCGGTTCGCGGCTATATCTCATGCGTGCTCGGTTGTCCGTTCGACGGCGAGATCAAGCCGAAAGCCGTCGCCGATCTCGCCACCACGCTGTGGGAGCTCGGCTGCTACGAAATCTCGCTCGGCGACACCATCGGGGTCGGCACGCCCGAAAAGGCGAAGGAGATGCTGCGCGCGGTCAGCGCCAACATCCCTCCCGCCAACCTCGCGATGCATTTCCACGACACCTACGGCCAGGCACTCGCCAATCTCTATGCCGGGCTGGAGCAGGGCGTCCGCGTCATCGACGCCGCCGCCGGCGGCCTCGGCGGCTGTCCCTACGCGCCTGGCGCGACCGGCAATGTCGCGACCGAGGACGTCGTCTATATGCTCGAGGGCATGGGCGTCAGGACGGGCGTCGACATGGATCGGTTGCTGGCGGCGACGAACGAGATGAGCGGCGTGCTGGGCAAACCGCCCGTGAGCCGCGTGGCGTCCGCGCTGAACGCTAGGAGGAAGCGCGCGACTTCCTAATTCCCGTCATTGCGAGCGCAGCGAAGCAATGACGGTGGACGCAGCAGCTACCTGCTCCCGTCCGGCCCCATCACCAGGTCCGGCAGCCCGGTCGAGATCTCCGGCACGAAGCACAGCAGCAGCACCGCGACCATCATCAGCAGCACGAACGGCAACGTGCCCCAGATCACTTCGCGCAAGGGGATGTCGGGCGCGACGTTGCGGATGACGAAGATGTTGAGGCCGACGGGTGGATGGATCAGCCCCATCTCCATCACGATGGTCATGACGACGCCGAACCAGATGATGTCGAAATTGGCGGCGCGGAGCGGCGGCAGGATGATCGGCGCGGTCATGAGAATGATCGAGACCGGCGGCAGGAAGAAGCCGAGTACGACGACCATGACGAGGATCGCGAACAAGAGTCCCCAGCGCGGCAGATGCATCGCCACGACGGATTCGGCGGCCGATTGCGAGATGTGGAGATAGCTCATCACGTAGGAGTAGAGCAGCGACATGCCGATGATCATCATCAGCATGGTCGATTCCCGGATCGTTGATTTCAGGATTGGGGCGAGGTCGCTCGGACGCCACACGCTGTAGATCGCCGCGATCAATGCCAGCGCCAAGAGGCCGCCGAGGCCAGCGGTCTCCGACGGCGTCGCATAGCCGCCATAGAGCGCGATCATGACGCCGGTGAGCAGCAGCACGAAGGGGATCACGCGCGGCAGCACACTGAAGCGTTCCGCGAGCGTGTATTCGTCACGGGCAAGGATCGCAGCTTCCGGGCCGCCGTTCTTGTAGATCGCTTCGGCCGCGGCATATTCCTGGCGGAAGCGGATCACGGCGTAGACGCCGAACAGCGAGACCAGCAGCAGGCCGGGCCCGATGCCGGCGAGGAACAGCCGTCCCAGCGATTTTTCGGCGGCGACCGCAAACAGAATCATGGTGATCGACGGCGGCAACAGGATGCCGAGCGTGCCGCCGGCGGCGATGATCCCCGCGGCAAAACCGCCGGAATAGCCGCGCTTGCGCATCTCGGGGATGCCGGCCGAGCCGATTGCCGAGCAGGTCGCGGGCGAGGAGCCCGCCATCGCCGCAAACAACGCGCAGGCGAACACATTGGCGACGCCGAGGCCGCCGGGGACGCGGTGCAGCCAGGCGTGCAGGGCCGAGTAGAGATCCTGGCCCGCGCGCGACTTGCCGATCGCGGCGCCCTTCAGGATGAAGAGCGGAATCGACAGCAGCGTGATCGACGCCATTTCCTCGTAGACGTTCTGCGTCACCGTATCGAGGGAGGCGGCGGGCATGTAGATGCCCATGAACACGACTGCGACCGCGCCGAGCGCGAACGCGATCGGCATGCCCGAAAACATTACGACCAACGTCGCGATTCCATAGGCGAGGCCGATACCGAAAACACTCATGAACGCCTGGCTCCAGCGAAAGGCAGCGCAAGCTGCACGAGGATCTGGACGCAGAGCAGGCTCATGCCGAACGCCATCAGCGAATATGGGATGGCCAGCGGCGGCGACCACATCGAGTTCGAGACCTGGCCGTCGACATAGGCTTCATGCGCCAGCGTCCAGGACTTCCAGGCGAAGAAAGCGCAGAACAGAAGCGTCACGGCGTCGACCAGCCAGAGCCTGATCCGGTTCGCCAGCGGTGAGAGCAGGCCGACGAAGGCCTCGATGCCGATGTGACCGCGGTTCTGCTGCACGTAGGCGGCCGTCATGAAAGTGGCGCCGACCAGCAGGAACACCGCTGCCTCGTCCTGCCAGTAATTGGCAGCCTTGAACAAGGCGCGGCTGAGCACGCTGTAGCTCAGGATGGCGCAGGCGGCGATCAGTGCAATCGCGGCAAACACGACGATGATGTTGTTGAGGATGGCGAGACCGCGATCGATCGCCGCCGCAAGGCCGGTCCTTGCGGCAGCGTTTGCCTGGTCGTCACGATCCGGAAGCGGACCGTGGCTCATGCGGCGACGTCGGTCGCGAGCTTGAGCAGGTTGGCCGAGGTCGCGGTCTTGGCACCGTAGTCCTTCCAGGCGGTGTCGCGGGCGATGTCACGCCACTTGCCAACGGTCGCGGCATCGAGCACCGAGACCTTGGCGCCGGCCTTTTCGTAGACCTTGGCGACCTCGACGTCGTCGTCCTGCGCGCCCTTGCGGCCGAAGGCTTCGAGCTCGGTGCCGACTGCGAGCAGGACGTCCTGCTGGTTCTTCGGCAGCTTGTCGAAGATCGCCTTCGACATCATCAGCGGCTCGAGCATGAACCAGTAGGACGCGCCCGCGCCCGAGGTCAGCGATTTCGCGACCTCTTCCAGGCGGAACGAGATCAGGCTGGTCGAGGAGGTGATGCCGGCATCGCAGGCACCCGTCTGCATCGCTGCGTAGATTTCGTTCGAGGGCACCGACAGCACGGATGCGCCGGCGGTCTGCAGCACCATATCCATCTCGCGAGAGCCGCCGCGCACCTTGAGACCCTTGGCATCTTCGGGGGCCACGATCGGCTTGGAGCGGCTGGCGACGCCGCCGGCCTGCCACACCCAGCTGAGCAGGATGATGCCCTTGTCGGCGAGGAAGTCGGTCAAGGCCTTGCCGACCGGCTCCTTCTTCCAGCGCATGCCCTGGTCGTAGGTGGTGACGAGGCCCGGCATCAGGCCGATATTGGTTTCCGGCAATTCGCCGCCGGCATAGGGCATCGGATAGAGGCTGATGTCGAGCGCGCCCTTGCGCATCGCGGAGAACTGCGCGTTGGTCTTGATCAGGGAGGAGTTCGGATAGATCTCGGCGGCGATGTCGCCATTGCTGCGCTTGGTGACTTCGGCGGCGAACATGCGGCAGAGCCGGTCGCGGAAATCGCCCTTATCGACGGTGCCGCCGGGGAATTGATGCGAGATCTTCAGCGTGGTCGCGGCATGCGCGGTGCCGGTGCCGAAACGGAGAATGGCGGGTGCGGCGACGGCGGTCGCAATCAGGTGGCGGCGCGTAAGCATGGCGTGATTCCCTTGGACGGTTTCTTGGACGGTTTTTTGGACGGTTCTTTGGAGGGCCTTGTTTGCCGTGATTTTGGGTTGGTCTTTGAGACCGTGCTGAAGCCCATCCTAGCCGGTCTTTCGGACAATGTTCTCTCATCTGATAGTTCGAGACCGAATGCCGCGGCAAGTGCCGGCCATGCTGCGTTGCACACTTCTGATTTACTGCATCAGCGGCAATTGCCGCGGAAATTTATCAGCGGCCGCGTAACAACGCCCCGTGGCAATCCGTCGAGATCAGATAGCGGCGTCCGTCGCTGACAAACCTCATCTCGAAGGGAAGACCAGTCATGACCATTCGTACCCGCATCGCGCTCGGCGTTTCAGCGGCCATTCTCTCGCTCGGCCTCGCGCTGTCGCCGGCTGCCTTTGCCCAGGACAAGATGGGCAAGGATGAAGGCATGATGAAAAAGGACACGATGTCCAAGGACGGCATGAAGAAGGACACCATGTCCAAGGACGACGGCATGAAGAAGGACACGATGTCGAAGGACGGGATGAAGAAAGACGACGGGATGATGAAGAAGCACTGATCTTCCATCGTCGAGGAGGCGCTTGCGACAGGCAGACGCGCGCCAAAAATCCGGGGGCGGTCACGTAGACCGCCCCCGGAGTATTGTTTCAGTCCAAATTCAATTGAACGTGACTTGCGAGCGTTAGACTTGCGAACGTTACTTGCGCTTCGCCTTACGGGCGGCGTAGCGGGCGTCTCGCTTGGCCTTTTGATCGGCCTCGGCTTCGGCCGCCTTCGCGACGGCTTCTTCGGCTTCGCGGGCGATCCGCGCGGCCTCGAGCGCGGCAACCTCTTCTTGAAGGCGCTTCTGCTCGGCCTTTTCCGTCTCGCGCGCAGCCTTTGCCTCGGCGCGCTTGGCCGCAAGGGCCTCGCGCTCCGCACGCTTCGCCACAACCGCCGGATCATCCGGCCCCGGCTGCGACTTGAATTTGTTCAAAAGGTTTTTGCGTGCTTCCTGTGCCGCCTTTTGCCGGTCGGAGAAGCCTGGTTCCCTAAATCCACTCATCGGCGAACCTTGTCATCCTCGCTTTCGATCCTACATCACTGCCTGTTGGTACGTCGGCTGGGCATAGCGGGCGCCGCGCGACGCAGATGCGTGTACATCGGCGCGCGCCGTGATGCCACCTATAATCGCAGCCGATCAGGTAGACGAAAATCGCCGCCCCCGACGATCTCTCGTAGCCCCGAAAAACTGCCGAATTGTGATGTCCCTCATAAGGGGGCACCAGGGCGGTGCCTAGCGTCCGCCCGGGTATGAGACGCGGAGCACGGGTATGACGATCTCAAGACTGAGCCTGAAGGCGCTCGCAATCGCCGTCGCGGTGGCAGCCCTGGCCGGTGCGGCGCTGCTCCTCGCTGGCCCGCAGCCGATCGAAAGTGCCGTCTTGGGTGCAGATTGGGAATGCACCCAGACCGCGTTTGTACTTACGACCTGCGCACCGCGGGTCCAGCAGGCGATCCCGGCGGTCGAAACCTCGCGCAAGGAAGCGATCCGGCCCACTCGAGGCTAACCGGGAGAAGCTTGGGCGGGATGTCACGCCACCCCGCAGAGGTGATAAAGCCCGCTCGCCCCGTAATCGGTCAGCCATGTCCAAGTCCGAAGCCAATTCCGAGCCTAAGTCCAAAGCTAAGCCCGAATCGGGCGCTAAGCTCAAATCCCCTCCAAAACCTCAGGCCGGTGACAACCGCCGCGGCGCCATCGCCGGCTTGATCATCGCGATCGTGATCCTCGGCGTCGGCTGGTGGCTCGCCCGCGATCTCACCTCCGCGAGCAAGATGCAGGACTGCCTGATGTCCGGGCGAAGCAACTGCAATGTGATCGAGCCGGCCCGCTAGAGGCACTCCAGAGCGGCCCGGGCGGACGGAAAAATGTCGTGATCTTAATCATTTGTAACGGGACTGGGCGACCAAAGCAGGTCAGTCATGTCAGCCGGCATCAGCTCAGCGCGAGCCGAATCGTCTATCGCGCGAGGCATCACGGCCATTGACGGCAATCGAGAGAGTAGGGGGCAAGCACGCATGAGTGCGTCCAGTCGCATCAAGATCATCATTCCCTTGGTTTCGGCCATGGCATTGCTCGCCGTCCCGGCGCAGGCTCAGGACGCCAGACCGCCGAGAGACGCCGCCCAGCCATCGGCCGGGCCAGGCGGCGGCGCGCCGCCTCAGAACATGCGCAAGGGTCCGCCGCCGCAGCAGGCTGTCCGGCCCGCGCCACAGCCCGGCGGCCAGCCCCACGCTGGCGGTCCTGGTCATGCAGGTCCAGGTGCAGGTCCTGCGCCGCGCAATGCCGGCGGTCCGCCGCCCGGACGCAATTACGCCAGGGGTCCCGCGCCGGCGCGCGATTGGGGCGGACACGCCTATCGCGGCCATCTCGCCTGGGATGGCGGACGCTGGCGCCACGAAGTCCACAACGGCCGCTCCGGCTGGTGGTGGGATGTGGGCGGCGCGCGGTATTATTATCCGCAGCGGATGGAGGGGCCCCCGGCCTACATTTCGGAGGATTATTACGACGACGTGCCGGTCGCCTACGCCCCACCCGTCGCCTACGAACCGCCGCCGCCTCCGCCGCCAGCCGACCCCGGCGCGAGCGCCCTTGGCGGCGCCATTGTCGGCGGTGTGCTGGGCGGCCTGATCTCGGGCAACGCCTCGGGTGCGGCCGCAGGCGCCGTGATCGGCGGTGCCACCGGCGCGATCGCCGGCGCGACGGCTGCTTCGCGCCCCGGCTACTATCTGGCCCAGGGCAACTGCTACTACCGTTATCCGAGCGGCCAGTATGTGCAGGCCGATCCCCGCGCGTGTTACTGAGCACTCCAGGCGAGAGCTGAAGCGAAGAGGCGGGCCAAGATCCCGCCTCTTTTCGTTTGGCGCTGGCCGTCAGCTGGCCGGGAATTAAAGAGGATCGGCCCGCGCCTCAGGACACCAGCCAGCCGAAGAACGCGATCGCGGCCCAGACCAGGCCTGCGATCCAGGCCAGCATCACGATGCCGATGGTCGCCAGATATGCGATGCCGAGCGGGTCGGATCGTTCGCGCCGCGTCGGGACGGCAATTTCGGCTGCGGCTTCTTGTGTCATGACGGGAATATCTCCCAAGCCTTCTCGCTCTCTGGGAGCGCTGAAGACTGTTTAGCGGAGACGCCGGGCGCCGGCTGTGACGCACTTCACAGATCGGTGCGCGTCAAGCCCACAATGGTTGCCGGTCGTTCGACAGATGCGTGAGTTGGATCGCGTCGCAAATCCGTGTGGGGAGGCATTAACCCCGCAATCATACGGACGAAATTGCCACGCGCTTGTCCAGATCGTCCGGCTAGAATTGGCTTCATGTGTACCAAGTACGATCCACAGCATGAAGCCGAGGCGGCGATGAAGCGCGCCGTGGCGGCCGAAGGTCCCGACCGGCAACGTCTCATCGAGCTGGCCCTGGCCTGGCATCAACTCGCCCGCGACCGGCGCGAAGATCGAACGGACTGAGCCCACACTCTTACGAGAGAACCGGTATTCACAGAAAAACCCCGTGCTCGGGGGACAAGCACGGGGTTCTCGAGAGCCGATCGGGGCTGGCAAATCGGCACCACTGGATTTCGAACGCGTCGATCGCAGGTTCGTTCCGCGCCCCTTCAATTCTTTTCGCGCGAGATCAAGGACGACCGGGCGGGAGGCGCGTGCAGGTGGAACGTCGGTTCCCCCGCGACGTTGAGCCGCTATGACCGATCCCGAGTTGCGCGCACAATCCTTCGAGATTGCCTGGAAGTATCTCGACCAATCCGGCCTGCTGACTGGCGAGCGCAGGGACGCGGCCCGATTCATCCTGCACAGGATCGACCGCATGATGCTGGCTGGCGAAAGGCGACGATTGCTGCTGTCCAACGCCGCGATCGATGCCTACCGCTTCCGGCCCGCGCTCGTGACGCTCGACGCCTGACGCAAGACGCCGAAACGCGACGTTAAGACTCGTTCGGATGACGATTTCCGATCGCGATTCGTTTCGCGGAACGAAGCGGAGCAGGATCGTGAACAAACAAAAAGCCTGCAAAGGGCTGCAGTGTGTCAGGCAGCTTCCGACTTTGGCACCGCGTCGGCATTCACCGAGAGCTTGACGACATCGCCTTCGACAGCACCCACATATTTCGTGTCGATGTAATGATGATGGTCCTTGTGACCTTCCGGGCTGTCCTTCCGCGTCAGCTTGATGCGGTTGCCCTCGACGCGGTCGACGGTGCCGACAGGTGCGCCGTCCTTGCCGATGATCTTCATGTGCTCTCTGATCTCGCTCATGATGTTCTCCCTATGAAGTGTCAACGGCGAGGGCCGGTCTTTGTTGCAAGGATGAGCGGGCCCGGCTGTTGGAGCCAATGCGTTCGCCGAACGTTGAAAGGCAGTCGCAATTGCCAAGACCACCATCATCAAGATCCGCATGGAGACCTCCGAGGCCTATCTCGAACGAAAGCACAGGGAAATCGGGCTGCTGAACGATTGCCTGAGGAGCCCGCTGCATTTGGCTCGGCCGCAATCGGTCGAGGAGGTTGTAGACTCCAAATTTCAGCTCGCCGCCGCGCTGCGCGCGGAGCATGCGCTGCAGGACTGGAAGGCGACGGAGACGGCTTGGTCGCACGCGGCGTCTCCCTCCAGCGGTCCGTTCGTGTTCAGCTACGATTATCAGCGCGCGGACCTCAAGGTGTGCGGTCCCTCGTTTTATGAACTCGAGCGGGGCTGCAGGAGCGAGGCGATCTATACCGCCTCCGGCATGGCCGCGATCTCCGCAATGCTGCTCGCGTCCGCACGAACTATCGGCAAGGCAGACGTCGTAGTGCTGCCGGGCACCTACGGCGAGACAGTGGAGCTGATCGAGAGCCTCGTCCCCCATTTGCGGCTTGTGACCGCCAGGCTGCCGCTGGGTGAAACGTTTGATGCGGCGGCCGCGCCACGGCTTCTGCTGCTGGATTCATGCGCCCCTGCCGGGGCGTTCGAGGCGGCTCTGCGCTGCGACGGTTCGGGGCTCGACCTGTTGATCTTCGACACGACATGTTTCGCCGGCAGGTCAGGGCGTATCCGGCGCGTCCTGAGATGGGCCGCGCGATGGGACATCCCCGTCGTGTTGGTGCGAAGTCACAACAAGCTGGATTCGCTCGGCGTGGAATATGGCCGGCTGGGCTCTGCCGTCTTCGTGCATTGGAGCCGGAAGGACCTCAAGGCAGGCCAGCTGCTGTCCGAAAGCCTGGCGGCGGAAACCCGCAATGCCGTCCGGCTTCTCGGTGGCGCGGCGTTGCCGGCGCACTTCCCGCCATTCGTGGGCTCGGCGGCCTATTGGGCCCTGACGAAAAGGCGCGTCTCGGCAATCCTGCGCAACGGTCGCCACACGGCGCGATATTTCGCCTCCGAGCTCGCTTGGCTCTCGGCCGAGCTGCATTTCACCCACGGCCTCTATGTCACGCTTCGCGGCAGGCGCGCCCTCGATGAGGCGACCGCGCGGCAGGCGGCCGACGACATGAGCCGCGACCTGAGCGGCAAAGGCTTCCCCATTCGCCACGCCGGCAGTTTTGGTTTTGATTTCGCGGCGACCGAGTGGTTTCACGACGCGACCACGGATCGGTACAGCGTCCGGGTCGCCGTGCCGGATCTGCCGACCGAGGTGTGGAAGGCGCTTGCGGCGGCGATCGCCGAGTGGTGGGCGCGACATCAGGGCAACACTGAAGGGTGAGTACGGTGCAAGGCCATGACAGAGCGACCGAAAGCGTTTCCTTACAGGGAATGCACATGGCATGTTTCAGACGAACAGTCCCAGCAATGGCTTGCGGTGCTTGAAAAGACGGGTGCAGCCAACGTCCGAGCGCGCCTCGCCCAGACCGACGCGGCATCCGCAGGAGCGATCGCGATCGGAACCGCGCCCGTCATGACGATCGGGTTCGCCCAGGAATGGCTGAACTGGAAAGATAATCAAAAATCCGAGGCGGATATCGAACGGCACGAGCGGCAGATCTGGTGGACCCGGACCGCGGCAATCGCCGCATCGGTCGCCGCCTTGAGCGCACTGTTCGGCTGGATTTGGACGATCTTCATCCGGGGGAATAACGGCCTATAACAAACATGATTGTTACGTTGCGCATACATCCGCGAGACGAGAGCGGCTACAAACTGCGCTGTTTCAATCGATCGCCAGGCATTCTTCCACGGCCGGCTTCTGGTGGTCGCGACGCGCCCACGCCTGAACGGCGAACGCGAGTTGATGCTGACTCGCTGCCGCGTCCGCGATAGTGGCCCGGGCCGTCGCGATGGGCTTTGTGACCACACCGGAGTTCACGACTCCCGCGTCAACTGCCAGAAACGATATTGCCACAACCGCCACCGCAGATGCGATAGCCATTCTCGTCAAGTCGGATAGTGGCATCGAAGTCCTTATCGGGCGCACGTCGCTCGGCGGATAGATAGGGCTCGTTTGCCCGGATCAAAGCCCGGAGCGAGGCGACCCACGCGTTCGTGAAGGACAGCGGACCCTGCGGGCGCGCGTCGTAGACCGGGCTCACCATGAGCGCTTGAACCTGAAAATGGCGATCCCGGCAGGAATCGAACCTGCAACCCTCAGAGTAGAAATCTGATGCTCTATCCAGTTGAGCTACGGGACCGTCTTGAGCCCCCCTGGTTGGGGCCGGCTGTTCATCTACCATGCCATTATGAAAAATATCGTCTTTCGCCAAGTCTGAACCGAACCGTTTTCCGCGAAGCCGCGACAAAGCGGAACGGTGGGGTGTCAGGGTGCCGGGTTGAGCGACAGCGGACTGGACGATGGATCACATCGCCGGGAACGCTGGCCAGCTTCCGGGACACGGCCGCCGGACGACTGGTCGGGTATTGCTGCGCCATCAGGACGGCGTGCGCGGCGGTAGCTTGATCGGTCTCCTCTGGGCCTGCCTTGTCATGGCGAATGCGACGATCTGCACCTTTGGTTCCATCGCCTTGAGTCCGTCACCTTTCCGCGCATTTCATGCGACAAGCGGCGTTCGTCCGCGATTTCCGGGAGTCCATCCATGATCGGTCTTGTTCGCGCCGTCACACTCTGCGCCACGCTGGCGTTCGGCCTTAGCGTAGCGCAGGCCGCCGACAAAGCCTTCAAGCGGGACGACCTCGCCGATTCCGCGATCAAGCTGGAGGCGCAGATCAAGGGCGAGGCGGGGCCGGTCGCCAAGACTGGCGCGAGCTTGCGCACCGACGCCGATGCTGCCTTCCGGCGCAACGACTATCGCACCGGCCTGTCGGTGCTCGGCCAGATCGCGGCGACCACGCCGGAGGATGCCGGCAACTGGCTGCGGCTGGCGAAAGTCATCTTCCAGATATCGCCGAAGAGTTCGAGCGAGCAGACGTTCCTGCTGGAGCGCGCCTCGACTGCCGCCTACATCGCCTACCAGCGTGCCGCTAATGCGGGCGAGGAGGCCGACGCGCTCGCGGTGCTCGGCAAGTCGCTGTCCGAACGCAAGCTGTGGCGGCCGGCGCTGGATGCGCTGCGGCTGTCGCTCGACATGCGCGAGGTCGCCGATGTCCGCGGCCAATATGAGAAGATGCGTGACGAGCACGGTTTTCGGCTGCTCGACTACACCGTGGACTCGGACTCCGCCAGTCCACGCGCCTGCTTCCAGTTCTCGGAGGAGCTGGCAAAACGCACCGATTTCGCGCCGTACCTCGCGCTGGCGGGCCAGGACAAGCCGGCCCTGTCGGCCGAGGGCAAGCAGCTCTGCGTCGACGGGCTGAAGCATGGCGAGCGCTACAACATCAATCTGCGCGCCGGCCTGCCGTCCACCGTGAAGGAGGGCCTGCCGAAATCGGCCGAGTTCAACGTCTATGTGCGCGACCGCAAGCCGTTCGTGCGCTTCACCAGCCGCGCCTATGTGCTGCCGAGGACCGGCCAACGCGGCATTCCCGTGGTCAGCGTCAACACGCCAGCCGTCAACATCAACGTGTTCCGGATCGGCGACCGCAATTTGATCAACACGGTGGTCGACAGCGATTTCCAGAAGACTCTGTCGAAATACCAGCTCAGCGATCTCGGCGGCGAGCGCGGCGTGAAAGTCTGGACCGGCGAGCTCGCGACCGCGATGACGCTGAACCAGGACGTCACCACCGCATTCCCGGTCGACCAGGCGCTCGGCGAACTGCAGCCCGGCGTTTATGTGATGACGGCCGCGGCCAAGGGGCCAGGCTCGGACGACGACTACCAGCTCGCCACCCAATGGTTCATCGTGTCCGATCTCGGCGTCACGGCCTATTCCGGCAATGACGGCATCCATGTCTTCGTGAATTCGCTGGCCTCGACCGATCCGGTCGGCAAGGCCGAGGTGCGGCTGGTCGCGCGCAACAACGAGATCCTGGCCACCCGCAAGACCGATGAGAGCGGCCATTTGCTGTTCGAGGCGGGGCTTGCGCGCGGCGAGGGCGGTCTGTCGCCGGCGATGCTCACCGTGACCGGTGAGAAGGTCGACTATGCCTTCCTCAGCCTCAAGTCCTCCGCCTTCGACCTGTCGGACCGTGGCGTTTCGGGCAGGGCCGTGCCTGCGGGCGCCGACGCCTTCGTCTATGCCGAGCGCGGCGTCTACCGCTCCAGCGAGACCGTCTATCTGACCGCGCTGTTGCGCGACGGGCAGGGCAACGCCGTCACCGGCGGGCCGATGACCCTGGTGATCGAGCGCCCCGACGGCGTCGAATACCGCCGCGCCGTGCTGGCCGACCAGGGCGCCGGCGGGCGCACCCTGTCCGTCCCGCTCAACTCGGCCGTCCCGACCGGGACCTGGCGGGTGCGCGCCTTCACCGATCCGAAGGGCTCTTCGGTCGGCGAAACTACCTTCATGGTCGAGGACTACGTCCCTGATCGGATCGAATTCGACTTGTCTGCCAAGGACAAGCTGATCAAAGCTAACGCTCCAGTGGAGCTTAAGGCGGACGGTCATTTCCTCTATGGCGCGCCGGCCTCCGGGCTGGCGCTCGAAGGCGACATGCTGGTCGCGCCCGCGTCGGAGCGGCCGGGCTTTGCCGGCTACCAGTTCGGCGTTGCCGACGAGGAGGCCACCTCGAACGAGCGCACGCCGCTGGAGAACCTGCCGGAAGCTGACGCCAACGGCGTTGCCACCTTCCCGGTCACGCTCGACAAGCAGCCGGCCTCGACGCGACCGCAGGAGGCGCAGATCTTCGTCCGCATGGTCGAGACCGGCGGCCGCGCCGTCGAACGCAAGATCGTGCTGCCGGTCGCGCCTGCTGCTGCCATGATCGGCATCAAGCCGCTGTTCGGCGACAAGAACGTCGCCGAGGGCGACAAGGCCGAGTTCGATGTCGTGTTCGTCTCGCCCGAGGGTGAGAGGCTTCGCCGCGACGGCCTGCGCTACGAGCTCCTGAAGATGGAGTCGCGCTACCAGTGGTATCGCCAGAGCAATTACTGGGAGTACGAGCCGGTCAAATCGACCTCGCGCGTCTCCGACGGCGACGTGACCGTTGCCGCGGACAAGCCGTCGCGGATTTCGCTGACCCCACGGCCCGGCCGCTACCGGTTGGATGTGAAGTCGAACGACGCCGACGGCCCAGTGACCTCGGTGCAGTTCGACGTCGGCTGGTATTCCGACGGCAGCGCCGACACACCGGACCTCCTGGAGACCTCGATCGACAAGCCGCAATACGCCTCGGGCGACACGATGACCGTGTCGGTCAACGTCCGCAGCGCCGGCAAGCTGACGGTCAACGTGCTCGGCGATCGCCTGCTGACGACGCAGACCATCGACGTCAAGGAAGGCACCGCCCAGGTGAAGCTCCCGGTCGGCAAGGACTGGGGCACCGGCGCCTATGTGGTGGCGACGCTGCGCCGTCCGCTTGATGCGGCCGCGCAACGCATGCCGGGCCGTGCCATCGGCCTCAAATGGTTCGGCATCGACAAGCAGACCCGCACGCTCCAGGTGAAGCTGACGCCGCCGGCTCTGATCCGGCCAAATGCGATGTTGAAGATCCCGGTCAAGCTCGACGGGCTCAATCCGGGCGAGGACGCCAAGATCGTCATCGCTGCGGTCGACGTCGGCATCCTCAATCTCACCAATTACAAGCCGCCCGCGCCGGACGACTATTATCTCGGTCAGCGCCGCCTGAGCGCGGAGATCCGCGATCTCTATGGGCAACTCATCGACGGCATGTCGGGCACGCGCGGGCAGATCAAGTCCGGCGGCGACGCTGGTGCCGCCGAGCTCCAGGGCTCGCCGCCCGCGCAAAAGCCGCTCGCGCTCTATTCGGGCATCGTCACCGTTGCCGCCGACGGCACGGCAGAAGTGAGATTCGATATTCCGGAGTTCGCCGGCACCGCGCGCGTGATGGCGGTGGCGTGGACCGCGACCAAGCTCGGTCGCGCCAACATCGACGTCGTGATCCGCGATCCCGTGGTGCTGACCACGACCCTGCCGCGCTTCCTGCTCAACGGCGACCACGGCACGGTCAATCTCGAGATCGACAATGTCGAAGGGCAGGCCGGCGATTACGTCATCAACGTGAAGACGGGCGGGCCGGTGAAGATGACCGGCAATCCCGCAACCACGGTCAAGCTCGCCGCCAAGCAGCGCAACTCCTTCTCGCTCGCTATCGACGCGACGGCGGCGGGGCAGGCGACGCTCGACGTCGACATCAAGGGGCCGAATGGCCTGGCGCTGGCGCGCCATTATGCGCTCGACGTCAAGGCGGCGACGCAAGTCCTGGCGCGGCGCTCGATCCGGACGCTCGCGAAGGGCGAGAGCCTGACGTTGACCTCGGATATGTTCGCCGATCTCGTGCCGGGAACCGGCAGCGTCTCGGTCTCAGCCAGCCTGTCGACTGCGCTCGATGCAGCGACGATCCTCAAAGCGCTCGACCGCTATCCCTATGGCTGCTCGGAACAGATCACCAGCCGGGCGATGCCGTTGCTCTATGTCAACGAGCTTGCTGTCGGCGCGCATCTGGCCATGGACACCGAGGTCGACCAGCGCATCCACGACGCCATCGAGCGGCTGCTGGCTCGCCAGGGCTCGAACGGCTCGTTTGGGCTGTGGTCGGCCGGTGGTGACGATGCCTGGCTCGATGCGTATGTGACGGACTTCCTGACCCGCGCCCGCGAAAAGGGTTTTGTGGTGCCGGATGTGCTGTTCAAGACTGCGCTGGATCGTATCCGCAACTCCGTCGTCAACGGCAACGAGCCGGAGAAGGACGGCGGCCGCGATCTCGCCTACGGCCTCTATGTGCTTGCGCGAAACGGCGCGGCGCCAATCGGCGACCTCCGCTATCTCGCCGACACCAAGCTCTCCAACCTCGCAACTCCCATCGCGAAATCGCAGCTCGCCGCGGCGCTCGCGCTGGTCGGCGACCGCAACCGTGCGGAGCGGGTCTATGGCGCAGCCCTCGACAGTCTCGCCCCAAAGCCGGTGCTGGAGTTCGGCCGCACCGACTATGGCTCGCAGCTCCGCGATGCCGCAGCGCTGGTGTCGCTTGCCAGTGAAGGCAATGCTCCGAAGGCGACGCTGACGCAGGCGGTGTCGCGGGTCGAGACCGCGCGCGGGCTGACGCCCTACACCTCCACGCAGGAGAATGCGTGGCTGGTGCTGGCGGCGCGCGCGCTCGCCAAGGAGAGCCTGTCGATGGAGGTGGACGGCCAGCCGGTCAAGACCGCGCTGTACCGCAGCTACAAGGCTGCGACCCTGGAAGGCAAGCCGCTGAAGATCACCAACACCGGTGATGCGCCGGTGCAGGCGGTGGTCTCGGTGTCGGGCTCGCCGGTGACGCCGGAGCCCGCGGCATCGAACGGCTTCAAGATCGAGCGCAGTTTCTTCACGCTCGACGGCAAGCCCGCCGAGATCAGCAAGGTCAAGCAGAACGACCGCTTCGCCGTGGTGCTCAAGATCACCGAGGCCAAGCCCGAGTACGGCCACATCATGGTGTCCGACTATCTGCCGGCGGGCCTCGAGATCGACAATCCAAAACTGGTGTCGTCGGGTGACAGCGGCACGCTGGGCTGGATCGAGGATGGCGAAGAGCCCGAGGATACCGAGTTCCGCGACGACCGCTTCACGGCTGCCGTCGACCGGGCCTCGGATTCCAAGGCGGTGTTCACGGTGGCCTATGTCGTGCGTGTGGTCTCGCCCGGCAAATACGTGCTGCCGCAAGCCTATGTCGAGGACATGTACAATCCCTCGCGCTACGGCCGCACCGGGACCGGCACGGTCGAGGTGCGGGCGGCGAAGTGAGTGATGGCAAGATGAGCGGGAGAGAAAATCTGGATGGCCGGGATGAGCCCGGCCATGATGGAGCAAGGGGCAGGGGCCATCGCCTCCTCTCCGGCCTCGCGCTCACGCTCATCCTCACCATCGTCGGCTTCGTCGCGTGGGTTTACTCCCTCGGCCCGCTGCCTTTCGACGAAGCCCGCCAGGTCTCCACCACCATCGTCGATCGCAACGGCAAGCTGCTGCGCGCCTATGCGATGGCGGACGGGCGCTGGCGGTTGCCGGTCGAGACAAAGGCGAATGTCGATCCGACCTACCTCAAGCTGCTGCTCGCTTATGAAGACCAGCGCTTTTACGCACATGACGGCATCGACCCGCTGGCGCTGGGGCGCGCTGCGTTTCAGCTTGGGACCCGCGGCCACATCGTCTCGGGCGGCTCGACCATCTCGATGCAGCTGGCGCGGCTGATGGAGCCGCGGCGGCAGCGCTCGCTTTATGCAAAGCTGCGGCAGATGGTGCGTGCGATCGAGATCGAGCGCAGCTTGAGCAAGGAGCAGATTCTCGATCTGTATCTCGCGCTCGCGCCTTACGGCGGCAACCTCGAAGGCATTCGCGCCGCCTCGATCGCCTATCTCGGCAAGGAGCCGAAGCGGTTGTCGCTGGCTGAAGCCGCGTTGCTGGTCGCGCTGCCGCAATCCCCGGAGACCCGCAGGCTCGATCGCTATCCCGACGCGGCGCGCAAAGCGCGCGACCGCGTGCTCGACCGCATGGTCGAGGAGCAACAGATCAGCCGCGACGATGCCAAGCAGGCCAAAGCCGTTCCCGTGCCGAAACTGCGCAAGCCGATGCCGATCCTGGCGCCGCATGCCTCCGATGCGGCGCTCGCGACGGTCAAGGACGCCCCCGTCATCAAGCTGACGCTGGATGCCAACCTGCAGAAGGTGCTGGAGCCGCTGGCGCGCGATCGTGCCATTGCGTTGGGGCCGAACATCTCGGTCGGCATCATCGTCCTCGACAATGAGAGCGGCGACGTGCTCGCGCGCGTCGGCTCGGCGGATTATTTCGACGAGCGCCGGGCAGGGCAGGTCGACATGACCCGCGCGGTCCGCTCGCCGGGCTCGACGCTGAAGCCTTTCATCTACGGGCTCGCTTTCGAGGACGGCTTCGTTCATCCCGACAGTCTGATCGACGATCGACCCGTGCGCTTCGGCTCCTACGCGCCGGAGAATTTCGACATGACGTTCCAAGGCACGGTGCCGGTAAAGAAGGCGCTGCAGCTGTCGCTGAACGTGCCCGCGATCGTCCTGCTCGACCGCGTCGGCGCGAGCCGGCTGGCCTCGCGGCTGCGCCAGGCCGGTGGCAATCTGGTTCTGCCCAAAGACGAGGCGCCGGGACTTGCCATGGGCCTTGGCGGCGTCGGCGTGACGCTGCAGGACCTCGCCCAGCTCTATGCGGGCTTCGCCCGGCTCGGCACCACCAGGCCGCTGCGCGAGATCATAACTGACAGGGACGACCGCGAGCCGCTGCGGCTGCTTGATCAGGTCGCGGCCTGGCAGGTCGGCAATGTGCTGCTCGGCACCCCGCCGCCGGAGAACGCAGCTCACAACCGCATCGCCTTCAAGACCGGCACCTCCTACGGCTACCGCGACGCCTGGTCGATGGGCTTTGACGGGCGCATGACCATCGGCGTCTGGGTCGGCCGGCCCGATGGTGCGCCGGTTCCAGGCCTGATCGGTCGGGTTGCCGCCGCACCGATCCTGTTCGACGCCTTCGCCCGGACCGGCAAGACGCTCCTGCCGTTGCCGAAGCCACCGAAGGGGACCCTGGTTGCCAGCAACGCCAAGCTGCCGTTGCCCTTGAGGCGGTTCCGCCCGGTCGGGGATCTGGTGCGGACCGGGGGCGAACAGGCCCTGCACATCCAGTTTCCGCTGAACGGCTCGCGGATCGACGTCGATCGCTCAGGTGGCGAGGCGGGCGCAGCCATGCCAGTCAAAGTCGCCGGCGGAGTCCTGCCCATGACCGTCATGGTTAACGGAACGGCGCAGGGCGAGATAGACGGACGGCGCCAGCGGCTGATCGATCCGCCCGGTCCCGGCTTTGCGCGGCTGACCGTCATCGACGCCACGGGCGCCGCGGACACAGTTGTCATTCGAATTCAATGACCCTGCCTCAAGCGGTTGTGGCGATGGCGGTTTCAGCGTAAGCGGAACCGATGGCCGAGACCTACCCAGCACCCCGTTTTGGAGCTCCGCGCGAGCCGAAATCCCCGGTGAATCCGGGCAGCCGGCTCGTGTCCATGTTCGATATCGCCACGGCCAGCCACGTCCGCGCGGTGAGCTTCCTGCTGCTGTGCGCGCTGCTGCTATTCCTGCCGGGCTTCTTTACGATTCCGCCGGTTGACCGCGACGAGGCGCGCTTTGCGCAGGCCACCAAGCAGATGGTCGAGAGCGGCGATTATGTCGACATCCGCTTTCAGGAGGACGTCCGCTACAAGAAGCCGGTCGGGATCTACTGGCTGCAAGCGGCCGCGGTCGAGACGGCATCGGCGCTCGGTCTGCCGAAGGCCGAGTTGCGAATCTGGGTCTACCGGCTGCCCTCGCTGATCGGCGCCATCGGTGCCGTGCTCATGACTTATTGGACGGCGCTCGGCTTCGTCACGCGGCGCGCCGCGGTGCTTGCAGCGCTTCTGATGTGCGCCTCCGTGCTGCTCGGCGTCGAGGCGCGGCTTGCGAAGACCGACGCGATGCTGCTGTTCTGCGTGGTCGCCGCGATGGGCGCGATGGCGCGGGCCTATCTGTCGTGGCAGCGCGCCGAGGACGAGACGCATCCGCCATGGAGCTGGCCCGCGATCTTCTGGACGGCTCTCGCTGTCGGCATCCTGATCAAGGGCCCGCTGATCCTGATGTTCGCAGGCCTCACCATCGTCGCGCTCGCGATCCAGGACCGCGATGCCTCCTGGCTATGGAAGCTGCGCCCGCTCTGGGGCCTGATGTGGATGCTGGTGCTGGTGCTGCCCTGGTTCGTCGCGATCTTCTGGCGCGCGGGCGATGCCTTCTTCGCCGATTCCGTCGGCGGCGACATGTTGAGCAAGTTGGGCGCGCAGGAATCCCACGGCGCGCCGCCCGGACTGTACCTGGTGCTGTTCTGGATCACGTTCTGGCCCGGCGCGCCGCTCGCCGCGATGGCCGCGCCCGCGGTCTGGCGCGCGCGGCGCGAGCCCGGCGCGCAGTTCCTGCTGGCCTGGCTGGTCCCGTCCTGGATCGTGTTCGAGGTGGTGTTGACCAAGCTGCCGCATTACGTGCTGCCGCTGTACCCTGCGATCGCGATCCTCACCGCGGGCGCGCTGGAGCGGCGCGTGCTGTCCTGGTCCTGGCTGATGCGCGGCTCGGCCTGGTGGTTCGCGATCCCCGTTGGCGGCTCGATCATCGCGGTCGTCGGCGCGGTGATGCTGACGCGGCAGCCTGCTTTCGTGGCGTGGCCGTTCATCGCGGCCTCGCTGATCTTCGGCCTGTTCGCCTGGTGGCTCCACGACAACAATCACGCCGAGCGCTCGCTGCTCAACGCGCTGGTCGCAGCCCTGATGCTCGCGGTGACAGTCTACGGCATCGTGCTGCCGTCGCTGACGCCGCTGTTTCCGAGCATCGAGATCGCACGCGCGCTTCGCAACGTCACCTGCGTCGGCCCGAAGGCGGCCGCGGCCGGCTATCACGAGCCAAGCCTCGTCTTCCTGACCGGCACGCAGACGGTGCTCACCGACGGTTCGGGCGCGGCGGATTTCCTGCGGCAGGGGAGTTGCCGTTTCGCGCTGATCGAGCAGCGTTCGGAGCGCGGCTTCGTGCAGCGCGCCGAGGCGATCGGGCTGCGCTACAAGGTTGGTACGCGCATCGACGGCTACAATTTCTCCCAAGGGCGAGCGATCTCGATCTCGATCTTCCGCTCGGAAGGCACCGAGTAGGATGTCGGCACCCACCGACATCGCGCCGCGCGCGAGCTATCCCGCGCAATTGCTCACGCTGTCGGGGCGCGCTTTGGCGCAGCTCGTGCGTACGCCCTCGCATTCGCGCCGCGCCGAGGCCGCACGAAAGCTGGCGCGGCATTCGCTGTGGCTCAGTGCGGCAGGTGCAGCCCTGGTCATCGCGCTGATGGTCGTGTTCGACCTGACCGAGATCCAGCTGATGCCGGCGCGCGGCACGCCGGGCCTGTGGCCGATCCGCATCCTGACCGATTTCGGCAAGGACGAGTATGTGCTCTCCGTGCTCGGGGGCGGGCTGGTGGTGCTGGCGCTGGTTGCGGCGGGATTGCGCGGCAGAAGCCGCGCGTTGCTGCTCGGCCTCGGCACGCGGCTGCAGTTCATGTTTCTGTCTGTTGCCGTGCCGATATTCGTCGCCGAGATCCTGAAATATCTCATCGGTCGAGGACGTCCGTTCGTCGGCGGCAAGGCCAATCCGTTCAACTTCATCCCGTTCGAGGGGACGGGGGCCTATGCCAGTCTGCCGTCGGGTCATGCGGTGACGGCGTTCGCACTGGCGTTCGCCGTCTCGGCGCTATGGCCGCGCCTGCGCGTATTCATGTTCACTTACGCGATCGTGATCCTGCTGACGCGACTGGTGCTGCTCGCGCACCACCCGAGCGACGTGGTGGCCGGCGCCCTGGTCGGCATGGTCGGCGCCATGGCGGTGCGCTACTGGTTCGCGGCCCGCAGGCTCGGCTTTGCCATCCGTGCCGACGGCACCATTGTGCCTCTTGCAGGGGCGGTCTCGGGCCGCCTCAAAAGGGTTGCCCACGGGGCATCCGCCCCATAAAAGCGGCTGCCTGCCGGGCCCGCCGGTTCCCGAGCCAAGCCAATTCCAACCACGAGCTTCGATTTGTCGTCCCAGCCTTCGGTTTTCCAGCCCTCGGTTTCCATCGTCGTTCCCGTGCGCAACGAAGCCGACAACATTGTGCCGCTGATCGAGGAGATCGGCGCGGCGCTCGACGGCCGCTGGGCCTATGAGATCATCTACGTCAATGACGGTTCGACCGACGCGACCGGCGAACGGCTCGGCGCGGTCATGAAGCAGCGGGACAATCTGCGCCAACTGCGCCATGCCAAATCAGGCGGCCAATCCGCGGCCGTGCGCAGCGGCGTGCGTGCGGCGCGCGGCGCGATCGTGGCGACGCTCGACGGCGACGGGCAGAACAATCCGGCCTTCCTGCCGGACTTGATCGCGGCCGTCGAGAACGGAAGCAAGGTCGGACTCGCCGCCGGACAACGCGTCGGCCGCAAGGATACCGGCTTCAAGAAATTCCAGTCGCGCGTCGCCAACGGCGTCCGCAACGCGATCCTGAAGGACGGTACGCGCGACACCGGCTGCGGCCTGAAGGCGTTCCGGCGCGAGGTGTTCCTGATGATGCCCTATTTCGACGGGCTGCATCGCTTTTTGCCGGCGCTGGTGCGCCGCGAGGGCTACGAGATCGCCTATGTCGACGTGATCGACCGGCCGCGCCGCTCCGGCGTGTCAAACTACGGTTTCTTCGACCGGCTGTGGATCGGCATCATGGATCTCGTGGGCGTGTGGTGGCTGATCCGCCGCAAGAAGCCGACGCCGGATGTGACTGAGGTGAAGGCATGATCATCCAATACGGTCAGGCGCTGAGCAACTATTTCTACGACGTCTTCGTGGCCAAGTTCGACTTCTGGCTCGCGTTCGGCCTCGTCGCGCAGCTGTTCTTTACCGCACGCTTCCTGGTGCAGTGGATCGCGAGCGAGCGCGCCGGCAACAGCGTGGTGCCGATGGCGTTCTGGTTCTGCTCCATGGGAGGCGGGCTGATGACGCTGGTCTATGGCGTCGTCAAGCGCGAGCCCGTCATTATCCTCGGCCAGGCGCTGGCGACCATCATCTATATCCGCAACATCATGCTGATCGTGAAGAACCGCGGCCGCGCGTCAAAGACGCTGGAGCGCTGATCCGGGGCGACTAGCGCGGCAACGCCGAGGCCGCGCCCGACGCGGGCACGGCGGAGGTCTCCGCCTCGGTCCTGCGATGGGGCTCGCCGGCCGCGTCGAGCACGGGATAGGCGACCGAGCAGATATGCGAGTGGATGCGGCGCAGGTCCCGCAGCACGTCGAGATGCAGCGACGTGGTTTCGATGGTCTCGGGACGGCCCTCGCGCAGGCGGTCGAGGTGGCGCTCGACGGCGGCAAGCTCGGTATTGCGCAGTGCCGTTTTCTCCACCAGCAGCTTGCGTGCCTCGTTGGCGTCGCCCGACATGAAGACGCCGAAGGCGATGCGCAGCGAATCCATCGTGCGCTTGTGGAAGGCGGCGAGCTCCTCGGCGCCCTCGGGCGAGAACTGGAAGCGGCGCTTGATCTTCTTGGTCGCGAGCTCGCTCAGGCTCTTGTCGATGATATCGCCGATATGCTCCAGATTGATGGCGAAGGAAATGATCTCCATCGCGCGCCGGCCCTCGCTCTCGTCGAGGCTGCCCCGCATGAGTTTCGTCACGTAGAGCTTGATGGCTTCGTCGAGGCCGTCGACGATGTTGTCCATCTTCGAGACCTGGTCGACCAGCGCGCGGTCCCCGCTCATCATCGCGGCCATCACCTTACGCAGCATGATCTCGACAAGATCGCCCATGCGCAGGGTTTCGCGGCCGGCATCGGCCAGCGCCAGCGACGGCGATTCCAGCGCGGTCTCGTCGAGATAGCGCGGCCGGGCCGGATCGGCCTCCTGAACACGATCGGGCAGGAGCCGCGTCAACAGGCGCGACATGGTGTCGAGCAGGCCGATGAAGATAATGGCCGTGCCGACGTTGAAGGCGATATGAAATGCCGCCGTCATCCTGGCGAGATCGGGCTGCCAGGCGTGCATGTGCTCGGCGATCGGGCTCAGGAAAGGCAGGACCAGGGCGATCCCGATCATGCGATTGACGAGATTGCCCACCGGCAGGCGATAGCTGGCGGGATCGTCACGCTTGGCGCCTTCGAACACGGGATTGATGGCGCTGCCGAGATTGGCGCCAAGCACCAGTGCGAGCGCCGCGTAAGGCGAGATGAACTGCGAATAGGCGAGTGACATGATCAGCAGCACGCTGGCGACGCTCGAATGCACCGCCCAGGTGACGAGGGCCGCGATCACGATGCACAGAACGGGATCGCCCGTGATGGAGGACATCACGACGCGGACGCCCGGTGCGTTCTCGGCCGGCGCCAGCGTGTCGAGCAGGATGTGCAGCGACAGCAGCATCAGTCCGAGACCGATCAAGACACGGCCGACGTCCTTGATCCGCGAGCGCGGACCCACGCGGAAGGCGACCAGTCCGAGCACGAACAGGACCGGCGCGACGGCGGCGATGTTGAACGACAGCACCTGCACGATCAACGTCGTGCCGACATTGGCGCCGAGCATGATGGCGAGCGCGGTGACCAGGCTGAGCAGGCCCTCGGCTGCGAACGAGCTCGTGAGCAGCGCGGTCGCCGTGCTGCTCTGGAGCAGCGCTGTCAGCCCGAGACCGGCGGCAAACGCGTTGAAGCGATTGCCAAGCGCCTTGCCAAGCAGCCGTCGCAGGTCCGGGCCAAAGGCGCGCAGAATCCCGCTGTGGACCATGTGCAGGCCCCACAGCAACAGCGCCACGCCGCCCATCAGATCGAGCAGTACCAACGTTCCCATGCTCCGAGTCCGGATTGGAGTCGATTGGTGAGGCTAGCGCCAAATGCTTGAGGTTCAAACCATTTGTTGGCGCGTCGGCGTTAACGTTTGCGGGTTCTGCACGTTCCCCCGGCGCACGTTGGCGCGTCCCGCGGCGCGATGCCTTGTGAGCAGGCTCACATTGCTGCCTTGAGGGCAGCGAAGCCGCGATCGAGGTCGGCCTTGAGGTCGTCGACGCTTTCGAGCCCGATATGCAGACGCAGAGTGGGGCCGCCCGGCGCCCACTTGGTCGCGGTGCGATAGGCGTCGCAATCGAAGGGAATCACCAGGCTCTCGAAGCCGCCCCAGGAGAAGCCCATGCCGAACAGTTTGAGCGTATCGAGCATGGTGTCGACCGCCTTCTGCGGCGCCGGTTTCAGGACGATGCTGAACAGGCCCGACGCGCCCGTGAAGTCGCGCTTCCAGATCGCATGGCCCGGATCGGTCTCGAGCGCCGGATGCAGCACGCGCGCGACCTCGGGACGGCTCGCAAGCCAGTGCGCCATGTCGAGTCCGGAGCGATGATGCTGCGCCAGCCGCACCGATAGCGTACGCAGGCCTCGCAGTGCCAGGAACACGTCATCGGGACCGGCGCAAACGCCGAGCAGGCGGATGCCTTCGGCGATCTGCGGCCAGGCCTTGGCATTAGCCGAGATGGTGCCGAACATGATGTCGGAATGGCCGCCGATATATTTGGTGGCGGCCTGCATGCTGATGTCGACGCCCTGTTCGAGCGAACGGTGATAGAGCGGCGTGGCCCAGGTGTTGTCGTCGATGACGAGCGCGCCGCGCCCATGCGCGACCTCGGCGATGGCGCGGATGTCCGGCATCTCGAACGACTGCGAGCCGGGCGCCTCGACCAGAACGGCGCATGTGTTGGGCCTGAACAGCTTGTCGATGCCGGCGCCGATCATCGGATCGAAGTAGGTGGTCTCGACGCCGTAGCGGGTGAGCATGCCGTTGCAGAAATTGCGCGAGGGCCGATAGACGTTGTCGCAGACCAGGATGTGGTCGCCGGCCTTCAGCACCGAGAGCAGGGTGGTCGAGATCGCCGACAGCCCCGACGGCACGATGCCGACGCCGGCGCATTGCGGCCCCTCCAGCGCCATCAGGGTCTCCTGGAACGCACGGGTCGTCGGCGTGCCGTGCCGGCCGTACTGGAACTCGCCGCGATGGGCGTGCAGGTCCTCGGCGGTCGGATAGAGCACGGTCGAGCCGTGGAAGACGGGCGGGTTGACGAACCCCTTCTGCGCCTTGGTGTCGCGGCCGGAGGTGACCAGGCGGGTCTCGGCGTGCTGCTCGGACGGGTGTGAGGAATCCATGCGTCTGCTTTCAAAAGCGCGTTTCCACGAGGCGCGATGCGCCGGCGGGCTGGCCGAAAGGCCGCTGTCGTTAATAACAGAACACAGAAGAGTCCCGTCAACCCCTTGACCCGGCACGCCAGTCGTTCTGTTATCGCAGGTGCTATTCAGTCGCCGCATGTTGAGGGGCCTGCCGCGACCTTCGATCCATCGCCTGACCGGACCTAGCGCCACAGCCATAACGGCGGGCGCCTTTCGGCGAGGATTAAGGCAAGGCCTCCCGGGATCGGCGGGTGATCGGCAAGGTTTTCCAGCATGACTCTTGCAGGGCTGGTCTTGATACGGCTAGCCCTGGCAGAGACGATCGCAAAGACAACGTTCCTGACCTTGAGACGACTTTGAAAGGCCCAAAGCCCATGAAACGCGTAACCCTGGCTCTCACTCTCGCTCTCGCCGCCGGCCTGACTGCCCAAGCCGCCCATGCGCAAACGCTCAAGACCGTCAAGGACCGGGGCATGCTGTCATGCGGTGTCAGTCAGGGTCTGCCCGGCTTCTCCTCGCCGGACGACAAGGGCAACTGGACCGGGCTTGACGTCGATGTTTGCCGCGCGATCGCCGGGGCGATCTTCAACGATCCGACCAAGGTCAAATACGTGCCGCTCTCCGCCAAGGACCGCTTCACGGCGCTGCAATCCGGCGAAGTCGACGTGCTGTCGCGCAACACCACCTGGACCATCTCGCGCGATACCTCGCTCGGCGCCAACTTCACCGGCGTGACCTATTATGACGGGCAAGGTTTCATGGTGAAGAAGTCGCTCAAGGTGAACTCGGCGCTCGAGCTCAACAGCGCCTCGGTCTGCGTCCAGACCGGCACCACCACCGAGCAGAATCTCGCCGACTACTTCAAGGCCAACAACATGAAGTACGAGGTGATCGCGTTCGGCACCAACGACGAGACGGTCAAGGCCTACGAGGCCGGGCGCTGCGACGTCTTCACCACCGACCAGTCGGGCCTGTACGCCAACCGCCTGAAGCTTGCCAATCCCGGCGATCACATGGTGCTGCCGGAAATCATCTCGAAGGAGCCGCTCGGACCAATGGTGCGCCACGGCGACGACCAATGGTTCGACATCGTGAAATGGACGCTGTTTGCCATGATCACCGCCGAAGAACTCGGCGTGACCGCGAAGAACGTCGACGAGAAGACGAAACAGGAAAATCCGGAGTTGAAGCGCGTCCTCGGTACCGACGGCAATTTCGGTGAACAGCTCGGCCTGAGCAAGGACTGGGTGGTGCGCATCGTGAAGGCCGTCGGCAATTACGGCGAGGTGTTCGACCGCAACGTCGGCGCAGGCTCGCCGCTTGGTATCAATCGGGGTCTCAACAATCTCTGGAACAAGGGCGGTCTCCAGTACGCGCCGCCGATCCGCTGACCCCGCCTGATCCGCGCTCGCGGCGATGAGCATCGAGGCTCGCAAACCCCCGCCCCAGATCGCGCTGAAGATCAGGCGCGTGCTGGGAGGCAAGACAGGCTGGAACGGCATCGCCGTCCAGTTTGCCTTCGCTGCGGTCCTGGGCTGGATTGCCTATGAAATCGTCTCCAACGCCCGCGCCAACCTCGAGAACCAGCACATTGCGGCCGGCTTCGGCTTCCTCGCGAACAACGCCGGTTTCGACGTCAATCAGACGCTGATCTCGTATACCGGCTCAGACACGTTCCTGCGCGTATTCCTGGTCGGGCTCCTCAACACGCTCGTGGTCTCGGTGGTGGGCATCGTGTTCGCCACCGTGATCGGCTTCATTGTCGCGCTGTGCCGGCTGTCGCCCAACTGGCTGCTCGCGCGCATTGGCGAAATCTATGTCGAGATCATCCGCAACCTGCCGGTGCTGTTTCAGATCCTGTTCTGGTACCTGGCGGTGCTCGCGGCCTTGCCCAATCCACGACAAAGCATTTCGCTGCTCGGCATCGCTTTCGTCAGCAATCGCGGTCTCGTCATTCCCCGCCCGATCGGCGAGAGCGGATTCGAGGCGTTTCTTGTGGTGCTGGCGCTCGGCATCGTGGCTTCGGTGGCGCTGCGCATCCATGCGCGCCGGGCGCTGTTCCAGCGCGGTCAGGTGATCCGGATCTGGCCCTATGTGCTGGGGCTGCTGTTCGGACTGCCGCTCGTCACCATGCTGGTAGCGGGTCTGCCCTTCACCTTCGAGCTGCCGCAGCTCAAGGGCTTCAATTTCGCCGGCGGCTCGCGCATCATCCCGGAGTTCGTGGCGCTCACGTTGGCCTTGTCGACCTATACGGCCGCCTTCATCGCCGAGATCGTGCGCGCGGGCATCCTCTCCGTCCACAGCGGACAGATGGAGGCGGGATCGTCGCTGGGCCTGAGCCGCGGCACTACGCTGCGCTTGGTCGTCGTGCCGCAGGCGATGCGCGTCATCGTTCCGCCGCTGACCAACCAGTACCTCAACCTCACCAAGAATTCGTCGCTGGCCGTCGCGATCGGCTATCCCGACCTCGTCTCCGTGTTCGCCGGCACGTCGCTGAGTCAGACCGGGCAGGCCATCGAGATCATCGCCATGACGATGGGCGTCTATCTCCTGATCTCGCTGATCACCAGCGCCGTCATGAGCGTCTACGGTTGGCGCATCAGCCGGAGTCTCGGCGCATGAGCGATATCAGCTCGTCCAGTTTCGTCCGCCAGGATCTTCTCGATGAGCGTCCCGCGCCGGTAAAGACCACGGGCTTCGTCGGCCTGGTGCGGACGCGCCTGTTCAACTCGCCGACCAACATCCTGCTCACGATCGTCGGCGCCTTGCTGCTGTGGTTCACCGTCATTCCTTCCGTCAAATTCCTGATGGTCGACGCAGTCTGGACCGGCAAGGATCGCACCGCCTGCCTCGCCGAGAACGCCGGCTTTGCGGTCGGTGCCTGCTGGCCCTACATCCAGGCCAAGCTGCCGCAACTGATCTACGGCTTCTACCCCGAAGCCGAGCGCTGGCGGGTCGACCTCACACTCGTCCTGTCAGTGGTTCTGTTGGTGCCGTTGCTCATTCCGCGGCTGCCCTCGAAAGGATTGAACGCAGGCCTGTTCTTTTTTGCGTTTCCAGTGGTTGCATTCTTTCTGCTGCATGGCGGCGGCATCAAGGGATTTGGCCTGAGCTGGACCGCTGATCTGCTGCAATTATTCGACGACAGCATCATCGGCGCCGGGCAGGCTCTGCTCAGTCTCGGCAAGACGTCCTCTGCCGCACCGCTGTTGTGGGTCGTCGGCAATGTCATCGTGCTCGTGGGTAACCTGATCTACTGGCTGATCTTTCCGCTGACCTGGCTGCGAGATCAGCTGCACGGGACAGGCCAGTCGGTCTGGGCCGATTTCGCCATCACCGCCGCGATCGTCTCCCTGATCGCCTTCGTTCTCGGCGGCGGCCTCCGCACCGGGGGGCGGGCCCTGACGTCCAGCATCGCCACCTTCGTCGCCATCGCAATCGTGATCAAGCTGATGGGGCTCGATCACGGCGGACTGCCGATCGTGCAGACCAACCTGTGGGGCGGGCTTCTGGTGACGCTGGTGGTCTCTGTTACCGGCATTGTCACCTCGCTGCCGATCGGCATTGCGCTGGCGCTTGGCCGCCGCTCGACCATTCCGCTGATCCGGATCTTCTCGATCGCCTTCATCGAGTTCTGGCGCGGCGTGCCGCTGATCACCGTGCTGTTCTTCGCAACCTACATGCTGCCGCTGTTTCTCCCGGGCAATTTCACGGTCGACGGGTTGGTGCGTGCGCTGATTGGAATTTCGCTGTTCACCGGCGCCTATCAGGCCGAGAACGTCCGCGGCGGGCTGGCCGCCATCCCGCGCGGGCAGGGCGAGGCGGCCGCGGCATTGGGGCTGTCCTGGTGGAAGACGACCTCGCTGATCGTTCTGCCGCAGGCGCTGCGCCACGTCATTCCGAACCTCGTCAACAGCTTCATCTCGCTGTTCAAGGACACGTCGCTGGTCTCGATCGTGGCGCTGTTTGATCTCTTGGGCTCGCTGCGGGCGTCGTTCTCGGATCCTAAATGGTCGTCGCCGTCGACCGCGTTCACCGGGTTCGCCTTCGCCGGGATCATCTACTTCATCTTCTGCTTTGGAATGTCGCGCTACTCGCTCTTCGTCGAGCACCGCCTCAACGCTCACCGCCGCAACTGATCGAGGTCACCATGTCCGACCCCATCGTCAAGATATCCGGCCTGAACAAATGGTACGGCGAGTTTCACGTGCTGCGCGACATCGACCTTGCGGTCGAGAAGGGCGAGCGCATCGTGATCTGCGGCCCCTCCGGCTCCGGCAAGTCGACGCTGATCCGCTGTATCAACGCGCTCGAGGAGTTTCAGGAAGGCGAGATCGTCGTTGATGGCATCGAGCTCGGGCCGAACCTGAAGCACGTGGACGCGGTGCGGCGCGAAGTCGGCATGGTGTTCCAGAGCTTCAACCTGTTTCCACACCTGTCCGTGCTGGACAATTGCACGCTGGCGCCGATCTGGGTGCGCAACATCCCCAAGAAGGACGCCGAGGCGGCGGCGATGAAGTTTCTGGAGCGGGTCAAGATTCCGCACCAGGCCAACAAGTTTCCGGGACAGATGTCCGGCGGTCAGCAGCAGCGCGTCGCGATCGCCCGCGCGCTGACGATGAACCCGAAGGTGATGCTGTTCGACGAGCCGACTTCGGCGCTCGACCCCGAAATGGTCAAGGAGGTGCTGGACACCATGGTCGACCTCGCCGAGGAGGGCATGACCATGCTGGTGGTCACCCACGAGATGGGCTTTGCCCGCGAGGTCGCCAACCGCGTGGTATTCATGGACGCGGGCCAGATCATCGAAGCCAACACGCCCAAAGAGTTCTTCGCGGCCCCGCAGCACGCCCGCACAAAACTGTTCCTGAGCCAGATCCTGCGCTGAGTACCTGCAATCCGGTGGCGTCGCCGGTCTAACCGACCCCGCCAGCTTGGCACCATGCGAATCGGCCAGCCTCTTTTCGGGCCATATTCCGGAGAGAGATTTTGCAGAGCAGCGCCGGCGCGCGCGCATTCCAGAACGCGCGATTGCAAAAGAAATTGAAGAAGCAGGCGGACGCGCTTATGTCGGCCGCGGTTCAGGCACTCGGGCAGGGCCGATACGCGGAAGTCGAGACACTCTGCAGCCGGATTTTGACGGAGATTCCGGATCATTTCGACGCCGCGCACCTGCTCGGCCTGCGCGCGTATGATGGCGGGCGGCTCCAAGAGGCGCAACAATTGCTCGAGCGCGCGACCGTGCTCGATCCGCGTTCGCCCGATGCCCATGGTAATCTCGGGGCAGTGTATTTCACCCTCCAGAAGTTTCAGGACGCTCGCGCATGCCAGGAGAAGGCGATTGCGCTGAAGCCGAATTCTCCGATCGCCTTGACCAATCTGGGCAATACGCTGCTGCACATGGGCCTCGCTGAGCAGGCTATCGAGCTGCACGAACGCGCTATCAGGCTGAAGCCGGACTATGCCGATGCATTTTGCAATCGGGGCATGGCGGAGCTGATCGAAGGTCAGTTCCAGCGCGCCAAGGGGAGTTTCGATCGCGCCCTCGCTTTTCAGCCGCGCCACGCGGAAGCGATCGCGGGCAAGGGCATGGTATGCATCGAGCTCCGGCACTACGAAGAGGCGGCCGCGGCGATCGCGGCAGGGCTCGCGATCAAGCCGGATTCGCCGAAGATTCTGGCGCAGCGCGGACGGCTCAATCTCGATCTGTCGCGGCTGGAGCAGGCGCTCGCCGACTTCGATGGGGCGCTGGAGCTTTCGCCGAAGCTCGAAGTGGCCTTGCAGGGGAAGGCGCAAGTCAACATTCTCAAGGGCAACACGGCCGAGGCGATTGCGGCGGTCGAGACCTTGCTGGAAGAAAATCCGCGGTCCGACATCGGAATTGCGCTTCTGGCTTCCTGCTATGCGAGCCAGGGAGACATCGCGACTGCGCTCGAACATCTCGACGCGGGGCTGGCAATCGCGCCTGATTATGCGGACTTGATCGGGCGCAAGATCTTCTTTCTGGACTATCTCCCCGACGCCGATTTTGCGGTTCAGCAGGCCGCACGAAAGCAGTGGTGGGACGCGATCGGCGCCAGATTGCCGCAAAGCGCGTTGTCGTCCCGCAAGCTCGATGGGGACAAGCGGATATTGATCGGATACGTCGCTTCCGAATTCAGGAACCACTCCGCAGCATTCGCTCTGTTACCGGTACTGCGCCATCATGATCATGCCAGGTTCGAGATCGTCTGCTATTCGTGCTCGCCATTACGAGATGAGATAACCGACGAATTCAGGTCCATGGCGGACGTCTGGGTCGATGCCTGGCAGCTTTCGGACGACGAGCTGGCCGATCGCATTCAGGCCGACGGGATCGATATCCTGATCGACGTGTCCGGGCATTCGACCGGCAACAGGCTCCATGTCTTCGCCCGCAAGCCGGCCCCGATCCAGGTCTCGGGGTTTGGTCACGCCACTGGTACGGGCCTTCAGACCATGGACCATGTGCTCGCCGATCCCATCTTCATTCCGCAATCGGCGCGACATCTGCTGGCTGAAAAGGTTTACGACCTGCCGTGCCTGATCACGATCGATCCCATTTTGGATCTACCTGCATCGGAGCCGCCCATGCTCCGCAATGGTTATGTCACCTTCGGCGTGTTCAACCGCATCTACAAGATCTCGGATGGAGCCATCCGAGTCTGGTCGAAAGTGATGCGGAAAGTGACGGGTTCGAAGATCATCATCAAGCATACCCTGCTTGACGATCCCATGCTGCGCGACAGCCTGGTCGCGCGGTTCGTGGCACAGGGCATTGCCGAGGAGAATGTCACCTGCCTGGGCTCGTCGCCGCGCCACGAGCATCTGCTGGCGTTTGCGAACATCGACATATCGCTCGACACGTTCCCGCAAAACGGCGGCGTCAGCACCTGGGAATCGCTCTATGCGGGCGTGCCGGTCGTAGCCAAGCTCGGCAACGGTGCATCGTCGCGCGCCGGCGGGTCGATCGTGGCTGCGGTCGGTCTCGATGACTGGGTCGCCGATAATGACGAGGGCTATGCCGCGATCGCATCCAAATATGCGGCACAGCCGGCGCATCTGGCGAAGCTGCGCGCGGACTTGCCGGCCCGGATCGCGGCTTCGCCTGCCGGCAATGTCGAAATTTACACGCGCGAGGTCGAAGCGGCTTATCGCCAGTTCTGGCGCGACTATTGCGCCGCGGCTTCGAAGGGCGGCGACGTGCGTAGGAGGCCAGCGGCGCCGGGCCGCTGAGCCCCGGGAAATCCCGGGGTATCACCGCGCCGGCTGACCGGCCGGCCAGGCCTGCGAATCAGTTAGACTCTCGCCGGGCTATCCCTCGGAGAGACACCTTGCAGACCAGCGGCGCCGGCGCGCGCGCATTTCAGAACGCGCGATTGCAGAAGAAATTGATGAAGCAGGCCGACGCCGTCCTCTCCGCCGCGGCTAGCGCCTATGGCCGGGGTCGATATGCCGAGACCGAAGCACTCTGCCGGGATATCCTGAAGGCGCTGCCCGATCATGTCGACGCGATGCACCTGCTCGGCATGTGCGCGCATGACGGTCGCCGCCTGGAGGAGGCGCAACAGCTGCTCGAGCGCGTGATTGCACTCGATCCGCGACTGCATGATGCCCACAACAACCTCGCCACCGTGCATTTCGACCTCGGCAATTACGAGGAGGCGCGGCGGTGCCAGGAGAGGGCCATCGCGCTAAAGCCGAATTTTGCGGTCGCGCTGACCAACCTCGGCAACACGCTGATGCATCTGGGGCAGTACGAACAGGCGCTCGAGCTGCATGAGCGCGCCATCAAGATCAAGCCGGATTATGCCGATGCATTCTGCAATCGCGGCATGGTCGAAGTTGTGCTTGGACAGATCATGCGCGCCAAGGAAAGCTTCGACAGGGCCCTGCTGTTTCAGCCCCGTCACGCCGAGGCCATCGTCGGCAGCGGCATGGTCGCCATGGAGCTGCGGCACCACGACGAGGCGGCCGCCAAGTTTGCCATGGCGCTCGCGATCAAGCCCGGCTCGCCGAGGATCGTAGCCCAACGCGGGCGACTCAGTTACGAGTTGCAGCGCCTGGAGCCCGCGCTTGCGGATTTCGAGGCGGCGCTTGCGATCTCGCCCAAGCTCGAGCTGGCTCTGCGCGGCAAGGCCCAGACCTGCCTCGTCATGGGAAAGACCGCGCAGGCGATGGCGGCCGCAGCGGCCCTGATCGAGCAAAATCCGCGCTCCGAGATGGGGCTGGCGCTGATGGGCTTCTCGTATTCGAACCAGGGGGACATGGACGCCGCGATCGAATATCTCGATCGTGCGCTGGCGCTCCGGCCGGATTATGGGGATGCGATCAGAGGAAAGATCTTCCTGGAGGACTACCGCACCGAGGCCGATTTCGTGGTCCAGCAGGCGGTGCGAAAATCCTGGTGGGACCAGATCGGCTCCAAACAGCCGCGAAGGGAGCTGCCGAAGCGGCCGCTGGATCCGGAGAAGCGGATCGTGGTCGGCTATGTCGCTGCCGAATTCCGGCAGCACTCCGCGGGGCTCACGCTGCTGCCGGTGCTGCGCCATCACGATCACACCAAATTCGAAATCATCTGCTACTATTCCTGGCCGGGCGGGGACGAGTACACCGCCATGTTCAAATCGTTGGCGGACGTCTGGGTCGAAGCCTGGGGGCTTTCGGATGACGAGCTCGCCGATCGTATCCAGGCGGACAATGTCGACATACTGATCGACGTTTCGGGGCACACGACCGGAAACAGGCTGCTGACTTTCGCTCGGAAGCCGGCCCCGATCCAGGCCACTGGCTTCGGACACGCGACAGGCACGGGCATGCCGACCATGGACTACGTGCTCGCGGATCCCATTTTCATTCCGCCGTCGGTTCGGCATCTGTTTGCCGAGAAAATCCACGATCTGCCGTGCCTGATCACGATTGAACCAGTCTCGGATCTGCAGCCCTCAGAGCTGCCGATGCTCCGCAACGGCTACGTCACTTTCGGTGTGTTCAACCGCATTTACAAAATCTCGGATGATGCGATCCGTGTTTGGTCGCGCATCATGCGGGAGCTGCCGGGATCGAAGATCATCCTCAAGCATGGTCTGCTCGATGATCCGCTGCTGCGCGATAGCCTGATCGCGCGTTTTCTGGCGCAGGGTGTTGTCGAAGAGAGCCTCACCTGCCTCGGCACCACCTCGCGCGACGACCATCTGGCGGCTTTCGCCCAAGTCGATATTTCCTTCGACACGTTCCCGCAAAATGGCGGCATCAGCACCTGGGAATCTCTCTACAAGGGCGTTCCCGTCGTTGCCAAGCTCGGCAACGGTGCCTCCTCGCGTGCTGGCGCCTCCATCGTGACCGCCGTCGGCCTCGGCGACTGGGTCGCGGAAGATGACGATGGCTATGTCGAGATCGCCCGCAAATTTGCGTCACAGCCCGAGTATCTGGCGAGATTGCGCGCGGATTTGCCGGCTCGGATCGCGCTTTCGCCCTCGGGCAATGTCGAGACCTACACGCGCGAGCTCGAGGTGGGTTACCGAAAGTTCTGGCGCGACTATTGTGCCGCCGCCTCGAGTGACGGCGGCGTTGCGTAGGCGAGGCCTGCGTTGAGCACCGGCATCTTCCGGAGATTGCCGGGCCGCCTAAACCGGACGGCCTTGGCCGCGAATCAGCTAGAATCCTCCCGGGCATCCTCCGGAGAGAATCCTTGCAGAGCAGCGGCGCCGGCGCACGCGCGTTCCAGAACGCGCGGTTGCAGAAGAAATTGAAGAAGCAGGCGGACGCGATCATTTCGACCGCGAATACGGCCTATGGCCACGGCCGGTATGCGGAGACCGAGGCGCTCTGCCGCCAGATCCTCAATGAACTTCCGGAGCATTTCGGCGCCTTGCACCTGCTTGGCTTGGGCGCATTCGCGAGCCGACACTTCGAGGCAGCGAAACAGGCGCTCAAATATGCCGTGACGGTCGACCCACGCTCGGCACAGGCATTTTCCGATTTGGGAGCCACGCATTTCGCGCTTGGGGAGTATGAGGAAGCGCGTACGTCCCTGGAGCGGGCCATAGCGTTGAAGCCGAGCTTCCCCATGGCCTTGGCCAACCTCGGCAATACCTTGTTGCATCTCAACCGCGTCGAGCAGGCTATCGAATCGTACGATCGCGCGATCGGGCTGAAGCCCGATCATGCCGATGCGCTCTGCAATCGCGGCCTGGCAGAGCTTGCGCTGCGCCAGCTTGATCGCGCCAAACAGAGCTTCGAGCGCGCACTGTTGTTTCAGCCGCGAAACGTGGAGGCGCTCGTCGGCAAAGGTTTGGTCAATATCGAGCTCAAAAACTTCGACGAGGCCAAGGGCGCGCTGGAGGCGGCGCTCGCGATCAGGCCGGGGTCGGCGAAGATCTTGGCGAATCGTGGACGGCTCAATCTTGAGACGTCGAGCCTGGAACAGGCGGCTGCGGACTTTGATGCGGCCCTTGCGCTTGCGCCCAAGCTCGAGGTGGCCCTGCAGGGGAAGGCACAAGTCGCGCTTGCCATGGGAAACACGGCGCAAGCGATTCTGGCGTGCACCACGTTGCTGGAGGAATATCCACGCTCCGCGATCGCGATGGCGCTGCTGAGCGCTTGTTTTGCCAACCAGGGCGAGATCGCATCGGCGATCGAGCTACTCGATGCGGCGCTGGCCATTGTACCGGATGCGTCCTTGATCGGCCGGAAGATCTTCTTTCTCGACTATCTTTCCGACGCCGATTTCGCGGTTCAGCAGGCCGCACGAAAGCAGTGGTGGGACGCGATCGGCTCGAAGTTGCCGCGAAGGATTCTTGCCCCCCGGCAGCTTGATCCCGACAAGCGGATCGTGGTCGGCTATGTTGCTGCCGAATTTTGGCATCACTCGGCAGCGTTCGCTCTGTTGCCAGTGCTGCGCCAGCATGACCACGCCAGGTTCGAGATCGTCTGCTATTCGTGCTCGCCGGTAAGAGATGAGATCACCGCCGCATTCAGATCCTCGGCGGACGTCTGGGTGGACGCCTGGCAGATGTCGGACGACGAACTGGCCGATCGCATTCAGGCTGACAAGGTCGATATCCTGATCGACGTGTCCGGGCACACGACCGGCAACAGGCTCCATGTCTTCGCCCGCAAGCCGGCCCCGATCCAGGTCTCGGGGTTTGGTCACGCCACGGGCACGGGCCTTCAGACCATGGACTACGTGCTCGCGGATCCGGTCTTCATTCCGCAATCGGCGCGCCATCTGCTGGCTGAAAAGGTCTACGACCTGCCGTGCCTGATCACGATCGATCCCATTTTGGATCTACCTGCATCGGAGCCGCCCATGCTCCGCAATGGTTATGTCACCTTCGGCGTGTTCAACCGCATCTACAAGATCTCGGACGAGGCCATCCGGGTGTGGTCGAAAGTGATGCGCGAGGTGACGGGTTCGAAGATCATCATCAAGCATACCCTGCTTGACGATCCCATGCTGCGCGACAATTTGGTCGCGCGGTTCGTGGCACAGGGAATTGCCGAGGAGAATGTCACCTGCCTGGGCTCGTCGCCGCGCCACGAGCACCTGCGGGCGTTTGCGAACGTCGACATATCGCTCGACACGTTCCCGCAAAACGGCGGCGTCAGCACCTGGGAATCGCTCTATGCGGGCGTGCCGGTCGTAGCCAAGCTCGGCAACGGTGCATCGTCGCGCGCCGGCGGGTCGATCGTGGCTGCGGTCGGTCTCAATGACTGGATCGCCGAGGATGACGATGGCTACGTCGAGATCGCCCAGAGATTTGCGAAGCAGCCCGAGTATCTGGCGAAGTTGCGCGCGGAGATGCCGGCCCGGATCGCAGCGTCCCCCGCCGGCAATGTCGAAATCTACACGGCCAGGGTCGAGGCGGGTTACCGCCAGTTCTGGCGCAACTATTGTGCTGCGGCCTCGGAAGGCGGCGAGGGCGCCTGACCGTGCCGGGTGGGGCGAAGCCTCGAATTGCGCCGGCCACCTTAGTCCTCCGGAAACCATGCGGCGCTGCGCGACCGTGCAGGTTCATGGCTCCGAAAGCTATCTCTGGGCATGTGGCGCCAAAAAGGGTGCGCTAATGCTCGGTTTCGTGTTCGGCTTGAACGCCCGGCTCGGGCGATTGCATTTCTTCCTCGCGACGGTCGCGCTTGCGATCGTGATGACGGCGATCTGCTTTGCAATCGCAATGGCCGTGCTGAACAACACGTCGCCCGGCGCGATCCGACCCGAAGACCTCACCAAGAGCTGGGCGATGATGGTCGCAATCGTGTTCTTCGGAGTTGCGACCTTCACGCTGCAATCGATGCGCATCCGCGACATCGGCTGGGACCCGGTCTGCGTGGTGCCTGCCTGGTTCGCGCTCATGATCGTCGACCATGTCGTCGCGGGCCGTTTTCCGGCCTGGGCGATCGGGCAGGAGCAGCAGGCAACGGCGGTCGGCGCGCTCGTCAACCTCGCGCTGATGCTCGCGCTCATGTTCTGGCCGAGCGGCGACAGCGAAGGCTCCTACAGCGCACCCCTCCCGCCGCGCACGCGCGCGAACAAGCCTTCGCTATCGAACGAGCGGCTCGCGCGGGTGTCGCAGGGATCGTCGCGGCCGACTTGGGGCTAGACGAACGGCAGCTTGATGTTGCTGCGCTTCTCCAGCCATTCAGGCACAGGAAGGCTCTTGGCGCGCATGAAGTCGGCGTTGAACAGCTTCGACTGGTAACGGCTGCCAGAATCGCAGAGCACGGTGACGATCGTCTTGCCGGGCCCGAGCTGTTTCGCGAGACGCATCGCGCCGGCAACGTTGATGCCGGTCGAGCCGCCGAGGCACAAGCCTTCGTGCTGGAGCAGTTCGTAGATCACCGTAACTGCTTCCGCATCGGGAATGAGATAAGCGTCATCGACCTTTGCGCTCTCGACGATTGCGGTCGCGCGGTTGAGGCCGATGCCCTCGGTGATCGAGCCGCCCGGCGTCGCCTTGGCATCGCCCGTTCTGAAATATTCATACATGCCGGCGCCGTGCGGGTCGGCGCAGGCGATCCTGACATCTTTGCTCTTCTCTTTCAGGAAGCGGCTGGTGCCGGAGAGCGTGCCGCCGCTGCCGACCGAGCAGACGAAACCGTCGATCTTGCCGCCGGTCTGCTCCCAGATCTCGGGACCTGTGGACTCGTAATGCGCCTTCGCATTGTCGAGGTTGTTCCACTGGTCGGCGAACAGCACGCCGTTCGGCTCGGTCTTGCGCAGCTCGTCAGCAAGACGGCGGCCGACATGCTGGTAGTTGTTCGGATTGGAATAGGGCAGTGCCGGTGATTCCAGCAGCTCGGCGCCGCACAGCTTCAGGAAATCCTTCTTCTCCTGGCTCTGCGTCTCCGGGATCACGATCAGCGTGCGGTAACCGCGCGCGCTGGCCACGACCGCAAGGCCGATGCCGGTATTGCCGGCGGTCGATTCCACGACGAGACCGCCGGGCTTGAGCTCGCCGCGCTTCTCGGCCTCCAGGATCATCCATTTGCCGGCGCGATCCTTCACCGACTGGCCGGGATTCATGAACTCGGCCTTGCCCAGGATGGTGCAGCCGGTCAGTTCGGAAGCGCGCTTGAGCTTGATCAGCGGGGTGTTGCCGATGGCTTCGACAACGTCGTTGTTGATGGTCATGTCTGGGCAAATCACTGGCAAAGGGGTTGATCAGGTTGGCCAGAACCTAGTGCTTGGGAGGCCAAAGGGGAAGGCTTTTGCGCTGCGGCGAAACCGACGGAAGTGCCCGTCGAAGCAGTGAAATTCTTGCGAGGGACGATGGCCGATGATGCTGGGCTACGCGGCGCCGACAACAGTAGGAAGATCGGGTCGGACTCCGCCAAAACATGGAAGATTACGGCCGTCGTCAGCGCACTCGCGACAATTCATCGCCTTTGGGCGGGACGCGTCGATAACGACGCGCGTGGATAGCCTGCAGAAGCCGGCAGACATATCTGCACGACGAATGCCTGTTTATTTTCGACGGTAAACAACCTCGTGGACCGGCTCGGCCGGCTTCGCGACCAGCTCTGAAGCCGGATTGCGAGCGCTACGGACGAATTAAAGCCACTGAAGTTGGTGTGGCGGCAATATCACATGAAATGTTGGTAAGCTTGAATGCGCTCCGGAACGGCTTCGAGATTCGAAAAAGTACTGCAGGACAGAGACTTTTTTCAATTTGTTCGCCGCGGGATCGTCGCACTTTGGCGACCATCTCGCAACTGCGGGACTGTCCCGCTGTTCCGCACCCGGCTAGTATGGGTGTCCGGTTCCGTAGAAAGCCTCACCTTGTGAACGAGTTGTCCAAAGCCCCCCGACTGTGCCGCCGCGAATCGGTTACTCCAGCTGCGCGGTGGCGGCTCGATCTGCCCGGCGGGGGGGATGTGTGACACAGGATGTTCCTGCGATCGCTGTGCGGCGGTCTCTAGGCGCCACGTCCCGGACGCGACGTGCGGCGCGCTGGCTTGCGGTCGTTTGCCTTGCCGCCGGCTCGGGCGCTTGCGTGTTGACGCAGGATCTACCTGATCCCGCGCTCGACGTTCCCACGCAGTACAAATACGCGGGCAAGGCGGATGCCCCGCCGTCGCTGGATTGGTGGCGCAGCTTTCGCTCGGCGGAGCTGACACAGCTGATGGAAGAGGCGCAGACCGTCAACCTCGACATCGCCGCCGCCGTTTCCCGCATCGTCGAGGCTGACGCGCAGGCGCGGCAGGCGGGTGCGGCGCTGCTGCCGAGCCTTTCCGGCACCGGGCAGGAGGCCTATTCGCGCACCTCCGGCTCCTCCGCCTCGGGGCTCACCAATGGCGGCCGTGAGGTCGTCAACTACCAGGCTTCGCTGAGCGCAAGCTACCAGCTCGATTTCTGGGGCCAGAACCGGGACGCCCTGCAAACGGCGGAAGAGACGGCAAATGCCAACCGCTTCGATCGCGACGTCGTTGCGCTGACCACGCTCGCAGGCGTCGCTAACGCTTACTTCCAGGTGCTGGCCTCGCAGGATCGCATCCGGACGTCACAGCGCAACATCGCGAGCGCGCAGCGCATCCTCGATGCCGTCAGGGAACGGCGCAAGGCCGGCACCGGCACCGATCTCGACGTCGCCCAGCAGGAGAGCGTGCTCGCAAACCAGAAGGCACTGGTGCCGCCGCTGCGCCAGACGCTCGACCAGAACGTCAATGCGCTTGCAGTCCTGGTGTCGCGGCCGCCGGAGAGCGTGCGCGTGCTCGGGGGCTCGCTGAACCGGATCGCGATTCCCCGCGTGACGCCCGGCCTGCCGTCGGAGCTCTTGACGCAGCGCCCAGACATTCGCCGGCAGGAGGCCCAGCTCGCCTCCGCCACCGCGAACGTCGGCAATGCCCGCGCGCAGTTCTTTCCGACCATCCAGCTCACCGGCAATGGCGGCTATCAGAGCTCAGCCCTGGTCTCGCTATTCCAGCCGCATGCGGCCTTCTTCCAGCTCGTCGGCAGCGCGACGCAGCCGATCTTCGACGGTGGCAAGATCCTCGGCAATTTCGAGTTTGCCAAGGCGCGGCAGGACGAACTGCTCCAGACCTACCGCAAGACCATCATCCAATCGTTCGCCGATGTCGACAATGCGCTGTTCTCGATCAAGCAGACCACGATCAGGCTGCAATTGCAGCGCGATGTCCTCAACGCCTCCCGCCGCGCATTCGATCTCTCCGAACAGCAATTGCGCGCCGGCACCGCCGACATCGTCACCGTGCTCAACACGCAACTGACCCTGTTCCAGGCGGAAGACGCGCTGTCGCAGGCGCAACTTGCCCGCCTTCTTGCTATCGTCAGCCTGTATCAGGCGCTCGGCGGCGGCTGGGAGCCGAGGATGGAGAAACCGGTCAATGCTCTTTAAGCCGGATACGAAGCAAGGCGCGAAGGAGGGAACGGCGAAGAAGTCGCGCGGGCGCGGCTTCATCATGACCCTGATCACGCTGGCGATCCTCGGCGGGCTTGGCTACTACGGCTGGAGCACCTGGCACCAGCAGCCGCAGCAGGCGAACGGCCGCAACCAACGGCCCGATCTGCCGGTACCAGTGCTGGCGGCGACGCCGCGTATCCGGGACGTTCCCGTTTATCTTGACGGCGTCGGCGCGATCCGCGCGCTCAACACCGTGACCGTCCGCTCGCAGGTCGACGGCAAGCTGATCGCGGTGAATTTCACCGAGGGCCAGGACGTCAAGAAAGGCGACGTGGTCGGCGAGATCGACCCGGCGCTCTACCAGGCGACGTACGATCAGGCCGTCGCGAAGAAGGCCCAGGACCAGGCCCAGCTCGCCAACCAGCGTATCGACCTCACGCGCTACGAGCAGTTAGCTGCCTCCAATGCCGGATCCAAGCAGCAGGCCGACACCCAGCGCGCGCTGGTCGCGCAGACGGAGGCGCTGGTGAAGGCCGATCAGGCCGCGATCGACAATGCGGCGGCGACGCTGAGCTACACCAAGATCGTGGCGCCGATCTCGGGCCGCGCCGGCCTGCGCCAGGTCGACCAAGGCAACATCATCCACGCCTCCGACACCACCGGCCTCGTGGTGATCACGCAATTGCAGCCGATCGCGGTGTGGTTCAGCCTGCCGCAGCAGCAGATCATGCGGGTCAACGCCGCGGCGGCGAAGGGCGCGCTCGCGGTCGACGTGTTCGGCAATGACGGCCTCACCGTGATCGACACCGGCAAGCTCACCGGCATCGACAACCAGGTCGACCAGACCACGGGAACGCTCAGGCTCAAGGCCGAATTCCCCAACGCCAATTACCAGCTCTGGCCCGGCCAGTTCGTCAATGTCCGCCTCAAGGTCGAGACCTTGACGCAGGCGCTGGTGGTGCCGACCTCGGCCGTGCAGCGCGGACCGATCGGCACCTTCAGCTATGTCATCGGCGAGGACAACGTGGTTGCGGCCAAGCCGGTGACGGTGACGCAGCAGAACGAGCATGACGCCGTGATCGCCAGCGGCCTGTCGGCGACCGACAAGGTCGTCACCACCGGCTTTGCCAATCTGTCCGATGGCTCCAAGGTGGTCATCGGGCGCGACGACCAGACCCCGTCGGCCGATCTGGCGCCGCGCAAGCGCTCGCGCGGGCCGGATGGTCAGAAGAAGGACGGCGCAAAAGACGGCCAGAAGGACGGACAAGACAAGGACGGCGAGTTCCGCGCCAAGCGCAAGAGCAGCGAAGGCGACCAGAAGGGCCAGACCGGACCGGCACCAGGGCCTCCGTCAAGTCCTGGTGCATCGGGAAGTGGAGCCAAGCAGCCATGATCCCGACAACAGCCGCCTGAGCGCAGGCGCATCCCATGGGCGTCTCCGAACCCTTCATCCGACGGCCGATCGCGACCTCGTTGCTCGGCATCGCGCTTCTGATTGGCGGGCTGCTCGGCTATTTCGCGCTGCCGGTGTCCGCGCTGCCGCAGGTCGATTTCCCGACCGTGCAGGTGACGACGCAATTGCCCGGCGCGAGCCCCGACGTGATCGCCTCGCTGATCACCGCGCCGCTGGAGCGGCAACTCGGCCAGATCCCGTCGCTGTCGGCGATGAACTCGACGAGCTCGTTCGGCGTCAGCCAGATCTCGCTCCAGTTTGATCTCAACCGCGACATCGACGGCGCGACCCAGGACGTCCAGGCCGCGATCAACGCTGCGGCCGGCGTGCTGCCCAAGACGCTGCCTTATCCGCCGACCTACGCCAAGGTGAACCCGGCCGATGCGCCGGTGATGACGTTGGCGCTGCGCTCCGACACGATCTCGTTGCGGGCGATGAGCGACATCGCCGACACGCTTCTGGCGCAGCGGCTGAGCCAGATTTCCGGCGTCGGGCGCGTCTCTGTGCTCGGCGGACTGAAGCCAGCCGTCCGCATCCAGGCGGATCTCGCGCGGCTGGCCGCCTATGGCATCGCCATGGAAGACCTGCGCACCGCGATCGCCAATGCCAACGTCTCCGGGCCGAAAGGCTCGCTCGACGGCGCGCAGCAATCCTACATCATCGCCGCCAACGACCAGATCGCCGCCGCCGACGCCTACAAGCCCGTCATCATCGCCTACCGCAACGGCTCCCCCGTCACCATCGCCGACGTGGCGCAGATCGTCGATGGCCTCGAGAACGACCGCACCGGCGGCTGGTATCAAGGCTCGCCCGCCGTCATCATCGACATCCAGCGTCAGCCCGGCGCCAATGTGATCGACGTCGTCAGCCAGATCCGCGCGGAAATCCCAAAGGTTCAGCGCGCTATTCCGGCCGGCGTGAACCTCACCATCGTCTCCGACCGCACCGTCACCATCCGTGCCTCGGTCCGCGACGTGCAGTTCACGCTGATCCTGAGCGTCGTGCTGGTGACGCTGGTGGTGCTGCTGTTCCTGCGTTCGCTGCGGGCCACGCTGATCGCCGGCGTGGCGCTGCCGCTGTCGCTGATCACCAGCTTCGGCATCATGTATTTCGCCGGCTTCAGCCTCGACAATCTGTCGCTGATGGCGCTCACCATCGGCACCGGCTTCGTCGTCGACGACGCCATCGTCATGATCGAGAACATCGTCCGCCACATGGAAAACGGCGATAGCGCGATGGAGGCTTCGCTAAAGGGCGCCAGCGAGATCGGCTTCACCGTGATCTCGCTGACGGTGTCGCTGATCGCGGTGTTCATCCCGCTGCTGTTCATGTCGGGCCTTGTCGGCCGCATGTTCCGCGAATTCGCGCTGACGCTGACGATCGCGGTCGTGACTTCGGCCGTCGTCTCGCTGACGCTGACGCCGATGATGTGCTCGCGCCTGCTGAAGCATGCCCATGAAGAGCTGGCAGTGCCGGGTCTTGCCGCGGTCAGCCGTTTCATCGACCGCACCGTCGAGTTCTATCACCGCACGCTGCTCTGGGTGCTGGAGCGCCAGCGCGCGACGTTGGTCGTGACCTTCGCCACGCTGATTGCGACCCTGGCGCTCTATGTCGTCGCGCCAAAGGGCTTCCTGCCGCTGCAGGACACTGCCTCGATCACGGCGGTGACGGAAGCCGGTCCGGACGTGTCGTTCGCGGAGATGCAGAAGCGGCAAGCCGCGGCGGCCGACGCCATCAAGGCCGACCCCGATGTAACAGGCGTGGTCTCGGTGATCGGTGCTGGTTCGGTCAATCCGACCACCAATGTCGGCCGTCTTGTCATGACGCTGAAACCTCGCGGCGAGCGGCGTGATGATGTCAGCGTGGTCATCACCCGGCTGAAGGAGCGAGTGGCCGCCATCCCCGGCATGACCGTCTATTTCCAGCCGGTGCAGGACGTGCAGATCTCGACCCAGTCGAGCCGCTCGCAATACCAGTACACGCTGACCGGCACCGACGCTGCCCTGGTGTCGGAATGGGCGCGCAAGCTGGTTGCCGAGATGCGGCGCGATCCGCTGTTCCGCGACGTCTCCTCGGAGGCGCAGGAAGGCGGTCTGCGGGCGCAGCTCACGGTCGATCGCACCCGCGCCGGCCAGCTCGGCGTCAGCCTCCAGGGCATCACCGACACGCTCAACGACGCCTTCGCGCAGCGGCAGATCTCGACCATCTACGGCCAGGCCAACCAGTACCGCGTGGTGCTGGAAGCGCTGCCGATGTACCAGCGCGATCCCTCGATCCTGTCGAAGCTCTATCTGCCGGGCGCGGCGAGCGCGACTGCCGGCGCGCCCAACGCACAGGTTCCGCTCTCCGCCGTGGCGACGCTGACCCGCACCACCGCGCCGCTCGCGATTTCGCACCAGGCGCAATTCCCGTCGATCTCGCTCAGCTTCAATCTCGCCCCGGGCGCGGCGCTCGGCGACGCTGTCGAGGCCGTGAAGACCATCGAGACCCGGATCGAGATGCCCAACAGCATCGTCGGCGTCTATGCCGGCGACGCCGCCGAATTCGCCAAGGCGTTGGCGGGCCAGCCTTGGCTGCTGCTCGCCGCCGTCATCACGATCTACATCGTGCTCGGCGTGCTCTATGAGAGCTACATCCACCCGATCACGATCCTCTCGACGCTGCCCTCGGCCGGCGTCGGCGCGATCTTGGCGCTGATGCTGTGCGGGCAGGATCTCTCGGTGATCGGGTTGATCGGCATCATCCTGTTGATGGGCATCGTCAAGAAGAACGCGATCATGATGATCGATTTCGCGCTCGAGGCCGAGCGCGGGCAGGGGATGCCGGCGCATGAGGCGATCGTGCAGGCCTGCCTCTTGCGCTTCCGCCCGATCATGATGACGACGCTGGCCGCGCTGTTCGGAGCGCTGCCGCTGGCGATCGAGAGCGGCACCGGCGCCGAGCTGCGCTTTCCGCTCGGCATCTCCATCATCGGCGGCCTGCTGCTCAGCCAATTGCTCACGCTCTACACCACGCCGGTGATCTATCTCGCACTCGACCGCATCAACCGCCGCCTCGAGCAGGCGCTGCCGCCGGCGGAGTCCGGCGGGCCGCCCGTCGCGGGCGCGACGGAGGGGATGCAGTGATGGCATCGATCTCGGAGCCCTTCATCCGCCGCCCGGTCGCGACCACGCTGCTGTCGATCGGGTTGTTCCTGCTGGGTATCGTGGCCTACGAGTTCCTCCCGGTCGCCTCGGTTCCGAACGTCGATTTCCCCGCCATCTTCGTTTCCGCCAGCCGTCCCGGCGCCGACCCGTCCGTGATGGCCGCGACGGTCGCCTCGCCATTGGAGCGGCGGCTCGGCGAGATCGCGGGCATCAACCAGATCACCTCCACCTCGTCGCTCGGCACGACCAACATCCAGCTCCAGTTCGACATCGGCCGCAACATCGACAAGGCCGCACGTGACGTGCAGGCGGCGATCAACGCGTCGCTGGTCGACCTGCCCAGCGATTTGCCGACGCTGCCGCGCTTCCGCAAGGCCAACACTGCCGGCGCTCCCGTGTTCGTGCTGGCGCTGACCTCGAAGACGCTGTCCGCAAGCGCGATCTACGACGTCGCCGATACGGTTTTGGCGCAGCGGATCTCGCAGGTGCCGGGCGTCGGCGACGTCACGGTGTCCGGCGCCGATCAGCCGGCGGTGCGGGTGCAGCTCAATCCCGTTGCGCTGTCGAACGCCGGCATCGCCACCGACGACGTGCGGACTGCGATCATCAACGCCAACCCGCTCGGTCCGGTCGGCATCTTCAACGGCGAGCGCCAGAGTGAAACGCTGTCGCTCAACAGGCAGATGCGGACCGCGAAAGAGTTCCGCGACATCGTCATCAAGAGCTCGAACGGCAATTTCGTCCGGCTGGCCGACGTCGCCGACATCGAGGACTCCGTCCGCAACGCCCGTTCCATCGCCTGGTTCAACAAGCAGCCGGCGGTGCTGATCCAGATCACCAAGCAGGGCGATGCCAATGTCATCGACACCGTCGACCGGGTGAAGGCGTTGATCCCCGCGCTGAAGCAGTGGATTCCGGCCGGCGTCGATATCTCCACCTTGGTCGACCGCACCAGCACGATTCGCGCCAGCGTGCTCGACATGCAGTGGACCTTGTTCGCGACGGCCATTCTCGTGATGGTCGTCGTGTTCGTATTCCTGCGGCGGCTCACGCCGACGATCGCGGCCGGAATCTCCGTGCCGCTGGCGCTGGCCGGGACCTGCGCCGGCATGTGGGTCGCCGGCTTCTCGATCGACAATCTGTCGCTGATGGCGCTGGCGATCTCCGTCGGCTTCGTGGTCGATGACGCCATCGTCATGATTGAGAACATGTACCGCAACCTTGAGCACGGCATGCGGCCGCTCCAGGCGGCATTGGACGGCGCCCGGCAGATCGGCTTCACCGTGGTGTCGATCAGCTTGTCGCTGATCGCGGCGTTCACGCCGCTGATCTTCATGGACGGCATCGTCGGCCGGCTGCTGCGCGAGTTTTCGCTGACGCTGACCTTCGCGATCCTGGTCTCGACCCTGGTGTCGCTCACGGTGACGCCGATGATCTGCGCGCACTACATCCGGCAGACCACGTCCGGCACGGCGACCCTGTTCGACCGGATCATCGAGGGCTCGCTGTCGCGCATCGTCGCTTTCTACACCCGCACCTTGCGCACCGTGCTGGAATATCCGCTGCTGACGCTGCTGGTGTTCTTCGCCACCATCGCGTTGACGGTGACGCTCTACATCAAGATTCCCAAGGGCTATTTCCCGACCGACGATTCCGGCTTCGTTATCGGGGCGACGCGCGCCTCGGCCGACATCTCGTTTCAGTCGATGTTGAGCCTGCAGCAGCGGCTCGCCGACATCGTAATGCAGGATCCTGCCGTGGCCGGCATCGGCTCCACCGTCGGCAGCGGCGGCGGACCGGGCGGCGCGACCTCCAATCGCGGCACCATGTTCATCAGCCTGAAGCCGCCGGAGGAGCGCGACCACGTCTCGACCCAGGTGGTGATCGACCGTCTCAGGCGAGCGTTATACCCGGTGCCCGGCATCCGCCTGTTCATGTTCGCCGCCCAGGACGTGCGCGCCGGCGGACGGCAGAGCGATTCCGACTACCAGTACACGCTGACCAGCACCGATCTCGGGTTGCTCCAAAAGTGGGCGCCGATCGTGGCCAAGCGCATGGAGAGCGTCGAGGGCATCACCGACATCTCCAGCGACCGTGATCCCGGCGGGCTTCAACTGACCTTGTCGATCGATCGCCAGAAGGCCTCGGCGCTCGGCGTCCGCGTCCAGGATATCGACAACGCGCTCAACAATGCGTTCTCGCAGCGGCAGATCGGGATCATCTACACCCAGCGCAACCAGTACATGACCGTGCTGGAGATCGACCCGAAATTCCAGGTCGACCCGTCCAACCTCGAACGCATCTATGTCGCCGGCGCGGGCGACGCGCAGGTGCCGCTGTCGGCCGTGGTGCATGCGACGCGCGGGCTGGCCGCGCTCGCGGTCTATCATTCGCAATCGTTCCCATCGACCACCGTGTCGTTCAATCTGTTGCCGGACGTGCAGATCCAGGCCGCAACGCAGAACATCCAGCGCGCGGTCGAGGAGCTGCACATGCCGGAGGGCATTCGCGGCAGTTTTGACGGCAATGCCGGGGATTTCGCCAAGACCAGCGGCCGCCAGCCGCTCCTGATCCTCGGCGCGCTGGTGGCGATGTATATCGTGCTCGGCGTACTCTATGAGAGCCTCGCCCATCCGCTCACGATCATCTCGACGCTGCCCTCGGCGGGTCTGGGCGCGCTGCTGGCCTTGCAGCTCACCAACACGCCACTGACGGTGATCGCCTTCGTCGGCATCATCCTGTTGATCGGCATCGTCAAGAAGAACGGCATCATGATGGTGGATTTCGCGCTCGATGCCGAGCGCCAGCGCGGCCTGTCTTCGGCGGAGGCGATCTTCGAGGCCTGCCAGGCGCGCTTCCGGCCGATCCTGATGACGACGATGGCGGCGCTGTTCGCCGGCATTCCACTGGTGGTCGCGACCGGGCCCGGCACGGAGCTCCGCCGACCTCTTGGCATCACCATCATCGGTGGGCTGTTCGTGTCGCAGATCCTGACGCTCTACACCACGCCCGTGATCTACCTGCTGATCGACCGCCTGCGCCGACGGCGCGAGCCGCGCCCGCTGGCCGCGCCGGCGGAATAGGCGGGTTGTTGAACCGCCCTGCAAAGCGTATAGCGGCGACCATGTCGCACCCCACCGCCGCCGCGCCGGCCGATCCGATCCCCGAATGCCCGCACTGCCAAAAGCCGATGCCGCTGTGCATCTGCGACAGCGTCACGCCGCTCAAAAACCGCCTTGGACTCCTGATCCTTCAGCATCCGCAGGAGCAGGACAGGGCGCTCGGCACCGCCCGGCTGCTTGCGAAGCATTTCGCCGGTGCCACGCTGCGGGTCGGCTTGTCCTGGCCGAGCCTGTCCAAGGCGCTGGGGCAGCCGATCGAGAACGCCTCGCACTGGGCCGTGCTCTATCTCGGCTCCGCGCACGCCGCCGATCTCGAGGCCGAGGGCGAAATCCTGGCCCTCAACCGCAAGGGCGAGGTCGCGGACAACCAGCGCGCGCGCCTCGGCAAGCTCGAAGGTGTGGTGCTGCTCGACGGCACCTGGAGCCAAGCCAAGGCCCTGTGGTGGCGCAATCCCTGGATGCTGAAATGCCAGCGCGTCATCCTCAATCCGGCCGCGCCATCGCGCTACGGGCGCCTGCGCAAGGAGCCTCGGAAGGACGGACTGTCGACCATCGAGGCCGCAGCGACGATCCTCTCCGTTCTGGAGAAGCGCCCGGACATCGCCGAGACGCTGAATGCCTGTTTCGAACGGATGTTAACCCGCTACCGCGAGGTTCAGACCGAGATGCCCGAATTGGCGCCAAAGCCGCCGGTCAAGGACCGCCGGCGCGGTGTGCGGCGGGGCAAGCGAGCCTGAGTCCGGTCCGGATCATCCGTACGGCCGATTGTCCCGCGAGAGGCGGGCGAATAGAGACCATCGGCCAACAGGCCGCGATCTGCTATCCTGTGGCACCATCGGAACGCCGGAAGCGGAAAGGGCCGTCGCATTCAGCTTGCAGCCAAGGAGATCCTTGCCCAGGCGGCGCGGTTCGATCGTTGGGGCACGCTTGCCCTGATGGACATTTCGCTGCGCTACCGGCGCACTGTGATCGGCCCGCTCTGGATTACGCTGACGCTCGCTGCGACCATTGCCAGCGTCGGCACGGTCTATGCGGCACTGTTCAGGCAGGACATCGCGAGCTTTCTGCCGACCTTCGCTGTCGGCCTGATTGTCTGGACGCTGATCGCGACGACGCTGCAGGAAGGTTCCAACATCTTCGTGGCTTCAGGCCATTTGATCAAGGCCGTGCCGGCGCCGCTGATCGTGCATGTGCTCCAGATGATGGCGCGCAACGTCCTCATCTTTGCGCATCATCTGGTGATCGTCGTCCTGCTCTATCTCGTGATGCCGTGGCCGCTGCATGCGAGCATGCTGCTCGCGGTGCCGGGCATTGCGATCCTGCTCGTCGTGCTGCTCGGCGGCTCGGTTGCGCTCGGCATGCTCTGCGCGCGGTTTCGTGACATCGGCTCGGCGATCGTCAGCGGCCTGCAATTCGTATTCTTCCTGACGCCGATCATCTGGACCGAGGACACCGTGCGCGGCACCGCGTTTTATTGGCTGATCCGCGCCAATCCGTTTGCAACGCTGCTCGATCTGGTCCGCAGGCCGCTGCTGTCGCAGCCGACCGATGCGGAGCAGTGGCTGCTCGGGATCATCTATGCGGCCGTCGTGGCCGTCATCGGCCTCGGCTGCTACGCGAAATACCGCCATCGCGTGGCGTATTGGCTGTGAGGCGCGAGATATGACCCCCGCAGCTCATATCGCGCTTCGCAACGTCTCGGTGAGGTTTCCGGTGCTGTCGTTCCGCGACCGCTCGCTGCGCAGCCGGTTCGTCAGCGCCGTGACGCTGCGGCGGAACACAGCGGTCCCGCACATCGTCGAGGCGTTGAACGACGTCAGCCTCGATATCCGTGCCGGCGACCGCGTCGCCATCATCGGCGCCAATGGCGCCGGCAAGACCACGCTGCTTCGGGTGCTCGCCGGCATCTACCATCCGACGTCCGGCAGCGTGGACGTGCTGGGCCGCTGCCAGCCGCTGTTCGATCTCTCGGCCGGATTCGACGAGGAAGCGACCGGCTACGAGAACATCATGCGGCGCGGGCTCGTGATCGGCGCACGACGCTCCGAGATCGATGCCCGGCGCGCGGAGATCGCCGAATTCACCGAGCTCGGCGACCGGCTCGACCTGCCGCTGCGCACCTATTCCAGCGGCATGATGCTGCGCCTGATCTTTGCGGTCGCAACCGCCGTCGAGGGCGAGATCGTGTTGCTCGACGAATGGATCGGCGTCGGCGACCAGCAGTTCCGCAAGAAGGCGCGGCAGAGGCTCGACGAGATCGTCGTGCGCGCCGGCATTCTGGTGCTCGCCTCGCACGACGTCGCGCTGATCAAGAGCACCTGCAACCGCGCGATCCTGCTGGAGGAGGGGCGGATCGTGGCGGCCGGCGCAACCGATGAGATTCTCGGCCAATATCTCGGCGGCGCGAAGGCGTAGCTGCCCGGTCGGGGTTGCCTAAACCCGTGATCCCCTATATTGCTCCGCCCTCGTTGGGGCCACGTGGCGGAGTGGTTACGCGCCGGTCTGCAAAACCGTTTACTCGGGTTCGAGTCCCGACGTGGCCTCCATCACAACCTCCTGATATCTCAGCAATATTCGATCGTGTCGCGCCTGCTATGGGCCCGCGCGAGCGATGCATGCTGGCCGCGCACACCGGGTTTGCCCGGGGCCCGGCGGAAACCCGTCATTCAGCCTGCTGGCATAGTCTTCGCATCTGCGAAGTGATGCATCCCAACGATCGAGCGCTGGAGAGCACGTGAGCGAAATCGTCCGATTTGTCCCGAAATCCGAGCTGGAGCGGGCTCGCCTCATTCGCGAGGCCCGCGCGATCTATGACAGCATCTTTCCGCCGGCCGCACCCGACCAAGCGCCGCAGGACGGCGGAGAGCGCGTCAAGACCTGATCGCGGGCATGCCGAATCTCGCGGCGTAGGGCCCATAGCAAAACGCCCGCAGAGCGCGGGCGCATCGGCTCACGGTGAAATTGGCCTTAGCAGGCCGCGTACCAGCCGTCGGGAAACGGAAGCAGGGGCCATGCGCCCTCGTTGTCATTGGCGGCTTTGGGCTTCGCGTAATAGGTCCACGAGCGCGGCACGAAATCCTCCCCCGGCACGACCGCCAGATCGTCATGGACTATGGCGTCCTGGACGGCATCCAGCAGCAAGTTGAATTCGGCTTCGCTCATCACACCCTCCGGACCGGATGGCGCAATGTCGCAAAGCCGGCTTGTTTCCCGATTGAGCCGATCGTTCGCATTTTAACGATCGGCCAATCGGGTCCCGATTGGTTAGCGATTGATGAAATCCCGTTGGGAAACTTAGGTTCCTGCCGGATGCCCGCAGTGTGAAGGAGGTCACATCTTCGGCTGTTTATTTCTCCTACCCGTTCGCACACCGGCCAACACAGGCCGGCGGGCAGGGCAGAACGGGAGACTGGTCATGAAGGCGAGGTTCTTGCGGTTTGCGGGTGTGAAAAGCCGGGCGCGTCGCGCCTCGACGGTCGGGCTGTTCCTGACGCTGTTTGCCTCCGCCGCCCATGCGCAGCAGGGAACGCCCGAGCAGCGCCGGGCCTGTACCCCCGACGTCTACCGGCTCTGTGCCGGCGAAATCCCCAACGTTCGCGCCATCACGGCCTGCCTGCGCCGCAACAGGCCAAGCTTGAGTGAGGCTTGCCGCACCGTGTTCGATCAGGCCGGCGGCTGACATACCGGCCCTGTGGGCTTGTGCGCAGCAAGTGGCTCACGTGGGCTCGCGAATCCGGCATAGTCGGCCTGTGGATATACCTGTGGGTATGCTGCGGACAGGCTGTGGAACAGCGGTGATGTGCTTCGGATGCCGCCCGCAGATGCGTCCTTCGATTGTCATATCTCTGTCAAATGACCTCACCGCATGATTCCCTGACGTGCAGATCGCGGCGTCGCGCACGATCATGTGCTTTCCCGAATTCGGAATTGCGCGCTACAGCGTCCCGCATTCACGAACAGTTTTTGTGCAGCCGCCTGCCCAAATGGCGGGCTCCCTCCATCCAATTTTTTGTACGCCCGCGGACAAGCTTTCCGGTCCGCTCTCCACCTAGGCTCGCTTCCGAGATCTGGAACATGGCCATTGCCATGACAATTCGAAGGAGCTGGAGATGGAGAGACCGGTATTGCCCCAGGCGCGGGGGAACGCGCGTGCATCGCTGTCCTGGCGCAAGGCCGCGGTCGGCGCCGCAGTCACTTTCGGCGCGCTGGCAGCCGCGCCCCTGAGCGCGCAGGCTGCGGCGCCTGCGGCCTGCGCCGCGCTCCAGGACAAATATCCGGACTGGAAGGGCAAGACCCTCGTCAACGCCATCAACCCGCACACGCCGGGCTATGAGACCATCGATCCGAAGGATCCGAGCAAATATATCGGCTTCGACATCGATCTCGGCGAAGCCATCGGTGAATGCCTCGGCTTCAAGCTGACCTACAAGCCGGTGACGTTCGCGGCGCTCCTGACCACGCTGGCCGCGGGACAAGCCGACATCGTCATTTCCGATATCTACGCCACCAAGGAGCGCGCCAAGGCCGCCGACTTCATCACCTATTCGAAAGTGTTCGACGGCGTGCTGGTGGCCAAGGGCAATCCGAAGGGCATCAACGGCATCAACATGTCGATGTGCGGCGCCGCTGCCGCCGAAAACACCGGTTATGTCGAGGTGCCCCTGATCCAGGCGCTGATGCCCGAGTGCAAGAAGGCCGGCAAGGCCGAGCCGACCGTCCAGCTCTACGACAACAACGCCAACTGCATCCAGGCGATCCTCGCCGGTCGTGCCGACACCTATGTCAACGACGTCAACACCGTCGACAGCGCGGTCAAGGCCTATCCGGACAAGCTGGAGAAGGCGACCGCGGTGACGATCCCGTATTCCGTCGGCATCGCCGTTCCGAAGGACAAGCCGAAATTCCGCGACGCCGTGCTCGCAGCCCTGATCGAGGTCCAGAAGGCCGGAACGCATATGGAGCTTCTGAAGAAGCATGGGCTCGACGTGAACAACTTCAAGGAGCCTGACATTCTGACGGCCGACTGATGTCGCTGTTCCTCCATTACCTGAGCATGCCGTATCTGCTCGAGGGCATCGAGCTCACCCTCGAGGTGACTGCCCTCGGGCTCGGCGGAGGATTGATCCTCGGATTGATCCTCGCCGGCATGCAGCTCTCCCGCTTCTGGCTGCTGGCGGCGATCGCCAGGGCCTACACTGTGATCTTCCGCGGCACGCCGCTGATCCTGCAAATGGTGTTCGCCTACGACGCGTTGCCGCATATCGGCATCAAACTGCCGGCGGTGCTGGCCGCCGGCCTTGCGCTGGCCTGCAACGAGGCGCCGTTCATCGCCGAGATGCTGCGTGCCGGCGTGCTCGGCGTCGATCGCGGGCAGGTGACGGCCGGCCAGGCGCTCGGCATGACGCCGCGGATCCTGATGTGGCGGGTGATCGCGCCCCAGGCGATTCGCACCATGATCCCGGCCTTCGGCAACGAGGCCGTGAGTGCGCTGAAGAATTCGTCACTCGCCTCCGTGGTCGCGGTCCAGGAGCTGACCTTGCGCTCGACCCAGCTTGCGTCCTCGACCTTCGACTTCTTCTCGATCTTCTTCGCCTCGGGCTTGCTGTATCTCGTGCTGACCTTTGCCATCAGCATCATCCAGCTTTTTGTCGAATGGCTGCTCGATCTCGACCGCGCCAAAGGTCGCCAGCGCAAGCTCGCCGATTATCTGCCCTGGCGCCGCCTCGATCTCGCCACCAAGCTCGAACTTGCCGCAGCGACCGTCGACGTCCCGGTGTCCGCACAGGCAGAGCTCACCGACACGCCGCCGCGGGCGCTGACCCGCGAGGAGCGCACCCGGCGTGCGGCAACGATCTCTCGAAACAACATCGCGGTCGAGACCAGGGACCTCACCAAGAGCTACGGCACGCAAAAGGTGCTTGGAGGCCTCGATTTTACGGTGCGTGTCGGCGAGGTCGTCGCACTGCTCGGGCCCAGCGGCTCCGGCAAGAGCACGCTGCTCCGCTGCATCAATCATCTCGAAAGCTGGGACGGGGGCACCGTGCGCGTCGGGGGACGCCGTCTCGGTTTCGACGACAACGGCAAGCTGCTGCCGCCCCGCGCGATCGCCAATGAGCGGGCAAGCGTGGGCGTCGGGATGGTGTTCCAGCAATTCAACCTGTTCGCCCATCTCTCGGCGAAGGAGAACATTGCCGGTCCCTTGCGCTGGGTGCACGGCATGACCCGCATCGATGCCGATCGCCGCGCCGCCGAGCTGCTCGACCGGGTCGGGCTGTCGCACCGCGCCGACGCGCTGCCGCGGCATCTCTCCGGCGGTCAGCAGCAGCGCGTCGCGATCGCCCGAGCGCTCGCACCGAACCCCAGCGTGCTGCTCCTGGACGAGCCGACCTCGGCGCTCGATCCCGAGCTCGTCAGCGAGGTCCTGGAGGTGATCCGGCGGCTCGCCATCGATGATGGCCTCACCATGATCATCTCGACGCACCAGATCCGCTTCGCGGACGAGGTCGCCGACCGTGTCGCCTTCCTGAGCGGCGGCACGATCATCGAGGAGGGGCCCGCGCATGAGGTTCTCTCCAGCCCCCGCAATCCGCTGACTGCGCGTTTCCTCAGCGTGATGGAAACCGACAAGACTCCGGAGGCGGTGCGATGAGAGCCGCACCCGCAACGTTCAAGACCGCGTTTCCAGAAGAGGCCACCTCATGAAGCATTTCACGCTGCCGGTTTCGCCGAAAACCGTCCACTGGGGCTATTTCTCCAAGAAGGTCGCGCCGGCCCTGACGCTGCGTTCGGGCGATCGCGCCACCATCGAGACGCTGACCCACCACGCCAACGACGATTACGAGCGCATGATCCAGGGCGATCCCGGCGCCGAGAGCGTGTTCCAGTGGACGCGCGAGCACAAGGCAGTCGCGCGGCGCGGCTCGGGTCCTGTCGAAGGCCCATTCATTCGTGGCGCAGGCGAGGGGATCGGCGTGCATCTCCTCACCGGTCCCGTCGCGATCGATGGCGCCGAGCCCGGCGATATCCTCGAAGTGCGCATCCTCGATATCAGGCCGCGGCCGAGCTGCAGCGCCTGTCATGCCGGGCGCTGCTTCGGCTCCAACGTCGCCGCGAATTGGGGGTTTCACTATCACGATCTGATCGAGGAGCCGAAGCCGCGCGAGGTCGTCACCATCTTCGAGCTCGACACCTCCGGCGAGCCCTGCGCCAAGGCGGTCTACAACTATGTTTGGACGCCGCAGACCGATCCTGACGGCATCGTGCATCCGACCATCGATTATCCCGGCGTGCGCGTCGATCACGCCACCATCACGAAGCGGGAGAACATTCTCGCGAGCGTCAAGGTGCCGGCACGGCTGCATTTCGGCACCATGGGGCTCGCACCGTCGGAGGCCGATTTCGTCAGCTCGATCCCGCCGAGCTATACCGGCGGCAACATCGACGACTGGCGCATCGGCAAGGGGGCGCGGATGTTCTATCCGGTCGCGGTCCCCGGCGCCTATTTCTCGGTCGGGGATCCCCATGCAGCCCAAGGTGACAGCGAGCTTGGCGGCACCGCGATTGAGACCTCGCTGACCGGCGATTTCGAGTTCGTTCTGCACAAGAAAGCCGATCTCGCCGGCACCAGCCTCGAAGGTCTCGACCATCCGATGCTGGAGACTGATCAGGCCTGGTCATTCTACGGCTTCACCTATCCGAACTACCTTGCCGCGCTCGGCGTCGACGCACAAACCGAAATTGCCAATCACTCGAGTCTCGACCGTGCGATGCGCGACGCGTTCAGAAAACTGCGCCGTTTCCTGATGACCGTGCACGGCCTCAGCGAGGACGAGGCGATTTCGCTGCTATCGGTCGGCGCCGATTTCGGCGTCACCCAGGTGGTCGACGCCAATTGGGGCGTTCACGGCACGATCCGCAAGAACATCTTCCGTTGTGACTGATGTGCCGTAGCCCGGATGGAGCGAAGCGCAATCCGGGTTTCTCACAGCGAACTCTGATGGTCCCGGATTACGCTTCGCTCCATCCAGGTCACGCATCGCGCTTATCGGCGATACCTAGCTCTAACGCTTTGAAGTGCAGTCTGTTTCCGGGATGTGGGAATGACCAAAGACGGTTATTTGCGGCCCGTCGCTGCGACGGATGACCAATTGCGTCTGGCACAGAGGTTGCTTCGATCCACTGCAATCTGGGTCGATCCGATGAGCTTCCGTCCCTTCACGAGCGAGTCCTACGCGCAAGACGACCGGCCCGAAGCCTGGCGGGACGTGCTCGCCGCGGTCGGCCTGCAGCCGGCGGCAGGCCATTCCTTCCTGGATGGGCACGCAACGGCGTCACATCGCCACGCCGCAGGCGTTGCGCTGACGCGCATGGCGGCCGTCGCCCAGACCATTGGTCCGCGTTCGCAGGCCAACGAAGACCTGCCGATTGCGCTGATGCCGGTCGAAGACGGCATGGTGCTCAAGAGTGCCGGCGGCCATCGCATCGTTCCGGTGGGCCATCTCGTGCTGCTGCCGCGGAGCGGGGACTGGAGTATCGTGTTCCAGCGCGACATGCGCGCCATCGTGCTGTCGGTAACGTCGGACGCGCTGCACGGCCGCCTCTCGGGCAGGCCGCGGCTCGGCGAACCCAGGGTCGTTCCGCCCAGCGGCTTTGCCGACGTCTTCGCGCGCTTGATGGACGCGACCGCGCGCACGCTCGACACCCTGAGCGATGCCGAATGGAATGCGGTCACGCAGTCGCTCGTCGATCTCCTGCTGACACTCGCCCATCAATTGGCGGCTTCGACGTCCGACGCCGGATCGAGCGCGACGCAGTCGGCACTCCTGCACCGGATCTGCCAGAGCATCGAACGCCGCCTCGACGATCCCGAGCTGGTGCCCGCGCGCGTCGCGCAGGCCGAAGGAATCTCCGAGCGCTATCTGCAAAAGCTGTTCGAGACGGTCGGCGACAACTTTACTCACTACGTGCGCGAGCGGCGGCTGCAACGCGCCTGGGCCGACCTGTCCAATCCGTCCGAGGCGCATCGCTCGATCTCGGAGATCGCCTACGCCTATGGTTTTGGCGATTCCGCGCATTTCAGCCGCGCCTTCCGCCATCGCTTCGGACTGCCGCCGCGCGAGTTTCGCCAGCAGGAGGCGGAGCGGGCGACGACGCAGCATGGGATAACCGGTCAGCGCGGCTGGCCGCAGGATGCGCTGGCGCAGCTTCGCGTGCACCAGGCGAGTGCCGAGGCGCGCGGCAATCTCGCCCGTACCGACATCGATGAGCCGAGGACGGCCGAGCGCAAGCATCATCATCTTCCGGTCGAAGCCGACCGTGTTCATTGGGGATATTTCAGTCGCTCGTTACAGCCGCAGCTCGAGATCGCCTCGGGCGATACCATCACCATCGAAACCCTGACGCAGCACGCCTCCGACGATCCTGAGCTGATGATCGCGGGCGATGCCGCCGCCGAAGACGTATTCGGCTGGACCAAGGCGAGGAAGAACGTGGATCGCCGCGGCGCGGGTCCGATGGATGCCAGCATATTCGGGCGCGGCGCCGGCGAAGGCTTTGGCGTACACATCTGCACCGGGCCCGTGTCGGTGAAGGACGCCCAGCCCGGCGACGTGCTGGAAGTGCGGATCCTCGACATCGTACCGCGTACAAGTCCTCATCCGAAACATACAGGGCGCGTGTTCGGCTCCTCGGTTGCGGCCTGGTGGGGCTATCATTACGACGAATTTCTGTCAGGACCGAAGCCGCGCGAGGTGGTGACGATCTACGAAATCTTCGACGACACCGATGCGCCGCATGCCCGCGCGCTCTATTCCTACCGCTGGGAGCCGCAGACCGACCCGTTTGGCGTGGTGCACTCCACCTACGACTATCCCGGCGTTCCCGTCTTGCCCGGCACAGTGAGGCGCCGCCACGCGGTGCTCGACGGCATCCGGATTCCCCTGCGGCCGCATTTCGGCGTGATCGCGGTGGCGCCGCGGGAGGTCGATTTCATTGACTCCGTACCGCCGTCCTATTTCGGCGGCAATCTCGACAATTGGCGCCTGGGGAAGGGGGCGACCGTCTATCTTCCGGTGTCCGTCCCCGGCGCATTGCTGTCAGTCGGCGATCCCCATGCCACGCAAGGCGATGGCGAATTGAGCGGCACCGCGATTGAATGCTCGATGACCGGAACGTTCGAGGTGATCCTGCACAAGAAGGCCGATCTCGCCGGCCAGCCCTTCGCCGATCTCTCTTATCCCTTGATCGAGACCGAGACCGACTGGGTCCTGACCGGATTCAGCCATCCCAACTACCTCGCCGAGTTCGGCGCTCAGGGCCAAAGCGAGGTCTACGCAAAATCCTCGCTCGACCTCGCCATGAAAGATGCGTTCCGCAAGATGCGGCGCTTCCTGATGAACGTGAAGGGCCTCAGCGAGGACGAGGCGATCGCGCTGATGTCGGCCGCCGTCGACTTCGGCGTCACGCAGGTGGTCGACGGCAATTGGGGCGTGCACGCGATCATCAGCAAGCGCCTGTTTCAAACCTTCCCCTAGACAAGCCTTCCCTTGAAAGAAGCGCCGTAACAAGGAACCCCAGTGAAATTCCACATGATCAGCGGCGGACCGAAGCCGGTCGCGCCCTTCAGCCACGCGGTGGAGACCGACGGTTTTGTCTTCGTCACCGGCCAGATGCCGGACACGCCGCAAACACCGAGCGTGTTGCCCGACGGCATCGTCGCGCAGACGAGGGCGGTGATGGAGAATTTGAAGGTAGTGTTGGCGGGCGTCGATCTCGGTCTCGAACACGTCGTGATGACACGCATTTATCTCACACGTTTCAAGAAAGACTACACCGCAATGAACGAGACTTATCGCGGGTACTTTCCGCCCGACCGCCTGCCGGCCCGCACCTGCGTCGGTGTCACCGGGCTTGCCTACGACGCGCTGATCGAGATTGACCTGGTCTGCCGCCGGCCGTGAGGGCGACAGCCCGTAGCCCGGATGGAGCGAAGCGCAATCCGGAATTCGTTCCGCGGATACAGGGCCCCGGATTACGCTTCGCTCCATCCGGGCTGCAAGACCTTGCGTTGCCCGTCCGCACGCGGCGCCCGCGCAGGAGACAGCAAGCCGCGCCGATCTATGAATGCCGGTTCATTGCTGCGGAGAATTCGAATCGGTAAGAATTAGCTCGTTGCGCGTCTCGCGTCGTGCAACGCGCCGGAGGCGGATCGATCGCGTCTTGAACCTTTCGATTGCGCCTCCGACGAATCCTTCGAGGCAACGCCATTGGTTGCCGCGGCGCCTGCGCCGATCGACGTCAGGCACCGAAAGCCCGTTTCGATCGGGGGAATTTCATATGAAGTATTTTCTGTCTGCACTGATCGCGATCGGTCTATCGATTGCTGCCGCGCCGTCGTTCGCGGCTGACGCCCGCAACGTCACTGTCGTCAACGAGACCGGCTATGCGATCAAATTCCTGGGCTTCAACGCCCCGGCCGATGGCATGGACGAATGGGACAACGAGTTGGACAAGGTTTTGCAGAACCAGGCGAGCACCTATGTCGAGTTCGACGATGACGACGAAGGATGCGTCTGGAACGTCCGCGTCGACTGGCAGAACTATGACGAGACCGTGCTCTGGAAGAACGTCAACCTCTGCAAGTTCACCGCGCTGCGGCTGCGCTACGATTCCGGCACCAAGACCACTTCATTCGTCGCCGAGTAACTTGACCTGAGGCCAGGCGGAGGAGGGGCCACGCGCCCTTCCTCGCCGCAATGTGCGAGATGGCGAATTCGTCCTTTGCAAGCGCAAGCGGCTTTGTTATACGCAGCCGCGCGCGAACGACGGGTTCGCCCTTTTCCTCGGTAGCTCAGCGGTAGAGCATCCGACTGTTAATCGGATGGTCGCTGGTTCGAATCCAGCCCGGGGAGCCAAATTCCGCTTCATTTTCAATAGCTTGCGTCAAGACTCTGATCTGGCGTGCGATCTCCTTGCGGCAAATTCTCAATTAGATGTGCACCGTGGCGAGCCCGTGTTCTCCGCGGCGACGCCAAAACGACTCAATTGAAATCGAGCTTCCAGAGGCCGGTCCTTTACGGAGCTGATTCCCATGCGAGACATCCAGGTCGACCGTTCCCCGCTGGCTCCCTCCATTTTGCCGGCGGACATCCCCGAACTCAGCGACGACGAATGCCTCGCCTGTCTGGCGCGCGCGGTCGAGACCCACGATTCGGCACGGCTGGATGAAGTCGCCGCATTGATCGGCCGCCTCGCCGTCACGATCGAATAGGCCGGCTCACCCTGGACGTTGCGAGTTGCGGAAAGGCCCGGTTCGCTGGGCCAAAGCCATGTTGCGTTTTTGCAGGGCCTGCTCCAAAGATGCCGCCAACTTTCGTCCGCGGCATCGTCCGCCTTGCAGGGTCCGCAAATGTCCGTTTTCTCGACGGCGCGCCTAAAAATGGTCGATGGCCAGGTGCGCACCAGTGACGTCACCGACCGTCGTGTTCTCGACGCCATGCTCACGGTTCCGCGCGAGGCCTTCGTGCCGGCCAGCCGGCAGGCAGTGGCGTATCTCGACCTCGATCTCGACGTCAGCGAGGGCGGCGTCAAGCGGTTCCTGATCAAGCCGCAGCTGACCGGCAAGCTGCTCCAGGCCGCCGAGATCGGCGAGGACGACAACGTGCTGGTCGTCGGCTGCGCCACGGGCTATCTCGCTGCGCTGGCCGCCAAGCTCGCCCGCCAGGTCACCGCGACGGAATGCGATTCGGCGCTGGCCAAGAAGGCCAATGACGCCTTCGCCGCCCTCGGGCTTGCCAACGCGGCCTGCAAGGCCGCGGCCTGCACCGAGGGTGATACTGCTGCTGGTCCCTATGATGTGATCGTCCTCAACGGCGCCACCGAGGTGACGCCGGCAGGGCTGCTCGGGCAGCTCAAGGAGGGTGGGCGCCTGGTGGGGGTCTCGGCCGAATCCAGGCCGCCGCGGGCCATGATCGTGACCCATACCCACGGCGAATTCGGCCATCGGGCACTGTTCGATGCCGCGGCCCCGGTCCTTCCCGGGCTGGAACGGGCCGCCGCCTTCGTATTCTGACGGCCCGATAGCGGCTTTAGCCCGTTAAAATCCCGTTCTGAATCAGAAGTGTGGCCGGGATGCTGCACGTGAAGAGTTTCCACTGAGAACCACCCTCAGGTAGTTCCGTCGCGCTTGACCGCGTCCTATGTTGCGGCGGGGCAACGACTCCACTCGTAGACGGTAACCCAGCTCGCGGGCACGAGCCGGGCGTTAGAATGAACGGAATTTTTGGATGCATGGGGTGAAGCTCTTCACCGGAGCAGCGGTTTCGGTCCTGCTGCTGGCGCTTGTCGCGCCGACGCCTGCCTTGGCGGATACGATCGAGGCTGCGCTGGTGCGCGCCTATCAGAACAATCCGCAGCTTAACGCGCAGCGCGCCCAGGTGCGCTCGACTGACGAAAACGTGCCACAGGCGCTGTCGGGCTATCGCCCCAAGGTCGGAGTCAACCTCAGCACCGGCTATCAATATCAGGACATTCAGCAGCAGCAGAAGGGTCTGCCGATCCATAGCGACCCGCCCCTTCAGCCCAATAGCGCCAGCCTGACCATCAACCAGACGCTCTACAACGGCAATCAGACCGCCAACAGGACGCGCGCGGCGGAGAGCCAGGTCTCGGGATCCCGCGAGGCGTTGCGCGTGCTCGAGCAGACGGTCCTGTTGCAGGCTGCCACCAGCTACATGGATTATCTTCGTGACTCCGCCACCCTCGAAGTTCAGCGCAGCAACGTGCGCGTGCTCGAACAGACGCTCAAGCAGACCCGCGATCGCTTCAATGTCGGCGAAGTGACGCGCACGGACGTGGCGCAATCCGAAGCGCAGCTCGCGGCCGGCAGGACCCAGGCACTGACTGCCGAATCGAATCTCACGACGACGCGCGCGAATTTCCGCCGCATCATCGGCAATGAGCCGACGAACCTTGCGCCGGGCTCGCCCGTCGATCGTTTCCTGCCCGGGACGCTCGCCTCCGCCGTCGGTCTCAGCCTGGTGGAGAACCCCAACGTCACGGCCTCGATGTTCGGCATCGATGTCAATTATCTTCAGGTCAAGATCAACGAAGGCGCGCTGCTGCCGACCCTCACGGTTCAGGCTGGCATCACCCAGTCGTACCAGCAGACCCTGACGGTCTTCCGAACGACGACCGCTTCCGCCATTGCGACCGCCTCCGTGCCGATCTATCAGGGCGGCGCTGAATATGCGCTCATCCGCCAATCGAAAGAGAACCTGGCGCAGCAGCGCCTGAATCTCGAAACCACCCGCGACCAGACCCGTGCCAACGTCGTGCAGGCCTGGGGGCAGTTGGAAGCCGGCAAGGCGCAGGTACAATCTGCGCAGGCGCAGGTCACGGCTTCCGAGATCGCGCTGAACGGCGTGCGTGAAGAAGCCAAGGCCGGCCAGCGTACCACGCTGGACGTGCTCAACGCGCAGCAGGCGCTGGTCAACGCACGCGTTGCGCTCGTCACTGCCCAGCATGACCGCGTGGTGGCGTCCTATTCGGTGCTCAATGCGGTCGGCCGTCTCGCCCCGCAAGTCCTCGGCCTCAACACCACGGTCTATGATCCCAGTGTCCACTACCAGCAGGTTCGCGACAGCTGGGCCGGCGTACGCACGCCAGACGGACGCTAGAGTCCCGTAATCATCCGGTCGGCCTCGCGAATAGCCGAAGCCGACCGGTGCTTTGCTTGCAATCAACAAAATCCCTGACATAGCCTTGCCGAGAAGATGCGGGCCGATTCGCTCTGCATCCGATGCCGTGTGCGTAAAGCATGAGTGCCGAGGGCAGGGGCGCACCGCTGCACGTTGAGCCGTCATCTGGGGACAAGTCGGGCTGCCGCGACGAAAATGTCGGGCCACCCATCCGGAACCGGCCAATCCTGTCGTGCTTGGTGTAAAACAACGCATGCGAGGGCGTTGATGATGTGGAGTCGGAGATGACGCAGCCTGCAAAGGTCACAGAACCCTCAATGGAGGAGATTCTGGCCTCGATCCGGCGCATCATTGCCGACGATGAGGCCAAGCCGCCGCCGGCGGATGCTGCCAAGCCCGAGAAAGCTGCCGCCCCCGCCGCGCCACCGAAGCCGCAGGCGATCAACGATATTCCGCCATCCAAGGTCGCGCCGCCCAAACCGGCCGCCGAGAAGCCCGCACCGGCTCCGGCCGCGAAGCCGGCGCCGCCGCCGGCCCACACACCCGAGGCGGATGCGTCCAACAATCAGGACGATATCGACGCGCTGCTGGCGGGCCTGGACACGGCCACGGCTGCGCCGGAAATCCGTGCTCCCGAGCCGGAGCCCGAACCTGAGCCCGACGTGCTGGAATTGACCGACGATATGGCGCTGGCGATGGAGCCGACGCCGCCTCCGCCGCCGCCGAGCTTCCGCAAGGTCGAGCCGCGCGACGATCTCGAATTCGCCGAATCGCCGCCGCCGCGTCCGACGCCGGCATCCTATGCGCCCGCGGACTTCGATGCGCCGCCACTGCCGCCCCAACAGCCGATCCTGGCGCAATCGACGGTCTCCGCGGTCGAATCCGCCTTCAATTCCCTGGCCCACACGGTGCTCAGCAGCAATGCGCGAACGCTGGAGGATCTGGTCAAGGAGATGCTGCGTCCGATGCTGAAATCCTGGCTGGACGACAATTTGCCGGGCCTCGTCGAACGCATCGTGAAGGCCGAAATCGAGCGGGTATCGCGCGGCGGCAGGTAAATCGGGCCGCAGAGCCCTCATAAAGCCCTGCTTGTCCGTGATATTTGGCCTCCCGACCGGACCCGGAAAGCTTTGTTGCCGCCTGGCTTTCCTTTGACCTTTCCGTTGACTTGTCCGTTGACTTGGACCCCGTGCGCGGCTTTCTAACAGCGCCATGATCGAGAAAAATTACCAGCCCGCCGATATCGAAGCCCGCATGTCCGTCGTGTGGGAGGACAGCCTTGCCTTCAAGGCCGGCCGCCCGGACCGTCGCGACGCAGTGCCCTTTACCATCGTGATCCCGCCGCCAAACGTGACGGGCTCGCTGCACATGGGACACGCCCTCAACAACACGCTCCAGGACATCCTGTGCCGCTTCGAGCGCATGCGCGGCCGCGACGTGCTGTGGCAGCCCGGCACCGACCATGCCGGCATCGCCACCCAGATGGTAGTCGAGCGGCAGCTAATGGAGCGCCAGCAGCCCAGCCGTCGCGAAATGGGCCGCGAGAAGTTTCTGGAGCGGGTCTGGCAGTGGAAGGCCGAGAGCGGCGACACCATCATCAACCAGCTCAAGCGGCTCGGCGCCTCCTGCGACTGGTCGCGCGAACGCTTCACCATGGACGAGGGCCTCTCCAAGGCCGTGGTCAAGGTGTTCGTCGAACTGCACCGCGACGGCCTGATCTACAAGGACAAGCGGCTGGTGAATTGGGACACCAAGCTGCTCACCGCGATCTCCGATCTCGAAGTGCAGCAGACCGAGGTCAAGGGCAGCCTCTGGTACCTGCGCTATCCGATCGAGGGCAAGACTTTCAGCCCCGAGGATCCCTCGAGCTTCATCGTCGTTGCCACCACGCGCCCGGAGACCATGCTCGGCGATACCGGCGTCGCCGTGCATCCCGATGACGAGCGCTATCAGAAGCTGGTCGGCAAGAACGTGATCCTGCCGCTGGTCGGCCGCAAGATCCGGATCGTCGCCGACGATTATTCCGATCCGGAGAAGGGCTCGGGCGCGGTCAAGGTGACACCGGCGCACGACTTCAACGATTTCGAGGTCGGCAATCGCCACGGCCTCGCCCGGATCAGTGTCATCGACAAGGAAGGTTGCCTCGATCTCCTCGACAACGAGGATTATCTGCGCGACCTGCCGGAAGGCGCCGCGCAGTTCGCCGAGGAGTTCAACAAGCTCGATCGCTTTGCAGCGCGCAAGCGCATCGTCGAGCGACTGGAATCGTTCGGGTTCGTCGAACGGATCGAGCCCCATACCCACATGGTGCCGCATGGCGACCGCTCCGGCACGGTGATCGAGCCCTATCTGACCGACCAATGGTATGTCGACGCCAAGACGCTGGCGAAACCCGCGATGGCCGCGGTGCGTTCGGGCGAAACCACCTTCGTGCCGAAGAACTGGGAAAAGACCTATTTCGAGTGGATGGAGAACATCCAGCCCTGGTGCATATCGCGCCAGCTCTGGTGGGGCCACCAGATCCCGGCCTGGTACGGTCCCGACGGCAAGGTGTTCGTCGCCGAGACCGAAGAGGAGGCCATCAGTCATGCCCTCGGCTATTACGTCGAGCAGGAAGTCATCACGGTCGAGCAGGGCCGCGAGATGGCGCTCGACCGCAACAAGCGTGACGGCTTCATCACGCGCGACGAGGACGTGCTCGACACCTGGTTCTCCTCGGCGCTGTGGCCATTCTCGACCCTTGGCTGGCCCGCGGACGCGCCGGAGGTGCAGCGCTACTACCCCACCAACGCGCTGGTGACCGGCTTCGACATCATCTTCTTCTGGGTCGCCCGCATGATGATGATGGGGCTGCACTTCATGAAGGAGGTGCCGTTCTCGACGATCTACATCCACGCCCTCGTCCGTGACGAGAAGGGCGCCAAGATGTCGAAGTCGAAGGGCAACGTCATCGATCCGCTCAGCCTGATCGACCAATATGGTGCGGACGCGCTGCGCTTTACGCTGGCCGCGATGGCCGCGCAGGGGCGCGACATCAAGCTCGCCACCAGCCGTGTCGAGGGCTATCGCAATTTCGCGACCAAGCTCTGGAATGCGTCGCGCTTCGCGGAGATGAACCACTGCGCCGTGCCCGAGGGCTTCGAGCCGGCGAAGGCGAAGGAGACGCTGAACCGCTGGATCGCGCATGAGAGCGCACACACCACGCGTGAGGTGACCGAGGCGATCGAGGCCTACCGCTTCAACGACGCCGCCGGCAGCATCTACCGCTTCGTCTGGAACGTCTATTGCGACTGGTATCTTGAGCTCGCAAAACCCGTGCTGCTCGGCCCCGACAGCCCTGCCAAGGCCGAGACCCGCGCCATGGTGGCATGGGCGCGCGACGAGATCCTGAAATTGCTGCACCCCTTCATGCCCTTCATCACCGAGGAGCTGTGGGAGGTGACGGCCAAGCGCGACGGTCTGCTCGCGCTGGCACCGTGGCCGCTGAAGCCGGCCGGGCCCACGCCGGAGCAGCTTGCGATGCTCGCGGCGACGACGGGGCCGACCGATGCGCTCGTCTCGCCGGTTTGGGTGCTGCCGATCTTCGACCATGCCGACTTCACTGATCCCGCGGCCGAGGCCGAGATCGGCTGGGTCATCGACCTTGTAACGCAAATCCGTTCGGTACGCGCCGAGATGAACATTCCGCCGGCGACCCTGACGGCGCTGGTGCTCGCAGGCGCCTCGGCCGAGACGAAGGAACGGGCGCCGCGCTGGAGCGACGTCATCAAGCGCATGGCGCGGCTGTCGGATATCTCTTTCGCCGACCGTGCACCCGACGGCGCGGTCCAGCTCCTGGTGCGCGGCGAGGTTGCCGCGCTGCCGCTGAAGGGCGTGATCGACGTCGCCGCCGAGCGCACGCGTCTCGACAAGGAGATCGGGAAGGCCGATTCCGACATCAAGCGCGCCGAGTCCAAGCTGGCGAACGAGAAATTCGTCGCCAACGCGGCCGAGGAGGTCGTCGAGGAGGAGCGCGAAAAGCGCGAGGCCGCGCTCGCCCGCAAGGCCAAGCTGCTCGAGGCGCTGGAGCGGCTCAAGCAGGCGTCGTAGGGCCTATTTCGGAAACGGCTTGCTGAGGAATTCCGAACCCCTGACGCCATAGCGCCAGGGCAGTTCGACGGCCTTGGTGATGCCGATCCGGATTCCGGCCACGACCTCCAGATCCTCCGTCCGCGCATGCAGCGCGATCGGCGGGCGGTCCAGCGGCAGGGCATTGTGCGCAATGGTGATGCCGAGCGCTTCGGTCAGCTTGCCCGGGCCCGAGCACAACGCGTGCAAATCCTGGAGATGGCGCCGCCGACGCATCGCAGCCAAGCCGTGGGTTGGCTCCAGCGCGCGGATCAGCACGGCGGCGGCCGAGCCTTCCTCCTCGCAGACGAAGTTCACGCACCAGTGGATGCCGTAGGAGCGGTAGACATAGGCAAAGCCGGGCGAGCCGAACATCACCTGGTTCCGCGGCGTTGGCCCTCGATAGGAGTGCGCCGCCGGCTCGGTATGATGATAGGCCTCGACCTCGACGATGATCCCACCGACGCCGTCGACCAGCATGGTCGCGCCGATCAAGTCGGGCGCGACCTCGTGGACGCTGCGTGCGAAAAAGGCACGCTTCAGCGCTTTGCCGAGCCGGGGTGTGGAAGGTTTCGAGACTGGAGCCATTCGAGGTGAGAATCGCCAGAGAACAGAGCAGGATATTGCCCATATCTGCCATGTTCCCTGAAGCGGGGCGAGCCGGGTTGCGATGCCCGGCCAGACCGACTAGGTAGGACTTGGTCAGACCGGACACCCCATGGTCGTTATTGTCGATACCATCTCGAACCCGCTGCGCCCGCGCCACCCCGAAAAGGTGAACCGGCCCGATTCCGCTTCGCCGCCGAAGCCGGACTGGATCCGCGTACGCGCCCCCAACACCCGCGGCTATGCCGACACCCGCAACATCGTGCGCGCCAACGGCCTGCATACGGTGTGCGAGGAGGCGGGCTGCCCGAATATCGGCGAGTGCTGGGACAAGAAGCACGCGACCTTCATGATCATGGGCGACACCTGCACCCGCGCCTGTGCGTTCTGCAACGTCAAGACCGGCATGCCGAACGCGCTTGACGCCGCCGAGCCGCAGAACGTCGGTGAGGCCGTGGCCAAGCTCGGGCTTGCCCATGTCGTCATCACCTCCGTCGACCGCGACGATCTCACGGACGGCGGCGCCGAGCATTTCGCCCAGACCATCCGTGCGATCCGCGCCGCGTGCCCCTCGACCACGATCGAGATCCTCACGCCCGACTTCCTGCGCAAGGAGGGGGCGTTGGAGGTCGTCGTCGCCGCGAAGCCCGACGTGTTCAACCACAATCTCGAGACCGTGCCGTCGTGCTATCTCACGGTGCGGCCGGGCGCGCGCTATTTCCATTCGATACGGCTGCTGCAGCGGGTCAAGGAGCTCGATCCCACCATCTTCACCAAGTCCGGCATCATGGTCGGCCTCGGGGAAGAGCGCCACGAGGTGCAGCAGGTGATGGACGATCTGCGTTCCGCCGACGTCGATTTCCTGACGATCGGGCAATATCTCCAGCCGACCCGCAAGCATCACGCCGTGATGCGCTACGTGCCGCCGGACGAGTTTTCGTCCTACGAGAAGGTGGCCTACACCAAGGGCTTCCTGATGGTATCGGCGAGCCCGCTCACCCGATCGTCGCATCATGCCGGCGAGGATTTTGCCAAACTGAAGGCCGCGCGGGCAGCAAGCGCCCGCTGAATCGCCATGCCCAATTTTTCGAGCAAGCGCCGTGTCGATCACAGCGCGTCCGAGATGTTTGATCTGGTCGCCGACGTCGAGCGATACCCGGAATTCGTGCCGCTCTGCAGCGCTTTGAAGGTCCGACAGCGCATGGCGAAACCCGACGGCACCGAGGTGCTGGTCGCGGACATGACGGTGTCGTTCAAGCTGGTCAGGGAATCCTTCACCAGCCGCGTGACGCTCGACCGCGCCAATTTGAAGATCCTGGTCGAATATCTGCAAGGTCCCTTCAGTAATCTGGAAAACCGTTGGACGTTCGAACCCAAAGGCGAGAGCGTTTGCGATGTCGGCTTCTTCCTCGCCTACGAGTTCAAGAGCCGCATGCTGGCGCTCCTGATGGGCTCGATGTTCGATGCCGCGTTCGCGCGATTTTCCATCGCGTTCGAGAAGCGGGCGGACGCGATCTACGGACGGCGGAAGCTGGCGTCGTCGTAGTGGGGCTCCTGTAGCCCGGATGGAGCGCAGCGTAATCCGGGGCCCTGGATCTGGAGTGGACCCAAAAGTGAGACAAGAAAACCGGGGACAGTTCTCTAAAGGAGAACGGATGCCCAACAAATCCCCCCGTAAGTTCGATCGAGAATTCAAGCTTGAGGCGGTCCGCCGGCTATTTGCGGGCGAGACGGTAAGGGCACTTTCAGACGAGCTGAAGGTGCTGCGCAAAGATCTCTATTCGCGGCGAAAACTGTTCCGGGCGGGCGGGGGCGGAGGCGCTGCGCCCGCTATGCGCGAACCCGGTCGGGCCGCCCACATCACCACAAGACTTGACGCACAGACCCCGGGCGTCAGGACGACACGGTTTTGCCGTACGCTAATGGCAGGTCGTGTGCGCGATGCCTTCGCTCACGGTTTCCCGCTCTGCGAAGCCCTTCGCGCCGATGTGACTAGCGTCCACCGCAGCTCACCCCACGTTTCGTGACGATCGCGATACGCCCCTCTGACCGGGATGAGGTGGCGAAGGAATACGCCAAAGCCAAATTTCGGTAAAGCAGAATATTTTCGTGCGGAAGGATTGACCCACGGTTTAGGTGTTTTGCCCCTCGGGCAGCGCAAGGCCTTGCAGCCCGGATGGAGCGAGGCGTAATCCGGCGCCCGGTATCCCCGGAATGAATCCAGGATTGCGCTTCGCTCCATCCAGGGTACGGGAGTCAGCTCCGCGGCGACCGCGGCGTCCTGCGCTTTACGGCGTGCCGACGCGGCGAGCGTGTCACGCGGGGGCGCAGGCGGGTTACCGCGGCTTCACGGCGGGGCTTGGCCTGGGCCGGGCCGCGGGCGAGATCCATCAGCATGCGCAGCGCCTCGACGACCGAACGCTGACGCACGGCGGTGCGGCCGATGGCGCCAAAGCGATGCTCGCGGTGAACGATGCGTCCGTCGCGTGCGGCGGCGGCGAAATGGACGAGGCCAACCGGCTTGCCAGGCGTGGCGCCGCCGGGGCCGGCAATGCCGGTGATGGCGACCGCAAGATCGACGCCGGCACGCTCCAGCGCGCCGATCGCCATGGCTGTTGCCGTCTCCTTGCTGACGGCGCCGAAATTCGCAAGCGTGCCGGCCTCGACTCCCAGCATCGCGCGCTTTGCGTCGTTGGAATAGGTGACGAAGCCGCGATCGATGACGTCTGACGAACCGGGGATGTCGGTCAGCGCGCCGGCAACCAGGCCGCCGGTGCAGGACTCCGCGGTCGCGATCGTCAGCTTGCGCATCCGGCACAGATCGAGCAGCGAGCGGGAGAGGGCGCGTGCGTCGCCGCCGGCCATGGCCTAGACACTCCAGGGCAAGCGGATGGTGGCGCTCGCGGTGGCCGCGATGCCTTCCTCGCGGCCGGTGAAGCCGAGCCGTTCGCTGGTGGTCGCCTTGACCGCGACGCGGGAGATGTCGACGCCGGAGATCTCGGCGATGCGCGCGCGCATGGTGTCGCGCAAAGGGCCGATCTTCGGCCGCTCGCAGATCATGGTCACCTCGAGATTGGCGATGCGGCCGCCGCGCTGGGTGACGCGCTCGATGGCGTATTTCAAGAACTGGTCGGAGGAGGCGCCCTTCCACTTCGCGTCGCTGGGCGGAAAGTGCGATCCGATGTCGCCGTCGGCGAGCGCGCCGAGGATGGCGTCGACCAGCGCGTGCAGGCCGACATCGCCGTCGGAATGGGCCAGGAAGCCCTTGGTGTGCGGAACGCGCACGCCGCAGATCATGAGATGGTCGCCCTCGCCGAAGGCGTGGACGTCATAGCCCGTGCCGGTCCTGATGTCGCCGAGCAGGCTGGCCAGCCGCGCTTCCTCGCGCACGAAATCCTCGGGAGTGGTGAGCTTCATATTGGCAACATCGCCTTCAAAGGTTGCAACCGTCAATCCCGCCCATTCGGCAATCGCGGCATCGTCGGTGAAATCGGCGCGCCCGTCCTTGGCCGCGCGACGATGCGCTTCAAGGATGACGTCGAAGCGAAAGGATTGCGGCGTCTGCGCAATTCGCAACCGTGCCCGGTCCGGCGTGTCCTCGACATTGCCGTTCTCGCCGGTGACCTTGATGGTGTCAGTGACGGGAACGACGGGGATCGCGGCGCCGGTGCGGCTGGCCGCATCGATCGCGCGGGTGACCACGCCTTCCGAAACGAAGGGGCGCGCGGCGTCGTGGATCAGGACGATGTCGGGCTTGTGCCTGGCGAGCGCTTCGAGACCGGCGAGCACCGAGGCCTGCCGGGTTGCGCCGCCATTGACCGGAGCCTCGTGGCTGAGCCCTGCGACCGCTGCCGTGAACATGGCGCTGTCGTCGGGGTTCACGACCGGCTGAACCGCGAACACGTCCGCATGACCGCTGAAGGCTTCCATGGCGCGATAGATCACCGGCACACCGCCGATCTCGCGATATTGCTTGGGGCCACCGGCGCCTGCGCGCAGGCCGCGTCCGGCCGCGACGAGGACGACTGCGGTGCGCTGTGATTTCGCCATAGGACTCAAATACTCATTTGGTGATGAAGAGAGTCGGGGAGTGGGGTGATTGCCGCATGCCTCTAGCACGGCAGGCCCGCAAAAAAAGGGGGTTTCCCCGGATTGTGGGAAACAGCATTTTGCTGCACTGCACTTGAAATATTTGCAGAACTGTCTAAAGTGTAGGCATGACGCTTGACTGCACAAGAATTGTGCGCAAGATAGATCATGGCAGGCGCGATGAGGCGCTGCCAACGCAACGAGACCCCTGTGACCGGCTCGGCAGTATCTGGCTCTAAGCCATTGAAGATAGGCGATATTGATGTCGCCACCCCGGTCTTCCTGGCGCCGATGTCGGGGGTGACTGACTCGCCCGTCCGCCGGCTGGCCGCGGAGTTGGGGGCCGGTCTGGTGGTGTCCGAAATGACGGCCAGCGACGAACTCGCCAATGGCCATCGGATGTCCCGGTTGCGCTGCGAAGCCACCGGCATCGGCCCGCACGTGGTCCAGCTCGCCGGTTGCGAGACGCATTGGATGGCGGAGGGCGCCCGGATCGCCGAGGCCGACGGCGCCGATATCATCGACATCAACATGGGCTGTCCGGCCCGTCACGTCACCGGCGGCCAGTCCGGTTCCGCCTTGATGCGCGACCTCGACCACGCCGTCAGCCTGATCGAAGCGACGATTGCGGCGGTGAAGGTACCGGTGACGCTGAAGATGCGGCTCGGCTGGGACGATCGTACCCGCAACGCGCCGGAACTGGCGCGACGCGCGCAGGCATCAGGCATCAAGCTCGTCACCGTGCACGGGCGCACCCGCTGCCAATTCTATAAGGGCGAGGCCGATTGGGACGCGATCCGCGCCGTGCGCGACGCCATCTCCATTCCGCTCGTCGTCAATGGCGACATCACCACTTTCGAGAAGGCGCTCGCAGCGTTAGAGGCCTCCGGCGCCGATGCCGTGATGATCGGCCGCGGTGCGCAGGGCCAGCCCTGGCTGCCCGGCCAGATCGGCCGGCGCCTGAAGGGCGGGGCGGCGGAAGCCATGCCGTCGCTCGAGACGCAGCTGCATTATGTGCGCACGCTTTATGAAGGCGTCTGCGCGCTCTACGGCCTGCGCATCGGGCTGCGGCACGCGCGAAAACATCTGGGCTGGGCGCTCGACGTCGCGGCCGATGTGAGCCGTGCGCCGGCCGAGAAGCTGAAATCCTGGCGCCAGAAAATCCTCACCTCGGAGGATCCGCGCCTCGTCCACCGGTCACTGCAAGATGCCTTCGACGACTTCGCATGGAGCGCCGCTGCATGAGCTCAGCCGCTGAACATCGTCGGCCGTTTCCGTCCGACAGCGATGCCATCCTGGATGCACTACCCAATCCCGTGCTCATGATCGGGCCGGACGGCAAGATCGTCGCCGCCAACATCGCAACCGAAGCCTTCTTCGATATCTCGACGCAGTTTTTGAAGCGGCAATCGCTGAAAGAGCTGGTGCCGTTCGGCAGCCCCTTGCTGGCGCTGATCGACCAGGTGCGTTCGTCGAACGCACCTGTCAACGAATACAAGGTCGATCTGGGCACGCCACGCATGGGCGGAGACCGCCAGGTCGATCTGCATGTTGCCCCCGTCACGGAACGGCCCGGCCATATCGTGGTGATGCTCCAGGAGCGCTCCATCGCCGACAAGATGGACCGCCAGCTCACCCATCGCAGCGCCGCGCGCTCGGTGATCGCGCTCGCCGCGATGCTGGCGCATGAAATCAAGAACCCGCTCTCCGGCATCCGCGGCGCGGCTCAGCTCCTGGAGCAGCAGGCCTCCTCGGAAGACCGCATGCTGACGCGGCTGATCTGCGACGAGGCCGATCGTATCGTGACCCTGGTCGACCGCATGGAGGTGTTCGGCGACGAGCGCCCCGTGGTGCGCGGCCCCGTCAACATTCATTCGGTGCTCGATCACGTCAAACGGCTGGCGCAGTCCGGCTTTGCCCGCAACATCCGCTTCGTCGAGGATTACGATCCCTCGCTGCCGCCGGTGCTGGCGAACCAGGACCAGCTCATCCAGGTGTTCCTCAACCTGGTGAAGAACGCCGCCGAAGCGCTGATCGACGTTCCCGACGGCGAAATCCAGCTCACAACCGCATTTCGTCCCGGCGTGCGCCTCTCAGTCCCCGGTCAAAAATCCCGTGTATCCCTGCCGCTCGAATTCTGCGTGAAGGACAACGGACCAGGCGTGCCGGACGATCTTCTGCCCAACCTGTTCGATCCCTTTGTCACCACCAAGCAGACCGGCTCGGGTCTGGGCCTCGCGCTGGTCGCAAAGATCATCGGGGATCACGGGGGCATCATCGAATGCGAATCTCAGCCGCGGAAGACCACCTTCCGCGTGCTGATGCCGATGTATTCCACATCGGTGAAACATGCCGATCAAAGCAGTCGCGACGGCTCTGCCGGGAAGTCGTCGTCTGCGTCACAGGGGGCAAAATGAGGATCAACGATGCCCGCAGGTAGCATTCTCGTTGCTGATGACGACACCGCCATCCGCACGGTTCTCAATCAGGCACTATCGCGCGCCGGCTACGAAGTGCGGCTGACCGGCAATGCCGCGACGCTCTGGCGCTGGGTCAGCCAGGGGGAGGGCGATCTCGTCATCACGGACGTGGTGATGCCCGACGAGAACGCGTTCGACCTGTTGCCGCGGATCAAGAAGATGCGGCCGAATTTGCCTGTTATCGTCATGAGCGCGCAAAACACCTTCATGACGGCGATCCGTGCCTCCGAGCGCGGCGCCTATGAATATCTGCCAAAGCCCTTCGACCTGAAGGAGCTGATCGCCATCGTCGGCCGCGCGCTGGCCGAGCCGAAGGAGCGGGTCTCGACGCCGAACGAGGACGCCGAGATGGAGGCGATCCCGCTGGTCGGCCGCTCGCCGGCGATGCAGGAAATCTATCGCGTGCTGGCGCGCCTGATGCAGACCGACCTCACCGTGATGATCACGGGCGAGTCCGGGACCGGCAAGGAGCTGGTGGCGCGCGCGTTGCACGATTACGGCAAGCGCCGCAACGGCCCGTTCGTCGCGGTCAACATGGCGGCGATCCCGCGCGACCTGATCGAGTCGGAACTGTTCGGCCATGAGCGCGGCGCGTTCACCGGGGCCAACACGCGCGCCTCCGGCCGGTTCGAGCAGGCCGAGGGCGGCACGCTGTTTCTCGATGAGATCGGCGACATGCCGATGGAGGCGCAGACCCGGCTGTTGCGCGTGCTTCAGCAGGGCGAATACACCACGGTCGGCGGCCGCACCCCGATCAAGACCGACGTGCGCATCGTCGCGGCCTCCAACAAGGATCTGCGCGTCCTGATCCAGCAGGGTCTGTTCCGCGAAGATCTGTTCTTCCGCCTCAACGTCGTGCCGCTACGGCTGCCGCCCTTGCGCGAGCGCATCGAGGATCTGCCCGATCTCATTCGTCATTTCTTCGCGCTGGCCGAGAAGGACGGACTGCCGCCGAAGAAGCTCGACACGCTGGCGCTGGAGCGGATGAAGCAGCACCGCTGGCCGGGCAACGTGCGCGAGCTCGAGAACCTCGCCCGTCGGCTCGCGGCGCTCTATCCCCAGGACGTGATCACGGGCTCGGTCATCGACGGCGAACTGGCGCCACCCACGGTCAGCCCGGGTGCCGCGGTCCAGCATGGCGTCGACAATCTCGGCGGCGCTGTGGAAGCGTATCTCTCCTCGCACTTCCAGGGCTTCCCGAACGGCGTACCGCCGCCCGGCCTCTATCACCGCATCCTGAAGGAGATCGAGGTGCCGCTGCTCACCGCCGCGCTCGCCGCCACCCGCGGCAACCAGATTCGTGCGGCCGATCTGCTCGGCCTCAACCGCAACACGCTGCGGAAGAAGATCCGGGATCTCGATATCCAGGTGTATCGGAGCGGGGGCTAGCATCCCCGCAACGGACGGTGGCTCAGCTCCCCCTACCAAGCGGAGCTGAGCCTGTCCGGATCGCGCTGGCCGTTGTGGCTGACGCGGTGATCAGAAGTCCGGACCGGACTGAAATGTTCCGCAGGAACATTCAAACGATGATTTCAGCCGCGGGATGCGGCCTCACACCTATCTGACAAACCGGCCTGCGACCTGTATCGCGCTGGCGACGTTCGCATTGGGCTCCTGCACCCCGACACCGTTGACCAGGAGGTCGGCCGCCACGATCAGCAGCAGCACGGCCGACACCATCATTGCGAGAAAGAACCTGTGCATGCTGGTCAAGCCGTGAGGGCCGGAATGCGTTCCCGCCCTCCGGCATGTCGCTGTGGATGCGCGGGTCGGTCGCGGCGAGGGCGCCGCGGAATTGTCGCAATTCGGCAACAATGTGGTACGAATACATCAGTATCCGCCCGCCGCGGACCCCGTTTTTCAGCACCCATTGCCGGAATGACCAGCGCAGACACCTCGGCCGCATCCTTTGACACGGCCCCAGCTGAAGAGCCCCGGCGTTGGTCGGCGCGACGCTGGCTGGCGCCGTTCGCCGTGGCGCTGGCCCTGCTGTCGGCCTGCCTGACATTCCTGGTCCTGACCGGCCTCACGTCGATCGAGCCGACCCCTGCGGTTGTCCGCTCGTTCTATCTGATCAATGCGGGCACGATCCTGCTGCTGGTCGGCATCATCATCCGCGAGCTCTGGCAGCTGATCCTGGCGCGACGGCGGGGCAGGGCGGCGGCGCGCCTCCATGTCCAGATCGTCAGCCTGTTCTCGATCGTGGCGGTGCTGCCGGCGGTGCTGGTCGCCGTCGTCGCCAACGTCACCATCGAGCGCGGCCTCGACCGCCTGTTCTCCGGCCCGACCAAGGAGGTGATCCAGAATTCGCTGACGATCGCGCGCGCCTACATGCAGGACCACGCGCAGCTGATCCGGGGCGACATTCTCGGCATGGCCAACGACATCGCCCACGCCCGGCCGCTCTACGACCAGGATCGCCGCTCTTTTCGCGAATTGCTGACCTCCAGCGCCGCCTCGCGCAATTTGCCGGGCGCGATGATCATCGACAAGAACACCAACATTCTCGAATCCGCCGATACCGGCATGCGGCTGGCCTATTCGCCGCCGGCGCCGGACTTCCTCAGCAACGTCAACGAATCCGAGCCCGAGATCGCGGTGCTGCCCGATGCGAGCTTCGTCGCCGCGGTGGTCCGCTTGCGCGCCTTCAGCGACACCTTCCTCTACGTCGCGCGGCCGCTCGATCCGAATGTCGTCAACCAGCTCAAGCAGACCGAGGTCAGCGTCGCCGAATACGCCCAGATCGAGTCGCGCCGGCTCGGCATCCAGGTCGCGTTCGCGCTGATGTTCGCGGTGATCGCGCTGACCATCCTGATGGCCTCGGTGCTGATCGGCCTCAACTTCGCCAACTCGCTGGTCTCGCCGATCCGGCGACTGATGAACGCGGCCCAGACGGTCTCGACAGGCGATCTCCATGTGAAAGTGCCGGTGCACCAGTCGGAAGGCGACCTCGCCCAGCTGGGTGAGACCTTCAACAAGATGACGGAGGAGTTGCGCAGCCAGCGCGACGAGCTCGTCAACGCCAGCGACCTCATCGACAGCCGCCGCCGCTTCATCGAGGCGGTGCTGTCGTCCGCGAGCGCCGGCATCATCGGCGTGGATAATTCAGGCAGCGTCGGCATTCTCAACCGTTCCGCCGAAAAGCTGATCGGGCACTCCGAAGCCGAGACGCTCGGCCATCCGCTCTCCGACGTGCTGCCCGAGCTCGAGGAGATGATGAAGACGGCGCGGGAAGGGACCCAGCGCCTGGTGCAGGGGCAGATCACGATCACGCGGGACGGGCAGGAACGCAATCTGTCGGTCCGCGTCAGCGCCGAGAAGACCAGCCAGCCGCACGACAGCTACATCATCACGCTCGACGACATCACCGAACTGGTCTCGGCGCAGCGCACCTCGGCCTGGGGCGACGTCGCGCGCCGCATCGCGCATGAGATCAAGAACCCGCTGACCCCGATCCAGCTCTCCGCCGAGCGCATTCGCCGCAAATTTGGCAAAGACATCACCGAGGGCAAGGACAAGCAGATCTTCGAACAGTGCACCGACACCATCGTGCGTCAGGTCGACGACATCCGCCGCATGGTCGACGAGTTCTCGCGCTTTGCGCGGATGCCGAAGCCGGTGATGGAGGGTGAGGACGTCGCCGACGCAGTGCGGCAGGCGGTGTTCCTGATGAAGGTCGCCCACCCCGAGATCGATATCGAGGCCGAGTTCAAGGAAGACCCGCTGCGCGCCCAGTTCGACCGGCGGCTGATCTCGCAGGCGGTCACCAACATCGTCAAGAACGCCACCGAGGCGATCGAGCAGGTCCCCCTGGAGGAGCTCGGCAAAGGCCGGATCGACGTCGTGGTCTCGCGCGAGGGCGAGGACGTGCTGATCGACGTCGTCGACAACGGCATCGGCCTGCCCAAGGTGGCGCGCTCCCGCCTGCTCGAGCCCTATGTGACGACACGCGCCAAGGGCACCGGCCTTGGGCTCGCGATCGTCGGTCGCGTGCTGGAAGACCATGGCGGGCGCATCGAGCTGAAGGATGCCTCGGACTTCCGCGAGGGCCAGCGTGGCGCCTGGATGCGGATGCGTTTTGCGATCTCCGGCGCTCCCGCGAAGAGCGAGGGGGCCGAACCGGCGGGCGGGGCAACGACCAAGCCGGAAATCGGCGAAACGGCCACGCAATCCGTCAAGGATCCGGAAACAAAGCAAGCGGCTGTCGAAACCAAAGAGCCGGCTGAAAAGACCAATGATTCAACGAAGATCGAAGCCTCAACAGGCAGCTGAGAAAACAGGCGACCCATGGCAAGTGAAATTCTGATTGTCGATGATGAGGCCGATATTCGGGATCTCGTTGCGGGCATCCTCGAAGACGAGGGCTTCGTGACCCGGACCGCGCGCGACAGCGATACGGCGCTCGCCGAGATCGCCAACCGCAGGCCGCATCTGGTGTTCCTCGACATCTGGCTGCAGGGCTCCAAGCTCGACGGCTTGCAGCTCCTGGAGCAGGTCAAGAAGGACAACCCCGATCTCCCGGTCGTGATGATCTCCGGCCACGGCAACATCGAGACCGCGGTCGCCGCGATCAAGCGTGGGGCCTACGACTTCATCGAGAAGCCGTTCAAGACCGACCGGCTGATCCTGGTCGCCAACCGTGCACTGGAGAACTCGCGGCTCAAGCGCGAGGTCAAGGAGCTGAAGCAGCTCGCGCCGAGCGCAAGCTCGCTGGTCGGCCGCTCGCCCAGCATGAACCAGCTGCGCCAGACCATCGAGCGTGCGGCCAAGGCCAACAGCCGCATCCTGATCGTCGGTCCCGCCGGCGCCGGCAAGGAACTGACCGCCCGCACGTTGCACACGGCCTCGGGCCGCGCCGACGGCCCCTTCGTCGTCATCAACGCCGCTGCGATCACGCCCGAGCGGATGGAGCACGAGCTGTTCGGCATCGAGCAGTCCAACGGCGAGCACGCGCGCAAGCCCGGCGCGCTCGAAGAGGCCCACGGCGGCACGCTGTTCATCGACGAAATCGCGGACATGCCGCGCGAGACCCAGAACAAGATCTTGCGCGTGCTGGTCGAGCAGTCGTTCCAGCGCGTCGGCGGCAACGGCAAGGTCCAGGTCGACGTGCGCATCATCTCCTCCACAGCGCGCAACCTGGAAGAGGAGATCGCGGCCGGCCATTTCCGCGAGGACCTCTATCATCGGCTGTCGGTGGTGCCGATCCGCGTGCCCGCGCTATCGGAGCGGCGTGAGGACATCCCGGAATTGATTGACTACTTCATGGAGCAGATTTCCGCGGGCAGCGGCCTGCCCAAGCGGCAGATCGGCCAGGACGCGATGGCGGTGCTGCAGTCGCATGTCTGGCCGGGCAATGTGCGCCAGCTCCGCAACAACGTTGAGAGAGTCATGATTCTGGCCGCGGGCGGGCCGGAGGTCATCATCACTGCCGACATGCTGCCGCAGGATGTCGGCTCCATGGTGCCGGCGATGCCGACCAGCAACAATGGCGAGCACATCATGGGCCTGCCGCTGCGCGAAGCGCGCGAAGTGTTCGAGCGCGACTATTTGATTGCACAGATCAGCCGTTTCTCAGGAAATATTTCTCGCACGGCCGAGTTTGTTGGCATGGAACGCTCGGCACTGCACCGGAAGTTGAAGGCGCTCGGCGTCGGCTAACGCTGCGACGTCGTTGGAATAGGCGAGGAAAATCATCGATTTCCGTAGTTTTTCGGGGCAATACGGCGTGGGCTGCCGCGTCAAGCGGCTTGCCTAATAAGCCTACCTGTCCTCTAATCGAACCGCTGTCCCTCCGAGGGGGATCTCATGAGGGACGGCACCGGACGAGGACCCCGGATTTTCAAAAGAGGGCCGCAACCGGCGCAATAAAAAGAAACTCAAAGCGAGAAAAAAACAATGGCGGCAGACCGCGCACAAAACCTGCAGGACACCTTCCTTAATCACGTTCGCAAAACCAAAACGCCACTGACGATCTTTCTGGTCAACGGAGTGAAGCTCCAGGGCATCGTGACCTGGTTCGACAATTTCTGTTTGCTGCTTCGGCGCGACGGTCACTCGCAGCTCGTCTACAAGCATGCGATCTCGACCATCATGCCGGGCGCTCCGATCCAGTTGTTCGAAGGCGGCGAGGACCAGCCGGCTTGAGAGTGATCTGATTGGAACCCCGGAATTTCGACGGGGATGCCGACCGTCCGCGGTCGGCAGGGGGTACGCAGACGGGGCGGGTGCTTGTCATCGGTCCCTATTTGCGGGTGCGCGCAGGCAATGCCGACGCGCAATCGGAAGCTCATGTCCTGCGTGACGCGGAAGCCCGGCTCGACGAAGCTGCCGGCCTCGCGCGCGCGATCGATCTCGTCGTTGCCGATGCCATCATCGCGCCGATCAACCAGATCCGCCCTGCGACCTATATCGGCAAGGGCAAGGTCGAGGAGATCGCTGCGCTCGCCAAGAGCCGCGACGTCGAGCTCGTGGTGATGGATTGCGCGCTTGCGCCGATCCAGCAGCGCAATCTCGAGAAGGAGCTGCAGGCAAAGGTGCTCGACCGTACCGGGCTCATTTTGGAAATCTTCGGCCGCCGCGCCAAGACCAAGGAAGGCTCGCTCCAGGTCGAGCTCGCGCATCTCAACTATCAACGTTCGCGCCTGGTGCGCTCATGGACCCATCTCGAACGCCAGCGCGGCGGCTTTGGATTCATGGGCGGTCCCGGCGAGACCCAGATCGAAGCCGACCGCCGCCTGATCCAGGAGCGCATCTCCAAGCTCGAGGGCGAGCTGAAGAAGGTGCAGGCCACACGCCGCCTGCATCGCGCAGGCCGCCAGCGCGTGCCGTACCGCGTCGTGGCGCTGGTCGGCTACACCAATGCCGGCAAGTCGACGCTGTTCAACCGCCTGACCCGCGCCGACGTGCAGGCCGCCGACATGCTGTTCGCCACGCTGGATCCGACCCTGCGTGCGCTCACCCTGCCGCATGGCGGCAAGGCGATGCTGTCGGACACCGTCGGTTTCATCTCCAATTTGCCGACGCAGCTCGTCGCCGCCTTCCGCGCCACGCTGGAGGAGGTGCTGGAAGCCGACGTCATCCTGCATGTGCGCGACATCTCGCACGACGACGCCGAGGCGCAGCAGAGCGACGTCGACGCCGTGCTGCGCCAGCTCGGCATAAATCCCGATGACTCAGGCCGCATCATCGAGGTCTGGAACAAGATCGACCGTTATGGTCCCGAACAGCGCGAAGAGCTTTTGAACATCGCGGCGCGCAGGCCGGAGGATCATCCGGCGATGCTGGTGTCGGCCGTGTCGGGCGAGGGGGTCGACGCACTGCTCGCCGCGATCGAGGAGCGCTTGGCTGCCAAGCGCATCACGCTCGACCTCTCCATCGATGCCTCCGACGGCGCCGGCATCAGCTGGCTGCATCGGAATTCCGAAGTGCTGGCGAAAGAGCTGCACGACGGCCGCTTCGACATGACGGTGCGGGTGGACGAGACCAAGCGGGACATCGTGGTGAACCGGTTTGACGCCGTGCCGCGACTGTCGGCATAACGGGTTTCGCCCCGGCGAAGGAGTTAGCCGCGCGCCTGGTTGCTTTTCTCGGCCGGTGCGGCGCTTTTCTCCTCGCTCTTCGCCGCGTTCCACAACGCGTCCATCTCGGCGAGCGACGCCTGCTCCAGCGTGCGGCCCTGCGCCTCCAGCGCCCGCTCGATGAACCCAAACCGGCGCTCGAACTTCGCGTTGGTCGCGCGAAGCGCGGCTTCCGGATCGGCATCGACATGGCGGGCGAGATTGACCAGCGCGAACATCAGGTCGCCGGTCTCTTCCGCTAGGCCCTCGCTGTCGTCGCGGTCGAGCGCGGCTTCGATCTCGTCGGCTTCCTCGCGGATTTTTGCCAGCACCGCGCGCGGATCGTTCCAGTCGAAGCCGACAGTGGAGGCCTTGCGCTGCAGCTCCATGGCGCGCGTCAGCGCGGGCTGGCCGGCCTTCACGCCTGACAGCAGCGATTTGTGCGACGACGCTTCCTGCGGCGGCCGGCGCGCAGCGCGCTCGGCTTTCTCCTCCGCCTTGATGCGGTCCCAGACTTCCTTGACGTGGGAGGAGGCGAGGTTGCCCTCCTTGTCGGCGAAAACGTGAGGATGGCGCCGGATCATTTTTCGCGTGATGGCCTCGACGACATCTCCAAACGCGAACGCGTTCTGCTCAGACGCCATCTGGGCGTGGAAGACGACCTGGAGCAGCAGGTCGCCGAGCTCCTCGCAGAGATCGTCGAGATCGCCGCGGCTGATGGCCTCGACCACCTCATAGGCTTCCTCGATCGTATAGGGCGCGATGGTTGCAAAATTCTGCTCGAGGTCCCAGGGGCAGCCTGTCACCGGTGTGCGCAGCGCCGCCATGATCTCGATCAGGCGGGAAATGTCGCGGGAAGGGGTCATTGCGGGGCAGTCTCCTGGCTCCCAAGCCTTATGCCAAAAGCGAGCTCCCGTTCCCAGCGCAGCGCGGCGGAACAGGGTGATTTCCACCGGTTGGCGGGCCGGATTGGCGAGCAGCGTGCGCAATGCTAAAGCGCGGGCCATGAGCGACGTATTTTCATCCGAAACCGCATTGGTGCTGTTCTCCGGCGGCCAGGATTCCACCACCTGCCTTGCCTGGGCGCTGAACCGGTTTGCGCGCGTGGAGACGCTGGGGTTCGATTACGGCCAGCGCCACGCCATCGAGCTTGCCTGCCGTGACCGACTGTTCGACGGCATCAAGGATCTGCGCGCGGATTGGGCTTCCAGGCTTGGCGAGAGCCACACGCTGTCGATCCCAACGCTCGCGGCCGTATCCGAGACGGCGCTGACGCGCGACGTCGCGATCGCGATAGGCGCCGACGGCCTGCCGAACACGTTCGTGCCCGGCCGCAATCTGGTGTTCTTGACATTCGCCGCGGCACTGGCCTACCGGCGCGGCATCAGTCACATCGTCGGCGGCATGTGCGAGACCGACTATTCCGGTTATCCCGATTGCCGCGACGACACCATTCGCGCGATGCAGGCCGCGCTGTCGCTCGGCATGGCCCGCAAGTTCGAGCTGCACACACCGCTGATGTGGATCGACAAGGCCGCGACGTGGAAGCTCGCCCATGAGCTTGGCGGCGACGGGCTGGTCGATCTCATCCGCGAGCAGTCGCACACCTGCTATCTCGGCGAACGCGGCGCGCAGCATGATTGGGGATACGGCTGCGGCGAGTGCCCTGCGTGCAGCCTGCGGGCAAAGGGGTGGTGGGAGTACGTGGCGGGGCGGTGAGGTGCCTCACTCCGCCGTCATTGAGAGGAGCTCTTGCGACGAAGCAATCCAGACTGCCTCTGCTGAGGGATTCTGGATTGCTTCGCTACGTTCGCAATGACGGGTGTGCGCGATCTTACCGAAAATCCTCCGCCTTCAGCTCGATCGGCTTGCCGTGCGGGGTGCGATCTGCCGCGTGATCCCAGGCGTCGCGGTAGCGATGCAGCGTCTCCGCAGACGCAACGCCCTTGCGCGCGACGAGACCTTCCAGCGTGGCGAGCCAATGGAGATAGTAGGTCTCGCCAGTATCGGGATCGCCGGCCGCCTGCGCGCGCTTGATCTCGGAGGCCAGGGCTGCCGCCCATTCGGGCCAGGTGAACACGCCGCGCTCGTGCAGCGTCAGCGCCATCGCGAAGGCGTGCGCTTCCCAGGGCGCGCGGAACACGGGGCCGTCATCGTCGCGCGGAATGCTCGGGATGGCTGCAGTCGCGGCAGCAGCAGCCGTGCTGCTCATCACGCCGGGTCCAGATACGGCTCGAACGCATCGATCGAGACTTTCGAGGTCGGATCGCCGTCCGCGCCCCAGAGATCGCGGCCCTCGAATACCACCGTGTAGAGCCATTGCGGATTCTCGCCGAGCTCCATCGCCGCCGAGTCCGGAAATACGTGGCAGCCATGGTTGAGCTCGACGACGCCGACATGGCCGCGCACGTAGCGCGGCAGCCGCGTGTGGGTCGCCGGATGAATGTTCTTCGCGCGGACCTTGTCACCGATCTTGTATTTCGCCAGTGCCGGGGCAGGGCGGGCGAACTTGCCGCGCACCATGATGCGCTCGACCTGGCCGAGATCGAACTTGCCGTGCTTGAGCGCCTTGGACGGCTGCATCGCATGGCCGGCGGCGACTTCCTCCCGGGTGAGATAGCCTTTCTCGATCAGCATCTCCTCGAGCCCGAGAAACCATTTCTTGTAATAGGAGCTCGACAGGTACACGTGCGGCGGAATCGTCTCGCGATAGAAGCGCGAGGTGTCGATGTTGAAGGCGCCGGCTGCGCCCATCGCACGCACCATGGCGAGAACACGCGACTCCCATTCCTCGTGGAACACCGGCTCGTTGGGCTCGGGCTCGACCTTGCCGAAGCCGTCCATGCCGCCCATGTCGTGCACGCCGTTCATGACGGCGCTCCGGGCGCTTTGGGAAAGCCGGTGCCGATCATGGAATCGCGCGTGACCAGCTCGGCGAGCTGCTCCTCGCTCCAGCCATCGGTCCCCGCGGGGCGCATCGGCAGCACAAGAAAGCGCGTTTCGGCGGTCGAATCCCATACCCGGATTTCAACGTCCTTGGCGACCTGCACGCCGAAATCGGCGAGCACGCCGCGCGGGTCCTTCACCGCGCGGGAGCGATAGGGCGCGGCCTTGTACCAGACCGGCGGCAGCCCCAGCATTTCCCAGGGGTAGCAGGAGCACAGTGTGCACACGACCATGTTGTGACGCTGCGGCGTGTTCTCGACCACGACGAGGTGGTCGCCGACGCGGCTGACATGGCCGAGCGTGCCGATCGCCTTCGAGCCGTCCTCCAGCAGTGCCGTCTTGAAAGCCGGATCGCTCCAGGCCTTGGCGACGACGCGCGCGCCGTTATGGGGACCGATCCGGGTCTCATAGGCCTGGATGATGGCGTCGAGCGCGGCCGGCTCGACATAGCCTTTTTCGGTCAGGATCGTCTCGAGCGCGCGCACGCGCAGCTCGGTCTCCGACAGCTCGGAATGGTCGTGATCGTGGTGATGATGATGGTCGCTCATAGGGCGAAGATAGTCCCAGAATCCGGGCGTTGTCGAGGCGAAGACTCTGCTAACATCGCACCATGGGCTGGGCTGCAAGAACTGGGATAACCGCCGCAATCGCGGCTCTTGGCGCATTCGCGGCGCAGGATGCGCGCGCCGCGAATGGCGCCTATGCGGTCGATGCCGCCGACATCTCCGAGGTCGGCTCCTGCAAGGTGGAGAGCTGGCTGTCGACGGCTTCCAACACCGATTTTTCGGCGGTCGCCAATCCCTCCTGTGTCGTCGATCCCTTCAGGCCGATCGAGCTGAGCCTGCAGACCATCCGAGCCCGGAGCGATGGCGACTGGAGCACGACGGTCGCTCCAAAAGCCAAGACGAATTTCGTCCCGACCGGAATAGGCCGGTGGGGATTGTCGGCCTATGGCGGCGGATCGTTCGACGCGGCGACCGGCGAGGCGCTATCCGCCTTTGCCGTCATCCCCGCGACCTTCCGCCTGTCCGAGACCATGCGCATCAACGTCAATGGCGGCTGGCTCTGGGATCGCGCGGTGGATCGCCATTACCTGACCTACGGCATCGGCTTCGATTGGAAATTCACCGACACCCTGCAATGGACGATCGAGGCGTATGGGCAGGCCGGCGCGTCCGAGGTCGCAAGCGTCGTGCAACCGCGTTTCCAGACCGGCGTCCGCTACCGTCCGAACGAGATCTTCTCCGTCGATGTGATCTACGGCCGCAACATCACCGGCGAAAATGCCAACTGGATCACCATCGGCACCACGATCCGGTTTCCGGTCCATGGAAGCGAACCCGAACATTGGCGTACCGGGCATCTGTGAGCACCAGGAAGACCCAAGAACAAGGGAGATTGCGTTGCCTGACTATGTCAAGGTCGAGAAGGGCCTCGGATCGGAGGGGCGGATTGCGGTGGTGCGGTTCGACCGCGGCGACGGCATCAATGCGCTATCGCCAGAGGCGCTGCGCCAGCTCACCGCAGCCGCGCGCAGTTTCGAGGATGACGCCGCAACCTCTGTCGTGGTGCTGACAGGCAGCGCGGCTGCGTTCAGCGCCGGCTTCGACCTCAAGGATGCCGAAGGCCGCTCGCGCAAGGACATGGACCTCGGCACGCTGCGGCGGCATCTCAAGCTCGGACCGCGCCTGACCCACGCCTGGCAGGAGATGGAGCAGATCACGATCGCCGCCATCGAGGGCTTTTGCGTCGGCGGCGGCGTGGCGCTCGCCGTCGCGCTCGACTTCCGCGTCATGGGACGTGATGCCCATCTGCGGGTGCCCGAGATCGGGCTCGGCATGAACATGAGCTGGCAAAGCATTCCGCGCATGCTGCATTTGATCGGCCCGGCTCGGACCAAGCAGGCGGTGATCCTGGCCGATCAGCGCGTCAGCGCGGATGAAGCCTATGAGTGGGGCCTGGTCGAGCAGGTGGTCGATCCCGGCCATGCGTTCGATGCCGCGATGGAGCTTGCGCGCAAGGTGGCAGCGCAGCCGCCGCTCTCCGTTGCCATGACGAAACTCACGGTCAACCGGCTGGCGCATGCGCTGGATAATCTCGCCAGCCACATGGACGTCGACCAGTTCGCCCTGGCAAGCCTTAGCGAGGACCACAAGGAGGGCGTCGAGGCGTTCCTGACGCGACGCAAACCGAAGTTCAGAGGGCGGTAGAAGCAGGCTCGGGCCATTGATTGCGCCGCGGACTATCCGTATACGCGGCGCTGGGACAAAATAGGCCCGATCAACGGGCCGGCAGACGACAATGACGATCGAGGGGGGAAAGGGCCCATGGCCGGTAGCTCGCAGGCGCCTGAGGCGAAAGGGTTTCGCTGGAAGCTGATCGCGCCGCTCGCGGTCTGGCTGGTGATCTATCTGTGGCCCGTGCCGGCAGGGCTCAATGTCAATCAGTGGCACTATTTTGCCGTCTTCGCGGCCGTCATCACCGGGCTCATCCTGGAATCGATGCCGGTGGGCGCGGTCGGCCTGATCGGGCTGACGGTTGCCGGCGTCGGCGGTTATATCGATCCCGATCCGACCAAGTCGCTGCGCTGGATGCTGGCGGGCTTTGCCGAGAGCACGGTGTGGCTGATCGTCGGCGCCTTCGTGTTCTCGATCGGGTACCGCAAAAGCCAGCTGGGCCGGCGTATTGCGCTCGTGCTGGTGCAAAAGCTCGGCACCAACACGCTCGGTCTCGGCTATGCAGTGGCGATGTCGGACTTTTTGCTGGCGCCGGCGACACCGTCCAACACCGCGCGCAGCGGCGGCATCGTCTATCCCATCATCAGCAACATCCCGCGCATCTACGGCTCCGAGCCAGGACCGACCGCCGGCAAGATCGGCACCTACGTGATGTGGACCGCGTTCGCGTCGACCGCCGTCACCAGCTCATTGTTTTTCACCGCGCTCGCGCCCAATGCAGCGGCGCTCGCCATCGCCAAGAAGACCGTCGGAATCGAGGTCAGCTGGGCGCAGTGGTTCATCGGCTTTGCGCCGCTCGGCCTCCTCCTGATGGTGCTGGTCCCGCTGCTCAGCTACGCGGTCTGCCGCCCCGAGGTGAAGAGCAGCCCGGAAATTTCCGAATGGGCATCGAAGGAGCTCTCGGAGATGGGCCCGATGTCGCGCAACGAGTGGATCATGCTGGCGCTGATCCTGCTCGCGATGTTCCTGTGGATCGCGGGCTCGAGCCCGGACATCCGCGTGCCGCTTCTGGGCTCGAATTTCGTCAACGCCACCACCGTCGTGTTCATCGTGATCTCGCTGATGCTGGTGACGGGCGTGATCGAGTTTGCGGACATCGTCGCCGAGAAGGGCGCCTGGGAGGTGTTCTTCTATTTCACCTCGCTGCTGACGCTGGCTTCGGGCCTCAACGAGATCGGCTTCATCAAATGGTTCGCGACCGAATTTGCAAAGCCGCTCGTCGGGCTGTCGCCGTCGACCGCAATGCTCCTGCTGGTCGCACTGTTCTTCTGGATCCACTATTTCTTCTCGAGCATCACCTCGCATGCCGCCGCCGTGCTGCCCGTGGTGCTCGCGGTCGGATCCGGCATCCCCGACCTGCCGGTTACGACGCTCGCCATGCTCTGCATGTATTCGCTCGGCCTGATGGGGGTGATCTCACCTTACGCGACCGGGCCGGCGCCGATGTATTTCGGCAGTGGCTATATCGGCAAGGGTCAGTTCTGGGGTTTTGGGCTGATTTTCGGGGTGCTCTATTTCGCAGGGCTCCTGCTGATCGTATGGCCCTGGTTGCGGGTCACCTGAGCCGGGGCGAGGGCCAAGACGGCGGCAGATGAATTTTCTTCAGTGGGGAGAAATTCGGAAAACTTCGTCCAATTCCCCACAAATATCTGACATTGCCAGAGAGACCTGAAAGGGCGATGGTGCCTGCTGCGGTGCAGCGCGCTCCAGCTGAGTCCTCATCGCGGTTTCACTCTCCGTCGCTTGATGCGACCGGTTCCCGGATGCCCCAGAGGCAAGCGGAACTATTGTGCATGAAGGCCGCCTCCATGAACGTCCACCCGTCGCTCGCGATCGGACAGCCGATCGAAAAACCTGACGCGATCTCAGGTCACGCGATCTCGGCTGCCGCGACTGCGCCTGACGCGATGGTCCGCTTCGAAGGCATCTCGAAAACCTATCCGGCTTATCGCGGCAAGCCCGGCGTCAATGCCCTGCAAAACATCGACTTCGCGATCCCGCACGGTTCGATCACCGGCGTCATCGGTCGCTCCGGCGCCGGCAAATCGAGCCTGGTCCGGCTCATCAACGGCCTGGAGAGGCCGACCACGGGCCGCGTCATCGTCGATAACAGAGATATCTCGGCGCTCGCAGGGCGCGAACTGCGATTGGCGCAGCGCTCGATCGGCATGATCTTCCAGCACTTCAACCTGCTGTCCTCGCGCACCGCAGCCGCCAATATCGCGCTGCCGCTCGAGATTGCCGGCTGGGCCAAAGCGGACATCAAAACCCGGGTCGCCGAGCTGCTTGCGCTGGTGGGCATCGCGGACAAGCACGACCGCTACCCGTCCGAACTCTCCGGCGGCCAGAAGCAGCGCGTCGGCATCGCGCGAGCGTTGGCGACGCGACCCAGCGTGCTGCTGTCGGACGAGGCGACCTCGGCGCTCGATCCGCAGACCACGCGGGCGATCCTCGATCTGCTCGCGAACATCAACCGCGAACTCGGCGTGACCATCGTGCTGATCACCCACGAGATGTCCGTGGTGCGCCAGCTCGCCAAGGACGTCGTGGTGCTCGACGCCGGCCGCGTCGTCGAGAGCGGCCATGTCGCCGACATCTTCACCCACCCCAAGCATCCGATCACGCAATCCTTCCTGGCCGAGGTCATCGGAGACAGCCTGCCGGTGTCGCTGGCGAGCCGGATCGTTTCGGAGCCGCCTGCGGGCGGACAGGCGGTGATCCGCGTCCAAGTGCGCGGGGCAGGGGCCGGCGACACGCTGGTGGCGCGGCTCGCACGCGAACTCGGCCTCGACGTGTCGCTGCTGTCGGCCCGCATCGACGAGATCGGCGGCCAGCATGTGGGCTCACTGACGCTTGGTATCCCTCTCGGCATGTCCAGCGGCCAGGACGCGACGACGCGCACGCTGGCCTGGCTGTCACAATATCAATTCCCCGCGGAGCGTCTCGGCTATGTCGCCTGAACTCATCAACCTGATCGTCCAGGCGACCGGCGAGAGCCTGTACATGGTCGGGCTCGCCGCTCTGGTCGGCACCGCCTTCGGCCTGCCGCTCGGCGTCTTTCTCGCGACCAGCCGGAAAGGCGAGCTGTTCGCGGCGCCTCTCGTCAATCGCGTGCTCGGCATCGTCGTCAACGCGACACGGTCTACGCCCTTCATCATCCTGGTCGTCGCCATCATCCCGTTCACGCGGCTGGTGGCCGGCACCTCGATCGGATCGACGGCCGCGATCGTGCCGTTGACGATCGCATCGGCGCCGTTCATCGCGCGCCTGGTTGAGGCCGCAATCCGCGAGGTCGATGGCGGCCTGATCGAGACCGCATCCTCGTTCGGGGCATCGCCGATGCAGATCGTGCTCAAGGTGCTGATCCCCGAAGCGTTGCCGGGTCTTCTGCTGGCGCTGACGCTCGCGGTGGTCAGCCTGCTCGGCTACTCCGCCATGGTCGGTGCCGTCGGAGGCGGGGGCCTGGGCGATCTCGGTATCCGCTACGGCTATCAGCGCTTCATGCCGGAGATGATGCTCGCCGTCGTCGTGGTGCTGATCGCGCTGGTGCAGCTGGTGCAGAGCGCTGGCGATTATTTCGCGCGTCGGGTCAACCGCCGGCTGCGACATCGCTGACGCCGTTTCAGACATTTCGAACAAGCAGGTTCTTGTCGGTCTGGAAACATTCCAAACTTCGAGACACGACTGAGCGCATTCGTCGCACGCGTTGCGCACGCGTCTGGAGAAATTCTAACGCAGTTCCTATCGCACTCCGAAATCGCCTGCGTTAGGGCGAGGCATCAAAAACGATACCGGCGAAGCCGGCAGTGCGTGGGGCCTCGACGTGACCGACTTCCAACTTGCTTCGCGTTCCGACACGCGTCGTCGACAGATACAGACTCTCTTCCTCGGAGCGGCCAGCACATTTGCTCTCGTCGTACCCTTCTGTGCCGTGGAGGCGCAGACGCAGATTCCCGCCGTCACCGTCGAAGCCCCGGCCCAGCGCGCCCGGCCTGCGGCGGTCGCATCAACGCGACGCTCAGGGGCGACACGCACCGCACGCGCCAATCGTCGCTCTCCGGCGCAGCAAGTCGCGCCAACCCAATCGGCATCCTCGAACGGTGCCACGGGTGAACGCGCCAATGGTCCGGTGCGCGGTTTCGTTGCGACGCGCAGCGGCACCGCGACCAAGACGGATACGCCGCTGATCGAAACCCCGCAGTCCGTCTCGGTCGTCACGACCGACCAGGTCAGGAACCAGGGTGCGGTCTCGATCGGCGAGGCGTTGCGCTACACCGCGGGTGTCAGCGGCGACGTCAATGGCGGCTCGGATACCCGTTTCGGCGCCCTCCAGATCCGCGGCTTCGATACCACCATGTCGGGCCTCTACGTCGACGGATTGCGGATTCCCTCCAGCAATTACGTGCACTTCAACGGCCTCGATCCCTACGGCGCAGAGCGCCTCGAGGTCCTGAAGGGCCCATCCTCGGCCATGTATGGCGGCAGCGGCACCGGCGGCATCCTCAACTACGTGACCAAGCTGCCGACGGCGCAGCAATTCGGCGAGGTCTCGATCTCCGGCGGTAGCTTCAACCGTTATCAGGGCCAGTTCGACATGGGCGGTCCCGCCAACAGGGACGGCACCGTGCTGTGGCGCCTGACGGGCGTGGTGCGCGACGGCGAGACCCAGGTCGACTTCACCAAGGACAACCGCGTCTTCATCGCGCCCGCCGTCACGTTCAAGCCGAACGAGGACACCACCATCACGATTCTCGCGAACTACCAGCGCGAGCGGGCAGGGTGGGGCCTTCAGTTCCTGCCGGCCTCGGGCACGGTGTGGCCGAACAACGGCCGCACCATACCGGTCTCGTTCTTCGCGGGCGTGCCGAGCTTCAACGCGTTCAACACCGAGATCGCGACCGCCGGCTACCAGCTCTCGCACAATTTCACCGACAACATCACGTTCCGTCAGAATTTGCGCTATGCCTATCAGCACAACGAGGAGAAGGTGTTTTTCGGCGGAGGCTATACCGACGAGGCCGCGGGACAGCTCGCGCGTTTCGGCAGCTACAGCAACTCCTACATCAACTCCTTCGCGGTGGACAATCAGCTCCAGGGCAAGTTCACGACCGGCTTCCTCAGCCACACCACGCTGGTCGGGATCGACTATCGCAACACCACATTCCGCGACACAGCCTTTGGCGTCACCACGTCCGCGCCCGAGATCAACGTCTTCAACCCGGTCTACAGCTACGACTGGACCATGGGCGCCATGAGCGACGACACCGGCGTCAAGCAGTCGCAAGTCGGCCTCTACGCGCAGGACCAGATCAAGCTCGGCCGGTTCTCGTTCCAGCTCAGTGGCCGCCAGGATTTCGTGACGACGCAGGTAGACAGCGGAATCTTTAATACGTCCGTCGCGAAGGATGCATCGGCTTTCACCGGCCGCGCCGCATTGATGTACAATTTCGACAACGGCATCGCGCCTTATTTCAGCTATTCGGAATCGTTCCTGCCGGTGCTCGCCACCGGTCCGAGCGGACAGCTGCTCAATCCCGAGACCGGCGTGCAGTACGAGGTGGGCGTCAAGTATCAGCCGATCGGCTGGAACGCGCTGTTCACCTTCGCCGCCTTCGACCTGACGCGCGACAACGTCGTCACCTTTGCGCCTCCGCTCAACATTGCCGAACAGACCGGGCAAGTGAAATCGCGCGGCCTTGAGCTCGAAGGCACGATGTCGCTCGCCGACGGCTGGAACCTGCGCGCGGCCTACGCCTATGTCGATGCAATGGTGACGCAGGATCCCGTCAATGTCGGCAAGGCGCCGGTCACCGTGCCGCTCAACCGCGCCTCGCTGTGGAACGACTACACGCTTCAGACCGGGCCGCTCGCGGGGCTGCAGCTCGGTGGCGGCCTCCGCTATGTCGGCGCGACCTGGGGCGATGACGCCAACACGTTCAAGGTCGGATCCGCGACCGTGCTGGACGCGCTGCTCGCCTACACCAGGGACAATTGGCGGCTGTCGCTGAACGTCACCAACCTCGCCGACACCCGCTATGTCGCCGCCTGCTACAGCCTGTCGGGCTGCTTCTATGCGGAGGGACGCAAGGCCATCGGCAAGCTGACGTATCGGTGGTGAGTTCGAATGAGGACAGGCCGTGATGGCGGCCGGGCCCGCTTGATGAGAGAAGACGATGAGAGCGATATTCGGCAAGCTGCATCGCTGGGCGGGACTGCTGACGGCCGGCTTCCTGTTCTTCTCCGGCATCACCGGGGCGATCATCTCCTGGGATCACGAGATCGACGAGGTCCTGAACAGCCATCTGTTCGACGTCAGCAGCAAAGGCCCGGCCATTCCCTCGATCGATCTCGCCAAGATGATCGAGCAGCGCGATCCCCGCGCGCGCGTGGTCTACCTGTTCATGACGCCGGAGGCGGGCCACTCGCTGTGGTTCTTCGTCATGCCCAGGATCGATCCCGCGACCGGCAAGCGTTACGCGCTCGACTACAATCAGATCTTCCTCGATCCCAACACCGGCGCGGAGCTCGGCCGGCGCTATTGGGGCGCGGTGTGGCCGGTGACGCGAGAGAACTTCGTCTCGTTTCTCTACAAGCTGCACTACACGATGCACATCCCGGAATTCTGGGGCAGCGACCGCTGGGGCATGCGCCTGCTCGGAATCATCGCCATCATCTGGACCATCGATTGCTTCGTCGGCTTCTACCTGACGCTGCCCTCGCGCCGGCGCGCCAAGGCGGCACGGGCGCCCCAGGTCACGCGCCAGCTCGAACGCGGCTTCTGGGCGCGCTGGGCGCCGGCGTGGACCATCAAAACCTCGGGCAGCGCCTACCGGATCAATTTCGACCTCCATCGCGCTTTCAGCCTGTGGACCTGGGGCCTCCTGTTCATCATCGCCTTCACGGCGTTCTCGCTGAACCTCTATTTCGAGGTGTTCTCGCCGCTGATGAAGATGGTGTCGAATTACACGCCGACACCCTATGAGCAGCGGCCATATCGCGATCTCGACGATCCCATCGAGCCTAAGGTCGGCTTCGCCGACATCGCCGCGCGCGCGGCGGCCGACGGCAAGGGGCGAGGGTGGACCGTCCCGGTCGGCTCAGTCAATTACGGCCCGGCCCACGGCGTCTATGCCGCCGCCTTCTTCCATCCGGGCGACGATCACGGCGCCGGCGGCGTCGGCCCGGCGCAGCTCTATTACGACAGCGAGGACAGTCGTCCGATTGGCGAACGGCTGCCCTGGGTCGGCACCGCCGCCGACATCTTCGTGCAGGCGCAATTCCCATTGCATTCAGGCCGCATCGTGGGACTGTTCGGCCGCATCCTGATCTCGATCATGGGGCTGGTGGTGGCAGCACTCTCGGTTACCGGAATCGTGATCTGGTGGCGCAAGCGCCGCGCCCGTATCCGCGTCCGCGAGACAGCGGCGATGCGCCCGAGCCGGCAGCAACTGACGCCGGCGGAGTAGGGCTCCTGGCCGCTCGCGGATGAACCTTCCCGCACGGCACCGGCACAAAGACTGGAGATCAGACCCAGCCCTGTCGGAAATCACATGAGATCGCTCGCCTTGCTCTGCCTGCTCGTTTTCGCCACGCCCGCACATGCGGCTGGCCCGGAGCAGCATTATCTCGACCTGCGCGATCGTTACATCGCAAAGTTCTCGAAAGCCACGGAAAACGACGAAACCTATAAGCAGCACGATGCGGCGCTCAAGGAGTTGACTGGCGGCCTGCGCGGCCTGGTGGGCCCTGTCACCATTAAGGGACTGCCGGCAGACGGCAAGACCAACGCCGACACGCTCTTCAAGGGCGACTCCGGCTTCGGCCATCTCGACGGCCTCGGCTTCACGTCCGAAGGCGACAAGATGCAGGCCGTCGTGACCACCACCGCGCTGCTCAAGCATTGGCTGCGCGAGCACCGCGAGGACGGGATGCCGCAAGAGATCGGCGCGGCATTCAAGTCGGACCGCTTCTACTATCAAGCCATCCAGGACTCCGCCTTCGCCAAATATGCCGAGCTGCCGATCACGAAGCCCGCGGGAGCAAGCGCTGCGGTCGCTGTACTGGGCGTGCGCGGCAATGGCGATTTGAAGGGACCGCCGCATGAAATCGACGTCGTCGCAATCCAGGGCGACAAGGTCTTCTTTCTCGCCGCAAGCGACGCGGTGAAGACGGCTGAGATCCCGGCCTGCGAAAAGGTCTGGAAGCAGATGATTGCCAAACCCATCGACAAGAAAGACCCCCGCGGCGACATCACCCGCGAAGACAACGCGATGACCGCGTACACGGCGTGCTTCGCCAGGGAAGCGCCAAGCCAGAGCTGGTATGCGACGGCGGTCAAGAAAGCGCAGAGCCAGTTGGAGTTGCTGCCGCTGCGCTAAGGCGATCATCCAGTTACCTGCCGGGGGCTGCAGCGTTGTGCGGCGCCATGGCTCGAGAATGCTCAATCGGAAATTGCAGCTCGTCCTGCAGGCGCAACCGAGGCGGATCAGCGCGATGTTGCCAAGTCCGCATCGACGAGCTCGTCGGCAACAGGGTGCTCGGATTCGGCCGCGCTCATGGAACTCGTTCGCGACGAGGGGGTTGCACTGCGGTTGGAACCGAACGGGTAGCACAGTTGAATCGCCGACAATTCCTGGAAGCCTCGGCATTGACGCCCTTGGCAACACTACTGCCAGGCGCACTCTCTGCGGCATCGGCGGCGGAGTTGCCGTTTGGCCCCTCTTATGTCCGCGAGCTTGCCCGCAACTTGGCGAGTAAGCCCTTTGAGCCACCAGATGAAAAGGTCCCGGACGCGCTCAAGGATCTCACCTACGATCAGTACCGGTCAATTCGCTTTCTGCCGGAGCGCGCGGCTTGGCGCAGCGAGAAGCTGCCCTTCGAGGTCCAGTTTTTCCACCGCGGCTTTTTCTACAAGAACAAGGTCGACATTTACGAGGTCTCCGGCGGACGAGCCGTACCGATCAGGTACCGGCGCGACGATTTTGCATTCGGCGACAATATCGGCCAAGTAGCGGACGCCGATCTCGGATTTGCCGGGTTTCGCATTCACACTCCGATCAATCGCCCCGACTATTACGACGAGGTTTGCGCGTTTCTCGGCGCCAGCTACTTCCGTGCCGTTGCCAAAGGCGAGACCTACGGCCTCTCCGCGCGCGGCCTGACGATCGATACCGGCGAGAGCAAGGGGGAGGAATTTCCCTTCTTCAAGGCCTTCTGGCTGGAGAAGCCCGCGCCGGGTGCCACATCTGTCGTGGTACACGCGCTGCTTGACAGCAAGAGCGCTACGGCAAGCTATCGCTTCACGATCAGGCCCGGCGCTCCGACGGTCTTCGACGTGGAGATGTCGCTCTATCCGCGGATCGAGCTGCAGCATGCCGGCCTGGCGCCCATGACGAGCATGTTCTTTTTCGGTCCGAACGACCGACACGATGTCGACGATTTCCGCCCTGCGGTGCACGACTCCGATGGGCTCGCCGTGTTCAACGGAAAGGGCGAGCAACTCTGGCGTCCTCTCAACAATCCGCGCGATCTGCAGGCCAGCACATTCAATGACCTCAATCCTCGCGGCTTCGGCCTGATGCAGCGGGAGAGAAACTTCTTTGCCTACGAGGACATCGAATCGCGCTTTGAGCGTCGCCCGAGCCTCTGGGTCGAACCGATCGGAGACTGGGGAGAGGGCAGTGTGGTCCTCTTTGAGATCCCGACCAAGGAGGAAGTTCACGACAACATCGCCGCCTTCTGGCGCCCGAAAACAGCTCTCCAGGCCAAGAGCGAAAACAATTACACCTATCGTCTGCACTGGGGTGCGGACGCGCCGAAGCCCAATTCACTGGCCCGGTTCACCCGCACAGGCGTTGGCGCCCGGGGCGACGACAGCAAATTGTTCGTGCTCGAGCTGCTCGGTGACAAGCTGAAGGAGGTCGATCCTGACAAGGTGAGGGGCGCCGTCAGCGCCGACAAATCCGAGATCAAGAACGTCGTCACACAGCCAAACCCGGAAACCGGCGGCTGGCGCCTGAGTTTTCAATGCGCCGCGAAGGACGCGCCTATCGAGTTGAGGGCGGTCTTGATGCAGGGCGACCAACCGATCTCCGAAGTCTGGGTTTACCGATGGGCGCCCTGACGCCGTCGCCCGCGCTTTCGCCTGAGCTTGGCATTCGGTATCTTCCCGACGAAACGCCTCTCCCGATGCTGCCCTGCCGATTGGACGGGACAAATCGTGCCTATCCGGCGCGACTGCGGACCACCCCTGCCGTTGCAGCGCGGCGCCTGTTCATTCTTGGCGGAACGGTCGCGATCACCGCTGCGGGCGCTGTTGAGATGTACGACGTTCTCAAGGTGGGTGGCGTCACGGTCCTCGAAGGCATGGTGTTCGGGCTGTTTCTCGTGCTGCTCGCCTGGATCGCGTTTTCGTTCGTGTCTTCAGTCGCCGGTTTTTTTGTGCTCCTGCGGGGCCGACCGGATGTGCTGCCAATTAACAGCCACGGTCCGTTGCCCGGGATCACCGGCCGAACGGCGATGCTGTTGCCGACCTATAACGAGGATCAGCACCATCTCATGGCGCGACTCCGCGCCATGTACGAGTCGGTCGGCGAGACCGGACAGGCCCCGTTGTTCGATTGGTTTCTGCTCAGTGACACCACAGATCCGGACATCTGGATTGCCGAGGAGCTTGCGTTTCTGGAACTGCAGCGCAACTGCGGTTCGGGCCATCTCTACTACCGTCACCGATCCGACAACACCGCCCGAAAGTCCGGGAACATCGCCGAATGGGTGAGGCGGTTCGGTGGCGCCTACGACTACATGATCATTCTCGACGCGGACAGCCTGATGAGCGGAGAGACCATCGTTCGGCTGGTGGGCGCGATGGAAGCAAACCCGCAGGCCGCGCTGATTCAAACGCTTCCGATCGTCGTCAATGCGCGAACCCTGATTAGCCGGCTTCAGCAGTTCTCGGGTCGTTTGTACGGTCCGCTGATCGCGGCCGGGAACGCCTGGTGGCACGCCTCAGAGGGCAACTACTGGGGACATAATGCCATCATCCGGGTGCAGGCTTTTGCGCAAGAGGCGGGCTTGCCCGAATTGCGCGGGAGGAAGCCTTTCGGCGGCCACATCCTCAGCCACGATTTTGTCGAAGCCGCGCTGATGCGGCGGGCGGGGTGGGGGATTTTCATGGCTCCAGGCCTCGGTGGGAGTTTCGAGGAGGTGCCCCCGTCGCTGCTGGATTTCGCGGCGCGGGACCGCCGCTGGTGTCAGGGCAATCTCCAGCATCTTGCCGTTCTGCCGGCTCGAGGCCTGCACTGGGTCTCCAGGCTTCACCTGCTGACCGGCATCGGCTCCTATCTCACCGCGCCCCTGTGGCTGCTGTTTCTATTGCTCGGAATCCTGATCTCCTTGCAGGCCTATTTCGTCAAGCCGGAGTACTTTCCAAAGGGCTTTTCGTTGTTTCCAACCTGGCCCGCACAGGATCCCGTGCTCGCCGCCTGGGTCTTTGCCGCGACAATGGGGCTGCTCATCGTGCCCAAATTGCTGGCCTACCTCGTTTTGCTCACCAGGCGTGCGGAACGGCAGGCATTCGGCGGCGGATTTCGCGTGCTGCTGGCGGTGGTCGCCGAGAGCCTGCTTGCCGCCTTGATCGCCCCATCCATGATGATCTTTCAATCCACCGCCGTTGCGGAGATCCTGCTGGGTCGTGACGCGGGCTGGCAAGTTCAACGGCGAAGCGATGGCAGGATCACGCGCGATGAAGTCTATCGCAAGTTCACGGTGCCGACCCTATGCGGTCTGGCAATGGCGGCAAGCGCCTACGCCGTGTCGCTTCCGCTGCTGCTCTGGATGTCGCCAGTCATCATCGGCCTCGTTTGCGCCATTCCGATCGGTCTCGTCACGTCGACGGCGCCGCGAATGGCGCACCTGTTTGCGACCCCCGAGGACAATCGCGCGCCGGCGCTGTTGCAGAGGGCGAGAGAGCTTGCCAGCCAGGCTCGGATCCAGGCACATGGAGCTCTGCTCGAACTTCGACAGAACCCCGCGTTGCTGGGACCGCACATGCAGTCCCTCGAAACGCCGCCTCGCAAATCGGGCCAAATCGACATAGATCTCGCGATCGGCCGGGCCAAGATCGAGCAGAGCGACGACTTCGAGGAAGTCGTCAGCAGCCTCAGCGCACGCGAGACCCTTGCCGTGCTGAAGCACCGAAATGCCCTCGAGCAAGTCATGCGAATGCCGAGAGCTACTGCTTCCGCGGAAGTCTAGGTCATGGCAGTGTAGGTGAGGGCGCTGACCACCCAGGGGTGCTCGGGCAGAGGGCGAATGTCTGCCGTAAGCGCCGTGTGTGGTCCCAGCCTACAGCGCACTGCCCCCCAGATTCCATCCACGACCGCCCTCGCCAAAGATCTCGTAGCCCGTCGCCGTCACCGCGACCGTGTCCTCGAGCTTGATGAACCCGCGCTTCGGATGCTTCATCGTGGTCTCGATCGACACCACCATGCCTGTTTCGAGCGGCAGGCGAGCGTCGGTGTCATCGTAGGGGATTGGGCCTTTGGCGGTCAGGCGAGGGGCCTCATGGCTGACGAGGCCCATGCCGTGGGCCAAAAACTCCGTGCAGTCACGCTGGCTGATCTTCGCGAGCTGCCGCTCGGCCGCGACGTAGATGTCACCGCCCATAGCGCCGGGCCGCACCGCCGCGAAGGCGGCGCGCTGGACGGCTTCGATCTCGGCCAGGCACTCCTTCAGCTCGGTATCGGGATCGCCGAGCACGGCCATGCGCGCGAGATCGCCGATATAGCCGTGATAATTGCCGCCGGAATCGAGCGACAGCACGTCACCTTGCTCCCAGCGCTGCGTCGATGGCGCCCGGTTGTGGCTGTTGCCGCAGGCCAGCAGGCAGTATTCGAAGGTCAGCCCACGATTGGCCTCGGCGATCCGCAAAGCGTCCGACAATTGCTGCTTGGTCGTTCCAGGCCCGTGCCCGGCGATCACCTCCAGCATCGAGGCGATGACGAGCTCGGAGGCCGTCTTGAGTTTCGCCAGCTCGTCGGCCGACTTCACCGCGCGCAGCCGCTCCAGCACCAGCAGTGCCTCCTTGAGCTCGGCGCCGGGCAGGGCATCGGCAAGCGCCCGGCCCGCATCCATCGGCAGGAACGCCATCTCGACCCCGACCCGCTTCAAGGGCACGCCGGCATCCCGGATCAGGCTTACGGCCCGCGTGATCGCATCGACCGAGCCGTTGGACTCGGTCCGGACCTGCGCAATCCATGGCGGCGCGACAGCGCGCTGATGGGTCTCCAGCCGGTGCCCGACATAGACCGCGTGCTCCGGCGCGCCCTTGGGATAGATCAGGACCGGCAGATAGCGGCTGACGCCCAGCGCATCCATGTAGTCGAAGAAGATCGCGCGCTCGGCACCGAGCATGTACTGCACATTATGCTTGGAGGTCGCGACCAGGACGTCGAGGCCGGCGGCTTCCATCAGACGATCGAGCTTGGCCGCATCGAATGGAATTGCGCGCGACCGATCTGCGCGGGCGACGTTCTCCTGCATGACGAACCTCCAATGCTGCCGTGGGCATCAACCGCTGCGTCGGTTTGCCCGGGGCTTGTTTGGCGGCAAGTGTGAGCCGAGAGAGGGCTTCTGAGTAGGTGCGGAATGATCTGGCTGATCTGCACGGCTATATCCATGATTCGCATAAGGTATATTATGGAATATATTTATATATAATCAGATCAGTTATTTAGCCAGAATTCCTCTCATCGGACCTTCGTTCCTCGTTCTCTTCCGGGCCGGCCCGTCGCACGTCGCCCGACTTTCGACGGCTACTGTGCATGGGGTTGTTTTTCGGTTTTTGAATCCGGCCCATGCCTCCGAAAGCCGATATTGCCGTGAGGATGTCCGGCTGCAATAAGCGAAGCTTGCGAGATCGCAGATGACCTTCTGACCTTCCGTCCGTATAGATTTGCATCTCAGAACAACAACAAACTTTCCGAGGAAGCAGACCCATGAGCTTTTCCCGCCGCACGCTTCTCAAGGCCTCCGCCGCCACCGCGGTCCTGGGCGGCCTCAGTGCGCCCCATGTGGCCCGCGCCCAGAGCGCCGAGTTCACCTACAAATACGCCAACAACCTGCCGGACACCCATCCGCTGAACGTGCGCGCCAAGGAGATGGCGGCGGCGATCAAGGCCGAGACAGGCGGCAAGTTCGACCTCCAGATCTTCCCGAACAACCAGCTCGGGTCCGACACCGACATGCTGAGCCAGATCCGGTCCGGCGGCGTCGAGTTTTTCACGCTGTCGGGGCTGATCCTGTCGACCCTGGTGCCCGCGGCCTCCATCAACGGCATCGGCTTCGCGTTCCCGGACTACGGCACGGTCTGGAAGGCCATGGACGGCGATCTCGGCGCCTTCGTCCGCGGCGAGATCAAGAAGGCCGGGCTCGAGGTCATGGACAAGATCTGGGACAACGGCTTCCGCCAGACCACGTCGTCGAGCAAGCCGATCACCGGTCCGGACGATCTCAAGGGCTTCAAGATCCGCGTGCCGGTGTCGCCGCTGTGGACCTCGATGTTCAAGGCGTTCGATGCGGCGCCCGCCTCGATCAATTTCGCCGAGGTCTATTCCGCGCTGCAGACCAGAATCGTCGAGGGCCAGGAGAACCCGCTGGCGATCATCTCGACCGCCAAGCTCTACGAAGTGCAGAAATACTGCTCGCTGACCAACCACATGTGGGACGGCTTCTGGTTCCTGGCCAACCGCAAGGCCTGGAGCAGCCTGCCCGAGGATGTGCGCACCATCGTCGCCAAGAACATCAATGCCGCAGCGCTCAAGGAACGTGAGGATACCGCCAAGCTCAATGCCAACCTGCAGCAGGAGCTCGCGGGCAAGGGCCTGACCTTCAACCAGCCCGCAGTCGCGCCGTTCCGCGACAAGCTGCGGTCCGCCGGCTTCTATGCCGAGTGGAAAGGTAAATACGGCGATCAGGCCTGGGACCTGCTGGAAAAGGCGGTCGGCAAGCTGTCGTAACGCGTTGGAGCCGTCATGGCTCATATCGAGGTCGAAGTGAACGGAGTGGCGGGTGAGGCGACTGTTCGGTCCCCTCGCCGACCTTCGTTGCTGGCCTCGACGGAGCGCGCACTCGGGCTCCTCGTCGAAATCCCGGCGGCCATTTTGGTGGTCGCCGAGATCGCGATCCTGTTTGCCGGCGTGGTCGCACGCTACGGGCTGCACAGGCCGCTGATCTGGTCGGACGAGCTTGCCTCGATCCTGTTCCTGTGGCTCGCCATGCTGGGCGCGGCGGTCGCGTTCCGCCGCTCCGAGCACATGCGCATGACCGCGGTTGTCGCCAGCACCAGGCCGGCCACGCGGGCCTGGCTCGATCTGGTCGCGACCTGCGCGGCGCTGGCCTTCCTGGCGCTGATCGTCTGGCCGTCCTGGGACTACGCCTACGAGGAAAGCTTCATCACCACGCCGGCGCTGCAGATCTCCAATATGTGGCGCGCCGCGGCGCTGCCGGCCGGAATCTGCCTGATGGCGGTGTTCGCGCTGTTGCGGCTGCTGCGCGCAGCCGATTACCGCATGGTGCTGACGGCCGCAGTCGCCGTTGCCGTCGTCGTCGGCTTGTTCTGGCTGGCGCAGCCTTATCTGCGGCCGCTCGGCAATCTCAACCTCGTCATCTTCTTCGTCGGCGTCGCTGGCTTCTGCGTCTTTGCCGGTGTTCCCATCGCGTTCGGCTTCGGGCTCGCGATCTTCGGCTATCTGGCACTGACCACGCGCACGCCGGTGATGGTGCTGGTCGGGCGGATGGACGAGGGCATGAGCCACCTCATTTTGCTCTCGGTGCCGCTGTTCGTATTTTTGGGGCTCCTGATCGAAATGACCGGCATGGCACGGGCCATGGTGGCGTTCCTGGCGAGCCTGCTTGGCCATGTCCGCGGCGGGCTGCATTACGTCCTGGTCGGCGCGATGTATCTGGTCTCCGGCATCTCCGGCGCCAAGGCCGCCGACATGGCGGCGGTCGCGCCCGTGCTGTTCCCGGAGATGAAGCAGCGCGGCGCCAAGCCCGGCGACCTCGTCGCGCTTCTTGCCGCCACCGGCGCGCAGACCGAAACCATTCCGCCGAGCCTCGTGCTGATCACGATCGGATCGGTCACGGGCGTCTCGATCGCCGCTTTGTTCACCGGCGGCCTGCTGCCCGGGGTGGTGCTGGCGATCACGCTGTGCATGCTGGTGTGGTGGCGCTACCGCCACGAGGACATGAGCCATGTCCGTCGCGCCACAGGCGGCGAGATCGGCAAGACCTTTATCATCGCCCTGCCCGCGCTCGCGCTGCCCTTCGTGATCCGCTACGCCGTGGTCGAAGGCATCGCGACTGCCACCGAAGTCTCCACCATCGGCATCGTCTATGGCGCCCTGGTCGGACTCCTGGTCTACCGCCGCTTCGACTGGCGGCGGCTGTTTCCCATGCTGGTCGAAACCGCCGCGCTGTCGGGCGCGATCCTGCTGATCATCGGCACGGCCACCGGCATGGCCTGGGGCCTGACGCAATCAGGCTTCTCGCGCGCGCTGGCGTCGGCCATGACCGGACTGCCGGGCGGCGCGGCGACCTTCATCGCCGTCTCGATCCTGGCTTTCACCATCCTTGGCAGCGTGCTGGAGGGCATCCCGGCGATCGTGCTGTTCGGGCCGCTGTTGTTTCCGATTGCGCGTGCGGTCGGCGTGCACGAGGTGCACTATGCCATGGTGATCATTCTCGCCATGGGTATCGGGCTATTCGCCCCGCCCTTCGGGGTCGGCTATTATGCCGCCTGCGCCATCGGACGCGTCGATCCGGCCGAAGGCATCAGGCCGATCTGGGGTTATCTGCTGGCGCTGCTGGTAGGATTGATCGTCGTCGCCGTGTTTCCGTGGATCTCCATCGGATTCCTGTAAGCCGGCGCGTGAGGAAGGTGTCGATGAGCGAGCGGCAGAACCAGTACAATATCGGTCTCGACAAGACGCCCGCCAACTACGTGCCGCTGAGCCCGTTGAGCTTCCTTGCGCGCAGCGCCGCGGTCTATCCCGATCACGTTAGCACAGTCTACGAGGGGCGCAGCTTCACCTGGCGCGAGACCCATGAGCGCTGCAAGCGCGTTGCTTCGTATCTTGCCGGCAAGGGCATCGGCGTCGGCGACACCGTCGCGGCGATGCTGCCGAACATTCCGGCGATGAACGAGGTGCATTTCGCCGTACCCATGACGGGTGCCGTGCTCAACGCCCTGAACATCCGGCTCGATGCGCCTTCGATCGCATTTCAGCTCGACCATGGCGGCGCAAGGATCATTCTGGTCGACCCGGAGTTTTCCGGCGTGATCACCGATGCGCTCACGCAGATGAGTGGTCCAAAACCGTTCGTGATCGACGTCGACGACGCCGCCTTCAAGGGCGGCAGGCGCATCGGCGAGATCGAGTACGAGACCGCCGTCGCGCAGGGCGATCCTGACTTCACCGCCATCCCGCCGAAGGACGAATGGGATGCGATCGCGCTGAGCTACACTTCTGGCACCACGGGAAATCCCAAGGGCGTCGTGACCCATCATCGCGGCGCCTATCTGAATGCCGTCAGCAACATCCTCGCGGGCCAACTCGGCCAGCATCCGGTCTATCTCTGGACGCTGCCGATGTTCCACTGCAACGGCTGGTGCTTCCCCTGGACCATTGCGGCGGCCGCCGGCATCAATGTCTGCCTGCGCAAGGTCGAGCCGACCAAGATTTTCGAGCTGATCAAGCAGCACGGCGTCACCCACATGTGCGGCGCGCCGATCGTCTACAACACGCTGATCAACGCGCCCGATGCACCGAGGAACGGCACTGCCCGCCGAGTCGTCGGGCTGATCGCCGGTGCCGCGCCGCCGGTCGCGGTGCTCGAGGGCGCCGAGAGCATTGGGATCAAGCTGACGCACGTCTACGGCCTGACCGAGGTCTACGGTCCCGCCTCCGTCTGCGCCGAGCAGCCAGGCTGGGATGATCTGCCCGCAGCCGAGCGCGCCAGCTTGAAGCGGCGGCAGGGCGTGCCCTACCCGCTCGAGGAAGGCGTCACCGTCATCGATCCCCAGACCATGAGGCAGGTGCCGCGCGACGGCGAGACCATCGGCGAAGTCATGTTCCGCGGCAACATCGTGATGAAGGGCTACCTCAAGAACGACAAGGCGACGAAGGAAGCCTTCGAAGGAGGCTGGTTTCACACCGGAGATCTCGGCGTGCTCGACGCGCACGGCTACGTCATCATCAAGGATCGCTCCAAGGACATCATCATCTCCGGCGGCGAGAACATTTCCTCTGTCGAGGTCGAGGACATCCTTTACAAGCACCCCGCTGTGCTGTTCGCCGCCGTGGTCGCAAAGCCCGATCCGAAATGGGGCGAAGTGCCCTGCGCCTTCGTCGAGCTGAAGGACGGCGCCAGCGCGAGCGAAGCCGACATCATCGCCTTCTGCCGCTCGCATATGAGCGGCTTCAAGACGCCAAAGGCCGTCGTGTTCGGGCCGATCCCGAAAACGTCGACGGGCAAGATCCAGAAATTCCTGCTGCGCAACGAAGCGGGATCGGCGAAGGCGATCTCGGCCTGAGCTTGTCTCGACCTCCGCGGCGGCTGCGTGTCGCCGCGAAGTCATTGTGCAGTTTCGACGCGGTCGGGTTTGCCGAGCCCCTTGGCCCTCACATCTTCTTATAGGCGTCAACCAGGGCCTGGCCGTCGGCTCCCGCCTTCTTGAGCCAGTCGGCGGTGAGCTGTTCGCCGATCTTCTGGAATCCGGCCTTCAGGGCCGGGCTCGGCGGCTCGACCGTCATGCCCTTGGCCTTGAGCTGATCGATGTACCAGGTGCTCTTGTCCTGCCAGGCCTTCCAGCCGCGGGTTTCCGCGGTCGCTGCGGCCTTGAGGATGGCCTCCTGGGTCGGCTTGTCGAGCGCCTCGAACGCAGCCTTGTTGACGAAAGTGTAGTCCTTCGGGATCCAGGCCTGCACATCATAGAAGTATTTCAGCGACTCCCATGCCTTCGCATCGTAGCCCGTGCCGCCGGACGACATGAAGGAGTTCACGACGCCGGTGGCAAGCGCCTGCGGCAACTCGGCGGCCTGGATGGTGACGGACTGCGCGCCGACCAGCTCGCCAATGCGCGCGGTCCCAACATTATAGGCCCGCCATTTCAGGCCCTTCATGTCTTCGATGGTCGCAAGCGGCTTGCTGACATAGACGCCCTGCGGCGCCCACGGCACGACGAACAGCAGCTTGAGCCCCTGCGCATCGAGCTTCTTCGTAATCAGCGGCTTCGACGCCTGATAGAGCTTCATGGCGTCCGGAAAGCTGGTCGCCAGAAACGGCACCACATCGACCCCGTACACCGGATCCTCGTTCTCGTGGATCGACAGCAAGACTTCGCCCATCTGCGCCTGCCCGGTCATCACCGCGCGCTTGATATCGGGTGCCTTGAACAGCGACGCGCCGGGATGAACCGTGATCTGGAGCTTGCCGGACGTGGCAGCCTCGACGTCCTTGGCGAAAGCAACGAGGTTCTCGGAGTGCGGATTGTCGGCCGGATACGCTGCCGGCAGATTCCATTTGGTCTGAGCCAAAGCGGGTGTCACGGCCAGCACGGCGCCGGCGATCAGGGATGTGCGGAATAAACGAGACATCATCGGGCTTCTCCTCACAGTCAATTTCAAAACGGTACGCTCAGTCTGGGAAGGCGAGCTTGGGCAAGAACATCACGATCTGCGGATATTCCGTGATGATGAACACGGCCGCGAGCAGCAGGACAAAGAACGGGAACGCCGCCCGCGCAACGGTGAAAGTGTCGCGCCCGCTCATGTTCTGGAGCACGAACAGATTGAAACCGACCGGCGGCGTGATCTGCGCCATCTCGACGTGGATGATGAGATAGACCCCGAACCAGACCAGGTCGAGACCGGCCTGCCTGACCATCGGCAGCACGATCACGGCGGTCAGGACGATCATTGAGATGCCGTCGATCAGGCATCCCAGGATGATGTACATGATACTCAGATACAGCGCGAGCATGCCCGGCGTGAGCTGCTGGCCCTGGACCCAGGTGGCAAGCGCCGCCGGAATGCCCGTATAGGCCATCGCTGCGGTCGTGTAGGCTGCGCCCGCCAGGATCAGCATGATCATGCAGGTCAGGCGCGTCGCGCTCATGATGCTTTCGAGGAAGTTCTTGCCCGTCAGCGTGCGGCTCCACCACGCCAGCAGCAGCGCGCCCGAAACGCCCCAGGCGGCGCATTCCGTCGCCGTCGCAAAGCCGAGCACGAGCGAGAGGAAGACCGCCAGGATCAGCAACAGGCAGGGCGCAAGCCTGGCCGACTCCCGCAGCTTCTGGCGGAACGGCATCGGAGGATCGCGCGGCGGAATCTTCTTCGGATTGAGCAGCGACCAGACGATGATGTAGCCGGAATAGAGCACCATCACGAGCACGCCGGGCAGGAAGCCGCCGAGGAACACCTGAAGCACGGAGACATTCGCCGTGACCGCATAGACCACCATCGGGATCGACGGCGGGATCAGCAGGCCGAGCGTACCGGAGCCCGCGAGCGAGCCGAGGCTAAGGCTCTTGTCGTAACCACGCTTGTCCAGTTCGGGCAGCGCGATCTTGCCGATGGTCGCACAGGTCGCCGCCGACGAGCCCGACACCGCCGCGAAGATGCCGCAGCCGATCACGTTGACATGAGTGAGGCGCCCGGGCAGCCACTGCACCCAGGGCGAGAGGCCCCGGAACATTTCTTCCGACAACTTGGTGCGGAAGAGGATTTCGCCCATCCAGATGAACAGCGGCAGCGCGGCCAGCGTCCATGACGAGCTTGCGCTCCATGTCGTGGTCGCAAGCACCGAGCCGAGCGGCAGGCTCGTGGTCAGCGCCATCGCCACGAAGCCGACGAGCCCCAGCGAAACCGCGATCCAGATGCCACTTCCCAGCAGCACGATCATGACGCCGAGCAGAATGAACGACAGTTCAATCATGCCGAGATTGGCCATCGTCAACCTCCGCCGCCCTGTGAGATCCGCTCGATGAATTCGTCCGGGGTCTCGTCCGGCGAGCCCTTCTCGTAGCTCGGCCGGTTGCCGCCGACGACACTGACCATTTCATCAATGAGCGCGATCGAGAGGATCACGAGTCCGCCGGAAAACCCGAGCTGCGGAATCCAGAGCGGAAGCGCGACGACGCCCTGCGCCACGTCGTTGAAGCGCCAGGAATCATAGGTCATCTGCACGGCATGCCGGGTGAAATAGAGGATGAAAGCGGCGGCAATACCGAGGGCCACGACCTCCGCTACCTGCTTGGAGCGCCCATGCAGACGCTCCAGCAGCAGGCCGACCCGGATCATCTCGCCGCGCTTGAAGGTGTGAGCGAGGCCGAGGAATGCCATCGCCGCCATGCACCAGGAGGCGAAATCATCGCCGGCGGGAATGTTGACCGCAAACTGGCGCCCGATCGACATGATCATCATGATTGCAAAGATCGCAACCATGAAGGCGCCGGCGGCGTAGCCCGCACCGAGATAAAGGAGATCCAGCGCGCGTCGCACCGGTCCCCGGCTCGTGACATCGTCCCCTGCCAACGCGATCCCCATCCTCACACGAGGCGATTCAGACAGTCCCGGCGATCGTACGTCGCACGCCGGTCCTGCATGGATATCGCCTCTGCCCAGCGCCCTGTCTTTCAGACGTTAGATCAACATGATGGGGCTAGCGCAAGCAAGCAGTATGCCGGCTCTCGCCGAAATTTCCACCGCAGGTTCAGCGGGTCTCCAGCCGCAGCCCATCATACGCGGGCACCACGCCCGCCGGCAGCGACTGCCGGATCACCTCATAATCGACGTCGGCCGTCATATTGGTGATGACGGCGCGCTTCGGCTTGAAGCGCTCGATCCAGGACAACGCGTCGTTGATGCTGAAATGACTGACATGGCTGGTGTAGCGGAGGCCATCGACGATCCAGAGATCCAGATTTTCCAGTGCGCCCCAGCTCTCGCGCGGGATGTCGTTGAGGTCGGGTGTGTAGGCGGCATCGCCGATGCGATAGCCCAGCGCGGGAATGTTGCCGTGCTGCACCAGGAAGGCGGTCATCGTCACCGCGCCACCCTTTCCCTGGATGGTCTGGCTTTCGCCGGCCTCGATCGACTGCGCCGTCAGGATCGGCGGATAGTCGCTGCCCGCCGGCGAGACGAAGCAATAGGAAAACCGCGACATGATGTCGTTCGCGGTCGTCTGATTGAGATAGGTCGGAATCCGCCGGCGCATGTGCATCACGACCGAACGCAGATCGTCCATGCCGTGGGTCTGATCGGCGTGCTCGTGGGTCAGGAACACTGCATCGATGTGGTCGACATTGGTCGAGAGCAATTGCTCGCGCAGGTCCGGCGAGGTGTCGATCACGATACGCGTGGTGCCCTCGTCCGATGTCTGCTCGACCAGCAGCGAACAGCGGCGACGGCGGTTCTTGGGATTGGTGGGATCGCAGGCACCCCAGCCGAGTGCCGGGCGCGGCACGCCGGCGGAGGAGCCGCAGCCCAGGATCGTCAGCGTCAGCGTCATGCGGCTCCCAGTTCTAAGCTTTCACCCTGGAGAACAGGCGAAAGAAGTTTTCGCTTGTCTGGCGCGAGATCTCGTCAAACGACACGCCGCGTGTTTCGGCGAGCACTTTTGCGACCTCGACCACATAGGCCGGTTCGTTGCGCTTGCCCCGGAACTTGCCGGGCGCAAGGTAGGGCGAGTCTGTTTCAACCAAAATGCGGTCGGACGGCAGTTCGGCCGCAAGCGCGCGCAGGGCCTCGGACTTCTTGAAGGTCAGGATGCCCGTGAAGCCGATATAGAGCCCGAGCGAGACCGCCTTCAGCGCCAGCTCGCGCCCGCCGGTGTAACAATGCAACACGGCGCGAAACGATCCTTTTGCCGTCTCCTCTTCTAGGATACGGCCGCAATCCTGGTCCGCCTCGCGGGTGTGGATTACCAGCGGCAAGCCGGTGGCGCGGGCGGCAGCGATGTGGGCACGAAAGCCCCTCGCCTGCGCCTCCGGCGAGCCGTTGTCGTAGAAATAGTCGAGCCCGGCTTCGCCGAGCGCGACGACCTTGGGGTGCTGCGTCAGCGCAATCAGCTCGTCCGGCGCGATGCCGTCTTCCTCATCGGCGTTATGCGGATGGGTGCCGACCGAGCAATAGACGTCGTCATAGCGCTCGGCGATAGACAAAAGCTGGTTCAGCTTTTTCACCCGAGTCGAAATGGTGACCATGCGGCCGATGCCGGCCGCTCGCGCCCGCGACACGATCCCGTCGAGATCCTCCGCAAAATCCGGAAAATCCAGGTGGCAGTGGCTGTCGACCAGCATGGTGCGAACGCCTTTAGGCTGCCGGCTCGATGTAGCGCGGGAAGGCCGGCGTCGGCGCGGGCAGCGTCGTACCGGGCGCGATGCGCGTTGCACCGCCGAGCGCGGCGAAGTTGCGCTCCCCTTCGGGGATCCCGAGGCTGTTCAGCAGCAATCCCGAGGCCGTCGGCATCGCCGGCTGGGCCAGGATCGCGATCTGGCGCACGACTTCGGCGGTGACGTAGAGCACCGTCCTCTGCCTGACTGGATCGGTCTTGGCGAGCGCCCACGGCGCTTCGCCCGCGAAATAGCGGTTGGCTTCCGCGACCACGGCCCATACGGCGTTGAGCCAGTGATGGATTTGCTGCGTCGCCATCGCTTCGCGGGACGCCGCGAGCATGCCGTCAGCCTGTGACAGGATCGCCTTGTCGTTGTCGCTGAATTCGCCGGGCTCCGGGAGTACGCCGCCGAGCTGCTTAGCGATCATCGACAGCGAGCGCTGCGCGAGGTTGCCGAGATCGTTGGCGAGATCGGCATTGATGCGCGCGACGATGGCCTCGTGATTGTAGTTGCCGTCCTGGCCGAACGGCACTTCGCGCAGAAAGAAATAGCGCATCTGGTCGACGCCGTACTGGTCGGCGAGGTTGAAGGGATCGACCACGTTGCCGACCGACTTCGACATCTTCTCGCCCCTGCTGAACAGGAAGCCGTGGGCATAGACCCGCTTCGGTAGTGGGATCCCGGCCGACAGCAGGAACGCCGGCCAGTACACCGCATGGAAGCGGATGATGTCCTTGCCGATGATGTGCACGTCGGCAGGCCAATAACGCCAGTTTTTGTCGCTCTCGTCGGGGAAGCCGACGCCGGTAATGTAGTTGGTGAGCGCGTCGACCCAGACATACATCACGTGCTCTTCGTCACCGGGCACCTTGACGCCCCAATCGAACGTCGTGCGCGAGATCGAGAGATCGCGCAGGCCGCCCTTGACGAAGCTCACCACCTCGTTCTTGCGGGAGTCGGGGCCGATGAAATTGGGCTGCGTCTCGTAGAGCTTGAGCAGCCTGTCCTGATAGGCCGACAGGCGGAAGAAATAGCTCTTCTCCTCGACCCATTCGACCGGCGTTCCCTGCGGCCCGAGCCGCACCCCGTCGTCGTTCAGGCGCGTCTCGTCCTCGGCGTAATAGGCTTCGTCACGCACGGAGTACCAGCCGGCATAAATGTCGGCATAGATGTCCCCGTTCGCTTCCATGCGTCGCCAGATCTCTTGGCTGGAGCGATGATGCTGCTCCTCGGTGGTGCGGATGAAACGGTCGAACGACACGTTGAGGCGCTCGTCCATCTGCTTGAAACGGCCGGCATTGCGGGCCGCGAGCTCCGAGACGGACATTTTTTCGCTGGCCGCGGTCTGAACCATCTTCTGGCCGTGCTCGTCGGTGCCGGTCAGGAAGAACACGTCCTTGCCGTCGAGTCGTGCGAACCGCGCCAACGTATCGGTCGCGATTGCCTCATAGGCGTGGCCGATGTGAGGACTGCCATTGGGATAGGCGATCGCAGTCGTGATGTAGAAGACGTTGTCGCGCGCGGGGACGGTCACCGGCGTGGTGGCCTGCGGCGTGGCGACGGACTTCGGTGCGCGCGGAGCCTTGGGCTTCGATACATCGGGCTTCACAACTTTCGGCGGCGTGGGGACTGGAGCGGGTCCGGCGGCCACGGCGGGCGCAGCCACCCTCGCCGTCATGGCTATCTTCTTCGCCGGGGCCTTGTTTTTCGCCGACGCCTTGTTTTTTGCCGAAGTCTCGTTCTTCGCCGAAGCCTTGGCTGGCTTTTTGGTCGCTGTCTTCACCGTCTTCTTGGCAACGACCTGCTTCTTCGCTGCCTTCTTTGCCGTCTTCGCGGCGCTCTTCTTCCCGTTTTTTTTGGCAGCCGTCTTTTTGGTCTTCGTGGCTTTCTTGACCTTCTTGGCAGCTTTGCGCGGGAGCGCCTTCACGGCCTTCTTCGCAGATTTCTTGACGGCCTTCGTGGCGGCCTTCTTGCTGCTCTTGCTCTTAGCGGTTTTCTTAGCTCGCGCTGCCACGACGAATTCCTTTACCGGCTTCTCGAAATTTGGAAACGAACCTGCGTTAGTTTATTGTCTTGAGCATGATCCCATTGGAAAACCGCTGCACAGTTTTCCGGATCATGCTCTAGCGCGTTGCGTCCGCCAGCCAGCCGAACACCGAGAAAACCAAGGGCTTTCGCTCCAGATTGTAGGTTTCGGTGTCGCGCGCGGCGCGGACGATCTTTTCCCATACCTCAGCTAGGCGCGCAAGGCGCGGCAGGTTCTGGTTGGCATTGGCCTCGTCGGCGTGCAGGCGTTCCGCGATCCAGCGATCGATGCCGTCGATGAAGGCGGCAAGCGCAACGCGGTCGCTGGTGCCGAGCGATTCGCCGAGCGTGTGCAATTCGCGCGGATCGACCTGCGGCAGTCGCGCCAGCAGCGCGGCCGTACGTTGCTGGAGCTTCAGGGCGTCACCGCCGAGCAGCGTCAGCGCCCGCGCGACGCTGCCCTCGGACGCCTCCGCCGCCTCGCGCAACGCCGGATCATTCGGGTCGAGATCGGCCGCGGTGGCGGCTGCTCCAATCACGTCGTCAGTTGCGAGCGCGCGCAGGCGCAGCTTGCGGCAGCGCGACTGAATTGTGGCGAGCACGCGCGCCGGCGCGTGGCTCACCAGCAGGAACAGCGATTGCTGCGGCGGCTCCTCGAGAATTTTCAGCAGCGCGTTGGCGGCATTTGGATTGAGCTCGTCGACGGTATCGACGATGCAGACGCGCCAGCCTTCGGCCGCCGCGGTCGAGCCGAAGAAACCGATCGTCTCGCGCGTCTCGTCCACGGTGATTACCGTGCGCATCACGCCGCGATCGTTGGCGGTGCGCTCCAGCGTCAGCAGGCCCCCATGCGAGCTCGCTGCAACCTGCCGCGCCACGGCGTTATCAGGATTGATAGCTAGATCTTCGGCGCGCTGCACCGAAAGCGCCAGCGGCTGGCCGTGAGCTAGCACGAAGCGCGCCATCCGATAGGCCAGCGTCGCCTTGCCGATGCCTTGCGGCCCGCCAATTAGCCAGGCATGCGGGATACGCCCGCTGCGATAGGCGGCGAGCAGCGCGGTCTCGGCCTCGCGATGGCCGAACAGAACGCTCGTCTCGCGCGGATGAGAAATGGCGGTTTCGCGCTCGGTCTGACGCGGGCTCATATGGACACCACCGATGCCGGCGTCGGAAGCAGGCGATCACGCAACGCGGTCCAGATGCGTCCGGCAACCGTATCAGGGTCGGAATTGGCGTCGAGCAGCACGCAGCGCGCAGGATCGTCCGCTGCGATCTTGCGATAGGCCTCGCGCAGGCCCTGATGGAAACCGAGCTTCTCGGCCTCGAACCTGTCCGGGGTGCCGCTGCCGCGGCGTGCGGCCGCGCGCTGCAAGCCGATCTCGACCGGCAGATCGAGGATGATGGTGAGGTCCGGCTTGAGATCTCCGATCGTGACCCGCTCCATCGCGTTGATCAGCGCCGCCGGTACGCGGCCGAGGCTGCCCTGATAGGCCCGCGTCGAGTCGGCGAAGCGGTCGCACAGCACCCAGGTGCCCTGGTTGAGCGCGGGCTGGATCACGGTGCGGACATGGTCGTCGCGCGCGGCCGCGAACAGCAACGTCTCGGCCTCGGGTCCGAGCAGTTTGCCCATGCCTGACAGCACCAGATGCCGCATGATCTCGGCGCCCGGCGAGCCGCCCGGTTCGCGCGTGACGAGGATGCGCATCCTGGCTGCCTTGAGACGATCGGCGAGCTTCTTGATCTGGGTCGACTTGCCAGTGCCCTCGCCGCCTTCAAAGGTGACGAAACGCCCGCGTCCGGACGGCCACTTTACCGCGCTTTCACTCATGATCAGAGCTTCTCGGCGCCCGCACGGAACATGCCGATCACGAGCTCGCTGGCGCCGTCGATCGCGCGGCGCACGGTCGAGCCAGTGCCGATCGCGTCTGCGGCATAGACCGGCGTCTCCACCGCGATGTTGCCGCTGCGCCAGACCCTGACCAGCCCGACCTTCTGCCCGGCCTCGACCGGCGCGCGCACCGGGCCGCTATAGACGACGCGCGCGATCAGCTTGTCGCTGCCGTTCTTGTGCACCATCACTTTCACGGGCGTCTTGGCGACCAGTTTCACCGAACGGCTCTCGCCGCCGAACACCTTGGCGTAGCCGACGGGCTGATCGGCCGCGATCAGGGTGCGGGTCTCGAAATTGCGAAAACCCCATTCCAGCATCTTCTTGGCTTCGGTGGCGCGATCTTCGGGGTCTTCCAGCCCGTTGACGACGACGATCAGCCGCGTGCCGTTCTGCACGGCCGAGCCGACCATGCCGTAGCCGCCTTCCTTGGTGTAGCCGGTCTTCAGACCGTCGGCGCCTTCCATGGAATTGAGCAACGGATTGCGGTTGGGCTGGCGGATCTTGTTCCAGGTGTATTCCTTCTCGCCGAACAGTTTATAGAATTCGGGGAAATCGAGAATGATGTGCCGGGCGAGGATGCCGAGCTCGCGCACCGTCATCTTGTTGGCGGGGTCGGGCAAGCCGTTGGAATTGCCGAAGGTCGACTTCGTCAGGCCAAGCTCGCGGGCGCGCTTGGTCATGAAGTCGGCGGCGAAAATCCGCTCGTTGCCCGCCATGGCTTCGGCGAGCGCAATGCAGGCGTCGTTGCCGCTCTGGATGATCGCCCCGTGCAGGAGATCGTCGACGGTGACCTTGCTGTTGATCGCGGCGAACATGGTCGAGCCGCCGGAGGGCGCGCCGCCCCGGCGCCAGGCGTTCTCACTGATCCGGTATTCGTCGGTCAGCTTGATGTCGCCCTTCTTGATGGCGTTGAAGACGACCTCGGCGGTCATCAGCTTCATCATGCTCGAGGGCGCACGCAGTTCGTCGGCGTTCTTCTCGAACAGCACGCTGCCGCTGGACGCCTCGATCAGGATCGCGGTCGGGGCGTCGCCGTCGAAGCCGGCATCATCTGTTTTCTTGGCGCCCTGAACGCTCTGGTTGGCGGCGTAGAGCGCCCCGCCCCAGCCGATGGCCGCCACCACAGCCGTCGCGATCAGCCCGCGCGCCAGCGCTCCGGCGATGAACCGGGTGCGCCCCAACGAGGAAAGATGAAATTCCATGGCCAAGCCCTGAGAGCGGCGTTCTAACAGTTGGAGCGGGTGCGAACAACACGGGGTGGCCGCTTGTCCCGAGATTGCACGATTCTCGTCCCGCCCCTATCGTGGCACCTCAGATTTTCTGACCAAACCCCTGAAACAAGGCGGAAAAGCGATGTCATCCACCCGCGTAATCAAGGCCAATGGCATCGACCTGTTCATCCGCGAAGCCGGTCAGGGGCCGCTGGTGGTGCTATGCCACGGCTGGCCGGAACTCTCCTACTCCTGGCGCCACCAGATCCTGGCGCTGGCGCAGGCCGGCTTTCGCGTCGTCGCCCCCGACATGCGCGGCTACGGCCAAAGCTCAGCGCCGCCCGAGGCGACGGCCTATTCGATCTTCGACACGGTCGGTGACGTCGTCGGCCTCGTGCAGGCACTTGGCGAGACCAAGGCGATGGTGGTCGGCCACGATTGGGGTGCTCCGGTGGCCTGGCACGCGGCGCTGTTCCGGCCCGACATCTTCACGGCTGTCGCTGGCCTGAGCGTGCCGCCGCCCTTCCGCGGCCGCGGCAAGCCGCTCGACCTCCTGCGCCAGGGCGGCATCAGCAATTTCTATTGGCAGTATTTCCAGGCGCCCGGCATTGCCGAGGCCGAGTTCGAGCACGACGTCGCGCGCACCATGCGCATCGTGCTCGGCGGGCGGGGCCTTGCCGATCCCTCCGCGGCAATGTTCGTGCAGGAGGGCAAGGGCTTCCTCGGCTACGGCAACCCGGAGGAGCCTCTGCCAGCCTGGCTCAGCGAGACTGACCTTGCCTATTTCACTGAAGCCTTCCGCAAATCCGGTTTTCGTGGCGGGCTGAACTGGTATCGCAACCTCGACCGCAATTGGGAGCTGACGGCGCCCTGGCAGGATGCGCAGATCCACCAGCCCTCGCTCTTCATTGCCGGTTCGAAAGACGCCGTTATCACCGGCCTGATCGGAGCCAAGCGCGTCAACGAGCTCGAGCGCGTGCTGCCCAATCTGACGCGAAAGCTGATCATCGACGGCGCCGGCCATTGGGTCCAGCAGGAGCGGCCCGAGGAGGTGAATGCGGCGCTGGTGAAGTTCTTGAAGGAAAGCGCGGCTCAGTAGAGGCCGCGGCCGCTCAGGATGCCGCGGGCCTCAGCAGCCCCGTCCGAGGCGTAGGCGCCGGACGGCGCGCTCTCGGTCGCATAGCGTCCGTCACCATCATAGGACACGGCGCGGGCGTTCTGGAGCGCCCGGCCCCGGTTACGGCTCGAGGCCGACATTTCCGAGGTCGCACTGAGTGAAGCCATGTCGGCGGAGGTGTTGCCGAGATTGTAGGGCCGTCCCTCCGGCGTCGGAACTTCGCCGCGCATGGCACCGCGGTTCGACGACGGCAGCTCCGGCACGAAGGGTCTCGCGGAGGCGACCCGGACCATCGAAGGCGACGGCGCCGGGGTCCCGGTGCGCAAGGTCGCCATCAGCTGGCGGTCGTCGGAACCTTCCAGCGGCGCCCGCCCGACATATTCGACACGAACCTTGGCGATGCCATTGCCTTTGAATTCAAGCAGTTCGGCGGCCTTGTTCGAGACGTCGATGAGCCGGTTGCCGTGGTAGGGCCCGCGGTCATTGACGCGGACGATCAGCGACTTGCCGTTCGAGACGTTGGTGACCCGCGCATAGGACGGCATCGGCAGGGTCGGATGCGCCGCGGTCAGCGAGCCCATGTCGAACACTTCGCCATTGGCGGTCAGGCGGCCGTGGAAATCGTCGCCGTACCAGGAGGCCATGCCCTCGGCGCGGTAGTTGACGTCCTCTTCGGGCACATAGGTCCGGCCGCCCACCACGTAGGGCTTGCCGACGCGGTAAGCGCCGCCGCCCTTCGGCACCGGATCGCCCAAAGCCACCACCCGGGGGCTCGAGGACACGCCGTATTTCGGATCGACCCGGCTGGCGAATTTGTTGGAGGAGGCGCAATTGGCGAGCGCAAGGCAGGTCGCGGCCATCGCAGCAGCGCGCGCGACCCGCAAAACCGAATCTGACCGACGGATCCCCATTCGCCCCAAATACCATTTCGCCGGAGGCGTACCTAACCCGCTTTGGCTACGGGGCAGCGCTATCCGGTCCTTTGCTCCGAGGCGGCCCACCACCGCGTCGGAAGTGGTAACGATAACGCAACCCGAACACGGCGGAAATGGGGAGCCCACAGCGTTCACGCCGGGATGGTAAACGGGGCGTATGCGTTCGCCCCGTTGAACTACGGGGCGCGGGCGCCCTGCTCTGTGCCGTGGCCGGACATTCTGTTGCGCCAAATCCTCACTCCACCCCCATTGTCGCGCCGCTCACTGGAATTCTTTTGACTGTGCAAGGCCGCCCGCGTTTTCTCGCGTGCAGGGCGGAATGGAATAAGACGATGATCGAGACGGTTTCGGCACTGATGGGTTTGGTAAGCGCGGGGATCTTCCTGGCCCATGCGTTTGAAGGTTACCGCACGAGGGCCTGAGGCACTCGCGCGGGCGGCTAGCATCACCCTTTCAAGACGGCGCGTTCGGACATTTTTAAGCGATCCGATCGAGCATCGCAGACGAGAGCGGCAGGTGTCTCATGCGCAACCATGACCTCGTATCCGATGGCTTCCTGGCATTGACCGCCGGTGGTTTGGTCCTGCTGTGCTCCAGCCTCGTGGCATTGGCCTTCGCCTGAGCACCCGGCATTTCCCGAAAAAATACGCTTAGCGCAGTCCAAGCAGCGATCGCCGGTAGAGGCTGTCACGGGCTTCGCTCAGGCAGACGAAGCTGCCGTCAAATCCCTGGGCGTACCGCTTCTGGCCTTTGCCGTAGTAGACGCCTTTGCTGAAATCGAGCCAGACGACCCGGTCGTGCGGGCAATGACGCTGCGCCTGCGCCTCGTAGCGAAATGGCGTCAGCGGCGTGGCCGATACCTCAGCGCCGCTGCAGCCGACCAGGATCGCAGTAGCGAGCGCGACCGCGCCGGGCGATGTGCCGAAGCTGCTCCAAAATACTCCTCCGCAAGACACCACCCGCCTCCCGATCCCAGCCGTCGAGGGCCGGCTTGCTTCACTTGTCCGCTTCGAGTTGCTGCAACGCCTGGTGCAAGCATTCCTGAAGCTTGGCTGCGACCTGGTCGCGCGCGACGCCTTTGGCGGCGAGATCGCCTGCCACCTTGTCGAGGATCTCGCCCATCGACTGGTTCTCCAGATGGTCCGTCACCAAGGCCGTCGCGTAGCTGGCCACGGCATCGCCGCTGAGGCCGAGTTGGGTTGCAGCCCAGAGCCCGAGCAGCTTGTTGGACCGGGCCGTGGCCTTGAACATGAGCTCCTCGTCGTGGACGAATTTGGCCTCGAAGCCCTGCTCGCGCTTGTCGAACGTGGTCATGGTCAGCTCCAATGTCGTTTTCGCTGATCGGGATCGGACTGGCTGGAAGCGAACGTCTCCGTGGTTCACGTCAGGGTCATCTGAAGCTTCCAGCGGAAGCCAAGCGCCGTCAAGCCCGCTCGGCTGCGCCCACCGGGCGTCTGCAGGGCACCGAACAGCTCTACGCCAGCCAGCTCAGCTAGGGAGGGATGTTTACTATTTGTTAAGCAGACTCAGCGCCGCATGGCCCGGGGACATCGAGAGCTGACGCATGAACAAAGAACTGCGGGAGTTTCGACGGCTTGAACGGGTCTGCCTGGAGCAGGCAGCCCTCTCCACCATGGACCTCGCGCGAGGCGGGTTGCTCAAGGTCGCTGACGATTGTCGCGTCGCAGCCGAAGCGATCGAGGCACAATCGCCTCGTAGACCTTTCGCAAGTGCCGTCCAAGCGCTGAAGCAGGTGTTGAGCGTGACGCGCGTCCCGCACCGGCACTGAGGCCAGCGCTCGCGGGCGAGGACAGCTTTGACGGGGCGACCGCGTGCGGTCAGCCCTTGGCCTCCGTCTGCTCACGTGCCAACCTTTCGGCTCTCAGCCGTTCCTTGTTGGCATAAAACGCCTTCTGCGCCGCTTCGTGATCGCGCATGGCTTTTTCGGCTTCGATACGGCGTGTCGCATCGCGCGCCTGCCGCTGCTCGGGGGTCAAGGGCTTGCGCCGGTAGGAAATGTCTTCCGTCATGGCCAGATAACGCGGGGGTGAGGAAAGAGTTCCTCATGGTCACGCTGAGCGGCACTGCGGGCCGACTTCACAATGTGCGAAAACAACCCCATGCACAGTAGCCAAGTCCTTCTGCAGACAGCACTTTTTTATCGCGCTTGCGATGCGTTTGACCCCGCAGGGATCTCGATGTCTGCAAGAACAGGCAAGTGGTCTGAATAGGCCCTCGCCCCCTCGTCGGTCCAAACCTTCCCGATCCGGCTGTCGGAGGTTGCATAGATCCGGTCGAGCCGTAGAAGGGGCAAATGCGACGGGAAAGTTCGCAGCCGCGTCCGGTTTGGGCAGGTCTGCGCGAGCACGCGCCGCACCGATTTGATCCAGAACCAATCGTTGAAATCCCCGAGGACGACGGTCCTTCCAGGCTTCGCTAGCCTCACCAGCGCCTGAGCCTGCGCATGGCGCTCGTAGATACTCAAGCCGAGATGCGTGGCCACCACGCGGACATCGCCAACCGGCGTCAGCAGTCCCGCTGCAATCGCCCTGCGCGGCTCGCGCTCACGATACGACACGTCGACGATCTCGGGCGGGCCGGAGAATGGAAACCGGCTCAGGAGCGTTTGGCCGTATTCGCCATCCGCCGTGACGATCGACTTGGCGTGAACACCGTGATCGCCGACGACACTCGCCAGCTTCGCAAACGGATCGTCTGATCGCGATCGCGAATCCACCTCCTGAAGCGCGACGACATCGGGAGCCCATTTGCGAATGATCGAACAGATTCCCTCGAGATCGAACTTCGGATTGAGATTGAAAGTGCCATGCACATTCCACGTCATGAAGCGCATCGGCGCCATCATCGCCTCCCGGCGAGCCAGGTCGCGACGAATTGCGCGCCTGCGCAGATCGCGAGCCAGCCCAGGAACGCCAGTGCGAGCAGCACTATGTTGAGCCAGGACGCATTCCTGGCGAGATCAGCGATCTGGGCACCCAGAACTGCCATGGCGAGAATGCCGGGCGTCATGCCGAGCAGCGTTCCGACCAGGAAGTCACGCAGAGGCAGCGTGCTCGCGCCAGCCACGACATTCACCACCGAGAACGGCGCGATCGGAATCATCCGGATGACGACGACAGCCAGAATGCCCTTGCCGACCACACGTTCCTGGATGCGCGCGGTACGTCGTCCGAGCAAACGCTGCAGGCGTTCGCGGCCGAGTGCCCGTCCGATCGCAAACAGGATAAAGGCGCTGAGCACGACGCCCGTCATCGCGGTGACGAAGCCTAGCCAGGGTCCAAGTGCGGCGGCAGTTGCCGCAATGAGCACGAGAACCGGAAACACGACCAACCCGCCGACGACGAAAGCCGCTATCGCGAATGGCGGCCCCCAGACGGACTGCGAATAGGCAGACAGAAGCGTCGACATCCGGCCCGCGTCGGCGAAATCACTCAAGGACGTGTACGACCAGGCCATCGCCAGTCCAAGAAGCGCCACGGCTATCGAGACCATCCCGATGATCGTCTTCGTGCTCCACATGCGCGATGCCGCGCGCTCCAGATGTAGAGGCCGCTCGGGGTCCGCCACGGGCTGAACCATCGTGGCCAGAGCGCTGGTCAGCACGGAAGATTCCACGTCCCGCAGCGCCTTCGTCGCACCTGCCCTAGAGACGTCGTCCAGGAGCGCAAAAAGACGATCGTCGTTTTGCGCAACCGTCTGTTCATCGAGACCGCAGAAATGGGCGATCAGGCGACGGCGGACCGAGGCGATGAAATTCCGATGCTCGTCTGAGGCGGCTTCAAAGATTAGGTCGCATTCGCTGTCGGCGCCCATCGATCGATTGTTCAAATTGGCCGAACCGATCCTCAGGATCCGGTCGTCGACGATCATGAGCTTGCTGTGCACCATCACGGCCGCTTCCGTGTCCCCATTCCCCGACACCGGATAGACGAAGCGGATGCGATCGGCGACGCCGGCCGAACTGAAGCAGTCGATGAAGGCGCCCCGGCCGTTCTGCATGGCCTGGGATTCCAACCATGAGGAATGCAATTTTGGCGTGACGACCACAACCCGAAGCGAAGGCACGCGCAGCATCTGCTCCGCCAATTCGCGCGCGATCCTGGTGGCGCTGGTGAACTGGTTCTCGATGTACACGAAGCTCGTCGCGGACCGGATCGCTGCGATCAACGAGCGTTCCACCTCCCTGATTGTCGAACCTGCCGGACAAACCACCTCGGTCCTGGCGATACCCACCGGCATATGCCGGGCCTCGACCGGCACATTCGCTGGCCAGCGCAAGCTTTTCAGCGGGCGCCGATCATCAATCTGTTGGCCCGCCGCGCGCCAGCGTTGCTCCACGAGGTCGAACAGCCACGCCGCCGCATCCCTGTCGACCACGCATTGAACATCATGAAACGGCAAATATGGCTTGCCCTGGGGATCGCAGCGCAAGGCGTGATCGGCGCTATGATCACTTGTGTCCCAGCGCCTGATCGTCAGATCGAGCCCGCCGACGAACGCCAGTGAACCATCGACACAGACGATCTTCTGGTGTTGGGCCGAACCAAATGGAAGTGTGGAATCCAGGTGAAACCGGACGCGGCTGTCGGTGTCGGCGCTGAATTTGGCCGCGGAATTCCATTCCCTCTCGGAAGCGTAGAACGAGACGAAGTCCCAGACGAGAATGTTGATCCGCAAGGTGGGACACCGTTGGACCAGCGCGCGCAGCAATGGGCCGAGCTGTTCCGGCAAACCATCATCCGCTCGCCCGGACTCTCCGACCAGCCTGGTTTCACTATGGATATCCCAACCGACGATATAGACGAGATCCTGCGCCTGCAGCAGGGCCTCGCGCAGGGCCGCGAAATACGCGGCAGCATCGTTCAGAACCGCCACACGCTGCGCCTCGCACCGCCGCCAGACGGTGTCGCCGGGGATCAGGGTCGATGAGCTCTGAAGCAGGTCAACCTCGCCATTCGCATTCGCGTCTAAACGCACCGAACGCGCGAGGGGTTCCTTGTCGTCATGGCCACGATTCGCGTGCGGCCTGCCCGCATGCTGAGCCACGGCGCCGACCCGCACGATTGCCGCTACTTGGTTCGGACCGCCTTTGCACCTGCGCCCTTCAAGGCGTCCGCGATCTTCTCGGGCGCATCGCCGTGAAAATCCACGGAAACCTCGATCCGGCCTTCCAGTTTCTGATGCCCCTCCGGCGCGGGCGCGGCCTTGGCGTCAGGACCGGCCGGGCGTGTCCCCGACGTGTTCGCGTCGCCGACCGGCTGTACGAAGACGTCCGTTCGCGGCACGCCGCATTCCTGCACGACATGCTCAACCGCAAGCTCGGCGCCGCGGCGCGTGTCGAATTCTCCGATGATCGTACTTTCCAAGGGCGCCCTCCGTGGCTGGACCAGCGTGCGAACAACTGGTCAGCGAGGGCCAGGTTCCTGAACGCGCGGGCGTTTAGAACCGAACGATCCCAAACATGAACAGCAGCGCGAGAGTGATCAACCCGGAGACCAGCAGCGAGCCGAGACATCCCAATCGGTTCGAGAAAAAGAAGAACATGCCTCGCCCGTCCCATAGCTTCGTGCCTGGCTAAGTTCTCCCATTCGACAGTGTTCCTGGAGACGTTTTTGGACGCGCGAGCAAGAACAGATCCAAGAACCAATCATCGAGCGGAACGTTATGTCCGCGATGTCAGACGCTTTTGATTATTTCCGGGCGCATGCGGTCCGAGCCCTTTGCAAGGCCCGGGCGATGCCGCGCGGACGCATGAAACATCTGCAAACCGTCGTGGCCCGGATCTACCACCTGCTGACCAAGGAGGCCGCGTACGGGCCGAACCTGCAGCATATGGACGACTTCCGCGCAGCCCAGAAGCTCGAGAAGTCGATCGACTGAACTGCGATGACGGCGAAGCTGCACGCCCTCCCCGACGCGTTCAGCGTCCTTTGGGGGTGGTCCCCGACTGCGACTTGCCAAGCCCGGGATTGATGGCGAGCGACGCGCCGGCGGCGCCACCGGCTTCATAGGCCGTCATCGACACCATCCGGCTGGCGCTACGCTGGGTCCGCATCTTCAGGTCGAGCTTGTCGAACTCCGCATCGACCACCGACGTCTTGAGAACCACCAGCCCGCGGCCGGTGCTTTCGTTGACCTGATCGCGACCGGCCTTGATCGCGACCAGCTTGTCCGCGATCGACGCCACCATCCCGAGCGCGAAGGAGGCATTGGCCAGATGCCGCTCCTGGTGCCGGAACCTGCCGTAGTCGACCGAGGTCTTGAAGCGGCCAAGGTCAGCGCGCACGGCACCGTCGATCAATTCGGCCAGATAATGCGCGACCTCGACATCCGCGCCGAGACCGAAGAACACATAGCGGTTGTCGCCGGCCGCGTTCTTCTCGCGCCAGACCCGACAATCGCAGAAATGAGCGATCGCGCCGACGCAGTCGTCCAGCGGAATGCGCTTCTTGCGAAAAGTCTCGTAGACCCTCCGCTCGCACGACGACGCGCGCAGTTCGACGTCGGAGAGCGACAGATCATGTCGATCCAGCAGCTCGGCGACCTTGGCGGCCGCAGACATTGCCTCGTCCTCGGTGCAGCCATTGGCGATCGTCTTGGAACGCAACGCCTGAATGCGGAGCTTCAGCTTGTCGAGGGAGGCCGGAGCGGAGGTCTGATTCACCGATCACCTGTCCGGGTAAACCCGACGGATAGAACCGGTCGGATAGACCGGCGGAAGGGGTGTCCCGTCAAACTTACTGAACTTGCTCGACGTTTCCGCCAGCGCCGCGAGCTATCTACGGTCCTATCCCCAGTGAATTTCGCAGCCTCACGACCGTAGTTTTCGGCCATCTCGAGCTGCGCGCCGGCCTCGCCGGGCACCCTGCTCTCCTCCGCCAGATCGCGACATAGTCGCTCCATTGCCGCGAGCTCTTCGATGTCGTGCTGATGTTGCCCCATGGGCGCCGATCTGACTCCGGCGCCCATGTTCCGTCAAGCTTTAGTCAGCGTCAATTCAGCGTCTTCGGCTTGGTCGTCGCGATCAGCTTCACTCCCCGCGACCGCTAAGATATGCGCCACGATCGACGCGATGGTGCGTGGTAACGTCAAGACGATCGCGGCAGCAGCCGAACCGGCCGGTCTGTCCCGCGAACACCCGTCCCGCGAGCTCGGCAGGCCGCACATCGCCAAGCTCTTGGAAGAGAAGGTCGTGCGGAATCTGGCATTGAGCAGCGCTCGCGCCGGTGCCACAAAAATAGATATCCGGGCGAGCGCCAACGATATGGTGAGAGACCGGGCGAGTTCGTGGCTTCTCGAGTTGGCCGGTCATTCTCCTAATCCTGCAGCGGGCAATCACCGCGGCGGCGGTCCGCGAGCGGGCTGGACAATCGATTTGTCCGAGCCAACTCAGCCGGCCCTGGTGATCGTCGTCAACCATCCGCCACCGCCGGCCCCGAAAGCCGATCAGACGGGCGTTGTGATCGACGCCACGCCGAACCCAAGCTGATCGATCGAGCACCGGCACCGCATTCGCTCAATCCTGCGCACAAGAGGCTCCAATGCCCGGTTGACGACACAGTAAGCAACAACTACAAAGCACGCTTTTCTGGTTGAAGAAAATTGCATGCATACCAACATCATTTCTACACGCACCGATGCTCGACGTGCGCGTACTGTACTGGCTGCTTGGACTGTTGTCGTTGTCGTGCCAGCCGTGTTCATCCTGAAGCTGCTAGGCCTTGCGCTATATGCAATCCCCGACTCCGATGATTTTTGTTTCTTTCATGCGAACGATCGTGATGGCATCTTCGGATCGGTGTCGGTCTTCTACAGCTCCGTCATAGGGCGCATCACGCCGTTGCTTCTGATGCAGCTTCCTGCCGTCCTACGCACCTCGACAGGCATAGATCTTTTCATTTGCTATGTCCTGATCATCTTTGCTTTCATGGTCGCGTTTGTTGCGGCGATGATATTTCTTGCGCGACGGATCCACCCGGACACAACTCCCTTGCAGCAGATTGCGCTCGGGCTGGCCTTCGCGGCTGTGCTCGCGAGCGAGGCTCCGAGCCTGCACCAAATGTTCTATTGGTTACCAGGTGTTGCCTGTTACATCGTTCCTGCGGCGATCGTCGTTTTGGTGTTTGCTGAGCTCATAAACGCGACGGAAGATGGGGTGCATCTCTCGCGCGCATCGACTGCGCTGATGGCGTTCGGTGGTTTAGTCGCGGCAATGTGCAATGAGTTCACGGCGGTTTGGCTAATAGGTGTCGTCTCCTGCTCGCTGTTGGCTCGCTGGGTGTTCGGCCAGCGTCTCCAGGTCAATGCACATGTGTGGATTGGTCTCGCAACCGTCGCCGGCCTCGCCGTCGTGTTGTCGGCGCCTGGTAACTCCGTGCGCATGAGTCAGTTTCCGATGGCGCGTGACTTTTCCAACTCGCTGAAGGAGGCGTTTCTTTTCGGCTTGGTTGGGCTGGGACGCCTATTCAGAGAGCCCGCGACGGCGACGTGGCTTCTGTTCGTTGTGTTGGCCACAACTGCATTGCCACAGCCGAATTACGTGAGCTCGAGAAACAGAAAGTTTTTAGCCGTAGGCGTCGCGCTCATTGGTCTGGGCGGCGCATATTTCGGATATTTCGTGCACCAGTATGCCACGGGTATCCGTCTTGTTGAGAGGGCGCAGAATGAGGTGCTGGTCTTTATACTGTTCAGCCTGACGATGAGCGCCGCGCTTTTTGCCCGAGCATATCGCGACCAAATTGGCAAGCTGGTCAGCGCGTTACCTTTGTCCTCATCAGGCATGGGTTTTGCCGTGCCTTTGATATTCGGCGCCAGCTTGGCAATAGCGTTGCACTACAGCAAGGTCGGCATGCAGATTCGGTCGGAGGGAGACGGCTCTAGCGTCTTCTGGCTCGAGAGCATGGAACGTCATGCGCGCCTCACCCTGTCTCCCGAGCAAAGGCTAGTGGTCGCGCAGCACACGGCGCACCCGACCACGTTGATGAGCAGCGATGTGACCGACAACCCCGGCCGGCTCCCGAACGACTGCATCGCGCGCTTCTATCAAAAGGAGAGCATCGTAGCGGGGTCCGGGGGTACGCCTAGCGTGCAACGTGCCGACTAGCCGAGCCGATCGGGCACCGCGAGCATGGCGTTCTCGGAAAATTCGCCGCCGTCCGGGTTGGTGAAGATGAGTTCGCCCTGGGCGGTCACGGCGATCACGGCTCGAACTGAGGAGAACACTTGCGAACCCGCAAGTATAGCGCTCCGGAGCTGACCTTTGATTTCACTGTGAATTCCGAACAGTTGCGAACAATGGAGAACGCCATACTGGCGGAAGGGGTGACCGTAGCTTTGCGGTGTCACGCGAAGTCATCAGCGATCACGAACGCCCCTACCCTTTTGATTGTCCACAACTTTAGACAATCACAAGCACTCATGAGCAATCGGGGTGCAAACGTAGTGGTGAACTCGGATTGGTGAGCGCCTAGCGTGGCGATTAACCAGCGGAGACGCCATCCCATGCACCAAACCATTCGAAAGGGCCTGACGGTCCGTACAATACACGCCCTTGTCCAAGCCGCAAAGCCCGGCATGTGGTCTCACGAAAACGGGCTCTGCCTCGCAGTCGCCAAGAGCGGATCAGCCTTTTGGGCGCTTCGCTACTCCACCAGGACCGGCAAACGCCGATTGATGACGCTCGAAACATACGAGCCGATCGACGTTGCCAAGCTGAAAGCCCTCGAATGGAAGGCCGCTGAACATCGCAAGCAAATTAAGGCAGGTCACGATCCTTTAGAACAACGGAGCTTCTCCACGACCAAAGCGATCGCCAAGCGAGCCGGCGACGAAACATTTGAAGATGTCGCGCGGGAGTACATTGCTCAGCACAAAGACGGTTGGAAAAACGCCAAGCACCATCAGCAATGGGAAAATACCCTCGCCACCTACGCTTACCCGATCATCGGCAAAATGCTCCCTCATGAAATCAGCACCGACGACGTCCTGAACGTAATTCGACAGGATCACGCTCGAAAAGGAAGCAATGGGACGCTTTGGGCCAACGCCCGCGAAACAGCATCACGTGTGAGAAGCCGAATTGAGATCATCATCGCAGCGGCAAAAGCAAAAGGTCTATCCAACCGAGACGCACGCGAGCGCTGGGTCAATCACCACAATCCCGCGCAATGGCAAGATAACCTTGAACATTGGCTGAACGGCAAGCAATCCAAGGCGCATTTCGAGGCTATGGATTGGAAGGACGCGCCAGCGTTCGTGCGCGCCCTGCAAGAAAAGCCCGATTATTCCGCCAAAGCCTTGGCGCTAACCATCCTATGTGCCGTTCGCACCAATGAAACGATCAACGCAACTTGGCCTGAATTTGATCTCGATAACGCGATATGGACGATCCCGGGCGAACGTATGAAGGCTGGCGTCGAACATCGCGTCCCCTTATCGAACGCAGCCGTTAATCTGCTCAACAGCCTACACCGTATCGATGGCAATCCTTACGTCTTTCCAGGCGCGAAACGCAATCAACCGTTATCCAACATGGCAATGCTCGAAATGTTGCGCGGAATGCGCGCCGGTATCACCGTTCACGGCTTTCGATCGACATTCCGAGATTGGACCAGCGAAACCACACTGCATCCCGACACGATTGCCGAAATGGCGCTTGCTCACACTATCAAGGACAAGACCCAAAAGGCCTATCGGCGTGGTGACGCCCTCGAACGCCGAAAGGACCTCATGCAGCAATGGAGCGACTATCTTTTGATGGGTGCCGGAGTCTATAGCCAAAAATGGCAACGGTTACTGGCTTAACTGTAGTCGAAAATCCGGACTTTGGTATCCATCGCCGTTGGCGCGACTGCGGCTCCGACACCGGCAATGCCGGTAATCATAGGCATTGCCGTCAAAAAACGATTATCTCGCACGCGGCACCCACCGCGCGGCTGATGGCACGCCGCTCACTTCAAACCCGCGCATCGTATCGCAACGATTTGGTCACCAGCTTCAATGCGCGGCAATCTTCGCAAACCGCTTCTCGTCGATCAAAGTCGGAGGTCAACCCCAAAGCGGCACAAACGGGGTTGATCTGCTGGCGCGGATAAATGTCGGCAAGCTTTGCAACACAGTCGTCGCAATAGGCCTTCGGGGTTTCGCTTCGCAGAAACGCGTATATCTTTTCCGGGTTCGTCATGGCGACCAAAGCTAAGTTATCGCAATCGCCCCGTCTAGGTCACCAACCGCCCCTCTTTTCACGACTTGGCAGACCACGGCGGATACGGGGCATCTTCTGCTTCGTCCCAGACGACCTGGACAACCGTGACTGGAGTACCCTTGGGTATGTTTTTGCTGATAGCATCGATCGCCGCTTGCGCTGTCGGATGCATGTACCCGCTAAGGTAACGGTGCCCCTCCTGGTCGGCGAAGACATGGGAATAGCCGACGTAGCTGCGGAATTTTGACACAGGCGCGCTCCCTTTGTTTCGTTGTCGAGGCATCTAGCGCCATTCGATCTCCCACGTCCACTCGCTCAGATGACGCGACCCAGGCTGTCGAACGAACTCGGACAACATCTCAGCATTCTAATGTGGGTCAAAGCTGATCGCGAATCCACAGCTAAACACTCGTGATTGCTGCTTCTCGCTCAAGATGACTCTTGACGAACAAATCCGTTTACCTAGTGTCATGCTGTGCTGTGAGCGCGTCGGATGACGCCCACGGCGTGGACCGGATGGTCCAAGCCGCTTGGAACGGCGTACAGGTCCGGATGGCCCTCTAACCGCTGGTGGCGAGCGGTGCTCGCGGCGCGGATGCCCGCACTCCCCAGAAGCCCCAGAAATAGCGGAGAGAGGCATTCCCATGCCCAGCACCATTCTGACCGTTCCCCAGATTTGCGAGCGCCTGACGATCTCTGAGCCCACCCTGCGCCGTTACAGCAAGTCCAATCCCGATTTCCCGCGCAAAGTGAAGCTCGGGCCACGCCGCGTCGGATATCTCGCCGATGACGTCGAGCGCTACATAGCATCCCGAACGGTCACGCCAGCAGCCGCCTAGCATGATTGGCCAACTAATTCGGTGAGCGGCACCAAATCCGCAAATGGCTTCAACGAAACGGGCGGAGGGTTGCTCCGCCCTACCCTAAAGAATGCCCGACGCGCTGATTAGAGCGAGCCGGGCAACAAGGAACACCGGAATGATTGATTTAGCGCAGCCCATCGCACTGCGCAACGCACCCTCGTCGCTAGATTACGCGAGATGGCTGGCGTCGCTTGGCGTCAACGTTTTCCCGCTGAATCCAGCTACGAAGCGTCCATTCGCCAACGCTGATGTTGCGGCAGTTCTAGGACGGCCTGCGCCGGTCCAGGGCGAAGGCGGTTTAAAGTTGGCGACAAGCGACGCCGCCGTGATTGGCGCCTGGTGGACGGCTTGGCCGTCCGCTCTGCTAGGTATCCGAACGGGCAGTGTTTCCGGCCTGTACGTTCTGGATGTGGACCGCAAGAATGACAAAGACGGTTTTGCAACAATCCACGCAAACAACTGGATCATTCCCAACACCGTCGCGACGCAAACGCCATCGGGGGGCGGACACTACTACTTCTCCATTCCGCGCGGTGACCCGCCGGTTTGGTCCGTACTCCGGCCCGGTGATGTTTGAAATCGTCACGACGCTTGGCACGATAAGCTACAGCATCGACAAACCGACGATGAATTACGCAACTCAACTCGGCAATATCGAATCTATTTCCGCAGCCTTCACCCTGCATGAATTCGACAACGGCAAAGTCTTTAGGCACGAAGGCAACAACAACATCACCGTGATCGTTTCGAACGATTTGCCGCCCGGTTTCAACGTCGGTTTCATTCAAAACTCGACGGGAACCATCACCATCGCATCAGCGTCCGGCGCAAATAAGCGTGCTGGTGGCAGCGCAACGTCCGCCCAATATCAATCCGGTTCGCTTGTAGTCTTTGCAAACACGGACCGATGCGACGGCTGAATACAAGACCGGCGGCGACTTCGCCTAAACACTTCACCTAACCCACACCTAAAAGGATAACGGAACAATGCCGATGCACGCTTCTTACACTGCTAACTCTACTGAAAACCTTGCCACCATTACCGATAGCGCTGGCGCGTCTGCCATTGCTGTTATGCCGAACGGCATCATGCCGGGGACTGCTGTTGGTCGAGCGATGGCGGACCTTTCGGCAGCCACTGAGAGCTTCATTGGCGTCGTGCAACGTAACGCCGCCCAATTGCTCCCGGCTGTTCTCACAGCTGCTATTCGGACGTCAGCCGCGTCCACACTGGGCAAGCCCTTCCGCTCGCTCACCGTGGCCGGACAGAACGAGACACAAGCACAGAGTGCCGCACTGGTGCGGGCGACGGCGGTCGATCCTGCCACTCCCGCTAACGCAGCGCTCCGTCAGCGCGCTTTAGACCTATACAGCCGTGCGCAAAGTGCTGCGGAACGGATGAGCTTGATCAATAATTTCTCATACGAACAGCTTGCCGGCCTAATCGCCGCTGGCATCCAAAACGAGTTGCCTGATGACAGGAAGGAGATGCTGCTTCATCGCTATCAAGTCTTGCGTTTCGTCGAAACGGCTGGAATTCAATCCGATTATTCGCTGAAGCCCACCGTCGAAAATCCGACCGCTACAGGGCCGGACGTCGATGCAGCGATCCGAGCTGCTGAAACAGCGACCGACAAATTTGAGACGCGCAAGGATGATCTCGCTGCAATCGACACGGCGCTGCAATCCACCGCTCGCTTGGTGGCCCTGGCCTGCAAAATGAGCATCGCGGACGCGTACAACATGCTGAGCGGTCAGCAACAGTGAGCAGCAAAGGACCGCAGGGATTGCCCGGCTTGGTTATCTTAGAAACCAAGCCGGAAATATCCGCGAGCGAGCTATCGGCTATGCTGAACCGCTCGCGTGCCGCCCTGCACGCATGGCGAAAGAAATTCAACTTTCCGCGTCCTATTCGTTCACATGGTCGGACCACCATAACGCCAGTTCGCGACGTTGCGGCATGGCTGACGAGACACAATGTGCAGGTGAAATGGGTTTGACGGCAATGAACTTGAAACCAATACCTATCGTAGCGCCGGTTCGCGCGGATGCTCCGCGTAATTTATCGTCAGATGGACAAACCTACCACGATCCTGGCGGCAGGTTCGCCCTCGGGAATCCGGGCCGTCCATTTGGCGCAAAGGGCAAACACAACCGTGAAATGCTTCGTCAGGTCAAGGAGCTTGCGCCGAAAGCGTTTCAGAAATTATGCAGCGCACTCGACAATGGTGAGCGATGGTCAGTCGAGTACATTTTGGATCGAGTATTGCCGCAGTCACGCACTGTCGAATTTGAGGGTGCAACGGCGGCCGACGTAAAGGCAGCGCTACAGAATGGTGATATCAGCACCGCCGAAGCGAAGGAGATGAGCGGAACGCTAGCAAAATTGGCAGAGATCAGCGAAATCACCGAAATGCGCAACCGTCTATCTGAACTTGAAAAGCTATTGCAGCAGCCGGGCAAATAGTCGTGCGCGTGACTGAGCGCGATAAGCGACGATTGGCCGCTCTCGCCACAGCGATTAAGCCCGACGCCTCCCTGGCTGCGAGGATCGAACATCTTACCGTCGACAAGCGCGCTCACTACGAGCGTTGGCGACAGCGACAGAACGATTTCTTACAGCGCTACCGTGACGGCGAGGCATACGCGCGCATCATTGAAGGATACGGCCCGAAATTGCGTGAAGACATAGCCACATTGCTCTACGGGACGAAGGCAACCATTTTGCAGGCCACATCAGACGATGACGCCGCGCGGATTTATAAGGACTACTGCGATGATCTATAAAGTGACGTTTCCACGTCCTATCCTTTACAGATTCGGACCTGACGGGTTGGCAGACTTCAATTGGGTAAAGGATTACGATCGCAAGCACGGCAGACATGCATCCAATCAGCATCCTGAAATAATAAGTTGCACTGCCCTCGACTTTGATCGCAACGAACATGGGTTATCTGTCACAACCAACAATAATCTTTCAATCGGCGGCATCATCCTAATTCAAATAGCTTTGCATTTCGCCGACCGCCACAAAACCAAGTCGTTTGACACCCTGCGCGACTTGAAACTGCTTTTCGAAACGCCGTCCAACCCATTCAACGATGCGAATGATTGGTGGGATCGCGTCGGAACCGATTTGATCCTGGGCACGCCGCTGGAAGAAATAGACGCTGCGACGCCCATGGGGATGTACAGCGAAAGCCGCTATGAGGTCGACAAAGAGCGTAACCGTAATCTTGAGTTTTGGACGAGATTGCGGCCCAGCGAAATCAAGGACAATCGGCGACGGCGCAACAGCTGAACTCCTCAACCCTGCAGCTCTCACACACGCGGACGCGCCCTCCCCGCGAAGCGTTGCCGCCGCTTATTAAATTTGTGCACTAGCCAAATTGACTAGCCATTCCGATTATCAGGGGGCATTCTTTACACTTGCGAAAACGATGGACCAATCGAAATTGTTTAGAGCCGTTTGTTTCGAGAAAGAGCAGGCCCCAAATCGCAGATTCCCCCGTTTGCGTGTCTGCCGACTGAAGTCAGGGAGGAACGGGCGGGACGCGTTGGCATCAGCTCTCACCGCTTTGTTGATACTAAAGACTAAGTTCGCTTCCGCGCACGCGAATGCTACGTCCGCAACCTCCAGATGCGAGACGGTGTCGGCTGACGAATTTCCGGAGATCAATCTGCATTGTTGCGAGCGGTCCGGATCGACGCCCAACTGAGGGGGTCTTCAGCCGGGCGGAAACGCGATGGGACGATCCTAGAGGGGAGCTAACGGCGTGAGCCTAAACAAAGTCATCAACGGCGTCAGGGCGGGTTGGGCGGACTATCGAGCATTAGGGACGGTATCGAAGGCGCATCCCGAATACACATTAGTCGTGCGAGATTTCCGCCAAGAACTCGAGCGCCACACTCCGGCCGGTCCTTCTTACCGAATAGAGGGTTCTACGGGCAGAGGGAATATCACCTCAGCGCCTTGGGTGGCAACGTTCGATCGCAGTGTTACCAACTCAGCGACCCACGGATTCTACTTAGTCTACCTCTTTTCGGTCGATCTCAGGCGGCTCTATCTCTCCCTAGCTTTCGGTACGACCCAATTCGGGGAATACTTCAACTCAGTCCAGGAGCGCCATATAGCGCTCCGCGCCGCCGCGACACACCTCGGCGGCTTGGTTCACCCTGGAAGAATCCTCCACTTCGGGCCGCTAAATCTTGCCGCCGAGCCGCGAGACCGGATGCATTTCGACTACGAGCAGTCGAGCATCGCGGCAATAGAGTATGACTTGGAAGCGTTACCTGATGATGCGCAACTCGTCGCCGACTACGCCTTCATGCTGGCACTGTACCGGGACCTGGTAAGTAATCCGCTCCTTCCAGATTTGCAGCAGCTGCTAGAGGCGGAAATTGCCCCTGTTGCAGAACAGGCTGTGCCAACCGTGAAGACATTTGAACCTCGGGCGCCTCGAAAGGCCAGAGCGACAGGTTCGGGGAACGGCCGCCATCGTCTGTCGAAGGAATCAAAGAAGGTCGGAGATGCTGGCGAGCGAGTTGTGTTCGAATATGAAATCCAGAAGGCTCGCCGGCTCGGTTTTGATGAGACTCAAGTGCGGTGGCTCGCAAGGGATGCGGCGACAACCATGCGTGGATCTACGCCGTGGTGCCGTAGACGCGCCCATGCCGCCTTGGCTCGGTTTGCTGGTGACAAGCCTCGAAGCCGGAACGCCTCGACGTGGGGCCCCGCACGCTCATAGAGACTGCGGACACGTTGAACCGCATTCGCAACAACTTTGTCTACCTCGTTGTTCAAGAGCCACTCGAGGGCCGCTCGACGATAAGGGTTGATCTCGCTGGCCTTGAAGCTCGACCGATAAGGGCTACCGTGCCGCGCGTGGTGGTCTGCATGCGACCTGCAGAAGCGCGTATCGAGGCCGTCTCCGGTTCCAGCTCGGGCCGTGTTCTTGCAGCCGACCACACGGCACATCTTGAACATGTGGCTGGGCTCTTGGGCGCGGCCCTTGACCTCGGCCTTGCGAGCGACGCGACGTTTCCACCGGGCGATGTCAGTCATCGTCGTCTCCGAAGTAGTAGCGGAGCGGCACGAACCGCTCACCGGCCTCAGTCTTGATCCGCTTCCTGTCCTCGACTTCCATCTCGTTGGGGTCCTCTTCGGAGAGCATGAGGCACCAGACGCCGCCGATCTGCCGAACGTCCGTCTTGTGGAGCTGACACGCTTCGCCTTGGCGCAATCCGTGGAAGAGCGCGAGCAGCGGCACCCAGAAGCGACCACGCCTCGGGTGGCTCGTGCCCGGTTTCGCGTAACCGTTCTCGTCGTCAACACAGCCGGTGTAGAGAGGCATCTGGAACAGCTTCGGTAGATCGTGCAGCGGCACCGGCTTACGCTTGTTCCTGTCCTTGACCGGGTCGGCCAACTGCAATTCTCTGGCCGGGTTGCGGTCTGCAAGATCCTCATTGACTGCCCAGTTGAACAGCGATGATTGGTTGTTCAGGTACGAGTTGACCGTTCCGACAGACATGAGCGGCTTGCCCTCCATCTTGGCCAGTCGCGCGGCTTCCAACAGCGACTTGCCCGGGTAGACCTTCCGCGCATTCTTGGGGATCGTCTGCAACAGAGATCGAACCCGCTTGCAGTCCTCTCGGGTTACATCCCGGACCAGCTTGTCCGGTCCCATGAGTTCTTCGATAGCGTCGAACAGGATACGATAGCTGAGCAGCGTCTTCTCACCGCGCCTGACGCTTGGATCAGCCAAGTAGTCGTCCATGAGCCGCCGCAGGCTGAGACCCCCAGCAGGCTTCTTGTTCGCTCCTCCGAAGCGGTTCACGAGGTGGTCCGTACCGTAATCGTTGTTGGCGCGACGCCGGAGTGTAGTAGCGGCATCTCGGATGGTGTCGCGCAAGGCAGGCAGAAACCGCGCCCTACTATCCTCGTCGATCTTCCCAACGGTTGACGAGCGGCTGAGTAACTCTGCGAGATGGGGGCCAATCTCCGCTTCCAAGTCGGCAGCGGTGTCCGTCCTCGACATCTTGTCGATGATCTTCTCGTAGACCACCGCCCCACCCGGCTGGTCTTCCCATCGGCGGATGGCGAACTCGTAAGCCTTCCCGCACAGTCGAACGATCTCCCTCTGAGAGAGGTTCGCGGAGGGGCCGGCCTCGGTCGCTCTCAGGCGCTCCATCTCGGCGTCGAAGTCCGCACTCGCAGCCCGGACCCTCCGTACCGCCTCGCGGTAGTCAGAGGTCCCAAGGGACTTCCACCGTTCCTTGCCCTTGAACAGATGCAGCAGATCGGCGGGGTACGAGGCGCGGAGGTAATAGGTGTTTTTACGCTTGTGTAGTCGAGGATGAGGCACGTCTTCCATGGGCTCGCTGTAGCAGTTTACCGTAGCACCCATCAACTGGAAGCCATTGGAACTGCTGAGTTTCTGGAAGATCAACGACTTGGCGCGGGACTGGCGGAAGAGGTGGGATTCGAACCCACGGTACCCTTGCGGGCACGCCGGTTTTCAAGACCGGTGCCTTAAACCACTCGGCCACCCTTCCAAGTCCGGAATGGCTGTCGCTTAACGCAGTCGACGGCGCATAGCAACGCGAAGTTGGCGCCCGCCCCTTTCCCCGGCATCGGATCTGTCAGGCGAGCGTCAGCCTGTTCCCTTACCCTGTGCCCTCTCGGCAATCCGGACACTGGCGACATCTCCCAGGGCGTCGCCGGTTGCGAGGCCCGGTTTGGAGTCGCTTCCTTTTCCGGGCCTCGTTTGCCAGCTGCAAAGAAAAGCGGCGCCCCCGAGGGAGCGCCGGGCAAGTCCGTTCATTGTTGCTTTAGCTCAGTAGCCGCAGGACGCGCAGCCCATCTGCACCGGAGCGTAATAGGAATAGCCCGGCTGGACCATCTCGACGCGCTGGCGCGTGGCGTATTGGGGCGGGATGCGCTCGTACTGGACGCTCGGCGGCGCCACCATCACGGTCTGCGGCACCATCACGGTGCGGTACTGCGCCGGCGCGCGGTGCGCCACCACGGAGCCGGGCGAAACCATCACGGTCTCGTCGACAGTCCGGTATTGCGGCTGCACGTATTGCTGCTGGTAGCAGGTCGTGCACGGCGGCGGCGTGTAGCAATTGTAGCAGCCGGCGGAAGCAGCAGTCGTCATGGAAATCGCAGCGACGACGGTCGAGAAAACGACAGCGAAAGTGCGAGACATTGTTGTGGTGCCCCAATTGCCAAAATGGATTTGCGAAGGTCGCTGCCAGTATACGCCGCAAAACCTTGCTTTGCCGAAGTTCGTCGGGGCATCCTTAATGCAAACGGCCGGCTTGCGCCGGCCGTTCAGAACTTGTTGACCATGCGCGGTGCGTGATGCTTGCGATCACGCCGGCACGTGACGCTATTACTTCACGCGACGCTTGACCTCGCGCACCGCGCCGCGCGCGGCGCTGGTGGTGAGCGCAGCGTAAGCCTGCAGCGCGGTCGAGACGTTGCGCTTGCGGCCGATCGCCTGCCAGGCGGCATCGCCCTTCGCCTCTTCGGCGGCGCGACGCTTGGCCAGCTCGTCGTCGGAGACCTCGAGGGTGATGCTGCGGTTCGGGATGTCGATGGCGATGCGATCGCCGGTCTGCACCAGGCCGATGTTGCCGCCCTCGGCCGCTTCCGGCGACAGATGGCCGATCGACAGGCCCGACGAGCCGCCCGAGAAGCGTCCGTCGGTGACGAGCGCGCAGGCTTTGCCGAGGCCCATCGATTTCAGATAGCTGGTCGGATACAGCATCTCCTGCATGCCGGGGCCGCCGCGCGGGCCTTCATAGATGATGACCACGACCTCGCCGGCAACGACCTTGCCGCCCAGAATGCCTTCCACGGCCGCGTCCTGGCTTTCGAACACGCGGGCCGGGCCTGCGAATTTCAGGATCGAGGCGTGGACGCCGGCGGTCTTTACGATGCAGCCGTCCTGCGCGAGATTGCCGTAGAGCACGGCGAGACCGCCGTCCTTGCTGAAGGCGTGTTCGAGGTTACGGACCACGCCCTTCTCGCGGTCGGTATCGAGCTCGTCGTAGCGACGCTCCTGGCTGAAGGCGATTTGGGTCGGGATGCCGCCGGGCGAAGCCCGGAAGAAGGTGCGGACGGACTCGCTCCTAGAGCGCTTGATGTCCCAGCGCTCCAGCGCGTCGTTCATGGTCGGCGCGTGCACGGTCGAGACCGAGGTGTCGATCAAGCCGGCGCGGTCGAGCTCGCCCAGAATGCCCATGATGCCGCCGGCACGATGCACGTCCTCGACATGCACGTCGGCAACCGACGGCGCGACCTTGCACAGCACCGGCACGCGGCGCGACAGCCGGTCGATGTCCTGCATGGTGAACGCGACCTCGCCTTCATGGGCGGCGGCGAGCAGATGCAGCACCGTGTTGGTCGAGCCGCCCATCGCGATGTCGAGTGTCATCGCGTTCTCGAACGCCTTGAAGTTCGCGACATTGCGCGGCAGCACGCTGGTGTCGTCCTGCTCGTAGTGGCGGCGCACGATATCGACGATGGTGTGGCCGGCCTCGACGAACAGGCGCTTGCGATCGGCGTGGGTCGCGACCACCGTGCCGTTGCCGGGGAGCGCAAGGCCAAGGGCTTCCGTGAGGCAGTTCATCGAATTGGCCGTGAACATGCCCGAGCACGAGCCGCAGGTCGGGCACGCCGAGCGCTCGATCACCTTGACGTCCTCGTCGCTGACTTTGGAGTCGGCGGCTGCGACCATGGCATCGATCAGGTCGACCGCCTTGGTCTTGCCCTGCAGCGTGACCTTGCCGGCCTCCATCGGTCCGCCCGAGACGAACACGGCGGGGATGTTGAGCCGCAGCGCGGCCATCAGCATGCCGGGGGTGATCTTGTCGCAATTGGAGATGCAGACCATCCCGTCGGCGCAATGCGCATTGACCATGTACTCGACGCTGTCGGCGATGAGCTCGCGCGACGGCAGGCTGTAGAGCATCCCGTCATGGCCCATGGCGATGCCGTCGTCGACCGCGATGGTGTTGAACTCCTTCGCCACGCCGCCGGCCTGCTCGATCTCGCGGGCGACAAGCTGGCCGAGGTCCTTGAGATGGACGTGGCCGGGCACGAACTGGGTGAAGGAATTGACCACCGCGATGATCGGCTTGCCGAAATCGCCGTCCTTCATGCCAGTCGCGCGCCAGAGGCCGCGGGCGCCCGCCATGTTGCGGCCGTGGGTGGTGGTGCGGGAGCGATAGGCTGGCATGGCGGTTTCCGTCCTCGGTTTGGCTGGCCGGGCGGGCGATTTTCGAAGCCGCCTCAGGCCTTTCCGGCCGGATAGCGCACGGGGGGAACGCGCGCAACGGGAACTTGAGCCGGACAGGGCTCCCCTGCTCCCGGCGCGGGCTCTTCGTAGCCCGAAGATAGCGCCTTCTCGATGGTGGTCGCCGCTGCCAGCATGATCCAGGGCCACTGCCGTCGCGCGCTTGCAATGATTCAACGGCAACTGCGCGTGCAGGCCGATGCACCGCGCAAATGCAAGCGCGATAAAATCCGTAGTCGTCCGGAATGGAATCCTATTCCGATGTCGCGTACATCGCGGGACATCGATCGGCGGCCTTCCAAGGGCATCACCCTCTGATCGCGCACCACGGGGTTGGGGGACCACATGGGGCA
>NZ_JADPIY010000003.1:0-4557 GCF_023073095.1 Bradyrhizobium sp. 44
GCTGCCGGAGACCGTCAGCGTGGTGTCGCTGGTGACGAAGTCGCCGGCGGTGCCGGTATCCTGGTTGATCGCCGTGATCGCCAGCGCCTCGGACGGAGCCGTGGTGTCGAGCGTCAAGATCAGCGAGGCGCTGCCCGTATTCCCAAACGTGTCCGTCTGGCTCGCCACGAGGGTATGCAGCCCATCAGCGAGACCGCTCGGTGTGAACGCCCAGTTCCCGCTCCCATCCGCCAAACTGGTGGTTGCGATTAAAGTCCCATCGATGGTGAAGTGCACCGTGGTGTTTGCCAGGCCCGTCCCGGTCAGCGCAGCGTTCGAAGTGATCTGGTCAAGCGCCGAAGACCCGGTATCGGAGGTCAGATGCTCCGTCACGGCCGGGCCGGTCGTGCTGAGCGTGTAGACAACGGCATTGCTGGTCGTCGTGTTGCCGGCAACATCGCTCACCCTGGCCGTCAGCGAGTTGCTGCCATTGCCGAGCGTGACGAGGCTGCTCCAGCTGCCGTCGCCCAGCACGACGGCGGTGCCGATCGTGGTGGTCCCGTCCAGGATTGTGACGGCGGCCCCGGCATCGGCCACATCGACCGTACCGGCAATGGTCTGGTTCGCCTGGTTCGTCGGTCCGCCCGTGCTGGTGATCGCAACGGTCGGCGCCGTCGTATCGATCGTCAGTGCCGTCGACGTCGAAGCCGTCTTGCCGGCCGTATCCGTCACTATGGCCGTTACAAAGAAGACGCCTTGGCCGGCAGGTGTGATCGAGGTAATCCAGTGGCCGCTCCCGTCCAGCGTCACCGCCGCACCATTGACAGTCAAGGTCGAGCCGATCTCCGCGGTGCCGCTGACCTGGATGCCGCCTACGGCTTCCGATGCGTTGATCAGATTGTCGCCGCCCTCGATTGTCGTGATCGCAACCGTCGGGCCGGTGCTGGTGAGCGTATAGACCACCGCGGCACTGGTTGCGGTGTTGCCGGCGGCATCGCTCACCTTGGCTGTCAGCGAGTTGCTACCCTGATTCAGAGTGACAGTGCTGCTCCACCCGCCGTCGTGCCGCACGATGGCGGTGCCGATCGGGATGGTGCCGTCCAAGATCGTCACGGTGGCGCCGGCGTCGGCTACGTCCACCGAACCGGTGATGGTCTGGCTCGCCTGGTTGATCGGACCCCCGGCGCTGGTAATCGCGACCGTCGGTGCCGTCGTGTCTAGCGTGAAAACAACAGGCGCGCTCGTCTTGAGATTAGTGCTAGGATTAGACGCCACGATGCTATGGTCGCCATCGCCCGCCAGAGTGACTGTCTTAGTCCAAACGCCGCCAGAACCAACGGTAACCGCTCCGATTTGCGTAGTGACGCCGTCATAGGTGTCGTACAGCGTCAGAGTGGACCCAACAAGGGCCGGATCAACGGTTCCGCTGATCGTCTGATGGCCTTGGTTGACTGAACCTCCTGCGCTTTCGATAACTATAGGTCGGAACGAAATCGGGACGAAAACTTGCGTGTTGTCGGAAGAGACAGCCGGCTTCGTTGTTGGCGCAGAACCTCCTGTGATAGACGCGAGCGTCACAGAAGTAGGAGCGATCGATCCACCACTAGCCTGCCCCTTCACATCGTCTGCAATGACGGTAGTCGACGCCTCGGTGGGTGAGGCCGGCGGACTTCCAGCGAACTTCTGCAGCGTCTTCGTATCGACATCGCCTCGCTTGCCGTCACTTGGTGGCGGAGTATTCGGAGCAAGCTGTTTGCCGATGTCGTAGGTCGTCAACACCTGCTGAAATGCGCTGAACTCCTGAGCAACTTGGCTCTGGCTCTTGCTGACGTCCTGGGTAATCACTTCAAAATTTGCAGCTGGCGTTACGGTCAGCGATGGACCATTGCTGGTAACTATCCCGATCGCGTCTCCCGCAACACATGCCCCTTGAAGTACGCTCGTTGGAACGCACTTGAAGACCTGGACTGAATGAACCTGACCATCGTGCTCATCGGCAACGGAGATCGAGACCTGCCCATCCACCGCATCGACGTTGAGAATGACTGCTGTACCGCGGATCCCGATCACAGCAGAAGGCGTTGCAACTTGCATGTCGCCGGTCTTGGCGACTTGGCCTGCTACGAAACTGGCCGCGCCTTGGACAAGCGTGAAAAGAGCATGATTGGAACCACTAGTCAGACTGACCAAGGTACCGCTTGCACTATTCTGCTCTTCGTATCCCAAATCATTCAACATAAACCGCGCGTTGGCACTCAGATTGAACGTTGAGCCGTCAATCAGAACCAGACCAATTGTCGAGCTACTTCCGGTTTGCACGACGTCGTTCTGATAAACGACGTCTCCATTATTTGCCTCGATGGTAACGCCATTCCGAACAATACTGGCGCTTCCCGTTACAGTGGCGACATGGCCTATCACCTTTGCAGCCGATGCGGCATTTCCGGCAGCTTGAGCAAAGGTTTGATAGCCAGTTAGCGTTTCTACCACTCTTGCATCGAGTAGAGCACCGTCTGCCGAAATCAGCGACGGGCGCTTCTCACCGTGAAAGTAACCTTGGATTGTGACACGTTGGTCGAGATCCGAGATAATGAGATCATGGCCCGAGCGTGAATACTCGCCCGAGAACATCAGATGCGCATCGGAAATGATCACCGTGTTGGCTGGGCCAGGCTCCAGCAAACTGAAGGACCCCCGCGCTAACTCAAACCCCGCAGGTTCGTAGTTCGGTTGCGATGGGGTGTTCAAATTGCGCCCCCTGAAGAAACATTTGCAAAATATTCAATTTTATTTTATTAGCATTTGATTAATCGCGAGAGAAGCCTTCTTTTTAGGACACGCAAAGCTTTCTTAAACCCGACAATGGCTCAAACCCGTAAGATAGAGTCCGGCTTTTAGGAGCCCGCCTTACGAACTGAGTTCGTGTTTCCGTGGTTCGGCTCCGCACAAGAGGCGCGTTGAGCACTAGGCTCCTCGTCGTTTTTTCTCGGGCACTGTGGCTTCGTCTTCAACTTGCCGGCCGCGCCGTTCGACACACTAGCGACACATCCAGGCGCACCTGCAACAACCTCGTCCTGAGCGTCTGCCAATGAATCTAGGCTTTACCGTGCTCACAGCCCCGCATCAGCTTCAAGCACGGTCGTCGGTAACATTCGCTTTTGGTCAAGTTTATTGTGCGGGGACGTCATGATGACGCAAGGCATCGAAGCCCCTGAATTTCCGCGTGACATGCTGGATTTCTTGAGATGCAGCAAGGACGGCGAGGTGCTGGTTACCAGCGACGAGGTCTGCGGCGTCATGGGGATCAGCAGCGCCAAACTGACATGCTCGAAGTGCCAGTCCAAGTTCGCCATAAGCGATGGTATCGCCCGGCTCATCAGTTCTGATGCGAGCGATGAAGACGCGCACGAAATGGCCCTGCGCGACACCGAGTATGCAGAGGCCTCCGACTATTCTCCCTGCTCCAGGTCCGAACTCTCCGATTTCATCGAGATCCCACCGTTCCTGCGCGCCATCGACATCAAGCGCAACAACTTGATCATGGAGGTCGGCTGTGGGGACGGCAGGTTTACCCTTCTGATGCTTCAACGAGGAGCCCGCATCATCGCAATCGACATATCGGTGAACGCCCTCAAGAAACTGAACGAGCGCCTTAAGACCGGTCGCGCGCCTACTCCATATCCTCAGAACGAAGCCCTCATGAAGGACTTCCGATCCAGAGTGGCGCTTATTCATTCCGACGCGAGCAAGGTTCGGTTGGCCCCGTTGGTCCTTGATCGGACGCTGTCGACTACGCCTTTGGACTCCCGCGAACAGCGCACCGCGCTCTACAGAACAATTTCCGAGTCGCTTAAGCCCGATGGCTGGTTCGTCGGCAGCACCGAGTACGACGACCTTTTTCGGCGAGCTCTCGGCCTTCCGACTGGGACAAGGTACGAGGCCGGCGGTATCTTCATCGAGCATTTCGGCATCGACAAGATAAAGCGCGAGACAGGAGCCTATTTTGGGAAGGTTAAATGTTGGCCCGTCCGGCCGCGCGTTCCATTGGTACATCGCATCTCGCCGAAAGTCGGCATCATGATTTGCAACCTGATCAGCAGCCTGCCGCTGTTGCGGCATGCCGGAGAAATTTTACTTTTCCGGGCCTCAGCGCCCGTGCACGTCGAGGTCGAAGGAACCCATCGTCGAGGAAGCGCGATCGTCAAACGACTGTTCAGCCTTTACTCTCGCAGTGTTGGCAAGGAGCCAATCTGGCGTTGGGAGAAGGTCAAGGTTTAATCAGTTAAGTGGTAGAGCGTCGCACCTTTATGGCAGATATTGGAGTTTCAATTCAATTCCTCTCAACCGGCACCTTCTTTTCTTCGACGCTTGAACTGGTAGACTACATTCGCCCTCCTCGATACTGTTGGCCTGCATGAGTTTTGAGCAGTTGAGCGACGTCAGCGTTCTTCTTCTTTATGAGAACGTCAGGCAGCAGGTGTAAGCGATGTTCTCAGGCCACGCGCCAGCGTTCTGGGGTAGCGAGATAGGCCCAGGGTAGCAGTTCGTCGATCTGGCTATTCGGGTGATCGTTGACGA
>NZ_JADPIY010000012.1:0-746 GCF_023073095.1 Bradyrhizobium sp. 44
ATACCGGCACCGCCGGCGACTTCGTCACCAGCGACACCACGCTGACGGTCTCCGGCAGCAATGGCGCGCTGGGCGCCGGCGAGAAGATCCAGGTCTCCAGCGATGGCGGCGCCACCTGGGCGGATGTGGTCCAGAACACCGGAACGACGTGGAGCCTGGTCGATGGCGTCGTCCATCCGGCGAGCTTCACCTACCAGACCCGGATCATCGACACCGCAGGCAACATCGGCACCACCGCCAGCAAAGCGGTGACGATCGATACGACGGCGCCGATCATCACGATCACCAGCACCGGCGGAGCGACCAACCAGGCCAGCCAGACTCTGGCCGGTACGGTCGATGTGGCCGATGCCGGGGCCGCCGTCACAATCCTGGACGGGACCACCACGATCGGCACCGCCGTCGTGCTGGGCGACGGCAGCTGGAGCAGCCTCGTCACGCTCGGCAATGGCAGCAACTCGCTGACGGCCAGGGTGAGCGATGTTGCCGGCAACACGACGACCAGCAATGCCGTTGTCTACACGCTCAGCACGACCGGCCCGGCCGTGACGGAGCATCTGACCTCCGATACCGGGTCTTCGGCGCTTGACCAGATCACTTCGAACGCTGCGCTGACCGGGACGGGCCTGGCAAACACCACGGTGCACTTCACCATCGATGGGACTTTAATCGCAACCACCAGTTTGGCGGATGGGAGCGGGAACTGGGCGTTCACACCGAGCGGTCTCGCTGATGGGCTGCATACC
>NZ_JADPIY010000024.1:0-2676 GCF_023073095.1 Bradyrhizobium sp. 44
AAAGGTTTTAGGTTGCTAAATTGTTCTTATCCTCAACCTGGTACTGGCCTGTTTCCATCCGCAGTGGCCTAGTTTGATTTTCGCGGCGGCGTGATCTGCGAACTAAACATATGAAATAGCAACTTAGTTTGCGCCGGAGCATTTTCGGCGGATGCCCGATTCCGTACTCACCCGCGCCGAACTTGCTATCGACGAAGCCCGCCAGCTCAGGGCGCAGAGGGAAGTCCTCGCGCGTGTTTCCGAGGAAGTCCGCAGGGCTTGTCGGCTAGCCACCTCGAAAGCGCCACCATGCGCGTGGAACTCAGAGCTTATCGGAACGACAAAGAGTAAGCCCGTCCCAGTTGTCGGAGTCAGTTTTCCACTTCCGTGGTTTTGTGAGTGGCCTACTTCCGTTCTGAGCACTAGAGTTCCCCCCGCAATGCACGGTGGGGGCTATGGCGGGATACCGCGTTTACCGAGTTGACGACTCCGGCCACATCCAAAGTATGCCGGACATTATCGAGTGCGACGATGACGACGCCGCTGTGGTTGAGGCGCAACGCTTTGTGGATGGCTGCGGCGTTGAGCTATGGGACGGCGCTCGTAAGGTGGCCTCTTTCCCCCCGAACAAGAAGCATGGCCATCCGTAAGTTTCTCAATGGACAGAGACTAAGGCACCTCAGTGGGCGCCGGCCGCCAGTGTTTTAGGATGCCACCCATGGCTGACAAAGAACCAGTCCGGGGGCCCCGCCGCCCACAATAAGTGCGAGGATGATTTGCGCCAGATGGTCAAGACGACATCGAGGAACAGTCTTCGCTTTTTGACCCAGAGCAGAAGTAGTAGATGGATGTCCCTCTCTTCTTAGAAGGGAGCGCCACAGGGAAGGTCGCTACGCTCGATCCAAATCGACAAGATATGCCAGGACCAAGTCTTCGGTCTGAGCTTGGATAGCTGCGTCTCGATAGATGACAATCTCGGCTTCGTCAGCTCTGCGAACTGTCAACTTGGCCGTCGAGGAGCAAAGCGGGAGGCCGTTCGATGTAATCGCGGTCAAGTCGTCACGAACCCAGTCCTCTTTGCACAACTCGCAGGCTTCCCGGAAATTCTTCGCCTCGAACGCGAACGTAGCTTTGCCGTCAACTTCCATCGCGAATACCGAGCCCGAGAAAACAGTCATTCACACTCACTTTCATCAGCATCGGACGACCGACCGCGCCACGAGCGTTTTGCTTCGCTTCACATGTGCTCACGAACTGGCCGCATCTGGCGAGGCGTCCAGCTCGACTAATCGGCCTCTTTTGGCCCGCTAGCAACTTCTGCTCGTACAGACCGTCCAGCGGTAAAAGCTCTCGACGACGGACCCAAAGAGGAAGTTGACGTGGCGCAGCCGCGGTTCGCAGCGTTCTCGGTCGGTATTTGACCACGAGTGTCCTAAGTTAGATCCGGCAGTGTCCTAGTGTGCTATTTTGAACATAGTCTCCCCCCGTGGTTCTGGCCAGCCATGAGCGACTTTCGAAAGCTTCAAAGGATTTGCGCAGAGCGAGCTGCCCTTAGCGGCACTCTGGAGGCCCGGAGAGTTCTCCGCGAGATGGCTGACGGACCCGAAGCGGCCATCCAAAACCCTCCCTAGCCGAGAACAACGTGCTATAGCCTTGCCTTAAGGGGCCGTGTCTAGGGGTGCTAATGACGCAGAAAGCCAATCTAGAAATTGCGCTCACGCCTGGGGAGGTCGAAGCGGCCCTTCGCGAAAGCGAACAGAGGTTGCGCTGGCTGGCTTCCATAATCGAGTCTAGTGATGATGCGATTATTAGCAAAAATCTCGATGGCATCATTACAAGCTGGAATAGCGGTGCCGAGCGCGTCTTCGGCTACTCTCTCAGCGAGGCCATTGGTCAGCCGATTACGCTTGTGATCCCACAGGATCGGCAAAGCGAAGAACGTGAGATTTTGACTCGCGTCCGACGTGGTGAGCGCATCGACCATTTTGAGACCGTTCGACAACGCAAGAACGGCAGCTTGATCGTCGTGTCGCTGACCGTTTCTCCTGTTAAGGATGCAAACGGCAAAATCGTCGGCGCATCAAAGATTGCGAGAGATACTACCGAGCAGAAGAAAAATCAGGAGCTGATCGCGACCTTGGCCCGGGAGGCCGAACACCGCAGCAAGAACTTGCTCGCGAACGCGATGGCAACGGTCAATCTATCTCAGTCGAGCTCGCCTGAAGGCCTCAAAGAGGTAATCGGTGGACGCATCCAGGCACTCGCAAATGTTTGCTCGCTTTTCGTGGAAACGCGTTGGATTGGTGCGGAAATTTCGGCGATTGCGATACAGGAACTAGCTCCCTATTCCGATGGGAAGCGAACGTTCACAGATGGTCCACAAACTCTATTAGCGCCAGACGCCGCCCAGGCAGTTGCGGTAGCGTTGCATGAGCTAGCGACGAATGCCGCGAAATACGGCGCCTTGTCCACGCCTGAAGGCCACGTCCGCTTGGAATGGTCACACGGCGCTACCGGTACAATCCGGCTACTCTGGATGGAAACCGGTGGTCCAGTTGCGCTGGAACCAACGCGAACGGGGTTCGGTACCCGTATCGTCGAACAAATGATTACCCAGCAAAAGGGAAAAGTTCGCTTTGATTGGCGCAAAGACGGGCTCGTCTGCGAAATTACGCTGCCGGTTTGAGGGATGTCTGC
>NZ_JADPIY010000031.1:0-726 GCF_023073095.1 Bradyrhizobium sp. 44
TGCCCGCCCGCGTTTATGCGAGCGGTTGCTTCCAGCCCCAGAGGCCGCCTTAGTCGGCGGCCTCTTTCACTCATCCCTCTTCAGCTTGCGATGACTCCAATGAGGCTCTTTGCCCTTGGGTTGAATTCCGGGGCGTGGTGCCAGTTCAAGGCCCGCATGACACCGAAGCGGGCAAACATGGTTGCGCCGCCACCTTCCGCGACCGACAGCAACCCAAACGCGAGTTCGCTAGAACCGATCAAACGGCGATCTGGTCCTTCGTCTTCTTGCCGATCTTCGTGCTGCTCTATGCGATCGTCGAGAAGATGCACGTAGATAGCTGTACGTGCCGTACGGCAAAGGGATCGTCCGGCCGACGGGCAATACTGTCTCTGCTCCTCGTACCGGTCGAAAATTCCGCGGCGGTGGAGCGCTCGTTCTGCAAGCTTCTCCCATTCGGCGGGGCGCGGCGCCGCACTGGATCGCAGACCGCGTCGACCTCGCAGCAGCGGCACTCCGCAGAGTGCCTTCCACGGGAACCGGCTCTTTGACGCATCCTTTGCGGTTGAATTCTCGCATCAGGGATGGAGCGATCGGGGCTCGAATGAACCGGCTTCAGAAGTACGTCGAACAAGGTGCCGTCGGCGAGCGGACCGGCCGCACAGCGTACGCATTCGACACCTCGAAATTGCCCGAGGCAATTAGGGGTCTTGATTGGCGCCAGGTCAATGGGTTCAGCGCTGCCGA